>NZ_JAAUOE010000025.1:0-63141 GCF_017114915.1 Pseudomonas frederiksbergensis
CCTGGATGAGTATAGGAAAATGGCAGGGGCGGCTGGATTCGAACCAACGCATGGCAGGATCAAAACCTGCTGCCTTACCGCTTGGCGACGCCCCTGTATCTGTTGCTACGAGTACCCAGTACCCGATTCCTCTTAGAGCAGACTTTGCAGCTTGCGATGCAACATCGAAACGTTGCTTCCTTTTGCCACAAACCCTGTAAGGGTCTCTGTAAGAAGGGCCGAGACTTTATCAGCTTCAGCTTTGCTTGGGAAGCCCCCAAACACACAACTTCCAGTTCCGGTGAGTTTTGCTTCGGTAAATTTACCTAACAAATTCAAGGCGTTACGTACCTCTGGATAACGTCTTGCTACCACCGGTAAGCAGTCATTTCGACTGTTTCCCTTGGGAACGGGGCGCACTTTAATGGGCGGAGAGTTACGTGTCAACAGTGGATCTGAAAAAATTTCTGCTGTACTTACAGAGACTTGCGGCACAAGCACGAGATACCACGGTTCTTCAGGCTCTACAGGCGTGAGTTTCTCTCCCACGCCCTCGGCGAAAGCCGCGTGGCCACGCACGAAAACCGGGACGTCGGCGCCAAGTGTCAGGCCCAGCGCGGCCAGCCGGTCTTCATCCCAATCCAGTTGCCAGAGGTGATTGAGGCCCAGCAACGTGGTGGCCGCATTCGAACTGCCGCCACCGATTCCGCCGCCCATGGGCAGGATCTTTTCAATCCATATGTCGACGCCCAGCGCACAACCGGATTGCTCCTGAAGTTTTTTCGCGGCTTTGACGATCAGGTTGCTGTCGTGAGGGACGTCGGCGAATTCGGTGTGCAACCGAATCACGCCATCGTCGCGAACGACGAAGCTGATTTCATCGCCGTAATCGAGAAACTGAAAAATTGTCTGCAACTCGTGGTAACCGTCTTCACGGCGGCCGAGGATGTGCAGCATCAGGTTGAGTTTGGCGGGCGCGGGCAGCGTCAGGCGTGGTGCAGTCATGTTCACTGCCCCAGTTTGCGTGGTTGCCAGTCCTTGATCACCAGCGTGACATCAAGGTCGGTGCCGTGCAGTTTGATCCGCTCGGGCAGCCAATAGCCGTTCTGCTCGGCATAACTGAGGTACTCGACCTGCCAGCCATCCTGTTCGAGGTTGGCCAGGCGGCTGTCGACATCCAGAGTCAGGCGACTTTTGCTGTCCGGGGCCGGGAGCCCGCGAACCCACCATGCCAGATGGGATACCGGTAATTTCCAGCCCAGTTGTTCTTCAACCAGGGCTTCCGGGGTCGGCGCGTCATAGCGGCCCTGATTGGCCACTTCCAGCGAGACTTTGCCCGGGCGACCGGTCAAGCGGGCCGCGCCACGACCCAGCGGGCCGGAGAGACGGATGTCGTAGTAGTCCTGGCGTTGCAGCCAGAACAACGTGCCGCTACCCGAATCTTTTGGCGCGCGGATGCCGATTTTGCCGTTGATCTGCCAGCCGTCGAGGCCGGTCAGTTGCTGTTTGTGCTCGCGCCATTGGGCCTTGTTGCCTTGACCCTGGACCGATTCGCGGGCAACGAAGCCCGCGCAACCGGCGAGCAGGGCGATGAAGCTGAAAACGATGATGTGGCGCAAAAACATAATCTTAAAGAGTCTCTGATCCGGTCAGGCGCTTGATGGTGCCGCGCAGGGTTGGGCTGTCGGGCTGTTCCTTGAGGAACTTGCTCCAGACTTGTTTGGCTTCGCGTTGCTTGCCATTGGCCCACAGGACTTCGCCCAGGTGAGCGGCGACTTCCTGATCGGGGAAACGCTCCAGTGCCTGACGCAAATAGCGCTCGGCTTCATCGAGGTTACCCAGGCGGAAGTTCACCCAGCCGAGGCTGTCGAGAACGGCCGGGTCTTCCGGGTTGAGCTGGTGCGCCTGTTCGATCAGGGCCTTGGCTTCGGCGTAGCGTGTAGTGCGGTCGGACAGGGTGTAGCCGAGGGCGTTCAACGCCATCGCATTGTCCGGGTCGCGCTTGATGATCAGCCGCAGGTCTTTTTCCATCTGCGCCAGATCATTGCGTTTCTCCGCCTGCATGGCCCGGGTATACAGCAGATTCAAATCGTCCGGGAATTTCTGCAGGGCTTGCTGCAAGACGTTCCAGGCCTTGTCGCCCTGTTTGTTGGCCGACAGGGTTTCGACTTCGATCAGGTACAACTGGATCGCGTAATCGGGTTGCTCGTCACGCTGGGCCGCCAGACGGCTTTGGGCTTCGGCGGTCCTGCCGTTGTTCATCAGAATATCGGCCTGACGCAATTGCGCCGGCAAGTAATCGTTGCCCGGCCCGACCTGGGCGTACTCGATCAGTGCGCCCTGAGGGTCGTTACGCTCTTCAGCGATGCGCCCAAGGTTCAGGTGAGCCGAATCAACGTGGCTTTCCCGGGCGATCAAGTCTTCCAGGTAACCTTTCGCCTCACTCCAGGCCTTGGCTTCCAGGCAGACCAGCGCCAACGAATAACGCAGTTCGTCGTCTTCCGGGTATTGCTGCACCAGGCTCGAGAACTCGACCTTGGCGTCGTCCATGCGGTCCTGTTCAACCAGCATGCGCGCATAGGTCAGGCGCAGGCGTTTGTCGTCCGGGTACTTCTTGATGCTTTTTTTCAGCAATGGCAAGGCTTCATCGCCACGGCTGAGCCCTTGCAGCAGGCGCGCGCGCAGCAGGATCGGCGCTATCTCGCCTTCGTCCGGCGGGTTGTTTTCCAGCAGGGTCAGTGCGCCTTTGGCGTCGCCGTCCTGTTGCAGCAGCAAGGCCTTGCCGAAAATCAGCTGGTTGTTGTGCGGATGGCGCTGCAACAAACGGTCAAAACCTTTCATCAGACCGTTGCGGGTTTCCTGGTCGGTATCGGCCGCAGACAGGGCGAGGAAGTCGAAATGCGTGTCGCCCTTGCCTTGCAGGACTTTCTCCATATAGACCATGGAGTCGTCGTAACGCCCGGCACGGGCGAGTTGCACGGCAGCCGCCCGTTGCGCCTCGAGATCGTTCGGGGCGTTTTTGGCCCAGATCAGTGCGGTGTCGAGGGCCGGTTGATCAGCGCCCAGGTACTCGGCAATGCGAAATGCCCGCTCGGAGATCCCCGGATCCTGGGTGTTGATGGCCTGGGTCACATAGTTGTCCAGGGCGATGTCGTAACGATTGCGCTGGCCAGCCAGTTCGGCGCTCAACAGGCTGAAGACGGTTTCTTCGCTGAACGAGCTGTAAACCTTGGGCTTTTCAGGTGCCGGAGTGCTGTCTTCGACCGGCGGCGTACCGTCCGACGAAACGGGTGCCAAGGCCTGGCAGCCGCTGAGGAAGACAAAAGCGAGGAGCAACGCGGAAGATCTATTCATATAGGAAGAGGACGACTAACCTGCGGTCGGATCATCATGACACAAGCCTTCGGCCAAACATAACCGCCCAGCCAATTTACCCGCGCATGCAATCCCGGCAGGCCCGGCACTGGTGTAAACGAGAATGGGTCGCGGCTTCGGCAACGTCAACCGGGATGATAGATATCGAGTGGTTGTTCTGGCCCTGTCGAAGTAGGACAATTGTCGGCTTCACGTCACCATCAGCGACCTTGAATGGCCTTCCTTGCACTCGGTATTAACCACAAGACTGCTTCAGTAGACGTCCGCGAGCGCGTGGCCTTTACCCCTGAGCAGCTGGTTGAGGCCTTGCAGCAGCTCTGCCGACTCACCGACAGTCGCGAAGCTGCGATCCTCTCCACCTGCAATCGCAGTGAACTGTATATAGAACAGGATCACCTTTCGGCTGACATCGTGTTGCGCTGGCTGGCCGATTATCATCATTTGAGCCTCGACGAGCTGCGCGCGAGTGCTTATGTGCATGAAGATGATGCGGCAGTTCGTCACATGATGCGGGTCGCCTCCGGGCTCGATTCGCTGGTGTTGGGTGAGCCGCAGATTCTCGGCCAGATGAAATCGGCTTACGCCGTGGCTCGCGAGGCGGGCACCATCGGTCCGCTGCTCGGGCGGTTGTTCCAGGCCACATTCAATGCGGCCAAACAGGTGCGAACCGACACCGCCATCGGTGAAAACCCGGTGTCCGTGGCGTTTGCCGCGGTCAGCCTGGCGAAACAGATTTTCAGCGATTTGCAGCGCAGCCAGGCCTTGCTGATCGGCGCCGGCGAGACCATCACCCTGGTCGCCCGCCATCTGCATGATTTGGGGGTGAAGCGAATCGTGGTCGCCAACCGCACCCTGGAGCGCGCGAGTACCCTGGCCGAGCAGTTCGGCGCCCACGCGGTGCTACTTTCGGACATCCCGGCAGAACTGGTGCGCAGCGACATCGTTATCAGTTCCACCGCCAGCCAGTTGCCGATTCTCGGTAAAGGCGCGGTGGAAAGTGCCTTGAAATTGCGCAAGCACAAGCCGATCTTCATGGTGGATATCGCTGTACCTCGGGATATCGAGTCGGAAGTCGGTGAGTTGGACGACGTTTATCTGTATAGCGTCGACGATCTCCACGAGGTGGTCGCCGAAAACCTCAAAAGCCGTCAGGGTGCTGCCCAGGCCGCCGAAGAGATGGTGTCGGTCGGTGCCGAAGATTTCATGGTTCGCCTGCGCGAGCTGGCGGCGGTGGATGTGCTCAAGGCTTATCGTCAACAAAGCGAGCGCCTG
The DNA here is from genome assembly GCF_017114915.1 of Pseudomonas frederiksbergensis. Classification (GTDB taxonomy): domain Bacteria; phylum Pseudomonadota; class Gammaproteobacteria; order Pseudomonadales; family Pseudomonadaceae; genus Aquipseudomonas; species Aquipseudomonas frederiksbergensis_I. The sequence continues at coordinate 4,627 of NZ_JAAUOE010000025.1, forward strand.
CGCGACGAAGAACTGCACAAAGCCCAGCGCATGCTCGCCAACGGCAGCAGCGCCGAAGATGTGCTGGTGCAACTGGCCCGCGGCCTGACCAACAAACTCTTGCACGCCCCGAGCGTGCAATTGAAAAAGCTTTCTGCCGAAGGCCGCCTCGATGCGCTGGCCATGGCCCAGGAACTCTTTGCCCTCGGTGAGGGCTCATCGGATAGCTTTTCGGATAAGAAACCGCAATGAAAGCGTCACTGCTCAATAAGCTGGACATCCTCCAGGACCGCTTCGAGGAATTGACTGCCTTGCTTGGCGATGGCGAGGTCATTTCCGATCAGAACAAATTCCGCACCTATTCCAAGGAATACGCGGAAGTCGAGCCGATCGTCGCCACCTATAAACAGCTGCTTAAAGTGCAGGGCGACCTCGAAGGGGCTCAGGCGCTGCTCAAGGACAGCGACCCGGACATGCGCGAAATGGCCGTGGAAGAAGTCCGCGAAGCCAAAGAGCAACTGATCGAAATCGAAGCCAGCCTGCAACGCATGCTGCTGCCCAAGGATCCGAATGACGGTCGTAACGTGTTCCTCGAGATCCGTGCCGGTACCGGCGGTGATGAAGCAGCGATTTTCTCCGGTGACCTGTTCCGCATGTATTCGCGTTATGCCGAGCGGCGGGGCTGGCGAGTAGAGATTCTCTCGGAGAACGAAGGCGAACACGGCGGTTATAAAGAAGTCATTGCCCGGGTCGAAGGCGAGAACGTTTACGGCAAGTTGAAGTTCGAATCCGGCGCGCACCGTGTGCAGCGGGTTCCGGCCACTGAATCTCAAGGTCGCATCCACACCTCAGCCTGCACCGTGGCCGTGTTGCCCGAGCCGGACGAGCAGGAAGCCATCGAGATCAACCCGGCGGATCTGCGGATCGACACCTATCGCTCCTCCGGTGCCGGTGGTCAGCACGTCAACAAGACCGACTCGGCCATTCGTATCACGCACTTGCCGTCCGGTATTGTCGTCGAATGCCAGGAAGAACGTTCCCAGCACAAGAACCGCGCCCGGGCGATGTCCTGGCTGTCGGCCAAGCTCAACGACCAACAGACCAGCGCGGCGGCCAATGCCATCGCCAGCGAGCGTAAATTGCTGGTAGGTTCCGGTGACCGCTCCGAACGGATCCGTACTTATAACTTTGCCCAGGGCCGGGTCACTGATCATCGAGTCAACCTGACGCTGTATTCGCTCGACGAAATTCTCGCCGGCGGTGTGGAGGCGGTGATCGAACCGTTGCTGGCCGAGTACCAGGCCGACCAATTGGCAGCGATAGGTGAGTAAATGACGATCATTGCCAGTTTGCTGCGCGCCGCCGATTTACCCGATTCGCCCACCGCGCGTCTGGATGCCGAATTGCTGCTGGCGGCGGCCTTGGGCAAGTCCCGCAGCTTTCTGCACACCTGGCCCGAGCGTATCGTCCCGAGCGAAGCGGCACTGAAGTTTGCCGAGTATTTGCAGCGCCGCCGCAGCGGTGAGCCGGTGGCCTATATTCTGGGGCAGCAAGGCTTCTGGAAACTCGATCTGGAAGTCGCGCCCCACACGCTGATTCCGCGCCCCGACACCGAGTTACTGGTGGAAGCCGCGTTGGAGCTATTGCCTGCGACACCGTCCAAGGTGCTCGATCTGGGCACCGGCAGTGGCGCCATTGCCCTGGCGTTGGCCAGCGAGCGTCCGGCCTGGAAAGTCACCGCCGTGGATCGCGTGCTGGAAGCCGTGGCCCTGGCCGAGCGCAACCGTCAACGCCTGAACCTGAACAACGCCACTGTGCTGAGCAGCCATTGGTTCAGCGCTTTGGAAGGCCAGCGTTTTCAACTGATCATCAGCAATCCGCCTTACATTGCTTCGACCGATCCGCATCTGGCGGAGGGCGACGTGCGCTTCGAACCGGCCAGTGCGCTAGTGGCTGGCGTCGATGGGCTCGACGATCTGCGTCTGATCGTCGCCCAGGCACCCGATTATCTTGAAGCAGGCGGCTGGTTGATGCTCGAACACGGTTACGATCAAGCCTTGGCCGTGCGAGATTTGCTGCTGACCCGCGGCTTTGAAGAGGTCCATAGCCGCACCGATCTGGGCGGTCACGAACGCATCAGTCTGGGGCGCTTGCCGTGCTGAATGATCAGGAATTGTTGCGCTACAGCCGGCAGATTCTGCTGCAACACGTCGACATCGACGGTCAGTTGCGACTGAAAGAGAGCCGCGTATTGATTGTCGGCCTCGGCGGTCTCGGCTCACCGGCTGCGCTGTACCTGGCCGCGGCCGGTGTCGGTCAGTTGCATCTGGCGGACTTCGACACGGTCGACCTGACCAATCTGCAACGCCAGATCGTTCACGACACCGACAGCGTCGGCCTGAGCAAGGTCGATTCGGCGATCCGTCGTCTGAGCGCGATCAATCCCGAGATTCAGCTGATCGCCCATCGCGCTGCATTGGACGAAGACTCGCTGGCCGCCGCCGTTGCGGCAGTGGATCTGGTGCTGGACTGTTCCGACAATTTTTCCACTCGCGAAGCGGTCAACGCTGCGTGTGTAGCCGCGCGCAAGCCGCTGGTCAGCGGTGCGGCAATCCGGCTGGAAGGGCAATTGTCTGTGTTCGACCCCCGTCGCCCAGAGAGCCCTTGCTACCACTGTTTATACGGGCACGGCAGCGAAGCCGAGTTGACCTGCAGCGAAGCGGGCGTCGTCGGTCCTTTGGTCGGGTTGGTCGGCAGCCTCCAGGCGCTGGAAGCACTGAAATTGCTGGTGGAGTTCGGCGAGCCGCTGGTGGGGCGCCTGTTGTTGATCGATGCCTTGGGCACCCGCTTCCGTGAATTGCGCGTCAAGCGTGATCCGGGCTGCAGCGTCTGCGGGTCGAGCCATGCGTGAAGCGCCGATTGCTGTATTTGATTCCGGCGTCGGTGGACTCTCCGTGCTGGCCGAGATCCAGCAGTTGCTGCCCAACGAGTCTCTTTTGTACCTCGGCGATTGCGGGAATATTCCCTACGGCGAGAAAACTCCGGCATTCATCCGTGAGCGTTGCAGTGTCATGGCGCAGTTCTTTGCACAGCAGGGCGCCAAGGCGCTGGTGCTGGCTTGCAATACCGCGACGGTTGCTGGCGTTGCGGACTTGCGACGCGATTTCCCCGAGTGGCCCATCGTCGGCATGGAGCCGGCGGTCAAACCGGCTGCTGCGGCGACGCGCAGTGGTGTGGTGGGGGTACTCGCCACCACCGGCACTTTGCAGAGCGCCAAGTTCGCCGCTTTGCTCGACCGTTTCGCCACTGATGTGCGGGTGATCACTCAGCCGTGCCCCGGGTTGGTGGAGTTGATTGAAAACGGCGATCTGCACAGCGAGGCATTGCGTCAGTTGCTGCAAGGGTATGTCGAACCGCTACTGGCTGCCGATTGCGACACGATCATTCTTGGCTGCACGCATTATCCCTTTCTAAAACCGCTGCTTAAGCAGATGCTCCCGCAGGGCATCAGCCTGATCGATACCGGTGCCGCTGTGGCGCGGCAGCTTCAGCGGTTGTTGGCCGAGCGTGAATTGCTGGCCGAGGGACCCGTTCGTGCTGCCCGGTTCTGGACGAGTGCCGATCCTGCGCATTTCAGAAATATCTTGCCGGTGTTGTGGCATTCGACGGGTGATGTGCAAAGCTTCGACTTGTAGATAAGAATGTGAAGAAACGAATAATGGGCTGGAGCTTCTGATTGAGCGGCGACTTCTACAGCTTTGTCAGTCGGACAGCATAAAAACCATACGAATTTGTTCGGAAAAGGATGTTTCTAATGAAGCGACTATTCTGCTTGGCCGCGATTGCGACCGCATTGATGGGGCACAGTTTTACCGCGCAGGCAGCAGGGGTGGAGTTCGGGGTGGGCCAGACCAGCGATTCGACCATGACTTACCGACTGGGCATGCAATTCGACTGGGACAAGAGCTGGTTGCAGAGTGATATCGGTCGCTTGACCGGTTACTGGAGCGGCGCTTACACCTATTGGGAGGGCGATGAAACGTCGAGCAATCACAGTTTGTCGTTCTCGCCGGTGCTGGTGTACGAGTTTGCCGGTCAGACCATCAAACCCTACGTTGAAGCGGGTATCGGCATCGCGGTGTTTGCCAACACCGAAGTCGAAGACAACAAACTTGGCGGGGCCTTTCAGTTTGAAGACCGTTTCGGGTTTGGTCTGCGCTTTACCGGTGGACATGAGGTCGGGATTCGCGCCACGCATTATTCCAATGCCGGGATCAGCAGCCCGAACGATGGCGTAGAGAGTTACTCGCTGCATTACGCGATGCCGTTGTAACGTCAAAAGTTTCGTCGGAATGCCACCCAGACCAAGCCTCGCTCCTACAGGTTTTGTGTGATCCCTGTAGCGAGGCTTGCCCGCGAAGGCGTCAGACCTGCTGACACATCTCTGAAATTGACCCTTTACCGATACGCCGTCGCAATCCCCTGGCGTTCGGTGATGCATTCCGGTGCGCCCATTTCGAACTCCCGGCAGATCAGCGGACGTTTTTCGTAGATGGTGCACATCATGCTGTTGCGATCCAGCGCGGCGCACCAGCCGTCATCCAGTCGCAGCATGACTTCCCCGCCCCAATCGTCGGTATCGATAAAGCGCTCGGGCACGCCGGTGTCGGTGATCAACATGACTTCAAGCTGGCAGCAGCAGGCCGCGCAGGTCGAACAGGTGATCGCAGGTTCGGCGATTTGCGTGTGGGGAATGGTTTTCATGACGCGCAGTGTAAGGCAGTGGGCCCACGCCGTGTGAAAGGTCTGACGGACGCTCAGGCTTCATGGCAAGTCTTCGAGCGGCGGATTGCATCGCGCCCGCTCGCCAATGGTCGGCCCCGTGCGGTCGGGCTTTTGCGACAGGGGCCAAAGGACAGGCATGAGCAGTTCCGGCAGGGGGAGGTCCAGTGGGCGATTCTTGAGCATGTCGAAGAGGTATCGAGCCGCTTTTCCCGCCGACCAGTCGAGGTGTCCTTGAGCGTTGTTGCTCAGGGGCGTATCAATAAGTCCTGGGCTGACCACGGTCATTTCGATGTTTTCCGGCGCCACGTCGATGCGTAAGGACTCGAATAGATGCCGCAACCCAGCCTTTGAATCGCCATGGGATTCGGCCCGCGGCAGGGGCAACCAGGTCACCGAACTGGCCATGCCCACCAGATGCGGCGCAGTGCCCGCCTGTAGCAGGGGCCGGGCGGCTGCGATGCAATAGCTGCTGGCAAGCAGGTTGGTGCGCACGATGTGTTCGATGATTGATGAGTCGAACTGATTGGCATCGACGTATTCGCAGGTGCCTGCGTTGAGGATCATGGTGTCCAGAGAGCCCCATTCCTTGGCAATCTGCTCGCCGATTTCGCGCACCCTTTGGCCGTTGGTCAAGTCCCCCGCGACCACCAGCACCTGTCCGGGGTAACGCTGAGACAGGGCCTTCAATGGCGCCAATGAACGGGAACTGACAGCCAAGTGGGCACCGGTTTTCAGTATTTCTTCAGCCAGCGCGGCACCAATGCCGTTGCTGACGCCAGTCAACCAGTATCGCCTTGGAGGTGTACGCCTCATCCCAATTCCCTTTTTAACCAGATAATTTCCCGGCTCAACACCGTATTTATAGCGCAGTGCGGCGGCATCAAATTAATTCCGGGGATGATAAGCCATGTCAGGATGGCAGGTTCTTGAACGCGGCCAGGGCCCGTTCGCGGGAAGTGTTCAGGTTGACGATCGGCGATGGATAATCCGTCACATCGAATAATCCGTCGCGTCTCGCGGGATTGTGCAGGTCTTTTTTGTTCATTCCATTGATCTGCGGCAACCAATGTTTGATGAAAATACCTTCGGCATCGAATTTTTCCGATTGACTCAGTGGGTTGAAGATCCGGAAGTAGGGTGCCGAATCGGTTCCGGTGGACGAACTCCACTGCCAGCCACCGTTGTTCGCCGCCAGGTCGCCATCAATCAGATGCCGCATGAAGAAACGCTCGCCTTCACGCCAGTCGATCAGCAGGTTTTTGGTCAGGAACATTGCCACGACCATGCGCAAGCGGTTGTGCATCCAGCCGGTTTCCAGCAATTGGCGCATGGCGGCATCAATGATCGGCAGGCCGGTACGGCCTTGTTGCCAGGCCTTGAGGTCTTCCGGGGCGTCACGCCAGGCGAGGGCTTCGGTTTCCGGGCGAAAGGCCCGGTGCCGGGAGACCCGTGGGTAGCCCACCAGAATGTGTTTGTAGAATTCGCGCCACAGCAACTCATTGATCCAGGTGATGGCACCGACCTTGCCGCTTTCGAACTCCCCCTGATTGCTTTGCAACGCGGCGTGCAGACACTGACGAGGGGAGATGACCCCAGCGGTGAGATAGGCCGAGAGTTGGCTGGTGCCGGGTTTTGCCGGGAAATCGCGCTCGCTGTGGTAATAGTCGATCTGTGCGTCGGTAAAGGTCTCGAGGCGGCGTCGGGCCTCGGCTTCGCCGGCCGGCCAGAGAGCACGTAAACTGTCGCTGGGTGTGTCGAAACCCTCGACATGAGAGGGTGGTTCGTCGCTGGCGATACCCAACGGCGCCTGAATGGCGGGGGCGCTAACCAATCCCGGCAATGAGGCGTGCAAGCGTTCGTAGCAGACCTTGCGGAACTGGCTGAAGACCTGGAAGTAAGTGCCGGTTCTGGTCAGCACGGTGCCGGGCTTGAACAGCAATTGATCGAGGTAGCTGTAAAAGTCGATGCCCTGGGTTTTCAGGGCTTGGGCTACCGCCGCATCACGACGGGTTTCATGGATGCCGTATTCCTCGTTGGCGTGTACTGCGTCGATCTTCAATTGCTGGCACAACTCGAGCAGGACCTTGGGGGCCTCATCCCAGCGGGACGCCTTGCGAATCAGCAGCGGGATGTTCAGGGCGCCCAGCGCATGGCGTAATTCGTTCAGGTTGCGCAGCCAGAAATCCACTTTGCACGGCGCGTCGTCATGCGCCAGCCATTGCTGCGGACTCAGCAAATACACCGCCACAGTCGGGCCGCAGGCTGCGGCGGCCGAGAGGGCGGTGTTGTCATGTAGACGCAAGTCGCTGCGCAGCCAGATCAATTGCATGGTGGTATCCGCACGATCCATTAAAAAAGCGTCATTAAATGAGCCCACGCTGAATCAGGCCCTGATGGGCCGACAACGGGTCTTCGGCCAGGGACAAGTCAGCAATGGCGACGGTTTTTGCGGATAACTCGGCGTGGTGAATGCACACCGTTGGTCCGGCAATCATTTTGGGGCAGCTGACGCCATTCAAAAGTTTCGTCAGCTGCGCAAGATTCATGGCTTTGCTGGAATACAGCAGTACGCCGCGGGCTTGCAGGTGATCGACCGCCAGCGCAAGTTCACCAGCGGGGAGCGGCCAGTCGAAAACTTCCACCGGGCAATCGACGCTGCTGATCAGCCAGGCGGTGAGCCACAGATGAGGCTCCAGTGGCAGGTCCGAGTGATTGATCAGCAGCAGCGGCGCGGTGCGTAACTGACGATTGTTATGGTAGATCCTCGCGCCGAATTTGCTACGCAACCAGGAATAAACAAACACTCGCTCCATCTGCGCGCCGAACTGACCTTGCCAGCGTTGTTCCAGTTCCGCCAGCAACGGCATCAACAATCTTTCACACAGGGTGCGTGGCGGATACAGCGCCATCGCCTGATTCACCGTGTCATCGAGGGTGCGTTCGGCCAGCTGAGTGACCGCTTGCAGCAGTGTCTGACGCAGCACCAGCCAATCGTTCCCGATGGGGTCGGTAAGCCCCTGAGGCGTGTCGAGCAGTTGTTTGACCTGGCTGACAGCCACGCCGCGATTGAGCCAGGTGAGAATCGTCAGGATCCGTTGAACGTGTTCGGCACAGAACAGCCGATGCCCCTTGGGCGTACGCTGGGGCACGATCAGCCCATAGCGCCGTTCCCAGGCGCGCAAGGTGACAGCATTGACCCCGGTCTGCCGGGCCACTTCACGAATGGGCAGCCAACCAGCGTCCAGGGCCTTCTTGAAGTCGGTGCCCAGGTCTTCGCTGGCGCTGGTGTCCGGTGGGTTTTTCATTAAATTGTGTTTCGCAGGCTGAGGTTTTCCGGATGCGGTTGCAGGTAAACCTGTTGCGCAATGTAGGGATCCGGGTGTTGGCGAAAGTAGTGTTTGAGCAGCGTCAATGGCACCACCAGCGGCACGATGCCCTGGCGATACTGGCCGATGACGTGCTGCACTTCTTGTTTGTCTTCAGGGCTGATGACTTGTTTGAGATAGCCGCTGAGGTGCTGCAGCACGTTGGTGTGGGTGCGGCGTGTGGCGCATTTTTTCAGCGCCGCCATCAGCTCGCTGAAATAGCGCGGGCCGAGCACTTCGAGAGCGGACTGGCCCATATTGCCCAGCAAGTTGCCCAGGGTTTTGTATTGCACCGGGTTGTGGGCCATCAACAGGTATTTGTAGCGCGAGTGAAAGTCAGTGAGGTTGCGCCGGGTCAGGCCTGTGTGCAGCAACTGCTGCCAGGCGCTGTAGGCGAACACGCGGGTGAGGAAGTTTTCCCGCAGCACCGGGTCGTTGAGGCGGCCGTCTTCTTCCACCGGTAGATCAGGATGCAACGCACAGAAGGCTTGGGCGTAGATGCCACGGCTACCGCCGTCCATCGGCACGCCATTGGCGTGGTAGACCTTGACCCGTTCCAGCCCGCACGAAGGGGATTTCTGCATGAAGATATAGCCGCAGATGTCGCCCAACTCCATCGCCATTTTTTGACCGTACTCGGCCAGCGGTCGGGTGACGTTGATCTCAGGGGTGATCGTGCCGACAGCCTCCGGGTGTTCGGGGTTGCCGACCAGGCGGATCGGTTCGCGAGGGATACCCAGGCCAATGGCGACTTCCGGGCACACCGGGACGAAATCGAAATAATCAGTGAGGGTAAGGCTGCACAGCCGCGATGCTTTGTGCCCACCGTTGTAGCGCACTTCGGCTCCCATCAGGCAGGCGCTGATGGCGATTTTGGGTTTCATGGCTGTGGGGGGCATCGGAGCGCCTCGAATCCAGACCTGTACAGATTATTAGATCTGTACAACATGACTTCATCATAGATTCAAAGGTATACAAGTCAATTTTTTTGTATAAGTTTTTGCGGGGCTGCTGCCCATGTCGACAGCAGCGACGGGCTGGACTTGATTCGATTCACTGCAGGTGTTCATGCAGCCTGCGGGCTGCTTCCTGACCACTGAGCCAGGCACCTTCGACGCGGCCGGACAGGCACCAGTCGCCGCATACATATAGGCCCAGATCAGCATCGGCCAGGACACCCCATTCATGGCTGCTGGCCGGTCGGGCATATAGCCAGCGGTGAGCGAGGCTGAAAGTCGGAGCAGGCATGGCGTCGTGCAGCAGTTCGGCAAAGGCACCGTGCAATTGCTCGATCACCGCTTCCTTGGGCAAGTCGATATGCTGCCGGCTCCAGGCACTGGTGGCGTGCAGCACCCAAGTGTCGAGGGTGGTGTCGCGTCCCGGTTTGCTGCGGTTGCGCGCCAGCCAGTCGAGGGGGCTGTCCTGCACGAAGCAGCCTTCAATAGGGGTTTCCAGTGGCGTGTCGAAAGCCAGGGCGACGGCCCAGGTCGGCTCCATTTTTACCCCGGCTGCGGCTCCGGCCAGCTTCGGCGCGGCCGCCAGCAGCGCGGTCGCCTGAGGGGCGGGCGTGGCAATGACGACATGACTGAATGGGCCGTGGGTGAAGCCCTCGGCGTCTTGCAGGTGCCAATGTTCTTCACCGCGATAGACCTCGGTGATGCGGCAGGCGAAATGCACTTCCAGATCACCGAGCAGGCCGCGCGTGATCGCGCTCATGCGTGGTGTGCCGACCCAGCGTGTCTGTTCGTCCGGCGAAGGTCTGAGCTGGCCGCCGTGAAAGGTATAAAGCTGCGGCGTCCACACGGCGACCCAGCCATTGGCTTGCCAGCGCTGGACTTCGGTGACAAAGCGGCGGTCGCGGGCAGTGAAATATTGCGCGCCCATGTCCAGGGCACCCGCATCGCTGCGCTTGCTCGACATGCGTCCGCCACTGCCGCGGCTTTTATCGAAAAGTTGAACGACATGCCCGGCCTCCGTCAGGGCCTGGGCGGCTGAGAGTCCGGCGATGCCGGTGCCGATGATTGCGATAGGTACAGTCATAGGGGCCTCGTTTACCTTTCTGTACAGACTACGCCGTGGTTCAAACCTGTACAATATTGTTTTTTGGTATAACTTTTAGCGTCCTCGTTCTGACAGCTTGGCCTATTGTTAAGCACAGAGCCTGCCCAATACCAAAGATCCCTGCTTATAAAAATAGACTAGTGATCCGGGTAAAACGCCACGCGAGGAAGATGTCATGCACATATTGCTGACCGGCGGTACTGGTTTGATAGGACGTCAACTCTGCCGACACTGGTTGAGCCAGGGACATCGCCTGACGGTCTGGAGTCGCACGCCTGCAAAAGTCGCCAAAGTCTGTGGCACTCAGGTACGTGGAATCGCACGACTTGAGGACCTGGGTCAAGAACCGGTGGATGCCGTTATCAACCTCGCGGGTGCACCGATTGCCGATCGGCTCTGGACGCACAAACGCAAGGCGTTATTGTGGAGCAGCCGGATCACCCTGACCGAAACCCTGCTGGCCTGGCTCGAAAGCCGCGAGCAAAGACCGCAGATATTGATTTCTGGCTCGGCGATCGGTTGGTACGGCGACGGTGGTGAGCGGGAGTTGACTGAAGAATCTCCACCGGTCATCGATGATTTCGCCAGCCAGTTGTGTGTCGCCTGGGAGGAAACCGCGCAGCGCGCCGAAGCCTTGGGCATTCGCGTGATCCTCATTCGTACCGGGTTGGTACTGTCCGCCGAGGGCGGCTTTTTGTCGCGGTTGTTGTTGCCGTTCAAACTGGGGCTCGGCGGGCCGATTGGCAACGGTCGGCAGTGGATGTCGTGGATTCATATCGAAGATCAAATCGCCCTGATTGATTTTCTTCTGCATCGCAATGGAGCCAGCGGTCCCTATAATGCCTGCGCACCCAAGCCGGTACGCAATCGCGAATTCGCCCAAACGTTGGGTAGCGTGTTGCATCGTCCGGCATTCATGCCGATGCCAACCCTCGTGTTGAAGGTGGGCCTGGGCGAATTGTCATTGTTGCTGTTGGGTGGCCAGAAGGCCATGCCGGCTCGCTTGCTGGAAGCGGGTTTCACTTTCCGGTTCACTGATTTGCGCGCGGCGTTGGACGATCTGTCCAGCCGCCTCTGAAATAGGACGTTGCATGACCGATCACGCGTTGCTTCTGGTCAACCTGGGTTCACCTGCTTCCACCTCGGTGGCGGATGTGCGCAGTTACCTCAATCAATTTCTGATGGACCCGTATGTGATCGACCTGCCATGGCCGGTGCGGCGTTTGCTGGTGTCGTTGATTCTGATCAAGCGCCCGGAGCAATCGGCCCATGCTTACGCGTCGATCTGGTGGGAGGAGGGCTCGCCACTGGTGGTGCTCAGCCAGCGTCTGCAACAGGCCATGATCGCCCAATGGACCCACGGGCCTGTTGAACTGGCGATGCGCTACGGCGAGCCGTCAATTGAGTCGACACTGGTACGGCTGGCCGCCCAGGGGCACAAGAAAGTGACCCTGGCGCCGCTCTATCCGCAGTTTGCCGACAGCACCGTGACCACGGTGATCGAAGAAGCCAAGCGCGTGGTGCGCGATAAAAAGCTCGACGTGGAGTTCTCGGTTCTTCAGCCGTTCTACGATCAGCCGGAATACCTCGATGCACTGGTGGCCAGCGCCAAGCCCTATTTGCAACAGGATTACGATCACCTGCTGCTGAGCTTCCATGGTTTGCCGGAGCGGCATCTTAAGAAGCTCAATCCAGGTCACAGTTTCGAAGGTGGCGGCGACTGCTGCGCCGGTGCGCCGCCGGAAGTGGTCGCGACCTGTTACCGCGGTCAGTGCCTGCGCACGGCTGCAGAGTTTGCCAGGCGCGTGGGCATACCGGACGGCAAGTGGTCAGTATCTTTCCAGTCGAGGCTGGGCCGGGCCAAGTGGATCGAACCCTACACCGAAGCGCGTCTCGATGAGTTGGCCAAAAGTGGTGTGAAAAAAGTCCTGGTGATGTGCCCGGCGTTCGTCGCCGATTGCATCGAAACCCTCGAAGAGATCGGTGATCGCGGCAAGGAGCAATTCCGCGAAGCGGGAGGGGAGGAGTTGGTGCTGGTGCCGTGCCTCAACGATGATCCGCAGTGGGCCAAGGCGTTGAACGCGTTGTGCGAAAGGGCGCCGATAGCTTTGTAAAATTTGAGGGCCATTCGCGAGCAAGCCCGCTCCCACATTTGATCGGTGTCGAACACAAAATCTGTGTTCACCGAATATCTCATGTGGGAGCGGGCTTGCTCGCGAAAGCTATCTCACAAAAAACAAAGAACTCAAGCCTTACAGCAACGGCTCATCCGCCTTCTTGTGCTTCCAGCTGTCATGACCCGGCAGCAACAGGTTCAGCGCAATCGCCACCACCGCACACAGCGCGATGCCTTTGAGGCCGAAATCGTCCGGGCCGGTACCGGTGCCGACCAGTACGCCGCCAATCCCGAACACCAGCGTCACCGAGACAATCACCAGATTGCGTGCTTCGCCCAGGTCGATCTTGTGGCGAATCATGGTGTTCATCCCCACCGCGGCAATCGAGCCGAACAACAGGCAGAGAATCCCGCCCATCACCGGCACCGGGATGCTTTGCAGCAGGGCACCGAACTTGCCGATGAACGCCAGGCTGATCGCGAAGATCGCTGCCCAGGTCATGATTTTCGGGTTGTAGTTTTTGGTCAGCATCACCGCGCCGGTCACTTCGGCGTAAGTGGTGTTGGGCGGGCCGCCGAACAGGCCGGCTGCGGTAGTGGCAATGCCGTCGCCGAGCAGGGTGCGGTGCAAGCCGGGTTTCTTCAGGTAATCGCGACCGGTCACGCTACCGACCGCGATCACGCCGCCGATGTGCTCGATGGCTGGCGCCAGAGCCACCGGAACGATGAACAGAATCGCCTGCCAGTTGAATTCCGGCGCGGTGAATTGTGGAAGCGCGAACCACGGTGCCACGGCAATCTTCGCGGTATCGACCACACCGAAATAGAACGCCATGGCAAAACCCACCAACACACCGGAGATGATTGGTACCAGACGGAAAATACCTTTGCCGAACACCGCGACGATCAGGGTGGTCAGCAGCGCCGGCATCGAAATCATCATCGCCGTCTGGTAAGGAATCAGCTCCGTACCGTCACCGGCCTTGCCCATCGCCATGTTGGCGGCAATTGGCGCCATGGCCAGGCCGATGGAGATGATGACCGGGCCGATCACCACTGGTGGCAGCAGCCGGTCGATGAACCCGGTGCCTTTGATCTTCACGGCAAGGCCGAGGAAGGTGTAGACGAAACCGGCTGCCATCACACCGCCCATGGTCGCCGCGAGGCCGAACTGGCCCTTGGCGAGAATGATCGGGGTAATGAAGGCAAAGCTTGAGGCGAGGAACACTGGCACCTGACGCCCGGTGACCACCTGGAACAGAATTGTCCCAAGGCCTGCGGTGAACAGCGCCACGTTCGGGTCAAGGCCGGTAATCAGCGGCATCAACACCAGGGCGCCGAAGGCCACGAACAGCATCTGCGCGCCGGACAGTACCGTGCGCCAGAGCGGATCGTTGAACTCTTGCTGCATGGTCACGCGTCCTTCTGCTTGGTGCCGAAGATCTTGTCACCGGCATCGCCCAAGCCTGGGATGATGTAACCGTGTTCGTTCAGTTTCTGGTCAATGGAAGCGGTGTAGATGGTCACGTCCGGGTGAGCCTTCTCCACGGCGGCGATGCCTTCAGGAGCAGCCACCAGGACCATCGCGCGGATGTCCTTGCAACCGGCCTTCTTCAGCAAATCGATGGTGGCGACCATCGAGCCGCCGGTGGCGAGCATCGGGTCGATGATCATCGCCAGGCGCTCGTCGATTTCCGGCACCAGTTTTTCCAGGTAGGTGTGGGCTTCGAGGGTTTCTTCGTTACGGGCCACGCCCACGGCGCTGACTTTGGCGCCCGGGATCAGGCTCAGCACGCCTTCGAGCATGCCGATACCGGCCCGCAGGATCGGCACCACGGTAATTTTCTTGCCGGCGATTTTCTCCACCGACACCGTGCCGCACCAGCCTTCGATGTCGTAGCTTTCCAGCGGTAGGTCTTTGGTGGCTTCGTAGGTCAGCAGGGCGCCGACTTCCTGAGCGAGCTCACGGAAATTCTTCGTGCTAATGTCGGCGCGGCGCATAAGGCCGAGTTTATGACGGATCAGCGGATGGCGGATCTCACGGATGGGCATGGGGAACGGCTCCGGCGGCGGGCAAAAAAACCGGCCTAGATTAATCTATCCGAGGGTGTTGTCCTATAGACATACAGTACGTTAGTCCACAAACGCTTGATCTGGCCGTGCGGGATGCGTACCTTTGCCCGCTTTTCCGAATCCGTCCCTCCCCCTCAACCCCTTGGAGAGCGCCATGTCCGCTGATCTCGAGCATATCCGTCAAATCATGCGAGAGGCTGACTGCCTGTACACCGAAGCTGAAGTCGAGGCGGCCATCGCCCGCGTCGGTGCGCACATCAACGAACAACTGGCTGACAGCAATCCGGTGGTGTTCTGTGTGATGAATGGCGGCCTGATTTTCGCCGGCAAGCTGCTCACCCATCTGCAATTCCCGCTGGAAGCGTCCTACCTGCACGCCACCCGTTATCGCAATGAAACCAGCGGCGGCGAGCTGTTCTGGAAAGCCAAGCCGGAAGTCTCGTTCATCGACCGTGATGTGCTGATCATCGACGACATCCTCGACGAAGGTCACACCCTGGGCGCGATCATCGACTTCTGTAAACACGCCGGCGCCCGCAAAGTGCACACCGCCGTGCTGATCGACAAGGACCACGACCGCAAGGCTCGCCCGGACCTGAAAGCCGATTTCGTCGGCCTGCCATGCATCGACCGTTACATCTTCGGGTACGGCATGGACTACAAAGGCTACTGGCGCAACGCCAACGGGATTTTTGCCGTTAAAGGCATGTAAGCGGGCCCGCCGTGCGCAGTTCACTTGAACTGCGCATTCAGTCCTGTCTGGCGAGCCAGCGTTCGCTTTTGCGCCGAGCCTGTTCCAGGTTGTTCACGTAAGCCAACTGACGCTGTTCCCGATGGATGCCTGCGCGCCTGAGTTTCAGACGTACTCGCGCAGCCGTCCCGACCAGAATCAGGCCGATGCCGTCGGTGCGGTAATCCCTGAGGATATTGTCGAAGGCCGCCAGCGCCGTCATGTCCAGCATGGGCACGGCACTCATCTCGACGATCACCACTTTGACCTCGGGGCTGAATTTGCGCAGCACGCCCAGGGCTTTTTCCGCCGCGCCGAAAAACAACGGCCCGCGAATCGCATAGCAACGAACATGCTCCGGCATATCCTGCAAGGCTTGATGGAACGCTCGAGGCAATTCGGCGGTGTCCGTGAGGTCGCTCATGCGCTTGATGAACAACCCGGCGGCCAACAACAGCCCAACGGCAACGGCCAGCACCATGTCGAACAGCACTGTCAGGCTCAGACAAGTCAGCAAAACCAGCACATCGCTGCGTGGTGCGATGCGCAAGGTGTGCACGACATGCCGGGCCTCGCTCATGTTCCACGCCACCATCACGAGCAATGCCGCCAGTGCCGCCATCGGCAAGTAGCTGAACAGCGGAGCCAGGACGAGTATCGCCAGCAGCACCACCGCACTGTGGATAATCGCCGCCAATGGCGAAAACGCCCCGCTGCGCACATTGGTGGCGCTGCGGGCGATCGCCGCGGTGGCGGTAATGCCGCCGAACAGCGGTGCGACCAGGTTACCGATGCCCTGACCCAGGAGTTCGGCGTTGGGATCATGTTTGCTGCCCGTCATGCCATCGGCCACCACCGCACACAATAACGATTCGATGGCGCCGAGCATGGCAATGGCGAACGCTGGCGCCATTAATTGGCGGATCAGGTCGTAAGACATATGCAGCGGCTGGCCATTGGGCCCCGACAGATTCCACGGCCAGTCGAAGCTCGGCAGAAACGGCGGAATGCCGGGGTGGCTGACGCCGTCGACGATATAGCTGAAGCGCTCGCCGAGCGTCGCAATCGGCAACCCGCTGCCTTCCAGCGCCAGCCCCAATAATGCACCGACAGCCAGTGCCACCAGATGCCCCGGAATCCGTGGCACAAAGCGCGGCCAGACGATCAGAACCACCAGGCACATAACACCGATGATCCCGTCCCCCAGGCGAGCGGTGGGTAATGCCTGGAGCAGCGCACCTAGTTGTTCGATGTAATGTTCGGCGTGCCCGGTGGTACTCAGGCCCAGCAAATCCTTTAACTGGAGGGTGGCGATGACAATGCCGATTCCGGCGGTAAAGCCCAGAGTCACCGGATAAGGGATGTACTGGATCAGCCGTCCGGCCCGAATCAGTCCCAAGGCAATCAGGATTGCCCCGGCAAGCAGGGTGCAAAGCAGCAGGCCTCCCAGACCATATTGTTGGGTGATCGGCAGCAGTATCACCACGAACGCGGCTGTCGGCCCGCTGACGTTGAAGCGTGAGCCTCCCGTCAAGGCTATCAGCGGGGCGGCGATCAGCACCGTATACAAACCTTGCTGGGGCGCTACTCCCACCGCTATCGCCAGGGCCATGGCCAAGGGAATGGCGATTATTCCTACCGTCACCCCGGCACTGATGTCTCCGCGCAAACGTCTGAGGCTATAACCTGCACGCAGGGTCTGACGCCAGGCGGCGAATAACGGAGGCATAGACAATGACATGGGGACTCCACAGTAGACGGCGTACCATCGAAACAGGGCTGAAAGCTCTTTCAGTATGCCCAGCCTTCTCCTTCAGAGTATTGATCTGGATCGGTTATTCGCTCAATAGATCATCGTGCTAGAGTGCTCAGCCTCGTCCCTGGAGCCTGTCATGAGTCTTTTGATCCGCAGCTGCGCCGCCCTGTTGTTGGTCTTCAGCCTGCCCCTGGCCGCCGCCCCGGCACCGATGCATGCGCAGTTTCTGCCCCCGGACGATCTGACCTTGCGTGACGCCGAACCCGAGCAGCAACAACTGTTGCAGGTCACCGAGTATTCAGTGGTCCTCGGCAGCCAGCGTCAGTCCAACCAACAACCGATCCCGGTCACCTCACCGCTGCTGATCCGCCTCAAGGGCAAACCCTTGAACAAGGGCGCGACCATCAGCCAGGTGTTGGTCAACTTCGATGGCGAAAGCAAAAGCCTGAAAAAGCCGATCTTCGACGACAAAAGCAAAACCCTGACCCTCTATTACCCGTTGGCCCAGTACCGGGTGGTGATCGACTTGTTGCGCAACGAGACGGTGTATTGCCAGTTTCTGAGTTACGCCAACGGCCATATCTGGGCCGATCTGCACACCGGCAGTGTTCGTCCGCGTTGAGCCCGGCATCAAGGCAGGGGTAAACTGCCCGCCCCGTGAAATGTCTGCGAGCTGGAGTCGGCAATGCGTAAAGATAAGAAGCAAGTGATTGGTGACGAGATCGGCGATGCGCAGATCAAGCTGTTCCTCGATTTCGAGCCGGTCGACGCCACTTCACCGTCGCTGCACAAACTGATCAAGGCGTACCGCGGCCTGCGTATCGATGACTTTGAGCGTTTTCTGACGTTCTTTATCGAAGCCGGCTACGATCTGGATGGCAAGGATGAGCACGGCAACAATTTTGTGGCCCTGATTCAGGATCAGCGCAATGCGGCCGAATACATCGAGGTGATCGAAAAGGCTCGCGGTTAAGATCTTTTAAAGGCACAAAAAAACGCCCCGCCCTCAATGAGGACGGGGCGTTTTTCATGCCGCTGAATCAAGCGTAGCTTGGGGTTTCGCTGCTTTCTTCAACCAGTTCCAGTGCGATGTTGTTCTGCGTGTTGATCTTGCGATACAGCGCAGCATCGGCTTCCAGGACTTTTTCCCGGGCCGGGAATATTTCCGCCAGTTTGGCGGCCCATTCACCCTTGGCTTTGCCTGGGAAGCATTTTTCGATCAGTTCCAGCATGATCGAAACGGTCACCGATGCACCTGGCGAGGCACCGAGCAGGGCGGCAAGGGAGCCGTCCTTGGCCGCGACCAGTTCGGTACCGAACTGCAGAACGCCGCCTTTCTTCGGGTCTTTCTTGATGATCTGCACCCGTTGGCCGGCCACTTCCAGGCGCCAGTCTTCGGCTTTCGCCTGTGGATAAAAGCGACGCAAGGATTCCAGGCGTTGCTCCATCGACTGCATCACTTCGCTGACCAGGTACTTGGTCAGGTCCATGTTGTTTTTTGCCACGGCCAGCATTGGGCCGATGTTGCCGGCGCGAACCGACATCGGCAGGTCCATGAAGGAGCCGTGCTTGAGGAACTTGGTGGTGAAGCCGGCGTAAGGTCCGAACAGCAGGGACTTCTTGCCATCGACCACGCGGGTGTCCAGGTGCGGCACGGACATCGGTGGCGAACCGACCGCGGCCTGGCTGTAAACCTTGGCCTGGTGGTGCTTGACCACTTCCGGGTTGTCGCAACGCAACCACTGGCCGCTGATCGGGAAGCCGCCGAAGCCTTTGCTTTCTTCGATGCCCGACGCTTGCAGCAGCGGCAGTGCCGCGCCGCCAGCGCCGAGGAAGACGAACTTGGCGTCGACTTCACGGGTGTTGCCGCTGTTGACGTCCTTGATGCTGACGGTCCAGCCGCCATTGTTACGCTTCAGGCCGGTGACGCGCTTGCAGTACTTGACCTGGGCATCGGGTGCGCTGGTCAGGTGCTGGAGCAATTGGTTGGTCAGGGCGCCGAAGTTGACGTCGGTGCCGTTCATCACGCGGGTGGCGGCGAGGACTTCGTCGGCCTGACGGCCAGGCATCATCAGCGGCATCCACTCGGCCATTTTGGCCTTGTCTTCGGTGTATTCCATGTCGGCGAAGGCGTGGTGCTTGCTCAGGGTCTTGAAGCGTTCCTTGAGGAAGGACACGCCGTCCTCGCCCTGCACGAAACTCAGGTGCGGCACCGGGCTGATGAACGACTTGCACGAACCGAAGGTGCCTTTCTTGGTCAGGTACGACCAGAACTGCTTCGACACCTCGAACTGGGTGTTGATGTGCACGGCTTTCTTGATGTCGACGGTGCCGTCGGCGGCCTGTGGTGTGTAGTTCAGCTCACACAACCCGGCGTGACCGGTACCGGCGTTGTTCCACGGATTGGAACTCTCCGCGGCACCGGAATCCATCAGCTCGACGACTTCCAGCTTGATCGCGGGGTCGAGCTCTTTGAGCAGTACAGCAAGGGTGGCACTCATGATGCCGGCCCCAACCAGTACTACGTCGACTGCTTCGTTATGCGCCATTTAACGCGTCTCCAAAATCTGCAGCACCAAATTGTCGGCATAGCTGCCAGGTGTTCCGGGGCGTGTCGGTGATGCCCCAGGTACCCATGGCCAGGATCGCCATGTCCGAATCTTCGCAATTTTTCGCAACTTCGACGGATGCATGCGGCCTGGCCTCAAGAGTCATATGAACTCATTTCGGCACATGGCTGGCAATTCGACTTATGGTCGAAACATCCGTTTGTGCAACCAAATCCGTAGCGGACAGGCTTCAGGCTCCGTTGTTCGAGGAGTACTCGGTCCTGTGTCGTTGGGCTGTTGTAGACGCTAATGGTGCATGTTCAGACGCAAAACTATTCATTTGCTCGCCACACTCTTGTGAAGTTGTGAAAACCCGTTTTTTTTCACGCTCTTTTGAAGACGTGAACCTCAAAAAAGGGCTGTCCCAGCCTGGCACCGCGCCCGGATGGATTGCCGCCATGGAGTGCATGGTCAGGCAAAACGGGCAAACAGCTCAGTGACCGAGCGTAATGACAGCTCTGCAGATTCGCGAAAAGTGGGGTTTTGCTTGAAAAACAGCAAGCGCGCCAGCTTCACTCGATCTGTGTGGGCGGCTCTCTGTGGGCGGTTCGGGGGGTCAATACCAGGGCATTGACGATGCTGCGAGGCCCGATCAGGAGACGTCCTTATAATCGGGGGGAGATTGTAACGAAGAAACGCAGAGAAATGGTCGTGTTTAATGACTTTTATTAGGCGTCCGGTCAGGTGGTCAGCAGTTGCTGCGCCCGTGCCCGTGGCTGGTGCTGGCTGACACGGGCGCTGGCGGGCAGGGGCTGGTGCAGCCAGTTGAGGCGAATTTCTTCGATTTCGACCCAGCCGTCGCCCATGGGCTGGAGGCTGCACTGCTTGAAGGCCTGGCAGTGGCCATTGCGGTCGAGCAGGGCGAAGCTGCGGTGCAGCGGGCGTGGCGCGAACATCGAGATGAGAAAACGCATGGCAACGTACCGTGTGGGGGTGACTGCCGTGAAGGTTGCCAGCGGGCGATGACGTGCGCGTGTCCGGGCGGTGACGAATATGTGACAGGAACCGCGCTGTGCCGGGTTTGTCAGAGATTGCAGTAATCGTTGCTCGGCGCTAGTTCGCCGCAGTGGCGCACCGCTATACTGCGGGCACTGTTTAGTTGCCTGATTCTGGAGAGAAGAGCATGTTGCAACGCCTGTTGTTCGGTTTGATCACTGTGACCAGTTTGACCCTCGTCGGCTGCGCCCACAGCCCGCAACAACTGAACCCGGAACCCAAGCTGACGGCTCAACTGGCGCCGGTCGGCCGTGGTCAGCCGGTGGTGGTGCGAGTGGTGGACGGTCGTCCATCGCCAACCCTGGGGACCCGTGGCGGTCTGTATCCGGAGACCAGTGCGATCACGGTGCAGGGCGCGCAGATTCTGCCGAAGCTGCAGGCTCAGGCGGAGGCGGCCGTGCGGTTGCTGGGCTTTACGCCGACGCCCAATGCGCTGAATGCGCCGCAATTGACGGTGACCCTGGCCGAGCTGAAGTATCAGTCGCCCAAAGAAGGCCTGTATGTAACCGAGGCAACAATTGGCGCGACGTTCCGTTCGGATGTGCAGAATGCCAACCGTCGTTACAGCGGTCGTTATGGCGCGTCGCTGGATCAGCGTTTTGGCATGGCGCCAAATCAGGAAACCAATACCAAGCTGGTCAGTGATGTGTTGAGCGATGCGTTGACCCGCTTGTTCAAGGACCCGACGATTGGTCAGGTGCTGGCCGAGTAACGGTTTGCGGTTTGTTTAGAGAACCCGGTGTCAGTGATGGCGCCGGGTTTTTTTGTGCCTGCCGCTTGTAGGAGCGAGGCTTGTCCGCGAAAACGGTTTGTCAGGCGACATTAATGTTGAATGTGAAATCGCCTTCGCGGGCAAGCCTCGCTCCTACAAGTAAATCAAGCCGCTTGCGAATAGAAGTCCAGCACACTCACCCCCGTCAGCAAGTCCGTCTCCGGCAAATCCGCATGTTGATGCCCGCTCAGCGCGCAATACACCAGCCAATGCCGGTCCTGTACGTTGAAGGCGAGGCTGCCGACCAAGGTTTGTTGTTCTTCGCTTTGGGCAATGAGGTAGAGGCGGTCCTGGTTTTCTGCGTGGAGCATGACGTGGTCCGTGTCGGTTTCGAGGGGCGACAGACTGGCGGATTCAGATGACGGCGCCGTGACACAGGACAGCTTTCGGCCAAATGGTTTCGTTATTTGTCGGAAAGCCGGGGCAGGCTCGAGCGCTTTCGGTAGAATTCGCGCCGCAGTCGTCGGTTGGGCGCCTGCCACACTGGTTCTGCCTGAGGTCTGTGATGTCGCTGCAATTGATTTCGCTCTTTACCGCTCATCCCGCCAAATTGATCAACCTGCTGGCCTTGCTGTTCGCCTTCCCGGGCGGCTGGTTGCTGCACGCCACTCGTCGTCGTGAACAGCGCGCAATGGCGAGTCTTCAGGCGCAACGCCAAAGTCGTCCCAGTGAAGAGCCAACGCTGGACTGGGCAACCCTGCGCATGAACCGGTTTTTCTATCGCTTCGGTTTTGCCTGCCTGGGGATGGCGTTGTTGGTGTCGTGGGTCAGTACTCGCGTCTGAAGTTCTGACACAAGACCTTGTGGCGAGGGGGCTTGCCCCCGTTCGGCTGCGCAGCAGTCGTAAAGTCGATGGTCGTGATCTGAAAGAACAGCGATTGCAGATTCTGGGTCTGCTGCGCAGCCCAACGGGGGCAAGCCCCCTCGCCACAGGGCGCCGTTGTCGTATCCAGCCAAATAGCCTTAAAGCGGCAATCCGGCCTTGACCCGATACTGATTACGCACCGGCGTCGCATATTGCAGCACCAGGAACGGACGATGCTCCTCAGGGCAAGCCTCCAGCCGTCGCTGCCATTCTTCCCGGGCCTTGGCCAGTTCGTCTGCCGCAAACACCTCGGCCGCTTTGGGCACCTGCAATTGCGGATCGGCGTCTTTCCACTGTGCATACGCCAGGTAGTGCACCGGAAACAACCGGTAGCCGCCCAGGATCTGCTTGTCTATTTCGATCGCCAATTGTTTGGTGTCTTCGAACAGCTCGGTGATCGGCGCGGCAAAGTTCACATGGACCCGGCCCTTGTAGCCGGTGATGCCTTTGGCGATGCTCACGTCATCCTCGCCCGGCGCCTTGGTGTAGGTGCCGGTGGTGGCGCGGATGTACAGCTCGCGGGCCTTTGCCTGGTCGCACGGGTCGTATTCGTAGCTGATCGACACCGGGGTGAGGTTCAGCGAGCGGATGACTTCGCCGAACGGCTCGTCCTTGCGGCTCATGTGGAACATCTTGAGGATCGCCGACTCGGTGCGGTCGTCGCCATCCTTGGCCCGGCCTTCGGCCTGAGCGATCCAGATCGAGGCGCAATCGTTGCGGATCGAGTGGTTGATGTAGGCCGATAGCAACTGATACGCCGCCATTTTTTCCCGGCGGCCGGTGATCGAACGGTGCACGATGAAGCTCTTGTTCAGGCGCATCAAATCGCTGACGAAGGGCTTTTGCAGCAGGTTATCGCCGATGGCGATGCGCGGGGTCGGCAGGCCGGCGTGGTACACGGCATAGTTGACGAAGGCCGGGTCCATCACGATGTCGCGGTGGTTGGCGATGAACAGGTAGGCACTGCCGGATTTGAATTGCTCCACGCCGGTGTAGGTCACCCCGTCCGTGGCACGTTCGATGGTGTGATCGACGTAAAACTCGACTTTGTCCTGCAACGTGGCCACCGACGTGACGCTGGCGAACTCACGGCGCAGCCGATGCGCTATAAGAGGTTTGAGCATCCAGCCTAAGGCACCGGCATAACGCGGGAAGCGGAAGTGGGTGAGGATATCTAGAAACGCCTTGTCGCCGAGCAGCCGTGCCAGCACCGCTGGGACTTCGCTATCGTCGTAAGGTCGGATGGCATCGAATTCGCCCATCATGCTCTCTTGTTAGAAACGGCTAGGGTAAGTAAAGGTTTTGATCGAAAACCAACGGGGCACGGTCTGAAAAGGTAGTCAGACGAAAATAGCCCTGCAAATAGACCGGCGATTATACGCACAAGTCACCTGGGAGACCGCGATGCTGGAAACCGAGCGTTATGAATGCCCGTATTGTGGTGAAGAGTCTGAAGCTGTTCTGGACTTGTCCGGCGGCGATCAGACCTACATCGAAGATTGTCCGGTGTGTTGCCGTCCCATTACTTTTGTCTTGCAGACTGACGGTCATGAATGGTTGCTCGAGGTTCACAGCGAAAACGAGTGAGGGTCTATGCAGCGTATTTACGAGCCGGAAAACCTGATGGAAGGCGAATTGCTGCTAAGCATGCTGGCCAGCGAGGGCATCGAGGCGCATCTGGTGGGGCGGGATTTGATCGGCGGTACCGGGGAGTTGCCGATCTTCGGCCTGCTGGGTTTATCGGTCGATAATGACCAGGCGCAATACGCGCGGGAGCTGATCGCCGCGTACAATGCCGCGCTGCCGCTGTCCGGCGATGAACCGGACAACTTTCCCGGCACGCTGGTCTGTTAGGCTGACGTTCGTTTGATCAAGAGTCGTATTACCCCATGTGTGGACGTTATGCCCTGTTTCGCTGGAACCGCGACTTCGCGGCCCTGCCCGGATTCCCCGCCGATCAGCAGGCCCAGTGGAATATTTCTCCCAACGATTCGGTATTGATGCTGCGTGCAGGCGCGGACGGGCAGCGTGAGTTGGCCCGCGCCCGCTGGGGCCTGACGCCGCCGTGGCTGACCGACCTGTCCCGCACCCCGGCCCATGCTCGCGCCGAAACCGTGGCCGAACAGCCGATGTTCCGCGAAGCCTTGCGCTTGCGTCGTTGCTTGCTGCCGGCCAATGGTTTTTACGAATGGCGCGGTACCACACGCAAGCGCCCATACTGGCTGACCCCGGGGGAGGGCTCGACGCTGTACTTCGCGGCGATCTGGGAGGCGTATCCGGTGCAGGAGCAGGTGTGGCTGAGCACGGCGGTGATCACCCAGCCCGCTTCGAGTCAGCGTCGGCCGCTGATTCTCGATGCGGCGGGGCAGGACGCCTGGCTTAACCCCGAAACCCCGTTGCATGCCTTGCAGGCACTGCTGTTCAGCGAACCCGCGGCGCTGCGCGAGCGGGTGCTGGCGAACATGGTGAATGATCCGAAACTCAATGGGCCGGAGTGTTTGACCCCCGGCTGAGCGAGTAATGATCGTTCCCACGCTCTGCGTGGGAATGAATCCCGTGACGCTCTGCGTCACAGTGGACGCGGAGCGTCCATGGCTGCATTCCCACGCGGAGCGTGGGAACGATCATTGAACCCTACACCTTGAACTGATTGATCAACCGCCGCTGCTGCTCCGCCAACTTGGTCAAATCCGCACTCGCCGCGCTCGATTCATCCGCGCCACCGGCCACTTCATTAGCCACTTGCCCGATGTTGATCACGTTGCGGTTGATGTCGTCGGCCACTGCGCTCTGTTCCTCGGCCGCGCTGGCGATCTGGGTGTTCATGTCGTTGATCACCGACACCGCCTGGGTAATGGTTTCCAGCGCCTCGGCCGCTTTCGCCGCGTGTTGCACGCTTTCGTCGGTGCGGTTCTGGCTGTCTTCCATGACCCGCACCACATCGCGGGTGCCTTGTTGCAGTTGCTGGATCATGGTCTGGATTTCTTCCGTGGCCTGCTGGGTTTTCTGCGCCAGGTTGCGCACTTCATCGGCTACCACCGCAAACCCCCGGCCCTGTTCACCGGCCCGCGCCGCTTCGATGGCGGCGTTCAAGGCCAGCAGGTTGGTCTGCTCGGCGATGCCGCGAATGGCGGTCAGGATCGCATTGATGTTTTCGCTGTCCTTGGCCAGGGTCTGCACCACGCCGACGGCTTTGCCGATTTCGATGGCCAGCACGCCAATCGAATTGGACGTATCCCGGACGATTTGCTTGCCTTGCGCCGCTGCCTGATCGGCATGACTGGCGGCTTGTGCGGCCTGGGTAGCGTTGCGTGCCACGTCCTGGGCCGTGGCGGTCATTTCGTGTACAGCGGTGGCGACCTGATCGATCTCGGCCATTTGCTTATGCACGCCGATGTTGGTGCGGATGGCGATGTCGGCGGTGTGTTCCGATGAGTCGCTGACGCTCTGCACCGACGTCACCACTTGCGTAATCATCGCCTGCAACTTCATCAGGAAGGTGTTGAAGCCCTTGGCGATCGAGCCCAGTTCGTCGCTGCGATCGCTGGTCAGACGGCGGGTCAGGTCGCCTTCACCTTGGGCGATGTCATCGAGCATGGTCACCATCTGCTTCAGCGGCCGGGCAATGCCGTGGCCCACCAGCCAAATCACCAACAAACCGATACCGGCGATCAGCAGGCCGACCATGGCCATGCCGAAGGTGTCGGATTTGCGCTGTGCGTCCAGATCGCCCTGAAGTTTTTGCAGATCGGCCATTACCGCGTTCAGCGGCAATTGCAGCATCAAGGTCCAGCGGGCGTCGGTCTGGCCGATGCCGAACGGCAGGTACAACTCGATCCGGCCCTGGGCCTTGTCGACGGTATAAGTGACTTCGCCGCGTTTGAGATTGGCCATGTTGGCAATCTGCTTGCTGTCGAGGATGTCGCTGACCTTTTCGCCGAATTTGCTCGGGTCTTTGGTGTAGGCGACGATCCGGCCATTGCCGCCGATCAGGGCCATTTCCCCAGCGCCGCCGTACAGTTTCTGATTCGCCCCCAGGAGCATTTCCTGGATGAAGTTCACCGACAGGTCGGCGCCGACGATGCCCTGGAACGCGCCGTTGAGCATGATCGGTTCAATGAAGGAAGCGAGCATGACGATCTTGTCGCCGACCTTGTAAGGCGCCGGATCGATCACGCAGGATTTTTTGGTTTCTTTCGAGCACAGGTAGTACTCGCTGGCGCGCACGCCGGTGGACAGGGTTTTCTGGTCGTCGACATCCACCAGTTTGTCCAGGCCCAGACTGCCGTCTTCGTTGCGGAACCACCACGGCAGAAAGCGCCCGTTGCTGGCATCGATGCCGACGACTTGGGTGCCGACGTAGGCCGCATCATTGTGGTCGAGTACGTTTTTTTCCCAGCCGATGTAGGTACCGAGAATTTTCGGGTTCCGGACGACGTTTTCCTTGATCAGGCTGATCAGTTGCTCACGGCTCAGGCTCAGTTGCGGCTGACCATCGGTGCCCGGTGTGCCGATCAACGCATTGACCCGCACCAGGCCGCCGGCTATCAGCAGCGGCGCTTCGAGTTCGCGCTGGATCTGGCTGACCTGGGTTTGCGCCAGCGACGTCAGGCGTTGCTCGATGACTTGCTCGAACTGCGCCTGGGTCCGTTGCTGAACCATGTCTTGGGTCCGGGCGCCGGAAAACAGCGCGTACAGCACCAGGGCGGCGACGACGCTGAGCACAATAGCGCCGGCCAGGGCGGCAACGGAAAACTGGATCGACTTGAATTTCATGGGTGCTCCGCACGCAAGAGGACGTCTGCGGTGCTGTATCGGCAGGGAAGCGGAGGGTCATGAATGAGGTGTGACGAATTGGCTGTTTTGGAGTGCTGGATGTCGTAAATGAATCGTTGTCGACCGCGATCGGCTGCGGCGGGCAGTCTTATGTGAATTTTTTCCTACGATGGTCGGGGCTTTGTCTGAAATGTACGTGTTACACGTCCGTTGTATCTGGCGCCGATACAAATCCCCACCTAGGATACGCGGCATGTTTCCAGGGAGCTTCTTGATGAGTAAGACATTGGTTTTGTGTGCACTGAGCGCAAGTCTGCTGCTCGCCGGTTGTCAGTCGGTCAACACCACCAGCGGTGGGGCCGTGGGCGTTGAACGCAAGCAGTACATGTTCAGCATGCTGTCGACTGCCGAGGTCAACCAGATGTACGCCCAGTCTTATCAACAGACGATCGGGGAGGCGAGCACCAAAGGCGTGCTGGACAAATCCAGTAACGATGCCAAGCGCGTCCAGGCGATTTCCAATCGCCTGATTGCCCAGGCACCCGTGTTCCGTCCGGATGCGGCCCAGTGGCAATGGGAAGTGAACCTGATCAAGAGTGACGAACTGAATGCCTCCTGCGGGCCTGGCGGCAAGATCATTTTCTACTCCGGGCTGATCGACACCCTGCAACTCACCGACGACGAAATCGCCGCCATCATCGGCCATGAAATCGCCCACGCCTTGCGCGAGCACGGTCGTGAAGCGATGTCCAAGGCTTACGGCATCGAAATGGCCAAGCAGGGCGCCGGTGCGTTGCTCGGTCTGGGCCAGGACAGCCTGGCCCTGGCGGACACCGTGGCCAAATACGGCATGACCTTGCCCAACAG
Source organism: Pseudomonas frederiksbergensis (assembly GCF_017114915.1). GTDB lineage: Bacteria > Pseudomonadota > Gammaproteobacteria > Pseudomonadales > Pseudomonadaceae > Aquipseudomonas > Aquipseudomonas frederiksbergensis_I. The sequence goes on from NZ_JAAUOE010000025.1 coordinate 32,377, forward strand.
TCGCGGCAATGAAAACGAAGCGGACCTGATCGGTCTCGAACTGGCCGCCCGCGCCGGTTACAACCCGAACGCCGCGATTACCCTGTGGAACAAGATGAGCAAAGCCTCCAATGGCGCGCCGCCAGAGTTCTTGAGCACGCACCCGGCGTCGGCCAGTCGGATTGCCGCTTTGCAGGCGGCGATTCCGAAGGTTATGCCGTTGTACGAGAAAGCCAGGAAATCCTGAGTAAGTGATCGTTCCCACGCTCTGCGTGGGAATGCCGCCATGGGCGCTCCGCGTCCGCTTTAACGTCGTGACGCGGAGCGTCACCGGATGCATTCCCACGCAGAGCGTGGGAACGATCGGGTTGTCGTGTCAAACCCACCCACTGCTCTGCATCGCCTTGTACACCGCGACAATCGCCAGAATGAAGAACGCCGACGCCGCCAGGCGACGGATCAGGGTCAAGGGCAGTTTTTCCGCCGCAAAGTTACCCGCCAAAACCACCGGCACGTTGGCGATCAACATCCCGGCGGTGGTGCCGATGATCACCAGCCATAGATCCGGGTATTGCGCGGCGAGCATTACGGTCGCGACTTGAGTCTTGTCGCCCATTTCCGCGAGGAAGAACGCAATCAGCGTGGTCAGGAATGGCCCGAACTTGCGGGCGGTGCTGGCTTCGTCTTCGTCCATCTTGTCCGGCACCAGGGTCCACAGCGCGGTGGCGGCGAAGCTCGCGGCGAGGATCCAGTGCAGCGTCGCATTCGAGAAGAAACTGCCGAACCAGGCGCCTACCGCACCGGCTGCCGCGTGGTTGGCCAGGGTGGCGGCGACGATGCCGGCGATGATTGGCCAGGGTTTACGAAAGCGTGCCGCAAGAATGAGCGCGAGCAGTTGCGTCTTGTCGCCGATTTCGGCCAAGGCAACGATTGCGGTGGGAACGAGAAGTGAATCCAGCATCAGGGTTTTCCTAAGGGGCGGGTCGACACGGCTATGACACGTACAGCCTTCCCGCCCCGGGTAAGGTGTTCGTGTCATAGGTCTTGTCAAACCCTGCGAACCGTCTGATGCGGACGCTTGGGTCGCATACGCCATGGCCTGAGGACCAAGTATGTTGACGTATGCCGGACGAGCATGGCGCTCGTGGGAGACTACTCCCCTAGGACGGAGCGGATTCTGCCTAGGCAAATCCGATTGGGCAAGCCCTCTTTTTCAGCCGCGCTTGGCGCGATAGATTCGGAAACCCTGTCCTTCAGCCTTGATCGCACACGCGCCCAGATGCTCTTCGATCAGCGGTTGGTACTTCAGGAAGCTGTTCGCGACCAGGCGCAGTTCGCCGCCGTTTTTCAGATGTTTAGCCGCTTTTCGCAACAGGTTCTCTGTGGCGAAGTAGTCGGTGTGCACGCCGACATGGAACGGCGGGTTGCTCAGAATTGCGCTCAAACCCATCGGTGCGGCATCGATGCCGTCACCGGTCATCACCTCCGCTTCCAGACCATTGGCAGCCAGGGTCAGGCGACTGCTGGCGGCGGCAAACGCGTCGACATCGAGCAGGGTGACCTGGTTGTGCGGATAACGTCGCTTGACCGCCGCCCCCAAGACGCCCGCGCCGCATCCGAAGTCCAGCAAATGGCCGCTGGGCAGTTTGTCCAGATGCTCCAGCAGCAGGGCGCTGCCGCGATCCAGTCGACCGTGGCTGAATACGCCCGGCAGGCTGATGACTTTCAACGGCCCTTCGGCCAACGGCAATTCATAGGTCTGGGCCAGGCTTTCCAGCGATTTGGCTTCTGGCGCATTGGCCACGGTCACCTGCCAGAGCTGGCAATGCCGCGCGCTGTCGAGCTTGCGGGGTTTGCCGAAGGGGTTCAGCTGCTTGGCCGCGCCTTCGATGCCGCTGCGTTTTTCGCCCACCAGATACAACTCACGACCGGCCAGACGAGAGGCGAGGGCGTTGAGGAGGTAGTCGGTCAGGTCCTTGGACTTGGGCAAAAACACCACCGCGCTGTCGAACTCGCGCGCGGGCGCATTCACGCCAAAATGGCTGCGCTCGGCGAAACGAGCGTCCAGCGCTGCTTGATCGCCAGCGTGCCAGCACCAGCCGTGGGCGTCGGGCAAGCGACCCAGCAAGTCGTCGGCGGGCAAGCCGGCCAGCAATAGCGAACCCTGGAATAACTCGGCCTGACGAAGCAGTACTTCACTGCGCGGATCCATACTCTGCTCCTTGAAAAAAAGTGCCGCAGTTTATCAACTGACGACCCGCAGCGCTTTACCGCTGAAATAGGCCTGAGCGTTTTCCGTCAACTGGCCAACGATTCGCTGCCGCGCCTCGCGACTGCCCCAGGCGTTGTGGGGGGTGACGATCAGCCGTGGAATGTCCTGGGCCAGCAGCGGATTGCCCGCAGTCGGTGGCTCGACACTCAGCACGTCGGTAGCCGCGCCGCCTAAGTGGCCGTTGCGCAGGGCGTCGGCCAATGCTTGTTCGTCAATCAAACCGCCGCGCGCGGTATTGACCACGAAAGCACCGGGCTTCATCGAGGCCAGTTCACGGGCACCGATGAAGTGGCGGGTGTGTTCGTTGAGCGGGCAATGCAGGGTCAGGGCGTCGATTTGCGGCAGCAGTTCATCCAGCGGCAAGCGATCCGGCCGGGCAGGGCGCCCCGGGATCTGCCCCAGCAAAACGCGCATGCCGAACGCTTCGGCCAGCCGCGCCACGGCACTGCCCAGTTCGCCGTGGCCGAGCAGACCGAGGGTTTTGCCTTCCAGTTCGACGATCGGGTAATCCAGCAGGCAGAACTGTTTCGCCTGTTGCCAGCGACCTTCGGCGACGGCTTTTTGATAGTCACCCAGACGCGTCGCCAGGTTCAGCAACAACATGATCGTGTGTTGAGCCACCGACGGCGTGCCGTAACCCTGGCAATTGCAAACGGTGATCCCGTGGGCGCGGGCGGCGGCCAGATCGACGTTGTTGGTGCCGGTGGCGGTGATCAGAATCAACTTCAACTCGGGGCTGGCCGCCATGGCTGCCGCATCGATCAGGATTTTGTTGGTAATGGCGACGGTGGCACCTTTGAGGCGCTCGATCACTTGATCTGGTGTGGTCTGGGCGAACAGCTCCAAGTCGCTGAAGCACTCGCGCAGCGGGCTGAGGTCGAGGTCGCCGAGGTCCAGGGATGGATGGTCAAGGAAAACGGCGCGGCGAGAGTTCGTCATCAACTGTACCTTTTGTGCATTGAACTGAAGGCGTAATCTGCCGAGCCTACCAGATGAAACAAGCAGTTACGCTTGGCCAAAAGGAGCCCCCATGTACTGGACCGAGTTTTTGACCGTTGCCCTGATTCACCTGCTGGCCGTCGCCAGCCCCGGTCCGGACTTCGCCGTGGTGGTGCGTGAGAGCGTGACCCACGGTCGTCGTGCCGGGACCTGGACCGCGCTGGGCGTCGGCTCGGCGATTTTCCTGCACGTCGGTTATTCGCTGCTGGGGATCGGGCTGATCGTTTCCCAGTCGATCGTATTGTTCAACGCCTTGAAATGGGCCGCTGCCGCGTACCTGCTGTACATCGGCTTCAAGGCCCTGCGCGCACAACCGGCCAAACCTGCGGCTGACGACCTGCACCAGGAAGCGGGTGAGCGCACCGCTCGGGGCGCCTTCACTTCGGGGTTCGTGACCAATGGCCTGAACCCGAAAGCCACGCTGTTTTTCCTGTCGCTGTTCACCGTGGTGATCAACCCGCACACACCCTTGGCGGTACAGGCCGGTTACGGGGTTTATCTGGCCGCGGCAACGGCAGTCTGGTTCTGCCTGGTGGCGATGCTGTTCAGCCAGCAACGCGTGCGTGCCGGTTTCGCCCGCATGGGCCACTGGTTCGACCGGACCATGGGCGCGGTACTGATCGCCATCGGCGTGAAACTCGCGTTCACCGAGATGCATTGATCTCTCGAAACAGGCACAAAACCCCTACGGTCCATGTGATGGATCGCAAATTCCTGCAAGTGCTGGCGCAAAGCTAGCATTTGTACGGCTCTGCAAATCATACCTTTGGCTGATTTGGCTGGCGTTCAAGGCCTCTAGAGTGCTTAGCTTTAGCAGCCAAGACTGTGCAGTCAAAAAGGGACTCTTATGTTGCAGACTCGCGTTATTCCTCCCGCCGAGGGCGCTTACCAGTATCCGTTGTTGATTAAACGGCTGCTGATGTCCGGTGCCCGTTACGAAAAAACTCGCGAGATCATCTACCGCGACCAGTTGCGCTACAGCTATCCGACCCTGATCGAGCGGGTCGCGCGGTTGGCCAATGTGCTGACAGAGGCCGGCGTGAAGGCCGGGGATACCGTGGCGGTGATGGACTGGGACAGTCATCGCTACCTGGAATGCATGTTTGCCATCCCGATGATCGGCGCGGTGATTCACACCATTAACGTGCGCCTGTCACCGGAACAGATTCTCTACACCATGAACCACGCCGAGGACCGCTTTGTGCTGGTCAACAGCGAGTTCGTCGGGTTGTACAAGGCAATTGCCGGGCAACTGACCACGGTGGAGAAAACCCTGCTGCTGACCGATTTGCCGGAAAAGACTGCCGAGCTGCCGAACCTTATCGGCGAGTACGAGCAACTGCTGGCCGCCGCGAGCCCGCAGTACGACTTCGAAGACTTCGATGAAAACTCGGTGGCCACCACGTTCTACACCACCGGCACCACCGGTAACCCCAAAGGTGTGTATTTCACCCACCGGCAACTGGTGCTGCACACCATGGGCGTGGCGACCATCATGGGGGCCATCGACAGCGTGCGGCTGCTGGGCACCAACGACGTGTACATGCCGATCACCCCGATGTTCCATGTGCACGCCTGGGGCTTGCCGTATGTGGCGACCATGCTCGGGCTCAAGCAGGTCTATCCGGGCCGTTACGACCCCGAGTATCTGGTGGAGTTGTGGCGCAAGGAGAAGGTGAGCTTCTCCCACTGCGTGCCGACCATCCTGCAAATGGTCCTCAATGCCAAGGCGGCGCAAAACGTCGATTTCGGTGGCTGGAAAATCGTCATCGGCGGCAGTGCGCTCAACCATGCGCTATATGACGCCGCCAAGGCCAAGGGCATTCAACTGACCGCCGCTTACGGCATGTCGGAAACCGGGCCATTGGTATCCTGCGCCCACCTCAACGATGAACTGATGGCCGGCACCGAAGACGAACGCACCACCTACCGGATCAAGGCCGGTGTGCCGGGGCCGTTGGTCGAGGCGGCGATCGTCGACACCGACGGCAATTTCCTGCCGGCCGATGGCGAGACTCAGGGCGAACTGGTGCTGCGCGCGCCGTGGCTCACCGAGGGTTATTTCAACGAACCGCAGAAGGGCGCCGAGCTCTGGGCCGGGGGCTGGCTGCACACAGGCGACGTGGCGACCCTGGACAGCATGGGTGTGATCGACATTCGCGACCGGATCAAGGACGTGATCAAGACCGGCGGCGAGTGGATCTCCTCCCTGGACCTGGAAGACCTGATCAGTCGCCACCCGGCGGTACGCGAAGTCGCTGTAGTGGGTATCCCCGATCCACAGTGGGGCGAACGACCCTTTGCGCTGCTGGTGGTCCGCGAAGGGCATCAGATCGGGGCCAAGGAACTCAAGGAACACCTCAAGCCGTTCGTGGAGCAGGGGCACCTGAGCAAGTGGGCCATCCCGAGCCAGATCGCCATTGTTACTGAAATTCCCAAGACCAGCGTCGGCAAGCTCGACAAAAAGCGTATCCGCGTCGACATCACTCAATGGCAGGCCAACAACAGTACCTTCCTCTCGACGCTTTAAGCGTCATCTGGCGTGCCCGAAAGGGCGCGCCAGAGCCACCAAGCAAGCGCTTGGCTTGTGAAATCCGAATTTTCAGCCATCCTTGCCGTGCCGACATGTGTCGGACTGGCGAAAGGACTGTTCCAGAGTGGCCGGCAGCTGCAAATCACACTTTAGAGGGATCAAGCACTACTACCTGCTGGCTATAGTCCGCTCAAGGATTTTTAAGAACGGAGCACACGCACAAAACGGGGCGATGCAACTTTGGAGTGACTTCGGACCGCCTGGCTTCCGGTCACCCACAGCGTTTTTAAAAGTACTCAGCCATAACAATAATGCACATGGAGTAGCGTCGATGACATCAGTAAACCAGTTCTGGCGCCGGGCGAAACTGCCCCTGGCGGTCAGTCTTGCCTCTTCGCTCGCCGGGCCTGCATTCGGCGTCAGTTTCAACGTCGGTGAAATCGAAGGTCAATTCGACTCATCCCTGTCGATCGGCGCCAGTTGGTCTACCCAGAGCCCCAACAAGAATCTTATCGGCGTCAATAACGGGGGCCATGGCCTGTCCCAGACGTCCGATGACGGTCACAACAACTTCAAGAGCGGTGAAACTTTCTCGAAGATCTTCAAGGGTATCCATGACCTTGAATTGAAATACGGCGACACCGGCGTCTTCGTTCGGGGCAAATACTGGTATGACTTCGAACTCAAGGATGAAAGCCGCGAGTTCAAGGACATCAGCGACAGCAACCGCAAGGAAGGCGCCAAGTCCGCCGGCGGCCAGATCCTCGATGCCTTCGTCTACCACAACTACTCCATTGCCGATCAGCCGGGTTCCGTGCGCTTGGGCAAGCAGGTCGTGAGCTGGGGTGAAAGTACTTTCATCGGCGGTGGTATCAACTCGATCAACCCGATCGACGTGTCCGCGTTCCGTCGTCCAGGTGCCGAGGTCAAGGAAGGTCTGATCCCGGTCAACATGTTCTACGTGTCCCAGAGCCTCACCGACAACCTGTCGGCCGAAGCCTTCTATCAACTGGAATGGGACCAGACCGTCGTCGATAACTGCGGCACCTTTTTCTCCCAGCCCGACATCATTGCCGACGGATGCGACAACAACCTGCGGGTGCTGAACAAGCGCTCGACCATTCCGGCCATCGCCCTGGGCCCATTGGCCGCGGCGGGCGTCGATGTCAACGAAGAAGGTGTGCTGGTGCGCCGTGGCCCCGACCGCGATGCGCGGGACAGCGGCCAGTGGGGCGCGTCCTTGAAGTACATGTTCGAACCGCTCGACACCGAGTTCGGCGCGTACTTCATGAACTACCACAGCCGCGCGCCGATCTTCAGCGCCACCGGTGCTCCGCAATCGATCTACAACGGCGTGGCGGCATTGCCGGCGGCGTTCCGCGCGCTGGGGCCACTGGTGGTCGCGGGTAACTCCCAGTACTTCGTCGAGTACCCGGAAGACATCCGCCTCTACGGCCTGAGCTTCTCCACCACCCTGCCTACCGGTACGGCGTGGAGCGGCGAAATCAGCTACCGTCCGAATGCGCCGGTGCAGCTCAACTCCACCGACATCCTGTTCGCCGGCGTTCGCCCATTGGGCGGCGCTCTGACCAACGCTTCGCTGCTTCCCGGCGTACCGGGTCAGGATCTGCACGGCTATCGCCGCAAGGAAATCACCCAGTTCCAGACCACCCTCACGCACTTCTTCGATCAGGTCATGGGCGCCAGCCGTATGACCCTGGTGGGCGAAGTGGGCGTGACCCATGTCGGCGGCCTGGAAAGCAGTTCGGAGATCCGTTATGGCCGTGACCCGGTCTATGGGCCTGGCGAACTGCCGTCCACCGGTGGCCTCGATACCTGTTCGGCGATCCTCAACACCAGCACCATCAACGGTGCCGGCGCCGGTGCCGCTACCAACAACCGCAGCCGCAATTGCGAAGACGAGGGCTTTACCACGGCGATGTCGTGGGGTTATCGCGCTCGTGCCATCTGGGAATACAACGACGTCTTCGCGGGTGTGAACCTCAAGCCGAACGTGGCCTGGTCCCACGACGTGAGCGGTTACTCGCCTGGCCCTGGCGGCAACTTCGAGGAAGGTCGCAAAGCGGTGAGCCTGGGGCTCGATGCCGAATACCAGAACACCTACACCGCAAGCCTGGCGTACACCAACTTCTTCGACGGCAAGTACACCACCGTGGATGACCGCGACTTCGTTGCGCTCAGCTTCGGCGTGAACTTCTAAGCACTGTATTTTCAGGACGAACACATTTATGAAAATAACAAAGAGTCTGTTCCACGTTGGCGTTCTGGGGCTTTCGCTGCTGGCGACCAGTGTCATGGCAGCGGTCCCCGCGGCCGAAGCGGACAAGTTGGGCAAGAGCCTGACCCCGATGGGCGCCGAGATGGCGGGTAACGCCGATGGTTCGATCCCGGCCTGGAAACCCATGCCGAAAAACGCCGGTTCCGTGGACAGCAAGGGTTTCCTGGCTGATCCGTTCCCGAGTGAAAAACCGCTGTTCACCATCACCGCGCAGAACGTCGACCAGTACAAGGACAAGCTCGCGCCGGGTCAGTATGCGATGTTCAAGCGCTACCCGGAAACCTTCAAGATGCCGGTCTACCCGTCCCATCGCGGTGCCACCGTGCCGGATGACGTGTTTGCCTCCATCAAGAAGAACGCTACCAACACTAACCTGGTGTCCGGCGGCAACGGTCTGGAGAACTTTGAAACCGCGATCCCGTTCCCGATTCCGAAAAGCGGCGTTGAAGTCATCTGGAACCATATCACCCGTTATCGCGGCGGCAGTGTGACCCGTCTGTTAACCCAGGCCACACCGCAGCCGAACGGCTCGTTCAGCCTTGTGTACTTCGAGGACCAGTTCGTGTTCCGCGACAAGATGAAGGATTACGACCCGAAAAATCCGGGCAATATCCTGTTCTACTTCAAGCAGAAAGTGACCGCGCCGGCGCGTCTGGCCGGTGGTGTGCTGCTGGTACACGAAACCCTCGACCAGGTTAAAGAACCGCGTTCGGCGTGGGTCTACAATGCCGGGCAACGCCGTGTACGTCGTGCGCCGCAAGTGTCCTATGACGGGCCGGGTACCGCTGCCGACGGCCTGCGTACCTCTGACAACCTGGACATGTACAACGGTGCACCGGATCGCTACGACTGGAAACTCGAAGGCAAGAAAGAGATGTACATCGCCTCCAACAGCCACAAGCTCGATTCGCCACAGCTGAAGTACGCCGACATCATCAAGGCTGGTCACATCAATCAGGACCTGACTCGCTATGAACTGCGTCGGGTCTGGCATGTAGTCGCGACCCTGAAGGAAGGTCAGCGTCACATTTACGCCAAACGTGACTTCTACATCGACGAAGACACCTGGCAGGCGGCTGTGGTCGACCACTACGACGGTCGCGGGCAACTGTGGCGTGTCGCCGAGGCTCACTCCGAGAACTACTACGACAAGCAAGTGCCGTGGTACGCCCTCGAAACCCTGTACGACCTGCAGTCGGGCCGCTACCTGGCGCTGGGCATGAAGAACGAAGAAAAGTCGGCGTATAACTTCGGCTTCACCGCTAGCACCGCCGACTTCACCCCGGCTGCTTTGCGTCAGGAAGGCGTTCGCTAATACGTTGTAAATCGAGGCCGCATCCTCGAAAAACGCCCCGACTGGTTCGGGGCGTTTTTTTTGGACGTTCATAAAGACCGTTGTAGCAGCTGCCGAGCCCGCGAGGCTGCGTTCGGCTGCGCAGCAGTCGTGAATCCGGCTGACGCGGTCTGCCTGATCTACCGCAAGTTATGGTTTTACGACTGCTGCGCAGCCGAACGCAGCCTCGCAGGCTCGGCAGCTGCTACTAGTCCGGCGTGGCTGTCCGGTTTACCGACACTTTTGTTCGTAGTCTTTTTGTAGCCATTTGTAGCAAGAACCTTCAATAGCTCTTCGTTTACCGCTAGGCTGCGGACATCTGCACGCCGCCATCAGCCTTTCAAACAAGAGCCGGCCATGACTGATCTGTCCCCACTTCCGGGCCCTGCAAGCGTTGCCGTCGTCGCATTGGACGGGCGCTTTTTCCGGCCTCCGCTGCCCGCCGGCCATGTGCTGCGGCCGCGTTTGTGCGAGCGCCTGAGCGCCGGCCTCGGTGGCAGGCTGTTACTGGTCAGCGCGCCGGCAGGGTTCGGCAAGAGTTCATTGGCGGTCGAGTTTTGTCAGGGGCTGCCGGATCACTGGCAAAGCCTGTGGCTCGGCTTAAGTCCGCGGGACAGCGATCCCGGCCGTTTTCTTGAGCGTTTGCTCGAAGGCCTTCAAGACTATTTTCCCAGATTGGGCACCCAGGCGCTGGGGCTGCTGAAAATGCGCCAACGTCATCAGCCGTTCGCCTTCGAAGAATGGCTGGACGGTTTGCTCGATGAGCTGGCGGTGCACCTTTCACCCAGCACGCCGCTGCTGCTGGTGCTTGATGACTATCATCTGGCCCAGGGCCCGGTGCTTGATCGTTGCCTGCAATTCTTCCTCAATCATTTGCCCGATGGCCTGCTGGTCATGGTCACCAGTCGGCAGCGTCCGGACTGGCATCTGGCACGCCTGCGACTGTCGCGGCAACTGCTCGAGTTGCATGAGCAGGACCTTCGACTGACTCACGATGAGGCCGTGAGCCTGCTTGATCGACACAGTATTTCACTGCGTGGCGAGGCACTGGAGAGTTTGATCCAGCGCAGCGAAGGCTGGGTGGCCGGGCTGCGCTTCTGGCTGCTGGCAGCCTCCGAGGCGGGCAGCGAGGGCGCATTGCCCCAGTCGCTGTACGGTGGGGAAGGGCTGATTCGCGATTATTTGCTCGAAGAAGTCATCGATAGCCTGCCCGCCGAGGTGCAGTCGTTCCTGTACGACACCGCGCCTCAGGAACGTTTTTGCAGCGAGCTGTGCGACGCCGTGCGCGAAGCCCATGACAGCGCCGAGATCCTGCGTTTCCTGCTGGCGCATCAGGTGTTTCTGGTGCCGCTGGACGAACACGGTCACTGGTATCGCTATCATCACCTGTTTTCCGATCTGCTGCGCAGCCGGCCCACCGTCCAGACGATGGTGCCGCTGGCCAGTTTGCACCTGCGTGCCTGCCGCTGGTTCAACGCCCAGGGGCTGCTCGATGAGGCGGTGGAGCAGGCGTTGCGTGCCGGGCATCTGGATGTCGCGGCGAATCTGGTGCAAAACCTCTCCGAGGAACAGCTGCTGGCCGAGCAGAACGTCGGCATGCTGCTGCGCTGGAAAATGGACTTGCCCGACAGCCTGCTGATCAGCACGCCACGGCTGATCGTGCTCTACAGCTGGGCGTTGGGGCTGGCCTGTCAACTGGACGCCGCCGAGGAACTGGCCAGTCACCTGAGTCGCTTTCTGCCAGCCCCGTCAGCCACCGCACAAAAGTCCATGCTGGCGCAATGGCTGGCCTTGAGCGGCATCATCGCCCGGGGGCGAGGCAATCGAGAGCTGACGCTGCGCTATTGCACCGAAGCGCTGGAAAGTCTGCCGGCCAAACGCTATGGGCAACGCCTGATGTGTCTCTCGACCTTGTCCAACCTGGCCATTGCCGACAGCGACCTCTGGCGTGCGCGGGGATTGAATCGCGAATCCCTTGAGCTGGCGCAACGGGTCGGTAATCCGCTGTTCGAGGCGTTGGCCCATTACGACCGCGCCCGCGTGCTGCAAGCGCGCGGGGAGATCCTTCGTTCACTGGACGAAGTCCGCCAGGGGTTGCGGCGCTTGCAAGGCTTATCTGCGCAACGGTTGTATGCGGTGCGCGCGCGCCTGACCTTGTACGAGGGTTTTTTGCTGGCGCTGCGCTTGCAGCCCCAGGCCGCGCGGGCACGTTTGCTGGCGGGCTTGAGCGAAGCCCGGGCCTGTCGTGACATCAGCGTGCTGATCGGCCACTGCGTGATTGCCCGGCTGGAGGGCAACAACGGCGAATTCGCGAAAGCCTTCGCCGAACTCGCCGAAGCCGAGCGCCTGATGCACATCTGGGACGTCCCGCCGATCTATTACCTGGCGATGATAACCCTGGTCAAATGCGAACTCTGGCTGGCCCAGGGCCGCACCGATCTGGCCGAAGCCTGGCTCGCGCGACTGGGCCAGACCTACAACGGCGAGCACCCGGCGGCGCCCCCGGAATTCCATCCGCAACTGCCGCTGCACATTGAGCTGCAACAGGCAGTGCTGGACATGATGAAGGGCCAACCCATGCTCGCCGAAGGGCGCTTGAATGCGCTGCATGAACATGGTCAACGTAGTGGCCGACAGATGCTCAGCGTTATGGCGCTGAATCAAATCATCATTCTGTTGTTGGCGGGCGGACGCGAACCCGAGGCCCGCAAGGCGCTGGCCCAGGCTTTGGAAGCGGCTGCCGGAGGCGTTCTGCAACCGTTTGACCGATTGCTGGCCGAGCACCCGGACTGGCTGCGAGGGCAACTTCAACTCTGTGCGGCGACGGCCGTTTCACAGAATCTCTCGGAAAAACTTCCGGCCATGGCCTCCCGTCCGGCAGTGGAGTCATCACCTGTTGCCGAACAGCTCAGTACGCGTGAACTGGCCGTTCTGCGACTGATCGCTCAGGGGTGTTCGAATCAGGAGATCAGTGAGCAGTTGTTCATTTCGCTGCATACGGTGAAGACACATGCCAGTCATATCAACAGTAAATTGGGCGTTGAACGGCGCACGCAGGCAGTGGCTCGGGCGAAGGAGTTGGGGGTATTGGGGTAACCCTTTCCACGACGCACATGGGCGTAAATGGATTAAGGCAATTTGTGCCAAAATTGGCCATTCTTGTTTTCCGAGTGTGCCCGATGTCCCAGCAACCCACTCTCATCCGCGAAACCTTCCCCGTCGGCCCCCTCCAGTGCAACTGCACAATCATCGGCGACCCGATCACCAAAAAGGCCATCGTCGTCGATCCGGGCGGCAATCACGAACTGATCCTCGCGCGTCTCGACGCGTTGGGCCTGAAGGTGGTCAGCATCATTCACACCCACGCGCACCTGGATCACTTCCTGGCCTCCGGTCAATTGAAGGAGAAAACCGGCGCGACCCTGCACCTGCATAAAGAAGATCAGTTCCTTTGGGACAACCTGGAGATGCAGTGCCAGATGTTCGGTGTGCCCTACACCCCGGTGCCATCACCAGATCGCTGGCTGGCCGATGATGAAGAACTGGCCTGCGGATGTGGCGTGGCATTGCACACGCCGGGGCATACGCCGGGTTCCATGAGCTTTTGGTTTTCTGAGGCTAAGCTGCTGATTGCCGGTGACACGTTGTTTCGTCGCGGGGTGGGGCGCACGGATTTGTGGGGGGGCGATCAGGCAACGCTCGTGCGGTCGATCAAGCAGCGGTTGTATACCCTCGACGAAGAGGCAACCGTGGTGGCCGGGCATGGTCCGGACACCTGTCTGGGCGATGAAATGCGCGGTAACCCCTTTGTGCGAGCTTGAAAGGCTCTGATGGAATTTTTGTCGTTGCCAGTGATCCAACGCCCGCAAAGGTTGATTGCTTAAGTCCGTTGCACCACAGAATGCAAAAAAAGTAGGAGCTCCTCCATGTTCACCACGCGTCGTTTGATTGTTGTCGCTACTGCGGTGGCTCTGTTGTCCGGTTGTGCATCGCCGAACCCTTATGACAGCCAGGGTCAGGCCGATGGCAGCTCCACGGGCATGAGCAAAACCGCCAAATACGGTGGCCTCGGCGCCTTGGCCGGTGCGCTGGCCGGCGCTGCCATCAGTCACGATAACCGTGGCAAGGGCGCTCTGATTGGCGCCGCCGTGGTGGGGGCTTCCGCTGCCGGTTACGGTTACTACGCCGACCAGCAGGAGAAAAAACTGCGGGCCAGCATGGCCAACACCGGGGTTGAGGTGCAGCGCCAGGGCGATCAGATCAAGCTGATCATGCCGGGCAACATCACGTTCGCCACCGATTCGGCGAATATTGCTCCAAGCTTCTACCAACCGCTGAACAACCTGGCGGGCTCGCTCAAGGAGTTCAACCAGAACCAGATCGAGATCGTCGGCTACACCGACAGTACCGGCAGCCGCCAGCACAACATGGACCTGTCCCAGCGTCGCGCCCAGAGCGTGGCGACTTATCTGACCTCCCAGGGTGTCAGCGGCGCCAACCTGTCGGCACGTGGTGCCGGGCCGGATAACCCGATTGCCAGCAACGCTGATGCCAATGGCCGGGCCCAGAACCGCCGGGTCGAGGTCAACCTGAAGGCGATTCCGGGTCAGGAGTATCAGCAGCAGGGTCAGGTTCAGCAGTACCCATAAGGGCTGACTGAATCCGGTTGTAAAAAAGCCCGCCCGATCCTTTGCAGATCGGGCGGGCTTTTTTTTTGTTGTCTGCTTCGTCCTGAATAAGGTTTACACCTGTTTCAGGACTAGACAGCGCGAAACCTGATTACTTCTTCAGGCCGTAATGCTCATCGAGCATGCCCGGCGCGTTCGGGGCTTTGGGAGCGTAATCGCGAGGCGGTTCCTGATCGCGCGGTGGCGTCAGGCGTTCCCGTGGAGCCTGCACCGCGTCAGCGTGCAGGGCTGCCAGCAAGCGTTGGCGAGTCTGCTCGTCCAGGGCCAGGCGGTTGGCACCCTCGGCGAGATGATCCTGCACTTCCTGATAGCTCTGAGTCAGTTTCTTGACCAGGGATGCAGTGCTGTTGAAGTGGGTGACCACTTCGTTCTGATACTTGTCAAAACGTTCCTGAATATCATCCAGCTGACGTTGCGTGCTGCTCGGAGCGGCATTCGGCACCAGGCGAGCGATCAGGAATCCAATGGCGACACCCACAACCAGGGCAAGAGTCGGTAACAACCAAACTAAGAGCGAGTGTTCCACGAGTCCTTCCTCTATAAACGGCTTTGCTTTACGTTAACGGCTCGAACCTGCGCTGTATACCGCGATTCACTCGCAATAGATTGGCACAGACAATTGGCTAGACGAGTCGACCCGATTCGAGGTCACGGAGTTCCTTCCTTGCTTATGCGCGAAACCCCTGTAGTGATTGATGGCCCGGTGGGTCAACTGGAAGCACTTTATTTGAATAATGAGGGCCTGAACAATGAGCAGCCCCGCGGTCTGGCGCTGATCTGCCACCCGAACCCGGTGCAGGGCGGCACCATGCTCAACAAAGTCGTCTCGACCTTGCAGCGCACCGCGCGGGACGCCGGTTTGATTACCTTGCGTTTCAACTACCGTGGCGTCGGCGCCAGTGAAGGCACGCACGACATGGGCACCGGCGAAGTCGACGATGCCCAGGCGGCAGCCGAGTGGCTGCGGGCCAAACATCCTGAATTACCTTTGACCTTGTTCGGTTTCTCCTTCGGCGGTTTTGTTGCAGCCAGTCTCGGCGGACGCCTGGAAGCCAAGGGCGAACAGCTCGAGCATCTGTTCATGGTTGCGCCTGCCGTCATGCGTCTGGGCGATCAGGACCCACTGCCGCAACAAGGTACATTGACCCTGATCCAGCCGGAAACCGACGAAGTGATCGATCCGCAGCTGGTTTACGATTGGTCCGACGCACTCGATCGCCCCCATGAGCTGCTGAAAGTGGCAGAATGCGGACACTTTTTTCATGGCAAGCTGACCGATCTCAAGGATCTGATCCTGCCGCGTCTTTCGAATTGATTGCAGTCTGACAAGCGATTACCCATGACGACTCGTACCCGTATTCTTACCGGCATCACCACCACCGGCACGCCGCACCTGGGCAACTACGCCGGGGCTATCCGCCCGGCGATCATCGCCAGCCGTGACAGCAATGCCGATTCGTTCTACTTCCTGGCCGACTACCACGCCCTGATCAAATGCGATGACCCGCTGCGCATCCAGCGCTCGCGTCTGGAAATCGCCGCGACCTGGCTGGCCGGTGGCCTGGACGTGGACCGGGTGACCTTCTATCGCCAGTCCGACATTCCGGAAATCCCTGAACTGACCTGGCTGTTGACCTGCGTGGCCGCCAAGGGCCTGCTCAACCGTGCCCACGCCTACAAGGCGTCGGTGGACAAGAACGTCGAGACCGGCGAAGACCCGGACGCGGGCATCACCATGGGTCTGTACAGCTACCCGGTGCTGATGGCCGCGGACATCCTGATGTTCAACGCCCACAAAGTGCCGGTCGGCCGTGACCAGATTCAGCACGTGGAAATGGCCCGGGATATCGGCCAGCGCTTCAACCACTTGTTTGGCCAGGGCAAGGAGTTCTTTACCATGCCCGAAGCACTGATCGAGGAGAGCGTCGCCACTTTGCCGGGCCTCGATGGTCGCAAGATGTCGAAGAGTTACGACAACACCATTCCGTTGTTCAGCAGCGCCAAAGAGATGAAGGACGCGATTTCGCGGATCGTGACCGATTCCCGTGCCCCGGGCGAAGCCAAAGATCCGGACAACTCGCACCTGTTCACCTTGTTCCAGGCGTTCGCTACGCCAGCACAAGCCGACGAATTCCGCAGCGAATTGCTCCAGGGCCTGGGTTGGGGCGAGGCGAAGAATCGCCTGTTCCAGTTGTTGGATAACGAATTGGGCGAATCCCGCGAGCGTTATCAGCAGTTGATCGAACGTCCGGCGGATCTGGAGGACATCCTGCAGGCCGGCGCCAAAAAGGCCCGTGCCGTGGCCACACCGTTCCTCCACGAGTTGCGTGAAGCGGTCGGTCTGCGTTCTTTCGTTGCCCAGACCCAGGTCGCTGCCGTCACCAAGAAAAAAGCCGCGAAAGCCGCGCGTTTTGTCAGCTTCCGTGAAGACGATGGCAGTTTCCGCTTCCGTCTGCTGGCGGGCGATGGCGAACAACTGTTGCTGTCGCGCCACTTCGCCGACGGCAAAACCGCGGGGCAGGTGACCAAGCAATTGCAGTCCGGTCAGCCGCTGGATGTGCGCAGCGAAGACCTGAACTTCAGCGTCTGGCTGGAAGGCGAGTGCGTGGCCGACAGCCCGGCCTTCGCCGATAGCACTGCTCGCGATGCTGCGATCGACGCGTTGCGCGTTGCGCTGACACCGGTTCAGGAATAAACAACGGCTCGGTCCGATCAAGGGCCGATTGCCATTCCCACAGGCCGTCGCTACAGTGACGGCCCGTTTTTGTTGCCTTGCTAACGAATTATGACGCCCCTAGAACGATATCAAGCTGATCTGAAACGCCCGGAATTCTTCCACGATGCTGCCCAGGAAACGGCAGTGCGTCATTTGCAGCGCCTGTACGACGATCTGGTCGCGGCCTCGCAAAACAAACCGGGCCTGCTCGGCAAACTGTTTGGCAAGAAAGACCAGGTACCGGTCAAGGGCCTGTACTTCTGGGGCGGCGTGGGTCGCGGCAAGACTTACCTGGTCGACACCTTCTTCGAAGCGCTGCCGTTCAAGGAAAAGACTCGCACTCACTTCCACCGCTTCATGAAGCGCGTGCATGAAGAGATGAAGACTCTGGGCGGCGAGAAGAACCCGCTGACCATCATCGCCAAGCGTTTCTCCGATGAAACCCGGGTGATCTGTTTCGATGAGTTCTTCGTCTCCGACATCACCGACGCCATGATCCTTGGCACGCTGATGGAAGAGCTGTTCAAGAACGGCGTGACCCTGGTCGCGACCTCGAACATCGTGCCGGACGGTCTGTACAAGGACGGCCTGCAACGTGCGCGCTTCCTGCCGGCCATTGCGCTGATCAAGCAGAACACCGAGATCGTCAACGTCGACAGCGGCGTCGATTACCGTCTGCGTCACCTCGAGCAAGCGGAGCTGTTCCACTTCCCGCTGGACGCTGCCGCCCAGGAAAGCCTGCGCAAGAGCTTCAGGGCCCTGACGCCGGAATGCACGGCTGCCGTCGAGAACGACGTGCTGGTGATCGAGAACCGTGAAATCCGTGCCGTGCGCACCTGCGATGACGTGGCCTGGTTCGATTTCCGCGAACTGTGCGACGGCCCGCGCAGCCAGAACGACTACATCGAACTGGGCAAGATCTTCCACGCCGTATTGCTCAGCGGTGTCGAGCAGATGAGTGTCACCACCGACGACATCGCCCGCCGCTTTATCAACATGGTCGACGAGTTCTACGACCGCAACGTGAAGCTGATCATTTCGGCCGAAGTCGAGCTTAAAGATCTCTACACCGGCGGTCGCCTGACCTTCGAGTTCCAGCGCACGCTTAGCCGTCTGTTGGAAATGCAGTCGCACGAGTTCCTGGCCCGGGCGCACAAGCCATAAGCGTCTCAAAATAGTAGAGCGGTTCGGAAAGTAAAAAAGGCCTGCAATGCAGGCCTTTTTTGTGTGCGTCAATTTTGAAATCGGATGTCCTCTTTGAGGTAGCGCGCCAGCTCAGCCTGTCGCTGGCTGCCCACGAGCAGCCAAAGCAGAATCCTGGCTTTGCGCGGGCAGAGAAATCCAGCCATCAATGCATCTTTACGGATCAGATCCATTTCGCTGCCGATAAAACCATAGGTCGATTGAGCAGTGGAGCCGGAACCCGTCCGGGTCGCGATGATGACAGGGATTTTCTCTGCGATTTTTTCCAGGACGTCAGCCCAGCTGTCTGAGACGTGTCCTGCGCCGAAACCCGCGATCACCAGCCCGTCGTAGCCCAGTTCGAGGATGTTTTCCAATATCAACGTGTCGGCGTCGAATGATGCCTCCAGCAACGCAATCTTCTGTGTGGTCTGTCGTGGCAAGGGTAAACGCATCTGCCGGGTCCGCTGACGGAGATAGCGGACAGTGTCTTCCACGAGCATGCCTGCGGGACCAACGATGGGAGAGGAAAACGCCTGCAATGCCAATGAATCGGTCTTGCGGATGCTGCATGCCTGGTGAATCTGCCCGTTCATGACCACTTGAACGCCTCGTTGCCGGCTGTTCTCGGCGAGCGCGACTCGGCAGGCATCCAACAGGTTTGCCGGACCATCGGCTCCCGGCTGGGCGGCTGAGCGCATGGCGCCGGTAAGAATCAACGGTTCGTCGCAGTCCCATAAGTAGTCAAGGAATGTTGCTGTTTCCTCGAGGGTGTCCGTGCCTTGCGTAATGACAACGCCAACGGCGCCTTGCTCAACCTGGTACTTCGCCCAGGAAAGAACGCTAAGCAAACACTCGAAATTCAGTGAAGCACTTGGCAATAGCCCGAGTGTTTCAACGGTCACCCGGGCCAGTGTCGTCAGGTGCGGTATTGATGCCAGCAGAGTTTCACCGCTGAGGGTCGGGATAACACCTTCACCGGCAATCCTGGTTTGCATGCTCACAGTGCCGCCGAGTGCCGCAATGGCCAGTTTGGGCAGGTCCATGGGGTACCTCGCTTGTTTGTGATGAAAAGTGGCTGTACCCGGTTTTTGAGTCCGGAATACAGCCGGATGGCAGAGTGCGTCAGTGAGCGATCAGAAGTCCGATAAACGGAATGATCAGCAAGGTGCTGATGGCCATGGACAGTACATTTCCGATGTAGGCATGCATGTCGGCCGGCAGCCGTTTTGAAATCGCGCATGCCAAGGGGGGGGCAATCAGTGCCCCCAACAGTGCGCTTGAGGCGATGACCTGCCAACTGCCGCCGTACGTCAGAACTGCTGCCGGCACGACTGACACCAACGGAACGTAGGTGGGATACCAACCGCACAACATCCATTGTCGACGCCAGATCACTACCCCTAATGCCGAGGTCAACACCTGCGCGGCGATCAGTTGGGGCAGTAAGCCCGTGCCGTACACCGGGCTCGTCGGGTTCAAGGTGTAAGCCAGCAAGGCGCCTGCTATCAAGCCAAGGCTGGCCCATTCATTGCCAAAGAACGGCGCTTCCGAAAAGTCGGCCATTACCCGGCGCAGGCTCCAGACGAGGCCATAGTCGGGCGTTTTGGTGATGGCGGGAGCAGAGTCGGACGGCTTCGCGCAGGCTTCGGACTTCACCAGGCTCGGCAGATAACGACACAGAAGAAAGGCGATGACGCTGGCGACAGCCATGCCCGAGACATTCCCGATCACAGCTGGCAAACCCAGTGGATTGCAGGCGTAGTTGACGATCAACAGACACATCGGAGTGACGAACACCGCACCCATGATTGCGCCGTTGATCGTGACCTTCCAGCCGCCGCCAAACATCAGCACCATCGCCGCCGGCAATGAAACAAAGGCTGCAAACGTAGGTTGCCAACTGCTGGCTGTGACCGTCCATCCCCATAGCAAGTTACTCAGCAACAATCCAAGCAACGAGCTGGTGACGAGCCATGGCCATAATCCGCTGCCATAGCAAATGGTAAAGCCTTGCCAGGTTTTTCCCGTTCGATTTGCCCAGTAGGCCAGATAGGCTCCAGCCAGAAGCCCGATCGAAGCGAACTCGTGTTTGTAAAACGCAACCTCGCTGATGTCCCCCAGCACCCAACGCAACCAGGCACTTGGCTCCGGGAGGTTCGATACCATGTGACTGTAGTCTGGCCAATGGGCTGACCAGGATGACCGGTAGGTGAATGAAAGCCAGATGATCAGCAATGCCGTGCCGAGCACCAGCCAGATAATCGCAATATCCTGCGGTGACCTGGCAGCAAGCCGGTTTGCTGATTTTTCGTTTGTGGTGTCCATCAGTCATGCCCCCTGATCAGCGCGGCAGACTAGGATGCTGGGTATAACCGAGCATTTGATCGTAGAGATCTGCTCGACGATCGCGGTGCAAATCGTTCAAGTTGTTCCAGATGGGCGCGCTGCGCGAGCTGGTGAGATCGATATCGGCAAACAGGATTTCCTGCTTGTCTGCGGAAGCCACTTCGCCAATAGGCCAGCCATTTGTACCCGCGATCAGCGAGCAGCCCAGATAGCGTGCACCTCGCTCTTCACCGATCCGACTCGCCGCCGCAATAAACACGTTGTTAACGTGAGCGGCCGTCATCGTCAGGTACGAAGCCATGCACTTGCCGACGTCATCGAACAGAGGCGGCGGGGTCCAGACCCAGTTGTTCAGGCTGCAAATGATGTCCGCACCTTGCTGACTCAAAATACGTGGTACTTCCGGAAACCAGATATCCCAGCAGATCAACAACCCTATGCGACCTATCGGGGTGTCGAAAACCGGAAAGCCCAGATCACCCGGCGTGAACCACATTTTTTCCAGATTCCACAAATGGGCTTTTCGATACTTGCCGATAAAGCCGTCAGGCCCCACAAGAACGCCGGTGTTGAAGAGCTGCATGCCATCGCGCTCCGTCAAGCCAGCGACCAGATAAACCCTGTGCTGACGGGCGAAGTCCATCCAGCTTTGCACGCTCGGCCCGCCGGGAACCGACTCCGAATGTTCGAACGCATCCTGCCGATTGCTGAAGAAATAACCTGTACTTGAAAGCTCGGGCAGGACGATGAGATTCGCTCCTCCGTTCACCGCCTCCAGGGCCAGTTCCAGGCTACGACGCAGATTGTTTTCACGATTCTCCATGCCGACTTGTGGATCGAATTGCACGACTGCTACACGAACAGGGCTTGTTGGCTCGTTCATTCCCGAAAACCTCTTTTTATTGTTATTCACGCGGTTAAATTGCGTGTTCATAAGAGGTGAAACAGGGGCAGGGCGTAAGTCAGCTACTTCCGTTTAGGATGTAGTCCGTATCCCAAGATGAATGAGCGAGGCGCTTGGCGGGCGGGGCGCGTAGGTAGAGCCTATGCACGTCGTGCATGGCTCCAGAACGGGGGGAGGGTGTCAGGTTCCGACTTTATATTGCGGATAGTCACTCATGGTAAAACCACCATTGAAGGTCGCGGCGGTTTTGTTGCAGATATGAATGACCGCATCGACGGCGCCCCGAAAGCAAGGCTCCGTCCAGCCGACATCGACTGAAAATGACTCGCCGGAAAAATACAGATTTGAAACATGCGCGAAGTCCCTGTTGTACTTCATCAGGCTCACGGCATCGTAGTAGGTGCCGGGTCGGTATAGCTTTGCACAACCCAAAGTATTTTTATCTGTTATCCAGCGTTGGACCACGGCTTGATCAAGGCCGATGTAGGGAGAAATTTTCTCCTGGATATTGGAAGAGTTCATAAGGATTCGGTCCAGCTCTTTGGCACATTTTCTCACCAGTTCCTTGTCGGTGAATGAGGCGAGTTTGGTGGCGTCATCCTCCCATGTGTAACTTAAAAGGATGCAGTCATAACTGTAGTTATCGTTGTAGCGGTAGGTGTAGACGTCGTGGATGAAGCTGTCAGTGACGATGGCTTGCGGGATTTTGCTGTTTTTTGAAAGGAATGATTTTTTTAATGGTGCGAAAACTTTGCAACTGGTTTCCCAGTGCGCCGTTTTGTAGGCATTGATCGTCTCGAAAGGCAGCATCTGTGGTGTGAAGTTCTCAAGCGTGATGCGAGTTTCAATCAGCCAGGAGGGAAGGGTCATGATGACCGAATCAAAGTCATCGAAGTGCTCCTGGGTTTGCTCGGGTTGGCTGTGTTTCCAGTTGAAGTAGACGCGTGTTTTCTGATTGGTCAGCTTTTCAAGTTTTGTGACGGATGAGTCCATGAACAAACCATTGTTTCTTTCCCGGCAGTGTTCGTAGAAGGACTTTCCGGTTTCGTCGGTTTTCATGAACAGCAGGCATTCGTCTAGCGCGGCGAGACCGATGTAGCGGGGCCTGTCGAAACTCAGCCCGGTCGAGTCAAAAACGGTTTCGCTGTGCAGGTAGGGTGAATCTAGCGGATCGCCCGTTGAGTCCACCCGACCATGGATCAGTTGCAGCTGGCTGCTGAATCCAAAAATGGCCGTGCGCAGGGGGTAAAGAGAGCACACATCGTAAAAAGCCCCCCAGCTACCGTCGCCGATGCCAATGGCATAGAAGATCGCGGACTCTTCGGCGGACATTCCCATTCCGCCAAAGTCCCCCGGTGAGCGTTCATCCCAGGCTTGCGCGGTGGGCATGCTGACCAGATCGCGAAACGAAACGCTCTCGTACTTTTCGACGATAGCGGCCCACATGGCTTCCCATTCCTGACTGGCGTAAACCTCGGCGACGTGCCGGGTCATGCGATCGGCAAAGGCTTTCCACTTGGCATAGACTTTTTGCAGTTCCTCGCCGGGAGGCGGTGTCTGGCCGTCTTCATTTTTCCAGATCAGCATCTGCGGCGTCGGTCCGCCGCCCATGCTGCCTTCTCGCAGATAGATTCCGGTCGAGCTGACCCATTGGCTTCCGGGGTTGGCGAAATCCGAAAACGACAAATCAAACGCCTTGGCGTAGTAAGCCATCAGCGACCGACCCTCTGTTGGAGGCTCATCCGCCCGGTTGAAGAAGGGCATGCGCATGGCTCCCATTTCAAACGGTGTATGGCTTATCGGCGAGTGCGGGCTTCCAGGAACGGTCAGATGCCTGCCGCCTAGACGTCTGGATTGTTCTATGAGAGTGATTTGGGTAAACCCGCAGCGATAAAGTTCTCTGGCAGCAGTCAGGCCGGTGACACCGGCGCCAATAATGCAGATTCTGTGTTGCGGGTCAGTTGCCTTGGCGATGCCGTTTTCCTGTTCAACCAGTGCTCGATAGTCGAAGCACAAGTCTGGTGGATTCGGAAAGCGAGTCGCCCATTTGTTTTTAACTGAACGTTTTTTTCGAGCGGCATCCCGGGTAACGAATGACGGGTAGTTGTAGCTTGATCCGATGGTCACTATTGATCTTCCCTGATGTTGTACGCAGGGAGAAATTTGAAGTTTTCAAGGGGCTGCGTATGTCAGCTGAATCGGGTGCTCCGGCGCTCTGTATTCCGCTTATAGCGTAGGAAAATGCATCACGAAAAACTGCATTGCCAGGCCTTTTTAAGATTCGGAGCGGGCTTGTTCGCGAAAGCGGTGTAACAGTCGACATCAATGTTGAATGTCGGACTGCTTTCGCGAGCAAGCCCGCACATTGGATTTGTGTCCAGCCCTTAAGCCGCCTGCTGAAACTGCTGCCGATACTGATTCGGCGACAACTCCGTGTGCTGGCGGAACAGTCGGGCGAAGAAGCTCGCATCGTCGTAACCGACTTCATAACTGATGGTCTTGATGCTCTTGCGGCTGCCGGATAACAAGCCCTTGGCCGTCTCGATGCGCAGGCGTTGCAGGTAATGCAGCGGTTTATCGCCGGTGGCGGTCTGGAAGCGGCGCATGAAGTTGCGAATGCTCATGCCGTGCTCGCGGGCCACGTCTTCGAAGCGGAATTTATCGGCGAAGTGTTCTTCGAGCCAATGCTGGATCTGCAGGATGATCACGTCCTGGTGCAGTTTCTGCCCGCCGAAACCGATCCGCCCCGGCGCATAGCTGCGCTGCACTTCGTAGAGGATGTCGCGGGCCACGGCCTGGGCCACGTTGGCGCCGCAAAAGCGCTCGATCAGGTAAATGTAGAGGTCGCAGGCCGAGGTGGTGCCGCCGGCGCAATACAGGTTGTCGGCGTCGGTCAGGTGTTTGTCCTGATTGAGCTGAACCTGCGGGAAGCGTTCGGCGAAGGCATTGAAGAAGCGCCAGTACGTGGTCGCTTCCTTGCCGTTGAGCAGCCCGGCTTCGGCGAGCCAGAACACGCCTGTGGCCTCGCCGCAGAGCACGGCGCCGCGGGCGTGTTGATCACGCAGCCACGGCAGGACCTGTGGATAACGTTTGCAGAGCGTGTCGAAATCGTCCCAGAAGGCGGGGAGGATAATGACGTCGGTATTTTCCAGGCCGCCGTCCACCGGCATGATCACGTCGCTGAAGCTGTTCACCGGTTTGCCGTCGGGGCTGACCAGTCGGGTTTCGAACGCCGGTGTCAGGCCGTGGCCCAGTTGTTTGCCATAGCGCAGGCTGGCCAGATGGAAGAAATCCTTGGCCTGCATGAGGGTGGAAGCGAAAACCCGGTCGATAGCCAGGATGCTGACGCGCCGCAAGGGCTTGGAGACTTGGTTAGACATAATTCAACTTTATTCTTATAGGGGAAAGTGGTCACCAGACGGCTGGATCGTCTTATTTTTTGTCGGATGTGTCCAGTGTCCTGTATCGGAAGCGAGGCTTAGTCTCTGAAAGTCAATTCCGTCTAACAATAACGACAGGTGCCCCATGATCCCCAGAACCTTGTTCAGCCCCGAGCACGAACTTTTTCGCGATAGCGTGCGAACGTTCCTCGAAAAAGAGGCCGTGCCGTTCCATGGGCAATGGGAAAAACAAGGCTATATCGACCGCAATCTCTGGAACAAGGCCGGGGAGGCGGGGATGCTCTGTTCGCATCTGCCGGAAGCATACGGCGGGCTGGGGGCGGACTTTCTCTACAGTGCGGTGGTGATCGAAGAGGTCGGCCGTCTGGGGTTGACCGGGATCGGCTTTTCTCTTCATTCGGACATTGTTGCGCCTTACATCCTGCATTACGGCAGTGAGGCGCTGAAACACAAATACCTGCCCAAACTGGTGTCTGGCGAGATGGTCACCGCAATTGCCATGACCGAGCCGGGTGCCGGCTCCGACCTGCAAGGGGTGAAGACTACCGCCGTGCTGGAGGGCGACGAATACGTGATCAATGGTTCGAAGACCTTTATCACCAATGGCTTTTTGGCTGACCTGGTGATCGTTGTGGCCAAGACCGATCCGAAGGCCGGGGCGAAGGGCACCAGTCTGTTTCTGGTGGAGGCCAACACGCCGGGTTTCGCCAAGGGCAAACGTCTGGAAAAGGTCGGCATGAAGGCGCAGGACACCTCGGAACTGTTCTTCCAGGACGTTCGGGTGCCCAAAGAAAACCTGCTGGGCCAGGCCGGGATGGGCTTCGCTTACCTGATGCAGGAATTGCCGCAGGAGCGCCTGACGGTCGCGGTGGGCGGTTTGGCGTCAGCCGAAGCGGCGCTGCAATGGACGCTGGATTACACCCGCGAGCGCAAGGCTTTCGGCAAGGCCATCGCCGACTTCCAGAACACCCGCTTCAAACTCGCTGAAATGGCGACCGAGATCCAGATCGGCCGGGTCTTCGTCGATCGCTGCCTGGAACTGCATCTGCAAGGCAAGCTCGATGTGCCGACAGCGGCGATGGCCAAGTACTGGGGCACCGACCTGCAATGCAAGGTGCTCGACGAGTGCGTGCAGTTGCATGGCGGTTACGGGTTCATGTGGGAATACCCGATCGCCCGGGCGTGGGCGGATGCGCGGGTGCAGCGGATTTATGCCGGGACCAACGAAATCATGAAGGAGATTATTGCGCGGTCGCTTTGATTCTGTGGTGACTGGACTGGAGCCATCGCGGGCAAGCCACGCTCCCACAGATATGTGATTTCCTGTGGGAGCGTGGCTTGCCCGCGATTGGGCCTGAAGATCAATCAAGGCGCGGGGTTCGGGTGATCCCTGTGAATCGCCTCAATGCCAGCGAGCA
Organism: Pseudomonas frederiksbergensis; assembly: GCF_017114915.1. Taxonomy (GTDB): domain Bacteria; phylum Pseudomonadota; class Gammaproteobacteria; order Pseudomonadales; family Pseudomonadaceae; genus Aquipseudomonas; species Aquipseudomonas frederiksbergensis_I. Next base: position 58,450 of record NZ_JAAUOE010000025.1, read on the forward strand.
CTTCATCGGACAGCTTCAGATCGAAACTGGCAATATTGCTGTCCAGTTGCTCAAGCGTCGTGGCGCCGATGATGTTGCTGGTCACGAACGGTTGTTGCGTGACGAACGCCAGCGCCATCTGCGCCGGGTCCAGGCCATGTTCACGAGCCAGTGCCACATAACGACTGCACGCTGCCTCCGACTGCGGATTGAAATAGCGGCTGAAGCGGCTGTAGAGGCTCAGGCGACCTTTGGGCGGACGCGCGCCACCTTCGTACTTGCCCGACAGGAAGCCGAACGCCAGCGGCGAGTAGGCGAGCAGGCCGCACTGTTCGCGGATGGCGATTTCCGCCAGGCCGACTTCGAAGCTGCGATTGAGCAGGTTGTAGGGGTTCTGGATCGACACGGCGCGTGGCCAGCCACGGGCTTCGGCCAGAGCGAGGAAACGCATGGTGCCCCACGGGGTTTCGTTGGACAGGCCGATGTGGCGGATCTTGCCGGCCTTGACCTGCTCATCCAGTGCTTCGAGGGTATCTTCCAGCGGGGTGAGGTTGACTTCGCTCTTGTGCTTGTAGCCCAGTTGCCCGAAGAAATTGGTGCTGCGTTCCGGCCAGTGCAGTTGATAGAGATCGATGTAGTCGGTCTGCAAGCGCTTTAGGCTGGCGTCCACGGCTTCGACGATGTGCTCTCGGTTGTGCTTGAGGTTTTTGTCACGAATGTAGTCGATGGTGTTGCCGGGGCCGGCGATCTTGCTCGCCAGGATCCAGTCGGCGCGATCACCGCGACTTTTGAAATAGTTGCCGATGTAACGCTCGGTGGTGGCGTAGGTTTCGGCTTTGGGCGGCACCGGATACATCTCGGCGGTGTCGATGAAATTGATCCCGGCGCCCTTGGCCCGTTCGATCTGGGTGAAGGCATCAGCCTCGCTGTTTTGTTCGCCCCAGGTCATGGTGCCGAGGCAGATTGCACTCACGTTCAGGTCGGTACGGCCTAGCTGGCGATAGTCCATCGGGTGCTCCTTGGACAAAACAATCATAAAAGCAGGTTGAAATATTTTTCGCAATCTGCATAATTGCGCACCTCTTTCTGCAGTGGAAGTGATGCGCCGCCGCCGAAGAATCTTGCCGTTGAACGGACGCGCCGACCCGAGCCCCCGAAAGCGTCTGTATCCGGCTGCCTTTGACTTGTCAAAGTACGCACTATTCAGTAAGATCCGCCGTCTAATTTACAGGGCGGCCCCTGAGGCTATAAAGAATGAAAACTTTTACTGCTAAACCGGAAACAGTAAAGCGCGACTGGTTTGTCGTCGACGCTGCTGGTCAGACCCTGGGTCGTCTGGCCACCGAAATCGCGAGCCGTCTGCGTGGCAAGCACAAGCCTGAGTACACTCCTCACGTTGACACCGGCGACTACATCGTCGTGATCAACGCCGAGCAGATCCGTGTCACCGGTGCTAAAACCACTGACAAAATGTACTACTCCCACTCCGGTTTCCCGGGCGGCATCAAGTCGATCAACTTTGAAAAGCTGATCGCCAAGGCCCCTGAGCGCGTGATCGAGACCGCGGTCAAAGGCATGCTGCCTAAGAACCCGCTGGGTCGCGACATGTACCGTAAGCTGAAAGTCTATGCGGGCGCTGCACACCCTCATACTGCTCAGCAGCCCCAAGAACTGAAGATTTAACGGAATAGTTCATTATGTCGGCGACTCAAAATTACGGCACTGGCCGTCGCAAGACCGCAACCGCACGCGTTTTCCTGCGTCCGGGCACTGGTAACATCTCCATCAACAACCGTTCGCTGGATAATTTCTTCGGCCGCGAAACTGCCCGCATGGTAGTTCGTCAACCGCTGGAATTGACTGAGACTGTCGAGAAGTTCGACATCTACGTCACCGTGATCGGCGGTGGTGTAAGTGGTCAAGCTGGCGCAATCCGCCACGGTATCACTCGCGCTCTGATGGACTACGACGAAACTCTGCGCTCTGCTCTGCGCAAAGCCGGCTACGTAACCCGTGATGCACGTGAAGTTGAACGTAAGAAAGTCGGTCTGCGTAAAGCGCGTAAGCGTCCGCAGTACTCGAAGCGTTAATTCGCTTTTGCGTTCAAAAAGAACGCCCAGTTTCCTCGCGAAGCTGGGCGTTTTTTTATGGGCGCGATTTATCAGAGAATTACGCTGTGACAACTTGCCACATCCGTAGAGGCCCTATACTGCAAGGCTTGGCAGTGGAGCTCCTCGGTAATTACCTTGTCAGAATTGGGGCTTTTCATTACCATTCGGCAAAATTTTTATAAGTTCAGATTTTTACTTAGTAGACGCCTGATTTAACAGGCCACAAAGCTGATGGGAGAGGACTGAATGAGCAATGACGGCGTGAATGCAGGCCGGCGTCGCTTCTTGGTAGCAGCCACATCCGTGGTGGGTGCTGCAGGAGCGGTGGGGGCTGCGGTCCCGTTCGTGGGGTCATGGTTTCCCAGTGCCAAGGCGAAAGCCGCAGGTGCACCGGTGAAAGTGAATGTCAGCAAAATCGAGCCAGGTCAGCAGATGATTGCTGAGTGGCGCGGCCAGCCGGTGTTCATCGTCCGCCGTACCGAGGAAATCCTGGGGAATCTGAAGAAGATCGAGGGCCAGTTGTCTGACCCCACCTCCAAGAGCTCGACGCAACCGACCTATGTCGACCCGCAGACGCGTTCGATCAAGCCAGAGGTTCTGCTGCTGATCGGTATCTGCACTCACCTGGGTTGCTCACCAACCTTCCGTCCGGAAGTGGCGCCTGCGGACCTGGGCAAGGATTGGGTCGGGGGGTATTTCTGCCCTTGCCACGGTTCCCACTACGATTTGGCTGGCCGCGTCTACAAGTCGCAACCCGCGCCTTTGAACCTGCCAGTTCCCCCGCATTCCTATGAGACCGATGAGATCATTATCATTGGCGTCGATACGGAGAAAGCGTGATGAGCAAGTTCATGGATTGGGTTGATGCGCGCTTCCCCGCGACCAAAATGTGGGAAGACCATCTCAGCAAGTACTACGCCCCGAAGAACTTCAACTTCTTCTATTTCTTTGGCTCCCTGGCACTGCTCGTTCTGGTCAACCAGATCGTTACCGGTGTCTGGCTGACCATGAGCTACACCCCATCGGCGGAAGAGGCTTTTGCTTCCGTTGAGGGCATCATGCGTGACGTCAATCACGGCTCAATCTTGCGTCTACTGCACGCTGTCGGCGCTTCGATGTTCTTCATCGTGGTCTATCTGCACATGTTCCGTGGCCTGCTTTACGGTTCATACCAGAAGCCGCGTGAGCTGGTGTGGGTCTTTGGCATGCTGATCTACCTGGCGCTGATGGCTGAAGCCTTCATGGGTTACCTGCTGCCGTGGGGCCAGATGTCCTACTGGGGCGCCCAGGTGATTATCTCGCTGTTCGGTGCGATCCCGGTCATCGGCAACGACCTGACCCAGTGGATCCGTGGTGACTACCTGATTTCCGGTATTACCCTGAACCGCTTCTTCGCTTTGCATGTGGTTGCCTTGCCGATCGTGATCCTCGGACTGGTGGTGCTGCACATCCTGGCGCTGCACGAAGTCGGTTCGAACAACCCGGATGGCGTCGACATCAAGAAATACAAAGACGAAAACGGCATACCGCTGGATGGCATCGCCTTCCACCCGTACTACACCGTGAAAGATATCGTCGGCGTGGTGGTGTTCCTGTTCATCTTCTGCTCGATCGTGTTCTTCTTCCCGGAGATGGGTGGCTACTTCCTCGAGAAGCCGAACTTTGAACCAGCCAACCCGTTCAAGACGCCTGAGCATATTGCTCCGGTCTGGTACTTCACCCCGTTCTACGCGATTCTGCGGGCGGTTCCGGACAAGCTCCTAGGCGTTATCGCCATGGGTGCGGCCATCGCTGTGCTGTTCGTCCTGCCATGGCTGGACCGTAGCCCGGTCAAGTCGATGCGCTACAAAGGCTGGCTGAGCAAGATCTGGCTTGCGGTGTTCTGCATCTCGTTCGTGATTCTGGGGATTCTGGGTGTGTTGTCTCCAACTCCAGGCCGTACGCTGCTGTCGCAGGTATGTACCTTCCTGTACTTCGCCTACTTCATTCTGATGCCGTTCTACACCAGGCTCGAGAAGACCAAACCGGTTCCGGAAAGGGTGACTGGCTGATGAAAAAGCTATTTGCTGTACTGATTCTTGCTGCTATGCCTGCGCTCTCGTCCGCCTCGACAGCTGGCGCTCCTGAGTTGGAAAAGGTCGATATCGATGTTTCCGACAAAGCAGCCATGCAAGACGGCGCGCGCACGTTCGCCAACTATTGCATGGGTTGCCATAGCGCCAAGTTCCAGCGCTACGAGCGTGTCGCCGATGATCTGGGCATTCCTCACGAGCTGATGCTCGAGAAGCTGGTGTTCACCGGCGCCAAGATCGGCGACCACATGAACATCGGCATGCAACCGGCTGACGCCAAAACCTGGTTTGGTGCAGCGCCACCCGACCTGACGTTGGTGGCTCGCGTTCGTGGCACCGACTGGCTCTATGGTTACCTGCGTTCGTTCTATGAAGATCCGTCGCGTCCTTGGGGCGTGAACAACAAGGTGTTCCCGAACGTCGGTATGCCTAACGTTCTGGTCGGCCTGCAGGGTCGTCAGGTGGTAGGCTGTAAACAAGTTCAAATCGTCGAAGGCGGCAAGAAGCAATACGATCCGTTGACTGGCACC
>NZ_JAAUOE010000025.1:63148-94258 GCF_017114915.1 Pseudomonas frederiksbergensis
CAAATCGTCGAAGGCGGCAAGAAGCAATACGATCCGTTGACTGGCACCGCTTTGACCCATGAAGCCTGCGATCAGCTGACTGTACTGCCGAAAACCGGTACGCTGACCGAAGAGCAGTTCGACGAGAAGGTCAAGAACCTGGTGACCTTCCTGGCCTACTCGGCCAACCCGGTGAAGCTGGAGCATCAGCGCATCGGTACCTATGTGTTGCTGTACCTGGCGTTCTTCTTCGTATTCGCTTACTTGCTCAAGCGTGAATACTGGAAAGACGTCCATTGATAAAGCGGTAAGCCATTGCTGTTAATCGCGCGCGCCCAGGGGCGTCTCTGAAGGTGTAACGAGTCTGGTGATCCAGGCGTTACGGGAGGCATCCTCTGGGCGCGCGCGTTTTTCCGTTTCCGATAATTTCAACAAGCGAGGAGGACCGCCATGGGCGTGACCAATCGGTTGGCCTGTTACTCCGACCCCGCCGACCACTATTCCCACCGAGTGCGCATCGTACTTGCAGAGAAGGGTGTCAGCGCCGAGATCATTTACGTGGAGGCTGGTCGCCAGCCGCCTAAACTGATTGAAGTGAACCCTTACGGAAGTCTGCCCACCCTGGTCGATCGTGACCTGGCGTTGTGGGAGTCGACCGTGGTGATGGAGTATCTGGATGAGCGTTACCCGCACCCGCCGTTACTGCCGGTTTATCCTGTGGCGCGTGCCAACAGTCGTCTGCTGATTCATCGCATTCAGCGCGACTGGTGTGGCCTGGTGGATCTGATTCTGGATTCGCGGACCAAGGAAGCAGCCCGTGTCGTGGCCCGTAAAGAGCTGCGTGAAAGCCTGACAGGCGTGTCGCCGTTGTTCGCCGACAAGCCGTTTTTCCTCAGTGAGGAACAAAGTCTGGTGGATTGCTGCCTATTACCAATACTCTGGCGATTGCCGATTCTGGGTATAGAACTGCCGCGGCCTGCCAAGCCGTTGCTTGATTACATGGAGCGCCAGTTTGCGCGTGAGGCTTTCCAGGCGAGTCTGTCTGGTGTCGAACGCGATATGCGCTAAGGCTTAAGGAGCCGCTATGAACTCCAGTCGACCTTATCTGGTCCGCGCGCTCTACGAGTGGATTGTGGACAACGATTGCACCCCGCACATGCTGGTCAATTCCGAGTATCCGTCGGTGCAGGTGCCCCAGGGGTTTGCCAATGATGGACAGATTGTCCTGAACGTATCCCCGGCTGCCGTGCGTCATTTGCACATGGACAACGAGGCCGTCAGTTTCGAAGGGCGCTTCGGTGGTGTGCCGCATACCCTGTACGTGCCTGTCGCGTCTATCCTGGGTATTTATGCTCGGGAGAATGGTCAGGGCATGGTGTTCGATATGGAATCGCCTCTGGACGACGAGGAAGATATCGAGCCGGATGATGATATTCCGCCACCCGACAGCGAGCCGCCGCGTCCCAGCGGTCGACCGAGTTTGAAGGTGGTGAAGTAATAAAAAAGGCGATCCGAATGGATCGCCTTTTTTATTACTGTAGGAGCCAGGCTTGCCGGCGAAGGCGATCTTCAGGACGCCATCGCCGGTAAGCAGGTATCAGTCGATGTACTCAAACAACTTCACAATCTTCTGTACGCCGGAAACGCCTTGTACCAGATTGGTCGCCTGAGCCGCTTCCTGCTTGGTCAGCAGGCCGAGCAGATAAACGATGCCGTTTTCGGTCACGACCTTGATGCGCGAGCCCGGGATGGAGGGATCGGTGAGCATCTGGGTCTTGATCTTGGTGGTCAGCCAGGTGTCGTTCTGGCGCGCCAGCAGCGAGGAGGGCTGCAGTACTTGCAGCTCGTTATGCACCTTCTTTACCCGCTGAACGGAGGCGGCAACCTGTTCGGCCTTGGCCTTGAGGTCGGCGCGAGGGGTTTGCCCGGCCAGCAGCACCACGCCGTTGAAGCTGGTGACGACGATGTGCGAGTTGTTGTCCAGGTCCGGATCGGCCTTGGCGATGTTTACACCGGCCTTGGTTTCGATCAGGGAGTCGTCGATCTTGCTGCCGAAGGTGCGGGTGCCGCGGTCATCGTCGATCGGTGCTTCACGGCTGGCGTTAACCACCGAGGTGCAGCCGCTGATGCCGAGGCACAAGGTCAAGGCCAGAAGGCCCAGGCGATTAGGGGTCATTCTTCACTCCCGAACAGTTGGCTGTCGATCAAATCGCAAAGGCAATGGATCGCCAGCAGGTGGACTTCCTGAATACGTGCAGTGACGTTGGCCGGTACGCGAATCTCGACGTCCTCGGGCAATAGCAGTGACGCCATGCCGCCGCCATCACGACCCGTCAATGCTACGACAATCATTTCGCGATCATGTGCGGCCTGGATCGCTTGAATGATGTTTGCCGAGTTGCCGCTGGTGGAAATGGCCAGCAATACATCGCCCGGTTGACCGAGGGCTCGGATCTGTTTGGAGAAGATTTCGTTGTAGCTGTAATCGTTGGCGATCGAGGTGATTGTTGAGCTGTCGGTGGTCAGCGCGATGGCCGGCAGGCTCGGGCGCTCGCGCTCGAAACGGTTGAGCAGCTCGGACGAGAAGTGCTGCGCGTCACCGGCGGAGCCGCCGTTGCCGCAGGACAGCATTTTGCCCTCGTTGAGCAGGGCGTTGACCATGATCTGGCTGGCTTGCTCGATGTGCGGTGCAAGTACGTCCATCGCCTGTTGCTTGGTGTCGATACTGGCCTGAAAAAGCTGGCGAATTCGCGATTGCATGTCCATCTGTGTGACCTTAATTAGCGCGGCTACTCGGCACATGAATGTGCAGCCCGCAAAGCAAAGAGCAAAAGTGTTGAGTGAAGGTGTCCGGTTCGAGGCGCAAGCGATCAGCTGTCGAAGGCATTCTGCAACCAGTTCAACTGATCAAGGTTGCTGTCGATGGCAACCACGTCGAAGCGGCAGGGGGAATTGGCCCAACGCGACTCGCGCTGAAGAAAATACTGCGCGGCGAAAATCAGTTTCTGCCGTTTGCGCCCATCGATGCTATCGAGCGCGCCACCCCATTGGGTATTTTTTCTGTAGCGGACTTCGACGAATACTACTGTATCGCCATCAAGCATGACCAGATCAAGCTCGCCGCGTTTACACAACCAGTTCTGCGCCAGCAGGCGCAGACCCTGTTGCTGAAGATGCTCGAGCGCATGGCGCTCGGCATCCTTACCGCTTTGCTGGCGTGACCTGTCGGGCATCAGCGCGAGGTGTCCGGCAGACGTTGAACCTGACCGCTGACGAATTCTGCCCATGGCAGCCGACGCTCGACCCGTTGAGCTTGAGTCATGCCCAGGCTACCCGACTGGCCTTCGATGCGGCTGTCCGGCAAGGCCTTGAGTTGTCCCAGGCGTGGTGCCAGGCGATAGGCGTCAACGCCCATCGCATACAGACGGCCCAGGCTGCCGCCGGCTTGTGGCCATTGTGCAGTGACCTGTTTGCGCAGCGGGTCGTTGGCATCCAGCAGCCATGGGGTTTCGCAGAATCGAATACCGTTCATGTCGTTGTACTGGTTCTGGTCGCCATTGGCGCTGAATACGTGGGAGGTGGCATAAACCGGTACGTCACCGGCGTACTGGAAGTTCAGGGTCGGTTTGATCTGTTGCGCCTGTTGCGGCGTTGCGGCCAGGAAGATGAATTCGATGTCCTGACGACGCGAAGGCTGGGCGGCTACCTGCGAGCCAACCGTGCTTTGCAGGCTCTTGGCCCGGCTTTCGCTCTGGCGCAGCTGGAACATGTCGGCAATTTGCTGGGCCAGTTGCACCGGTTGGTCGACGCGTTCGGTAGCGACGATACTGCCGCCGTTGGCTTGCCAATCCTGGCTGAACGCCCTGAGCACGCGATCGCCCCATTCGCCTTTCGGCACCATGATGGCGGCGCGGTGCAGGCCATCGGCACGCGCACGACGAGACACTTCACGGGCTTCGTCTTCAGCGGCCAGGCCGAACTGGAACAGTTGGGCCGGACCTTGTTCGCCTTCGCTGTAGTTCAGCGCCAGGGTAGTGATTGGCAGTTGCGGACGGGTGCTGAGCTGTTTGACCAACGGTTTTTCCAGCGGGCCGACCACCAGTTGTACGCCATCGGCCTGGGCCTTGCGATAGAACTCGTCCAGGGAGGTCAGGCGTGAGCTGTCATAGAACTCGATGGCTGGCGGCTTCTGCCCGGCTTGTTGTGCCTGGTAGTGCGCAGCCATGAAGCCGTCGCGCAATGCTTTGCCAACCGAAGCCAGTGGGCCGTCTTGCGGCAGCAGCAGGGCAATCTTGCTCAGGGGCTGGCTGGCCAGTTCCTTGAGTTTGGTCAGTGGCAATGGCAGCTGGATGGCGGCCGGGTGCTTTGGATTCTGTGCGCGCCAGCTGTCGATCGCGGCTTGCTGCTGTTCCAGGGTGCCGGCGGTTTTCACTGCCAGCGCCAGTCTTATCCAGCCGCCGAGGTCGTCGTCAGTGGTCGGCTGCAATTGATCGGTTGGCAGCGAAGCGATCAGGGTCCAGATCGCTTCATGGTTTTTGCTCGCGGCTTCATCGCTCAGCATGGGGGCGATGAAGATGCGCTCCCGTGCAGCGGCCAGAGTCTGGCCGTCTGCCTCAAGGGCGCGGGCATGAACGGTGCCGGTGCGAACCTGTTGCTCGACCGGCAGTTCGCCCAGGCGTTGCAGGCTCGGATGGCTCAGGGCCGTCAGCGCCGCTTTGGGTTGATTGCGTACCATGGCCAATTCAGCCGCCAGGGTGCTGGCGAAGACTTGTTGGCCAGGCTTGAGTTGTTCCATCGGTACTTGTTGCAAGATTTGCGCGGACTGGCCGGCATTGCCCTGACGATAAGCCAGGTCGGCCGCGCTCAAGCGCAGCAAGGCGGCCTTGTCCGGCGTTTTGCTTTGAGCGGCCTGTTCGAGCAGTTGCTCGATACTGGCATCCGGGGTCCGTGGAAGTTCGCCAAGGCTGGAGGAGGGCGAGCTGGCGCAAGCCGCCAGCAAGGCAGCGAGGCAGAGGGCAGAGAACAGCCGCAGGCAAGCGATCATGTAAGTGTTCCTGATACTCGATCAAATAAGCGTGGAATTGTACCCAAGCGCTGGCCGGGGCGCGATGTTACTGGCGTGAATCGATCAATTTAGCTCGTGCAAATGTTGCAGTACTGCACAAAAGGCTGGAAAACCGAGGGTTGCTTGCAGGTATCGCGAATGTCGCTACGCGCTACAATGGCGGCTTTTACCGATCATGAGGTGTGCGCTTTGACTGCTCCAGGTGCTTTGAATTCCGCTGCTGGCTCGCTTTATGTGGTGGCGACGCCCATCGGCAACCTGGACGACATCAGTGCGCGTGCGCTGAAGATCCTGCGTGAGGTTTCGTTGATTGCTGCCGAAGACACTCGCCACTCCCAGCGATTGATGCAGCATTTCGGCATCCCCACGCCGCTGGCCGCTTGTCATGAGCACAACGAGCGGGAGGAAGGTAACCGCTTTATCACGCGCCTGCTGGCGGGCGACGATGTGGCGTTGATCTCCGACGCCGGGACGCCGCTGATCTCCGATCCGGGTTATCACCTGGTGCGTCAGGCTCGTGCCGCGGGGATCAATGTGGTGCCGGTTCCGGGTGCCTGTGCATTGATCGCGGCACTCTCGGCGGCGGGGCTGCCGTCCGACCGTTTCATCTTCGAAGGGTTTCTGCCGGCCAAGGCGGTCGGCCGACGCGCTCGTCTGGAACTGATAAAAGAAGAACCGCGCACGCTGATTTTTTACGAGGCTCCGCACCGCATCCTCGAATGCCTGCAAGACATGGAGCTGGTATTTGGCGCCGAGCGTCCGGCGTTGCTGGCGCGCGAACTGACCAAAACCTTCGAAACCCTTAAAGGCTTGCCGCTGGCCGAGTTGCGTGAGTTCGTCGAATCGGACAGCAATCAGCAGCGCGGTGAGTGTGTGGTGCTGGTCGCAGGCTGGTCTGCCCCCGAGACCGAGGACGCTGTCAGCAGCGAAGCCATGCGTATTCTCAATTTGCTGCTCGAAGAGATGCCGCTCAAGCGTGCGGCGGCGTTGGCGGCGCAAATTACCGGTGAGCGCAAGAATGTGCTCTATCAGGTTGCGCTGGATAAGCACAAGGGCGAGTAAAACCGACGCACAGCGCCGGCCAGAGGCTTTTAGCGCTTGTTCTTCGGCCGCTCTGACGTTAACCTTCGCGGCGGAGAGTCGATCGGACAGTCGCTGCCCTCTATGAGAATTAGGGGGGGGAGGAAAGTCCGGGCTCCATAGGGCGAAGTGCCAGGTAATGCCTGGGAGGCGTGAGCCTACGGAAAGTGCCACAGAAAATAACCGCCTAAGCGCTTCGGCGCCGGTAAGGGTGAAAAGGTGCGGTAAGAGCGCACCGCACGTCTGGCAACAGTTCGTGGCTAGGTAAACCCCACTTGGAGCAAGACCAAATAGGGTCCCAAGGCGTGGCCCGCGCTGGGACCGGGTAGGTTGCTAAAGATGTCCAGTGATGGCCATCGTAGACGAATGACTGTTCAAGACAGAACCCGGCTTACAGATCGACTCTCCACCTTTTTTTCTTCTCTGCTTCAAACATTGGCAACGATATGCGTAATGGCAATTTCCCTCCCTGCTGAATCAATAGCAGAAGCGCTTTTGTAATACCGAAAAAATCTTACTCTTAACAAACTACTTTAACTTCTGAACGCAGCCTTCTGTGCTGATTCAAGTTATTGAACCAATTCACCCGTCAGATTCTCGTTCCCCCTCCTTTTACGCTCCTAAATCTCCGTTCTGTAAGGCTTTTCCTTCGATCCGCGCCTTGACGGTGTGGTGGGCGCATTCCTATAGTGTGCGCAAGTGGCGGAAAGTGGCATGAAGTGGGTTTTTTGAGCGCAAAACGCTAAATTTGGAGAAACGCTGACGTGTTTCGCGGAGCTAACGCTATCAGTCTCGATGCAAAGGGCCGTCTCGCCATGCCGAGCCGGTACCGTGACGAGCTCGTTTCGCGTAGTTCCGGTCAATTAATCGTCACCATTGATGCCGTTGATCCGTGTTTATGTGTTTATCCCCTCGATGAGTGGGAAATTATTGAAACCAAACTGCGCGCACTGCCTTCGCTTCGCGAAGAGAACCGCCGCCTGCAACGTTTACTGATCGGTAATGCCGTCGACCTCGAACTCGATGGCAGCGGTCGTTTTCTGGTTCCGCCGCGTCTTCGCGAATATGCCAAGTTGGATAAGCGCGCAATGTTGGTAGGCCAACTGAACAAGTTCCAATTGTGGGACGAGGATGCCTGGAATGCGGTTTCTGCCGCTGACCTGGCTGCCATTCAACAACCGGGCGCCATGCCTGATGAACTGCGTGATTTGATCCTGTGACTATTGATAGCGGCTTTAACCACATCACCGTACTGCTTGACGAAGCCGTCGAGGCTCTCGCCGTACGTCCTGATGGCTGCTATCTGGATGGCACGTTCGGACGCGGCGGGCACAGTCGGTTGATCCTCAGCAAGCTCGGGCCCGATGGCCGGTTGCTCGGATTCGACAAAGATCCTCAAGCGATTGCCACCGGGCAAACGCTAGCGGCCGAAGACGGCCGCTTTGTCGTTGTACAGCGCAGCTTTGCCGAGCTCGGTTCGGAAGTCGCCGAGCGCGGTCTGGCCGGCAAGGTCAGTGGCGTTCTGCTCGATCTGGGCGTGTCTTCGCCGCAGCTCGACGACCCTGAGCGCGGTTTCAGTTTCCTCAACGACGGCCCGTTGGACATGCGCATGGACCCGTCCCGCGGGATCAGTGCCGCCGAATTCGTCAACACCGCGCCGGTGGAAGAAATCGCCCGGGTGTTCAAGGAATACGGCGAAGAGCGTTTCTCCGGCCGCATGGCGCGTGCCGTGGCCGAACGTCGCGACATCAAGCCCTTCGAGCGTACCGCCGATCTGGCTGAAGTTCTGAAAGTTGCCAACCCAGCCTGGGAAAAGGGCAAGAACCCGGCCACCCGTGCATTCCAGGGCCTGCGTATTCACGTCAACAACGAACTGGGCGATCTGGAAGCCGGTCTCGAAGCCGCGCTGGAGTGCCTGGAAATCGGCGGTCGTCTGGTGGTGATCAGCTTCCACTCGCTGGAAGACCGCATCGTCAAACTGTTCATGCGCAAACTGGTGAAAGGCGAAGCCGACAACCTGCCGCGCAACCTGCCGGTTCGGCATGTCGCCTTCGAACCGAAAATCAAAGTCCATGGCAAAGCGCAGACGGCTTCCGACGCCGAGCTCAAGGCCAACCCACGTTCCCGTAGCGCCGTCATGCGTGTCGCGGAGAAGCTGCGGTGAGCAAGCTCTTCGCCAAGCCACTTCCCGGCGGAAGCTTTTTCATGCTGCTGCTGTTTGTCGGCGTGCTCGTGTCGGCCATCGGCGTGTCCTATAGCGCGCACTGGAACCGTCAGCTGTTGAACTCGCTGTACAACGAGTTGAGCGTGCGCGACAAGGCGCAAGCGGAGTGGGGCCGGCTGATTCTCGAGCAGAGCACCTGGACCGCCCACAGCCGTATCGAAGTGTTGGCGACCGAGCAACTGAAGATGCGCATTCCCGGCGCCGCTGAAGTGCAGATGGTGGCGCCATGATGAAACTCGAAGGTGCGCTCTTCCCATGGCGGTTCCGTCTGGTACTGGGCTTGCTCGGCATCATGGTGGCGGCGATTGCCTGGCGCATCATCGACCTGCAAGTGGTTGACCGTGACTTCCTTAAAGGTCAGGGCGACGCGCGCAGTGTTCGGCATATCCCGATTCCGGCTCACCGTGGTCTGATCACCGACCGTAACGGCGAGCCATTGGCCGTGAGCACCCCGGTCACCACCCTGTGGGCCAACGCCAAGGAAATGCAAACGGCCAAAGAGAAATGGCCGGCACTGGCGGCTGCCCTGGGGCAGGATCCCAAAGCCCTGGCTGAACGTCTCGAAGCCCAGGCCAACAAAGAATTCATTTACCTGGTGCGCGGGCTGACCCCCGAGCAGGGCCAGGCTGTGCTCGATCTGAAAGTGCCAGGGGTTTATGGCATCGAAGAGTTCCGGCGTTTTTACCCGGCCGGTGAAGTCACCGCCCACATGGTCGGCTTTACCGACATCGACGATCACGGACGTGAAGGTGTCGAGCTGGCCTACGATGAATGGCTGGCCGGGGTCCCCGGCAAGCGACAGGTGATCAAGGACCGGCGCGGCCGGCTGATCAAAGATGTCCAGGTCACCAAAAACGCCAAGGCCGGCAAGCCCTTGGCGTTGTCCATTGACCTGCGTCTGCAATATCTGGCCAACCGCGAGCTGCGCAACGCGATCATCGAGAACGGCGCCAAGGCCGGCAGCCTGGTGATCATGGACGTGAAGACCGGCGAGATCCTGGCCATGGTCAACCAGCCGACCTACAACCCGAACAACCGTCGCAACCTGCAGCCGGCGATGATGCGCAACCGCGCGATGATCGACGTGTTCGAGCCGGGTTCGACCATGAAAGCGATCTCCATGAGCGCCGCGATCGAAACCGGGCGCTGGAAACCGAGCGACACTGTCGAGGTGTACCCGGGCAGCTTGCAGATTGGTAAATACACCATCAAGGACGTCTCCAAGACCGAAGGTCCGGTGCTCGACCTGACCGGTATTCTGATCAATTCCAGTAACGTCGGCATGAGTAAGGTCGCGTTCGACATCGGCGGCGAAACGATTTTCCGTCTGGCGCAGAAAGTCGGCCTCGGCCAGGACACCGGCCTGGGCTTCCCGGGCGAGCGTGTCGGCAATCTGCCGAACTACCGCGAATGGCGCAAGGCCGAAACCGCGACGCTGTCCTACGGCTACGGTATTTCCGTGACCGCGATCCAGTTGGTCCACGCCTTCTCGGCCCTGGCCAACAATGGTCGTCTCGCGCCGTTGACCCTGATCAAAACCGACAAGGCGCCGCAAACCACTCAGGTGCTGCCGGAAGCCGTCGCGAAAACCATGCAAACCATGCTGCAACAAGTGATCGAAGCCCCGCGCGGTGTGTTCCGTGCACAGGTGCCGGCGTATCACGTGGGCGGCAAGTCGGGTACTGCGCGTAAAACGTCGGTCGGAACCAAAGGCTATGCCGAGAACTCCTACCGCTCGCTGTTTGCCGGTTTCGGCCCGATGAGCGATCCGCGTTACGCGATCGTGGTGGTGATCGACGAGCCGACCAAGGCCGGTTATTTCGGTGGCCTGGTATCGGCGCCGGTGTTCAGCAAAGTGATGTCCGGGACTCTGCGCCTGATGAACATCACCCCGGACAACCTGCCAGCCACTCAACAAGCGAACGCCGCACCGGTCGTTCCGCTGAAAGCTAATGGAGGGCGCGGCTGATGTCGCTGAGCCTGAAAAAGATTTTCGCCCACGCCGGCCGTGATCTATTGATCCGGGAACTGGCGCTGGACAGCCGCAACGTACGGGCAGGTGATTTGTTCCTTGCGATCCCTGGTGGCAAGTTCGACGGCCGTGCGCACATCGCCGACGCCTTGCAGCGTGGCGCTGCCGCCGTGGCTTATGAAGTCGAAGGCGCGACCGTGCTACCGATTACCGACGTACCGTTGATTCCGGTCAAAGGCCTGGCAGCGCAGCTGTCGGACATCGCCGGGCGCTTTTATGGCGACCCGAGCCGTCACTTGAACCTGATCGGCGTGACCGGCACCAACGGTAAGACCAGTGTGACCCAATTGGTCGCGCAGGCCCTCGATTTGCTCGGTCAACACTGCGGCATCGTCGGCACCCTGGGCTCCGGTTTCTACGGCGCGCTGGAGAGCGGCCTGCACACCACGCCGAACCCGATTGCGATGCAAGCAACCCTCGCTGACCTGAAAAAGGCTGGCGCCAAAGCCGTGGCCATGGAAGTCTCTTCCCACGGCCTGGATCAGGGACGCGTGAGCGCGTTGGCCTTCGATGTGGCGGTGATGACCAACCTGTCGCGCGATCACCTGGATTACCACGGCACCATGCAGGCCTATGGCGAAACCAAGGCCAGATTGTTTGCCTGGAATGATCTGAAGTGCCGGGTCGTCAACCTTGACGACGATTTTGGTCGGCAACTGGCGGCTGATGAGGGCGAGTCGCGACTGATCACCTACAGCCTGGAAGATTCCAGCGCTTACCTGTATTGCCGCCAGGCACAGTTCAATGACGAGGGCGTACGCGCCACGCTGGTCACGCCACAGGGCGAGCACCATTTGCGCAGCACCTTGCTTGGCCGTTTCAACCTGAGCAACGTGTTGGCCGCGGTCGGCGCCTTGCTCGGGCTGGACTACGCGCTGGACGAAATCCTCAACGTGCTGCCGAAACTCGAAGGCCCGGCCGGTCGCATGCAGCGTCTGGGCGGCGGTACTCAGCCGTTGGTGGTGGTTGATTACGCCCACACGCCGGACGCGCTGGAAAAAGTCTTGATGGCCCTGCGTCCTCACGCCAAAGGCCGGTTGCTGTGCCTGTTCGGTTGCGGCGGTGATCGCGATCGCGGCAAGCGTCCGCTGATGGCTGAAGTGGTCGAGCGTCTGGCCGATGGCGTACTGGTCACCGACGACAACCCGCGCACCGAAGACCCCTCCGTGATTTTCGACGACATCCGCGCCGGTTTCACTGCTGTGGATAAAGTCACCTTCGTCGCCGGCCGTGGCCAGGCGATTGCCCAATTGATCGCCAGCGCTTCGGCGGATGATGTGATTGTCCTGGCCGGTAAAGGTCACGAGGACTATCAGGAAATCAACGGCGAGCGCCACGCTTTCTCCGATCTGGTCGAGGCCGATCACGCCCTCACCGCATGGGAGGTGGCCCATGCTTAAGGCCTTGAAGCTGAGCGAACTGACCGGCGCGCTGAATGCCCGTCTGATCGCCACCGATGCCAGCTTCGACGGCGTCAGCATCGACAGCCGCGCGATCAAGCCCGGTCAACTGTTTATAGCCCTGGCCGGCCCGCGTTTCGATGGTCATGACTATCTCAATGACGTCGCCGCCAAAGGCGCCGTGGGGGCTCTGGTCGAACGCGAAGTTACCGACAGCACGCTGCCGCAGCTGCTGGTCAAGGACACTCGCCAGGCCCTCGGCCAATTGGGCGCGATCAACCGTGCGGCGTTCACTCAGCCGGTCGCGGCCATCACCGGTTCCAGCGGCAAGACCACGGTCAAGGAAATGCTGGCGAGCATCCTGCGCACGCGCGGTCCGGTACTGGCGACCCGTGGCAACCTGAACAATGACCTCGGTGCTCCGCTGACCCTGCTCGAGCTGGCACCGGAGCATGCCGCTGCGGTGATCGAACTCGGCGCTTCGCGCATCGGCGAAATCGCTTACACCGTCGCCATGACCAAGCCCCATGTGGCCATCATCAACAACGCCGGGACCGCCCACGTCGGCGAGTTCGGCGGGCCGGAAAAAATCGTTGAAGCCAAGGGCGAGATTCTCGAAGGGCTGGATGCCGATGGCATCGCCGTGCTGAATCTCGACGACAAGGCTTTCGACATCTGGAAGACCCGTGCCGCCGGTCGCAAAGTGCTGACCTTCGCCCTGAGTAACGTCGGCGCCGACTTCTACGCCAGCAACCTGGACCGCGATGCCCGCGGTTGCCCGGCGTTCAACCTGCACAGCCCCGAAGGTGTGGAACGGGTTCAGCTGAACCTGCTCGGCACCCATAACGTCGCCAATGCCATGGCCGCCGCCGCTGCCGCCCATGCGTTGGGCGTGTCGCTGTCCGGTATCGCCACCGGCCTTGGCGCGGTGCAACCGGTCAAGGGCCGTACCGTCGCGCAACTGGCGCCTAACGGCATGCGCGTGATCGACGACACGTACAACGCGAACCCCACCTCTATGTGCGCCGCCGTTGATATACTCGCCGGCTTTTCCGGGCGCACCGTTCTGGTGCTCGGGGATATCGGCGAGTTAGGCGCGTGGGCAGAGCAGGGGCACCGCGATGTGGGCGAATACGCCCGCGGCAAGGTATCCGCGCTTTACGCTGTCGGGCCAATGATGGCTCACGCCGTGAATGCGTTCGGCGAGCAGGCCTTTCACTTCAGCACACAGGCTGAACTGATCAAGGCCCTGGAAGCCGAGCAGGACACAAACACCACCTTTTTGATCAAGGGCTCGCGCAGCGCGGCGATGGAAAACATCGTTGCCGCTTTGTGCGGGACCAGTCTGGAGAAACATTAATGCTGCTGCTGCTAGCGGAGTATCTGCAACAGTTCTACAAAGGCTTCGCGGTCTTTCAGTACCTGACCCTGCGCGGGATCCTCGGTGTGCTGACCGCGCTGGTCTTGTCGCTGTGCTATGGCCCGTGGATGATCCGCACATTGCAGAACCGTCAGATCGGGCAATCCGTTCGCAACGACGGCCCGCAATCGCACCTGTCCAAGTCGGGCACCCCGACCATGGGCGGCGCGCTGATTCTGTCCTCCATTGGCGTCAGCACCTTGCTCTGGGCCGACCTGGCCAACCGTTACGTTTGGGTCGTGTTGTTGGTGACCCTGCTGTTCGGCGCCATCGGCTGGGTTGACGACTACCGCAAAGTCATCGAGAAGAACTCCCGCGGACTTCCGAGCCGCTGGAAGTATTTCTGGCAGTCGGTGTTCGGTCTGGGCGCGGCGATCTTCCTTTATATGACCGCCGCGACGCCGGTGGAAACCACCCTGATCCTGCCGATGCTCAAGGACTACAGCATTGCGCTGGGCGCAGGCTTCATCGTCCTGACCTATTTCGTGATTGTCGGTTCGAGCAACGCGGTCAACCTGACCGACGGCCTCGACGGTCTGGCGATCATGCCGACCGTGATGGTCGGCGGTGGATTGGGGATCTTCTGCTACCTGTCGGGTAACGTGAAGTTCGCCGAGTACTTGCTGATTCCATACGTACCGGGCGCGGGTGAGTTGATCGTGTTCTGCGGTGCCTTGATCGGTGCGGGCCTGGGTTTCCTCTGGTTCAACACCTATCCGGCACAGGTGTTTATGGGTGACGTCGGCGCGCTGGCGCTAGGCGCGGCCCTGGGCACCATCGCGGTGATCGTCCGTCAGGAAATCGTCCTGTTCATCATGGGCGGTGTGTTCGTGATGGAGACCCTGTCAGTCGTCATTCAGGTTGCCTCCTTTAAGCTGACCGGTCGCCGTGTGTTCCGCATGGCACCGATTCACCACCACTTTGAACTCAAGGGCTGGCCCGAGCCGCGCGTGATCGTCCGTTTCTGGATCATCACCGTGATTCTCGTGTTGATCGGCCTTGCCACCCTGAAGCTGAGGTAGAACGAGTGTCTCTGATCGCTTCTGACCACTTCCGCATCGTTGTCGGCCTCGGCAAGAGCGGCATGTCCCTGGTTCGCTTCCTGGCGAACCGGGGCGTGTCGTTTGCTGTGGCCGATACGCGGGAAAATCCACCGGAACTGGCCACGCTCAAGCGTGACTATCCGCACGTGGAAGTGCGTTGTGGCGAGCTGGACGTCGAATTCCTGTGTCGTGCCGACGAGCTCTACGTGAGCCCCGGCCTGGCGTTGGCGACCCCGGCCCTGCAGGCTGCCGCCGCCCGTGGCGTGAAATTGTCCGGCGACATCGAGCTGTTCGCGCGTAACGCGAAAGCGCCGATTGTCGCCATTAGCGGTTCCAACGCCAAAAGCACTGTCACCACCCTGGTCGGCGAGATGGCGGCGGCGGCGGGCAAGCGTGTCGCTGTCGGCGGCAACCTCGGCACGCCGGCGCTGGATTTGCTCAGTGATGACGTCGAGCTGTACGTGATGGAACTGTCGAGCTTCCAGCTCGAAACCACTGATCAGCTCAACGCCGAAGTGGCGACCGTGCTCAACATCAGCGAAGACCACATGGACCGCTACAGCGGTCTGCCGGCCTATCACTTGGCCAAGCACCGCATTTTCCGTGGCGCCAGGCAGTTTGTGGTCAACCGTCAGGACGCCCTGAGCCGTCCGCTGATGGGGGAAGGTCAACCCTGCTGGACCTTCGGTTTGAACAAACCCGACTTCAAGGCCTTCGGTATCCGGGAAGAGGATGGCGAGAAGTACCTGGCCTTCGAATTCCAGAACCTGATGCCGGTGCGCGAACTGAAAATTCGTGGCGCGCATAACCAGTCCAACGCCCTGGCGGCATTGGCACTGGGCCACGCCGTGGGGCTGCCATTCGAGGCGATGCTTTCGGCATTGCGTACCTTCGCCGGCCTTGAGCATCGCTGCCAATGGGTGCGTGATCTGGATGGCGTTGGCTACTACAACGACTCCAAGGCCACCAATGTCGGTGCCGCTCTGGCCGCCATCGAAGGCCTGGGTGCGGACATCGACGGCAAGATCGTGCTGATTGCCGGTGGCGACGGCAAGGGTGCCGAGTTCAAGGATCTGCGCGATCCGGTGGCGGCCAACTGCCGTGCCGTCATTTTGATGGGCCGTGACGCCGACAAGATCGGTGAGGCCATCGGCGATGCCGTTCCACTGATTCGCGTCGGCTCGCTGATCGAAGCCGTGGCGCAATGCCGCGCCGCTGCCCAGCCGGGTGACGTGGTGCTGCTGTCGCCAGCCTGCGCCAGTTTCGACATGTTCAAGAACTACGAAGATCGTGGTCACCAGTTCGTCCGCGCCGTGGAGGATCTGGCATGAGCCTGAGCAACATCATCAAGCCGTATCCATCGCCGCTCATCACCGGACGCGGGATCGACCTCGACTTCCCGATGCTTGCCGGTTGCCTGACGTTGCTGGGCCTGGGGCTGATCATGATCGCTTCGGCGTCGACCGAAGTGGCGGCGGTGCAGTCGGGCAGTCCCCTGTATTACATGATTCGCCACCTTATCTATGTTGTGTTGGGCCTGGGGGCCTGCATCGTCACCATGATGATTCCGATCGCTACCTGGCAACGCCTGGGGTGGCTGATGCTGATTGGTGCATTTGGTTTGCTGGTGCTGGTGATCGTTCCGGGGATCGGCCGTGAAGTGAACGGTTCGATGCGCTGGATCGGCTTCAGTTTCTTCAACGTGCAGCCTTCCGAGATCGCCAAGGTGTTCGTGGTCATCTACCTGGCCGGTTATCTGGTGCGTCGTCAGAAAGAAGTGCGTGAAAGCTGGATGGGCTTCTTCAAGCCGTTCATCGTACTGCTGCCGATGGCGGGGCTGTTGCTGATGGAACCGGACTTCGGTGCCACCGTCGTGATGATGGGGGCTGCTGCGGCGATGCTGTTCCTCGGCGGGGTCGGGCTGTTCCGTTTTTCCTTGATGGTGGTTCTGGCGGTCGCGGCGGTGGTGTTGTTGATTCAGATGCAGCCGTATCGAATGGCGCGCCTGACCAACTTTGCCGATCCGTGGGCCGATCAGTTCGGTGCCGGCTATCAGTTGTCTCAGGCCTTGATCGCTTTCGGACGCGGCGAATGGCTGGGCGTTGGCCTGGGCAACAGCGTGCAGAAACAGTTCTACCTGCCGGAAGCCCACACTGACTTCGTGTTCTCGGTACTGGCTGAAGAACTGGGCGCCGTGGGTTCTCTGTGCACGGTGGCGCTGTTCGTCTTTGTCTGTATCCGTGGCATGTACATCGGCCTGTGGGCCGAGAAAGCCAAGCAGTTTTTTGCCGCCTATGTCGCTTATGGCCTGTCGTTCCTGTGGATTGGTCAGTTCCTGATCAACATCGGGGTGAACGTCGGCCTGCTGCCGACCAAAGGTCTGACCCTGCCATTCCTCAGTTATGGCGGTAGTTCGTTGGTGATCTGCTGCGCCTGTCTCGGCTTGTTGCTGCGCATCGAGTGGGAGAGTCGAACCCACCTGGGCAGCGAGGAGATGGAATTCCATGAAAGCGACTTCGCCGAGGAGCCGAGCCATGGGCGCTAACGTATTGATCATGGCTGGCGGCACCGGGGGCCACGTGTTCCCGGCACTGGCCTGTGCTCGCGAGTTCCAGGCTCGCGGTTATACCGTGCACTGGCTCGGCACGCCCCGCGGGATCGAAAACGATCTGGTGCCGGCGGCCGGTCTTCAATTGCATCGGATCCACGTCAGCGGTTTGCGCGGCAAGGGCAAATTGTCCCTGCTCAAGGCGCCGATCATGTTGCTCAAGTCGATCTGGCAGGCGCGGGCGATCATTCGTCAGTTGCGGCCGGTGTGTGTGGTCGGCTTTGGTGGTTTTGTGACCGGTCCCGGAGGCGTCGCAGCCAGACTGGCCGGCGTGCCGGTCATCGTTCACGAGCAGAACGCCGTGGCCGGTACCGCCAATCGGTTGCTGGTGCCGTTGGCCGCCCGGGTCTGTGAAGCGTTCCCCGACACCTTTACCCTGTCGAACAGCCGTCGGACCACCGGTAACCCGGTGCGCACCGAGCTGTTCCTCGAAACACCGCGACCTGCCCTGGCCGGTCGCAAGGCGCGTTTGCTGATCCTGGGTGGAAGCCTGGGCGCAGAGCCGTTGAACAAGTTGCTGCCTGAAGCCCTGTCGCAAGTCGCCCCCGACCTGCGCCCGGACGTGTTCCATCAGGCCGGCAAAAACCACGATGAAGTGACTGCAGAGCGCTATCGCGCGGCTGGCGTCGAGGCGCAAGTGCAGCCGTTCATCAAAGAC
This sequence comes from Pseudomonas frederiksbergensis, assembly GCF_017114915.1. Taxonomy (GTDB): domain Bacteria; phylum Pseudomonadota; class Gammaproteobacteria; order Pseudomonadales; family Pseudomonadaceae; genus Aquipseudomonas; species Aquipseudomonas frederiksbergensis_I. The sequence continues at coordinate 80,658 of NZ_JAAUOE010000025.1, forward strand.
ATGGCCCAAGCCTATGGCTGGGCCGACCTGGTGGTGTGCCGCGCAGGCGCGCTGACCATCAGTGAACTGGCGGCTGCCGGTCTGCCCTCGATGCTGGTGCCTTTGCCCCATGCGATCGACGATCACCAGACCCGCAACGCCGATTATTTGGCCCGCGAAGGCGCTGCCTTCCTGATGCCGCAAAGAACGACTGGCGCAGCGGACCTTGCCGCTCGCCTGACAGAGGTCTTGATGCAACCGCAACGACTCAACGACATGGCCAGCGCAGCACGCCGCCTGGCCAAACCCGATGCCACCCGTAACGTGGTCGATACCTGCCTGGAGGTGGCCCATGGTTGAGAACAAAAAAGCCATGCCCCAACCGGAAATGCGCCGCATCCGTCGCATCCACTTCGTCGGTATCGGCGGCGTGGGTATGTGCGGGATCGCCGAAGTGTTGCTGAACCTGGGCTACGAAGTGTCCGGTTCCGACCTCAAGGCTTCGCCGGTGACCGAGCGTCTGGAATCTTTCGGTGCGCAGATTTTCATCGGCCACCGTGCCGAGAACGCCGCAGCCGCCGACGTGCTGGTGGTGTCGAGCGCCGTCAACACGTCCAACCCGGAAGTCGCGACCGCGCTGGAACGCCGGATTCCGGTGGTGCCGCGTGCCGAGATGCTCGCCGAACTGATGCGCTACCGCCACGGCATCGCCGTCGCCGGTACCCACGGCAAAACCACCACCACCAGCCTGATCGCTTCGGTGTTCGCCGCCGGCGGCCTGGACCCGACGTTCGTGATCGGTGGTCGCCTGAATGCCGCGGGCACCAATGCCCAGCTCGGTACCAGCCGCTACCTGATCGCCGAAGCCGACGAAAGCGATGCCAGCTTCCTGCACTTGCAGCCGCTGGTGGCCGTGGTCACCAACATCGACGCCGATCACATGGCGACCTACGACGGCGACTTCAACAAACTGAAGAAAACCTTCGTCGAGTTCCTGCACAACCTGCCGTTCTACGGTCTGGCGGTGATGTGCCTGGACGATCCGGTGGTGCGTGAAATCCTCCCGCAGGTGAAACGCCCGACGGTCACTTACGGCTTTGGCGATGACGCCGACGTGCGCGCGATCAATGTGCGCCAACAAGGCATGCAAACCTTCTTTACCGTGCTGCGTCCTGACCGCGAACCGCTGGATGTCTCGGTGAACATGCCGGGCAATCACAACGTGCTGAACGCGTTGGCGACCATTTGCATCGCCACCGACGAAGGCGTCAGCGATGAAGCCATTGTCCAGGGCCTGTCCGGGTTCCAGGGTGTCGGCCGACGCTTCCAGGTGTACGGCGAACTGCCGGTCGAAGGCGGCAACGTCATGCTGGTGGACGACTACGGTCACCACCCGACCGAAGTCGCGGCCGTGATCAAGGCCGTGCGCGGTGGCTGGCCGGAGCGCCGTCTGGTGATGGTCTACCAGCCGCACCGTTACAGCCGCACCCGCGACCTGTACGACGATTTCGTCAATGTGCTGGCCGACGCCAACGTGCTGCTGCTGATGGAAGTCTACCCGGCCGGCGAAGAGCCGATTCCGGGCGCCGACAGCCGCAAGCTGTGCAACAGCATTCGCCAGCGCGGTCAGCTCGATCCGATCTACGTCGAGCGCGGCATCGACCTCGCGCCGATCGTCAAGCCGCTGCTGTGTGCCGGCGACATTCTGCTGTGCCAGGGCGCCGGTGATATCGGCGGTCTCGCACCCAAACTGTTGAACAGTCCGTTGTTCGCCGGGGCCATTGCCGCACCGGTAGAGGGGAAGTTGAAATGACTGCTGCTTACGCCAACCTCGTCTCCACTATCGCGCCGAAAGATTTCGGTCGCGTCGCCGTGCTGTTCGGCGGCAAGAGTGCCGAGCGTGAAGTGTCCCTGAAGTCGGGTAACGCGGTGCTCGATGCACTGCAAAGCGCCGGTGTGGACGCGTTCGGTATTGATGTGGGTGATGACCTGCTGCAGCGCCTGCTGAGCGAAAAAATCGACCGCGCCTTCATCATCCTCCACGGTCGTGGCGGTGAAGACGGCAGCATGCAGGGCCTGCTCGAATGCGCAGGGATTCCGTACACCGGCAGCGGCATTCTGGCCTCGGCCCTGGCCATGGACAAACTGCGCACCAAGCAGGTCTGGCACAGCCTTGGCATTCCGACGCCACGCCACGCAGTACTGCGCTCTGAGGCCGATTGTATTTCGGCGGCCACGGAACTGGGCTTCCCGTTGATCGTCAAACCGGCGCATGAAGGTTCCAGTATCGGGATGGCCAAAGTGACTTGCGCACCCGAGTTGATCGAGGCGTGGAAAACGGCCAGTACCTACGATTCGCAAGTGTTGGTCGAGCAATGGATTCACGGTCCGGAGTTCACCATCGCCACCCTGCGTGACCAGGTGTTGCCACCGATTGCCCTGGGCACGACGCACAGTTTCTACGACTACGACGCCAAGTACATCGCCAACGATACCCAGTACCGCATCCCGTGCGGCCTGGACAGCGACAAAGAAAAGGAACTCATGGACCTCACGGCCAAAGCCTGTGAGGCGCTGGGTATTGCCGGTTGGGGCAGGGCGGACGTGATGCAGGACGCCGACGGGCAGTTCTGGTTCCTGGAAGTCAACACCGCACCGGGCATGACCGATCACAGTCTGGTTCCGATGGCGGCCCGTGCCGCCGGCCTGGATTTCCAGCAACTGGTTCTGGCGATTCTGGCGGCAAGTGTTGCCGGCAATGCGGCCGGTAATGAAGAGCCTAGAGGTTAAGACCATGCAAGGCGCTCAGCTACGTCATCAGCCCTCCGCACCCGGCCGCAAGCCGGTGCCGCGGGGTGCCAGCCGAATGGTGGCCAAAGAGCCGATGTCCGTGCGCCTGCCGAAAGCCAATTTTGGTTTTCTCAAAAGTCTGTTCTGGCCCGTGCTGCTGGTGGCATTGGGGTTCGGCACTTATGAAGGCGCACAGCGTTTGCTGCCGTACGCCGATCGGCCGATCACCAAAATCGCCGTGCAGGGCGACTTGAGTTACATCAGCCAGCAAGCGGTGCAGCAGCGGATCGCCCCGTACGTGGCGTCGAGCTTCTTCACCATCGACCTGGCGAGCATGCGCACGGAGCTTGAACAGATGCCATGGATTGCCCACGCCGAAGTGCGTCGGGTGTGGCCGGATCAGGTGGTGATTCGCCTGGAAGAACAACTGCCGGTGGCCCGTTGGGGCGATGAGTCGCTGTTGAACAACCAGGGGCAAGCGTTCACCCCGCGCGAGCTGGCGAATTACGAACACTTGCCACAGCTGTTCGGCCCACAGCGGGCGCAGCAGCAAGTCATGCAGCAATACCAGGTGCTGAGCCAGATGCTCAGGCCATTGGGTTTCTCGATTGCACGCCTGGAGTTGCGTGAACGAGGCAGTTGGTTCCTGACCACCGGCGCCGGCAGCGCGGGCCCTGGAATCGAACTGCTGCTGGGACGCGGCAAGCTGGTGGAACGGATGCGCCGCTTCATTGCCATCTATGACAAGACGCTCAAAGAACAGATTACGAACATTGCGCGCATCGATCTGCGCTACGCCAACGGCCTTGCCGTTGGCTGGCGGGAACCTGTAGCGCCCACGGCAGCCCAACCCGCTGTCGCGAAGAATTAAGAGAGGCAGGACCCATGGCAAACGTGCAAAGCGGCAAAATGATCGTCGGTCTCGATATCGGTACCTCCAAGGTGGTGGCACTGGTAGGCGAGGTCTCGGACGACGGCACGCTCGAAATCGTCGGGATCGGTACTCATCCGTCCCGCGGCCTGAAAAAAGGCGTAGTGGTGAACATCGAGTCCACCGTCCAGTCGATCCAGCGCGCTATCGAAGAAGCGCAGCTGATGGCCGGTTGCCGGATCCATTCGGCGTTCGTCGGCGTGGCCGGCAATCACATCCGCAGTTTGAATTCCCACGGCATCGTGGCGATTCGTGATCGCGAAGTCAGCTCCGCCGACCTTGAGCGCGTCCTCGACGCCGCCCAGGCCGTGGCAATCCCGGCTGACCAGCGTGTGCTGCACACCTTGCCGCAGGATTACGTGATCGATAACCAGGAAGGTGTTCGCGAGCCGTTGGGCATGTCCGGTGTGCGTCTGGAAGCCAAGGTTCACGTGGTCACCTGCGCCGTCAACGCCGCACAGAACATTGAAAAATGCGTGCGCCGCTGCGGTCTGGAAATCGACGACATCATTCTCGAGCAGCTGGCTTCCGCGTATTCGGTCCTGACCGACGACGAGAAGGAGCTGGGCGTGTGCCTGGTGGACATCGGCGGCGGCACCACCGACATCGCGATCTTCACCGAAGGCGCGATCCGCCACACCGCGGTGATCCCGATTGCCGGCGATCAGGTGACCAACGACATCGCCATGGCGTTGCGCACCCCGACCCAGTACGCCGAAGAAATCAAGATTCGCTACGCCTGCGCCCTGGCCAAACTGGCCGGTGCCGGTGAAACCATCAAGGTGCCGAGCGTCGGTGATCGTCCGCCGCGCGAGCTGTCCCGTCAGGCCCTGGCCGAAGTGGTCGAGCCGCGTTACGACGAGCTGTTCACCCTGATCCAGGCCGAACTGCGTCGCAGCGGCTACGAAGATCTGATCCCGGCCGGCATCGTGCTGACCGGCGGTACGTCGAAGATGGAAGGCGCCACCGAACTGGCCGAGGAAATCTTCCACATGCCGGTGCGCCTGGGTGTGCCCCATGGCGTCAAGGGCCTGGATGACGTGGTCCGCAACCCGATCTATTCCACCGGCGTCGGCCTGTTGATGTACGGCCTGCAGAAGCAGTCCGACGGGATTTCGTTCTCGGGCATCGGCAGCCGCGACAGCTACAGCAATGACGAACCGAAAGCCGCTCTGCTCGATCGTTTCAAGAGCTGGGTGCAAGGCAATTTCTAACGCTTTACCGCAACACCGCTTCAAACAGCAGTAGGCGAAAAAACTAGAGAACGTAAGGAGAGGGAAAATGTTCGAACTCGTAGACAACATCCCCGCAAGCCCGGTAATTAAAGTTATCGGTGTTGGCGGTGGCGGCGGCAACGCTGTCAATCACATGGTCAAGAGCAACATTGAAGGCGTCGAGTTCATCTGCGCCAACACTGATGCCCAGGCGCTGAAGAGCATCAGCGCGCGGACCATCCTGCAACTGGGTACCGGCGTGACCAAAGGTCTGGGTGCCGGCGCCAACCCTGAAGTAGGTCGTCAGGCCGCTCTCGAAGACCGTGAGCGCATTGCCGAAGTCCTGCAGGGCACCAACATGGTGTTCATCACTACCGGCATGGGCGGTGGTACCGGCACCGGTGCTGCGCCGATCATCGCCGAAGTGGCCAAGGAAATGGGGATCCTCACCGTTGCGGTGGTGACCCGTCCGTTCCCGTTCGAAGGCCGCAAGCGCATGCAGCTCGCTGACGAGGGCATCCGTCTGCTGTCTGAAAGCGTCGACTCGTTGATCACCATTCCCAACGAGAAGTTGCTGACCATCCTCGGTAAAGACGCAAGCCTGCTGTCGGCTTTCGCCAAGGCCGACGATGTACTGGCCGGTGCCGTTCGCGGTATCTCCGACATCATCAAGCGTCCGGGCATGATCAACGTCGACTTTGCCGACGTGCGCACCGTAATGAGCGAAATGGGCATGGCGATGATGGGCACTGGCTGCGCCAGCGGTCCGAACCGTGCACGCGAGGCCACCGAAGCGGCCATTCGCAACCCGCTGCTCGAAGACGTGAACCTGCAAGGTGCACGCGGCATCCTGGTGAACATCACCGCCGGTCCTGACCTGTCTCTGGGTGAGTACTCCGACGTGGGTAGCATCATCGAAGCCTTCGCTTCCGAGCACGCGATGGTCAAGGTCGGTACCGTTATCGATCCGGACATGCGCGACGAGCTGCACGTGACTGTTGTGGCTACCGGTCTGGGCGCTAAAATCGAGAAGCCTGTGAAGGTTATCGACAATACCGTTCACACGTCGATGGCTTCCCAGCCACAACAACAAGCCCCTGTTCGTCAGGAACAGCCTGCGGTGAACTACCGTGACCTGGACCGTCCGACCGTCATGCGCAACCAGGCTCAGGCCGGTGCTGCGACTGCCGCGAAGATGAACCCGCAAGATGATCTGGACTACCTGGACATCCCGGCTTTCCTGCGTCGTCAGGCCGATTGATGAAATGTATCAGGGGTATTAGGGTGATTGGTGTTCAGCAAAGGTCTGGTCTGCTATCATCGCCAGCCTTTGTTGATACCAGTTCGCAATTTGCGCTGAAGCGGCCCATGCCATGATTAAACAACGCACCCTGAAGAATATTATCCGTGCCACAGGTGTCGGCCTGCACTCCGGGGAGAAGGTCTACCTGACCCTCAAGCCAGCGCCTGTCGACACCGGCATTGTGTTTTGTCGTGCTGACCTCGACCCTGTGGTGCAGATCCCTGCCCGCGCGGAAAACGTTGGCGAAACCACTATGTCGACCACGCTTGTTAACGGTGACGTCAAAGTGGACACGGTGGAGCACCTGCTCTCGGCCATGGCTGGCCTGGGCATCGATAACGCCTACGTCGAGCTCTCCGCGTCCGAAGTCCCGATCATGGATGGTAGCGCTGGACCCTTCGTATTCCTGATTCAATCGGCCGGCCTGGAAGAGCAGGACGCCGCCAAGAAGTTCATCCGGATCCTGCGGGAAGTGACAGTGGAAGACGGCGACAAGCGCGCCACTTTCGTCCCTTTCGAAGGCTTCAAAGTGAGCTTCGAGATCGATTTCGATCACCCGGTTTTCCGTGACCGCACACAAAGTGCAAGCGTGGATTTTTCCAGCACTTCGTTCGTAAAAGAAGTCAGCCGCGCGCGTACCTTTGGTTTCATGAGTGATATCGAGTACCTGCGCAAGCACAACCTCGCACTCGGCGGTAGCGTTGAAAACGCTATTGTGGTCGACGCGGATGGTGTACTGAACGAAGACGGCCTTCGCTATGAAGACGAATTCGTGAAGCACAAGATCCTCGATGCCATTGGTGACCTCTACCTGCTGGGCAATAGCCTGATTGGTGAGTTCAAGGGCTTCAAGTCCGGACATGCATTGAACAACCAGCTGCTGCGCAAGTTGATTGAGCAGACAGATGCCTGGGAAGTCGTGACGTTCGAAGACGCCAGTACCGCACCGATCTCTTACATGCGTCCTGTTGCGGCCGTGTAAGCAAAAAACCTCTCTAGTTTTTTAAAGGCTACCTTCGGGTGGCCTTTTTTTATGCTTGTGGGAAAGAAATGGGATGCGTGGATCTTGCCCATCGAGGATTTCACTGCGCAGCAACCACCCGGTTGCGCCCGTTTTCCTTGGCCTGATACAGCGCCTTATCCGCTGCAAACAGCAACTGTTCCAGGCTGATATCGGTTGCCGTCGTCCAGGTGCTGATGCCAATACTGACAGTAATCGGCGACACATCACCCCCCACCAACGGCAATTGCTCTACCGCTATACGGATTTTCTCGGCAATCTGTTGTGCACCGGCGCTGTCGGTTTCAGCCAGGATCACCGAAAACTCCTCGCCACCATACCGGGCGACCAGGTCCGTCGGCCGTCGAACATGGGTGTCGATCACTTTGGCCACCGAGCGCAAGGCATCGTCGCCGCCCTGGTGACCATGGCGATCATTGAACGCCTTGAAGTGATCGATATCGATCATCAGTAGCGACAACGGCTGAGCGGAACGTTGGGCTCGAAACCACTCATGATGTAGCGCCTGATCCAGGCTTCGGCGGTTGGCCAAGCCGGTCAAGGGGTCGGTGGCGGCCAGCTGTGACAGTTCCTGCTCGGCACTGTGGCGCCGACGCAGTTCCCGGCAAAGCAACCCGGTCAGCCACAACAGGCTTGCGCACAGGGCAATGGTTGCCGAGCTGACCACCACCGCAGTACGTTTCCAGGCTGCAAAGACCTCATCACTGGACAGCGCAACAATGACGATCAACGGCAGGTTTCCGACCTTGGAGAACGTGTACAGGCGCTTATCCTTGTGGCGGCTGGACAGGCCGGTGAAGCTGCCGTTGCCTTCCTTGACGATGCGTTGGAAATTGGGGCGGCTACTGAAATCCTTGCCGATCAGCTCTTCGGCCAAGCGGGGTTGCTGGGCCAGCAGAATCCCGTCTTTGCTGATCAGATTGACCGTACTGTCGCGACCGATGCTCAAACTGTTGAACAACTGATCGAAGTAACTCAAACGCATGGCGGCTTCGGCCACACCGAGGAACTCGCCCTGGGGGCCGTTCACCCGGCGGCTGAAACTGATCCGCCAATCCTGTTCCGGCGCCCTGGCCCTGAAGGGGCGACTGATGAACATGCCCGAGTCCGGGTTGTTCACGTGGGACTGGAAGTATTCGCGATCAGCGTAGTTGCCCTTTCTGGGCTCCACCGAGGCCGAGTTGGCGATGACGTCGCCCTTGCTGTCGAGCAACAAAATGTTGCCCTTGTACGGCGCGGCGGTGGCGCGGTCGAAATAGGCCAGATGGCGAATGGCAGGGGAAACGCTTTTGAGGTCTTCACGCTGGGAGGCCGCGATCAAACCCAGCAGGGACACATCATAAAGTTCGACATTGCGCAGCACGTCGGCGTCGATCAATTGCACGATATTGTTGGCGGCACGAGCGGCGGACAATTCGGCATTGGCGCGTTCACGGATCAGCAGGAATGCGACGATGCTCAGTATCGCAATCACCAACAACACACTACTGAGAACCAGAAGCCGCTCCGACCGTGTCGAACGGATCGGATCACGGGATTTCGCACTGTTCACACTCATGGTTCTGACTTCTGCAAATAAGGCATTATGAAAGTGCTTTTACAAGAATCGGGCAGAGTCCCAGAAACCGTCGCGCCTATATAAATCCCGGATAAAGAAAAGGCCAGCAAAACATGCTGGCCTTTTGCTAATTGAAGCTTAGAAGACATTCAGAGGGTAGTCGACAATTACCCGGAAACGGTTTGCGGAGGTAATCGTCAGCGCCAGGTGCAGGCCTTCGACGCCATCGCGGGCCACGTCCACGGTGTAGCCCTATTCCGTCAGACCGCGATGCAGATAGTCCGCGGTTTTTTCCTCGTCTTCGATAATCAGAACGCGCGTGACCCCGCCTCAGTCTGTGGTCGCCAGCACCGGCTGCTGTGCTGGTGTGGGTCTATGGAATAGCCGCTCGAGCCACAAGTATATGACCGGCGTGGTGAACAGCGTCAGCGCCTGGCTCACCAGCAAGCCGCCGACCACCGCGATGCCCAATGGCTGGCGCAGTTCGGCGCCGGTGCCGTAGCCGAGCATCAACGGCAGGGCGCCGAGCAGGGCGGCGAGGGTGGTCATGATGATGGGCCGGAACCTTGTGAGACAGGCCTCATAGATGGCTTCTTCTGGCGGCAGCCCACGGTTGCGTTGAGCTTCGAGCGCAAAGTCGATCAACAGAATGCCGTTCTTCTTGACGATGCCGATCAGCAGCACGAGCCCGATCAGCGCCATGATCGAAAAGTCCTGGCCGCAGATCCACAGCATGATCACCGCCCCGAGCCCCGCCGAGGGCAGGGTCGAGATGATCGTCAGCGGATGCACGAAGCTTTCGTACAGCACACCGAGAATGATGTACACCGCCACCAGCGCCGCCAGAATCAGCCACGGCTGGCTGGCCAGCGAACTCTGGAACGCCTGGGCCGCGCCCTGGAAGTTACCGCTGATGGCTGCCGGCATGCCGATGTCGGTCTTGGCCTGATTGAGCATGACCACCGCATCGCCCAATGCGACGCCGGGCGCCAGGTTGAACGACAGATTGGCCGCCGGGAACATCCCGTCGTGGGCGATGGACAACGGGCCGATGGTCGGCGCCTCGAATTTTGCCAGCGCCGACAGCGGCACCATCTCCCCGCTCAGTGGCGAGCGCAGGTAGAAATAGTTGAGGCTTTCGGCCTTGCCGCGCTGTTTGGCGTCCAGTTCCAGAATCACGTTGTACTGGTTGGTCTGGGTCTGGAACTCGTTGATCTGCCGCTGGCCGAAGGCGTCGTACAGCGCTTCGTCGACATCGCTGGCGGTCAGGCCGAAACGTGCCGCCGCGCTGCGGTCGATGCTGATGTGGGTGATGCTGCCGCCCAGTTGCAGGTCGTTGGAAATGTCGCGGAACGCCGGGTTGCTGCGCAGTTTTTCCGTCAGGCGCTGGGTCCAGGTGCTCAGGAGGTCACCGTCGTTACTCTTGAGCACGTATTGGTACTGGGCGCGGCTCGGGCCGGAGCTGAGGTTGATGTCTTGCCCGGCGCGCAGGTACAGCACGATGCCCGGAATTTTCATCAATTGCGGGCGAATCCGGTCGATGAACTGGCTGGCGGACACGTTGCGATCACTGCGTTTTTTCAGCGAAATCCAGAAGCGGCCGTTGGCGATGGTCTGGTTACTGCCCGCAACGCCGACCGAGTGAGAGAACGTCTCGACGGCGGGATCGGCGGCGACGATTTCCGCCATCGCCAGGTGTTTTTTCACCATGTCGCCGTAGGAAATATCCGCAGCCGCTTCGGTGGTGCCGAGGACGAAACCGGTGTCCTGTACCGGGAAGAAACCCTTCGGAATGAAAATGTACCCGGCAATGGCCAGACCGAGGGACAGGCCGAACACACCGATCGTCAGTTTCTGATGGGCGAGGGCGCGGCGCAGGCCTTTCTCGTACAGCGCCAGCAAGCGCTCGCCAAGACCCGATTGGCTGTGTTCCGGCGCACGCATGAACAGCGCGGCCAACGTCGGTGCCAGCGTCAGGGACACCACCACCGAAATCATGATGGTCGAGGTGGCGGTCAGGGCGAATTCCTTGAACAGCCGCCCGACCACGCCGCCCATGAACAGCAGCGGAATGAACGCCGCCACCAGCGAGAAACTGATCGAGACCACGGTAAAACCGATCTCGCCGGCGCCTTTGATCGCCGCCTCGCGCCTGCCGTCGCCGGCCTCCAGATGCCGGTGAATGTTTTCCACCACCACAATCGCATCGTCGACCACAAACCCGACGGACACCACGATCGCCACCAGCGTCAGGTTATTCAGGCTGAAGCCCATGATGTACATCAGGGCGAAACTGGCAATCAGTGACACACCGAGCACCGCCGCCACGATCAGGGTCGCCGACAGTTGGCGCAGAAACAGAGCCATCACCGCCACCACCAGCAGGATCGCGATCAGCAGGGTGACTTCCACTTCATGCAGCGAAGCGCGGATGGTCTGGGTGCGATCGATCAACACCTTGACCTGCACCGAGGCCGGCAGCATGGCCTCCAGCGTCGGCAGGGCCGCTTGAATGCGGTCGACCGTTTCGACGATGTTGGCCCCCGGTTGCCGGAAAATCACCAGGTTCACCCCTGGCTGACCATCAGCCCACGCCTGGATGTAGGCATCTTCCGAACCGTTGACGACTTTGGCCACGTCCTTGAGATGAACCGGTGCGCCGTCCTTGTAGGAAACAATCAACTGACCGTATTCCTCGGGGTGGAACAACTGGTCGTTGGTGGACAAGGTCGAAATGCTCGACTCGCCGTACAGCGCACCCTTGGCCAGGTTGAGGCTGGTCTGCTGGATCGCCAGGCGAATGTCCGCCAGGGTCAGGCCGATGGCGGCGAGTTTGTCCGCCGAGGCCTGCACGCGAATCGCCGGACGTTGCTGACCGGTGATGTTGATATTGCCTACGCCGTCGATCTGGCTGATCTGACGGGCGAGCAGGGTTTCCACCAGGTCACTGACTTCGGTGCCGGGCATTTGCGGCGAGTTGATGCTGAGGATCAGTACCGGGCTATCGGCCGGATTGACCTTCCTCCAGTTCGGCAGGTTGGGCATGTCTTTGGGCAGCTTGCCGGCGGCGGTGTTGATCGCGGCCTGGACTTCCTGGGCGGCGGTGTCGATGCTTTTGTCGAGGGTGAATTGCAGGGTCAGGATGGTCGAGCCCAGGGCGCTGCTCGAGGTCATCTGGGTTACGCCGGGGATGGCGCTGAATTGCACTTCAAGCGGCGTGGCCACCGACGAGGCCATGGTCTCCGGGTTGGCGCCGGGCAGCTGCGCGGCCACCTGAATGGTCGGGAATTCCGCTTCCGGCAGTGGCGCAATCGACAGCCGCGGGAAGGCGATCACCCCCAGCAGCACCAAGGCAAAGGTCAGCAGGACCGTTGCCACCGGATGATCGATGCACCACGCTGAAATCGAGCCATGGCCCTTCATGGTTTCGGCTCCGATTGCACGACTTGCGGCGGCTCGGTCAACACCTGCACCGTTGAGCCGGGTTTGAGCCGTGATTGGCCGTCGCTGACCAACACATCACCCGGTTTCACGCCTTTGATGATGTTCTGCCCGCTGCTTTGATAAACCATTTGCACCTGAACGGCTTCGACCTTGTCGCCATTGACCCGGTAGACGAAATGTTGATCGAGGCCACGTTGTACGACGGTGGGCGGCACCACCAGCGCATTTTTATCCAGCGCTGTCTGAATCTTTACCGTCACCAGCAGGCCTGGCCAGAGTTTCTGTGCCGGGTTGGCGAATTCGGCCTTGGCGCGGATGGTTCCGGTGTTGGTGTTGATCTGGTTGTCGATCAGGCTTAGGTGGCCTTCGCCCAGCAGGTTGCCGGTTTCGCCGTCGGTGTCGGCACCGATGTAAGCCTTGACCGGCGCCTGCCGAGGATCGTTGATCAGGCTTTGCAGGGTCGGCAGCATGTGCTGCGGCAGGGAAAACTCCACGGCGATCGGGTCGATCTGAGTCACCGTGAACAGGCCTTGGGTGTCGGTCATGCGCAGGAAGTTGCCTTCATCCACCGTGCGAATCCCGACGCGACCGGTGACCGGGGAACGAATCTGTGTGTAGGAAAGCTGCACCAGAGCGGCGTCGATCGAGGCCTGATTGCCTTGGGCGGTGGCTTTGAGTTGATTGACCAGCGCTTGTTGCTGGTCGTAGGTCTGCTTGGACACACCGTCATCGACGCTCAGCAGTTTGTAGCGCTTGAGGTTGACCTGGGCCACTTGCAGTTGCGCCTGGCTTTCGCCCAGTTGCGCCCGGGCCTGGTCGAGGCTGGCGCGGATCGAGCGGTCGTCGAGGGTGGCCAGCAGGTCGCCTTTGTTCACCAGTTGGCCTTCCTTGACCAGCAGCCTGGTGAGGATGCCGTCGATCTGCGGGCGTACGACAACGCTGTGCAGGGACAGCACCGAGCCGATGCCGCTGACGTAGCGGGGCACATCTTTTTCGGCGACGCTGATCACTCGGACCGGAATGGCGGTGGGGGCGGCCAGTTTGGCGGTGGCGGGTTTTGTGACGTACCACACGCCCAGCGCGGCCAGGGCGATCAGAAGGGCGGCGAGCAGGGCGGTGTTTTTCTGGATTCGCATGCGAGCGGGGCGCCGGGCTGGGTGGTCGGAGTTTTGTCAGGTTTATACCTTCCTTTATAAACCTGTTTGCCCGTCAGGAGCGTGACTGGTAACTGACGGCGCTGTCAGTTTGGACCTCTTTTGGTTGCTGCTGATTCCTTTGATCTTGGCGGCCTTTGGGCCGACCATGCTCTTGTTGATTGAGTACATATCCGTTTCTGCGGTAACGGCGGCTGGCGGTTTCGC
>NZ_JAAUOE010000026.1 GCF_017114915.1 Pseudomonas frederiksbergensis
TTCGTCCCTGGTTTGTTTGTCGAAATCGGTCACCAAAAATTGACCATCCAGGTCATATTTGAAGCGGTTGTAGTAGAGGGACGCTATAACCGGAATCGCTCCTTGCTGATTAAACAGGACACTCAACTCGACAAAAGGATTGATGGTGTCTTTTAAATCCAGGGTCTCGCTGCTGATTCCATGGAGCTTTAGTTTCGAATCACCATTGATTGACTTCCGAACTCCCGCTTCCAGACGCAAGGTTGTCGTGCTGAACTGATGATTGTAACCAGCAGCAACTTTAGCGAAGGGCGTGCGGCTGGTGAGATCAATGTCGTACTTGTTGAAGTCCGGCTGAAAGCGATTCCATTTGTATCCTCCGCCCAGCAAAATATCTACAAAGTTGCGCGCATCCAAAGCAATCCTCCAGCCAAGATCCAGGTCGACCTGGCCATCCTTTATTTTCTCATCCTGTTTTTCAGAATACTGCCCACTCATTTCTGCATGATAAACAAGGCCGGTCTGAGCGGTCATTTTGTTGCCGAAATTGAGAAACAATCCTCCTTCCGGCATGTGCTCAGTGGCCGTGCTTCTGCGCCCGGTGAATTTTAGTACGCTATAGCTGCCCTGCAAGCCAAATGCAAAAACCGGATCTGTAGCAGATGCAGCGCTGCAGACTGTTGATGAGGTTCCCGCGAGAAGGGTGGTGACAATAGCAGCAAGATTGGTTCTTTTCATAAGAACTCCATCGATGCACTACTGGTCCGGAGCAGACCGATTACTAACAACCATAGTCGTTTTTTTTAGGTGTTGGAGTGACCATCGCGAGGAGCTGGCTATGAAAGTGATAGATCAGCCCATCTTGTTTTTCCAGGTTTTAGTGTCGGATCAATCAGCATAGCAGTGTAAGAAAAATATGCCTGTTTACGGGAAAACTGATTCCTTCGAGTCTCTTTAATTACCGCCCCCCGTATTTATTGATCGCTTCGTGAATCAACGGGTTTTCCTCGAAATATCTCCTGACATTGAAAGACGCTAACTCAAAAAATCCTCATCTACTCTGGTTTCGCAGGTCACTGACCTGTCGTAATCAGCCATCGCAAGGAGCGATCAATGTATTTTGAGATTTACAGGCAAACCCGTGGCACCGCACAGACCGGCAAGGGCCAATGGCGCTGGCGTTTGCGGGCGGGGAATCATGAAACGATTGCCAGTGGAGAGGCTTACGTCAACAAGTCTGATTGCGTGCACGCCATCAGTTTGATCAAAGGGACTCAAGAGCAGACACCGGTCAAGGAGATATAGGTTCCAGGCGGTGAAGCTGCTCAGTCAGGGCAGCTTCGTTTTAACCGAGCGGTCTTGAGTTGTGAGTGCCGCGGGTTTTTATGGATCGGGTCGTTTGCCAACCTGCATAGACGCCGATCGCGACACCTCCCTAAACTGTCACCCTGTCTTGGGGACCGGGGTGCAACGGATGAATCGCAACGAACTGCGCAAGGCCGACATCAACCTGATGGTGGTGTTCGAGACATTGATGCTCGAGCGCAACGTCACGCGGGTGGCGGAGAAGCTGTTCCTCGGTCAGCCGACCATCAGTGCCGCGCTGAACCGCTTGCGAACGATGTTCAACGATCCACTGTTCATTCGGGTTGGCCATCGCATGGAGCCGACGGCGCGGGCCGAAGAGATCATTCAGCATCTGTCGCCGGCGCTGGATTCGCTGTCGGTGGCCTTGAGCCTGACTCATGATTTCGATCCGCTGAGCAGCACAATGACGTTTCGCATCGGGCTGTCGGACGATGTCGAGTTCGGTCTGTTGCCACCGTTGCTGCGCGCCTTGCGCCAGGAAGCGCCGAAGGTGGTGTTCGTGGTCCAGCATGTCGACTACTGGCGCATTCCTGATCTGCTGGCATCCGGCGATATCACCGTTGGTATTAGCCAGACCCGAGGCTTGCCGGCCAACGCCAAGCGCAAGTTGTTACGACATATCCAGCCCAGTATTTTGCGCGCAGACGCATCGGACACGCCGTTGACCCTCGATGAATATTGCGCGCGGCCGCATGTGCTGGTGTCCCACACCGCCAATGTCAGTGGCTACGCCGATGAATGGCTGGCGGAGATCGGTCGTACGCGCCAGGTAGTGCTGTCCGTCCCGCAATACAGCTCGTTGCCGGCCTTGCTTGCCGGAACCGATTTGATCGCCAGCCTGCCGGACTACACGGCGGAGGCGATGGCTGCGTCCGGTCAACTGTTCAAGGAACCATTTCCGTTCAAGACACCGACCCTGGACCTGTCCATGGTCTGGCTCAGTCACGTTGACAGCGATCCGGCCGAACGCTGGCTGCGCTCGCGTCTGGAGGCGTTCATGAGTGAACGTCCGATTCCTCCGCTGACAGAGTGAGTCGGGCGGCTCTGTGTTATATCTACGACCTTTCTGCCAATCCTCAGGAACCCCGTCATGCCCCACCTGCACATGGAATACACCGCCAACCTTTCCGAACTGAATGCCGACGTCGCGTTGATGCGACTCAACAACGCGCTGGTCGCTTCCGGGCAGTTTGAAGAGTTCGACATCAAGGCCCGTGCGGTGAAGGTCGAGACTTTCAGGGTGGGCACTGCACCGGGCGAGCGGGCGTTCATGCATGTAAAACTGGCGCTGTTGAGCGGTCGTTCACCGCAGATCAAGAAGCAGTTGTCTGACAACCTGCTGGCGGTGGTGCAGGATGTGTGTGAATGGCCGGTCGGAGTTGAGGTTCAATTGTGTGTGGAAATTATCGACATCGATCGAGAGTCCTACACCAAGACCGCCATCGGCCTCTGAGTTTCAGGCTATTTCCTGCTCGGCGCAGGCTTTGATCACTTGCTCGCGCAGCCAGGTATTGGCGCTGTCCTGATCGACGCTTTGATTCCATTGCATGTCCAGGGTGAAGCCCGGCAAGCCATTGGGCGCTTCGCAGTGATTGAAGATCGCCTCGTTGGCCAGCAATTGCTGGATGCGCCGGGGCAAGGTCAGGATGAAGTCGGTGCCGGTGATCATCTTCAGCGCCGCGCTGTAGCTGTTGGAGCGCGCGACAATCTGGCGTTTGTGGGCTTGCCGCGCCAGCCAGCCGTCAACCATGTTGGTGGTGGACGTCCAGGGCGTCGGGAACACATGCCGACGCTCAATGAACGCTTGCATGCTCAAGCGCGGTTCCAGCGGCGTGGCGCGTTTATCGAAGACGCAGACCAGATCGTCTTCCAGCAGCCTCCTTGAGTTGAAGTCGGTGTGGCTGCGATGAAAGTTCGGGCCGAAACAGATCACCAGGTCGAGGCTGCCGTCGCGCAGTTCTTCGGCCGGGATGTCGGTCTCGAACTTGTGCATGTTGACCATCACCGGCAGGTCGGCGAAATCGAAACTCTTTAACAAGCGTGGGAGGATCAACTGCTCGAAGTATTCCGGCGCGCAGATATTGAAGGTGACCGGTTGCAAGGTCGGATCGAACGTCGGTGTCCCGGCGTGGCACAGGTTGATGCTTTCGAGAATCTTCAGCACATGGGTATACATGGTGCTGGCTTTGTAAGTGGGGCGCATACCCGTGCGGGTATTGATGAATAACTCGTCTTCGAAACTGGTGCGCAGTTTCTTCAGGCAGTAACTCACGGTGGACTGGCTGACGCAGAGCGCCTCAGACACGCCGGTGACGCTGCTTTGCTCATACACGGCGACAAACACCATGAGGTCTTGCATGTCGAGCTTTCTAAGCAAGTTACTGTTCAGCATCCGTTCCGTCTCGCTGTGCTCCTTGCGCTGATTGTGCGCAAACGTGTGCGAACGATCCTAACGGAACGATGGTGCCAAGAGAATGCCCTGTAGGACTTTTCGTGGTCAGGTGTGGGACAGAAAATGTTATGAACACGACCTATAAATTCAATCTCCTGAAACTGCCTGGCCAGAGGCTTTTAATACTGATGGCTGCGCAGGCATCGCATTGCGGTCGGATATTAACAGCGCCAACATGCCGATGCCCACCAGCAACGCGCCGATTATTTCCGGGGCAAGTGGTGACTGGCGTAACCAGAACCAGTGGAACAGCGTGATGAACAGGGTACTCAGGTAGATGTAGGAAATGACCGAGGAAGGGGCGATGACGCCAATGGCTCGATGCAGCAGCCAAAAAGTCGCCAGGGTGGCGAACAGTGCCAGATAGATCAACCACCAAAAATCGCTGGCGGTCAGCAACGACGCCGAGCGCCAGCCGCCGCTGAACCCACAGAACGCCAATAGAAACAGCGCGCCGAACAGCATGTTCCAGAAGGTCATGCCCACCGGACCGCGACCCATGAGGCTGTTGGTCTTGAACCGTTGACTCAGGGGTGAGTAGAGCGCCATTGCCAGGCAACCGACCCCGTACACCGACACCGCATACAGCGACGGCAGTTCGCCGGGATCTGCACCTTTCAATACCAGCAACACGGCGCCGGCTGCGGCCACCAGCATGGGCAATACGCGCTGTTTCAGGCTGCTGTCAGGTATCAAGATGGCTTCGAACAGCAACGTCAGCAAAGGCACGAGGGTGAAGATTGTCCCGGTGTTCACCGCCGAGGTATGGCGCAGCGCTTCGAACAACGAGCCGAAATACAGCGCCAGCAACAGGCCGAGCACGGCATGACCGAGCAAGCCGCGGGTGGTCATGGCAGCATCGCCCTTGAACAGCAGCAGGGGCAAAAACACCAGGGCACAACACAGCAGGCGCAACCCGGTCAGCAGAATCGGGTCGATGGCCTGGCTGACCTGGGCTGCCGCGGAGAACGAGACGGCAATCAACAGAGCCCAGAGCAGCATGCCGATGTGCGCGGCAGCAAAACCTGTGCGTTTCATGATGAGATTCCGGGTCAGTGAATGTGCTTGGTGTAGTGTCGCGGATCGAAACGCAAAACCATCAGGATCATCAGCGCCATGACCCCGGTCAGTGACCACCAGGCCCATTCGAAACTGCCCAGCTGATCGCGAATCATCCCGGCGATCAATGGCGAAAGGCCGGCGATCAGGTAACCGATGCCTTGCACGAAGGCGGTCAGTCCGCCCGCGCGCCGCGGGTTGTCCAGATGATCCAGCGACACGATCAGGCTCATCGGGAACAGCCCGCCGATACCCAGTCCCAGCAGGCACGGCCACAGCAGGCTCAGGTGTTGCGGGCTCAGAATCAGCCCGCAGAAACCGGCCATGATCAGTGCCAGCAACACCACCAGTACCAGGCGCCGGTCGCGGCTGCGATTGGCGATGGCGGGGGTTGCCAGTCCTGACAACACTTCCATGGCGGTCAAAAAGCCCAGCAACAAACCGGCCTGTTGCTCGCTCCAGCCCTTTTCCACGTAGTACGGTGCCAGCCAGGCCAGCACACAGGTGTAGGACGCCGTGCCCAGGCCGAAGAAGATCGCGAGCAACCAGGCGCGGGAATTGGTGAAAAAGGATTCTTTGCTTGATGATTTGGCATTCAGCATCGACATGCCCGAGCGTTGAGCGCACCAGAACAGCAGTGCCACCAGCGCCAGCGCCGCCCAGATCGCCAGCCCCACTCGCCAACTGTCGGTGCGGGTCATCACCAGTGGCGCAAACGACGCTGCGATTGCCGCACCGCCCATGATCGACGTCACATAGAGGCCCATGCACAAGGAAACGTTTTCGCTGAAACGGGACTTGATCAGGGCAGGCATCAACGCCTGAATCAACGCAATGCCAATGCCGGCCAACACGGCGCTCAGGATCAGTTCCGCCACCGAATCGAGGAACAGCCGCGACACCGTGGCCAGGCCGATGATCAGCAGCGACAGCACCACGGTGCGCTGCTCGCCCAGGCGTTGACTGATACCGATACCGAAGAACATCGCCAGTCCCATGGCCATGACAGGCAGCATGGTCAACAGCGAGGCCAGACTGAAACTCAGCGGGATATCACCGCGAATGGCTGACAGCAAAGGCCCGACAGCGGCCATGGACGGACGCAGGTTCAGGGCGACAAGAATGATGCTGAACATCAGCCAAAGGGCGGGACGGGAGGTTGCGCGAACGTTTTCCATGATCGGACCTTCAGGAACAAGGAACCGATTAGGCGTGCGAGCGCTGGAAGCGGCAAATCAGAAAGTCTGGAGCAGTATTTAGAAATTAAATAAGAGTCCGTTCACCTGTAGCAGCTGCCGAAGACTGCTACAGGGGAGCGTCGCGAATAATCAATTGTTTAGCCAATCCACACCCAAGGTTCTTCAAATCCCGATTTAACGACTTAACCGCCCGTGTGATGCTGCGGCTCATCTGTTTGCTGCGGTCTTCTTTATGGACGATTGTCCAGCTGCACTCCCTTGCGAACTGGCTTTCTGGGCGCTATGGCACTGCCGCCATGCGCGCCCACCGGATTCCTGCATGTCCCGTTGATTGTTCTGACAGGTCCCGCGCTGTGCGTCGGGATCAAACCGGCGGCGCCTGTGCGTTTGCCTGACGCGGATAGACGAGAATTCCCATGAGCTGTGCCAAGACATCCTTCGCTACGAAAGAAGAAGCCCTGACCTTCCTCGAACATAATCCGGACATCGAGATGTTCGAGCTGTTCATCCTCGACAGCAACGGCGTGCCACGGGGCAAGTTGCTGCACCGCGATGAGCTGCTGGCGGTGTATGAAAACGGACGGCCACTGCCGAGTACCATTCTGGGCCTGACCCTCCATGGCGATGACGTGGAAAATTCCGGGTTGGTCTGGGACGTCGGTGATATCGATTGCCGCGCTTACCCTGTCAGCGGCAGTTTGCAGCGCATGCCGTGGCGATTGATCCCCACGGCGGCGGTGCAGGTCAGCATGCATCCGCAAGAGGGCATGCCCGCGACCATCGCCGACCCACGGCACCTGCTGGCCAAGGTTATCGAAGGCTTGCAGGCCGACGGTTATTACCCGGTGATGGCGGCGGAGCTGGAGTTCTATCTGCTGGATCAACAACGCGACAGCAACGGTCGGCCGCAGCCGGCGCGGGATGTCGATGGCGGGCGGCCCCGTGGGACTCAGGTTTACGGCTTGCGCGAACTGGAGCAGATCGAGCCGTTTCTGGCCGACCTCTACAGCGCCTGCAAGCTCCAGGGCATTCCGGCGCGCACGGCGATTTCCGAATACGCGCCGGGGCAGGTGGAAATCACCCTCGAACATCGCGCCGACGCTTTGCAGGCGATGGACGACGCGGTGCGCTACAAGCGGCTGGTCAAGGGCGTGGCTCACAAACACGGGATGACGGCCTGCTTCATGGCCAAGCCTTTCGACGACCTGGCCGGCACCGGCATGCACATGCACGTCAGCCTGGCGGACAAGGACGGCAATAACCTGTTTGCCAGTGAAGCCCCGGACGGTACACCGCTGCTCAAACAAGCGGTCGGCGGGATGCTCGGCACGTTGCTCGATGCGTTGCTGCTGTTCTGTCCAAACGCCAACTCGTACCGTCGTTTCCAGACCAACAGCTACGCACCACTGGCGGCCACCTGGGGCGTGGACAACCGCACCGTGAGTTTGCGGGTGCCCGGTGGGCCGGCATTCTCCCGGCATATCGAACACCGCATCTGTGGTGCCGACGCCAACCCGTACCTGGCGGCTGCGGCGATCCTGGCCGGTATTCATCGCGGCATCCGCGAGCAGCTTGACCCCGGGGCCCCGGTGGAAGGCAACGGTTACGCCCAGGCCACGCAATTGTTGCCGACCGACTGGCTGACCACGCTGCGAGCACTGGAAGGTTCGAGTTGGGCGCGGGAGGCATTGGGCAGCGAATTTCTAGGCGTGTACCTAGCGGTGAAGCGTGCCGAATACCGGCAGTTCATGGGCGAGGTCGGTGAGCAGGACTGGCGCTGGTATCTGCATCAGGCCTGAAACTGATATCCAGTGTTGAAAGTTTTGGCCAAATGCCATGAGCCAACTATTCGTTGGCTTCTTTTTCACAAAAAATTGATGGTTGGCTGCTTAAGATTTGTGTTGTCGCGGTAAATGAAATTTTCACATTTAGCGCAGGCACTTCTCTCCAGGAACAGCCGATCACATGTTGAAGTTTAAAACCGTGCGCCCCGAGTGGGTGACGTTGGTTGCCAGTGCCTTTCTATTGGCAGGGTTCAATTCAGTTCTCTGGCAACACCTCTTCGATATCACCGCGGCAGACGGTCAAGGCATCGTCTTGCGTGTCGCGTTCGGGGTGATGATCCTGGCGGCCTTCAACATTGTCCTGACCTTGCTGGCATTCCGGCCGGTGATGAAACCCGTATTGACGCTGATCTTTTTGATCAGTGCCGGCGTGGCGTATTTCATGAGCCAATACGGTGTACTGATCGACGCCGGCATGTTTCGTAACTTCGCCGAAACCAATGCCACGGAAGTACGCGACTTACTCTCGCTGAAGTTGTTTGTTTATATCGCGCTGCTCGGAGTCTTGCCGTCGTGGTTGTTGTGGAAAATCCCGGTTGACTACCGTCGCTGGCACCGTGAGTTATTAAGTAAAGGGCTGGTGAGTGTCGCGTCGGTCGCGGTGATTGGCGGTGTCGCATTGGTCAACTATCAAGGCCTGTCGTCGTTGTTTCGCAATCACCACGAGTTGCGCTTGATGGTGGTGCCGAGCAACTACATCGGCGCTTCGGTCGGTTATTTGCGTGAACAAGTGGTGTCAGCACGGCAGCCCTTCGTCAAACTCGGTGAAGATGCCCGGAAAAACCCGGTCTGGCAGGTCCACGGCCGTAAATCCCTGACGGTACTGGTGGTGGGCGAAAGCGCCCGGGCCGAGAACTTCGGCATCCTGGGTTATGACCGCGACACCACGCCGACACTGGATAAGGAAGCCGGCCTGATTGCCTTCACCGATGTGCATTCCTGCGGAACGGAAACGGCGGTGTCGGTGCCCTGCATGTTCTCCAACATGGGCCGCAAGGATTACAACGCCAGCAAGGCGAAAAATGAGGAAGGTTTGCTGGACGTGCTCAAACACGCGGGTTTCGAAGTGATCTGGCGGGATAACCAGTCAGGCTGCAAAGGCACCTGCGATCGGGTCACTGTCGACGACGTGAGTAATCTGAAAGACCCAGTGCTGTGCGCCAACAGCGAGTGTCGCGATGAAATTCTCCTGCAAGGTTTGCAGCATTTCATCGACACGCTGGATAAAGACACGGTGCTGGTGTTGCACCAAATGGGTAGCCACGGTCCGGAATACTTCAAGCGCTACCCGAAAGAATACGAACACTTCACGCCGGTGTGTGAAAGCAATGCGCTGAACAATTGCAGCCGCGAAAGCATCGTCAATGGCTACGACAACACGTTGGTCTACACCGACCATGTACTGTCGACCCTGATCGACCTGTTGCGCGGCAACCAGGACAAAGTCGATACCGCGATGCTTTATCTGTCGGACCACGGCGAATCCCTGGGCGAATACAACCTGTTCCTGCATGGCACGCCTTACCTGCTGGCGCCGGAACAACAGAAGCATGTCGCGATGCTGGCGTGGTTCTCCGACAGCTATCAAAAGTCGTTTTCGGTGGACACCCATTGCCTGCAACTGAGTCGTGAAAAGCCCTTGAGCCAGGACAACCTGTTCCATTCGATGCTTGGTCTGCTGGAGGTCAACAGCCAAGTCTATAACCCCGAACTGGACATGTTCGCCGGATGCCGCGGTGCCGTGATCGACGGTGTGCTGGCCAAAAAATGAGTGATTCGACCTTTTTTTCACGTAGCGGCCGCTAACCTGCGGCGCCTGAAACGTCCAGCACGAGCCCATTGCACATGTCCGCGCAGTCCCCATCCGCCATCGAACTCGAGTTCGCCCGGCGCTACGATCAGGAACACGCTCGCGTCTGCCATCAGCCGCGACCGCGTGGCCTGGCGGGGCGTTTGGCGTTCTGGCGCGAAGAGCAACTGGTGCGTAACGCGCTTCAGGTCGCTGGCGAACCGGGATTGATGCTTGATGTGGCCTGCGGTGCCGGGCGTTTCTGGCCTGTTCTGGCCGAGCATGCGAACCGGGTGATCCTCGCGGCCGATCCGTCTCAGGACATGCTCGATCACGCCCGCACCCACCACCCGCAGAACCTGCTCAAACGGGTCAAGACCTTTCAGAGTTCAGCCTTCACCATCGGCTTGTCGGCGAATGCGGTTGACTGCATTTTTTGCCTGCAGCTGTTTCAACGCATCGTCAGTCCCGAGCATCGGCTGGCCATGCTGGGCGAGTTCCACCGGGTCGGTCGCGATACGGTGATTGTGGCGGTGCGGGTTGATGGGCATTTCAAGCTCCGGCGATCGGACGTGGAGGGCGCACAGGTCCAGCCACAGGCCAGCAAGGCCGAGCTCGAGGCCGAGTTCCGGCAGGCGGGTTTCTGTGTGCTCAGCCATCAGGACTTCCTGCCGGGCTGCACGCGGATGCGGGTCTACGTGTTGCGTAAGGGCAGCTAGTCTTCACTTGTCAGACCATTCTTGCGGTCCGGTAGGCATTTTCGCTAAAGCTCTTGTTCAGTGGATGCGCGGAAATCGCCGGGGGCGATATATACTGCGCGCCATTCTTCAAGGGAGAGCCGTGTGGCCATCGATATTCACTGGATTCGCGACAACGATAGCCTCGGTCAGTTTTGCGCCGAGTGGCAGCAGCTGCCATTCGTTGCCCTCGACACCGAATTCATGCGGGTCGACACTTTTTACCCGATCGCCGGCCTGCTGCAGATCGGCGATGGCGTACGCGCTTACCTGATTGACCCACTGACCATCGACAACTGGCAGCCCCTGGCCGCGTTGCTGGAAAACCCGGCCGTGGTCAAGGTCCTGCATGCGTGCAGCGAAGACCTCGAAGTTCTGCTGCGCCTGACTGGCAGCCTGCCGGCGCCGTTGTTCGACACCCAACTGGCCGCCGCTTATCTGAACCTGGGTTTTTCCATGGGGTATTCGCGGCTGGTGCAGGAGGTGCTCGGTATCGATCTGCCCAAGGGCGAGACCCGTTCCGACTGGCTGCAACGTCCACTGTCCGACACTCAGATCAGCTACGCCGCCGAAGATGCCTTGCACTTGGCGGAAGTTTTCGTACAGCTGCGCCCGAAACTTTCCGACGAAAAATACGCCTGGGTCCTGGAAGACGGTGCCGAGCTGGTCGCCAATCTGCGTCGCGAAGTAGATCCGTACGAGGTCTATCGCGATGCCAAACTGGCCTGGAAGCTGTCCCGCGCCCAACTCGCCGTGTTGCGTGAACTTTGCGCCTGGCGTGAGACGCAGGCCCGTGCCCGTGATCTGCCGCGCAACCGCATTATTCGTGAACATTCCCTGTGGCCGTTGGCGCGCACGCAGCCGGACAACCTCGGCGCGTTGGCGAAAATCGAAGACATGCACCCGCGCACCGTGCGTCAGGACGGCGAATTTCTGCTTGATCTGATCAAGCGCTCTGGCAGTGTACCGCCAGATCAATGGCCGCCGGCGGTGCCGGAGCCGTTGCCGGTGGAAGCCGCTGCGCTGGTCAAACAGCTGCGCGCCATCGGTCAGGCCGAAGCCGAGCGCCTGAACATTGCGCCGGAACTGATGCTGCGCAAGAAAACCCTGGAAACGCTGCTCAAGAGCGGCTTCCCCAATGGTCCTTACCAATTGCCTGATTCGCTGCGTGGCTGGCGCCGCGAATTGATGGGCCAGACGCTGCTCGACAGCCTGGCCACCGCCGGAGAACAGCCTTGAAACGTATTTGCTCCATTTATCGAAGCTCGAAGAAAAACGAGATGTACCTCTATGTGCTCAAAAGCGATGCCTTGGAGCGCGTGCCTGAACCCCTGATGGCGGCTTTCGGCAAAGCCATCCACGCGTTCGATCTGGTGCTGACGCCAGAGCGCAAGCTGTCGCGCGAAGACATCACCGTGGTGCTGGAAAACCTCGACAAGCAGGGCTACCACTTGCAAATGCCGCCGGCCGAGGACGAGTACATCGAGCACTTGCCCGAAGAATTGCTGCGCCGCAACGACCCGATGTAATCGGCAAAAAAGGCTCTGTTCAGAGCCTTTAGGAAACACTGGAATGATTTTGGCGATGGCCAGGGCGATGGAGTGATGCTCCGTCGGCGGCCGTCTGCACTGTTTTTGAAAGGTTTGAACCATGCGCGTTCTGATTGCTGAACACGACCACGCTGTATATGCCCAACTGTTGCGTCAGGTAGCGCCTGATCTGGAGGTACTGACCAGCGGTGACTCCGCCGAACTGGCCCGCCAGGCCGCCGATTGCCAGGTATGGCTCGGCCAGCCGGATCTGCTGGCGACGCTGTTGCGTCAGGGCCACCTGCCTGCATGGCTGCAGTCGACCTGGGCCGGCATCACGCCGCTGCTGGCCGACGGCTTGCCACGGCACTATCGCCTGACGCGCGCGGTAGGGATTTTCGGTCAGCTCATGGCTGAATACGTGCTGACTTACATGCTCGGTCACGAGCGCGAAGTCCTGGCGCGACTGGTCAGCCAGGTCGAGCGCAAGTGGGACAACCGCCAGTGTCAAAGCCTGGCAGGGCGCAAGGTGTTGATCGTCGGCACCGGTGACATCGGTCAGACGGTGGCGCAGTTCCTGCTGCCGTTTGGCGTCGAGTTATATGGCATCGCCAGCACCGCCCGGGAGCAGGCGCCGTTTGTTGAAGTCGGCGCGCTGAGCGACTTGCCGCGTCTGGTCGGTGAGGCGGATTACGTGATTAATCTGCTACCGAACACCCCGAATACGCACGATTTGTATGACGCAGCCCTGTTCAAGCAGTTCAAGCCGACCGGGTTGTTCATCAACGCCGGGCGTGGCGTGGCGGTGGTCGATGCGGACCTGGTGCAAGCCTTGAAGGAAGGGCATCTGGCCGGGGCCGTGATCGACGTCTGCCGTCAGGAGCCGCTGCCGCAACGTCATCCGTTCTGG
Organism: Pseudomonas frederiksbergensis; assembly: GCF_017114915.1. Classification (GTDB taxonomy): domain Bacteria; phylum Pseudomonadota; class Gammaproteobacteria; order Pseudomonadales; family Pseudomonadaceae; genus Aquipseudomonas; species Aquipseudomonas frederiksbergensis_I. The sequence continues at coordinate 12,867 of NZ_JAAUOE010000026.1, forward strand.
ACCGCGTGGGGCCTGCTGCTGACCGGCCACAGCTCGGCACCGACCTCGCCACCGATGATGGCGAAGCTGTTTGTCGAGAACCTGCGGGCGTATCAGGCGGGCGAAGCGTTGCGTGGGGAAGTGGATTTCGCGCGCGGGTATTGAATTCACGCCAATGATCGTTCCCACGCTCCGCGTGGGAATGCATCCCGTGACGCTCTGCGTCACATCGAAGCGGAACGCGGAGCGTCCCTGGCGGCATTCCCACGCAGAGCGTGGGAATGCTCGGTGTTGTTGGTTAGAAAGTGAAATCACCCTCGGCCGCCAACTCGCTCAGCGGACGACGCGGGCTTGGCTCTTCGCGTGCTTGCAGGTACTCGGCCAGCGTCGCCTTGTCACCCAGCTTGCCGATCGCCACGGCGGCATGCAGCGCGTAGCCTTCAGGAATATTCAGCGCCTTGCGGGTCAGCTCCTGGTCGAAACCGGCCATGCCGTGGGTGTGCCAGCCGCTGATGCTTGCTTGAAGTGCCAGGTGGCCCCAGGCCGAACCGGTGTCGAAGGTGTGCCACAGCGCCGGAGTTTCTTCGGTGGCGCCGGGTACCGCGAAGGTGGTTTTCGAGATCACGATCACCAGCGCCGAGGCGTGCTGCGCCCAGCTGCGGTTGAACTCGTTCAGCAGGCCCAGGTAACGCTCCCAGTTCGGCGTGTCGCGACGCGCATAGAGAAACCGCCAAGGTTGCGAGTTGTAAGCCGATGGCGCCCAGCGGGCGGCTTCGAAGAAGCTCAGCAGGGTCTCTTCGGGGATGGTTTCGCCGGTGAAGGCGCGGGGCGACCAGCGATCGGTAAACTGCGGGTGAATGGCGTAGTCGGCAACGCGTGGATTAGCACTCATCAAGAGATTCCTTGCTACGTTTGAAAGTGAGGGACGACGCAAAACCCTACTGGGCGACGCAAGAACTGACAAGTGCCGTTGTACCGGCAGTCGCCAATGCTTGGCCCGCCGGTGCCTTGGCACTAGACTGGCGGCCTTTTCACCACCTGATGTTGATGCTTGAGCCATGGCCGCCAAAGTCGAACCGTTCTGGATACGCAAAACCCTCGATCAACTCGATCAGGAGGAATGGGAGTCGCTGTGCGACGGCTGTGGCCTGTGCTGCCTGCAAAAGCTCGAGGATGAAGACGACAACGCCGTCTATTACACGCGCATCGCCTGCAAGTTGCTGGACCTCAAAACCTGTCAGTGCACCGATTACCCCAACCGCCGCGACTTTGTTCCCGATTGCATCCAGCTCACGCCGGGCAAGGCCGACGAGTTCAAATGGCTGCCGCCGACCTGCGGTTATCGACTGGTCAGCGAAGGCAAGGACCTGCCGCTCTGGCATCACCTGGTGTGCGGTGATCGCGATGCGGTGCATCACGAACGTATTTCCCAGTCCGGGCGCATGCTCGCCGAAGGCAGCGTGGCCGAAGATGATTGGGAAGACCATCTGATTTTCCGCGCGGGTTAAGCGTCCGCCGTTTTAGCGTTTCACCAAGGAGTGTGTATGGCGGTGGGAGTGCGGCGGGCGTTGGCTGTCGGGCTGCTGGCCCTGAGTTCGTCCGTGTGGGCGGCGAAGAAAGTCGATCTGGATTATCACGTGCGCCTGTTGCCGCAAAGCGATCAGGCCGAAGTGCGCCTGACCCTGGCTCAAGGCTCGGCGGTGCGCAGTCTGGATTTCGACTTGGGCGACGGCAGTCACTACAGCGATTTCAAGGCCGACGGCCAATGGCAGCTCACACCGGGCATGCAGGCCCGTGGTGTCTGGCGCCCGGCCGCCGACCAGGCCAGCCTGACCTACCGCGTGCGCATCAGCCATGGGCGCAAGAGCGGCAGCTTCGACACGCGCATGACGCCAACGTGGGCGCTGATGCGTGGCGACGACCTGGTGCCCGCGGCCAGGCTCGATCAGCAGGACGGCATTGAGCTGGTGTCACGCCTTGAATTCGAATTGCCCTCTGGCTGGAAAAGCGTCGAAACCGCCTGGCCGCGGATCGGCAAAAACAAGTTCCGCATCGATAATGTCTCGCGACTGTTCGACCGTCCCACTGGCTGGGTGATCGCCGGCCACCTCGGCAGCCGTCGCACGCGGCTGGGGGAAACCGAAGTCACCGTCGCCTCGCCCCAAGGCCAGGGCATGCGTCGCATGGACGTGCTGACGCTGCTGACGTTTGTCTGGCCGCAAGTGCAGGCGGTGTTTCCCCGTCACCCCAGCAAGTTGCTGATCGTCGGCGCCAATGATCCGATGTGGCGTGGCAGCCTGGCCGCGCACGAATCGATCTACCTCAATAGCCGCCTGCCGCTGGTCAGCGAAAGCGGCACCAGTGCCTTGGTGCGCGAATTGGCTCAGGTGTTCGGGCGGATCAACGACAGCCAGCGCAGCGACTGGATCGGCGAAGGGTTTGCCGAGTATTACGCCATCGAACTGGTGCGCCGCGCGGGCGGCATGGGCGATGAGCGGTATGAGAGCTTGCAGGGAAAATTGGCCAGGGACAGCCAGAAAGTCACGACCCTGCTCGGAGAGCAGATCAACCCGGCGCAGGTAGCCAAAGCGGTGGTGTTGCTGCAGGAGCTGGATCGCGAGATTCGCCTGAAGACCCGCAACAAACGCTCGCTGGATGATGTATTGCGTGGGGCGATGCGTTTGGAGAGTGTCGATACCAAGCAATTCGTTCAGCTCAGTGAGAGCGTCATTGGCGAGTCTTCCAAAGTGCTTGATACCGGGTTGCTTCAGTAATACCGCCTTCGCGGGCAAGCCTCGCTCCTACAGGTTGTGGCGATCGCGTTATTGTCCGTAGGAGCGAGGCTTGCCCGCGAAGAGCCCCTGAGCCTCACCGCAAATTCCGGCTCAAACCCCGGCTTTCGGCGACTTCAAAGAATCATTCCCGGTCACGGTGGCGGTTTTGGTCGCCGCCTCGGCATTCGCCTTCAACCGGCTCAATTCTTCCCCGGCCCGCTCGATCCTGGCCCGCACGTTGTTCATATCCTGACGGCTCTTTTCCAGAAGGCTTTTCGCCGAACTGTGCCCGGTAATACCACGCGCCAGCGCCACGCCGCCAATCGCCACTTGAATCAACCCGAACACACCCCCGCGCCGCAGGCCCTTGCCGACCATCACCACGCCACCGGCCAGGGAGCCGATGCGCTCCCAACCCTGGACGTTCTGTTCGGGCTGAGTCTGGAACGGGGTGGATTCGATGCGCTCTACGCGTTTGAGGTCGCTCATGATCTGTCTCCAGGCTTCAAGAATGGATAATTAAGCTGACTGCCGAGGCGCAGGGCTCGTTCCATCGGATGTGCGGTGATTCAGCGGAATTTCGGGCCCGAGCGGGTGTTGTTGCCCTTGGCCATGCGGTCGTACAGCACGACGTTGACGGTGGCCGCCAGGTTCATGCAGCCAGTGGTCGGAATGTAGACCACGTCTTCGCACCACTCGCGAATCTCTTTGTCCAGCGAGCCGTCTTCGGGGCCGAAGATGTAGAGGGCGCGATCCGGGTGCGTGTATTCCGGCAGTGAGCGGGCGCCGTCGACCAGTTCCACAGCGACCGGCACACAGCCCAGGGGCAAGATTTTCTTCAGATCGTCGATGCCGATCAGCGGAATGTCGTAGTGGACTTTCTTGGTGTCGGTGACGAAATCGGCGGCGCGTTCATAGCGCTTGCCGGTGTAAAACACCGACGCCACGCCGTAGCAGCCGGCGGCGCGCATCACCGAACCGACGTTCTCCGGTGATTTGGGGTTATACAAACCAATGCAGCTGTACCGTTTGTCTGCCACGAGCGGGGTGCCTTCGGGAAAAAAGCGCGATTATACGGGGATTGGGGGGAGGGTGGTCAGTGATCATTCCCACGCTCTGCGTGGGAATGCCGCCAGGGACGCTCCGCGTTCCGCTTTCGAATGTGACGCAGAGCGTCACGGGATGCCTTCCCACGCAGAGCGTGGGAACGATCAGTAGGGGGTTACTCGTCCTTCTTCATCAACCCCGCCAAAGCGGCAAACGGGTTGTGCGTCGCTTTGGCAATCTTCGGCGTACTCAGTGAGCCTTCGTCGAAATACTGCTGATCGGTATACCGGGAGTGTTCGTTGTCGTGGCAATACAGGCACAACAGTTCCCAGTTCGAGCCGTCCTGAGGGTTGTTGTCGTGGTTGTGGTCGCGGTGGTGCACGGTCAGTTCGCTCAGGCGCTTGCCGGAGAACTCGCGGGCGCAGCGGCCGCACACGTGGGGGTACATCTTCAGGGCCTTGTCGCGGTAACCCATTTCCTTGTCGCGCTGGTTATCGGCGAGGATGCGGTCCAGCTTCGATGTGTTGGTTGGGGTGGACGAACTCATGGGTTCACCTTTGTAAAAAAGACTGATGACGGTTATGCGTTGAAGTTTAGCCTAGCCCTTGAGCTTCTCGGCAATCCAGATGGTGTGGCGGGTGCCTTTGTTGCCGTGGGCGAAGACTTGCACTTCTTCAGCCTTGAAACCAGCCTTCTTCAGCTTGTCGGAAAACTGCCGGTCAGCGCTGGCCGACCACACCGCCAGCACGCCTTTTGGCCGCAGGGCCTTGGCACACGCGCTCAGGCCGCCCGCAGAGTAGAGCCAGCTGTTGGCCTTCTGGGTCAGGCCTTCAGGGCCGTTGTCGACGTCGAGCATGATCGCATCGAAGCCCTGCGGCTCGGCTTGCAGCACCTTGGCCACGTCTTCCATGCGGATCACCGTGCGCGGGTCGAGCAGCGGGTTGCCGGCTTTTTCTCCCAGCGGTCCACGGTTCCACTCCACCACGCCGGGCACCAGTTCGGCGACCACCACTTCAGCCGTCTTGCCCAAATGCTTGAGCGCCGAGGCGAGGGTGAAGCCCATGCCCAGGCCGCCGATCAACACACGCGAATTCGGCCGACCGGCGACCTTGCGGCAGGGGATCTCGGCCAGGGCATCTTCCGAGCCGTGCATGCGGGTGTTCATCAACTGCCCGCCGTCGCCGCCCTGAATCTTGATGACGAAGTCCTCGCCGTATTCGAACAGGCACAGGGCACCGCCGTTTTCAGGAATGGGGGTGGTGTCGAGCAGAACGAAACGTTTCATGGGGCGCTCTTGAGGAGAAATTGACAGACGGAAGAAGGCAAACGAGCGCGGTTGGGAGTAGCCTGCAAAAGACCACAAGGCCAACGGAGCCATTGATGAAGCGCACCATTCTAACGGTCATTGCCCTGGCCGTGCTCTCGATAACTGCAGTGCAGGCCCAGGAGCTGCAAACCATCCCCACCAGCCCCTCGCCGCTGCCTGGTTCACCCGGCACCGCCACCCCGACGCCGTACCCGCAGATTACCCCGACCACTGTGCCCAGGACCGGCAGCGGTGGGCCACCGTTGTTGCCACCGATCGAAATGCCCAACCCGCCCAAGGACCAGACCTTGCCGGGCCTTGAGCCAGGCACGACCAAAATCAAATCACCAGGCGGTTAAACCTGTTGCAAGAGCAATTGCCCATCAGCCATGCGCAAGCGTTTGGAGAGGGAGACGGCGAGGGCGCGGATGATCTTGGCGGCGATTTTCGGTGCGTCGTTGAGCATCTTCTCCAGGGAGTCCTTGCCGAGGTTGAGCAACTGGCAGTTGCTCGCCGCCACGCAACTGGCTGAACGCCGTTCGCCATCGAGCACGGCCATTTCGCCGAACGCCCGACCGCTGCGCAAGGTGGCCATGGTCACCCGTTGCCCGTCGCTGTTGGTTTTCTGCACCGCGACCTGGCCGGTGTGGATGATGCACATGAAACTGCCGGCATCGCCCTCACGGAAAATCTCTTCGCCTTCGGCGATGGTGCTGATGCTGAAATAACCCGAAGCCGCCACGAAGTCGGCCGGCAGCAATTGATCGAACAGGCCGCAGTCCATCAGCCAGTCGCGAATTTCTTTGTTCAGTAAGGTCGGTTCTGACATGTCGTCACGGTCTTTTTCTTGTGGTCTTTTGCGGGCTCAATCATCCCCTGTGGGAGCGGGCCGGCGTCTGGTGTTAAGACCGGAACACCGGGCCAAGTTCCTCAGGCAATGCCCAAAACCTTTAAGACAAACGCGTATTCGAGGGCTACGTCACGTAATCCCTGGTAGCGACCGCTCATCCCGCCATGCCCGGCGCCCAATTCAGTCTTGAGCAGCAGGGGGTTGGTGTCGGTTTTGGTCGCACGCAATTTCGCTACCCACTTGGCCGCCTCCCAGTACTGCACGCGACTGTCGTTGTAGCCGGCGATCACCAGCGTCGCCGGATAAGCTTGCTCAGTGACATTTTCGTACGGGGCGTAGGCCTTGATCCGCTCATAAACGTCCGGTTCTTGGGGGTTGCCCCATTCGTCGTATTCGGTGACGGTCAGTGGCAGTTCCGGGTCGAGCATGGTGTTGAGCACATCGACGAACGGCACTTCGGCAATTGCCACGCCGAACAGCTCCGGCCGCTGATTGAGCACCGCGCCGATCAGCAAGCCACCCGCGCTGCCGCCGCTGATTGCCAGCTGCGATGAGGTGGTGAAGCCGTTGATGATCAGGTGTTCGGCGCAGGCGATGAAGTCGCTGAAGGTGTTGTGCTTGTGTTCCTGCTTGCCGGCGCGATACCAGGCTTCACCCAGTTCACCGCCGCCGCGTACGTGCGCGATGGCAAACGCCATGCCGCGCTCCAGCAGGCTCAGGCGGGCGTGGGAGAACCATGGGTCGAGGCTTTCGCCGTAGGCGCCGTAGCCGTACAGATAAAGCGGCGTCGGCTTGCCGAGGAACTCGCGTTTGACCACCAGACTGATCGGCACTTGCGTACCGTCCGGTGCCGTCGCCCAAAGTCGTTGGCTGACGTATGCATCGGCGTCGAACGGGCCGAGCACCGGGGTTTCCTTGAGAACTTTCTGCTCGCCCGAGGTCAGAATCAGTTGGCGGATTTGCGCCGGGCGGTTCAAGGCTTCGTAGCGCAGACGGATCCTGTCGCTGACAAACTCCAGGCTGTTTTGCACATGCAGGCTGTAGGCCGCGTCTGGCAATTGCACGCGATACGGCACCAAATCCCGTGGATAAACTTCAATGATCGGCAGGCCGCCTTCACGCAGGCTCAGGGTCATGGCCTCGGCGTTCAGGCTCATGCCTTCGATCATGACGGTGTCGCTGTGGGGAATCAGGTTCTGCCAGTCGGCTTCGGTCGGCGCGACGCCGGTATCGACGGCCTGGTACAGGGCGAAGTTGATGCCGTCGCGGTTGGTGCGGATCAGCCACGTCCACTCGCCATCGAGTTTGCCGTGGTCGACATCGTACTCATGGTCTTCGACCCGCGGCGCCAGACAGGTAAAGGCCTGATGCGGCAGCGAGGCATCGAGCGCCCAGACTTCACTGGTGGTCTTGCTGCCCAGCGACAACAGCAATTGCCGTTCGGAGCTTGAGCGGTAGCAATGCAGGAAGAATCGGCCGTCCGGCTCATGGAACACTTCTTCGGCCGCGGTGCCGTCCAGCCGATAACGGAACAGTTTGTGCGGGCGATGGGTGTCGTCGAGTTCGCCGAAGAACAGCGTCAGGCTGTCATTGGCCCAGGTCATGCTGCCGTCGCAGTTCTGAAACTCCAGTTCGCTGACGCGGCCGTCGGGTAATTCCTTCACGAACAGCGTGTAAATCTCCTCTCCCGAGGAATCGATGCTGTAGGCCAGGCGCTGGTGGTCCGGGCTGATGCTGAATGCGCCCAGGGAAAAGAAACCGCCCTTGGCCAGCACGTTCGGATCCAGCAGCAGGAGTTCCTGGCTTTCGTCAATGTGCAGGCTGCCATCGGCCGGGCGCGGGCAGCGGTAGTGGCGGGCGTATTCGTCGCCGGCGGTGGTGCGGGTGTAATACAGGTACGGACCCCAGGGCGATGGCAGCGACAGATCGGTTTCGAGAATCCGCCCCTTGATCTCTTCGAACAGGGTTTCGCGCAGCCCGGCCTGATCGGCGGTTTGCGCCTCTTGATAGCGGTTTTCAGCTTTCAGGTAATCGAGCACTGCGTCGGTGTCGCGCTCCTGCAGCCAGGCATACGGGTCATCGCCCTCGGCCTTGTGGGCAATGGGCGCGTCGGAAACGTTGGCGGGTAGGGGCATGAAGGACTCTCGAACGTTGTACGAAATTGGAGGATCGCAGACGGCGGGGCAGCCTGATGTGCGAAAAGTCGTTACTATAAGCGCCTCTTTGCCTGCCTTGCCATGGACACCATGACCGAGAACGACTATCTGATCGCTTGGGGCCTCTACGCCTTTGCTGCTTTGGGCTGCCTGTTGGTGTGGATGCGCATGACCCGCTGGATGTGGCGCTGGCTGCGTGAGCCGCTGCGGCTGCTGATGGTGGTGTTGCTGTTCAGCCCGACCATCATCGACCCGGTGAAGGAAAAGGTCGCCCCGGCCATTGCCATTACCGCCCTCGATCTGCTGTTCAAGGTTGGCAACAACGCCTGGCGGGCGATTTCCGACCTGTTCATGTACGGCATGATTGCCTTCGGCATTTATCTGGTATTCGTGGCGATCCGTTTCCCCATCGAGCGTGCGTCCATCGCTCGCAAAGAGCGGGCGGCGGCCGCCAAGGCTGCGGTGCGGGCCGACGAGCCTGAAAACGATCAACCGTTCGGCGGTGCCGGCGATGATCGTTACGGCCGGCCACCGGTGCCGAGCAACCCTCAGCGTTTGCGGGTAGAACCGCGTTTGTAACCGTGCCCCTGCCTTTCATCGAGAATCCGAGCATGTGTGAGTTATTGGGCATGAGCGCCAATGTCCCGACCGATATCGTGTTCAGCTTCACCGGGCTGATGCAGCGCGGCGGCCGCACCGGGCCGCACCGTGACGGTTGGGGTATCGCTTTCTATGAAGGCCGCGGCCTGCGGTTGTTTCAGGACCCGGCGGCGAGCAGCGAGTCGGAAGTGGCGAACCTGGTGCAGCGCTATCCGATCAAAAGCGAAGTGGTGATCGGCCACATCCGTCAGGCCAACGTTGGCAAGGTCTGCCTGTCCAACACCCACCCGTTCGTGCGCGAGTTGTGGGGGCGTAACTGGTGTTTCGCCCACAACGGCCAGTTGGCCGATTTCAGCCCGACCGCCAGTTTCTACCGCCCCGTCGGCGATACCGACAGCGAAGCGGCGTTCTGCGATTTGCTCAACCGCGTGCGTGCTGCGTTCCCCGAGCCAGTGGACATCGAAGAACTGCTGCCGGACCTGGTGGCCGCCTGCGCCGAGTACCGCAGCAAAGGCGTGTTCAACTGCTTGCTCAGCGACGGCGATTGGCTGTTCTGCTACTGCTCGACCAAACTGGCGCAGATTACCCGCCGCGCCCCGTTCGGCCCGGCGCGCTTGAAGGATGTCGATGTGATCGTCGACTTTCAGGCCGAAACCACGCCCAACGACGTGGTCACGGTGATCGCCACCGAACCCTTGACCGAAAACGAAACCTGGACCCGCTACGAACCGGGCCAATGGAGCCTCTGGCGACGCGGGGAATGCGTCAGCCAGGGCAAGACCGAATAAGGATCTCTCCCCCCATGTTGCTCAGTTATCTACGGCTGGTGTTGTTTGCGGCAGGCCTGTTGATCGGTGTCCAGGTGCCTGGGTTCATCAGCGACTATGCCAAGCGGGTCGAGGCGCATCTGATCGAGGCGCAGAGCGGTTTGAGCGGTTTTCAGGGCACTGCCAATCAGTTTTTCAAGGGCGATATGCAGGCGCTGGTGGCCCATTACCGTGCCAGCGAAGACCCGATCTTTCGCAGCGATGCCGACAGCCTGAGCACCTTGCTCACCCGTCAATTGGCTTTGGACAAGCAATTCCAGGCCATGCAGGGCCCGTGGTACATCCGCTTCCTGCAAGTGGTGCTGGCGGCCGACCCGGACATTCGCAAGGAAACCTGGAACGGCTACAGCTACCAGATCCTGCTGACGCCGCAAGCGATGATTTGGGGCATGAGCGGCGCGTTGCTGCTGTCGTTCGGCATTGAATGCCTGTTCCGACTGATCGACTGGGTGGTGCTGGGTGGCAAGCGTCTGCGCCAGAGCCGGCCGATTGAAGAGCGGGATTTGCGCGGGTTGTAACCCCGGAGCCGGCGATTGCCGCGACACGGTCTGCCTGGCAGATCGCATCGCTGGCAAGCCGGCTCCTGTTTTTACCAGTCGACCGAGTAGCTCATGCTCAGGGTGCGGCCTTCGGCGTTGGCGTACGGCGCTCTGGCGTTAGCCTGAGTGAACAGGTTCTGGTAGGTGCGGTTGGTCAGGTTGTACACGCCGCCTTCAAGACGACCGACCGGCAGTTGCACGGAGCCGAGCAGGTCCACCAGCGTATAGCCTTCGATCTCGCGTCCGTTGTTGTCCTTGGCGGCAGCGTCATAACTGGACAAATGCATGCCTTGCAGGCGCAGGGTGTAGTCGTCTTCGGTGTAGCCAACGAACAGGGTGGTCTTGGCGGGTGAGATGCGCGTGGCTGGCAGATCGATCCATTTGCCGTTCTGCTCGGTCTCGCCTTTGGCCCAGGCATAAGTGCCACCCACCGACCAGTGATCGGTCGCGCGGTAGGTCAGGCTGTTTTCGATGCCGCGAACTCGCTCTTTCTGGTTGATCAGGCGCAATACGCGATCATTGGCATCGTAGAACTGGGTCACGTCCGAGGTGTTTTCGTACACGGTGACGTCGGCCTGCCACTGGTCCCAGTTACCGCGCCAGCCCAGCTCGTAACTGTCGACCTTGATGGCTTGGGCGTTGAGGCTCTGAATGTCGAAGGTGCTGCTGACATCACGCATGAAGCGCTGGATATCCGGCAGCGAAAACCCCTGGCTGTAATTGGCGAAGATGTCCTGGTTTTCACTCAGGTGGTAGACCGCCCCCAGGTTGTACAGCGTGGCATCGTATTTGAGGGTGTCACCGGGCAGCGTTGCGCGTATGCCGGTCTGAACGATCTGACCATAAGCGATGCTGTCGGAGACGTCGCTTTCGATCCATTCACGGCGCACACCGCCACGCAAGGTCCAGTCACCGATGTCCCAGGACATCTGCCCGAACAGCGATTTGGTGGTGGTTTCGATATCCGGGCCCAGCTCGTAGGTGGTGCCGGTCTTGGTATAGGTCAGGCCATTTAGTGTGTACTGATCACCTCGTTGACGGGAGCGCTCATTATCATAATCAGCCCCCCAGACCAGATTACCCGTGGCACTCCCGATCGCCGGCAGCGGCGTGTCGATGGCCGCGCGCAGGCCGTAGACGTCCTGCACACTGTTGTTGTCGGAGATCCCGGCCCTGCCTCGCGACAGGTCCGGAAAGAACAGTGCATCGGCTCGGCGCCAGTAGCTTTCCAGTTGCAGACCCTGACCGTAGAAGTCCTTGTCGGTGTAGTTGAGGTTGACCGCCTGGTTATGGGTATAGGGTTGGTCGTCGAGTTTCAGCCCCTTGACTGCCACGGCTTCCTGCCGGTTTGTCGGGTCTTTTGTGTAGCCAGTGTCCTGCTGGTCCTTGTAGTCCTGCAGCGACAGGCTGAGTTTTTTGTCGGCATCCAGTTCGTAACCGAAACGACCTTGCAGGTCATAGGTTTCGGTATCCATGTTGCTGCCCTGGGAGGTGTCTTGAGGGATGCGGTTGCCGTTGCCGTCGTACTGATCGTTGCGCTGGGTCAGGTCGGCAGACACATACCAGTCCAACGCATCCTTGCGCCCGGTGGCACTCTGGAAAACTTCGTAGGCGAAGCCTTTTCTGTTGAGGTTGTTGCCGCTGGTCAGGCCCAGTTTGCTGCTGTAAGCAATGTCCTGGCCCTGATTGCGTTTGGTGATGATGTTGATGATGCCGCCTGAAGCACCGGCGCCGTAGATGCTGCTGGCGCCGGAGATCACTTCGATGCGTTCGATGCTGGCCGGGGCGATGCTGTTGAGCTGGCGGAAGTTGTCGCGCGTGGCGTTCTGCGATACGCCGTCGATCAACACCAGCATGTTGCGCCCGCGCAGGGTCTGGCCGAAGTTGCTCATCCCGCCGCTGGCCGGCGCAATACCCGGGACCAGTTGCCCGAGGATGTCGGAGACCCGGCGACCCGCGCCGCTCTGCTCACGGACCTGCTGTTCGTCGATCACTTGGACCGAGCCCGGAATCGAAGCAATGCTCGCTTCGCTGCGAGTCGCGGAGACGACGGTGGCTTGCATGTTCAAGGTGCCGGGCTGCTGCTCGGTTTCCTCGGCCCAGGCCTGGGCGCTGAAGGTGCCGAGTAGCGGGATCAGCAGGGAGAGTTTGGTTCGGGTCATGACGTAGTCTTTTTTAGTTGTGATAAGTGTGGGGCGATAAGGTCGAGCGGTCAGGCGCGGAGCTGAACGAGCGCACCCAGCGAATGCCGATGGCGGCTATGGCGTAGGTCAGCGCCACCAGCCAGAAACTGTGGGCCAGGCCGACCAGGCCCATGCCGATCCCGCCAAGGACGACACCGAGCAGGGCTCCAGCCTTTGCCGCGCTGTTGCCGAGGCCGAGCGCGAAGCCCTGCTGGTTTACGGAAATGGTGTTGGCGATCAGTGCATAGGCGACGGGCAGCAGGGCGCCTTGCCAGATGCCCCAGACGAGTCGGCTGACGAGAAACCCCAGCCATTCGTTGGCCAATGCCGTGGCCGCCAGCGTCAGGGCACACAGCCAGGCCACGCCTTCGATGACGCGCAAGGTGTAGGCCGGCTGCCAGCGGTCGAACAGGCGTCCCCACAGCGGCGCGCAAATGGCCAGGGTCGCGGCGCTCGCCGCGTAGGTGGCGCCGATCAGCCAGCTTGGGGCCTGCAGAATGTTCGCGACGTACAGCGCGTAGAACGACTGCGGCATCATCTTCGCCGCCTGAATCAAGACGATCACCAACAGGATTGCACTGAGCCAGCCTTTGGGCAGGGCAACCGGCTCAACAGGTTTCTTCTTCGAGGTGCGCGCCTTGTCGGCCGGCAGGAAAAAACTCCCCAGTGCGCACAGCAGGCAAATCGCTGTCGCGCCATAACACAGCAAGGCAAACCCCGAGATGTCCATCAGCCAGCCACCCAGCACCGGGCCGATCAACGAGCCGACGGCGGTTGCCGATTGTAGGCGGGCCAGGGTGTGACCCCGTCTGGCATTGTCGCAGCAGGCCAAGGCATAGGCTTGCGCGGCAGCGAGAAAACCGGCCAATGCGCCTTGCATCACGCGAATACCCACCAGCAGCCACGGGTCGAGAGTGATGGCCGCCAACCCCTGGCACAGCGCGAGGGCCAGCAACGCCCGAACAATCATCGGTTTGTGTCCGGTGCGATCCCCCAACCGGCCCCACAGGGGGGTCAGGAGCATGGCCGCCAGCATCGGGCCGGCATAGACCATCGCCGATAACAGCACGGTGTAGCCGGCGCCCTCCGGCCCGAGCAGATGCTGGATCTGCAAGGGCCAGAACGGGCCGCTCATTTCCATGGCGCCCATGGAGACAAACTGGATGACGATCAGCAGTCGCAGGGCGCGACCGTCAGCGAGCATGGGTGTTGGGTCGCAGCGGGTTACTCAGGCGTCCGACGATGTCGGCATGACTGTCGAGCAAGCGCATGCGCATGAACGATTTGGCGGGCCAATCCTGTTCCAGCAAGGCTTGGCGTTCGCTTTCCCAACGTGCCGGTTCAACGTGCTCGCGCAAGGTCTCGAAGCACTGTGCAACGTGCGCTGCCAATCGCTCCCACAGGATATTTTCCGGCACATTCCAGTGACGGGCACAAAGCAAAGTCAGCTCACCGAGGTGGCACATGAAGGTGGTGTGCAGGAGTTTGTCGCGGACAAAGCCTGCGTCGTCATACAGGGTCATTTTCGGATCGTGCAACCGGATATCCAGACCCTTGGCGTGCAGGGTTTTGCGATCGATACGAACGTCGCCGAAATCACGCAACAGCAGTCGATTCAACTGCCCGTCAGCGCCCATCACCATGAAGCTGTTTTGCTGATGCGCTTCGAACGCCACGCCATACATCAGGTAAATGCCCAGCAGACTCGGCACGGCAATCGCCAGGTAATCATCGAAGAACGCCAACATGGCTTCGCTGTCGTCCCGGCCCTGAGCCAGTCTTACCCAATCACGCAGCAGCGGTTGTTCGAATTCGTTGACGGCGAACAGGCTGCCGACCGGCACCGCCAACTCGCCTTCTTGCAGCAGGGTCTGCGGGTTGTCGCGATACAGCACAGCCGCATGCCGGGAGTGCTCGTCATCGGCCGGCAGTGGTGCGTAGTGCACGCCGATGCGCTCTGGAACGATGTTCAGCAGACGCTGAATCTGCGGCTCCTGATCGAGAATATTCAATATCAGTTGGCTGATGCGCGGCCCCATCCGGGCCGAGCGCGGCGACACGGTGCGCTGCACGCTGGTCAGGCGCAAAGCCACTGGCAGTTTGACCATCGGTGCCGTGCGACTGGCCTCTGGCAGGACCGTGCGGAAGGACATGGTCGGGTGGCCGGTAAACGCAACGATGTCAGTGACGATCAGCAGGTTGTCGGCGATCTCGTTGGCGAACGAATGTGGCAGCTCTTCATGGGCTTGCCATGGGTGTGACGGAAGCGGGAGGTAGTCCTTTGCGTCCAGGCCCAGTTGCTGCAAATGGCGTTGCAATTGCTCGGCGGCCTGTGGGAAGTGACCTTGCCACCAATCCCAGTAGTCCATGGTGCCCGCCAGCGCTTCAACATGAGCGTACTGGCGGTGCAGGGCGCACAGGACAATCGGAAAACTCGCTTCGAATTCTGGCGAGAAAGCGATGACCTGAGCGGCGCTCAAGCCCAGTTTGGTCTTGTAGTTCGGGTGCCACGGATGGCCGAGCGTGCCCCACTGTTCGAGCAGTGACGTCGGGTTCTGGTGGCCGGGGCCGGCTTTGAGCCAGGCGAGCAGATTGTCGTCGTACCCGGTGTCGATCTGCTCTCTCAGGCGCTCGGTCCATCCATGGTGAAACGCCAGGCACAGGGTGTCGTTGCTGAAACTGTCATCCAGCTCCCGGGCCAGACGTTCCAGGACCTGTGGGGAGGCTGGCGGGTTGAGCTGAGTGCTGAGGTGAGCGAGCAGCTCGCTGGGCAACTGGATTTTTTGCGGCAGTGTGTCGGGGGTGTGCAGGACGATGCTGCCGCGTACGTCCCAGCTATTCATCCTTCCACCCGACAAGTGCTCGAAGCAAAGGTGCGCGCCATCGCCAAGCGGCAGCCAGCAACGGCTGGCGTCGTCATATTCGCAGGTGTCGGGGTTGATCAGCTCTTCACGAAACAGCGCCTGGATCAGGCGTTGGAAGCAGCGCTGGGCGGCGGGCTCCAGGGCATTGCTCAAATGATCGAGAGTGATGCGGTGGGACTGGAAAGCCTGAGTGCCGAGAGCTTCGCTCCAGTGGGCGAGCAATTGCTGCTGTTTTTGCGTGTAGCCGCGCATCAGGTCCGACTCCTTCGGGACAATGGATTAGCTGAAAGCGCGCAAAGAATACCGTTTTGAAAAATTAATGCAAATGATAGTGGTTCATATTTACAGTTTGGAAAATGTCTTTCAGATCCTGCTCTGAGGTTGGCTCAAGACGATGTAGTGTTCGCCCATTTTCTGCGCATAGCGCTCCACGACTTGCTGACACAACGTCACGATTTCTTCGACCCACTCCACGCCCATCCGCCATGACACCACCACCTGCAAATTCGGCGGGCGTTGATCCATGGCCAGCAAGGTCAACTCTCCCCGGGCCAGTTCCTCGGCCACCAGCACCGGCGGCAGGGCACCAATACCGAAGCCGTCCCGCAATAAACGAGTAATTGCCGACACTGAATTCACACAATTGAGCCGTGGCGCCATGACCCCGTTGGCCTGCATCAGGCTCAAGACGTCCTGATGCGGACGGGAGTTTTTCGAATAGGTGATGATCCGCTCCCGTGCCAGGTCGGCGACACCTGAATATTCACGGTTGTAGATGGAGTTGCTGGCCACGATCCAGCCCATCGGATGGCTGGCCAGCTCCAGGCTGCGCACGCTTTCCTGGCGCAGCAGGTCGGTTTGCAGGATCAGATCGAGAAAGCCTTTTTGCAGCTGATCGCAGAGGTTGAGCGCGGTATCGGCCACCAGCTCGATTTCCACCAGCGGATAGTGATCCATCATCTGCGCCACCAACGGGCTGAGCCAGGTGTGGATCACCGTGTCCATGACGCCGATACGAACCCGTCCGACCTTGCTCGAGCGCGTCTCGATCGCGTGCTTGAGCGCCTGCATTGTGTCCATCATCTGCTCGGCATATTCGAGCACTTTCAAGCCTTCGGGGGTCAGGCTCACGCCGCGGGAGTCGCGCAGGAACAGCTTCACTCCAAGCTCACTTTCGAGCACGGCGATACGGCTGGAAATCGATGCCTGGGTGGTGAAGAGCTTGTCGGCCGTCAGGCGAAAACTCTTGAGTCGGGCGACCCAGACAAACGTCTCGAGAAACTTCAGGTTCATGGGGTCAGCTCGTGGATAAAATTTTTCTTATGTCTAGGGCGGGTTTTTATTAGTTGGACGCAGCAGGGCCAACCGCCCAAAAATCAGGCCATCCGGTTCCCACGATAGGCGTCGTCGGGGCTCAGAACAATACCAATAAAATATGCACGGAGATTTTGCCATGAGTGCGCCCGACACCCTCGACATCCCCAAAGCCACGGCTCGCCCGGGACCTTTCGACTGGTACCGCAACATCAATAAACAAGAGCGTCGCACGTTCTGGAGCTGCAAGATCGGCTATGGCCTGGACGGCATGGACACCCAGATGCTCAGCTTCGTGGTACCGACCCTGATTGCCATGTGGGGCATCACCACCGGCCAGGCCGGGCTGATTCACACCAGCACCCTGATCGCCTCGGCCATCGGTGGCTGGGTGGCGGGGATTCTCTCCGACCGCATCGGTCGGGTGCGCACCCTGCAACTGACGGTGCTCTGGTTCGCCTTCTTCACGTTCCTCTGCGGCTTCGCCCAGAACTACGAACAACTGCTGATTGCGCGCACCTTGATGGGCTTCGGCTTCGGCGGTGAATGGACGGCTGGCGCGGTGTTGATTGGTGAGGTGATCCGCGCCAAGGACCGTGGCAAAGCGGTCGGCATGGTGCAATCGGGTTGGGCATTGGGTTGGGGGCTGACGGCCATTCTGTATGCGCTGCTGTTCTCGGTGTTGCCGCCGGAAGACGCCTGGCGAGCGCTGTTCATTCTCGGCATCGTGCCGGCGATTTTCGTGATCTTCGTCCGTCGCCTGGTCAAGGACCCGGAAATCTACCGTGAAGCCAAGGCCAGGCAAGAGCCAAGCAACCCGGCGAAGTTCTACGAGATTTTCGCCCCCGGCATCCTCTTCACTACCATTCGCGCGTCGATACTGACCACCGGCGCCCTCGGCGGTTACTACGCGATCACCTCGTGGCTGCCGACCTTTCTTAAAAACGAACGGGGCTTGAGCGTACTCGGCACGGGCGGTTATCTGGCGATGGTGATCATCGGGTCCTACGTCGGTTACGTGATCAGCGCGTATTTGACTGACATCCTCGGCCGTAAAAAGAACTTCATTCTGTTC
Source organism: Pseudomonas frederiksbergensis (assembly GCF_017114915.1). Classification (GTDB taxonomy): domain Bacteria; phylum Pseudomonadota; class Gammaproteobacteria; order Pseudomonadales; family Pseudomonadaceae; genus Aquipseudomonas; species Aquipseudomonas frederiksbergensis_I. The sequence goes on from NZ_JAAUOE010000026.1 coordinate 30,381, forward strand.
GCGGTTGGCTCGTTCACCATTGTTCTGCTCTACACCCAATTGCCGGTCAGCAACGGTGTGATGCTGTGGTTGGGCTTTCCATTGGGCTTCTTTGCATCCGGTATTTTCAGCGGCATGGGCTCGTTTCTGACCGAGCTGTTTCCGACGCGGATTCGCGGCTCGGGCCAGGGTTTTTGCTACAACATCGGTCGGGCGCTGGCGGCGTTGTTCCCGCTGCTGATCGGCTTGCTCAGTCAGAAGGTGCCGTTGAGCGTGGGAATCGGGGCTTTCGCGGCGGTGTCCTACGGGGTGGTGATCCTGGCGGCACTGAGCCTGCCGGAAACCCGTGGCAAGCAACTCGACGCCGAATAACCGAATGTCCGGTAACTGATAATCTGAGGGGCATATGCCCTTCAGCTAAAAAGAAAAAGCCTACAGGAGTGTTCACCGTGAACCGCCTGCTATTGAACTGCGACATCGGCGAGAGTTTCGGTAACTGGACCATGGGTCTGGACGCCGAGGTCATGCCCTTCATCGACTGTGCCAACATCGCCTGCGGCTTCCACGCCGGCGACCCGAGCATCATGCGCAAGACCGTCAGCCTGGCCCTGAGCCACGGCGTGCAGATCGGCGCGCACCCGGCCTATCAGGATCTGGTCGGTTTCGGCCGCCGCTCCATGGCGTATACCGCCCAGGAACTGCAAGACCTGTTGCACTACCAGATCGGTGCCCTCGACGGCATTTGCCGGGCTCAGGGCGGGCGGGTGAGTTACGTCAAACCCCACGGCGCGATGTACAACGACATGATGGCCAACCCGGCGCAATTGCGTGCGGTGATTCAAGCCGTGGCGGCCTATGACCGGACGTTGCCGCTGATGCTGATGGCCACCCGCGACAACAGCGCTGCCCAGCAATTGGGCGATGAGTACGGCGTGACGTTGTGGTTTGAAGCCTTCGCCGATCGCGCTTACGACAGCGCCGGAAGGCTGGTGTCGCGGCAACTGCCGGGGGCGGTGCATCACGATCCGGAGAAAATCATTGAGCAGGCGCTGATCATTGCCCGCGGTGACAACCTCACGGCCAGCGATGGTAGCGCCTTGCATTTACAGGCCAACACCCTGTGCGTACACGGCGACAACGCCAGTTCGGTGGCCGCCGTGCAGCGTATTCGCCAGGCCTTGAATCAGCAGAGCGCATCATGAAACCACGGGTGGAAGTGGTGGCGCTCGATTGCCTGATGGTGCGCCTGTTCGATGAAATTGCCGAGACCAACATGCCGTGGATGCTCGCGGCCAGCGAAGGCCTGCGAGCTGCGTTCGGCGAGTATTTGATCGATCTGGTGCCGTCCTATACAACGTTGATGGTGCATTACGATTTGACGGCGTTGAATCCCGCTCAGGCCCGGGAATTGATCGCCCAAGCCTTGATCGATCTGTCGCCCAACGCCCGCACCCGTGGCCAATGTCATGTGCTGCCGGTCTGGTATGACTTGAGCGTTGGTCCGGAATTGAACCTGTTGTCTCAGCGCAGCGGATTGGCGGTGAATGAAGTGATCCGCCGCCACAGCGAACACGAGTATCAGGTGTTCGCGCTGGGCTTCGCGCCGGGGTTCGCCTTCATGGGGCTGGTGGACGAAGTGTTGGCCGCACCGCGTCTGAGTACCCCGCGTAAAAAAGTCGCCGCCGGCAGTGTCGGCATCGCCGAACGCCAGACGGCGGCTTATCCGGTGGTGTCCCCCGGCGGCTGGAACCTGATCGGCCGCACCCCGGCCAAATTGTTCGACCGCGAACGTGACGGCTACAGCCTGATGCAACCGGGCGACACGGTGCGCTTCGAAGCGGTCAGCCATGCCGAATTCATCAAGCTGGGCGGTGACGATACGCCGTTGGAGGCCCTGGCATGAGTCGATTGACGATTGAAGCAAGTACGCCGCTGTGCCTGTTGCAGGACGCTGGGCGGTTTGGCGTGCGGCATCTGGGTGTCACTCAGGGTGGCGCACTGGATTGGCGGTCGATGTCATGGGCCAACTGGCTTCTGGGCAATGGGCTGGATGCGTCGGTGATTGAAATCACCCTCGGCGGATTCAGCGTTGTCGCCGAGGAAGATTGCCTTTTGGCGCTGGCCGGGGCAGACCTTGGTGCGCAACTGGACGGTCAGGCACTGGCACCATGGCGCAGTTTCAAACTGCGCAAAGGTCAGCGTTTGCGGTTCAATCAGCCGTTGCTGGGCGCGCGGGCTTATCTTGCGGCACCGGGCGGGTTTGATGCGCCGAAAGTGCTGGGCAGCAGCGCGACGGTGGTGCGTGAGGAGCTGGGTGGCCTCGACGGGATGGGCCGGGCGTTGGCCAAAGGTGCTTCGCTGAACTACTCGAGGGAGGCGCCGCTGCTGGTACGGGAGCTGTCTGACGAGCACGTCCCGGATTTCAAGCTCGACTCACCACTTGACTTGGTGATCGGCGCGCAAATCGGTGAGTTCAGCGGCCAGAGTCTGTTTGACGCGTTCAACAGTGTATGGACCCTCGACAGCCGTGCCGATCGCATGGGCATTCGCCTGTTAGGCACGGCGTTGCAGTACCAGGGCAAACCGATGATTTCCGAAGGCATCCCGCTGGGCGCAGTGCAGGTGCCGCCGGATGGGCAGCCGATAGTGCTGCTCAATGACCGGCAGACCATTGGCGGTTATCCGCGGTTGGGTGCGTTGACGCCATTGGCCTTGGCGCGGCTGGCGCAGTGTTTGCCGGGGGCGAAGGTGCGGTTGAAACCGGTGGTGCAGGACGTCGCGCATCGTGAACACGTCGAGTATTTGCGCAGGTTTTAACTGTGGCGAGGGGGCTTGCCCCCGTTCGGCTGCGCAGCAGTCGTAGAACCATTGCATGCGGTGTGTCTGATACATCGCGATTGCAGATTTTGGGGTCGCTTCGCAACCCAACGGGGGCAAGCCCCCTCGCCACAGGTGCAACGCTTTACTTGGAAAGAAACCGCATCCCTTCCTCCAACCCCCGCAACGTCAGCGGATACATCTGATCGTCAATCAAATCCCGCACGATGTTGGTCGACGAGGTATAGCCCCACGTGTCTTTCGGGTACGGGTTGATCCAGATGAGTTTCTTGTATTTTTCCTTGAAACGTTGCATCCACACGTAACCGGCTTCTTCGTTCCAGTGCTCCACGCTGCCGCCGGCCTGGGTGATTTCATAGGGCGCCATGGCGGCGTCACCGATGAAGATCACTTTATAGTCGGCGCCGTACTTGTGCAGCAGGTCCTGGGTGGCGGTGCGCTCGGAAGTGCGGCGCATGTTGTTCTTCCACACCGATTCATAAATGAAGTTGTGGAAGTAGAAGTACTCCAGGTGCTTGAACTCGGTCTTGCACGCCGAGAACAGTTCTTCGCAGATCTTCACGTGGGCGTCCATCGAACCGCCGATGTCGAACAGCAGCAACAGCTTGACGGTGTTGCGCCGCTCCGGACGCATCTGGATGTTCAGTAACCCGGCATCGCGCGCGGTGTGGTCGATGGTACCGTCGATGTCCAGTTCTTCTGCCGCACCCTGACGGGCGAATTTACGCAGGCGACGCAGGGCGACCTTGATGTTGCGCGTGCCCAGTTCCACCGAATCATCGAGGTTCTTGTACTCGCGCTGATCCCAGACTTTGACCGCTTTGCCTTGACGCTTGCCGGCATCGCCAACCCGGATGCCTTCCGGGTTGAAGCCACCGGAGCCGAACGGGCTGGTGCCGCCGGTACCGATCCATTTGTTGCCGCCGGCGTGGCGTTCCTTCTGTTCTTCCAGGCGTTTCTTGAACTCTTCGATCAACTTGTCCAGGCCGCCGAGGGACTGGATCGCGGCCCGTTCTTCATCGCTCAGGGAACGTTCGAATTCCTTGCGCAGCCAGTCTTCGGGGATCAACGCCTGAAGGTGATCGTCGAGCTTTTCCAGACCATTGAAGTAGGCACCGAACGCCCGGTCGAACTTGTCGAAATGCCGTTCGTCCTTCACCAGAATCGCTCGGGACAGGTAATAGAACTCGTCCATGTCGGCGAAGGTTACGCGCTGTTTCAGCGCGTTGATCAGGTCCAGCAGCTCACGCACCGAGACCGGCACCTTGGCTGCGCGCATTTCGTTGAACAGATTGAGCAGCATGGCGATTGCCCTTTCTTAGCGAGTACCGCGACGGCTCATGAACGCCAGACGCTCGAGCAATTGCACGTCTTGTTCGTTCTTCACCAGAGCGCCTGCCAATGGCGGGATGGCCTTGGTCGGATCGCGTTCGCGCAGCACCGCTTCGCCGATGTTGTCGGCCATCAGCAGTTTCAGCCAGTCCACCAGTTCGGAGGTCGAGGGCTTCTTCTTCAGGCCCGGCACCTTGCGCACGTCGAAGAATACGTCGAGGGCTTCGCTGACCAGGTCTTTCTTGATGTCCGGGTAGTGCACGTCGACGATCTTCTGCAGCGTCACGCGATCCGGGAACGCGATGTAATGGAAAAAGCAGCGACGCAGGAAAGCGTCCGGCAGCTCTTTCTCGTTGTTGGAGGTAATGATGATGATCGGACGCTTTTTGGCCTTGATGGTCTCGTCGATTTCGTAAACGTAGAACTCCATCTTGTCGAGTTCTTGCAGCAAGTCATTGGGGAACTCGATGTCGGCCTTGTCGATTTCATCGATCAGCAGAATCACCCGCTCTTCGGACTCGAAAGCCTCCCAGAGCTTGCCCTTTTTCAGGTAGTTACGAACGTCGTGAACCTTGTCCACACCCAGTTGCGAATCCCGCAGGCGGCTGACCGCGTCGTACTCGTACAGGCCTTGATGGGCCTTGGTGGTGGACTTGATGTGCCAGGTAATCAACTTGGCGCCGAAGGACTCGGCCAGTTGCTCGGCGAGCATGGTCTTGCCGGTGCCTGGTTCGCCCTTGACCAGCAGTGGCCGCTCCAGGGTGATGGCGGCATTGACCGCCAGCTTCAGGTCATCGGTGGCGACGTAGGCCTGGGTGCCTTCGAACTTCATCTGCTAATCCTCGAACGGTAACACCGACCTGAACGAGGCAGGGCGGGGCGCAATAAATGGTCAGGCTCGACTATAACGCGCTGTCCAGTCGACTGTGAACGCAGACGGCTTATTCAGTCTCTGAATAGAGGGTCACTTGGTGACTCACCCCGCATCCGGCTTGGGCCGTTCATACTGGGCATTGAACGCCTCGATGAAACCATTACGCAAAATCTGCAAAAACGCCTCGAATGCACTGACATCTCGCTGATGCACGCTGCCCCTGAGCTGGACGCGCGTGGCGAACTGGTTTTTCGGCTGGTTCTTCAGCACGTTTTCGGTGCCGCCGACGAGCGCTTCCCAAATGGAGCGGAAAATCCCTTTGTCCTTGTTTTCTACATCCTGTTGCCAGTTGAACACATCGACGTCGTGCAATAGCGGTTTGATGTAGCCAGTGAGTTGACCCTTCTTGGCCTCGGCTTCGATGACCAGGTCGCCATGGCCGGCGTTGAAGTCGAACTTGCCGTAGGCCGCGGCGAAGTCGTTCATTCGTTTGAGTTCAAGGTCCTTGGTGCGCAGGCGGAACTGGAAGTCCTGGAAGTCGCTCAGCGGATCGAAAGTCGCCGTGGTTTCCAAGGGCGCATGCCCCAGCAACAGCGCCTTGCCGTCGAAACGCGCATCACGCTTGCCTTTTTTGTCGACCACATTGGTCAGGTTGTAAATGCTGGCATTGACCTGGGTGGCATTCATGTTCACGGGCGGTTTGGAATGGAAGTTTCGAAAGGTGATCCGGCCATCGTTGATCCGCACTTCGTTCAAGGTGATCGGCAGCAATTTTTCCAATTGTGCTCGCCAATCGGTGCCTTCACCGGTCTGGGAGTTTTTCTTGTTGGCGCCACCATCGACAAAGTTCACTTCGGGTTTGTCGAACTGCACCTCAGCCACCACGGCGTGGTCGTACCAGAGCGAACGCCAGCTGACGGAAAGGTCGATCAATGGCGCGTTGACGAACGGCACCGGGACCTTGCCTTCGACCTTGACGATTTTCAGTCCGTTGATTTTGTAGGCGCCACGCCACAGGGCCAGGTCCACGTCGGTGATCTGCCCGCGGTAGTCACCCATGTTGGCCAATCGCTCGTTCAGGGAGTCACGCACCAGATAGGGCAGGGCGATGTGCAGGGCAACCAGCAGTAAAACAAGGCCGGCTAGAGTCCACAGCGGCCAACTGTATCGACGCTTCATGGCGGCAAATCTCAGGCGGTGTAATGCGATTGACTGCTGTGGCAGCTGGACGTTCGACTGACTGGACGACCATGAGTAACAGGCATACCTTGGTGGGCTAATTCAACGCGGTATAAGGACCCAGCCATGAGCCGTATCTATGCTGACAACGCCCACTCCATCGGTAATACGCCGCTGGTGCAGATCAACCGTATCGCCCCGCGCGGTGTCACCATTCTGGCCAAGATCGAAGGGCGTAACCCCGGTTATTCGGTCAAGTGCCGGATCGGCGCGAACATGATCTGGGACGCCGAGAGCAGCGGTAAACTCAAGCCAGGCATGACCATCATCGAGCCGACGTCGGGCAATACCGGTATCGGTCTGGCGTTCGTTGCCGCCGCTCGCGGTTACCGGCTGGTGCTGACCATGCCGGCGTCCATGAGCATCGAACGACGCAAGGTGCTCAAGGCCCTTGGCGCCGAGCTGGTGTTGACGGAGCCGGCCAAAGGCATGAAAGGCGCGATCGAGAAGGCCGCCGAAATCCTCGCCAGTGACCCGTCTACTTACTTCATGCCGGGGCAGTTCGACAACCCGGCCAACCCGGCCATCCACGAAAAAACCACCGGCCCGGAAATCTGGAACGACACCGATGGCGCAGTCGACGTGCTGGTGGCGGGCGTCGGAACGGGTGGAACCATCACCGGGGTTTCGCGGTATATCAAGAATACCCAGGGCAAACCGATTCTTTCGGTAGCGGTGGAGCCGCTGGTATCGCCGGTAATCACCCAGAAACTTGCCGGGGAAGAGATCAAGCCGAGCCCTCACAAGATTCAGGGCATCGGCGCCGGTTTTGTGCCGAAGAACCTGGACCTGTCGATGGTTGATCGTGTGGAGTTGGTCAGCGACGACGAATCCAAGGCGATGGCCCTGCGCCTGATGCAGGAAGAAGGGATTTTGAGCGGCATCTCTTGCGGCGCGGCCATGGCGGTGGCTGTGCGGTTGGCCGAAACCCCGGAAATGCAGGGCAAGACCATCGTGGTCATCCTGCCTGACTCTGGCGAGCGCTACCTGTCGAGCATGTTGTTCAGTGATCTGTTTACCGAACAGGAAAATCAGCAATAACGTTTACGGCTGCTTCGCTGCCAAAGCGAGGACAAGCCTCCTTGCCACAGGGGTTGATTCAAGTCAGCCCCCGTTCAGGAACCCTATGTTAAGAAGTGTTTATTGCGTAATCCTTAACACTGAATGTTGAGTTATGCGGGTTTTTCCCGAGGCCGGTAGTGTTTATCATGGCCGACTGCCACGTCGGGTAAATGGCGTTGTGCGGAGTTACTTATTATCAAGGAGTTGTAGATGAGCTTTTCCTTTGTCGCGAAGGCGTCGGTGTTGCTGCTGTTCCTGGCCAGCACGCTCTATGTGCACTTGCGTGGCAAGGCGCGTTTGCCGGTCCTGCGTCAGTTCGTCAATCACTCAGCCCTGTTCGCTCCCTATAACGCCTTGATGTACTTGTGCTCCGGCGTGCCCTCCAAACCCTATCTGGACCGCAGCAAGTTCCCCGAGCTCGACGTGCTCAGGGACAACTGGGAAGTTATCCGCGACGAAGCCATGCACTTGTTCGACGAGGGCTACATTCGCGCTGCCGAAAAGAACAATGACGCTGGCTTCGGTTCGTTCTTCAAAAAGGGCTGGAAGCGTTTTTACCTCAAGTGGTACGACAAACCATTGCCGTCGGCCGAAGCCCTGTGCCCGAAAACCGTGGCGTTGGTCAGCGGCATCCCGACTGTCAAAGGCGCCATGTTTGCGCTGCTGCCCGGCGGCAGTCACCTCAATCCGCATCGCGACCCGTTCGCCGGTTCTTTGCGTTATCACCTGGGTTTGTCGACGCCCAACTCCGAGGATTGCCGCATCTTCGTTGACGGCCAGGTCTATGCCTGGCGTGATGGCGAAGATGTGATGTTCGATGAAACCTACGTGCACTGGGTCAAGAACGAAACCGGGCAAACACGTGTCATCCTGTTCTGCGACATCGAACGCCCCTTGAGCAACCGCCTGATGACGCGCATCAACCGTTGGATCAGCGGCTGGCTGGGGCGCGCTACTGCGCCGCAGAATCTTGACGATGAACGCGTTGGCGGGATTAACCAGGCCTATGCCTGGAGCAAGAGCTTCAGCGACAAACTCAGCGGAGTGGTCAAGCAGTGGAAGCGTCGCAACCCTAAGGCCTATCGCGTGCTGCGACCGGTGTTGGCGGTGGTGGTGTTGACGTTGCTGGGGTATTGGTTGATTGGTTGAGGCCGACCATGGAATGAAAAAACGCTCCTTGGGAGCGTTTTTTGTCCGTGAGCTTTAGGGCCGCCCGGCAAGCAGGCTAGGCTCTTCGGTTTCGGTCCCCGTCGCAATAACCTGCAGAGTGCGCCGTTGACTGGTTGTCAGCTCTACAGCAATGGGCTTGTTTTCTGTTGTGGGTGAGCTTTTCTTTGTGGGGGACTTTTTAATTACTTTGCGCATCTTCCCTCCGATATTGGTTATTAATTGAACAGTTTTCACGATGCTAGGCTCTCCAGTGCTTTGACAAGTCGGTTTTCAGCATCGAAATAAAAGCCCAGTTGTTGGTAAATGGAAGTTGCACCCTCCAGCGGCTCCTGAACTTCAATGAACCTGCTGCCGATGATTTGGGCGTACTGTTCGATAACCAACATAGCCAATGGCGCAATACGGTTTTTCAGAGGGTGGACTCCACGTGGACATCCCTCCAATCGCACGATGCGGATTCGTTGCCGACTGTTGTTTGGGTTTGCGAAGCATAGTCCGCACAGTTCTTCATCGAACCAAATGGCGAGGTCCAGAGCCAAGGGTTCCCTCGCCTTCTATCCCACGACCTCACCCCATGAAAAGTGTGGATCGTCCCAGAGCTCAAAAGCATTGCAATCCATGTCACGCGCTGGTTATAGTCCGCGCTCGGTGGTTTGCTGAACCACCGTTCCACCCATCAAGAAAGATCAGCCCATGCCAGCTTCCCTTATCAACGCGGTAGTCGATTCAGCGGCCAACGCTGGCATCGTGCCGTGCGGGAATCAGCAGCCTGCGCAGATCAGTCATTACCCTCCACCTGTCAGTAGCACGCCGGTGTGCGTCGTCGTATCACCGCCGGGCGTTGGCTTCTCGGGCTGATCAGCTTTTTATGCTGCTCCCCTTTGCCCGCCTGAAAAACTACTGAATTTCAGCTTCGGCTGAGTTGGCTTTTTTTGCCTGACTACAGGTGGTATTCATGTTTGTCCTTTCGAAAAAGTCCGCGCTTGCGGCGGCATCCACGTGCCTGTTCGTTCTGTTGTGGAGCAGCGGGGCGATTTTCTCCAAATGGGGGCTGGCCCACGCATCACCCTTCGCCTTTCTGCTGGTCCGTTTCGCCATCGCCTTGTGCGGGTTGGTGCTGCTGGTGCCGTTGCTCAAGCTGAAACTGCCCGAGGGCGGCAAGCCGATGTTGTATGCGATGGCCACGGGCATGGTGTTGCTGGGGGCCTATCAGATTTTCTATCTGCTGGCCCTCGACCTCAAAGTCACACCGGGGGTGATGGCAACCATCATGGGCGTTCAACCGATTCTCACCATAGTGATCATGGAGCGGCACCGATCGATAAGCCGGATGTTCGGCCTGGCGCTGGGCTTGGCCGGGTTGATCATGGTGGTCTATCAGGGCATCGGTTTGGCCGGCATGTCGTTGGCCGGGATGCTTTGCGGTCTGTTGGCACTGGCGAGCATGACGTTCGGTTCGATCATGCAGAAACGAATCACCGATAATCCCCTCGGCACACTGCCGGTGCAGTACCTGGCCGGGCTGTTGTTGTGCGGAGTGTTTGTGCCGTTTCAGCCGTTTCACGTCGAACACAGCGCAGGCTTCATCGTGCCGGTGCTGTGGATGGGATTGGTGGTGTCGGTGCTGGCGACGCTGCTGCTGTATCGGTTGATCGCCCGGGGCAATCTGGTGAATGTCACCAGTCTGTTCTACCTGGTGCCGGCGGTGACGGCGGTGATGGATTACCTGGTTTTCGGCAACCGGCTGGCGGCGTTGAGCCTGCTGGGCATGGGGTTGATCATCGTCGGTCTGGTGTTTGTGTTCCGTAAGACCACCTGAAACAAACAAGGCCCGGGGCATGAGCTCCGGGCCTTTGTAGGTGATCCGACTTGCCCGCGAAGGCGTTCTATCGGGCAACCACCTCAACCGGCTTCACCACCGCCGGCTTCAACACCAGCCATAACGCCGCCGCAATCAACACCCCACCATACAAGTGCGCCATCGACAACGGCTCATCCAGTAACAGCGCGCCCCACAACACCCCGAACGGCGGGATCATGAAGGTCACGGTCATCGATTTCACCGGGCCGATCGAGCTGAGCAAACGGAAGTAAATGATGTAAGCAAACGCGGTGCAGCCCAAACCCAACCCCAGCAACGACAACCAGACGCTCCAGCCACCCCAGCTCGCCGGTGGCTGGCTGATCACGCTGTAGCCGAACAGCGGCAGCAAAAGCAACGTTGCGCCGAGCATGCTGCCCAGGGCCGACAGGCGACTGTCGAGACCGCCGGCCTGATCGAGCCAGCGGCGGGCGAGGAACCCGGCAAAGCCATAACAGGTGGTGGCCATCAGGCACGCCAGTGCGCCCATCAGCAGTTCCATGTCGAACGCCACCGGACCTGCGCGGGTGAGAATGCCGACGCCGAACAGCCCGAGAAACACCCCGCAGACCTTCGCCCCGGTGAGTTTTTCATGGAAGAACAGCCCGCCGATCAACACGCCCATCAGTGGTGTGGTGGCGTTGAAAATCGCCGAGTAACCGGCCGGCAGCACTTGCGCGGCCACGGAATAAAGGGTCGCTGGAATCCCGGAGTTGATCAGCCCGAGCAGCATCACGGTTTTGAGTTTGCCTTTGAAATCCCAGCTGATTCGCATCAGCCCGACGATCACCAGCAGCCCGACGGCGGCAATCGACACACGGAAAAAAGCAGTGGGGATTGTGCCAATCACCGGGGCGATAATGCGCATGAACAGAAAACTCGCGCCCCAAATGGCAGCAAGCGACAACATGCGCAGAATATCGACGAGGTTCACAGCGCGTTCCTTCCTTGATTGGCGCGCAAGTGTCGCGCCAGTCGGGGCACAAGGCAATGGTTGCGTTGCGTCACACAGGGCCACTAAGCTCAGGCTCCAACGATAAGAACAGCCGCCGAGGTTTCCCTATGCCGCAGCAATGGCCAGCCGCCGACATCGCCCGAATGATCCTCGATGGCTTTGACGATTACCGCGAGCATTTCCGTCAGATCACCGACGGTGCCCGGGGCCGCTTCGAGCAAGCCCAGTGGCAGGAGACGCAAGTCGCGTCGGCAGCACGGATCAACCTCTACGAAGAAAAAGTCAGTGAAACGGTCGACCGGCTGCACATCGCTTTCGACGCCGACACGCTGGATGTCAGCTGCTGGCCCCTGGTCAAAAGCGCCTACATCAGCCTGATCGACCTGCGCTTCGACGATGAACTGTCCGAGACCTGGTACAACTCGATCTTCTGCGGGCTGTTCAGTCATGACCTGATCAGCGACGGCTGCATGTTCATCCACACCACCCGGCCGAGCTTGCGCCGGGCGCGTGCCGCACAGACCCGTACCTACAAGCCCCAGGGCAAGCTATCCGACATGCTGGCGAGCATTTTTTCCGACTACCGCTTCAGCGAGGATTACGCCAATTTGCCCGGCGACTTGCGTCGTCTTGAAGCGCAACTGCGCGAGAACCTGCCGGACTGGGTCTGCAAGGACCCGGAACTGAGTGTCGAGCTGTTTTCCTCGGTGCTTTACCGCAACAAGGGCGCCTATCTGGTGGGGCGCATTTACACCCAGGACGATCAATGGCCGCTGGTGATTCCGCTGCTGCACCGCGAAGGCCGGGGCATCCAGATCGATGCGCTGATCACCGACGAGGCGGAGGTGTCGATCATCTTCTCCTTCACCCGTTCGTACTTCATGGTCGATGTGCCGGTGCCGGCGGAATTCATCGGTTTTCTCAAGCGCATTTTGCCGGGCAAGCACATCGCCGAGCTGTACACCTCGATCGGCTTCTACAAGCATGGCAAGTCCGAGTTCTATCGGGCACTGATCAATCATCTGGCCAACACCGACGACCAGTTCATCATGGCCCCCGGCGTGCGCGGCATGGTCATGAGCGTGTTTACCCTGCCGGGCTTCAACACCGTGTTCAAGATCATCAAAGACCGCTTCTCACCGTCGAAAAACGTCGACCGCGCCACGGTGATCGAGAAGTATCGGCTGGTGAAAAGCGTCGATCGGGTCGGACGCATGGCCGACACCCAGGAGTTCGCCGACTTCCGTTTCCCCTTGAGCAAATTCGACCCGGCGTGCCTGGAAGAATTGCTTGAAGTGGCGCCGTCCACGGTGTCGGTGGAAGACGATACGGTACTGATCCGCCACTGCTGGACCGAACGCCGGATGACGCCGTTGAACCTTTATCTGGAACATGCCAACGAAGCGCAGGTGCGCGAGGCGCTGGAAGATTATGGCCTGGCGATCAAACAACTGGCGGCGGCAAACATTTTCCCTGGCGACATGCTGTTGAAGAATTTTGGCGTCACCCGTCACGGTCGCGTGGTGTTTTATGACTATGACGAGATTTGTTTCCTGACCGAAGCCAACTTCCGCCACATCCCGCAACCGCGCACGCCGGAAGACGAAATGGCCTCCGAACCCTGGTACTCGATCGGGCCACTGGATGTGTTTCCCGAGGAATTTCCACCGTTCCTGTTTGCTGATTCGGCGCAGCGCAAGCTGTTCGATCAGTTGCACGGCGAGCTGTACAACGCCGATTACTGGAAGGGGCTGCAGGAAGCAATTCGGGCGGGGAAGGTGATTGATGTGTTCCCGTATCGGCGTAAGGGCCTCGATAACGAATAGCCCGCTGCTACAGATCGTTCCCACGCTCAGCGTGGGAACGCAGCCCGGGACGCTCCGCGTCCCAAGAGCGGACGCAGAGCGTCCATTGAGGCATTCCCACGCAGAGCGTGGGAACGATCACAGTAGGGCGCAAATCTGCGACAATCGCCCCCCTGCGCCACTAGACGACTTTTGCGTACCTGATGACTGACGAATCGCCTTCCATCGACAAACTGCTGAAAAACCTCGATCACGCCATGCTCGCCGACCGCCACCGGCTGCGGCGGCAGTTGCTTGAGCTGCGCAAAAAACCTGACGAGGCCAAACTGGCCCAGTGGGTGACGCGTACGCAGGCGTCCTGCGATCAGGTGCTGGCGCGCAAGGCCAGCCTGCCGGTGATTCGTTACGACGACAGCCTGCCGATCGCCGCCAAGCGCGACGAAATCAAAGCGGCGTTGCAAAAGCATCAGGTGCTGATCATTGCCGGTGAAACCGGTTCGGGTAAAACCACCCAGTTGCCGAAGATCTGCCTGGAAATCGGTCGCGGCCAGCATGGCCTGATCGGCCACACCCAGCCGCGCCGAATTGCGGCGCGCAGCGTGGCGAGCCGGGTCGCCGAAGAGCTGGCGACGCCGTTGGGCGCGCTGGTCGGCTATCAGGTGCGGTTCGAGGATCAGAGCGATGCCAACACCCTGATCAAACTGATGACCGACGGCATCCTGCTGGCGGAAACCCAGAACGATCGCTACCTCGAACGCTACGACACGATCATCGTCGACGAAGCCCACGAGCGCAGTCTGAACATCGACTTCCTGCTCGGTTACCTGAAAACCCTGCTGCCCCGTCGTCCGGACCTGAAGGTCATCATCACCTCGGCCACCATCGACCTGGAGCGTTTCTCCAAACACTTCGATGATGCGCCGATTGTCGAAGTCTCCGGCCGTACGTTCCCGGTCGAAACCTGGTATCGCCCGCTGACCCTGGAGCAGGACGAGGAGGGCAACCGCGTCGAGGATGACCTGACCGTGGATCAGGCGATCCTCGCCACCCTCGACGAAATCGCCGCGTTCGAACGCAGTGAGCGCAAGAGCCCCGGCGACGTGTTGGTGTTCCTGCCCGGCGAGCGCGAGATTCGCGACGCGGCGGACATGCTGCGCAAGGCCCAACTCAAACACACCGAGATCCTGCCGTTGTACGCACGGCTGTCACCGGCCGAGCAGCAGCGGATTTTCCAGTCGCACCCAGGCCGTCGCGTGGTCCTGGCGACCAACGTCGCGGAAACCTCGCTGACAGTGCCGGGCATTCGTTACGTGATCGACAGCGGCACCGCGCGCATCAGCCGTTACAGCTATCGCGCCAAGGTCCAGCGCCTGCCCATCGAAGCGATTTCCCAGGCCAGCGCCAACCAGCGTAAAGGCCGCTGCGGGCGGGTCGAGCCGGGCATTTGCGTGCGCTTGTACAGCGAAGAGGATTTCATCGGTCGGCCGGAATTCACCGATCCGGAAATCCTGCGGACCAACCTCGCGGCGGTGATTCTGCAGATGCTCCATCTGCGCCTCGGCGAGATCACCGATTTCCCGTTTATCGAGCCGCCGGATGGCAAAGCCATCAGCGACGGTTTCAACCTGCTGCAAGAACTCTCGGCGGTGGACCGCAACAGCCAGCTGACCCCACTCGGTCGCCAACTGGCGCGGCTGCCGGTGGACCCGCGCATGGGCCGTATGCTGCTGGAAGCGGCCAAACTCGGCAGCTTGCAGGAAGTGCTGATCGTCGCCAGCGCCATGTCGATCCAGGATCCGCGCGAACGTCCGCCGGAGCGGCAACAGGCCGCCGATCAGGCCCACGCGCAGTGGAAAGACGTGGACTCGGATTTCGCCGGGCTGGTCAATCTGTGGCGTGGTTTTGAAGAGCAGCGCCAGGCGTTGACCGCCAGTCCGTTGCGCAACTGGTGCCGCAAGAACTTCCTCAATTACCTGCGCCTGCGCGAGTGGCGCGACTCCCATCGCCAGTTGAGCCTGATTTGCCGCGACATGCAGCTGAGCCTCAACAAAGAGCCGGCGGATTATCCGAAACTGCACAAAGCCGTGCTGTCCGGATTGCTCAGCCAGATCGGCCAGAAAACCGAAGACGGCGACTACCTCGGTGCCCGCCAGCGGCGCTTCTGGATTCACCCGTCGTCGGGCCTGGGCAAGAAGCGCCCGCAGTGGCTGATGACCGCCGAACTGGTGGAAACCACCAAGCTCTACGCGCGGATGGTCGCCAAGATCGACGCCGACTGGATCGAGCCGCTGGCCGGGCACCTGATCAAGAAAAACCACTTCGAACCCCATTGGGAGAAGAGGCGCGGGCAGGTGGTGGCCTTCGAGCAAATCACCCTGTTCGGGCTGATCGTGGTCGGACGCCGGCCGGTGCATTACGGCCCGGTCGACCCGGTGGTGTCCCGCGAATTGTTTATCCGCGAAGCCTTGGTGCGTGGCGAGATTCAATCCAAAGCCAAGTGCCTGACAGCCAACAAGCAACTGCTGGAGCAGCTCGACGAACTGGAAGCCAAGGCCCGGCGCCGGGACATTCTGGCCGACGAAGAAACCCTGTTCGCTTTCTACGATGCGCGCCTGCCGGCGGAGATCCACCAGACCGCGACCTTCGACAGCTGGTACCGGGTCAACAGCCAGAAAGACCCGCAGCTGCTGATCATGCGTGAAGAAGACGTGCTGGCCCGCGAAGCCAGTGAAGTCACCGCCGCGCATTACCCGGACACCCTGCACATCGGCGACCTGGAACTGGCGCTGAGTTACCACTTCGAGCCCAACCATCGGCGTGACGGCGTGACCTTGCGCGTGCCGGCACCGCTGTTGCCGATGCTGCCGCCGGAACGTCTGGAATGGCTGGTGCCGGGTGTGATCGAGGCCAAGTGCATTGCGCTGGTGCGCAACCTGCCCAAGGCCTTGCGCAAGAATTTCGTGCCGGTGCCGGACTTCGTCAAAGCCGCGATGCAGCGTATGACCTTCGGCGAGGGCTCGCTGCCCCAGGCGCTGGGCCGCGAGTTGCTGCGCATGACCGGGGCGCGAGTCAGCGATGAGGCGTGGGCCGAAGCGTCGCAGCAGGTTGAAAGCCATTTGCGGATGAACCTGGAAATCGTCGACGGCCAGGGCAAGTTCCTCGGCGAAGGGCGTGACCTGGCCGAGCTGACCGCACGTTTTGCCGAGGCCAGCCAGGCCGCCTTGGCGGTGCCGCAAACCGCGAAAAGCCAACAACCGGTGGAGGCGAAAGTCTTCGCCGCCGTCGCCGAGAAAACCCAACAGAAGATCGCCGGGCTGTCGATGACGGTGTATCCGGCGCTGGTGGAAGAGGCCGGGACAGTCAAGGAAGGACGTTTCTCGACCCCGGCCGAAGCCGAGTTCCAGCATCGCCGGGCCTTGCAGCGCCTGCTGATGCAGCAATTGGCGGAACCTGCGAAGTTTTTGCGCGGCAAGTTGCCGGGGCTGACCGAGTTGGGCCTGATGTACCGCGAACTGGGGCGCATCGACAGCCTGGTGGAAGACATTCTGCTGGCCAGTCTCGACAGCTGCATCCTCGACGGTGAAGACCCGTTGCCACGCGATGGCGCCGCGCTGGCGTCCCTGGCCGAACGCAAACGCGGTGCCTGGACCGAGCATGCCGAGCGTCTGGCCAGGCTGACCCTGGACATTCTCAAGCACTGGCACGGCTTGCAAAAACGCTTCAAGGGCAAGATCGACCTGGCGCAAGCCGTGGCCTTGAACGACATCAAGCAGCAGCTCAGCCATCTGGTGTATCCGGGGTTCGTGCGTGAAACGCCGATGCCGTGGCTCAAGGAGCTGCCGCGTTACCTAAAGGCCGTCGAGCAGCGTTTCGAGAAACTCGGTGCTCAGGTGCAGAAGGACCGGGTCTGGAGCGGCGAGTTGTCCGGTCTGTGGACGCAGTACCAGACCCGCGCCAACAAACACGCCCAGGAAGGCAAGCGCGATCCGCAGCTGGAGCTTTATCGCTGGTGGCTGGAGGAGTACCGGGTTTCGCTGTTCGCGCAGCAGTTGGGGACCAAGGTGCCGATCTCCGACAAGCGCTTGAGCAAGCAATGGAGCCAGGTCGAGGCGTAGCAAAAAGGCGCCAAAAGCCAGCGTTTATGGCAAACTTCGCGCCTATAAACGCCGGCCCCGCGGTTTTGAGCCTCCACGGGCCTGGGCGGATCGGAATAAAGCGATGCCAGGTTTGCGTCCGGAACCTGGAATAGACCCTTTGTGTGTTGGTACGTCGGTGCCAGCGCTTTCTGCCTGAACAAACTAGAGAAACGACCATGCATAACGTCGTCATCAGCGGCACCGGCCTGTACACCCCGGCCAACAGCATCTCCAACGAAGAGCTGGTGCAGTCTTTCAATACTTACGTCGCGCAGTTCAACGCCGACAACGCCGAGGCCATCGCCCGCGGCGAAATCCAGGCATTGACCGAATCCAGCGCAGCGTTTATCGAAAAAGCCTCCGGCATCAAGAGCCGCTTTGTCATGGACAAAGAGGGCATCCTCGACCCGCAGCGCATGGCGCCACGCTTGCCCGAGCGCTCCAATGACGAGTGGTCGGTGCTGTGCCAGATGGCCATCGGCGCGGCCGAGCAAGCCTTGCAGCGCGCCGGCAAGACCGCCGCTGACATCGACGGTGTGATCGTCGCCTGTTCCAACCTGCAACGCGCCTACCCGGCCATCGCCATCGAAGTTCAGGAAGCGCTGGGCATCCAGGGTTTCGGCTACGACATGAACGTGGCGTGCTCTTCGGCGACCTTCGGCATCCAGGCCGCGGCCAACAGCGTGCAACTGGGCCAGGCCCGGGCGATCCTGATGGTCAACCCGGAAGTCTGCACCGGTCACCTGAATTTCCGCGACCGCGACAGCCACTTCATCTTCGGCGACGCGGCCACGGCAGTGATCATCGAGCGTGCGGATCTGGCGACCTCCAAGTATCAGTTCGACGTGGTCAGCACCAAACTGCTGACCAAGTTCTCCAACAACATCCGTAACAACTTCGGTTTCCTCAACCGCGCCGCGGAAGAGGGCATCGGTGCCCCCGACAAACTGTTCGTCCAGGAAGGCCGCAAGGTGTTCCGCGATGTCTGCCCGATGGTCGCCGAGCTGATCGCCACGCACCTGGAAGAAAACCAGCTCAACGTCAGCGACGTGAAGCGCTTCTGGCTGCACCAGGCCAACCTCAGCATGAACCACCTGATCGTCAAGAAACTGCTGGGCCGCGATGCCACCGAAGCGGAAGCCCCGGTGATTCTCGACACCTACGCCAACACCAGCTCCGCCGGTTCGGTGATTTCGTTCCACAAAAATCAGGACGATCTGGTCAGCGGATCGCTGGCCGTGCTCAGCTCGTTCGGCGCCGGTTACTCGATTGGCAGCGTGATTCTGCGCAAGCGTTGATCGGAGCTGCTGTCGTTCTTTCTTCAGACTTGTGATGACAATTCCTACATTCGAAATAGTCAGGACGCTGTAATTTTCGGAAATGCCAGCAGGACGACGCCTACAGCGAAGTCCTGCTGTTTTCATTTTCGAGGTCTGGACAAGGGGTTTGTAATGGCGGCTGACGACGCGCAACTGCTGGAGCGCTTACTGGCAGGTGAGCAAAAGGCTTTCAAAGAGTTGGTCGGTAGTTATCAGAGCGCCATGCGTGCGGTGGCCTACGCTATTGTGGGCAACCGACATGCCGACGAAGTTGTTCAGGATGCCTGGCTGTCGGTGGTGCGTAACCTGAGCAGGTTCGAGGGACGTTCAAGCCTCAAGACCTGGCTGCTGACGATCACCGCCAACTCGGCCAAGAATCGCTACAAGCAGAACCGCCGGGAAGTGCTGCTCGATGACCTGCCGTCCCCGCATGGCACGGTGGATGACGATCGTTTTTCATCGAGTGATGGTCACTGGCTGGTTGCGCCATTCGCCTGGCACCAGGACACACCGGAGGCGCTGCTGATGGAAAACGAGCTGCGTGAATGCCTGGAGCATACATTGCTGAACATGTCGGACCTGCAAAAAGGCGTGCTGCTTTTGCGTGACCGACAGGGGCTGGAGTTGGAGGAGATCTGTAATCTTCTGGAAATCTCGCTCTCCAATGTTCGTGTGCTGCTGCATCGGGCACGGTTGAAGGTCTTTGCGACCGTAGAACATTTTGAGGAAACCGGCGAATGCTGACCTGTAAGGAACAAGTGGCGCGCTCCAGTGATTATCTCGATGGGCAATTGAGCTTTCGCGAGAAGCTGCTGATGCGACACCATTTGATGTTTTGTCCCAATTGCCGGCGGTTCATTCGGCAGATGCGGTTGATGCAGGCCACCCTGAAGGTGATGCCTGAGCCACCTGTGCCTGATCTTGATGCGCTGGCTGAGCGACTTGCCAAAGAACATCTGAAGAACAAATCGTAATCTCCCCGCCAGTACCTCCCTTCATCCGCTCTGGTTTGCGGCTTGCGGATCATCGCTTGCCGCTGTTCTTGCGTTATTTCAATTCGAAGTAAAAAAGTTCCCCTGTCATAAAATCTTTATCTATCAGCAACCCGGCTGAAATACCCCATCGCCAAGATCCCCTCCCAACACCAGCGGGCCAGCCCCGCGTGTTTTCTTACGCAAAGACCACCAATCAGGGGAACTCTTCGATGATCCGTAAGCACTTCGCCGGTTTTGCCGCCAGCGCACTGGCCATGGCAGTAACCGCCCAGGCTTTCGCTGGCACTGTCACCACTGATGGCGCCGATATCGTAGTCAAAACCAAGGGCGGCCTCGAAGTCGCCACCACCGACAAAGAATTCAGCTTCAAACTCGGCGGACGCTTGCAGGCCGATTACAGCCAGTTCGATGGGGTCTACACCAAAAACGGCGATACCGCCGACGCTGCCTACTTCCGTCGTGCGTTCCTGGAACTGTCCGGTGTGCTGTACACGGATTGGGCCTACACCATCAACTACGACTTCTCCCACAACACCGGTGATTCCGATAACGGTTACTTCGACGAAGCATCGCTGGCCTACAACGGCTTCAAACCGGTGTCGATTAAAGTCGGTCGTTTCGACCCGGACTTCGGCCTGGAAAAAGCCACCAGCTCCAAGTGGGTCACCGCGCCAGAGCGCAACATGGCCTACGACATGGTCGATTGGGCGAACAGCCACCAGAATGGTCTGGGTCTGCAAGCCTCCAGCACCTTTGCTGACTCGTTCTACGCGTCCGCCGGCGTATTCAGCAAAGACACCGACGATACCGATGGCGACAGCATCAAACAGGTCAACGGCCGCTTTGTATTCGCCCCGTTGCATGACGCCGGCAACGTGCTGCACTTCGGTGTGAACGTGGCTTCCCGTGATGTCTCCGACACGGCCTTCGATTCGCGCTATCGCACCCGCATGGGCATGCGTGGCGTTGAAACCCTCGGCGGCAACGATGCCGGCACCAACGGCAACCGTCCGGTGCTGGGCGGCAGTTCCACTTCGGCTGCCGGCTCCTATGACCGTGACGACGCTGTCGGCCTGGAAGCCGCATTCGCCATGGGCCCGGCTTCGATCCAGGGTGAATACATCGCCCGCAAGACCAAGGCCGATGCCAGCAATCTTGAGGACATCAAAGGTCATGGTTTCTATGTTCAGGGTGCCTACACCCTCACTGGCGAATCCCGTGGCTATAAAGTCGGCAAGTTCGATGCGATCAAGCCGGCCAACAAGTCCATCGGTGCCTGGGAGGTGTTCTATCGTTACGACAGCCTGACCGTCGAAGACGACAACATCACCACCGCCAGCCTGACCCGCGATGTCGGCGATGCCGAAGCCAAGGTCCACACCCTGGGCGTCAACTGGTACGCCAACGAAGCGGTAAAAATTTCCGCGGCCTACCTCAAGGCCAAGACCGATAACGTGACCAACGCCACAGCAGCCAGTGGCACGGCGCCTGCGCAGCGCACTGGCGATGACAGCGGTGACGGCTTCGTGGTTCGTGCTCAATACGTGTTCTAAACTGCAGTAAATCCTGTACGAGCTCTTTCTTCATCCGTTAAAGCTCCTCTCGTTTAACCCCGCTTCGGCGGGGTTTTTTTTATTTCGGGTCAGGCAATCAGATAAGCGATACTCGCCCCATCTGTAGAAAAATGATGGTCGGGGATACTGATGCCGCTGCAACGTCTGCAAAGCCTGTCCGAAATCGCGCCGCACACCTGGGACGCGCTGGTGCCGCACACTCAGCCGTTTCTGCGCCATGCCTTTCTGAGTGCACTGGAAGACAGCGCCAGCCTCGGCCCGCATTCCGGCTGGCAACCCGAGCATCTGCTGCATGTCGAGGGCGATCGCCTGATCGCCGCGCTGCCCAGTTACCGCAAATGGCACTCCTACGGCGAATACGTGTTCGACCATGCCTGGGCCGATGCCTGTGAGCGTGCCGGTATCGACTACTACCCCAAGCTGTTGACAGCGGTGCCGTTCAGCCCGGTCAGCGGCCCGCGTTTGCTGGCGGCGACGATCGAGGACGGTTTCGAACTCCTGCAGAGCCTGCCGGGCTATCTGGAGATCGAAGAACTCTCCAGCGCCCACATCAACTTCACCGATCCATTCACCGACGCCGCGTTGGCCCAGCAGCCAGGCTGGTTGCAGCGCATTGGCTGTCAGTACCACTGGCAGAATCGCGGTTACCGGGATTTTCAGGATTTCCTCGATGCCCTCAGTTCGCGCAAGCGCAAGCAAATGCGCAAGGAACGTGAGCAAGTGGCGGGGCAGGGCATCGACTTCGAATGGCTGGAAGGTCGGCAACTGACCGAGGCGCAATGGGATTTTGTCTATGCCTGCTACGCCAACACCTATGCGGTACGTCGGCAAGCGCCGTATCTAACCCGTGAATTCTTCAGTCTGCTGGCCGAACGCATGCCGGAGTCGATTCGCGTAGTGCTGGCCAAGCAAGGTTCACGGCCGGTGGCCATGGCTTTCAGTCTGGTCGGGGGTGACAGTTTTTATGGCCGTTACTGGGGCTGCCTGGCGGAGTTCGATCGCCTGCACTTCGAGACCTGTTTCTATCAGGGTATGGATTACGCGATTGCCAACGGCTTTCAGCGTTTTGACGCTGGCGCTCAGGGTGAACACAAACTGATTCGCGGGTTCGAGCCGGTGATCACCCATTCCTGGCATTACCTGCGCCACCCTGGCTTGAAGTCGGCGGTGAAAGACTTCCTTGAGCGTGAACGTGTCGGGGTGTTGGGTTATGCCGAAGACGCGAAGACCGCCTTGCCTTACCGACAAGGCTGATCTTCGCTGCTGACTACTGGTTCAGTTGCGCGGCTTAACTGCCTTCTTTGCCCAGCCAGCGATACATCACACCACCGATGACCGCGCCCAGAATCGGCGCCAGCCAGAACAGCCACAGTTGCTGAATCGCCCAACCACCGACAATCAGCGCCGGACCGGTACTGCGAGCCGGGTTGACCGAGGTGTTGGTGACCGGAATCGAGATCAGGTGGATCAGGGTCAGCGCCAGGCCGATGGCGATGGGCGCCAGCCCGGCCGGGGCGCGTTTGTCGGTGGCGCCGAGAATGATCAGGATGAACATGGCGGTCATCACCAGTTCACTGACAAACCCCGCCGCCATCGAGTAACCGCCTGGCGAGTGTTCGCCGTAGCCATTGGATGCAAGGCCGCTGGCCAGTTCGAAGCCGGGTTTGCCGCTGGCGATGAAGTACAGCAAGGCTGCTGCAATGATCCCGCCGATCACCTGGGCGATGATGTAGGCGGGCAGTTCTTTGGCAGGGAAGCGCCCGCCGACGACCAGCCCGACCGAGACCGCGGGGTTGAGATGACAGCCCGAGATGTGGCCGATGGCGAAAGCCATCGTCAGTACCGTCAAACCAAATGCCAGGGACACCCCCAGCAAACCGATTCCCACGTTTGGAAACGCTGCCGCCAGGACCGCGCTGCCGCACCCCCCCAACACCAACCAGAACGTACCTACCAATTCTGTAGCCGAACGTTTGAACAAAGACATAGTGAGTTTCCCTGTCGAGATGACACCGTCGTCGTGCATCCAGTCGATGGACTACAGAACCATCTCCAGAACCTTGGCTGAGTACAGCAGGGTTTTTACGGAATGCCAGTGACCATAAAAAGCCGCCAGAGCCCGTGGTTCATGGGCTCTGGCGGTTTTCGCAGATCCAATGTGGGCGCGGCAGTGTTGATCACAAGACTCAATCGATCCCGACAAACCCGCCAGTCTGGTGTTGCCACAACCGCGCATACAAACCGCCATGGGCCAGCAGATCGGCGTGGCTGCCGGTTTCGGCGATCTTGCCGTGTTCCAGCACCACCAATCGGTCCATTCGGGCGATGGTCGAGAGACGGTGGGCGATGGCGATCACGGTTTTGCCCTGCATCAGGGTTTCGAGGCTTTCCTGGATCGCCGCTTCGACTTCCGAGTCCAGCGCCGAAGTGGCTTCGTCCATGATCAGGATCGGCGCGTCCTTGAGCAGTACCCGGGCGATGGCGATCCGCTGACGCTGGCCACCGGAGAGTTTCACCCCGCGTTCACCGACGTGAGCATCGAAACCGGTGCGGCCTTCGGCGTCCGACAGCAGCGGGATGAACTCGTCGGCACGGGCCTTGTGCACCGCCTCCCAGAGTTCGGCGTCGGTGGCATCGGGCTTGCCGTACAGCAAGTTGTCGCGGATCGAACGGTGCAGCAGCGAGGTGTCCTGGGTGATCATGCCAATGCGTTCGCGCAGGCTTTCCTGGCCGACGTCGGCGATGTTCTGGCCGTCGATGAGAATCCGACCGCCCTGCACGTCATACAGACGCAGCAGCAGATTGACCAACGTCGATTTGCCGGCCCCGGACGGACCGATCAAGCCGATTTTCTCGCCGGGCTTGATGGTCAGGTCGAGGCCGCCGATGATCCCGCTCTTCTTGCCGTAGTGGAAATCCACGTGCTCGAAAC
Source organism: Pseudomonas frederiksbergensis (assembly GCF_017114915.1). GTDB lineage: Bacteria > Pseudomonadota > Gammaproteobacteria > Pseudomonadales > Pseudomonadaceae > Aquipseudomonas > Aquipseudomonas frederiksbergensis_I. The sequence goes on from NZ_JAAUOE010000026.1 coordinate 54,452, forward strand.
GCACTTCCCCGCGGGTGACAGACAGCGGTTTGGCTTGATTGCGATCGGTAACGCTGACCGGTTGCGAGATGGTCTGCAAGCCGTCCTGAACCATGCCGATGTTTTCGAAGATGCCGGTGACCACCCACATGATCCAGCCAGACATGTTGACGATGCGGATTACCAGGCCCGTGGCCAGGGCGATGGCGCCCACTGTGATCAGCGATTGCGTCCACAGCCACAGGGCCAGCCCGGTGGTGCTGACGATCAGCAGGCCGTTCATGCTGGTGATAACCACGTCCATGCTGGTGACTACGCGGCCGGCCAGTTGGGCTTTTACCGTCTGCTCTTCGATTGCTTCCCTGGCGTACTGCTGCTCGAAATTGGTGTGGGCGAACAGCTTGAGGGTGGTGATGTTGGTGTAGCCGTCGACGATCCGCCCCATGAGTTTGGAACGCGCATCGGAGGACACCACGGAACGTTCCTTCACCCGTGGTACGAAGTAATAGAGCGCGCCGATGTAGGCGGCGATCCACATCAGCAGCGGGATCATCAGGCGCCAGTCGGCCTCGGCGAACAGCACCAGCGAACTGATCGCATAGATCAGCACATGCCACAGCGCGTCCACCGCTTGCACGGCGGAGTCGCGAAGGGAGTTACCGGTCTGCATGATGCGTTGGGCGATGCGCCCGGCGAAGTCATTCTGGAAGAAATTCAGGCTCTGTTTGAGCACGTAACTGTGGTTTTGCCAGCGGATCATGCTGGTCATGCTCGGGCTCAGGGTCTGGTGCACCAGCAGGTCATGCAGGCCCACGAACACCGGGCGCAGGATCAATGCCACCACCGCCATCCAGGCCAGCTCGATGCCGTGTTCCTTGAAAAAATCGATGTTTGGCGTGCCCTGGGCCAGGTCGATGATGCGGCTCAGGTAGCTGAACAGCGCCACTTCGATCAGTGCGCCGAACAGGCCGACGGTCAACAGGACCGCGAAGCTCGGCCAGACCTGCTTCAGGTAATAGGTATAGAAAGGGAAAACACGGTCGGGCGGAGCCGCCGTCGGGGCGTCACGGAATACGTCGATCAGTTGTTCAAAACGGCGATAAAGCATCAGTTCTCCGCCCGTCTGCGGGCTCTCCTTTAAACGCTATGAGCGGCGCCGAATATCGGCGACCGCTCAACATCCCTGTGCCTGTGGTTCTTAGTCGATGCGCTTGGCCGACTTGATCAGCACCGGGTCGACCGGCACGTTCTGCATGCCTTGTTTGGTGGTGGTCTGAGAGTTGACGATGATGTCTACCACGTCCATGCCTTTGACCACTTTGGCGAAGACCGCGTAACCGGCATCGCGACCCGGATCGAGGAAGGCGTTGTCGGCCACGTTGATGAAGAACTGGCTGGTGGCCGAATCCGGATTCGAAGTACGCGCCATCGACAGTGTGCCACGCACGTTGTGCAGGCCGTTGCTGGCTTCGTTCTTGATCGGTGCCTTGGTTTCCTTCTGTTGCATCTGCGCAGTGAAACCACCGCCCTGAGCCATGAAGCCCGGAATCACACGGTGAAAGATCGTGTTGTTGTAGAAGCCGCTGTCGACGTACTCAAGGAAGTTCTTGGTACTGATCGGCGCCTTGACCGGGTCCAGTTCGATTTCGATCTGGCCGTTGGTGGTCTCCAGCAACACGTGCGGTGCCTTGGCCGGCGTGGCGGCCATCAGGTTGGCGGCAAACAGAACGGAGCCGGCGACGAGGGCGATTTTTTTCAGCATGGGTCAGTGATCCTGAGTGGTGGTGTCGACTGCGGTGAGAAACTCGAGCAGCGTTTGGTTGAAGCGTTCGGGTTGATCCAGCGGGGTGGCGTGGCGCGAATCGGCGATGACCACCAGCCGCGCATCGGGCAGCAGTTTTACATAGGTTTCTTTCAGCGCGACCGGGGTGTAGTCACGGTCGGCGCTGATGATGAGGGTTGGACAGGACACCTTGTAAAGTCGTTCCTGAACCCCCCAGCCAACGATGGCATCGAAGCTGGCGAGATAAGCATGTTTGTCGTTTTTTGCCCAGCGCTCGGCGATTTTTTGTCGTAACGAAGCTTGTTCGGGCTTGGGAAACAGCATGGCGCCCAGGGCCTTGCCGATCGCACCCATGCTCAATACGCGCATCAGGCTCCAGCGCTTGAACCACTGCCAGTAATCGTTGCGGCTGCGCCGTTTGACCTCGGGCGCGCTGTTGACGATGCACAGGCTCTTGAGCAGTTGCGGCTGGTCCACGGCCAGTTGGAAGGCGATCATGCCACCCATCGAAAGTCCCACAAGATGGATGGGGCCGAGGTTCAAGTGTTCGATCAGCGCGATCAAATCGGCACTGAACCCGGCGATGCTGTAACGCTCGCGGGGTTTGTCGGAGCGCCCGTGGCCGCGCATATCCGGGACGATCACCCGGTGGTGGGCCGAGAGCACCGGGATCTGCATTTCCCAGTCCAGGGTGCTGGAGCCCAACCCGTGAACCAGCAGCAACGGCGTGCCGTGGCCATATTCCTCATAGTGCAGGTTGCAACCTTCATGTTCGAAATAGGCCATGGGTACACTCCATGTCAGGCTTGTTCGGGGGCCGCGAAGGGCGCATCCAGCGGCGCGGTGTCAAAGGTGCGCAGCAGTTCGATGAGAATCTGCGTGGCCGGGCCCAAGGGTTTGTCCTTGTTCGAATACAGATAGAAACTCGGGTTGCGGCTTCCGCCCTGATCCAACGGTAGCACTTTGAGCGTACCTTCCTTGAGTTCACGCTCGATCATGTGCCGAGGCAGCCAGGCGAAGCCCAGACCGCTGCTGACGAAGGTCGCGGCGGTGGCCAGGCTGCCGACGGTCCAGCGCTGTTCGGCGCCGAGCCAGCCGACGTCCCGTGGCTGCTGGCGACCGGAGTCGCGGATCACCACTTGCATCTGGCTTTCCAGGTCCTGGAAGCTCAGCTCGCGATTCAGACGATGCAGGGCATGTTCGGGGTGGGCGACCGCGATGAATTCGACATCGCTCAGCTCCGCGCCCAGGTACCCGGGAATACTGAAACTGGTAATGGCCAGATCGGCCACGCCTTCGAGCAGCACTTCTTCCACCCCCGACAACACTTCTTCGCGCAGACGCACCCGGCAGCCACGGCTTTGCGGCATGAACGCGGTCAGTGCGCGGACGAGGCGGGCGCTGGGGTAGGCGGCGTCGACCACCAGCCGCACTTCCGCTTCCCAGCCTTGCTCCATGTGGTGGGCCAGGTCTTCCAGCTGGCTGGCCTGTTTCACCAGTTGCCGGGAACGGCGCAGCAGCACGCCGCCGGCCTCGGTGAGCACCGCTTTGCGGCCATCGATGCGCAACAGCGGCACGCCGAGCTGGTCCTGCATGCGCGCGACGGTGTAGCTGACCGATGATTGCGAGCGGTGCAGAACTTCGGCGGCCTGGGCGAAACCACCGTGATCGACCACGGCCTGCAACGTTCGCCATTGATCAAGGGTTACGCGGGGCGCTTTCATGTTGAGCTCCTCTTGTCCTAAGCTGGCAGTTCTTATTGGAGACTGCCGAATGAAAAAAATCTGTTGTGTGATAGCGGGTTGTGCGGTGTTGGCGATATTGCCGCTGACTGCGTTTGCCTATCCGATCGATGTCAATAAACAGCTCAACGGTTTGAAGGTCGACTACAACGCCTACGACACAGACGCCGACATCGGCTCCATTCAGGTCAACAACTACGGCGACACCGACGTGTCTTGCAAGGTGGTCTTCAGGAATGGCCCGGAAGCACCGCGCACCCGCACAATCGAAGTGCCCGCCGGCAAACACAAAAACGCCACGGCCAAGTTCACCCGCACCATCATCAAGCTGCGTATCGACCTGACCTGCACCCCGAAATGACCTCAAGCGGAGCACGTCGGCTGAGCATGCTCCGCTTATAAACGAATTTATCGATGCTTTATAGCAGTTATTTGCGCTTTTTCATCGATATGACTCTGTTTAACCTTCACTCCATCGACCTACAGCATTCTCAGATGGAGGCTACATCCCATGTCCCGCGTTCTGATCATCGAAAGCAGCGCCCGTCAGCAAGACTCGGTTTCCCGCCAGCTGACCCAGACCTTCATCAGCCAATGGAAAGCCGCACACCCGGCCGACCAGATCACCGTCCGTGACCTGGCCGTCAACCCGGTACCGCACCTGGACATCAACCTGCTGGGCGGCTGGATGAAACCTGCCGAGCAACGCAACGAGATCGAACAGACCTCGCTTGAACGCTCTAACCAGCTGACCGATGAACTACTGGCCGCCGACGTGCTGGTGATGGCAGCGCCCATGTACAACTTCGCCATTCCGAGCACCCTCAAAGCCTGGCTCGACCATGTGCTGCGTGCCGGCGTGACCTTCAAGTACACCGAAACCGGCCCGCAAGGTTTGCTCAACGGCAAGCGTGCCTATGTGCTGACCGCTCGCGGCGGCATCTATGCCGGCAGCACTGCGGATCACCAGGAACCGTACCTGCGTCAGGTCATGGGTTTCATCGGCATCCACGACGTCACGTTCATTCACGCCGAAGGCATGAACCTGGGCGGTGACTTCCAGGAGAAAGGCTTGAACCAGGCCAACGCCAAGCTCTCCCAGGTCGCCTGAGCCGTTAATCGCCAGATAATCGCTGGATGGTCTAGTGACCTGGCGCAACCCTTCAAGCCTGTACGCGCATCGAACCTCCCTTTGCACTTTTGCTCCTGAGTGCTCTAGCCCGATTGAACGCTTTAGCGAGATCGGGCTTTTTTTTGCCTGGGATTTAGTGAATGAGCACACAAAACCCTGTAGGAGCGGGCTTGCCCGCGAAAGCGGTGTATCAGTCGACTTCAATGCTGCCTGACACACCGCCATCGCGGGCAAGCCCGCTCCCACAGGTTTTTGTGTGTTGCTGACTGTTCGCGATGAAGGGCAAAACCCGCTATCGTCGCCGCCATTCGAAACGAGGCGAGCATGGGCTATCTACTTTTTGTCACGCTGATCCAGGCGTTTTCCTTCAGCTTGATCGGCGAGTACCTCGCCGGCCATGTCGACAGTTACTTCGCGGTGCTGGTGCGGGTGTTACTGGCGGGGCTGGTGTTCATTCCGCTGACGCGCTGGCGCCAGGTCGAGCCGGCCTTCATGCGCGGCATGTTGCTGATCGGCGCGTTGCAGTTCGGTGTGACCTACGTCTGCCTGTACCTGAGTTTTCGTGTGCTGACGGTCCCGGAAGTGCTGCTGTTCACCATACTCACGCCGCTGCACGTGACCCTGATCGAAGATGCGCTGAATCGCCGCTTCAATCCCTGGGCCTTGATCGCTGCGCTGGTGGCGGTCGCGGGCGCGGCAGTGATTCGTTATGACCGGATCAACCCGGATTTCTTCATGGGTTTCCTGCTGCTGCAACTGGCCAACTTCACCTACGCCGCCGGGCAAGTGCTGTACAAACACCTGGTCGCTCGTCATCCGAGCGATCTGCCGCATTATCGGCGTTTCGGTTACTTCTATCTGGGCGCGTTGGCGGTGGCATTGCCGGCGTTTCTGCTGTTCGGCAAACAGAACTTCCTGCCCGAAGCGCCGCTGCAATGGGGCGTGCTGCTGTTCCTCGGTCTGGTCTCGACCGCGCTGGGTTTGTACTGGTGGAACAAGGGCGCGTGCCTGGTGAGTGGGGGGACGCTGGCGGTGATGAACAACCTGCATGTGCCGGTGGGGTTGCTGATCAATTTGCTGATCTGGAATCAGCATGAGGAATTGGGGCGGTTGTTGTTTGGCGGGACGGTAATTTTGATGGCGGTGTGGATCAGTCGGTTGGGTATGCGTAGGCCTGCCATCGCATGATCGTTCCCACGCTCTGCGTGGGAATGCCGCCCGGGACGCTCTGCGTCCCTACGCATGTGACGCAGAGCGTCACCGGATGCATTCCCACGCGGAGCGTGGGAACGATCAGTACCGAGGTGTTACATCAAGTGTTTTTCGGGTTCCGGGATATGGCTCGCGGCCGACACCGCCGGCAGCAACCCTGACCGCAAATCACCGCCACTGGGCTGCTGATAAAGGCTCAAGCCAAACTCCGGCAACACCGCCAGCAGGTAATCGAAAATATCCCCCTGAATCCGCTCGTAATCGGCCCACACCGTGGTGCGGGTGAAGCAGTAGATTTCCAGCGGAATACCCTGAGCGGTGGTCTGCATCTGACGAACCATGCAGGTCATGTTCGGCTGAATCTCCGGGTGGCTCTTCAGATACGCCAATGCATAGGCGCGAAAGGTGCCGATGTTGGTCATCCGCCGGCGGTTGGCCGCCATCGCCGCGACGTTGCCCTGGGCTTCGTTCCAGGCCTTGAGTTCGGCTGTCTTGCGGCTCATGTAGTCGGTCAGCAGATGCACCTGGGACAGCTTCAGTTCTTCATCATCGCGAATGAACCGCACGCCGCTGGCGTCGATGAACAGGCTGCGCTTGATCCGGCGTCCTCCGGACTGTTGCATGCCACGCCAGTTCTTGAACGATTCGGACATCAGGCGCCAGGTCGGGATCGACACAATCGTCTTGTCGAAATTCTGCACCTTGACGGTGTGCAAGGTGATGTCCACCACGTCACCGTCGGCACCGACTTGCGGCATCTCGATCCAGTCACCCACCCGCAGCATGTCGTTGCTGGTCAGCTGTACGCTGGCGACGAACGACAGTAGGGTGTCCTTGTAAACCAACAGAATCACCGCCGACATGGCACCCAGACCCGACAGCAGCAACAGCGGCGAACGGTCGATCAACGTGGCGACGATGATGATCGCGCCAAACACGAACAACACCATTTTCGCCAGCTGCACGTAACCCTTGATCGAGCGGGTGCGGGCGTGTTCGGTGCGGGCATAGATGTCCAGCAGGGCATTGAGCAACGCGCTGATGGCCAGCACCAGAAACAGAATGGTGAACGCCAGTGCCACGTTGCCGAGGAAGTTCAGGCTAGTCTTGCCCAACTCCGGCACCAGGTGCAGGCCGAACTGGATCACCAGCGAGGGCGTCATCTGCGCCAGGCGATGAAACACTTTGTTGTGGCGAAAATCGTTGACCCAGTGCAATGCCGGCTGGCGGCCGAGCATTTTGGTCGCATGCAGAATGAGGTAACGCGCCACTCGTCCGAGTACCAGCGCCACCACCAGCAGCAACATCAGCGCTAGCGTGGAATGCAGGAGCGGGTGCTGATCGAGGGCACCCCAGAGGTCTTGGGCGTTGAGCCAGAGCTGTTTGATATCCATGGGCGAAAACGGTTCTTCTGTAGGATGCGACGGGGCGATTAGAGCATTTAAGAGGTTGCGGATGACGTTTTGAGACAAGTCGGGCAACAAAAAAGCCACTGTTTGCAGCCGTTTGTATAAAGAAACTCGGCCTTCGCGCTCGAAACCGTTACCCTATGCAGCTGTTTTTTTGTATTTCTTCGAGGTAGCACCCGTGTTTTCCCAATTCGCCCTGCACGAACGCCTGCTCAAAGCCGTGGCCGAGCTTAAATTTGTCGAGCCAACGCCTGTGCAGGCAGCGGCTATTCCGCTGGCGCTGCAAGGGCGTGACCTGCGGGTGACAGCACAAACCGGCAGCGGCAAAACCGCGGCCTTCGTTTTGCCGATCCTCAACCGCTTGATCGGCCCGGCCAAAGTCCGCGTCAGCATCAAGACCCTGATCCTGCTGCCGACCCGCGAGCTGGCCCAGCAGACCCTGAAGGAAGTCGAGCGCTTCTCGCAGTTCACCTTCATCAAGTCCGGCCTGATCACCGGCGGTGAAGACTTCAAGGTCCAGGCCGCCATGCTGCGCAAGGTGCCGGACATCCTGATCGGTACGCCGGGCCGGATGATCGAGCAACTGAACGCCGGCAACCTCGACCTCAAGGAAGTCGAAGTGCTGGTGCTCGACGAAGCCGACCGCATGCTCGACATGGGCTTTGCCGAAGACGTGCAGCGTCTGGTCGACGAATGCCCGAACCGTCAGCAGACCATGCTGTTCTCCGCCACCACCGGCGGCTCCGGCCTGCGCGAGATGATCGCCAAGGTGCTGAACAACCCTGAGCACTTGCAGCTCAACGCGGTCAGCCAGCTGAACGACACCACCCGTCAGCAAATCATCACCGCTGACCACAACCAGCACAAAGAACAGATCGTCAACTGGCTGCTGGCCAACGAGACCTACCAGAAGGCCATCGTGTTCACCAACACCCGGGCCATGGCCGACCGAATCTACGGCCGCCTGGTGGCGCAGGAATACAAGGCGTTCGTCCTGCACGGCGAGAAGGACCAGAAGGACCGCAAACTGGCCATCGACCGCCTGAAGCAGGGCGGCGTGAAGATCCTCGTGGCCACCGACGTCGCCGCCCGTGGCCTGGACGTGGACGGCCTGGACCTGGTGATCAACTTCGACATGCCGCGCAGCGGCGACGAATACGTTCACCGCATCGGTCGCACCGGCCGCGCCGGCAACGATGGCCTGGCCATCTCGCTGATCTGCCACGGCGACTGGAACCTGATGTCGAGCATCGAGCGCTACCTCAAGCAAAGCTTCGAGCGCCGCACCATCAAGGAAGTCAAAGGCACCTACGGCGGACCGAAAAAGGTCAAGGCCTCGGGCAAAGCCGTTGGCGTGAAGAAGAAAAAGACCGACGCCAAGGGCGACAAGAAGAAAACCGCCGCCAAGACCCCGACCAAGCGCAAAAGCGCCAACCGCCCGAAGGCCGACGTCCCGTCGCTGGTCAGCAAGGACGGCATGGCCCCGCTCAAGCGCCGCAAGCCGGAAGCGCCGGCGGCTGAATAAAGCGTTGTAGCGCCCCAATAAAAACCCGGACAGTGTCCGGGTTTTTTTTACGATCAAAAGATCGCAGGCTTCGTCAGCTCCTACGCGGGATAGGCGTTCACCCCGTAGCTTGCTCGCGATGACTGACTAACATTCAATATTGATGTTGACTGATACTCCGCTTTCGCGAGCGAGCTCGCTCCCACAGGGATTTGTGGTGTTCACGGATGCTGTGACCAACCCGGACCAAGCAGTCTACCCCCCATGGCAGCAACTAGCTGACGCCTCGTCCTCATACCGATCGTGATGCCTCACCCAATCCATGATCTCCTCTTCATTGCGGCCCTTGGGCGTGAGGTCGAGGTAGTTGTAGGCGCCGACCAGCAAATCCAGGCCTCGGGCGTACGTTGAGTAGGTGTGGAAAATCTCCCCCGCATCATTGCGATAAAACACACTGAGGCCGGGGAGTTCTTCTTCCGTACCGTCGGTTTTCTCGTAGTTGTAGGTGGCTTTTCCAGCAGCGACGTCTTCGGCCCGGGCGCAGACGCCGAAGTCGTAGTTGAAGTCGCAGCCTTCGGACGAGACCCAGTCGAATTTCCAGCCCATGCGTTGTCTGAACGGTTGGAATTCGGCGAACGGTGCGTGGGAAACCGCAACCACGGCCACGTCGTGGTGGGCCAGGTGTTGGTTGGCGCCGTCGATGTGGTCGGACAGGAACGAGCAGCCGGGGCAGCCTTCGTCCCAGCCGTCGGCGAACATGAAGTGGTAGATGATCAACTGGCTGCGGCCGCCGAACAGGTCGGCCAGCTTCAATTCGCCGTTTGGGCCCTGGAAGTGATAATCCTTGTCAATCTTCACCCAAGGCAGGGCGCGGCGTTCGGCGCTGAGTTTGTCGCGTTCTTTGGTGAAGGCTTTTTCGTGGGCCAGGTGTTGTTTTCGGGCGGCCAGCCATTCTTCCCGGGACACGACCGGATGATTCTGAATGTTCATGGTGATTTCTCCTGCATGCTGTGGCGAAAGTCGATTCGCGCAGAGGGGTAAATCGTCTTACATAGCCTAGTCGTTTGGCCTGGGCTCAAATCGACAGGCCGCCGGTCGGCAGGGTGAAATACCTGGGCTGAACGGCTGCTCTCCATCTCGGTCACAACCTATGCAGGCCATTCCACTCGCGGGCACTGGAGGTTGATCAGGATGACGACTTATAACTGGGATTTGATTGAGCGCTTACTGCATGAAGTGCAGAACAGCGCCGGCCACAGTTTCACTCCGCGGCCTTATGCCGAGCAGTATGCGGCGGCGAAAGCCTGCGCGGGCGAGCCGTTCGAGAATCTGGATCACCTGAAAACGGTGGCCGGTGAGTACGAAAAAATACTGCTGCTGCGGGGCTATATCGAGCCTCGGCCGGAGGATCAGGGTGGTAATGGTGAAAATTACATTTTGACGCCTCGGGGCTCGAGTTTGTTGAGCCTGATCGACAGCAGCATTCCGGGTAATGAGCATCCGCGCCAGGTGCTGGATGAGCAGGAAGATGCCCTGGATGAGCTGACGTTTGATGAAGTGGCGTCGAAGGCGCAGATTGCCTGATGATCACGCGTATTTCATGTGGGAGCGGCGGTGGCCCGATTAATCCTGCCGCGCCGCTTTCAGGCATTTCAAATCAGTGAAGTCCTTGCGCACGCCTTCAATCTTCTTCAGCAACCGTTCACGCTGAACCGGTGTGCTCTCGGCCATCAAGTCCACCAGCAGCGCCCGAGCCTGGGCTTCGGTGTTGGCGTAGGCCTCGCGGTAAGCGGGTGTCCATAAACTTTCGCGATTCACCAGAAGCGTCTCGATTTGCTGTGGGAATTGCGGACTCTGCCGCTGTGCAACCGCCGCGTTGAATTGCTGTTGCCAATGGGCACGGTTGCCAATCCATTGCTTGTTCTGATCACCCAGGGCATTCGACCAGGCCATTACCCGCTGCTGTTGGCTTGAACTGAGCGGGCCGAGCCAGTCATTCAGGCGTTTCTCCATGCGCTTGCTCCGCTCTTTGATCTGTTGTTCAAGAGACGGCTTGAGGTAGGCCTCCTGGCGTTTGCGCTGGTCTTTGGCAAAGGCCTCGTTCATTTCCGCGACTTGCTTGTCATCCAGCCCCTGCAACAGTTCGATGGCCGACGGGGTGATTTCCCGGGCGATCTCGGCGATGGCCTGTTTGGCTTCCTGGGTTCGGGTTTGCAGGGCGGCATCGGTGATCTGGTTGCTCTCGACCATGGCCTGTAAACGATCCAGCCAATCGAGGTAGCCGGGCAATTGCGTGGTGCAGTGCCAGATCAGGTGTTCCTTGAGGCGTTCGTTGAACCAGTCCTTTTGCTCGTGGTTCATGTCCAGGTAGTCGCTGAGCGTCCAGGGAATGATCACGTCAAGGTTGCGGTAAGCCAGGCCTACGCGGCTGCAGGCGGAGACGGTGAGGCTGAGGGTGAGGATGACGCCGATCTGTTTCCACCAGTGCGACATGGCGAGTCCTTGCAAAGACCTGGGTTCTTATTGGGGGTCTCTTGTGTGATCGCGGGATGAGCCCGGCAGTTCAGCCGATTAATAGCCGCTTGATCCGGACACGTGAAAGCGTACCGGCGAATCATCGGCATCAAGGGCCGTTCGTCGATTTTTGAAATATTTGTTTGATGGGGTATTGCGGGAGGGTTCCAGTCCAAGCGCTTCGAAGCTCAAAGCGCTTAGGGACCAGTTAACGCGGGGGATTACTTCTTGCCCAGCGTGATCTGCTTGGACGGGCCGAACGTCTGGCCGCTGACGCCTTTGGCAATTTGCTGGATTTCGCCACCGGACTTGAGGAACGCAGCGATCTGGTTGTTGATCGATTCGCTGGTTTCAACGGCTGGGGCTGGCTTTGCTTTGCTGTTGGATGCTTTTACACGCATGGCGGCCATTAACCTGTAGAAATTAACTTGGCCAGGCATCGTACAGGAAATACTTGACAATTGCTTGGTAAATATCCTCCCGAAATCCACGCGGCGGGACCGTAAATAATCGAAAGTTATTATTTGAAATGTCCTTCTAACCTACTGTTTTAACTAACAACCCCGGTGGAAAATAGCGCTTTGCCCAGAGGCTGGCCAAGGCGCTGACCCTCCCATCGGCCTGACGAGCGGCCGGATGCATCCGCCAAACCCCAGGAAAATCAAGGGCCACCGCGGATTTTTCGGCACCACCTGGCCGGTCGCCGAACGCCGCCCGCAAAACCGGGTAGAATGCCGCCCACGCAATGAGGGTATTGGAAATGGCTTTAGTCGGGCGTTACAACAGTTTGCAAGTGGTTAAACACACTAACTTCGGTTTATATCTGGACGGTGGCGCGGATGGCGAAATCCTTCTGCCTAATCGTTATATCCCCAAGGATATTCCCAGCGAAGATGAAGACTGGCTCAACGTTTTTATTTATCTGGACAGCGATGACAAACTTATCGCCACGACCGAAAAGCCGAAAGTTCAAGTCGGTGAATTCGCCAGTTTGAAAGTTGTTGAAGTCAATAGTATCGGTGTGTTCCTGGATTGGGGGTTGCCGAAGGATCTGCTGCTGCCGTTTTCCGAAGAAAAGCGCCAGATGAAGGCCGGCGAGTATGTCGTGGTGCATGTCTACCTCGACAAACACACGCGACGCATCACCGCGACGGCGCGTCTGGATCGCTACCTGGACAAGACCCCGGCCAATTACACCCCGGGCCAGGAAGTCGATTTGCTGGTGGCCGAAGCGACCGATATGGGTTTCAAGGCGATCATCAACAACAAGCACTGGGGCCTGATCCACAAGAACGAAATCTTCAAGTTCATGCGTGCCGGTAAACAAGAGAAGGGCTTTATCAAAGAAGTCCGCGCCGACGGCAAGATCAGCCTGAGCCTGCAACCGGTGGGCGAAGCCGCCGCCACCAGTCTGAACTCGAAGATTCTCGCCAAGTTGCGCGACAACAACGGCACCCTGCCAGTCAGTGACAAGAGCGACCCGACGTTGATCAGCAGTATGTTCGGCGTCAGCAAGGGTAACTTCAAAAAGGCCATCGGTGCGTTGTACAAGAACGGCCAGATCGTCATTCACGCCGATCGTATCGAACTCAGCTGATGAATTGTGTTGTCGAGGTGTTCCGGTGAGCGCCACCCGGCGTAGCGCCGATGGATTTGCCCTGCAAGTGATGGTCGGGTTGTGCCTGATCTGGGGCGTGCAACAGGTCATGATCAAATGGGCGGCACCGGACATCGCACCAGTCATGCAGGCGGCGGGGCGGTCGGGTATTTCCGCGTTGCTCGTAGGACTGCTGATCTGCTGGAAGGGCGGCTGGGATCAGGTCGGTGCTACCTGGCGCGGCGGTTTGCTGGCTGGCGCGCTGTTTGGCCTGGAGTTCTTGTTCATTGCCGAAGGCTTGCAACTGACCACAGCGGCGCACATGTCGGTGTTTCTCTACACTGCGCCGATTTTCACCGCATTGGGCGTGCATTGGCTGTTGCCGAGTGAGCGCTTAAGACCGGTGCAGTGGCTGGGGATTATTCTCGCCTTCGTCGGCATTGCCATTGCGTTTGCCGGTGGCGTGTCCTGGGACAATCTCGACCGCCGCATGTTGATGGGCGATGCCTTGGGTGTGTTGGCTGGCGCATCCTGGGGTGCGACTACCGTGGTGGTGCGCGCCTCGCGTCTGTCGGAAGCGCCGGTGACCCTGACCCTGTTTTATCAACTGATCGTCGGCTTCGTCGGCCTGCTGCTGATCGCGATGCTCAGTGGTCAGGTCACCCATGTCAGCCTGACAACCGTGGCGGTGGCCAGCGTGCTGTTCCAGGGATTGGTGGTGTCGTTCTTCAGTTACCTGACCTGGTTCTGGCTGCTGCGCCGTTATCTGGCGGCGAACCTGGCGGTGTTTTCGTTCATGACGCCCCTGTTCGGCGTCACGTTCGGCGTGGTGCTGCTGGGTGAAGAACTGAGCCTGAACTTCGTGATCGGTGCGGTGCTGGTTTTACTCGGGATCACTTTTGTGAGTGCAGAGCAGTGGGTCCGCCGTCGTTTGCGCAAAGTACTTGGGCAACCCTGACTGGGCGGTGCGGGATCTGGATCAATTTAGTAACAGATCATTGCGATCTTGGGCGAGCATTGCGTAGGACTTCGGACTATTATCAGTGCGAAGGGGCTACAGAACTTCGGCCGCTCGGCACTACCCTGAAGGGGGGCATCATGAAAGAGAAAATCCAAAACTGGCTGCATGACCTGGGTGTCGCACTCGGTTTGATTGAACCGCCTCTGCAACCCGTGCCTATTCGCACTGACGACGAACAACGTCGGAGCCAACAGCGCCGCCGCTAAGCCCGGCAAATCACCTGTGGCGAGGGAGCTTGCTCCCGCTGGGGCGCGCAACGGTCCCATTCATCGCCACTCAGGTGGGTCAGGTTGAGCGCGGCCGCAGCGTCGGAGACGCGGCGGCCACTCCCTCGCCACAGAGGTTCATTCGGACCATCAGGTGTATCTGGCAATCCGTTTCATTACCGCCCGATCTCAATCAAAAACCGGCTCAAATCATTCGCCGTCCTGGCCGTCTTGAGCATCCGGTCTTCTTCGGCGGTGAATGCCGTCAATCCCAGCTGATCCTCCAGACGGAAGATCAGCTCTTGGATATCTTCTTTATCCAGCCCCAACTGCACCAGGCTGGTGTTGTCGTCGAAGTCATCCTGATTTTCCAGCAGGTGGCTGATAAGGCGATGCACGGCAGCACGAACGGCGGCTCTTTTCATGGTCCTTCTTCGAGGGCGTTATGAGATCCCTGGTGTTGAGTACAGCAGGCTTCAGGCGTGTCGGCGCTGCCATTCGTCAATCATCGTGCGTAAATATTCCCCGGAAAAACTCCCGAAATGCCCGCCGTGCACCGTGCGGATCGGCATTGTGCGCAAGCGTTGCAGGCTGCGGGCGTAGTCGTCGAGGTTGGAGTGGTAGACGTTTTCAATCAGCGGCCCGTCGTAAATGATGTCGCCGCTGAACAGGGTTCCGGTCGCCGCCTCGAACAGGCTGATTCCGCCTGGGGAATGACCCGGCGTGTGCAGTACTTGCAGGACCCGATTACCGAGATCGAGTACGTCGCCTTCTTCGATAAAGCCCGTGGCCGGTGCGGCCCTGACCCGGTATTCGGCGTAGCACAAGGGGCGATCGGGATGCGCCTCGAACATGTCGTCACCGACAAATGCCTTGCTCAAGGTATTGTCGCCGTCGGGTTCTGCGAGGATCTGTGCTTCGGCCCGGTGCACCAGCCGTTCGGGGAACTCGTGATGACCGGCGATATGATCGAAATGACAATGGCTGGCCACCGCCACCAGCGGCCGTTCGGTGAGCCAAGGCAATTGCTCGCGCAGGCTGACCAGCCCGGACCCGCTGTCCAGCAGCAAGTCCTTGTCGCGGCCCTGAATGTGCCAGAGGTTGCAGCGGTAGAAGGGCCGAATGTAAGGCTCGTGAATCAGGCGGATGCCATCGCTGAGCTGTTTGACCTCGAACCACTGATCGCGAGAAACAATCTTCATCAAAGGTTTTCTCCGGACGAAAAAAACGGGTGTGGCAACCGACGCCACACCCGTCGAAGAAAGCATCAAGTCGTCATGTTCAAGCTTAGGCGGCGCTCGCCACCGGTGCCGGGCGACGGGACAGCAGGCTGACCGCCACGAAACTCACCAGGCCCACGCCGAGGCTGTAGTAGATCGGGGTGTTGGCGTCCATGCCGTCCTTGACCATGAACACCAGTGCGGTGGCAAAGCCCAGGCCCATGCTGGCGATGGCGCCGGCGGTGGTGGCGCGTTTCCAGAAGATCGCGCCGATCAGCGGGATCAGCATGCCGCCCACCAACAGGTTGTAGGCCAGGGTCAGGGCGCTGATCACGTCGTTGACCACCAGTGCGATGCCCAGCACGACAAGGCCGGTCAGCAGGGTGAACAGGCGGTTGATCCCCAGGCTCGATGGTTTACCGCCACGCAGCTTCGGCAGCAGGTCTTCGGTCAGGGTGGTGGATGCGGCGAGCAGACCGGCGCTGGCGGTGGACATCATGGCAGCCAGGGCCGCAGCGATCACCAGGCCACGAATGCCATCGGGCAGGGACAGTTTGACGATGGCGGCGAAGGCGTTGTTGACGTTGTCCAGGTCCGGGATCAGCACGTGTGCCGCCATGCCAATCAGGGCGCAGGCCAGGCCGTAAAGGATGCAGTAGATGCCCGCGAAGGTACCGGCGTACTGCGCGACTTTGGCGGTCTTGACCGTGAACACCCGTTGCCAGATGTCCTGACCGATCAGGATGCCGAAGAAGTAGATCATGAAGTAGGTGATGATGGTGTCCCAGCCGATGGTGGTGAAGCTGAAGGCGGCGGCCGGCAGTTTCATCACCAACTCATCCCAGCCGCCGACGCGGTACAGGCAGATCGGCAACAGGATGAACATCAGGCCCACGGTCTTGATCACGAACTGGACGATGTCGGTCAGGGTCAGCGACCACATGCCGCCGATCGCCGAGTAGGCCACCACCACGCCACCGCCGAGCAGTACTGAGATCCAGAATGGCAGACCGAACAGCACCTGCAGCACGGTGCCGATGGCGAGGATCGAGGTCACGCCGATCATCAGCGCATAGGCCAGCATGATCGCCGCGCTCGCCGAGCGGGCCATCGGGTTGTAGCGTTTTTCCAGCACCTGAGTGACGGTGTAGATTTTCAGCTTCAGCAGCGGTTTGGCGAGGAACAGGTTCAGCGCGACGATCCCGCAACCCAGTGCGGCGCATAGCCAGAAACCGGAAATGCCATGGACGTAGCCCAAGCGCACGGTGCCAACGGTGGACGCGCCCCCCAGCACGGTCGCGGCCATGGTGCCCATGTACAGGGTCGGGCCGAGGTTACGACCGGCGACCAGGTAGTCTTCGTTGGTCTTGGCCTTGCGCATGCCGAAGTAGCCGAGCACCAGCATCGCGGCGGCGTATATGAGAACGACGAATAAATCCAAAGCCATGATGGCGTGTCTCCGATTGTTTTTTTTATGGTGAGGCTGAAAGCAGTGATGTGATGGAACACTTAATTATGGCGAGGGGGCTTGTCGGAACGCCGGTTTACCGAGCGAATCCGTGAGGCCAAACACGAGATGCACGACACCGGCTCGGCGGCGGCACGTTCGCTCAGCGATGGGCCACGCCTGGCAGTGCGCAGAGCATTTCGTACAACAGGTTGGCGCCCAGCAGCGAGGTGTTGCCGGTGGTGTCGTACGCTGGCGAGACTTCTACCAAATCGCAGCCGACCAAGTCGAGGCCTTGGCAGCCACGTACGATCTCGATCGCCTGAATGGTCGTCAGACCGCCGATTTCCGGGGTGCCGGTGCCTGGTGCCCAGGCCGGATCGATACCGTCGATATCGAAACTCAGATACACCGGACCGTCGCCGACTTTCTCGCGCACTTCGGCCATCAGCGGCGCCAGGGATTTGTGCCAGCATTCTTCAGCCTGAACCACACGGAAGCCTTGATTGCGGCTCCAGTTGAAGTCATCAGCGGTGTAACCCTGAGCCCGCAGGCCAATTTGCACTACACGGTCGCAATCCAGAAGACCTTCTTCTACCGCGCGACGGAAGGTGGTGCCGTGGGCGATTTTCTCGCCGAACATGTGATCGTTCACATCGGCGTGAGCGTCGATGTGCACCAGGCCGACCTTGCCGTGCTTTTTGTGGATGGCACGCAGGATCGGCAGGGTGATGGTGTGATCGCCGCCCAGGGTCAGGGGAATCACATCGTGTTCGAGGATAGTGTCGTAGGCCTCTTCGATGATCCGCACGGCGTCCAGCAGGTTGAAGGTGTTGATCGCCACGTCACCGATGTCGGCCACCGACAGCGAGTCGAACGGCGCAGCGCCGGTGGCCATGTTGTACGGACGGATCATCACCGATTCAGCACGGATTTCACGCGGCCCGAAACGGGTGCCGGGGCGTAGGGACGTGCCGATGTCCAGCGGGATACCGATAAAGGCAGCGTCCAGGCCGGCAGCGGATGGCAAATGGGGAAGTCGCAGCATGGTGGCGATGCCGCCGAAGCGCGGCATTTCGTTGCCGCCCAGTGGTTGGTGAAGAATCTTGTCCACGGGTAAGGCCTCATCGTCGTTGTTTTATTTATGTCGGTTGCACGGTCTCGGGGAGAGACAGGCACCGCTGTGGCCGATTCTGCGAAATGCAGTGGCGGGGAAGAATCGCTACGGGCAAATACTTAGTTCAGATTTTTCTAAACTAATGGCGATGGCGGCGATAGACTCTTTCCCGTGATCATTCCCACGCTCTGCGTGGGAATGCATCCACGGACGCTCCGCGTCCAGCTGTTCCGAGTATGTGACGCAGAGCGTCACGGGCGGCATTCCCACGCAGAGCGTGGGAACGATCTATGGAGTAACCATGGCCAACGCTTTACCCGACCTGAAACTATTGCGCATTTTCGTCAGCGTGGTCCGTCATCAGGGGTTCGCCAACGCCCAGCACGAGCTCAACCTCTCGACTTCGGCCATCAGCACCTACATGAGCCAGCTCGAAGCGGCGCTGGGCCTGGTGCTGTGCCATCGCGGGCGCGGTGGTTTCAGCCTGACCAGCAAGGGTGAGCTGTTCCATCAGGAAACCCTGCGTCTATTGGCCGAGCTCGAAGGTTTCGAACAGTACGCCGCGGCCCTCAAAGGCGAGCTGCGCGGTACGTTGAACCTGGGGGTGATCGACTCCACCGTCAGCGATAAGGCCTTGCCGTTCGCCGAAGCCATCGGTGCCTACAGTCAGGAACACCCGGCGGTGCACTTGCATCTATCGGTCATGAGCCCTTACGAACTGCAACTCGGCGTGCAGGACAACCGCCTCGACCTGGCCATCGGTGCCTTTTCCACACGCATGAGCGGTCTGGTCTACATGCCGCTCTACCGCGAGCAACACTGGCTGTATTGCAGCAGTCGTCACCCGCTGTTCACCGAGCGGCGCATTCCCGAGCAAGTCATCACCCAGCAGCGCATGGTCGGCCGAGGCTATTGGAGCCAGGCCGAACTGGCCCGCCACGGTTTCAAACACAGTGCGGCGACGGTGGAAAGTATGGAGGCCCAGCTGATTCTGGTGCTGTCCGGCGCCTACATCGGTTACCTGCCGGAGCACTACGCCCAGGCTTGGGTGGACAAGGGTGATTTGCGCGTGCTGCTGCCGGCGACCTTCGGTTATCAGGCACCGTTTTCGATGATCGTGCGCCGTGGCCGCAGCCGTGAACCGCTGATCCAGACTTTCCGCGACTTGCTCAAAGCACAGCTCAATCAGGCTTAAGAAAATGTCCAGAATCCAGTGCCCGCGTTGTCTGCGTCCGCAAACTCACTGTTTGTGTCCGTTGATCCCTTGCCTCGACAGCCGCACTCGGGTGTTGCTGCTTCAGCATCCGAGCGAAGTGAACCATGCGCTGAATACCGCACGGTTGGCGGCGCTGGGATTGAACAATGCCAAGTTGATTGTGGGCGAGGTGTTCGAGGATTTGCCGGCGCTGTTGAATCAGCCGGGCTATCAAGCGCGGCTGCTGTTTCCTGGCGAGGATGCACAGCCGATGCAGGCCTACACCGCCAATGATGAGCCGCTGCTGCTGGTGGTTCCGGACGGCACCTGGCGTAAGGCGCGCAAAATGCTGCACCTCAATCCGTTGTTGGCGGCGTTGCCCAGGGTGACCTTGGCCGAAGGCGGGGTGTCGCGTTATCGCCTGCGCAAGGCGCCGGGGCCGGGGGCGCTGTCGACAGTGGAGGCGATTGTGCAGGCGTTGCAGACCCTCGAAGCGCCGAGCAGTTTCGAGCCGCTGTTAAAGCCGTTCGAGGCGTTGATCGAGGGGCAGATTGCGGCGATGGGGGAGGAGGTTTTTCAGCGTAATCATGGGCCGAGATAGTGATCGTTCCCACGCTCTGCGTGGGAAATGCATCCAGTGACGCTCTGCGTCACATCCTGGAAGGGACGCGGAGCGTCCCGGGCGGCATTCCTTTGCTGCGCGTGGGAACGATCACAAACTACCGCTCGCGCATCGCCTCGGTCCGCGCTTTCAGCACCGGTTTGAGCAGGTAATCCAGCACGCTTTTCTCCCCGGTAATAATGTCCACCGTCGCCACCATCCCCGGAATGATCAGCAGCGGNACTACCGCTCGCGCATCGCCTCGGTCCGCGCTTTCAGCACCGGTTTGAGCAGGTAATCCAGCACGCTTTTCTCCCCGGTAATAATGTCCACCGTCGCCACCATCCCCGGAATGATCAGCAGCGGTTTCAGATCCCCGCCCAAGTGATTTTTATCGGTCCTGACCTGAATCAGATAAAAGCTGTTGCCCTTGTCATCGGTGATGGTGTCCGCCCCGATCAACTCCAGCTTGGCACTCAACCCGCCATAAATCGTGTAGTCATATGCGCTGAACTTGACCATGGCTTTCTGGCCCGGGTGCAGGAACGCCACGTCTTGAGGCCGGACCTTGGCTTCGATCAGCAGGTTGTCTTCCAGCGGCACGATTTCCACCATGTCGCTGCCCGGCTGAACCACGCCGCCGATGGTATTGACCTTCAGCACCTTGATCACGCCGTGAACCGGCGACACCACGGTGGTGCGCGTCACGCGGTCGTCGATGGCAATGCTCGTGGCGGTGATTTTCGACAGCTCGGTGCGTTTCTCATTCAACTCTTTGGCCGCATCCGAGCGGAAGGATTGTTCGGACTCGTCGATCTTGCTTTTGATCTCATTGATCGCCGCTTCCGCCCGGGGAATCGCCAGGGTCGTGGCGTTCAGCGAGCCGCGGATTTCCACCGCGCTGCGTTTGAGTCGCAGGATTTCCACCGGCGAAACCGCCCCGGTGCCCACCAGCGGCGCCGACATGTTCATCTCTTGTTGCAGCAGCGCCAGGCTGGAACTGAATTGCCCCTGTTTGGAGCGGAATTCCGCCAGCTCCTGGGTTTTTTGCCGCAGTTGTTCGGTCAAGGTGCGCTGTTCGCTGGCCAGTCGACGCTGGCGTTGTTCGTACAGCGAGCGTTCGTCTTCGGCCACTTGCGGGGCTTTGGCGATCACTTCCGGGGACAGCGTGAAGGGCCGGCCTTCGGCCTCGGCGGACAACCGTTCGACCTGCGCGGTCAACGCATAGCGATCCGCTTCGCTTTCCCCCTTGTTCGACAGGAAGCGCGTGTCATCCAGACGCAACAAGGTGTCGCCCTTGTTCACCATTTGCCCTTCGCGCACGAAAATTTCCGTGACGATGCCGCCTTCCAGGTTCTGGATCACCTGAATCTTGCTCGACGGAATCGCCTTGCCTTCGCCCGTGGTCACTTCCTGCAACACGGCGAACTTTGCCCACACCAGCGCAGTGATCAGCAGCGCCGCCGCCAGCCACACGGTGATCCGCGACCAGCGCGGCGAATCCTGCAACGAGGCGCCGGCGGTTTCCGGCATGAATTCGACTTCGGCGCTTTTGCCGAAACTGTTGAAGTAGCCACGGGAACCTTGATCCGCAGACATGGGCAACTCCTAAACCGCCGCAGAGCCAACGCGGCCCTTGCGCAATGCATCGATCACCGCTTCTTTCGGGCCGTCGGCGACGATCCGCCCGTTGTCCAGCACCAGCAACCGGTCCACCAGGCTGAGCATCGAAGTGCGGTGGGTGACCAGCAGCACGGTTTTGCCCTGGACCCAGCCGTGGAGTTTTTGCCGCAGGACGTCTTCGCTGCTGTTGTCCATGGCGCTGGTGGGCTCGTCGAGCAGCATGATCGGCGGGTCGAGCAACAAGGCCCGCGCCAGCAATACCGCTTGCCGTTGCCCGCCCGACAGCAACTGACCACGCTCGCCTACTGGCCGATCAAAACCTTGTGGATGCTGCCGCGCGAGTTCGGTCACGCCGGTCAGCTCAGCGACTTCAAGCATTCGGGCATCGCTGATGTAATGGGCGCCGAGGGTCAGGTTGTCGCGCAGGCTGCCGGCCAGCAGCGGCAGGTCGTGGGCGACGTAGCCGATCTGTTGGCGCAGGTCGGCGACGTCCAGTTGCCGCAGGTCCAGGCCATCGAGCAGCAACTGGCCTTCTTCCGGCGCATAGAACCCCATCACCAACCGCGCCAGCGTGCTTTTGCCCGAACCGCTGCGGCCGATGATGCCGATCCGCTCGCCGGGTTTCAGGCTGAAGCTGACGTTGGCCAGGGCCGGCGCGTTCTGGCCGTTGTAGTGGAACGTCACACCGCTGACGTCGAGGGCGCCTTGCAATTGCGTGCGCTCCAACGGCCGCTGTTTGGCGTCACGTTCTTGCGGCAACGACATCAGCGCATCGGTGCTTTTCATGGTCAGTTGTGCTTGCTGATAACGGGTGATCAGCCCGGCGATTTGCCCCAGCGGCGCGAGCACGCGGCTGCCGAGCATGTAGGTCGCCACCAGCGCACCAACGCTGAGGTTGCCAGCGATGATGCTGTAGACCCCGGCGACGATGGTCGCCATGCCGGAGAATTGTTGAATGAACAGCGTGCCGTTGGTGGCCAGCGCCGAGAGGTTGCGCGCATGGCTGTCGAGACGGGTGAGGGCGCCGTGGGTGCTTTCCCATTTGTGCTGGCGTTCGCTCTCGGCGCTGCAGGCCTTGAGGGTTTCCAGGCCGCCGAGGGTTTCGATCAGCAAGGCTTGACGTTCGGCGCCCAGGCTCAAGCTTTTCTGCACGGTGTCGCGCAGCCGTGCCTGAATCACCATGGCGAAGAGGATCGTGATGGGGAACGCCAACAGCGGAATCACCACCAGCCAGCCGCCGAGCAGGCCGATCACCACCAGCATCAGTACGGCGAAGGGCAGGTCGATCAGGCTGGTCAGCGTGACGGCGGTGAGAAATTCCCGCAGGCCCTGAAAGTCATGAATGCTCTGGGCGAAACCACCGATGGTCGCCGGCCGCGCTTTCATCGCCATGCCAGTGATGCGTTCGAACAGGGTCGCCGAAAGAATCACATCGGTTTTCTTCCCGGCGGTGTCCAGCAAGTGGGCGCGAACCACCCGCAGCACCAGTTCGAAACCGGTGCCGATCAGCAAGCCGATCGACAGCACCCACAAAGTCGAGGTGGCCTGGTTCGGCACCACCCGGTCGTAGGTCTGCATCACGAACAGCGGCACCATCAGGCCCAGCAGGTTGATCAGAAAACTCGCCAGAATCGCGTCGCTGTACAGCCACTTCGACAACTTCAACGTGTCGCGAAACCACGCCTCGACCCGTGGTACCAACGGTGCGCGCAAATCTTCGAGTTCATGCCGCGGCCGGGCGAACAACGCCTGGCCGCTGTAGTGGGCGGCCAGCTCGTCCGTGCTGACCCACTGTTCTCCGCCGTCGGCTTCGCTCGGCAGAATCAACGCCTGGCCGTCATCGCCGAAGCGGCGCAAGACTGCGCAACGGCCATGGTTGAGGATCAGCATCACCGGCAGGTTGAGCGCAGAAATGTCCGTCAGCTCACGGCGCAGCACCCGCGCCTGCAAACTGGCCCGGGCCGCTGCGCGGGGCAGCAGGTCCAGGCTCAAACGATGGTGTGCCATTGGCAGCCCGGCACTCAGGCTGGCGCGACTGACCGTCGCGCCGTGGAGTTTGCAGAGGATTAACAGACCGTCCAGAAGCGGATCATCGAAGCTCAGGCGCGGATCGACAGCCGTGTTGCCGGTTTCCATGCTGGTCACAGTGAGCGCTCCTGTTGAGCTACTTCATTTGAGCTATTTCAATTCAGGCAAGCGAGCTTCGTTTTTCACTTCGGTGGCGGCGATCGCATCGGCGGGCAGCACCACCCGTTGTTTGCTCAGCAACTGACCCATGTTCGCCAGCACGCGGTACATCGAGAACTCCTCGGTGTAGCGCACTTCGGTGTAGCGGCGGTTGGCGTTGTAGAGCTCGTTTTCACTGTCGAGCAAGTCGAGCAGGGTCCGTTGGCCAAGACCGAACTGATCCTGATACGCAGCGCGCACACGGGTGGTGGTCTCGGCGTATTCACGGGCGGTCGGGGTTTGTTTCTTGGCGTTGACCATGGCGTTCCAGGCCAGGTGAATGTTCTCGTTGAGCTGACGCAGGGCGTTGTTGCGGATGTCCAGTGCCTGGTTGATCTGGTGTGCGTTGGAGGCCAGCCGGGCCTTGTCGCTGCCGCCACGGAACAGGTTGTAATTCATCACCACGCCCACCCGCCATTCGTTGTCGTGGCCTTCGTCGCCCTGAATATTATTGTTCGCGCCCACCGCCGCTTCGGCGTCGAAGCGTGGGTAGAACGGCGACTTGGCGACCTCATACTGGCTTTCGGCTGATTGGATGTCGGCCTGGGCGGATTTCAGGTACGGGTTGTTTTCCACCATGATCTGCTGGGCTTCGGGCAGGGTGGCGGGCAATTCGCCGCGGGTCGATGGCGGCGCTTCGAGTTCATCGGGCATGCGCCCCACGACGCTGTAGAAATTTGCCTCGGCATCGGCCAGATCGACTTCGGCGGTGTCGAGGTTGTTTTGCGCCAGTGCCCGGCGAGCGGTGGACTGGTCAGAGTCGGCGTTGCTGCCGACCCCACGCTGGGTACGCAGGCTGATCTGATCATTGACCCGCATGTGCGCTTGCAGGTTGTTCTTGGCCAGGGTCACCAGTTCGCGGCGCTTGAGCACTTCCAGGTACACCTCGACGGTGCGCAGGGCCAGGTCCTGGGCGGTGCCTTGAGCGTAATAGGCCCGCGAGTTGACCACGCCTTTGGTGCGCGCGACCTCGTTGGCGGTGTTGAAACCGTCGAACAGCATCTGCCGCAGACGCAGTTCCGACTGGGTGTAGTTCAGGATTTCAGTATGGTGATTGCCCTGCGCCCGCGTGGTGGTGTTGTCGCTGTAGCCGCGCCCATAGGCGGCGTTCAAATCCACCGATGGATAAAAGCCCCCTTTGGCGACTTTAACCTGCTCGTCGGCCGAGAGCCGGGCATCGACCCGCGACGCCAGTTCCGGGTGGGTCGCGATGGTGCTCTGGATCGCCTCGGTCAATGACATCGCCTGAGCCTGAGAAGTGCAGGCCATGGCCAGCAGAACCGCACTGCAAAGGGGGGTTAAAACGCGCATGGGTGCATCTCCCTGATTCCTGATGGCGCTTGGCAGTCGCCAAATATTTGACGATGTTATTAGGTGAAACCGTTTCATGCCTGTAACAACAGAGCTAAGAACATCCTGAAGCGTAGCTAAGAAAAATTTTTCATAAGGTGTATGCCAAAAAAAACTTATGTACTCCGTAAAATCCGGCACATTGTTCAACTCGAAAGCCTTTGTTTTATGCGCCTTTTGGAGCACGGACAGGCTTGAAGAAAATTCCACTCACTTTGCGACATACAGCGGAGTCATGCTGAAGGGGAGGGACGCGTAACGGGTTTTGAGCGACATTTTTTTGTCACTCAGGTGATTCACCAACGTTACGTAGCGCTCGCAGGCCTGCTGCACTGCAAGGCTTGCGAACGAACTGCCGAGGTGCGAGCGTCACCCGGCAACCCGGTTGAGCCATGGGCGAGCTTCGCAGACCAGCGCCGGCGGTGATCGGCAGCGGAGGAATGCACATGGCAACGCTCATCGGTATCGTCAGTAAGGTCATCGGTCAGGTATACGCCGTGGCGGGTGATGGCACCCGACGTACTCTGGTCGAGGGCGATCGGCTGTTTGCCGGCGAGCAACTGGTCACCGGGGCCGAAGGCGCGGTGGCGGTGCAGCTGCAAAACGGCCAGGAGCTGACCCTGGGGCGTGACAGCAGCCTGCAAATGACCGCCCAGTTACTGGCGCATCAGGTGCCGCACGTGGAGACCGCCGATGCAGTGACGCCCAGCCAGGCGCAACTGACCGATGTCGAGCAACTGCAAAAAGCCATTGCCGCCGGCTCCGACCCGACCCAGACCGCTGAAGCCACCGCCGCCGGACCGGGTGCAACGGGCGCGCCTGGCGCGCTGGGGGGCGGCCACAGTTTTGTCATGCTGGAGGAAGTGGGCGGGCGGGTCGATCCCACCATTGGTTTCCCCACCGCGGGCTTCAATGGTATTCCCGAAATCCCCCTGGAGCGCCGGGACGCTGCGCCGGACAACGGCGATAAAGGCATCGTTGCGCCGTTTGCCGTGGACGCGCCGAATAACCCGGTTACCCTCACCGGCCTATCGGTGGCGGGCGGCGAACTGACCCTCAATGAAGCCAACCTGGCGGACGGTTCGGCCAGTAACCCGGGGGCGCTGACTCAGAACAGCACCTTCACGGTGTCTGCACCCGACGGGCTGACCAGCCTGAGCATTGGCGGGATCAACGTGATCAGTGGCGGGGTGCCCATCGGTTTTCCACAGTCGATCACCACTCAACTGGGCAACACCCTGACGATCACCGGCTACAACCCGGCCACTGGGGTGGTCAGTTACAGCTACACCCTGGTCGGCAACGAAACGCACTCGGCCGGCGACGGCACCAACAGCTTCAGCGAACAGTTCACCGTGGTCGCGAGTGACAGCAATGGCGATACCGCGACCGGTTCGCTGGACGTCAATATCACCGACGATGTGCCCAAGGCTATCGACGATTCCAATGCCCATACCGCCTCGCAAACCTTGCTGACGTTGAACGGCACTGTGCTGGCCAACGACATCCAGGGCGCCGATCGCATTGCCACCGGCCCCGACAGCGGGCCGATTATCGGCGGAACGTTCAACGGGACTTATGGCACCCTGGTGCTCAACCCCAATGGCACGTACACCTACACCCTGAACACCAGCGACGCCGACTTCAAAGCCTTGCACGGCGGCGGCAACGCCACGGAAACCTTCACCTACACCCTGACGGATGCCGACGGCGATACCAGCACCGCGAACCTGGTGCTGGAGATTCACAACAACAACGATCCGGTGGTCATCGATGGCCTTGACGCCAATGGCGGCGAACTCACCGTCTACGAGAAAAACCTCAGCGACGGCAGCAGCCCCAACACACCGGCCCTGACCCAGAGCGGCACCTTCACCGTCACCGCCCTCGATGGATTGCAAACCCTGACCGTGGGCGGCATTGCGCTGATCACCAGCGGTGTGGTCGCAGGCTTCCCGCAGTCGATCGTCACCCCGCTCGGCAGCACGCTGACCGTCACCGGTTACGACAGTGCGACCGGCGTGGTCAGCTACCGCTACACCCTGGCGGATAACGAAACCCACCCGAACGCCGACGGCACCAACAGCCTCACCGAGCACCTCGACGTCGTCGCCACTGACGTCGACGGCAGCACGGCGTTGGGCCAGATCAACGTCAACATCGTCGATGACGTGCCCACCGCCAACCCCGATCACGCCTCAGTGGCCGAGGGCGCGACGGTCGCGGGTAACGTGCTGGGCAACGACATCGCCGGGGCCGACGGTCCGGCACTGGGTGGCGCGGTGGTCGGCGTGCGCGCCGGCAGCGACACCTCGACCTCGGCCATCGGCGGCTTGAACACGCAAATCAACGGCACTTACGGCTATCTCACGCTGGATGCCGATGGCAACGCCGTCTATTACAGCAACCCGAACTCGGTCAGCGCCCCGGGCGCCACAGATGTGTTCACCTACACCGTGCGCGATGCCGACGGCGATGAAAGCACTACGACGATCACCATTAACGTGGCCGACTGCACCCTCGTAGCGGCCACCGATACCGACGTGACGGTTGACGAAAAGGCGCTGGATTTGATCAAGGACGGCCAGGACCTGGCAGCGGGCACCGTCATCGGCAGCGAGCCTGGCGACCCCGGTGAAACCGCCAGCGGCACCTTGGTCGGCGCCGTCACCGGCGCCACGGGCGCGATCACTTATACCCTGGTCGGCAACGCCACCGGCACCTACGGGCAAATCCTGATCAACGCCGACGGTTCCTATACCTACACCCTGACTTCCCCACCAGCGACTACGCCCAATGCCAACGACGGGCCGAACACCCTGAGCGAAAGTTTCACCTATCAGGCCACCGACTCCCTGGGCAACAGCGTCACCAGCACCATCGTGATCAACATCGTCGATGACGTTCCAACGGCTCACTGCGATTCCGCCTCGGTGGTGGAGGGCGGTACGGTCAGCGGGAATGTGCTGCACAACGATGTACTCGGCGCCGACGGCCCTGCGCCGGGTGGCGCGGTGGTCGGCGTGCGCGCCGGCAGTGACACCTCGACCTCGGCCATCGGTGGCTTGAACACGCACATCAACGGCACCTACGGCTATCTCACACTGGAGGCCAACGGCAACGCCGTGTACCACAGCAACCCGAACTCGGTTGGTGAACCGGGCGCCACGGATGTGTTCACCTACACCGTGCGCGATGCCGATGGTGATGAAAGCACCGCCACCATCACCATCGACGTGCACAACAGTTGCCTCGAGGTGGTTCCCGATACCGACGTGACCGTCTATGAAAAGGCGCTGGATCTGACCAGGGACGGTCAGGACCTGGCAGCGGGCACGGTCACCGGCAGCGAACCTGGCAACACCGGTGAAACCGGCTCCGGAACGCTGGCCGGCGCCATCACTGGCGCCACGGGCGCGATCACGTACACCCTGATCGGCAGCGCCACCGGAACCTACGGGCAAATCCTGCTCAACCCGGATGGCAGCTATACCTACACCCTGACCTCGGCGCCGAAAACATCGCCCAACGCCAACGATGGCGCGAACACCCTGAGCGAAAACTTCACCTACGCCGCCACCGATTCGGTGGGCAACAGCACCACCGGCACCCTGGTGGTCAGCATCGTCGATGACGCGCCCAAAGCCGTCGCCTCGGACCGTTCGGTGCCCGCGATGCAGATCGACTCCAACCTGCTGCTGGTGATCGATGTGTCCGGCAGCATGGATGACGCCTCCGGTGTATCGGGCCTGTCGCGGCTGGAACTGGCCAAGCAGGCGATCAGCGCATTGCTCGACAAGTACGACGACCTTGGCGACGTGAAGGTGCAGATCGTTACCTTCAGCGGCAGTGCCACCGACCAGACCTCGGTGTGGGTCGATGTGGCAACGGCCAAGTCGATCATCGCGACGCTGACGGCGGACGGCGGGACCAACTACGACGCGGCCGTGGCGACGATGCAAACCGCGTTCGACACCTGGGGCAAACTCACCGGGGCGCAGAACGTCGGCTACTTCTTCTCCGATGGCAAACCCAACGAAGGCGACATCGGCCCCGCGGACGAGGTGGCGCTCAAAGCCTTCCTCGATGCCAATGACATCAAGAACTACGCCATCGGCCTGGGCAGCGGCGTCAATAATGCCAGCCTCGATCCGGTGGCCTATGACGGCAGCACGCACACCGACACCAATGCCGTGGTGGTGACCGACCTCAATCAACTCAACTCGGTACTCTCGGGCACTGTGCAAGGCGCGCCGGTCACCGGTTCGCTGCTGGGCGAGGGCGGTACGTTCGGCGCCGATGGCGGCTTCATCAAATCCCTCACGATCGACGGCACCACCTACACCTATGACCCCAAAGCCAACAGCAATCAGGGCTCGCTGAACTTCAGCGGCGGCGCCAACCACGGCACCTTCAACACCGCCGACAACACCCTGAGCGTCGCCACCACCAACAGCGGCACGCTGCTGGTG
The DNA here is from genome assembly GCF_017114915.1 of Pseudomonas frederiksbergensis. Taxonomy (GTDB): domain Bacteria; phylum Pseudomonadota; class Gammaproteobacteria; order Pseudomonadales; family Pseudomonadaceae; genus Aquipseudomonas; species Aquipseudomonas frederiksbergensis_I. The sequence goes on from NZ_JAAUOE010000026.1 coordinate 83,802, forward strand.
AACCTCGACACCGGCGAGTACACCTACACCTCGCAGACAACCACGGCCGTGCTGATCACCGAAAACATCGGCTTCACCGCCAGTGATAACGACGGCGACCTCATCAGCTCAACACTGACGGTCAACGTGATTCCAAATACGCCACCGGTGGCGGTGGATGACCACATCATCACCAACGTGCTGTCGGGCAGCATTGTGCTGCCGGCGGAATTGCTGCTGGCCAACGACACCGACATCAATGGCGACGCGCTCACGGCATCGCCGACCACCTTCAACACCGGCTGGACGGTCAAGGGCGCGGACTTCACCGGCACCAACCCGAACTTCAGCTTCACCGGCAACAACGTCCAGGCCGTGACCATCGCCCGCAGCGCATTCGTCGCCAACACCGCGGCCATGACGGCGATGCTGGTGGTCAGCGGGGCACTGGGGTCGGTCAATGCCAACAACACCAATGATGAGGACCGCATCACCGTCAACCTCAAACAGGGTGAAACCCTCAACCTGGACCACAACCTGGCGGCCGGTCGCATCACGATGGAGTACTCGGTCAACGGCGGTGCCTACATGGCGCTCGCCGACGGCCAGACCCTCACCGCCACGGCGGACGGCATGTACCAGATCCACATCACCAACATCGACAACGGTGGTCCGGGCAACAGCGGCAAGGGGGCGGAAAACTACCAGCTGACCATGACCATCAACTACGCCGGAGCCCAGGACAGCACCCCGGATTTCCACGGCACCTATACGGCCAATGACAACCACGGCGGCAGCGACAGCGCGGCGGTGAACATCACCTATCAGGACGGCCATACGCTGACCGGCACCTCGGGCGATGACGTACTGGTGGCCGGCAGCGGCAACAACATCCTCAATGCCGGCGACGGCAATGACCTGCTCACCGGCGGTTCAGGCAACAACGAGATGCACGGCGGCGCCGGCAATGATCTGCTGTTCAGCGGGCCGGGCAACGACCTGCTCGACGGCGGCACCGGCAACGACACCGCCAGCTACGCCCATGCCAGCGCCGGGGTGACGGTGAGCCTGGGCCTGCTCGGCGCGCAAAACACCGTCGGCGCGGGCACGGATACCCTGACCGCCATCGAAAATCTCACCGGCTCGACCTTCAACGACAGCCTCACGGGCGACAACAACAGCAACCTCATCAACGGCGGATTGGGCAACGATGTGCTCAGCGGCGGAGGCGGCGACGACATCCTGATCGGCGGCCTGGGCAACAACACCCTCACCGGCGGCAGCGGCGCCGACACCTTCCAGTGGCTCAAAGGCAACAGCGGCCACGACCTCATCACTGACTTCACCCCTGGCACCGATAAACTCGACCTGTCGCAACTGCTGCAAGGGGAAAACGGCACTGCCGCGTCGCTGGACGACTACCTGCACTTCACCGTCAGCGGCAGCGGCGCGTCGGTGATCACCAGCATCGACATCAGCAGCATGGCCGGCGCCACGCCGAGCCAGACCATCGATCTGGCCGGCGTGAACCTGGCCAGTCATTACGGCGTCACACCGGGTGCGGGTGGGGTGATTGCGGGGGGCGCGGATACGGCGACGATCATCAATGGCATGTTGAATGATCATTCGTTGAAGGTGGATACGGTGTGATCTGAAACGACAAAACCCGCCATCCCTGTGAGAAGGAATGGCGGGTTGATCGTTCCCACGCTCTGCGTGGGAATGC
>NZ_JAAUOE010000027.1 GCF_017114915.1 Pseudomonas frederiksbergensis
TGGCGGTGAATCGGGTGCTGGATAACCTCGACCCGCAGGGCTAATAGACGCATTGATCGTTCCCACGCGCAGCAAAGGAATGCCTCAAGGGACGCTCCGCGTTCCAGCTCGAGAAAGGGACGCGGAGCGTCCCGGGCTGCATTCCCACGCGGAGCGTGGGAACGATCAAAGCTCACATCAGCTGTATCACGCCACTACTTGGTAACACGGCACATACGCCGCGCCACCCGGCAGCTTCATCCGGTGCTGGGCCACGAAGGCTTTGAGCAAGCGGTCCAGCGGCTGCATGACCTCGGCATCGCCACGGATCTGGTACGGCCCGTGTTCTTCGATCAGGCGGATGCCCTTGTCCTTGACGTTGCCAGCGACGATGCCGGAGAACGCGCGGCGCAGGTTGGCGGCCAGTTCGTGGGATGGCAGGTTGCGGCTCAGTTGCAGGTTGGCCATGTTGGCGTGGGTCGGGTCGAAGGGGCGCTGGAAGCCTTCGTCGATCTTCAGCAGCCAGTTGAAATGGAACGCGTCGTTGCGCTCGCGGCGGAACTGTTTGACCGCTTTGAGGCCTTGAGTCATCTGCCGCGCCACTTCAGCCGGGTCGTCGATGATGATCTCGTAGTGCCGCTGCGCTTCTTCACCGAGGGTTGCGCCGACGAAGGCGTGCAGTTGCTCCAGATACGGCGCGGCGCTTTTCGGCCCGGTAAGGACCACCGGGAACGGCAGGTCCTGGTTGTCCGGGTGCATCAGGATGCCGAGCAGGTACAGGAATTCCTCGGCCGTGCCCGCACCGCCGGGGAAAATGATGATGCCGTGGCCGACCCGCACGAACGCTTCCAGGCGTTTCTCGATGTCCGGCAGGATCACCAGTTCGTTGACGATCGGGTTCGGCGCCTCGGCGGCGATGATCCCAGGTTCAGTCAAACCGAGGTAGCGACCGCCGTGGATGCGTTGCTTGGCGTGGGCGATGGTCGCGCCTTTCATCGGGCCTTTCATCACGCCCGGACCGCAACCGGTGCAGATGTCCAGGCTGCGCAGGCCGAGTTCGTGGCCGACTTTCTTGGTGTATTTGTATTCTTCGGTATTGATCGAGTGGCCGCCCCAGCACACCACGATTTTCGGCTCGACGCCGGGGCGCAGGGTGCGGGCATTGCGCAGTAGATGGAAGACGTAGTCGCTGATGCCTTGCGAGGTGCTCAGGTCGATGCTCAAAGCGTCGAGTTCGTTTTCGGTGTAGACGATGTCGCGCAGGGCGCTGAAGAGCATTTCGCGGGTGCTGGCGATCATTTCGCCATCGACGAACGCGTCGGCTGGGGCGTTCAGCAGTTCCAGGCGTACGCCACGGTCTTGCTGGTGAATGCGGATTTCGAAGTCTTTGTAGGCTTCCAGAATGGTCTTGGCGTTATCGACATGGGCGCCGGTATTGAGGATGGCCAGGGCGCATTGGCGGAAGAGGGTGTAGGTGATGCCGGATGAGGCTTCGCTCAGTTGCTGTACTTCACGTTGGGACAGTGTTTCCAGGCTGCCTTTAGGGCTGACCGAGGCGTTGATTACATGTCGTTGGGTCATTCAATGATCCTTAAAACGATGTCACCCGCCAGCAACGGCGCATGGCATCCGAATAGTGTGTATCCATGATGAAGATGGCACGAACCAAGTTGTATCGCCATGCTCCCGTTTGACGATGAAAAGCTGAAAAGGAGCCCCAGCATAGCTAAATCCTTCGAGAAGGCGATAATGCCCCGCAGTCTTTTTGCACTCACACCCAAGGAACCCTGCCGCGATGTTCGAAATCCAGCCAATGAATGCCGAAACCTATCGACGCCAGACGCGACGCAGCACGGTGATCATCGCCCTGATGTTCCTGGTGCTGGCGATGGTGCTGTCGACGGCGGCGGTGGCGCTGTTCGGTGAGCCTGGCGGCGACAATCTGCGTTTCAACGTGGGCGGCGTGTTTGCCGCGTTGTTGCTGACCGCGGCGTTGATGCGCGGCAAGTTCTGGAGCCAGGAGTGGATGGCGCCAGCGGTCTATGGTTGGCAGCTCAAGCGCAGCCTGATGAGCGTCACCAACGTCATGCACCAGGTGACGGCGGCAGTGGAGCAGGGCGACCCTGCCGCCATGAAGCTGCTGCGCTTTTATCACTTGGGGCTGAGCCAGATGCACCAGTTGGACGGCAACTCCAGCGACCAAAGTCAGCTGACCCGAGAGATGGATCAACACGCGGCGCGGATGCAAGCACTGGGCATCGATACTGAGCAGACGCAATTGAATCCGGCCTGGCTTGAGGCATTGAAACAGACGCGCGCCTGATCCCTCTCAAACCCGCAGGTGCAGCGTTTCAAAGAGTTGTCGGTCTTCCTTTTTGGCCGAGCGGGCATGACGCCGAATGACCTGCAACAGGCAATCGGTAAAGCACAGTGCCGGATTGCTCAGCGCACCATTGCGGCGTGTCACGATGCCCAACTGCCTGGGTTCGAATTGTTCGGTCAGCCCCAGGGAAACCACTCGGCCGAGAAAGGGCGGGGCGATACTCACAATGGAGGGGCCCCAGGTGCACATGTCGGCCCGCTCGACCATCATCTGCAGGATCGCCAGTGAATGGGCGCGGACGATTCGGCTCTCATCAATTTGTGCACCGTGTTTCCAGAACAACTCCTGCATCAGCCCATCGTGACCGTCCGGTGCGTAGTTCAAGGTCCAGTTCTGCTCCAGCAGCTCATGGATCGATCGAGCATTCTGTTGTGCATGGCCCTGGCGGACCAACACCGACGTTTGGTAATCGAGCAGGGTTTCGCAGGCAAATTCCTGGGTTGATTGCGCCGGGTGAAGCTGGCCGATCGCAAAATCCATGCTGCCATCGCGCAGCAGCGGTTGGGCCACGGCCATCAGGCTTTCGAACAACTCCAGCCGGATTTCCGGCATTCGCTCCCGAAAGGCCAGTACCACTTCGGGCAAGAAGGTCAAGGCAATCCATGGCGTGATCCCGACACAGAGCCGCCCCCGAGCCTTGCCTCGCAGGTGATCGAGCTCTGTCTGCGCATGTTCGAGTTGCTTGATCACGAGCCGGGCGTGAGTCAGCAGCACTTTGCCGTACTCCGTGAAGTTCAGGCCGTTGGGCGTTCGGGTGAATAGCGACAACTGCTGGCTGGTTTCCAGCTCGCGAAGTGCTTTGGTCACGGCGGCCTGGGACATATCCAGCGAACGCGCGGCTGCGCGGATGCTGCCGGTTTCGGCGCTGGCGATCAGTGCTTGTAGTTGATGCAGTTTCATATGCTCACCATGACGACAACCAATGGTTGTCATCATAACCAAACTGCGTCTCCCCAGCCCGGATTCCGTTCCCTAAGATCGACCCCAACAGCCGCCCAGACCTATCGAGGGAATACAACAATGAACGCCGGCCCTGTCTTGCCTGGTATTGCAGCGATCCAGGATGAAATGATCGCTTTGCGGCACAGCATTCACGCGCACCCCGAGTTGGGCTTCGAGGAATTCGCCACCAGTGAGCGGGTTGCTCAGTGTTTGACGCAGTGGGGGTTTGAGGTCAGCACCGGTGTGGGCCGGACCGGAGTTGTCGCCACCCTGAAAAATGGTGAGGGGCGCTCCGTTGGCTTGCGCGCCGACATGGATGCACTGCCGATTCAGGAAACCACCGGCCTGCCGTATGCCAGCCGGATTGACGGTGTGATGCATGCCTGCGGCCACGATGGGCATACCGCAACCCTGTTGGCGGCCGCTCGATACCTGGCACAAACCCGGGCGTTCAACGGCACATTGCATCTGATTTTCCAGCCGGCCGAAGAAGGGCTGGGCGGTGCCAGGAAAATGCTTGAAGACGGCCTGCTCGAACGGTTCCCGTGTGATGCGGTGTTTGCCATGCACAACGTACCGGGTTATCCCGTCGGGCATCTGGGGTTTTACAGCGGCCCGTTCATGGCGTCTGCCGATACGGTGACGATCAAAATCATCGGTCACGGCGGCCACGGCGCTGTGCCGCACAAGGCCATCGACCCGGTGGTGGTGTGCGCCTCGATCGTGATTGCCTTGCAAAGCATCGTGTCGCGCAACGTCAATCCGCAGGACATGGCAATTATCACGGTGGGTTCCATACATGCCGGAAGCGCTTCGAATGTCATTCCCGTGTTCGCCGAAATGAGTCTGAGCGTGCGAGCGTTGACCCCTGAGGTTCGCCGGCTGCTCGAACTCAGAATTACCGAGCTGGTCGAGGGCCAGGCCGCCAGTTTCGGCGCACAGGCCCATATCGACTATCAGCATTGTCATCCGGTGTTGATCAATGATCCCGAGCAGACAGCGTTCGCCCGTCAGGTCGCGCAGGACTGGCTGGGCGAAGGACAAATGATTGACGATCTGCGCCCCTTCACAGCCAGTGAGGACTTCGCTTTCATCCTGGAAAAGTGCCCGGGCAGCTATCTGGTGATCGGCAATGGCCAGGGCGACAACGGCTGTCTGCTGCACAACCCCGGCTATGACTTCAATGATGCCTGTCTGCCGATCGGGGCGAGTTATTGGGTGAAGCTGGTCGAGGGTTTTCTGCGTTGAGCGGCGGAGTTTTCAAGCGCTGCGGCTGTACAAAAAGCTGTCGGTAACCTGGCTCGGCGAGCCCCTAGAGGAAAAATAACAATGAATAAAATGATCGCGGCTGTATCACTGGTGTTGTTCACGGCATCCGGCCTGGCCGGAGCGGCCGACTGGTCCGGCAAAGTGTTGAGGCTGGGCGTCGACCCGACCTACCCACCGCTGGAATACAAGAACCAGGATGGCACGCTGACCGGCTTCGGGGTCGACATCGCCGAGGCGCTTTGCGCCGAGTTGCATGCTCGCTGCGTCTGGGTTGAAAGCAGCTGGGACGGCATGATCCCGGCCCTGCTGGCGCGCAAGTTCGACGCGGTGGCTTCGTCGATGACCATTACGCCCAAGCGCCTGGAGCAGATTGCGTTTACCGACAAGGTGTCCAATGCGCCGGCGCGTTTGGTGGTGAGGCGTGGATCGGGCTTGCTGCCCTCCCTGGAGTCGCTCAAGGGCAAGCGTATTGGCGTGGAGCAGGGGTCGACCCAGGAGGCGTATGCCAAAGCTGTCTGGGGTTCGAAGGGCGTGGACATTCTCTCCTATCAGAATCAGGACCAGGTGTACGCCGACCTGGTAGTGGGGCGACTCGATGCCTCGCTGCAGGGCGCGATCCAGGCCAGTTACGGGTTTCTGAACACTGCGCGGGGCAAGGACTATGAATTTGCGGGTGCCACCCTGGATGACCCCGGTTTTTTCGGCGTCGGTGATGGCATCGGCTTGCGCAAGAGTGATGTCGAGCTGCGCGAAGACTTGAACAAAGCGCTGGCGACGATTCTGGCCAACGGCACTTACGAACGGATCAACAAAAAGTACTTCGATTTCGACGTCTACGGCGCGAAATGACGCCTCTCGATACCTGAAACAGGGCGGCCGTCCGGGCCGCTCAGTTTGACCATCCTCTTCATTAATAAAAACACGGAGAGCGAAATGCTTCTGGAAGGCTTTGGCCCGAAAATCCTGCTGGGCACCCTGGCCGCCAAGGGCCGGGTGGAGGAACAGGGAGCACCGAGCCGTGTGCTGGAGCAGCCTCGGAGCGAGCGGTTGAAGCAGTTTCTGGCGGGAAGCCTTAAGTAACGGGTGCTATCATCCTCGCTGATCCGGCGGATGATTTCGATGAGCCTTTTCGTGCAAATCACCTATCGTATCGGGTTGTAAAGGTTTGAGCGCCAGTCACGGCTGGCTGGCGCTAAAAGGGCGAACGGGACATTCGCCATGTCATAAGGGATTCAGGGAGCGTCATGGGGCATCCGTCCGTCAAAGATCGTATTGAACACACTTGGCTCACCACGCCTTGGGTGCCTGAGCAGGTTGAATCGAAGCTCAAGGTTCGATATGCGGTTTCTCTGCTCGTTGCGGTGTGCCTGTCCATGATGGCCATTGTGATCGGCGAAAGCTGGAACTCGCGTCAGTATCATTTGCGTGACAGCGAAGTGGCGATGTCCAACCTGGCGCAAACCCTGGCCTCGCAGGCGCAGGCATCGATCAAGCAGGCCGACACGCTGCTGTTTGCCCTGGTGGATCGTCTGGAGAACGACGGCATGCAACCGGAAAAATTTCCCCGGCTGCAACGTTTGCTCTACGCCCAGCGCAGTGAACTGGCGCAGATCCATGGGCTATTCGTGTTCGACGAAGAAGGACGCTGGCTCGCCAACGCCATTAACGTCATACCGCCCAATGCCAATAATTCCGACCGTGAATATTTCATCTACCACCGTGATCATCCCGATCGTGGTCCTCATATCGGTCCGTCGATAAAAAGTCGCTCGACCGGTGAGTGGATCATGACCGTGTCACGCCGGCTCAATCACCCCGATGGCCGGTTTGCCGGGGTGGTGGTGGCTTCGATCTATCTCAAGCATTTCCTGGACCTGTACAACAGCATCGACATGGGCAATGACGGGGTGATCAACCTGATCGCCGATGATGCCAGCGTCGTCGTTCGTCGTCCGTTCAACGAAGCCGATATCGGCACCAGCGTCGCCAAGGGGCCGCTGTTCACCCAACTGTTGCCCAAGGGCGATTCCGGTACGGCAACGGTCAGGTCCTACGTGGACGGGGTGGTGCGGGTCGTGGGTTTTCGACGGGTCGAGGGTTATCCGCTGGTCGTCTTTACCGCGCTCGACAAGGATGAGGTCCTCGCCAGCTGGCGGCAGGAGTCAATATTCAGCGCGGGCATTGTCCTGCTGCTGCTGGGGTTTCTGTGTGCGCTCGGTTATCGCCTGATCCGCCTCATGAAGCAGCAGAATCACATACAGAACGAATTGCTGGACGCTCAGGACAAACTCATCGAGGTCAACCGCAGCCTTGAGTTGCTGGCGCTGGAGGATGCACTGACCGGGCTTTCCAACCGGCGTCAATTCGACCTGTTCATCCTCGCGGAAATGGGCCGCGCCAGGCGTAGCCAAACCGGTTTGGCGCTGCTGATGATCGATGTCGATCACTTCAAGAGCTTCAATGATCACTACGGTCATTTGGCGGGCGATGAGTGTTTGCGCAAAATCAGCGCCATCATCACCGACAACATCAAGCGCCCCGGCGATCTCGCGGCCCGCTTCGGCGGTGAGGAGTTCACGGTGGTGCTGCCCGCCACCGATTACGTGGGGGCGTTTCTGGTGGCGGAAAAAATCCGCCGCGCGGTTCAGCAGGCTGACATCAAGCACGTTGGGGGGGTGGACGGCACGGTCACGGTCAGCCTGGGTGTCTGCGCCTACGACCCGGCCTCGCAGGCCCAGCCCGACGATGTGGTTGGCGCCGCGGACAAGGCGCTGTATGTGGCCAAGGCCAGCGGCCGGAACATGAGCGTCATCGCCAACTGAATTCAACCGGACCGGTCACTGCCCTGAACGAGTCGGGTGGTGCAACCTCCATTGCCGGAACAACCGCAGGTAGATCAGCACGTTGAGCGCCAGCACCACGCTGCCCAACCCCAATTGAATCGTGGGTGTCAGCCCGGCCGGATAAATAATCGGCCACACGTAATGCTCGATAAAACCGCCACCGTAACCGGTTTGTCCGGCCGCGTGGCGCATGAGGTTTTCCCAGTCGGTCAGTGGGCATGTCAGGTGGAAAACTTCCACGATCACGCCCCATGCGGCGGCGGGCAGGTGCCACCAGATCAGACGGTGCCATTTAAGCACCAGCAGCCCGCCGAACAGCACGAACACAATGAACAACAAGTGAGACAGCACCAGCCCGTCGGCGGCGATTCGGTAAAGCATGTCGATTCCCTGACGCGTTAGGTGAATCGCTCCATGGTACTCGGGCTGGGCGCTTCTGCTCTATCGAATGCTGTTTTCAAGCACTGTCAGCACTTCTTTCAATCGCACTGCCGTGGCTTCACTGCTGCGTTGCATCGGCGCCCGCAGCTCGTCGCGGATCAATCCTTCAAGGGCCAGGGCGGTTTTCACCGGGGCGGGATTGGGCTCGATGAACAGGCTGTGAATCAGCGGCAGCAACTGGAAGAAAGTCGTTCGGCCGGCCGCCAGCCGGTTGTCGCGTATCTGTTGATACAGCGCCACGAACAGCTCGGGATGAACATGGGCCGATGCGGCAATCGCGCCTTTGGCACCCAGGCATAGCGCGCCGAAGATCTGGTTGTCTTCACCGCACAGCACGTCGACGTTGCCGCTGGAAAGTAGCGCGAAGGTGTTGGCTGGATTGCCGCCGCAGTCCTTGATCGCGACGATCCGCTCATGGGCGACGATTCGGAGCAGGGTCGCTTGCTCGAAGGCGATGCCGGTGCGATAGGGGATGTCGTAGAGAATAATCGGGACGCTGGAGGCATCGGCGACGGTCTTGAAAAAGGCTTCAAGGCCGGCCTGGGAAGGGCGGATGTAGTACGGCGGCGGAACCAGCAGGCCCGCCAGGGGACGTTTCAGGATTTCGCTTTGAAATTGCAGCAACTCGGTGAGGTTGTTGCCGGCCAGACCCATGACCACGCGTTCTGGCGGAACCTGTTCCAGCACCGCATCGAGCACCGCCAGTTGCTCATGTTTGCTCAGTGCCGCGGCTTCCCCGGTGGTGCCGCAGACTACGATGCCATCGACGCCTTTTTCCAGCAGATGACTGACCAGCCGCCGCAGCCCGATGAAGTCGATCGCGTTATTGTGAAACGGAGTAACGATGGGAACCCAGATACCTTGAAACGATGACATGCACTTTCTCCTGAAGGTTGACCGATTTCGTCACCGTCAGAAGCGTAGAAGGAAGTTAGCAAGAGGAGGGGTGTCCGCCGCGCTCAATGTCCTGTCAGCTCATCTGACGGGACAGCGCGCCCCGGTCACATGAGCGACTGTTTCTTCGATTTAGGGGCGTGCGCAACGCAACCTTGCGCCTTGGCATTCAAGCCAATGACGACAGTGTTGAGATTGAAAGTTGCGGACATGCTTGCTTACACCCTGAATGAGGCGCCCAGTTTTAAAAGCCGGCGGGGTATTTGTCAATCGTGGAATCGGCGAAACCTGCGTTCGTCGCAAGTGCGCAAGATTGTTCAAGCCTTCAGTCACGACGGCTGGCACAGTCTGGTGTCTTCCCCAGGTTGTAGAGCGATATGTCCAACTCACTCATGCCGCGCACTGCATTCCTTCGTGGCGCCGCGGCCATCATGCCGTTGTCCCTGGCGACCGCGCCCTGGGGATTGCTGGCCGGTTCCATGGCCATCGAGGCCAACCTCACGCCGCTGCAAGGCCAAGGGCTGTCGAGCATCGTGTTTGCCGGCGCGGCGCAATTGGTCGCCATCGGCATGCTCAAGGGCGGCGCCGGGGTTTTTTCGATTCTGTTGACCACGTTGCTGCTGACTTCCCAGCATTTGCTGTACGGGATGAGCCTGCGTTCGGTGATTTCCCCGTTGCCGGGCCGCTGGCGTATCGGACTGGGCTTTTTGCTCACCGATGAACTGTTCGCCCTGACCAGCCAGCACGACAAACAGCAGTTCAACCGCTGGTACGCCCTGGGCGTGGGCCTGACGTTTTACATCGCGTGGAACCTCTTCACCCTGGCGGGCATTGTGCTGGGCAGCAGCATTCCGGGCCTTGAACACTTGGGGCTGGATTTCTCCATCGCGGCGACGTTTATCGCTTTGATCACGCCAGTGGTGCGCAACGTGCCAACGGTGGTCTGCGTGGCGGTCTCGCTGTTCTGTTCGGTGCTGTTCAGCTATTGGCAATGGGGCTCGGCGCTGGTGCTGTCGGGGCTGGCGGGCATGACCGCAGGCTTTATCTGCAACAAACTCTACGTGGGGCGCACATGATGGTCTGGGCTGTGATTATCGGGATGGGCCTGCTGGTGTTCCTCAACCGCTACGTATTTCTCGAACCTCGACTGCCGGTACGCTTGAGCAGCAATGCCCGGCAATTCCTCGGTTTCGCGGTGCCGGGCATGCTCACCGCGATCTGCGGGCCAATCGTGTTCATGCCCGACCAGCAGTTGAACCTGCAGTGGGACAACCCGTACCTGATCAGTTCGCTGGTGGCCGTGGGCCTGGTGCTTTACACCCGCAATACCTTGCTCAGCATGTTGTTGAGCATGGGGTTTTTCTTTTTGCTGCGGTGGTGGCTTTGAATCGTCCGGCGCGAAACTGATCTACGCTTAACGGATGATCCCTTGAGGACGGGAGGTGGATATGGCCACTGAACCAAAGCGTCCGGACCTGGATGAAGACACCGACGAGCCGACGGAGGAAGAGATCGAGCGGCAGAAACGTTCGACGCCGGACTGGAAGCACCCCGACGACGGTAAAGAGTTGTCGGACCGCGACCAGGAGCGCCCGATAAAGCCCTGATCGGTTTGCATATACCCAAAGCCCCGCCATGGATAGCGGGGCTTTTCAGTTTCTGTAGTTTGTCATGCAATCACCTGCAGGAGCGGGCGCCGGAACCAAACACTGTGTACCCTTATCCAACCTCGGCTCGCAGCGATTGGCGGGCCGATCGAAGGATGAATGGGCGAGGGGTTTTTGCCATTAAACGTGACGGCAGTAAGGTCTGGCCCAAGGCAAAACATGAAGCAATTGATCAAGGTTCTATCCGCGCTCGCCATCGCAGTCGGTCTGTTTGGCTGCATCGCCGCGCCCATCGAAATGACGCCGCAGACGCAACAGCGCCTGCGCGCGCAACCGCCGATCCGCTTTCTGCTGACCTTCGATGACGGGCCCAGCGCGTCCGGTTTTTACAACCCCACCGTCACCGTGCTCGACAGCCTGGCACGTAATCCGCTGCAACCAGGCATTAACGCCGTGTTCTTTGTGCAGACCCGCGCCTCGGGCGCCGGCGGCAGTGACGTGGGGCGCCAGATCATGCGGCGCGAACAGGCCGAAGGTCACCTGTTGGGCTTCCACACGGCCACTCCCCACCACACCAACCATCGTTCCCTGGACCCGGAACAACTGGAGCATTCGCTGAGCAACGGCAGCGCAGACATCGCTGCGATCACTGGCGCTTCGCCGACCCTGGTGCGTCCGCCATTCTGGAACTATGACAAGCGCACCTTCGCGGCCTATCAGCAGCATGGCATGCACATACTACTGACCGACCTGAGCGCCAACGACGGCAAGATCTGGGGCTTCAACGCCAGCCCCCGTCGGCGGGCCAATCTGCTGCGGCAAATGTCCGAAGTCCGCGAGCGCATTGCTCTGGGCGAGTTGCCGACGGTGGACGGGGTGATTCCGGTGGTGGTGACCTTTCACGACCTCAACCGCTACACCGCCCGGCATACCCGCGAATACCTGCAAATCCTTCTCGACAGTGCCAGCGCCACAGGTCTGGCCACGGCACAGAAACCATTTTACGACGACACGGCAGCGCTACAGCGGGCGGCCATGGCGCGTACCGTCAAGCAGAGTTCCGAGCCTGTTCGTTTGCCGGGGATCTGGAATTGGTTGTGGGATGGGGATGCTCACTGAACGATGTCGGGTGATTGGCCGGGCGGCAGCAGTTCATCGATCATCCGCAAGCAATGATTCAACCCCGGCGACACATCGCCCACGCGCCTGCTGAGAATGATCGGCGAGGTCGCGTTGTCTTCCAGCACCGGGGTAAAGCCAATGTCGTCGCGGTGCAACAACTGCACCGAGGCCGGTACCAGCGTCACCCCGATTCCCGCCCCCACCAGACCGATCGCCGTTTGCAGCTCGTTGGTCCATTGCGCCACCTTGATGTGCACGCCACTGGCTTCGAACAACGCGATCACGTGGTCGGCGTAACTGGGGCGCGGGTTGCCGGGGTAGAGCACAAAGGGTTCTTTGGCCAGCTCGCGAAGGCTGATGGGTCTGGCGAGGAGCGGATGGCCGGCGGGCAGGGCGGCGACCAGTCGGTCTTCGGTGAGTACGGTCTGGAGGATGGCCGGGTCATCGATGCGAATGCGCCCGAAGCCGATATCGATGCGTCCGGCCTTGAGTGCCTGCACCTGTTGCAACGTGGTCATTTCCGAGAGCCCCAACTCCAGGGCCAGAGGCTCGTCGCTGCGCAACCGGCGAATCAGCTCCGGCAGCACGCCATAGAGTGTCGAGGGCGCAAAGCCGATGCCCAGCCAGGTCTTTTCGCCCAGGCCGATCCGCCGCGTGTTGTCGCAAACCTTGCTCAGCTGTTCGAGCAGGGCGGTGGAGTGTTCATGGAAAAAACGCCCGGCGTCGGTCAGTTTCAGCGGTCGCCCGCGTTCCAGCAGCAGCACCCCGAGTTCGTCTTCCAGCTGCTGGATCTGCCGGCTCAGCGGCGGTTGGGCGATGTGCAGCCGTTCGGCGGCGCGGGTGAAATTGAGGGTTTGAGCCAACACCTGAAAATACCGCAGGTGACGCAGTTCCATGGGGCCTCCGGACGTCGATCTATAAAATACCTTTAAGGTATCGAGCTAGACCAATTCTATATTGGCCGCCCGGAAAAAGCCGTACGAGAATCCGTTTCAGAACTTCAAGAACCTGACGGGTATCGACATGCGTGCAACTGCCATTGAATCGATCGAGACGATCATCGTCGATTTGCCGACCATTCGCCCCCACAAGCTGGCGATGCACACGATGCAGAACCAGACCCTGGTGATCATTCGGGTGCGCTGCGCCGATGGCATTGAAGGTGTCGGTGAATCGACCACCATTGGCGGCCTGGCTTACGGCGACGAAAGCCCGGACAGCATCAAGACCAACATCGATAAACACTTCGCGCCACTGCTGATCGGCCAGGACAGCGGCAATGTGAATGCCGCGATGTTGCGCCTGGAGCGCAGCATTCGTGGCAATACGTTCGCCAAATCGGGTATCGAAAGCGCCTTGCTCGACGCCCAGGGCAAGCGCCTTGGCTTGCCTGTCAGCGAACTGCTGGGCGGCCGGGTTCGCGACGCGTTGCCGGTGGCCTGGACCCTGGCCAGCGGCGACACCGCCAAGGACATCGCCGAAGCGGAAAAAATGCTCGACCTGCGCCGCCATCGGATCTTCAAACTGAAAATCGGCGCCGGCGAGGTCAACCGCGACCTGGCCCACGTCATTGCGATCAAAAAGGCCTTGGGCGATCGCGCCAGCGTGCGGGTCGATGTCAATCAGGCCTGGGATGAAGCGGTGGCTCTACGGGCCTGCCGGATCCTCGGCACCAACGGTATCGACCTGATCGAACAACCGATCTCGCGCAACAACCGTGCCGGCATGGTGCGTCTGAATGCCATGAGCCCGGCGCCGATCATGGCCGATGAATCCATCGAATGCGTGGAAGATGCCTTCAACCTGGCACGGGAGGGCGCGGCTTCGGTATTCGCCCTGAAAATCGCCAAGAACGGCGGCCCACGCGCCGTGCTGCGAACCGCCGCGATTGCCGAGGCGGCCGGTATCGGCCTGTACGGTGGCACCATGCTTGAGGGCGGGATCGGCACGCTGGCCTCGGCCCATGCCTTTGTCACGCTGAACACACTGAGCTGGGATACCGAGTTGTTCGGCCCGCTGCTGCTGACCGAAGACATTCTCAGCGAGCCCTTGGTCTACCGCGATTTCCAACTGCACGTCCCGTCAACACCGGGACTGGGCCTGAGCCTGGACGAAGAGCGCCTGGCGTTTTTCCGCCGGGATAAGACATCCACTGCCGTTCATCAAGCCTGAGGAGGCATCATGCTGTTTCACGTAAAAATGACCGTGAATTTACCGGTCGACATGAACCCGGAGCGCGCCGCTCAGCTCAAGGCCGACGAGAAAGCCCTGGCCCAGCGCCTGCAAGAGCAAGGCAAGTGGCGTCATCTGTGGCGCATCGCCGGGCTCTATGCCAATTACAGCGTGTTCGATGTCGACAGCGTCCAGGAACTGCACGACCTGCTGATGCAACTGCCGCTGTACCCGTACATGGCCATCGAGGTCAACGCGCTGTGCCGGCATCCTTCTTCCATTCGCGAGGATGACCGCTGAACCCCAGCCTGTTCAGTTCGCTACGCTAATAATTACAAGATGAGGATCCACCATGAACGTCAAGATTTCCCACACCGCCAGTGTCCAGAAGTTTCTCGAAGAGGCCAGCGGCCTGCTCAACGACGCTGGCGATCCACGGGTCAAAGCGCTGGTTTACCGCATCCTGCGCGATTCGGTGAACATCATCGAAGACCTGTCCGTAACCCCGGAAGAATTCTGGAAAGCCGTCAACTACCTCAACGTGCTGGGTGCGCGTCAGGAGGCCGGTCTGTTGGTGGCCGGGCTTGGTCTTGAGCATTACCTCGACCTGCTGATGGACGCCGAAGACGAGCAGGCCGGCAAATCCGGCGGCACCCCGCGGACCATCGAAGGGCCGCTGTACGTGGCCGGTGCGCCGCTGTCGAACTTCGAAGCGCGGCTGGACGATGGCGTCGATCCGGGCGTGGTGCTGTTCATGCAAGGCCAGGTGCGCAACACCGCCGGCGAACCGCTGGCCGGGGCGGTGGTGGATGTCTGGCACGCCAACACCGGTGGCACCTATTCCTACTTCGATACCGCCCAGTCCGAGTTCAACCTGCGTCGCCGCATCGTCACCGATGCCGAGGGTCGCTACCGCTTCCGTAGCATCGTGCCGTCGGGCTACGGTTGCCCGCCGGACGGTCCGACCCAGCAATTGCTCGATCAACTGGGCCGTCATGGCCAGCGGCCGGCGCACATTCACTTCTTCATTTCGGCGCCGGATCATCGTCACCTGACCACCCAGATCAACCTCGACGGCGATCAGTACCTGCATGACGATTTCGCCTACGCCACCCGTGACGAACTGATCGCCAAGATCACCTTCAGCGACGATCCGCAGCGTGCGGCGGCCCATGGCGTCAGCGGTCGCTTTGCTGAAATCGACTTCGATTTCACCTTGCAGTCGTCCGCCCAGCCTGAGGAGCAGCAACGCCACGAGCGGGTGCGTGCACTCGAGGACTGATACCCTCGACCCGCCTAACCGGGCCGCGAGATAACCGACCGTTTATCTCGTGGCCTTCTGTGTTTCGGCCAGAGCACTACAATGGCGGCGCCACTGATAACAACAATGAGAGTGAACCGATGATGCAAGCGCAATTGTTGAGTCATCGCAGCAGAGTCTTCGACCATGCCGACCCGTACGAGGTATCTGGCTACGTCAATCAGCACGTCGGCAACCATTGCCTGCAGATGCCCAGGGTCGGTCGACCGCTGGCCAGCCTCGATCATCGCAAGTTTGCCAGCCTCGATCTGTGCCGCATCAGTTACGGCGCCAGCGTGCGGGTCACCTCAGGCGCGCTGGACAGCATCTATCACTTGCAAGTGCTGCTGCGCGGCAATTGCCTGTGGCGTGGCCACGGTCAGGAACATTACTTCGCGCCTGGCGAGTTGCTGCTGATCAACCCGGACGATCCGGTGGATCTGACCTATTCCAGCGATTGCGAAAAATTCATCCTGAAAGTCCCCACGCGGTTGTTGGAGTCGGTGTGCGAAGAGCAGCGCTGGCGGTATCCGGGGCAGGGCGTGCGGTTTCTGGAGAACCGTTATCAGCTCAATGAGCTGGAAGGTTTCGTCGGTCTGCTGGCGATGATTTGCCAGGAGGCGGAAGCCGCCGAGCCGATTCCCCGGGTGCAGGAGCACTATGCGCAAATCGTCGTCAGCAAGATGCTCGGCCTGATGAAGACCAACGTCATGCGCACCGACCCCGGCTCAGCCTCGGCCACGTTCGAGGCGCTGGTCGATTACATCGCCTGCAACCTCAAGCAAGACATCGACAGCGAAGAGCTGGCGCGCCAGGCGCGGATGAGCCTGCGTTCGCTGTATGGGCTGTTCGAACGCAATGCGGGGGACACGCCGAAAAACTACATCCGGCAGAAGAAGCTCGAGCGCATTCACGCCAACCTGAGCGACCCGACCTGCAACGTGCGCAACGTCACGGAGGTGGCCATGGATTACGGCTTCCTGCACCTGGGCCGGTTCTCCGACAGCTACCGCAAACAGTTCGGCGAATTGCCATCGGATACCCTCAAACGCCGGCACTGAAGCACAGTCTTTGATCGTTCCCACGCTCCCGCGTGGGAACGCCTCAACGGACGCTCCGCGTCCGCTTTTGGGACGCAGAGCATCCCGGGCTGCATTCCCACGCAGAGCGTGGGAATGATCAGGCAACGATCAGGCACAGGTACGCCATCGCATCACCTGCTGCACAAAACGGATACAGGTCTGCACCCTGCGGATAGTCCGCCCCATCCCCACGTCCTAGCATGGCCCTGCCTGAATAAAAACAATGGAGGCGGCGGCCATGTCCCTGCGACCCGAATACCTTCACTCCCTGCTTGAAGAAGACCCTGAGCAGGGCATCTATCGCTGCAAGCGCGAGATGTTCACCGACCCGCGGCTGTTCGACCTCGAGATGGAACACATCTTCGAAGGCAACTGGCTGTACCTGGCGCACGAAAGCCAGATCCCCAACAACAACGACTTCTACACCACCACCATGGGGCGCCAGTCGATCTTCATCGCGCGCAACAAGGACGGTGAATTGAACGCCTTCATCAATGCGTGCAGTCACCGTGGCGCGATGCTTTGCCGGCACAAGACCGGCAACAAGAGTTCGTACACCTGCCCCTTCCATGGCTGGACCTTCAACAACTCCGGCAAGCTACTCAAGGTCAAGGATCCGGCGGCGGCCGGCTACCCGGCGAGCTTCAATTGCGAAGGCTCCCACGACCTGACCCGCGTCGCGCGTTTCGAGTCCTATCGCGGTTTCCTGTTCGGCAGCCTCAAGGCCGACGTGGTGCCGTTGGTGGAGCACCTGGGCGAGTCGGCGAAGATCATCGACATGATCGTCGACCAGTCCGCCGATGGCCTGGAAGTGCTGCGCGGTTCCTCCAGCTATATCTACGAAGGCAACTGGAAACTCACCGCCGAAAACGGTGCCGACGGCTATCACGTCAGCTCCGTGCACTGGAACTACGCCGCCACCCAGAACCAGCGCAAGCAGCGCGAAGCCGGCGAAGACATCCGCACCATGAGCGCCGGCTCCTGGGCCAAACAAGGCGGTGGTTTCTATTCCTTCGACAAGGGCCACATGCTGCTCTGGACCCGTTGGTCCAACCCTGAAGACCGTCCGCTGTACGAGCGTCGCGACGAGTTGGCCCGGGACTTCGGCCAGGCCCGCGCCGACTGGATGATCGAGAACTCGCGCAACCTGTGCCTGTATCCGAACGTGTACCTGATGGACCAGTTCAGCTCGCAGATTCGCATCGCCCGGCCGATCTCGGTCAACCGCACCGAAATCACCATTTACTGCATCGCCCCCAAAGGTGAAAGCGACCACGCCCGTTCGAGCCGCATTCGGCAGTACGAGGACTTTTTCAACGTCAGCGGCATGGCCACGCCAGACGATCTGGAAGAGTTCCGTTCCTGCCAGACCGGCTACCAGGGCAGCGTCACCACTTGGAACGACATGTCCCGTGGTGCCGAACACTGGATTGAAGGCGCCGATGATGTGGCCAAGGAAATTGACCTGCATCCGCTGCTCAGCGGCGTGCGCACCGAAGACGAAGGCCTGTTCGTGCTGCAACACAAGTATTGGCAGCAAACCATGCTCAAGGCCCTGGCCGCCGAACAGTCCGAACTGATTGCAGTGGAGGCCGTGCAATGACTATCACCTATGACGCGGTACGCGATTTCCTCTACCGCGAAGCGCGCTACCTCGACGATAAGCAATGGGACGACTGGCTGGAGTTGTACGCGCCCGACGCCACCTTCTGGATGCCGTCCTGGGATGACAACGACGAACTGACCGAAGACCCGCAGCGGGAAATCTCGTTGATCTGGTACGGCAACCGCACCGGCCTGGAAGACCGCGTCTTCCGCATCAAGACCGAACGCTCCAGCGCCAGCGTGCCGGACACCCGCACCTCGCACAACCTCAGCAACATCGAGCTGCTCGAACAGGCCGACGGGCTGTGCAAGGTGCGCTTCAACTGGCACACCCTGAGCTTTCGCTACAAGACCGTCGACAGCTATTTCGGCAGCAGTTTCTACACCCTTGATGTGCGCGGTGAAAATCCGCTGATCAAGGCCAAGAAAGTGATCCTGAAGAACGATTACGTTCGCCAGGTGATCGATGTTTACCACCTCTGAGGCGGCCGTCATGACTCATTCCATTGCGTTCAATTTCGAAGACGGCGTCACCCGATTCATCGACGCCAATGCTGGGGAAACCGTGGCCGATGCTGCGTATCGCCAGGGCATCAATATTCCCCTGGACTGCCGCGACGGCGCTTGCGGCACCTGCAAGTGTTTCGCCGAAGCCGGGCGCTACGACCTGGGCGAGGACTACATCGAAGACGCCCTCAGCGCCGAGGAAGCGCAGCAGGGGTTTGTCCTGACCTGCCAGATGCGCGCGCAGAGCGATTGCGTGGTGCGGGTGCCGGTTTCATCGGATGTCTGCCGCACCCGGCAGGCCAGCTACGACGCGACCATCAGCGCCGTGCGTCAGCTGTCCGACAGCACCATCGCGCTGTCGATCAAGGGCGAGGCCCTGAGCAAACTGGCGTTTCTGCCGGGACAATATGTGAACCTCGGGGTGCCCGGCAGCGAGCAGACCCGCGCGTACTCGTTCAGCTCGTTGCAGCGTGACGGCGAAGTCAGCTTTCTGATCCGCAACGTGCCCGGTGGCCTGATGAGCAGTTTCCTCACCGGCATGGCCAAGGCTGGCGACAGCATGAGCCTGGCCGGCCCGCTGGGCAGCTTCTATCTGCGCGACATCCGCCGTCCGTTGTTGCTGCTGGCCGGCGGCACCGGTCTGGCGCCGTTCACGGCGATGCTGGAAAAAATCGCCGAGCAGGGCAGCGAGCATCCGCTGCATTTGATCTACGGCGTGACCAACGATTTCGACCTGGTGGAACTCGATCGACTGGAAGCCTTCGCCGCGCGCATTCCGAATTTCAGCTTCAGCGCCTGCGTGGCCAATCCCGACAGTCGGCACCCGCTCAAGGGCTACGTGACCCAACACATCGAGCCACGGCATTTGAACGATGGCGATGTGGATGTCTACCTGTGCGGCCCGCCGCCGATGGTCGAGGCGGTCAGCCAGTTCATCCGCGAACAAGGCATTGCGCCAGTGAACTTCTACTACGAGAAATTTGCCGCCAGCGCGGCCTGAGCCGCGCTGTTGTGGGAGAGAGACATGAACAGATTCCACAAAAAAGTCGCGCTGATTACCGGCGCCGCCCAAGGCATCGGCCGGCGCGTGGCGCAGCGCATGGCCGCCGAAGGTGCGCGGTTGATTCTGGTCGACCGCTCCGATCTGGTGTTCGAGCTCCAGAAAGAACTGGGGCGGGACAGCCAAGTGCTCGCCCTGACCGCCGACCTTGAGCAATACAGCGAATGCAGCCGCGTGATGCGCACGGCTGTCGAGCGTTTTGATCGCCTTGATGTGTTGGTTAACAACGTCGGCGGCACGATCTGGGCCAAGCCTTTCGAGCACTATGAAGAGCAGCAGATCGAAGCCGAAGTGCGCCGTTCGTTGTTCCCGACGTTGTGGTGCTGCCATGCTGCGCTGCCGTTCATGCTTGAGCAAGGCAACGGCGCCATCGTCAACGTTTCATCGATCGCCACCCGGAGTGTCAATCGCGTGCCTTACGGCGCAGCGAAGGGTGGGGT
Source organism: Pseudomonas frederiksbergensis (assembly GCF_017114915.1). GTDB lineage: Bacteria > Pseudomonadota > Gammaproteobacteria > Pseudomonadales > Pseudomonadaceae > Aquipseudomonas > Aquipseudomonas frederiksbergensis_I. The sequence goes on from NZ_JAAUOE010000027.1 coordinate 19,647, forward strand.
CAATGCGCTGACCGCTTGCCTGGCGTTCGAAACGGCCGGTCGTGGGGTGCGGGTCAACGCGACCGCTCCCGGTGGCACCGAAGCGCCGCCGCGGCTGATCCCGCGCAACACCGCGGAACAAAGCGCTCAGGAAAAGGTGTGGTATCAGCAGATCGTCGATCAGACCCTCGACAGCAGTTTGATGAAGCGCTACGGCACGCTGGATGAGCAGGCAAGCGCTATTCTGTTTCTGGCCAGCGACGAAGCCTCCTATATCACCGGCATGGTCATGCCGGTCGGTGGCGGCGATTTGGGCTGACAATTCAGGAGTGGCGTCGGCTGCAATGGCTTACAAGCGTCGCTGAAACGCTCTGACGATCCTGAGCGTGGTGTCGCTTGTGTTCAGGTTCTGGACGGCGTCCAGCGGATACCAGATGCAGTCGAAGATTTCATTCTGTGGCCGAGCCACGGCAAGGTTTACCACCGACGCCTCATAGACATGGTGCCGGGTGCTGATCGTGTCCAGTTCCATCAGGTACAGCAGGCCGTCGACCCCAAGCCCTGTTTCTTCATAAAGCTCTCGCGCGGCCGCGCCCGCAGCGGTTTCGCCTGGCTCGACTTTTCCGCCCGGCAAGGTCCAGCGCCCTCTGGGCTTGCGCACCAGGAGAATATGCCGGTCCTGCTCGCAAATAACGGTTGCGCGTACTTTCATGGATGACCTGACTGCCGTTTGTCATAAAACAGACATAAAAATGCAATATTCAGACCGAAGTCCGCTGAAGTGTCTATTTTAAGGGTTAGAGTCGACAGGGCGGCTGAAAGTGCAAAGGAATGCCGGAATCCCGGCGCGACGTCTGGTCGGCACTTCAACGAAGGTCGGGTGTAAGGTAGTTGAGTCAACCCTGAACAATCACTGCCGAAATGGAGGTGACTATGAGCGTTCCGATGCTGACCAAAATGCACATGAACGGCTATGACGTACTCAGCGTGAACAGCGGTCCCTGGCGAGTGTGCACCAAAGGTGACCGGCTAGGATCCTTTGGCAGCCGGGAGGAAGCACTGGCCTATGCGGCTGCGCTTCCCGCCTACAGGGCCCGGTCGGGCAGATCGTCGCGTAGCCACAAATCAGACAAATAGAGCGCCTCAAGCCCCGGTACGCCGGGGCTTTGTGCTATTTGTAGCTTGTAGCAGCTGCCACCCATCCCGCCCGTGGAGGGGGAGTACTCTCTGGCTTTTTGTTGGGCACGACTCCATTCCGCGCATGTCATGAAGCTTTTATGGTCGACCTGACCCCTGCCGTCGAAGCTGATGTTGTACGGCTGCTGATGGCCGGCCTGGATCAGCTTNATCATACGGCGCGGTGTATCAGGTACACCTCATTTGCAGGATTTGCGACGGCTTCGCCGCCGAACGCAGCCTCGCAGGCTCGGCAGCTGCTACAGGTCAGTAACCGCTGCCACCCATCCCGCCCGTGGAGGGGGAGTACTCTCTGGCTTTTTGTTGGGCACGACTCCATTCCGCGCATGTCATGAAGCTTTTATGGTCGACCTGACCCCTGCCGTCGAAGCTGATGTTGTACGGCTGCTGATGGCCGGCCTGGATCAGCTTGTAATCAAAGCAGGTACCTGGCTCCACCGTGCGATTGGTTATCGAGAGCGGTTTACCACCAATCTGCTGGACTTGATCCTTGGACATACCGGCTTCGACCTTGGCGACCAGCGGCTGGTCCCGGTAAATTTGTGATTCGGTGTTGCAGCCACCTGTCGCCGCCAGCACGGCGATCAGCGCGCATAGAGGCTTGTTCATGGCAGCGCTCTCTAGTGAGCTTTCGTTCGAGTGATGGTTTTTGCTTTCACCTCTTCAGCATAGCCCGCCAGACGCTCTTCATCGCCCTGGAACAAGGAGCACAGCCTGAGCGTCGCCTCTGCGTCCACATCATTACCGGCCTGGCGCAACTGCTCTGCGATGCGCAAAAGCTCCACCGCCGACCACCTCAGGTCCGACGCCACACCTTGCAGGTCGCGCCGAAGTTGCTGTTCATATTCGTTAAGCCACATGATGACCTCCTGCAATTCCCCGCTACGAAATAGTAATCCCATTTACCTCGATGGAGCGTTATGTTCGTCTGATCCGAAGAGAGTCAAAATCATGCAACAACCTGCCTACCAACTGCTGGAAGTCGCCAACGGCAAGCCGATCAAACTCTGGACCGAGGGTGTGCCGGTTGAAAGCGAAGCCCGGCAGCAACTGATCAATACCGCGAAGATGCCGTTCATCTTCAAGCACCTGGCGGTAATGCCGGACGTGCACCTGGGCAAAGGGTCCACCATCGGCAGCGTGATCCCCACTGTGGGCGCGATCATTCCGGCGGCCGTGGGGGTGGACATCGGCTGCGGCATGATCGCCGCGCGCACCTCGCTGACCGCCGCCGATTTGCCGGACAACCTGCACGGTCTGCGCACTGCAATCGAAAAGGCGGTACCCCATGGCCGCACGTTGGGCCGTGGCCGCCGCGACGAAGGCGCCTGGGAGCGCGTTCCACAGCAGGCCGATCAGGCCTGGGCGGCCCTGAACCCACGGTTCAGGGCGATTACCGAGAAGTATCCGAAACTGGCCAGCACCAACAACCGCCATCATCTGGGCACTCTCGGTACCGGTAACCACTTCATCGAGGTCTGCCTGGACGAGGCCAACCGCGTCTGGTTCATGCTGCACAGCGGTTCTCGTGGCGTGGGCAATGCCATCGGCACCCTGTTCATCCAATTGGCCCAGGCGGACATGCGCCAGCACATCGCCAATTTGCCGGACCGTGACCTTGCCTACTTTAAAGAGGGCAGCCGGCACTTCGATGATTATGTCGAAGCGGTGGGCTGGGCACAGGACTTTGCCCGGCAGAACCGGGCATTGATGATGCAAGCGGTGATTCACGCGGCGCGGCAAGTGATCCGCAAACCCTTCGAAGTCGCGCTGGAGGCTGTGAACTGCCACCACAATTACGTGCAGAAAGAGCGGCACTTCGGTGAGGACATCCTGGTCACCCGCAAGGGCGCGGTGTCGGCGAAGAAGGGCGAGTTGGGGATCATTCCCGGCTCCATGGGGGCCAAAAGTTTCATCGTTCGTGGCCTCGGCAACGAGCAATCGTTCTGCTCCTGCAGCCATGGCGCCGGTCGTACCATGAGCCGCACCAAGGCCCAAAACACCTTCACCGTCGCAGACCAGATCCGCGCGACCGCTCATGTGGAGTGCCGCAAGGACGCTGCGGTCATCGATGAGATCCCGATGGCCTACAAGGACATCGACAAAGTCATGTACGCCCAGCGTGATCTGGTGGAAGTGCTGCACACCTTGCGACAGGTGGTATGCGTGAAGGGATAGGGATGGAAGGTGCTTCCACTGGTCGGGAAAATCAACGCGAGTGACCAGCTCTGCTGTCGTATTGGAGGTAGTGATTTATTCCCTGGGGCGAGGTTTCCCAAATGACGGTTACCGATGATTTCAGACACCATGCACATGAACTGATCGTTGATCTGGATGCAGCCACCACGGAAATGATGAAGCTGATCTCGGCCCATCAGCTCGGTGGCCCGGAATGGGAGCGGGTCACGAAATGGCAGCATGACGCGTACGAGCGATGGATGAAGTATCTGAATGCAAATTCATATCCCGATTCCGGCTCAGGGGCCGATCCGGGGCAGGGCGAGGCTTCTTTATAGGCAGCTTATAGGCATCTGGAAGTCTGCGCAGGTACAGGCTAAATTTCCCGTTTTTCAGGATAGGAAAAATCATGCGGATGTTGATGGCGGGAGTAGCGGTGGCTGTATTGGCGGGCTGTTCGTTACCCGCATCGGTGGTGCCCGGCGAACCCAATGTCAGCAAATACAGCGATAAGGCGCCCAGGGAATATGCCGGGTGTGTACTGCCGTTGTGGCGCCAGGAGATTCCTGGATCAACGCAAACCGCGATTTCCAACGGCTACCGGATCACCGCACCCAGTGTCATCACGGCTGATGAAATTCTGGATATCGTGAAATCGAAGGATGGCAGCCAGGTGTCGCTTTATCAGGGACCACCATGGGCCAAGTCAGGGGCGCTGCGTCAGGCTGTTCGGGATTGTTTGTAACGGTTTCTTCAGTAGATGACTCAAAAAAAGTGTGGATATTTAATGGGTTACGAGACTTTGTAACTGGACAGTGAGTCAAAATATATTGTTACAGATCAATTGATTGGGTAATATTGCCCCGCGTTCACCACCACGGTTTATGCATTTTTAAAGCCCAGGCGTCCATCAGCTGCCTGGGCTTTTTTTTGTCTGGAATTTGTTGATCGCCGATGAATACGCTGCCGGTAGAGCGCCAGCAGCGTCGGTGAAAACTATTTGGCCAGATCAGCCTTGCGCCGATCACTGCCAGAAGGGTTTCCGGTGTTTAGAAGCCTTCTCTCGACCAGGACATTCTGCAAGGCCTGGCGTGCCGAAGGGTCAAGCTGATGTTCTCTCTCCTTGAGTTCAAGCAAGATAGGATTGGACCAACCGCGATAGGTTTGCTCGCAAGCACGAGTGGATGTCATCTATCTCTCCTTTGATGAGTCGCCCGACCACACAGTGGGCGAAGTCCTGGACGATAAAAATCCTAGTTGAGGAAACGATTTGTCGCCAGCGATCGGCATTGCAAAATGAGCTGCCGATTGTCCTCCTCGACGCGGGTTGTCCGCGATTCGGGCGTAAACTAAAAAGGCTACCTCATCAAAAGGAGCCGCATATGATCGCCGACCAAATGAACAGACAGGTGTCGGAGCAAAGCGCCGTTTGGGATCAATACTTCTGTGCTGCGTTGATTGCCGAAAGCCATCTGACGGCACCGGTGGTAGGAGAAGCCACCCACGAAGACAGGCAGAACCTGTTAATCCAAAGGGCCAAAGTGCTCGCCGACAAAATGCTGGAAAACAGAAGATAACCGGAGCCCAGCCGTTGCGCTGGGCTCTTCATTCATGCGCGTCATTTATCGCCTCTTTGACAGTTCATCTGGCCAGACTGGCGACGACTGGCCAATTTGGTTTTCTGCGCGAGGACTGAACCCCCCTGGCCGTGGATCGTCTACAGTTGGTAATTCGTGGATAAGGAGATCGAACATGAAGTGCTTAATTTGTCACGCTGCCTCTAATACTGTTCACGCGACTGAAGACTGGTCAGAGGTCACCTGCTCGGCCGGGTGTGGACGCTTCAGGGTCTCGGCAAACCTTATTAAGAAAATGAAGAGCAGGAACGAGTTCTTTGACATCGAGCGCACAAGACAATGGCTCAAGATGTCCCGCAATGATGAGCCGGTGCCCCTGATATCCACCTATGACTACAACGTTGCCTTGTTGCATCGAGACACGGAGCAGAGGCCGGTTATCGCGCCGAGTCGCTCCAGGCAGCCGCTGACTTCAGAATAGATTCCGGCCAGCCGTAACCCCATCCGACCCGGTACATGTAAAAACAGGCAACCTCCATGGATAGCCCCTGTCGATATCAACATGCCCGCGTTGTTCGTCCTCTCACCTGTCCAGGTTGTCAGCGTTTATGGCGGGCTGAAGCGGCTGTGGCTGAATGCTCAGGAGGTGGCTATGAACTGTCCGCTGTGTGGAAATACCAATGCGCTGGAAGATCTTTCATTCGGGGGTGGCTCGCGCATTTATTGTGAGCCGTGTGGTGGTTTCTACCGGATGTCAACGACTCTGAATGCCTTGGCTGAAGGAAAGACCTATGACACCGAACGCGCTCGAAGCCGACTGAAAAAGAAGCGTGAAACCGGCAGTTTGGAGGATCAAGAGCCGGCGCTTGGCCTGGAGGACAAAGACCTGCTCATCGAGCCGAACTGATAGGGGGCGCTCTTTTGGCGAGACGATTGGCAGCGGCTGTTTTAGAGAAGGACTCGCCTGACCCTGAACCCACGTTTCGAACGAGATTCCAGGTCAGGCGAGTGTGCCGGATCCTTGGAAGCTTAATCCTGATGGCCGCTTGAACTGCCCATTATCCAACCAGTCAATGATGAGCCTGTGCCACGCCACGCAAAACAGTCGCCGCGGCGGATTGAGATCGAGTACTGGCAATGTTCCCCAGCGACACGACGCCGACAAGGCGCTTGTCCCGGTTAAGCACGGGGAGGCGACGGAGTTGAACGTCCGCCATGTTTTTAGCCACCTGTTCTATGTCTTCATCCTCAAAGCAATAGCGGATGCCGCCGCTCATTATTTTACTGATAGGGGTTTTGCCGGTGAGCCCTTCGGCTACGGCCCTGATGGCTATATCCCGGTCCGTGATCATCCCCACCAAGCGTTCTTGCTCCTCGACCATAATGGCGCCGCTATCGATCCTGGCCATCATGTTTGCAGCCTCCTGGATCGTCTGGTTGGGTTTGGCTGTTAAAACATCTTTCGTCATAACCTCTGAAATCTTCATGAAAAAGACTCCTTTTACAGTGATGCTGGGTGATTAATCGCTACCCATTTTTCGACTTGGAGGAAAAGTGCATGGTTCAGACAGCCCTGCGAGAGCCTGGCGGTTCCGGATGAATGGTTGAGCTTGTTACTTGCTTGATACAAATATGAATATGTATCATTTAGTTTCAAATCCAGGATGCGAGGGAGTGCATTGCCCACATAAAAATAAGGTCCAGGTAATGCTCAAAATGCTACTCGTGTACGGTCATCTGATTGCCACCTGTATTGCTCTGGGGAGGGTGCTGCAGGCAGATCAAAAGCTATGGAGCTGGCGCAAGGATGTGTTAAGCCAGATGCAACGTGAGTATCTCGACGAGACTCAAAAAATCGTCACGCTCGCGCTATTGGCTCTTTGGGCAAGTGGCTTGCTGCTGGTGCTCCAGGGTTACCTCTATGAGGGGAGCGCGTATCTGCTCAATCAAAAGCTCTGGGCCAAGGTGAGTGTTGTCGCGCTGCTTAGCCTCAACGGCGTTTTGTTGCACCGGATCGGTTTCCCGCTGCTGCAGAAGGCTCCCTTTGTCTTACTACACAGCGGCGCTCGTACTCGCCTTGCTCTCTTGGGCGCGCTCTCTATGAGCGCATGGCTATTTGCGGCATTCCTGGGGGTGGCTCGAGCGTGGAATCACATACTGCCTTACGTGCATGTGATGGGTGCTTTTGCCGTGTTCTCGTTAGTGGCTTGTGCAGTGGCATGGATAGTCGCCAGCACAGCCGGCGCCATGGATGATGAGTGGTCGCGCACGGGCAACAAGTGAAGCCTGTAAAAAAGCACAGGAATATCTGGTCTGCACCAGATATTCCTCGTGCAATCTCAATGCTTGGAATTGCTCTCGATGAATTTTTCGTAATAGATCTGGAACCGCTCGATCTTCTGATCGCTGAACCAGGTTTTAACCGCTTCGACCATCGGCGGGGGCCGCACAGGTAAATGTCGAATGGATTGGCTTCGAACGACTGGCGGTCGAAGTGATCAGGAATCCAGCCGCCGCCGAATCCAGCAACCCCGCACAAAACATTGCCAAGGCCACGCGTTCAGTGATCTGGCGCATCGGGGTGTTTTACCTGCTGTCCATTTTGTGGTGATTTCCGTCGTTCCCTGGAACGACCCGCTGCTGGCTTCGGTGGGTTCCTACCAGCGAGCACTGGAGCTCATGAACATTCCCCATGCCAAGTTTCTGGTGGATGTGGTAGTGCTCATCGCCGTGGCCAGTTGCATGAACTCCTCCATCTACATTTCTTCGCGCATGCTCTACTCGCTGGGACGTCGCGGCGATGCGCCCACGTCGCTGAAGGCGACCTCCCAGGCGGGTGTGCCCAGGGCGGCGGTCATCGCCAGTACTGTATTGGGCGCGGGAATCACCGTATTCAGTTACTTCATGCCCGCCGGCCTGTTTGAGTTCCTGCTGGCCAGTTCAGGCGCGATTGCCTTGCTGGTGTATCTGGCCATTGCGGTATCTCAGTTGCGCATGCGCCGCATGCTGCGCCGGCAGAAGATCGAACTGACATTTCAGATGTGGCTATTTCCGTGGCTCACCTGGTTGGTCATCCTGTTCATCTGTGCGGCGCTGGTGGTGATGATGATCACTCCCGAGCACCGCACCGAAGTGAGCACGACCATCGGTCTGGCGTTGGCGATTTCCTTTATCGGCCTTGTGACGTCGCGTGAGCCTGCGCAAGCGGCGAGGGTGACTTCAGTGGGATAGGTGATCGGGTGGGCTCGGGGCTCAGCCCCCCTGTCACACACAATCTCTTTCTCCGTATGAACGAGTTGCCTGCGCCCGGGGTTTTCCCGAAACATTGCGCAACCTCAAAGAGGTATCGCCCACCGCCTACCGGACCTTACATTCGACAAATCACCTTCATCCATACGAGACGGAGATTGTGCGGTGGTCCTCGCGCTGTCTCGACCAGGTCGCGTCGCCATCTACGCCGATCACAGCCAGCGCCCGCAACAGCAGCCTTCGCCACAGCCCAAGTCAAGCGGCGGTGGGGGACCCGACTTGCTCGCGAAAACTGCAATGCCCGCGATACAGATCCTGACCAGATATCAATCCAACTGATGCCGATAAGGCAAGTCCGGCCCGGTCTTGCCGCAGGTCAGGGCGGCGGCGCTGACGGCGAAGGTGAGCATCGCGTCGATCTGTTCGCGACTCAAGCGCTGCAAACCCTCCACCGAATCTAGCTGCTGTTCGGTCAGCCAGGCGATCAATGCCGCTTGGAAGGTGTCGCCGGCGCCCACGGTATCAGCCATCACCACCATGCAGGCCGGCGCCGACCAACTGCCATGGCGGCGGCTGAATACCGTTGCTCCCTGGCCGCCACGAGTGAGGAATACCAGCTGGCAGCGGTGTTCCAGCCAGCCATGGATCACGCTCTGCGGGTCACGCTCGGGGTAGAGCAGGTTCAGGTCCTCGTCGCTGACCTTGATCAGGTCGGCATGCTCGACCAGAGTGTTGATGCGTTCGCGCCACAGTTCGATATTCGGTTCTGGGTTGAGTCGCACGTTGGGGTCGAGGCTGATCAGGCGATTGCCGCTTTCCCGGCGGACCAGGGCCAGCAGTGTGTCGGCAATCGGCTGCACCACCAGCGAGAACGAGCCGATATGCAACCCACGCACCTCAGCGCCTAATTCAGGTAAATGCCCGGGCAACAGCTGGCGATCGGCACAGCCTTCGCCTCGGAAGCTGTAATGCGGCGAGCCGTCGGCACCGACGGCGACCATCGCCAGGGTGGTCGGTGCGTCGAAGTCCTGCAGGTAGTCCGGGCGCACGCCTTCCTCCTGCAGCACTTGCTGTAAACGCCGGCCGAGGTAGTCGCTGGACAGCCCGGCGAACAGCGCCACGTCGATGCCCAGGCGGCGCAAGCCGACGGCGACGTTGAATGGCGAACCACCGGCAATCGCTTTGTAGTTCACTTTTGAAGCTTGAGCGTTGACGTCGTTTTCACTGAAGAAATCGAACAGCGCTTCACCACATACCAGATACATAGTCATTCGCTCTTTGAAGGTTCGCTACAAGTTGTTGATAGCGTTCGTAGGCCTGTTAGCGTTAAAAAGCTAGCCAAGCAAAGCGCTTGGTTAACGCGTGATTCTTTCTCAAAAGAGAGGAAGTGGGATCTTAATTTGTGATCGTGAAGTCAGCGATATTGCTGGCCGACATCACAATGTCGGCATTCGGAAGATCGTTGCGATGAACTTTTTCATAGGAAGTAGACTCATCGAAACCCAATGATCGCCATCGATCAAGTAGGCGCGCTTCCAGGGTTTTGCGGTCAACCTGCAGCATTATGGTGGCGTCAAAACAGTCTCTTAAGGACGACCATGGGGCGAGGTCTAATAGAAGGTAGTTTCCTTCCACGACGAGATATTTCACGTCAGAGGAAATCAATTGTCCTGCAGCACGGGAGATCTCCAGGATTCGATCGAATACCGGAACGGCAACAGCGGGTTCGTTGTTCGCACGAAGCCGTAGCAGCAGACTCCTGAAACCACCCACATCGAATGTATCAGGTGAGCCCTTACGATCTAAAAGGTTCAAGGATCCAAGAACCGCGTCATCGTAATGAAAGCCATCCCCGGGAACGACAGCTGCGCTCCCCGGCATAACACTATTAAGAGCCTCTACCAAAGCCTGAGAGACGGTGGACTTACCGGCACCAGGCGGCCCCGCTAGCGCAACGACAATTCGATTACCAGACAGAGCCTTAACGTAGTTGAGTAGTTCTGTACTTACTATTGTGTTTGTTTTGGTAAACATGCCAAATCTCTCGTCAGCCGCCGTCGCTCAGGTTTCCCGTAGGTTCGCCCCTCTAGGGTTTTTCATGCCGTTCGGCCGCTGCGAGCATCTCGCAGCAGCCATTCTCCGCATACAGAGGTGGCTAGAAACCCCTATGTCATTTGACTCAACCCCTCAGTGGTCAGTTGGTCAATGGTCAGCTTGCCAGCCTTTGTACTCCATGACATTGGCTCGTGTTACCAATGAGGGTTGAAGCAGCACCGTTGTGCGTTCCAGCGATTTGCCATTCAGCAGGTCGTTACCCATCGTTACGGCTTGTTGTGCCTGGCCCCAAGGGGATTGAGAGGCGGATGCCTGAATCTGTGTATCGCTTTTGAGCGCAGTCTCTATATCGGGAGCCCCATCCACCGATGCGATAATGATGCCTTTGCGCTTGAGTTGTTTTGCTGCCAGGTCTGCACCTATGGCTTGGGGATCATTGATCGCGAACACCGCGTCGACTTTTGCAAAGCGAGTCAAGTCGCCTTGCATCACGCTGTAGCCACCTTCGCGCGAGCCTTTGGCATCCTGATTATCAGACAGTATCTTGATATCGGGTGTCTGCGCGAAAACACTCTTACAGCCATTGACTCGGTCCAGGACTGCTGAAGTCTGCGTCCCATTCTGGATAATAACGTTACCCTTGCCACCCAGCTTCTCAGAGATGTACTGACATACAATCCTGCCGGCTTCGACGTTATCGGTTTGTACCGTGGCGTTGGCACCTTGCACCATGACATCTACGCCCACAACCACTATGCCTGCCTTCCTTGCTTTCGCAATCGCAGGCGCGATTGCTACAGGGTCGACGGCGTTGACAAGAATCAAGTCCACGCCCGAAGAAATGAAGTTGTCGATTTGAGTGAACTGCTTATTCAAATCGTAATCTGCCGACACTGAGATAAATTTTGCTGCTGGATTGATATGCAGTGCCTCGGCTTTGGCGCCATCTACCATCGCTACAAAATAAGGATTACCCAGCGAGCCAACAGTTATGCCGACGGATTTCAACTCTCGCGCTTGCGCGGTGCTGAATGCCAGTAGTGTACAAACGGCGGTAAATATTAATTTTTTCATGAGAACTGTCTCTTGTTATTGGAGTGTGGGGGTTATATATGATTCAGGTTCGTGCACCTGACTGCCGAAAGCGATCGAGGGCTACCGCTCCGATAATGACAACACCTTTGATAATGTATTGCCAGATATCCGAAACTCCCAGCAATATCAGGCCGTTGGAAAGTGTAGCGATAATCAGGGCGCCAATTAGCGTGCCGACGATAGTGCCGACGCCTCCTGTAAAGCGCGTGCCTCCCAGAATAACGGCGGCGATAGCGTCGAGTTCATAAGACTGTCCCATTTGCAGTCCGTTAGCAGCCATCAGTCGAGCGGAAGTCATGATGGCCCCCACGCCCGCCAACAAACCGGACAGGGCATAAGTAAATAACAGGACTTTCCAGACTTTGATCCCCGACAACCGTGCGGCCTCAGGATTGCCGCCCACTGCGTAAATCTGTACGCCTAACACCGTACGTCTAAGAATAACCCACGAAAGAGTAACCACGACTACCGCGATTACAACCAGCCATGGCACCCCGAACAACGTATCGTTTCCAATGTAAGCAAAGGACAGGTCGGGATTGAAAACCGTTTTGTCTTCGCCGATGAGGCGTGCGATTCCACGCATCGCAGTCAAACCGCCTAATGTGACGATAAATGCCGGTAGCTTTCCAAAAGCGACCAATACACCATTGACGAGCCCTAGCAGCAGTCCGACTCCAAGCCCCGCAGCGATGGCCAAGGGAGCAAAACCTGGAACTTGCGATACCAATAGCGCCACTACTGCGGAAACAGCCAGAATCGAACCAACCGAAAGGTCGATTCCACCTGTCAAAATCACGAAAGTCAGACCTGACGCCAATACCACATTGATAGAGGCTTGCTGACTGATGATTGAGAAATTCTGAACCGAGAAAAAGCTCTCGCTCATCAGGCCAAAGCCTACACAAAGGAGTAACAATACGGGCAGCATGCCCGCCACTCTCATAAGTTGGCGCATTTTATCCTGCGTGGAAGCTCCGGCGATGCTTCGTACACCAGGCGTGGTGAAGTCACTTGCTACTTTGCTTTGCAGTGGGGAAGTCATTGGACTAAGTCTCCGTTGGCTAGAGTCAACCTGTCGCTGCCTGTGGCAAACGCGATAACGGCTTCAGGTGTGATATCAAGACCGCTATGGCCACCGAGTTCGGTGACAAGTTTACCTTCACACATAACCAATACACGGTCGGCAATTCCAACGATCTCTGGTAGTTCACTTGAAATTATCACTACGCAAACACCGGATGCTGCTAATGCATTGATGATTTTATATATTTCTGATTTAGCCCCAATGTCGACACCCGATGTAGGTTCGTCGAGGAACAATACTCTGGGCTTCATCTCCAGCAGACGAGCCAGCAAGACTTTTTGCTGATTGCCTCCGGACAACGCTCCAACATTGATACCTGAGGACGCTTTGATATTGAGTGCCTGGATTGCTTGTTCGGTACGTCCAGTTCCGGCCGTTCGGTCCACAAAACCCGCAAAGCGAGCATCACTTCCCACAACACATACATTGATATTGTCGTGGACACTCATGTCGAGAAAAAGACCCAGTGCTTTGCGGTCTTCTGTCAGATAGGCGATGCCTGCATTACCTGCATCGCGAGGAGAGCGTATGACTAGAATTTCGCCATCCATTTCAATCGTTCCGCCTGAGTGTGCATCGATACCTGCGATTAATCGGGCAAGTTCGGTTCTCCCTGAGCCCACCAGTCCTGCAATCCCGAGAATTTCGCCGGCATACAGATCGAAACTGCAATCTTGAATATTGAAGTCATCTGTAAGATTACGAACACGTAGTATCGGTTGCTCGTAAGAGCACAAAGAACGCTCATGGGCGTAGAAGCCGGAAACATCGCGGCCAACCATCATCCGGACCAGGGTTTCAGCTGACAGCGTGACGCGATCCAGCGAACCAACGTAATGACCGTCCCGCAGCACCGAAACAAAATCGGACAATGCGTATATCTCGGCCATTCGATGGCTGATGTAGATGATCGCGACGCCATCATCACGTAGCTGGCGAATCAATGTAAAAAGACTTTCGGTCTCTTTTGTGGATAGCGGCGTTGTAGGCTCGTCCATCACCAGGATTCGCGTATCGGCATGAATTGCACGCGCGATTTCAACAAGTTGTTGGTCCGCAATCGACAAGGTGCCGACCAGTGCGTGCGGATCAAATGTGACGCCAAGTCGCTTTAGTACTACGAGCGCGCCTTCGGTCATTGCCTTGCGGTTTATAACTCCGCATCGACGAATCTCTCTACCCAGGTAGATGTTCTCCACCACGCTCATATTTGCGCACAAGCTGAGCTCTTGATAGATGACGGATATGCCATGGCGCTTCGCATCATTCACGCCATAGTTTCGAATATCACACCCGTCGATTCGTATAGTGCCACTGTCGGCGACATAGGCCCCCGATAGTATTTTCATCAGAGTGGATTTTCCGGCGCCGTTTTCGCCCATTAGCGCGTGGATTTGTCCAGGGTAAATACTGAGTTCAATATCATGCAGGACGCGCACCCCATTGAATGACTTCGAGATGGAATGCATTTCCAATAGGGCAGGAGGGAGGCTTTCAGATCCAGTGCTCAGCATAGCTGTTAACTCCTTATCTACCGATTTGAGAGGCAGTTGAAACCTCTCATCGGTGTTCTTGTTTGAGCAACATAGTCGAAAGGAAAGCGCTTGCGCAAGCGCTTTCCTTTTCGTTCGAGGAATTCTCAAAAAAGCACTTCCACGTCCATCCCCTAGGGGAGTCCCGATCAAAGAGCACATGAAAAGGATGTTAGAAAAGCGCTTGCGCAAGCGCTTTCGTCTCGGCTATGCTTTTTTCAACAAGCGCTGCTGCGTCCATCAATTGGTTCGCAGGATGATCGCTACGATAATAAAAAGGAGTGCCCGGCTATGCTGCATAGCGGATTCCACCATCTCGATTCACAGACTTCAGATGCGCTGCGCATCTCGCTGGGTCTTTCACGAAATTGCGGGCTCGCTCCGGTATCAATTCCGAGAGCCATCGACGCATTTTCTCGCCGTGAGCTTTACAATAGGTAGCAACTGGACATGAGTTCAGCGCTATCCATCAAATCACGTGAGAAAGGAGTGATGCACAGTGGGCGCAAAGATGAGCGATGTCGCGAGAGCCGCGAACGTATCAATGTCTACGGTATCTCATGTACTCAACGGTACTCGTAAAGTACATCCGGACACCGTTCGTAGCGTGAATCAGGCTGTAGAGTCCGTAGGCTATATTCGAAACTCACTCGCGCGGTCTCTGGCTCGTTCCTCTTCGGGGTCGGGTGCCATCGGTGTGGCGATTGCTACGCTTTCAAACTATTACTTCAGTGAAACAGTACGTGCCATCGAAGCGGCATGCGCGAAAAGCGGTTTGATGATGATACTGGTCAATACGCAAAGAGATCCGGAACAGGAACTCAAAGCGGTCAAGGCACTTCATGAGCGACGCGTTGACGGGATTGTACTCGCCTCGGAATATGATCCAGAAAATCGAGTTTTTAATTACTTAAAAGCCAACAAGATACCCACGGTTCTCATCGATCGACTTCTCTCGACATCTTTCGATCAGGTGGGAGTAGAGAATAAGCACTCATCTCAAGAGTTGATTGCACATTTGATTAAGCTTGGTCATCGGCGTATCGGGATGGTATCCGGACGATTGACGCAGTCTTCTTCTCATGAGCGAATTGACGGCTACCGTGCAGCTTTAGCTGACGCTGGAATTGAGTACGAAGACCAATTGGTTTGCTGCGGTGAATCGGCGATTGCGCCGGCAATGGCAGCCACTCGCCGTTTGCTATCGCTAGAGCACCCGCCCACCGCAATAATGACTGCAAACAACTTGATGACCATTGGTGCAATGCAGGCTCTTCGTGAAACGGGGCTTGAGGTGCCAAAGGATATCGCGCTGGTTGGCTTTGACGATTTCGACTGGGCGGATGCTTTTAGCCCAAGGCTGACAGTTGTAGCGCAACCTCTCGAAGAACTCGGAGCCCAGGCTGTGAAGCTTTTATTGAAGCGTATCAAGCAACCTGAGGGTAGACGTCAGACTATTAGATTGAAACCCTCTTTAATCCAGCGAGATTCTTGCGGCGCTCCCAAATGACTGTACTCAGGGTTTCGTCCTGAGGATTTAGCGGTGCAGACGTGAGTCATTTGATGATGGTTCACGTCTCGCCGTCTGGATAACTTTGAAACTAAATGACTGGCGCCTGGTTTTCATTTGTCGTGCACGGATATGTATGTTTGCAGTGTTTTCTGCTTGAGTGCCCCGTGTTCTGTTTTTTTTCTTCAGGTTTCAATGATTTCGTTATAGAGATAGACATTTATTTGAGTCGCGATGGAGGGCGCTGGCCCTCGCGGGACTAAATCCGATAATGGGTTGTAACTACACAATGCAGGGTTTATTCCTGTGATGGCGCTTCTGTGTTTGCAGAATTACGAAACGCCCACATTTGAATGGCAAGACAAGAGTCGATTGAGACGGCACAAGCCGTATTGGCGAAGAAGGGCTGAGCATGAATAACTACAACAAAACGAATGATGTGACTGCACTGCCGGCATGGCGCAATCTGCTCGACCATCGCGAGAGCATGAAAAATTTTAGTATGCGCGATGCCTTTCGAGATGACAGTAAACGCTTTCAAGACTTTTCCTTGGCGGGCTGCGGGCTTTTTTTGGATTACTCCAAAAACCTGATCACTCACGAAACGCGTTCATTGCTTGTAAACCTTGCTCGTGAGGCAGGCGTGGAACAGGCAGCACATGCCATGTTCAGTGGAGAGAAAATCAACGGCTCCGAGGGACGTCCAGTGCTGCATACCGCGCTGCGGCGACCAGTGGGGGACGCTTTGATGGTCGATGGTCGCAACTTGATGCGCGATGTGCATGGAGCCCTGGCGCAGATGACTGACGTTGTGAGTCGTATCCATAACCATCTGTGGCGTGGTTATAGCGACAAGGTCATCACCGATGTCGTAAACATTGGTATTGGTGGCTCATTTCTGGGCCCGGAGCTTGTCTCTGAGGCGCTGGCGCCTTTTGCTCGGCATGGGGTGCGGTGCCATTATCTAGCTAACATCGACGGCAGTGAATTCCGAGAGGTTACAGCCGGACTGAACGTAGAAACAACGCTGTTTATCATCTCCAGCAAAACCTTTGGCACGCTTGAAACCTTGAAGAATGCACAAGCTTCTCGTAGCTGGTACTTGGCTAAGGGCGGGACGGAAGAGAAGCTATATCGCCATTTCATTGCTGTGACAAGTAATCGCCAGGCAGCGCTGGATTTCGGCATCCGTGAAGCAAACATTTTTCCTATGTGGGACTGGGTCGGTGGCCGTTACTCACTATGGTCTGCAATTGGCCTGCCGATTGCTCTGGCCATTGGCATCGCTAACTTCAAGGAACTGCTATCCGGCGCGTACGCTATGGATCAGCATTTCCTCAACGAACCATTGGAACAGAACCTTCCTGTTCTTTTAGCGGTACTCGGCGTTTGGTATCACAACTTTTGGGGTGCGCAAAGTTATGCTTTCTTGCCCTATGACCATTACCTGCGCAACTTCGTGAAGCATCTGCAGCAGATGGACATGGAGTCAAATGGCAAAAGTGTTCGTCATGACGGCACGCCAGTGTCCTGCACCACGGGCCCCGTAATCTGGGGCGGCGTGGGGTGTAACGGACAGCACGCTTACCACCAGTTGCTGCATCAGGGAACGCCTCTGATTCCAGCTGACTTCATTGTGCCTGTGGTCAGCCACAATCCAGTGGCTGACCATCAGGAATGGCTGTACGCCAATTGCTTGTCTCAAAGCCAAGCGCTGATGTGGGGCAAAACCCGCAGTGAAGCTGAGGCAGAGCTAAAAGCCAAAGGCCTTTCATCCAGTGAGATTGAACGACTGGCACCGCATAAAGTGATCCCCGGTAACCGGCCAAGCAATACAGTTGCACTTGAGATTATCAATCCACATAGCCTTGGTGCGCTGATCGCCCTTTATGAGCACAAGGTCTTTGTCCAGGGCGTAATTTGGGGAGTCAATTCGTTTGATCAATGGGGCGTGGAACTGGGCAAGGAGCTAAGTAACAGCGTCCATAGCCTCCTGACTCGCTATGACGCGCAACCGGCTGATGATTCCTCGACGCAGGGTCTTATAGATTTCTTCCGAGGGCGTCATCGGGGGTAGAGCCTCATAAGATTGGACGGGACTAATGTCTTATCGTTAGCTCGTCTGGTCACTTCGCACTGGCAACGCCTGGATTTTTCTCATGCTTTTGGGTTCAGCGGTGCCTTTTTATTCGATTTAACTTGGTATTTCCCTTTCGAAAACCGGTACGTGGGAGTGAACCGCGTACTTTGATTAAAAGCGAGCTGTTCGCGTCGGCCTTATCCAATAAATATAACAAACAAAAGGTGTTATGAATGAACGTTAAAACTCTCAGCGCAGTTCTGGGTGCGTCCTTTGCTGTCGGCTTTTTGCCCGTTAACGCATATTCAACAGACTTCAGTGGTTATTTCAGAACCGGAGTAGGGGATTCGACTCAAGGAGGGAAACAGTCGTGTTTTCAGCTACCGGGCGCGCAATCCAAATACCGTCTTGGTAACGAATGTGAGCAATATCTGGAGCTGGATTTGCGCCAGGATCTGCTTTCACTGGACGACGGCTCGGTGGTCAGCGTGGAAGGCATGGCACAGTTTTATAACGAGTATGGCCATGAACCAAAATTTGACGGGGAGCACGGCTATACGCGGATGAGTCAGCTCTATGCAGAGTGGAGCAAGATGCCGGCATTGAATGGCGGTTCGTTCTGGGCGGGCCGTCGTTACTACAACCGAAACGACATCAATATTTCCGACTACTTCTACTGGAACCAAAGCTCAACAGGCTTTGGGTTCGACCAGGTCGCGTTGGGAGATCTGAAATACAGCTATGTGCTCTCACGCAAGGACAACGTCTTCCAAAAGGATTTTGTCACCCGTCATGATGTGACCGTCAGCGGATTCAACACAAATCCCGGTGGCGAGGTTCAACTGGGCGTCAGTTATCTGGACAAGCCGAGCCGCGAGAATGCTCATCAGGGCTGGTCGGTGGTTGCCCAGCACAAGCAGGTCGCGTTTCTTGGCGGAGTCAACAAGTTCGCTGTTCAATACGGCCGAGGGCCGGGCACCGCATTGGGCTACACTGGTGATACCACGTTGGATGAGAGCAACAAGAGCTGGCGGCTCGTGGAGTTTTTCGACTGGCAAATGACTCATGCTTTCAGTGGTCAGGTTGAATTGGTCTATCAAAAAGACACGCGCCCTGATGGTGATGATCAGAACTGGTTATCCATTGGTGTTCGGCCAATTTATGCGTTCACGGATCAGTTCAAGTTGATCACAGAAGTTGGGCGCGACCAGGTTGAAGCCGCAGACGGTACCCGAAAACTCACTAAGTACACCATCGCGCCGACCTGGTCTCCAAAGGGCCCGGGATTCTGGGACAGGCCGGAATTTCGTCTGTATTACACCTACGCTACCTGGAACAAGGCTGCGCAACGCGCCGCCAGCTTGCAATCTCCGGGATCGGCATTGTCTGATACTGGTTCGTTTGGTACAGACCTGCACGGCTCCAACGTAGGGGTTCAGATCGAGTATTGGTGGAAATAAATCCTGAAATGACAGTGCTGACAATCAGCCCGGATCTGCTTCAACAACTGCGGATAGCGAGGGCAATCTAACGCTAACTAAGAACGCGCACCGGGTAATGTGGCGATCGTATTATCATTACTCCTCCTTCACTGCGACATGGCAACTCGCGGGGGAGGGGATTGCATAAGCCCGCTTTATTCACGCGGGCTGATGTCGATTGTTGATCAGTTGTCCTGCAGTGCACGCGGACGTTGGTTACAGGACTCAGGCCGGTAGGGGCTAAAAGATCGCCGAGTCGCGCAGTTGCACCATAAGGTCAAGCCAAGACCAGCCGCGAGTCTAGTGCGGTTTCACATCCATCATGCAGTACGACCGCCGAGAACTTCAGCGACCCAGTCGGCAATGTACTGACCGGCATTGATACTGTTATCGAAGCTCGAATGCTGGACGCCGCCTTCACGTTCAGTGAATATTTTCAGCTCGCGTTTAGGGCTATTGACCAACTGCTCGTAGGTGCGGTGTGCCCACTTCAGCGGAATCTGCGAATCCTTTTCACCGTGGGTGACGAGGAAGGGTACCTTGATGCGATCCAGTATGCCGTCCAGATGGACATTCTCGGCGATGCTCATGAACTCATCGGTGTCTTTGGCACCCCATACCCAAGACACATGCGACCAGTAATGCGGAACCGGGAAGCTGCCCTCCTTTTCCATGCGACGCTTCTGCACATCACGCCAGTCATGATTGGCACCCCACACGACACCGCAAGCGAAGCGCGGCTCGAAGGCTACCGCGCGCGGGCAGTAGTAGCCGCCGAGCGACACACCTTCCAGGCCAATGCGTTTGGCGTCGACATCGTCGCGGGTTTCCAGCCAGTCCACCACGCGGCTGGCCCAATGCTCGCTGTCGAAACGCGCCGTCAGATTATGCAGGCGCAGTGCTTCGCCCGTGCCAGGTTGGTCGATGATCAAAGAAGAAACGCCACGTTTTGCCAGCCAGGCGGGCAGGCCGACGCGGTATTTCATTTCTTTGGTGGAGTCCAGTCCATTGACCTGCACCAGAATCGGCGCTGGGCCGCTCACGCCTTCGGCACGGACCAGCAGACCGGAAATGTGTTTGCCTTCGTAGGGGATTTCAACGCGCTCGCAGTTTTCTCGCGCCAGTTCGATACCACGTTGGAAGGTGTGTAAAAAGCGCTGGTACAGCTCCGTGCGGCCAGGGGCTCCATGGGCTTGCAAGCGTTCGCAGCTCAGGTAATAGGTGGCGGCGCGGTTGTATTTTTCACCGGCAGACAACATTCGACCCTTGCCTTCGTCTTCTTCAGCCAGGCCGCAAAGCTTGTCGGCCATGTTCGCCCAGGTCTCACGGAAGGCCTTGCTGCCAGCGGTATCCGGCTGCTTGGCGGCCTCCTGCAGCGGCGCGCACATTTCTTCGATTTCGCCGATGCGGGCGCCCATCTCAATGGCCAGGTCGACGGAAAGATTCCACACGTAGTTGGTCGGGAAGTAGCGGAACATGATTGTTATTGTCCTTGTGCAAGCAAAGGCAGGCAACCAGGTCCGGCGTGGGTGATAGCCAGATCTGGCGGTTCGAAGCAGGCTAAGGGGAGGGCAATTGTTTGGCCAATCGCAAGTCGGGATGGGAGGTATTGCGAATGGTGATAGAGCGTATGTGTGTCATTGGCTTAAGGGTTTTCTACTCACAGATCAAGCAGCAAATCCAGATACCTATCATCGTACTTTGCGATTGCTCATAACGCGGGATGCGATTGGTGTTGTTGAGGTACGACTCACTAGAGTTGGCGCCACACCGCCGTTGGCTGAAGTCCCGGGCGGGCACTACAACAAGAACAGGGTATCGGCAAATGAGTGAGTCCAATTCCGGCACAGCGATCAGCCTGGGCGCCAAGGGCAGGATGTTTTTCCACTACCGTGGGAGGAATTGGACATGCTTGTATTGAGCCGCGTGCTTGGCAATCTGTCGGTGGGCGCCAAGCTGTCGCTGGGTTTTGGCCTGGTGCTGCTGGTCACCATGGGGGTGGCGGCGACTGCTTTTCGTTCCCTGGGTGTGTTGCAACTACGCGGTGAGCAATCGCGTCAGGAGTCATCGACCCAGGCATTGATCCTGCGTGCCCGTATCGACGAGAAGGCGTTCGCCCTGGACCTTGCTCCGCAACGCCTGGAGCTGGTACGCGAGACGATCGGGAAACTGAATCAGCAACTCGATGATGACCCGGCCAATAGCGCATCGCGCGCCACCGTACGCACGGCGGTCAGCGCTTATCTGGAGCAGTTTCTCGGCTATGCCGATTCGTTGCGTCGGGGTCGCGAAGCCCGCCTGCGCATGCAGACGCTGGCGCAGACGGCAGGCGACAGTTTTACCCTGCTGTTTCTCGATCAACTGGATGGGCTCAACACCCGGTTGGGGCAGGGTACACCGCCGAACAGCGATCAGATGGTGCGGCTTGAGCAGACCGCCGCATTGCGGGACAAGCTCGCCAAGCTGCGTGACAGCGAGCTGTACTATTCGCTCGATGGCGAGGAGCGTTACCGCAGCGACTGGGAAATGAGCATGAGTGACCTACTGGCTGCCATGCAGGCGCTCGATCTTGGCGAGCAGCAAGGCGAGTCGCTGCAGGAGGCGAGCACTGCCCTGGGCGACTACCGCAAGGCCTTCCGCGAGTTCGTCGACAGCCGTCGGCAAAGCGCGCAAAGCAGTGCGGCGATGAACGCGCAAACCGAGCAGGTGAGCAAGCTGCTGGCCGAGGCTGATGAACAGCAAAGGCAGGCGGTGCTGGACGATAATCGCAATGCTGATCGTCAGTTGGGCTTGATCACTTGTCTGGCCCTCGTCTTGAGCATTGGCGCCAGCTTGCTGATCCGCCACTTGATTGTGCAGCCGCTGCGCCAGGCTGTGCAGTTGGTCCAGCGTGTGGCGGCGGGGGATCTGAGTGATCCGCCGTCAGACAGTGGTCGTCGTGATGAGCTGGGCCAGTTGTTGGGCACAGTGGGCAGCATGCTGGGCAGCCTGCGCGGCTTGGTCGGACGCATCGACCGTGGTATTGGCTCACTCAACGGCATGGCCGGCAGCCTGGCCGAAGTGACCCAGAGCAACAGCCGGGGTGTCGAGCACCAACGCCAGGAAACCGAACGGGCCGCCACCGCCATGCAACAGATGGCCGCCACGGCGCAGGAGGTCGCCCGCAACGCGGGTGAGGCCAGCGAAGCGGTGGCGCATGCCGACCAACAAGCGCGTGAGGGCGATGAACTGGTGCGCCAGGCGGGTGGCAAGATCGACCACCTGGCTGTGGAAATGAGTGGTTG
The DNA here is from genome assembly GCF_017114915.1 of Pseudomonas frederiksbergensis. Lineage (GTDB taxonomy): Bacteria > Pseudomonadota > Gammaproteobacteria > Pseudomonadales > Pseudomonadaceae > Aquipseudomonas > Aquipseudomonas frederiksbergensis_I. The sequence goes on from NZ_JAAUOE010000027.1 coordinate 41,951, forward strand.
CGCGCAAGCCATGCGCTCCCTGCTGGTGGAAAGCGCGGCGATTGGTGGCGTGCTCGATGTCATCAAGGCGGTGGCCGAGCAGACCAACCTGCTGGCGCTCAACGCCGCCATCGAGGCCGCGCGTGCTGGCGAGCATGGTCGTGGATTCGCCGTGGTCGCCGATGAGGTGCGCGGCCTGGCACGGCGCACACAGCGTTCGACCACGGAAATCGAAGGGCTGATCGTGCGCCTGAGCAATGTCGCTCAACAGGCCGCCGAGCGCTTGCAAGGCAGCCATGTGCTGAGCGATGAAACGGTGGTGCTTGCCGCGCAAGCCTCCCAGGCGCTGGCGCGGATTACCCGGGCGGTGTCCAGCATCGAGCAGATGAACCAGCAGATTGCCGCGGCGGCCGAGCAGCAGAGTGTGGTGGCCGAGCAAGTCAGTCAGGGTATGACGCGGGTGCGTGAAGTGGCCGAGGGCAGTGCCAGGGAAAGCCTGCAACTGCAAGCCTCAACGGCCGACTTGCAGCAGGTTAGCGGTGAGCTCAAAGCGGCCGTCGGGCACTTCCGCACCTGACCGCTTTCGGGCAGCGGCGGCCACTATTGCTCCAGTTCGTTGATGATCTGACTGATCTTCGCGCGCAGCCAACGGTGCATCGGATCTCCATCCATGGTGCGGTGCCAGAGCATGAACTCACGCATCACCGGGATTTTCACCGGTGGTTGCAAGATGCGCAGCGGCAGGTAGTTGGCGTAGAGCCTGGCCATGCGCTGGAGCATGGTGGCGACGCGTTGGGTGCCGACGATCAACTGCGGCAAGGTGTTGAAGTCGTGGGTCACCACCTCCATGCGCCGCGTGAAACCGTACTGGCTCATCAGCCATTCTTCGACGCTCAGTTGCCGGTTGCGGCCAAAAATCACGGAGACATGGCCCATCTCGATGTACTGATCGAGGCTGATGCTGTCGCCCACTTGGGTGTTGCCGTCCCACACGACGCACACGTGCTCTTCTTCGAACAGCAGTTGCGATGGGTGGCCTTCGATCAGGTAGCGCTCGGGCACGATCATCATGTCGGCCTCGCCGCGCATCAGCAGCTCGGTGGAGGTGTCGCCGGGGCCAAGCAGTTCGAAGGTAATGTGCGGGGCTTCCAGGTAGATCTTCTGGATAACCCGGGCAAACAGAACGCTGATCAGATAGTCCGAGGTAATCAGGCGAAAATGGCGCTTGCTGGTGGCTGGGTCGAACACCGGCTTGGCGGTGATCGAGGACTGGATCGTCAGCAATATCTGGCGCACTGGCGCCGCCAATTCACGGGCATAGGGCGTGGGCTGCATCTTGCGCCCGACCTGCGCCAGCAGTTCATCTTCGAAGTAGACCCGCAGCCTGCCCAGTACACCGCTGGTGGCGGATTGGGTCATGTGCAGGCGTTCGGCGGCGCGGGTGATGTTCTGCTCTTCCAGCAACACATCAAGCGCCACCAGGAGGTTGAGATCCAAGTGGTTAAAACGCATGGCGGTCTCGATTCTTGTATTTATTTTGTAAATACCTTCCGACCTTCCTATCGCGGCGTCAAGCCCCATGACGAGGTGCGTCGACCGACGTTTTTGCGTTTTTTCACGTCGTTTGGCGCTGCGCAGCCAGGTATCGCGTTTGCCGATAGGTCGCATCCCGACAAGCGATTAGTCAGTACGTTTTTGCCACTTCAGTATCGGCCCACAGTCGGTTGGCCGTGACGCTCTATCGACTCCACAACCAGCATCAGCAGCTCACTGCCTGGCACTGCTCCCCTAAGTGGAGTGTCCGGCCCTTGTGCTGAATAATTTAAATGGAGTGGTAACAATGAACATCATTGGCCTTGATGCCTTGATTTTTGGTGTCGACGACATTCAAGCCTGTACTCATTGCCTGCGTGACTACGGCCTGCAACCTGTCGATGTCGACAGCGAGGGCGGTCGTTTTGAAGCCCTCGACGGTACTGCCGTGATTATCCGTCGTGCTGACGATGCCCGTCTGCCGGCGGCCATTGGGCCAGCCCCCTCGATTCGTGAAACCATTTATGGCGTGGCCGGCGTGGCTGATCTTGAGGCCATCGCCGATGAGTTGGGGCGCGATCGCCTGGTGACCCGTGGCGCCAATGGTTCGGTGCACAGTGTGGACGATATGGGGTTTGCCATTGGTTTTCAGGTCAGTGTGCGGCGCCCGTATAGCGCGCCGGCCGACCTGACCAATGCACCGGGTCATGCCCCCCAGCGTCCGGTCAACCAACCGGGCATCAACCCCGACATGCAGGCCCTGCCGCGCACCCTTTCCCATGTGGTGTATTTCGTGCCGGATGCGGCCAAGGCCGAGGCTTTTTACAAGCGCCTGGGATTCATGACCACCGACACCTTCGTTGGCGCCGGCCCGTTCATGCGTCCAGCCGGTTCCGATGACCACCATTGCCTGTTCATGATCCAGACGCCACCGCACATGAAGGGTTGCGAGCACTTCACCTTTCACATGGGCAGCGGCACGGAAGTGCTGCTGGCCGGGCGCCGCTTCGAACAGCAAGGCTGGACCAGCTTCTGGGGGCCGGGCCGTCACCTCTTTGGTTCCAACTGGTTCTGGTACTTCAACAGTCCTCTGGGCTGCCACATCGAATACGACGCCGACATGGACAAGCACGATGACGCCTGGCAAGCGCGCCAGGCGCCGTTGTCGGCGGATAACTCGCAATTGTTCCTGTTCACCTCCCGGGAAAAATGGTTCCCCAGCGGCCCGCCGCCCAAGCAGGCCTGAGTGCGGATTTCGTCGATGAGTCACGACGCCTTTGCGCTATGTCGCCTGGATGAACTGGTCGAAGGGCAGGCCCGTGGGTTCGATCCCCTGGGCTCGGGGAAGGACAGCGTGTTTGCCCTGCGCCACAGCGGCGAGGTGCGGGTCTATCGCAACAGTTGCCCGCACCTGGAGGTTCGCCTGGAGTATCGCAAGGACCGTTTTCTCAGCGTCGATGGCAGCCAGATCGTCTGTTACGCCCATGGTGCCCGCTTCCTTCCGGACAGTGGCCTGTGTGTCTACGGGCCGTGTCTGGGCGAGCGCCTGACGGCTTTGAAATGGCAGGCGCAGGCCGATTGGCTGGTGCTTGAAGCGGGTCAGTTGGAGGCGTTTGCACCTTAGTCAACGTATCGCGGTTGCTGATACATCGTATCCCTACATGCGATTAGTCAAACGCCTGCTTTGCCGAGAAAGTGAACACAACGCGCTAGCGAATGCGTGCAGAAACAGCCGGTAGTGAAGCCTGGGATCGCTCCGGCAGAACGCTAGCGTGAATAACAAGAATAAGAGTGAGACGAGCATGAACGCAGTGAAAAAGGTGCTTATCGTCGGTGGTGGTATCGGTGGTCTATGTGCCGCAATCGCTTTGCGTCGCCAGGACATCGAAGTCGATCTTGTCGAGCTCAAGACGCAGTGGACAGTCTACGGCGTTGGCATCATCCAGCAGAGTAACGTCGTGCGCGAGATGGCCAAGTTGGGTGTGTTGGACGGCTACCTCGACGCCGGCTACGCGTTCGAGGATGTGACCATCAATACCACCGCTGGTGAACAGCTGGCGCGAATCCCTGGTCAGCGCCTGGCCGGCCCCGAGTATCCGGCCAACGCCGGCATCTCGCGCCTGGCCCTGCATCAAGTCCTCAGCGAAACCACCATTGCCCTGGGGGCCTCGATTCGCCTGGGCCTGAGCGTCGAGACGCTGGAGCAGGCGGGCGAGGGCGTTGATGTGCTGTTCAGCGATGGCAGGCGCGGTCGTTACGATCTGGTCGTGGGCGCCGATGGCCTGTACTCAAAAATGCGCGGCTTGCTGTTCGGCGAGCAGTACCCGCCGCGCTTCACCGGCCAAGCGGTGTGGCGCTACAACTTCCCGCGCGCCGCCGGGATCGATCATCTGGCCACCTTCCAGGGACCCGCCGGCAATGCCGGGCTGGTGCCGCTGGGTCACGACCAGATGTACCTGTTCATGACCTCCCACGAGCCCGGCAACCCGAGGATGGAGGCCGCCACGCTGGCGACCCAGATGCGTCAGCGCCTGAGCGGTTTCACCGGGCTGATCGGTGAACTGCGCGAGCAGATTCGCGACAGCGAACGGGTGGTCTACAAGCCGCTGGAGGTGGTGTTCGTCAGTGAGCCTTGGTACCGCGGCCGTGTCGTGCTGATTGGCGACGCGGTGCATGCCACGACGCCGCACCTGGGCCAGGGCGCCGGCATGGCCATTGAAGATGCTGTCGTGCTCGGCGAAGAGCTGGTCGCCGGTGGCAGCGTCGAACAGCAGCTCGAACGCTTCATGGCGCGCCGATACGAGCGCTGCAAATTCATCAGCGAAAGCTCGGTGCTGGCCGGTGACAAGGAAATGGCCCACGACAGCAGTTTCGACCGGATCGGCCTGGTCAGGCGGATGCTCGAGGTCACGGCAGAGCCCATCTGAGGCGCCGGCAAGACTGAATTCGCTCACCCATGGATGTTTCATGCCTGTGCAGGCTTGGCCCGGTTGGACTGCGGGCGCCGTTTCACCAGAAGAGCTGACATACAACAACAATAAAGAGGGTTACTTCGATGGCTACTCGCAAGATCGCTGCGTCGCGGCGCGTCCCCTTCACCCTGACCCTTGCGGCCAGCCTGGGGCTTGGCGCTTCGGCTGCCCAGGCCTTTCAGATCGATACCGGCAATCCCGATCTCAGCTTGCGCTGGGACAACACGCTCAAGTACAGCGCGGCCTGGCGCCTTAAGGATCCCAGCAGCAAACTCAGCGAGGGCCAGACGGCGCTGAACCAGAATGACGGCGATCACAACTTTGGGAAGGGGCTGATCTCCAATCGCCTGGATATTCTTTCGGAACTGGACATCGGCTATCACAACTTCGGCGCCCGCCTGAGCGGTGCCGCCTGGTACGACACCGTTTACCAGGACCGCAACGACAATAACGACGCGGCCAGTGCCAACCAACGTTCGGTGGGCTTCGACGAGTTCACCAGTGACACCCGTCAGTTGCATGGCGGCGATGGCGAACTGTTGGATGCCTTTGTCTACTGGAACGGTGAGCTGGCCGACCGTGCCTTGTCGGTTCGCGCGGGACGCCACGGTCTGATCTGGGGCGAGAGCCTGTTCTTCGGCGGCAACGGCATTGCCGGTGCCATGGCGCCGGTGGACGTGGTCAAGGCGCAATCGGTGCCCAATACCCAGTTCAAGGAAATCACCCGGCCGGTCAACCAGCTCTCGACCGCCTACCAACTGACCGACAGTGTGTCATTGGGCGCCTTCTACCAGTTGGAGTGGGAAGCCACCCGCTTGCCTGGCGCCGGAAGCTATTTCTCCACCAGCGATACCATCGGCGACGGTAATGAAAGGTTGATCACAGGTGGGCCGTTCCCGGATTTCCTGGGCGGTAATGCCAATAGCCCGGCCGCGTTTTTCCATGGCAAGGACAAGAAAGCCAGGAACTCCGGCCAAGGCGGCCTGCAGCTCAAGTACAACACCGGGACGACGGATTACGGTCTGTACGCGCTGCAGTATCACGAGAAAACGCCCACGTTGTATTTGAAACCGAGTGCCACCGGGCCGAACTTCGGTACCGGGCAAGTCGGCGAATATTCCTGGGTCTACCCGGAAGACATCCGTGTCCTGGGTGCCAGTTTCGCGACATCCGTGGACGAGTACAGCTTTGCCGGCGAGGCCTCGATGCGCTGGAACATGCCGCTGGTGTCCAACGCCCAGACCGTCCTGCCGGGCGTCGACGCGGACAACAACGATGACGCCCTGTATGCGGTCGGCCGTACGGCTCACGTCAACCTCAACGTCCTGGCATCGCTGGGCCCTTCCTTCGTCGCCAATGAAGCCAGCCTGGTAGGGGAGATCGCCTGGAACCGCCTGCTGGCCGTGACCAAGAACCGTGCAGCCCTGGACCCTAACGCCACCGATGACGGCCTGGGCCTGAAACTGGTGTACACGCCCACCTATCGCCAGTTCTTCCCAGGCGTCGACATTAGCGTGCCGCTGGGCATCAGCTATTTCCCCATGGGCAAGTCGGCGGTGATCAGCGGGTTCGGCCCCGACAGAGGAGGGGACATGAACATCGGCGTCTCCGCCACCTACCTGGACCAAGTGACCGTGGGGCTGACCTACACCCACTTCTACGGTCCCGAGGACACCACGCTCGATGCCGCCAACCACTTCAATTACAAGCAGTCGTTGAAGGACCGGGACTACCTGGCTTTCTCCGTCAAGACCACGTTCTAAGAGGATTTGCGCATGACCATTCAGTTCACTCTAAAGGCCTTGTGCTTAACCCTGCTGGCCGCTGCCGCGCCGATGGCCTTGGCCGCCAGCGCCGAACAAGCGGCCGTGCTGGGCAAGACCCTGACGCCCTTCGGTGCCGAGAAAGCCGGCAATGCCGATGGCAGCATTCCGGCCTGGGATGGCGGCTACACCAAGGTCGATCCGGCCTACACGCCGGGCGGCAAACGCAGCGATCCGTTTGCCGCGGACAAACCCTTGTTCAGCATCACCGCGCAGAACCTGGCCAAGTACGCCGACAAGCTCAGCGACGGCACCAAGGAGCTGTTCAAGCGCTTCCCGGACACCTATCGCATCGATGTCTACCCGACCCGGCGCACGGCGGCCGCGCCGCAGTGGGTCTATGACAACACGCTCAAGAATGCGACCCGCGCCAAACTGATCAACAGCAGCGCCGGGCTGATCCCCGACGGTGCCTTTGGCGGGATCCCGTTTCCGATTCCACAGAACGGTACCGAAGCCATCTGGAACCACCTGCTGAACTGGCGCGGCACCTCGGTGGCGGGGCATTTTCGCCACTATCTGATGACTGCCGACGGCAACCAGGTGATGACGAGCGACGGTCTGTTGACCCAGGAAATGCCCTATTACTTCGAAGAGGGCGGCCCTGAAAACTACTCGGGCGACTACTGGCAGGTGCACTTTGTCAATCTCGGCCCGGCGATTCGTGCCGGCGAGCAGATCCTGGGGCGTGAGAACATCAACGGCGACAAATCCCAGGCCCATGTCTATCTGAGTGGCCAGCGCCGGGTGCGTACGCTGCCCAACGCCTGCTGCGATACACCGACGCCGTCCACCGCCGGGGTCATGTCCTTCGACGAGCTGAGCGTGTGGGGAGGTCGCACGGACCGGTTCGACTGGAAACTGGTGGGCAAGCAGGAAATGTACGTCCCCTACAACACCAACAAGGCGCAGAACGCGGCCCAGCCGCAGGACCTGTTAGGCAAGCACCATCTGAACCCGGATTACGTGCGCTGGGAGTTGCACCGCGTCTGGGTGGTCGAGTCGACGTTGGCCGCTGGCAAGCGCCACCAGTTGCCCAAGGGCCGTTACTACCTCGACGAGGACACCTGGCAAGCCCTGCTCGGCGACCGTTGGGATGCCAGCGGCCAACTGGCCAAGACCCTTTGGTCGCTGCCTTCCGTATTGCCTGACCTGCCAGGCCTGGTGCAGCTGTCCGCCGGTTTTTATGACCTGACTTCCGGCGCGTGGTTTATCCAGAACCTCTACGCCGGATTGCCGGAACAGTATCACGCGGTTGATCGCTACAAGGCCTCGGAGTTCTCGCCAGCGGCGATGGCTGGACGCGGCGTGCGTTAAACCTGAGCTGAGCGTGAAGGGCAGGCCTGTCGGTCTGCCCTCGGAATGTGAGTGTTTTTCCGAGGTGGGTTATGGACAGAATCAGTCAGGCGGGCGCGTTGTTCTTGGCCCTGTGTTTGCCCTTCGCCGCCAGCGAGTGCCTGGCAGGGCCTACTATCGTGGGCGCGCCGTTGAGCACCCCGGCCATGGCGGTACCGGCTGCGCAGAAGAGCGTATTGATCGATCTGGCGCGGGCCGGGACACGCCTGGTGGCCGTGGGCGAGCGCGGCCTGGTGCTGCTCTCCGACGACAATGGGCAAAGCTGGCGTCAGGCTTCGGTGCCGGTTTCGGTCAGTCTGACGGCGGTGCAGTTCGTCGATGCGCAAAAGGGTTGGGCGGTCGGTCACGCTGGCGTGGTATTGGCCACCCGTGATGGCGGCGAGCACTGGACGCTGCAACTCGACGGCGTGCGTGCGGCACAGCTCGCACTGGACGTCGCCAAGGCCGACCAGCCCAACGCTGCCAACCCGGATGACGCCTTGGCACGCGTACAAAGTGCTGAGCGTCTTGTGGCCGATGGTGCGGACAAACCCTTCCTGGCCCTCGAATTCATCGATGCACAACGCGGGCTGATCGTCGGCGCCTACGGCCTGGCGCTGTGGACTGCCGATGGCGGTGCTACATGGCAGTCGCTGATGGGGCACATCGCCAACCCGAACGGGATGCATTTGTACGCCATCAGTCACCAGGGAGCTCGCTGGTTCCTGGCTGGCGAGCAGGGTTACCTGGCGCGCTCGGATGACGACGCGGCTTCGTTCAGCCAGTTGGAAAGCCCCTATGAAGGCAGTTTTTTCACCTTGCAGAGCCGCGCCGATGGCGCCTTGCTGGTTGGCGGCCTGAGGGGCAATGCCTTTATCTCCAATGACGGTGGCGCAAGCTTCCAGCACCTGTCAGTCCCCATGCCGATTTCTTTCAACGACGCCACTCGCCTGGCCGGCGGCCAAGTGCTGCTGGTCAACCAGGGCGGCGGTTTGTTTCTCAACGGTGAGCAGGCCGGGACGGTGCTGCTGCCACTGGGCAAGCCCTTGGGTAAGCCTGTTTCAAGTGTGATCGAGGCCGCCGATGGCAGCCTGATCGTTGCCGGTTTCACCGGGCTGCAGCGTCTTGCTCAGCCATCCACTGCCGCTTCGGAGTGAGGTTATGACGTCCCCTGGTAATTTCCCCCAGTCCCCCGTGAATGCGTTCGATGAGTTTGATCCGCGTTCCGGCTCGGTGCTCGAGCGAGCACTGTTCAACCATCGCCTGTGGGTGTTGCTGCTGTGCCTGGCGACCACGCTGGTACTGGGTTGGCAGTCCAGTCGAGTCGAGCTCAATGCCAGTTTCGAAAAAATGATCCCCACCCACCATCCCTATATCGCCAACTACCTTGAGCACCAGAAGGAACTGAGCGGGCTGGGTAACGCGGTGCGTATCGCGGTGGTCAACAAGCGGGGCGACATCTACGACAGCGCCTACCTCAAAACGCTGCAGGCGTTGAGCGACAAGATCTATCTGCTGCCAGGCGTCGACCGTGCGTACATGAAGTCGCTGTGGACGCCGGCCACGCGCTGGGTGGCGGTGACCGAAGCGGGCCTGGACGGTGGGCCGGTCATTCCGGATAACTACGATGGCGGCGCCGCGAGCCTGGCGGCATTGCGGCGTAATGTGCAACTGTCCAACGAAATCGGCCAGTTGGTGGCGTTTGACCAAGCATCGAGCATCATCCATGTCCCACTGCTGCAGCGCACGCCCGACGGCCAGCCGTTGGACTACACCAAGCTGTCGCAACAACTGGAGTCGTTGCGTAGCCAATACCAGAGCGACAGCATCGACATTCGTGTCACCGGTTTCGCCAAGAAAGTCGGTGACCTGATCGCCGGCCTGCGGCAGATCCTGATGTTCTTTGCCGTGGCGATTCTGATCACCGCCGTGGTGCTCTACTGGTATACCCGCTGCATCCGCAGCACCTTGCTGGTGGTGTTCTGTTCGCTGGTGGCGGTGGTCTGGCAGCTCGGCCTGCTGCCGCTGCTGGGTTATCAACTGGATCCCTATTCGGTGCTGGTGCCGTTCCTGGTGTTTGCCATAGGCATGAGCCATGGTGCACAGAAGATGAACGGCATCATGCAGGACATCGGTCGCGGCATGCACCGCGTGGTCGCCGCACGCTTCACCTTTCGCCGCCTGTTTCTCGCCGGTCTCACCGCGCTGCTGTGTGATGCGGTCGGCTTTGCGGTGCTGATGATCATCAAAATCCGGGTGATCCAGGACCTGGCGATGATCGCCAGTATCGGTGTGGCCGTGCTGATCTTCACCAATTTGATCCTGCTGCCGATCCTGCTCTCCTATGTGGGCGTCAGCCGCCGTGCCGCGCGACTGAGCCTCAAAAGCGAGCACGCCGAACAAGCGGGCCAGCATCGCCACGGGTTTTGGCGTTTCCTAGACCTGTTCACCCAGCGCCGCTGGGCGGCGTTGTGCATCGCCCTGAGCCTGGCGCTGGCGACGCTGGGCTTCGTGGTCAGCCTGCAATTGAAAGTCGGTGATCTGGATGCCGGCGCGCCCGAGCTGCGTGCCGACTCGCGCTACAACCAGGATGACGCGTTCCTGACCCGCCATTACGGCGCCAGCAGCGATCTGTTCGCGGTCATGATCAAGACCCCCGCCAGCGCCTGTTCGCGCTATGACATCCTGAACAAGGTCGATGCCCTCGACTGGCAATTGCGCACCTTGCCGGGTGTTGATTCGACCAATTCCCTGGCGCTGCTTAACCGCCGGATGCTGGTGGGTCTGAGCGAAGGCAGCCCGAAGTGGTATGAGCTGCAGAACAACCAGGCGATGCTCAACATGGTCACCGCCGGAGCACCGCGCGGGTTGTACAACGAAGACTGCAGCCTGCTGACGCTTTACGTCTACCTCTCCGACCACAAGGCGCAAACCCTGAGCCGCCTGGTGGATCACGTCGAACAATTCGCCGCGGCGAACAATACCGACGAGGTCCAGTTCCTCCTGGCCGCTGGCAATGCCGGGATCGAGGCGGCGACCAACATCGTCGTCAAGCAGGCCAACCGCGAAATGCTGTTCTGGGTCTACGGTGCCGTGATCCTGCTCTGCCTGATCACCTTCCGCTCCTGGCGCGCCACGATTTGCGCGGTGATTCCACTGATGCTCACGTCGATCCTCTGTGAGGCGCTGATGGTCTGGTTGAACATCGGCGTCAAGGTCGCGACCTTGCCGGTGATCGCCCTCGGTGTGGGCATCGGCGTCGACTACGCGCTGTATGTGATGAGCATCCTGCTCGGTCATATGCGCCAGGGCACCAGCCTGTCGCAGGCGTATTACCGGGCACTGCTGTCCACCGGCAAGGTAGTGATGCTGACCGGTGTGACCCTGGCGATCGGCGTGGCCACCTGGATGTTTTCGCCGATCAAGTTTCAGGCGGACATGGGCGTGCTGCTGGCCTTCATGTTCGTCTGGAACATGGTTGGTGCGCTGGTGCTGTTGCCGGCCCTGGCTCACTTCCTCTTGCCGAGCAAACGTGTCAGCAAGGGGCAGGCTGAGGCCAGACCCAACCACCCGACGAGCCTGCCGCTGATGCCGGCCGTAGCCGAGGAGGGGGCCTGCGTGAAGCACTCGCTGCGCCTGACTTCGGGACACCATCAAACGACAACAGCCTCCAATCCCGTCGCGTCATAACAACAAGAAAGGACTTTCCCGTGCCTCGTATGTATCCGCTCCAGCAGTCTCTATGGCTTGACCTACTAGCCGGCCTGAGTGCCTTCGGCATGGCGTTCTGCGCGACCCAACCCGCGGAGGTGCACGATGAGCGTTGAACGCCAGGCGCGGTTGCCGCAATCCTTATTGCTCTTGCTCGGCAGTTGCCTGCCGGTACTCGGCGCGGTGCTGCTGGCCCCCATCCTGCCGCGTATGCAGGAACACTTCGCCGACACATCGGGCGTGGCTGTGCTGGTGCCCATTGCCCTGACGCTACCGGCGTTGATGATTGCGCTGTTGGCACCCGTGGCCGGGATCATCGCCGACCGGCTCGGGCGCAAGCCATTGCTGATCGGTGCGATGTTCCTCTACACCGTCTGTGGGGTACTGCCGCTATGGCTGGAGTCGCTACAGCTCATCGTGATCAGCCGCGCCGGTATCGGTGTGGCCGAGGCGGCGATCATGACCTGCTGCACCACGATGATGGGCGACTACTACAGCGGCGCGCGACGTGAGCGCATGTTCGCCCTGCAAATGGTTGCGACCTCATTGTCGGCGACGATTTTCATTGCCGTCGGTGGCGTGCTCGGCGAGCACGGCTGGCGCACCCCGTTCGCCCTGTATGGGGTGGGGCTGGTGTTCCTGCCGCTGATGCTTTGGTTGCTGTGGGAGCCACGCGCACATGTCGTCACGGCGACAACGGCGGTGAGGAGGGCATTCCCCTGGCGCCCCCTGGCACCGTTGTATGCCCTGTCATTCCTGGCCGGCTTGAGCCTGTTTATCGTGCCGGTACAAGTCGGTTACCTGCTCAATCTACTGCATGTCGAAGGGGCGCAGCAGATCGGCATGACCATGGGCGCCAGTCAGTTCGGCGTACTGGTCGGCGCCCTGAGTTTCCGCCTGTTCAGTGGTGTACCGGCGTACCGGCAGGTGCTCCTGGCCCTCGTCGCGGCCGGTATCGGTGGTGGGCTGCTGGCCGTGGCCGACAGTCATGGGCTGGTGGTGATCGCCGTACTGGTCAACGGCTTGGGCATCGGCCTGATGATGCCGACCTTGCTCACCTGGATCATGGCCCAGATCGACTTCCAGCAGCGCGGCCGCGCGGCCGGCGGCTTCACGGCGATGTTCTTTGCCGGTGAGTTCGCCAGCCCGCTGGTGGTGCTGGCCATCACCGGTGGGGTGAGCAGCGCTTTGCCTGCCGCGCTGGGGATCGTCGCCGGCCTTCAACTATTGGTAGCCCTGGCCTGCATTCGGTTGCGTGGCCGCGGGGCGGCTTTTCCCGCCGCTGTTGTCGCAGACCCTGATAGCTGACCTGCCCATTCGACGTTATCAAAATAAGAAAAACGAGGAGAACATCATGAGTTACTTACTCAACACCTGGTACATCGCTGGATGGGCAGACGAGCTGACGCAAGGTGGGATGCTTGGCAGAACCATCGTCGAGCGCCCCATCGTGTTCTTTCGCGATAGGCAGGGTGTGATTCGGGCGCTCGCCGATCGCTGCCCGCACCGTTTTGCCCCTCTGCACATGGGCAAGATTGTCGGCGATAGCGTTCAGTGTCCGTACCACGGCTTGCATTTCGATGGCAGTGGTCAATGTACGCACAATCCCCATGGCGATGGGACGATTCCCAAGGCCGCCTGTGTTCGCGCGTTCGCGGTCGTCGAGCGGCATGGGGCGATCTGGGTCTGGCCTGGCGATTCGAGCCTGGCCAACGATGCGCTGATCCCTGATTTTTCCTTCCTCGAACAGGCCCCAACCCATGCCAAGGGACATGGGTATTTGCCCACCCGCGCGCACTACGAGCTGTTGGCCGACAACATCATGGACTTGAGCCACGTTGATTTCCTGCACCCCGATACGCTCGGTGGCGGAGCGTTGTCACGCACGCGCGCCACCATCGAGGAGTTGCCCAACGATCGCGTGCGCATCAGTTGGTGGGCGCCTGATGATGTGCCTCCACCGGCTTTCGGCACGCACCTTGAAGACCCGACCCGGGCTGACGTCTGGGCCGAAGTCATCTGGCACGCACCTGGCCTGATGCTACTGGGCAGTGGCGCCACGCCTCCCGGGCGCCCCAGGGAGGAGGGACCCGTGACATGGAACCTGCACCTGATGACACCGCAGGACGCGACGAACACCCATTACTTCTTTGCCAACACGCGCAGCTTCGAGCAAGACAATGCGCAGTTGAATGCCTTCGTCCAGGAGATGTTGATCGGTATTTTTGCCGGCGAAGACAAGCCCATGGTCGAGGCTCAACAGCGCCAGATTGGCGAAGTTGAACTGTTTGGCCTCAACCCTGTGTTGCTGCCAGTCGATGCAGGGGCCGTGCGTTGCCGGCGTGTCTTGCGTCGGTTGATCGAGTCGGAGCGGGTGGCCGCAGAACAGTCAGTGGGTACCCGGTGATGATCGATGTCGTTGTGACCCGCAAGCGTCGCGAAGCCGAAGGCATCTACAGCTTTGAACTGGCCCCGGTCGAGGGTTCCATGCTGCCTGCGTTCAGTGCCGGCGCGCATATCGACGTGCACCTGCCCAATGGCCTGGTGCGCCAGTACTCGCTGTGCAATCACCCGGAAGAACGCCACCGTTACCTGCTGGGCGTGTTGCTCGACCCGGCGTCTCGTGGCGGTTCGCAGGCCATGCACGAACACGTGCACGAAGGCAGCCGGCTGCGGATCAGCGAGCCACGCAACCTGTTCCCGTTGGAGCATGGGGCGGGGTACAGCGTGCTGTTCGCTGGCGGTATCGGTATTACGCCGATCCTCTGCATGGCCGAGCGGCTGGCGCGGACCGGCGTGCCTTTCGAGCTGCACTACTGTGGTCGTTCGGCCGGGCGCATGGCCTTTATCGAGTACATCCGCCAATCGCCGTTCGCCCATCGCGTGCACGTTCATGTGGACGATGGCGAGCAATCCCAGCGCCTCGACAGCGCTCGGGTTTTGGCCGCGCCGGCCAGTGACCGTCACCTGTACGTCTGTGGCCCTAATGGCTTCATGGAGCACGTGCTTGGCACTGCGCGTGAGCAGGGTTGGGCCGAGGCGCAACTGCACCGTGAATACTTTACCGCCGCCGCGGTCCCGGCGGGTGAGTCGGGCGGGTTCGAGGTGCAGTTGGCCAGCACCGGCCAATGTTTCCAGGTGCCCGCCGCGCTCAGCGTTGCCCAGGTGCTGCTGGAGGCGGGGATCGACATTCCCTTGTCCTGCGAGCAGGGCATCTGTGGCACCTGCATCACGCGCGTGCTGGAGGGCGAACCGGAGCATCGCGACATGTTCTTGACCGATGCCGAGCGAGCCCGCAACGACCAGTTCACGCCTTGCTGCTCGCGTGCCCGGAGTGCCCGACTGGTGCTCGATCTTTAAGATTTTTTCATGAATCCACCTTACCCGCTGCCGCGTTTCGCCAACTGATTGAGGAGTCGAACATGCAACAACTTCCGGGTTTCAAACGTGTAGTCACCGGGCACGATGCCCAGGGCCGGGCGGCGGTCGCGCTCAGCGGCCCGACGCCGAACAGTTTCCCGCTCAAGGCCGTACCTGGCACGGTCTTCCATGAGATCTGGAACAGCGGCGCCAGCCCGGCCTTACTGGACAACGGCGATGACCCCACCAGCAAACCGCTTCAATTGAGCCCGGCACCGCTGGGCAGTGTCATTCGCGTGGTGGATATTCCGCCTGACAGCGTGCAGAACCAGGTCAGTGCCGAGGATGCGGCGGCGGCCTTCGCCGAAATTGGCCAGGCCCATGCCGGCACCGGACAGGCTGATTCCAAGCACAAGCTGATGCACCGCACCGAAACGCTCGATTACGGCGTGGTCACGGAGGGCGAAGTCTGGCTGGTGCTCGATGGCGAGGAAGTGCATCTCAAACGCGGTGACATCGTCGTGCAGCGCGGCACCAATCACGCCTGGAGCAATCGCACCGAACAGATGGCGCGCATGCTCTTCGTCCTGCTCGATGGCCGCTTCGCGCCTGAGCTGCAAGGAGAACAGGCATGAAGCTCAGTACCCTCAAGAATCACAGCCGCGACGGTCGCTTGTTGGTCGTGTCACGCGATCTGGCCTGGGCGGTTGATGCCAGCGATATTGCCCAGACGCTGCAGGATGCCATCGAGCGTTGGTCCAGCGTCGAGACCGCTTTGCGCTCGCGCTATGACGCCTTGAATGAAGGCACGCTGGCAGGTGCCTTTGCCTTTGACCCGCAGCAGGCCGCCGCACCGTTGCCACGCGCCTGGCAGTGGCTGGACGCATCGTCCTTTCTCAGTCATGGCGAGCGGATGCAGAAGGCTTTTGCGCTGGATCCGATCGAAGGTGTTGAACACACGCCGCTGATGTATCAGGGCTGTGGCGATGACTTCCTGGGCGCCCACGATGACATCGTGCTGCCCAGTGAAACCCATGGTATCGATTTTGAAGGTGAATTCGCGGTGTTGGTCGATGAAGTCCCCATGGGCTGCTCGGCGCAAGACGCTGTCGACCATATTCGGCTCATTGTGCAAGTCAACGATGTCAGCTTGCGTGCGCTCGCCCCCCGTGAAATGAAGACCGGCTTCGGTTTCATCCAGGCCAAACCCTCATCGAGTTTCGCCCCAGTGGCGATCACCCCCGACGAGTTGGGCGAGGCCTGGTGCGACGCACGTGTGCACTTGCCGCTGAAGGTCGAATGGAATGGCAAGTGGTTCGGTCATGCCCATGGCGGCGCCATGCATTTCGGCTTTCATCAATTGATCGCCCATGCGGCCTTGACCCGCCGCCTCAGGGCAGGCTGCGTGATCGGTTCGGGCACGATTTCCAATGCCGACCCCAGCGTTGGCGCTGCCTGCATCGCTGAACGTCGTGCCGTTGAGATGATCGAGCAAGGTGCGCCACAGACCTCCTTCATGCGTTTTGGCGACCGCGTGCGCATGGAGGTCTTCGATCGGCAGGGGCAATCGGTATTCGGAGCGATTGACCAGCGTGTCGTGAGTGGAGACCGCTCATGCGCGTGATGATTACCGGTGCCAATGGTTTTGTCGGGCGGGCACTGGCGCAGCGTTTGCTCGATACGAATCGATTGCGAGGCCAGCCGATCAGCGCATTGATCCTGCTGGATAAAGAACTGACGGGTTTTGCCGACGACAAGCGCCTGCGTCGTCATTACGGCAGCGTCACCGATGCCGCGTTGCTGCGGCGCGCCCTGGCTGATGGCATTGATGTGGTTTTCCATTTGGTGAGCATCCCCGGTGGTGCGGCCGAAGAGCAATATTCGCTGGGTTATCAGGTCAACCTGTTGGCAAGCCTGGAGTTGCTTGATCAGTTGCGCGAGCAGCCCAGTCGACCGGTGCTGGTGTATGCCAGCAGCGTAGCGGTGTATGGCGGCGACCTGCCGGCGCGCATGGATGAGCGTGCCGTGCCGAACCCGCAGTTGAGCTACGGTGCGCACAAGGCGATGGTGGAGATGGCGCTCAACGACCTTGCCCGCCGAGGCGATGTGGACGGTCGTGCCGTGCGCTTGCCCGGCATTGTCGCCCGTCCACGTGAACCCAATGGCCTGCGTTCGGCGTTCATGAGTGACATGCTGCATGCCTTTGCCCAGGGCGAGCCGTATTGCTGTCCGGTATCGCCCCAGGCACAGGCATGGTGGATGTCGGTCAGTTGTTGCGTGGATAACCTGTTACGGGCCGCCGAGTTGCAGGTCGGCGAGCTTGGCGCGTCACGGGTCTGGCAACTGCCGCTGTTGCACCTGTCCATTGCCCAGGTCATCGATGCCCTGGCCATTGCCTACGGCCAGGAACGCCGCGCGCTGATCAGCTTTGCGCCGGATGCCCGCCTGCAAGCGCTGTTCGGCAGTTTCCCAGCGATGAAAACCCCGCTGGCCCGCGCCCTTGGCTTTCGCCATGACGGCTCGGCAGCCGCCTTGATACGCCATAGTTTGAAACCTGCTGCCGCGCCGCGCCGTGCGCGTGGACGGGTGGCGCTTGGAGTGAGCGAAAATGCAATCGACTAAACGCCGTCTGGTGGACCTGTCCGTTACCCTGGACAACAACCCCTACACCGATCCGCCGCCATTGCTGCCGAAAATCGACTACATGGACCACCAGCAAGGCTGGCCGGAGATGGCCGCGATGTTTCCCGGCCTGTCCAAGGCGCAACTGCCCGGCGACGAATCCTGGGCGGCTGAGCGCTTGCAGATCACCACACACAGCGGTACGCACATGGACGCCCCTTGGCACTACGCCTCGACCACGGACGGTGGCAAGCCGGCGTTTGGCATCGACGAGCTGCCGCTGGACTGGTGCCTGCAACCCGGCGTGAAGCTGGATTTTCGTCATCTACCGGATGGCCATGTGGTCAGCGCCGCCGAAGTGCAAGCTGAGCTGGAACGCATCGACCACGTGCTACGGCCGCTGGACATTGTCCTGGTCAACACCCGTGCCGGTGCGTTGTTTGGCCAGCCGGGCTATCTGGATGCCGGGGTCGGCATCGGCCGCGAGGCCACGTTGTATTTGCTCGAACGCGGTGTGCGCGTGGTTGGTACCGATGCCTGGAGCTGGGATGCGCCGTTCAAGTACACGCGCGAACGCTTCGCCGCCACGGGCGACGCCTCGATCATCTGGGAAGGGCACAAGGCCGGACGTGACATCGGCTACGGCCAGATGGAGAAACTGGCCAACCTGGAATGCCTGCCGGCCCATGGTTTCCAGGTGTCCTGTTTCCCCTACAAGATCAGGCACGCCTCGGCCGGTTTCGTCCGCGCCGTAGCGATTTTCGAGGAATGAGCGTGCCGGCGGCCGGTGGGGAAAAACGCGGTAGCCTTTCCCAGGGGCTCGAGGCGCTGCTGTCCGGGCACATTCTTGAGGGGCGACTGCGTGGCGGTGAAAAGCTGCCCACCGAGTCGGCCCTCATGCGTGAGCATAGGGTCAGCAGAGCCGTGGTGCGCGAGGCCATGTCGCGTCTACAGGCTGCTGGAATGGTTGAGACACGTCATGGCATCGGTACGTTTGTGCGGGGTAGCGCCCTGTCGCTGGGAGCCTTCATCGACCCGGCGACCATCGGCATCATCACTGATTCGCTGGCGATCATGGAGTTTCGGATCGGTCTTGAGGTAGAAGCCGCCGGGCTCGCCGCCCAGCGACGTACCCCGGATCAGCTGGGTGAGTTGAGGGCGCTTCTCGATCAGCTTGGACAGGCTGCAATCAGCGTCAATGATCGGGCAGCGCTGGACTTTCAGTTCCATTTGAACATTGTGCGGGCGACAGGTCATCACTACATCGTCAACACACTGCTCAACCTGGGCGAGGTCATCATCCCGCGCAGCCGACTGGATTCTGCGCGTCTGTTTCACGATGAACCTTTGCATTACGAACAGCGCATGCAAAGCGAGCACGAGCAGATTTATCAGGCGATCTTCAATCAGGACGTTGAATGCGCGCGCTGCTATGCGCCTTCATCTTCATGACAGTCGCGAGTATCTCCATCAAGCCCGACAAGAGCTGATGACATGACGAATAACAAAGACATTCAGAGTGCACCTGTGCCTGGTACAGCCTCGCCGTATCCTGCCACTGCGCTAACGATCATCGATCCTCGCTGGACCTTGTTCGTACGTGTCGTGGCGGCTGGAAGTCTCAGCAAAGCCGCCGTACTGCTGGATATGCCGCAGTCCATGGTAAGTCGCAATATTGCCTTGCTCGAGTCGCAATGTGGCGAGCGCCTGTTTCATCGCACCGGGCGTGGAGTAGTCCTGACCGAATTTGGAGAGCAACTGCTGCCTTGCATATCGGATCTTCTTACGGACGCTGAAAGCCTTGCCGATGACATTCGCAACCTACGTGGAAAACCGGTGGGCGAGGTGGTCGTGGGTATGTTGCCTTCTGCGGTGCGTCGGTTTGCGGGGACGCTTTTTTCTGCGGTGCGCGCGCAGATGCCAGGGGTGAGATTGCACCTGATCGAGGGCGCGAGCGCTCAACTCGAAGAGCAGTTGCACGATGGTCGCCTGGATATGGCGCTGGTGCTGCGCGAGAGCGAGGCAAGCATTGGGCAAGCCCACCTGCTGGCCAGGCTACCGTTGCATCTGGTGGGGCCCGCCGTCGATCCTCTGTTCGGCAATCGAGATATTGCGTTAAAAAATCTATCGGGGTTGCCATTGGTCGTGCCTGGGCGACCGCATCTGCTGAGGGCCAGGCTCGATCATCTGGCCGCCGAGCATTGCGTGGAGTTGAGCGTTGCCGTCGAAGCTGACTCCGTCCAACTCCAGTACGAAGTCGTGGCGGCCGGTGGCGGCTATGCGATTGCTTCTGTGCTACCAGGCTCACTGGATCAACGGCTGATGTCATCGCGCATCGTCGAGCCGCCGCTTCTCGAGCGCTTCGTCGTGCTGGTCGAGTCGCCCCGTCGCCCCTTGACCCGTGCCTCCCGTGAAGTGCGACGGTTGATCTGCTGTCTGGCCATGCCATCGATTTGAGCGATATCTGCTTTCGATCCCCAGCAGTATTCGGTGGGAGGGCGCGCCTCGTAGGGTGTCAGTCAATCAATGATCGATACCTGATTGCGAGGTTAGCGCTATGCATCACGCCCAAGAATCCCAAGTCATTGCCCCGACGCTTTTTCTCAGCGACGCCGATGTTGTCTCGCTCGCCGATTGGAGCACCGCCGTTGCCGCGCTCGCCGAGGCATACGCACGCCCTGCATCGGATGCCATGGTGCCGCCTCGCTCCATGGCCCGGGGCGATGGTATCTGGCTGCGCAGTTTGACCGCTGTCCCTCCGGCTGGCGGCCATATGGGCTGCAAGTTGATCGCGGCTTCCATGCGGGCGCGCTGCGCCAGCTACCTGATCGCATTGTTCAACCAGCAAACCATGGCGCTCAGCGCCCTGATCGATGGCAATCGGGTGACGGGTTTACGCACCGCGGCAACCGCTGCGCTGGCAGTCGATTTGCTAGCGCCCAAGCGCGCGCTGCGGGTGGGTGTGATTGGCTCGGGGTTTGAGGCCCATGGTGCGTTGGACTGCCTCAAATCTGTGCGCGATGTGGCCCATGTCCGGGTATTCAGTCCAACGCCTGCGAGCCGCGAGCGATTTGCCGAAAGCTTCAGGCCGGGGCTGGATATCCAAGCGGTGAACACTGCGCAAGAAGCCGTGCAGGACTGCGATGTCGTGATTTGCGCCGCACGCAGTCGTGACGAGTCCCCCGTGCTGCAAGGGGCGTGGCTTTCTGCAGGCACTACGGTCGTGTCATTGGGGTCCACCTTGCCTGAGCAACGGGAGGTTGACCCGGCCACGATGGATCGAGCCGTCTGCATCGTCGCCGATATGCCGCAAGAGGTGCTTCACGATACGGGGGACGCCATTGCTGCGATCAGTGCCGGTGTTTATGTCGCCGACAAATTGGTCGCGCTGTCGGACCTGGTGGCGGGTCGTGTCAACCCGCGCCAAAACGCGAGCGACATCGTCCTCTACAAATCGGTGGGCTCGGCGCTGCAGGATGTCGTCATCGCACAAGCGCTGTACGAGCGCGCCAGGCAACAAGGCCTCGGTATCGAGTTGCCCGCCAGCATTGTCCCTGTCTCGAAATAACCCCTCCACTGTCCGAAGGAAAATCATCATGGCTACTTACAAGAAAGCGGATGCCCGTGCCTGGGCGCGGGAAAACCTGGTGGGCTGCTCGGCTGTCACCATCCCAAGTTTCAGTGCCGATCTGAAGCGTCTCAATGAGCGTGGCGTACGCCATGACATCGAACATACGGTTGGCCTGGGCTACAGCAGCACGTTGCTGTGCAGCGAGCTGGCAATCTCTGCTCAGGAAAACGCGCAATTCACCGCTTGGGCGCGTGAGTCGGGGAAAGACCTGATCCTGTTCTTTCACGCAGCCTTTGGCACGCTTGCCGAGAATATCGAGGCGGTGAAGCTCGCCGAGAATGCCGGTGCGGACATCGTTCTGCTGTCCTACCCGCCGCAGTTCTGGCCGACCAGCGAGCAGGAAATTTACGACTACACCAAGGCATTCTGCGACGCGACGGACCTTGCCGTCATGCTGTTCCCGATTCCGCTCTGGGGCTTTGAACGCGTGCATCCGGCGGGTATGTCGTTGGAATTGGTTCGTCGGCTGTTGGCCGATTGTCCGAACATCGCGGCCATCAAGTCGGAGCAGGGGTTTCCGCTGCCGGCGGGTATTTGCGAAATGTATTACCACTTCCGTGATCAGGTGGTGATCAGTTGCCCGATCGAAGCTGATGCGATCCCCTTGATGAGCCTGATGAAGCTGCAGTTCTCCGGTACCAGCAACACGGCCTGGATGAGCGACTACTACCCGAAAGCTTTCGAACTGGCCCGCACGGGTCGCTTCGAAGAGGCAATGGAACTTTATTGGAAGGTCAATCCGGCTCGCAGTGCCAACGGCGCCGCCGCTCAAACCTATGCCGGCGGTACTGGGGTGCTCAATCGCACGATGTGGAAATACCAGGACTGGCTCGCCGGTTTCAACGGCGGCCCATTGCGTGCCCCGGCGATGCGCGTGCCGGATCGTCTCATGAAGTCCCTGCGTCAAGGGTTGGTTGCAGCGGGGCTGCCGGTGACTGCGGATCCTGACAGCGCCTTCATGATCGGGCGTCACCCTTGCTGATGATGAGGATTGCACAGTGAAGCATTTACTTAAGGATCCCACGCTGTGGCGTACCGGTGCCTACATCGCTGGCGAATGGCTGACCAAGACGCTGCACGGTCAGTACACGCTACGTAATCCGGTGGATCAAACGGTGCTGGCCGAGTTGCCGCGCTGCCGTGAAACTGAAGTTCGGCACGCCATCGACGCGGCGCATGAGGCTTTCGGCCCGTGGCGTCGCCTGACGGCCAAACGCCGTGGCGAGGTGTTGCGCCGCTGGTATGAGTTGATGGTTGAACATCGGGAGGATATTGCCACGCTGATTACCTTGGAGGAGGGCAAGCCTCTGGAGGAGGCGCGCGGCGAAGTCGATTACGCGGCGTCTTTTGTACGCTGGTTTGGCGAGGAAGCCACGCGGGTGCGTGGCGAAATGATCCCGGGCGTAAAGGACACTCAGCGCATCGTTGTACTGCGCGAACCCATCGGGGTATGCGCCGCGATCACGCCTTGGAACTTTCCCGCTGCCATGATTACGCGCAAGGCCGCTCCGGCCCTCGCGGCCGGTTGCACAATGGTCGTGAAACCGGCTAGCCAGACGCCCTTGACCGCCCTGGCACTCGCCGAACTCGCCCAACGCGCGGGTGTGCCGGCCGGTGTTTTCAGTGTGATCACCGGTAATGACACCCGAGACATTGCCGGTGAACTCACGGCCAACCCGTTGGTGCGCAAGCTCACGTTCACCGGTTCTACTGAAGTCGGCCGGCTGCTGTTGGCGCAAGCGGCGCAAACCGTGAAGAAATGCTCGATGGAGCTGGGCGGCAATGCTCCGTTCATTGTCTTCGATGATGCTGACCTCGATGCGGCCGCCGACGGCGTGATGCTGGCCAAGTTCCGCAACAGCGGCCAGTCATGTATCGGCGCGAATCGGGTGCTGGTGCAGTCCGGGGTGTATGACGCACTGGCCGAGCGCATTGTCGAACGTGTGGCACGGCTTAACGTTGGCAACGGCCTTGAGCCAGGTATGCACGTGGGGCCATTAATAGACGAAGCCGCGGTGCGCAAATCCCAGGCGCTGATCGATGATGCGCTGGCGCAGGGCGCGCGGCTGTTGTCCGGCGGCACCCGTCACGCCCTCGGTGGCGGCTTCTTCCAGCCCACGGTGCTTGCGCAGGTGACGCAGGCGATGCGGATCGCCCAGGAGGAGATCTTCGGCCCGGTCATGCCGCTGTTGCGTTTCGAGACGGATGACGAGGCGATCACCATGGCCAATGACAGCGAGTATGGCCTCGCGGCCTACCTGTTCAGCCGCGATGCGGCGCGTATCTGGCGTACCGCTGAGGGCCTTGAAGCCGGCATGGTCGGGATCAACAGCGGCTTGATATCGAATGAGGTCGCTCCCTTCGGTGGCGTGAAGCAGAGCGGTCTCGGTCGGGAGGGATCCCACCTGGGGATCGACGAGTTCCTGGAGGTGAAATACCTCTGCTGGGATGGCTTGGAAAGCGTTTGAATCATTGCAGGTAAAGGCCGATGGATTGCGGTTCACATGAGCCGCATTTCGTCGGCCTTTTTATTTGCGCGCGAACAGGCAGACGCCCCGAGCAACGGGCCAGGCTTACCTCCGAGACCCATCGCCTGCAGCGATACCTCGGATTGTGCAAAGCGATTTCAGCGCTGATATCCGATTCGATAGTCTCGTCCTTGATTCGGTATTTGTGTCGGAACTTCATGATTCTGCGGCGTTGACTTTACGACGCCGCCGAGCTCGTTGGTGCGCCATGCAATGTCTGCCCGAGCGAATAAAAATAATTAGGAGAGCGTGATGATTGCAGCAGTCAATAAGGTCCTGGTAATCGGAGGAGGGTTCTCCGGTATGACGGCGGCTATCCAGCTCGCCCGTCAGGGTGTGGAAGTTGACCTGATCGAAATCGATCCTTTGTGGTGCCCTCTAGGGGCGGGAATTACCCTTAGTGGGCCCACGCTACGAGCGCTTGATACAGTTGGGATTCTTGAAAGGGTGGCCGGGGAAGGGTATCTGTCGACCAATTTCGATGTGTTTTCACCGGGAGGCGACCTGATCGTGCAGTTGGCGCTTCGACCTCCGGTCAGCGATAAACCTATTCCCTGTGGCGGCGGCATTCTGCGCCCGGTGCTGGCTCGTATTTTTGCCGACAAGACACGGGAAGTGGGCACCCTTGTGCGCCTCGGCATCACGTTCGACAGCATCATCGAGCACGAGGATGGTGTTGAAGTGTCTTTCACCGACGGCACCTCTGGACGCTATGACCTGGTCATCGCCGCCGATGGTGTGCATTCGCGGATGCGAAAGGAGTTTTTCCCCGAAGCCCCTTCGCCAAAACCCATTCACCAGAGTGTCTGGCGCGCGGTACTAAAGCGTCCGCCGGAAATCGTACGTCCCAGTCACTGGTTGGGACGCACCAAGGTCGGCGTCAATCCGATTTCCGAAACGCATATGTACATGTTCCTCATGGAAAACCGCGAGTTTTCCGAGTGGATCGATCCGGCCAGTTGGCCAGGTGAAATGGCGCGGCTGCTGGGTGAGTTCCCCGCCCCGATCCTGCAAACGCTGGTGCCGCAACTGCATGAGCCAGGTGCCAATATCGACTATCGGCCGCTGGCCAATCTGCTGGTGCCATTGCCCTGGCATAAGGGCCGCATTGTGATGATTGGGGACACGGTGCATGCCACCACGCCACATCTGGCTTCCGGGGCTGGAATTGGTATTGAGAGCGCCATCGTACTCGCCGAAGAGTTGCTCGCCGACGGCGATCTACAGATTGCCCTGAACCGGTTCGAAGGGCGGCGTTGGGAGCGTTGCCAACTCGTGGTCGAAAACTCTGCACGGCTTTGCGAGATAGAAAAAAGTGGTGGTGACAAGGAAGAGCATGCTCAGATCATGCGCGAGTCCACTGCGACGTTGGCCGAGCCCATCTGAATTAAATGAGTCGCTGTTCTGGTGCCCATCACTCATGTCTATGGTGCGCGGCACGTCAACGCGAACTCAACTGGTCGAGTCCGCGTTGACGTGCTGTTGAGCACAGTCCCGTTGATTAAGCGTTTACTGGTTCAGGTCCATAATGACCACCTCTTTGACGTACACGAAAAAAGACTCTGATGACACCACAATCCCTTCGTCAGAAAGCTGTTGGAACAGTGAGTGCTGATACTGACGAAAACTGGAAAGATCGCTTTCATTTTCAAACCACATGCTGCAAGCACCTTCGTAGACCGTTATCTCTGGTCCGAAATAGGCGGTTACCCTGTCACCTTCGGGCAGGTACCTGGAACGAACATGACGGCGTAGTACACTTTGAAAATTTGGGTGTCGGCTGATGATTGCATCGTGTGCCAAATCCCATGCGGTGAAAAAAGAATCCAAATGAACCGTTGGATTCTTTTTCAAGAAAATCATCACCTTGCATTTGTGGGTCGCTGCACCTGCGTGGGAGGTTTCGACCTCATCCATCAATTGAGCGGCCTGGTTAGAAAGGTCTGCGAAGTTTTTTGCATCAGGCCCTACGGTTTGTTGGGTATAGGGGTCGCTGAAGGTGTGAATCAAACCTGACATATCATCAAAAAATAATTCCGTGATGGAGTCTCGGTGAAAATTTTTTGTATAGGTAACATCGGAGTCAACTCCGAAAGCACCGTCGATGACATGGTTCTGTACGTATCGTTTGACACTCAAAGGTTTGGCGCGAGCAATATTTCCATGCTGATGCTCTATATATTCCAAAAACTCAGCATGAGTCATCCCAGGTTTTCGGCGTACGGCGGCTAGCATTTTAATCATGAGAGCTCTCGCGTTTGTCGGATCAATTTTAAATGAATTTATTTTCCTGAATATTTAATGCGTATTTATTACGCGCGATATTCTGGAATTACTTTATTCAGCAATAAAATATATAACTAGGACTGACCGGCGAACCAATCAGTATTTCCGCTAGGAGGTATCGCGCAATAGCATGCTTGACAAGCCTTGCGTCGGTGTTGGACCGCGCCCATCGATGGCAGAACGCGATAGCGAGGGGGTATGAAGCCTCCATGGCTACGCCTGACCTAGTTAGGGTAGGAGTGGTATACGGTACGCAGCACCATTTGATCGTTGCACATGAGGTGAGCAACGTCGGTTTCCGACCGCGATCAACTCAGTTCGATGGTCAAGCAGACCTGCGAGGCGATGGCGTCAGAAACGCTGTCGGTCGTGGCTGACCGAGGTTACTTCAAAAGTGAAGAAATCCTGGCTTGTCACGATGCCGGCATCACCGCCTATGTGCCTAAGCTGATGACCTCTGGAGCGAAGGCAGGCGGGCGTTTCAATAACGACCTTGCGTCGCGATTACAGTAGCCTGGAGTTCGACGAAAACCATTTGATTATCAGCTACCCCTTCTCGGCGCTTTAATACCGCTAAACAGATCACGCGCTACGCCAGGGGCTACAGATTTTTGTAGTTGCTGCCAAAGAGCGAGATTGTGATTGGGCCATCAGGGTTTGCAAGCAGATCTGAAACTACATCGTTAGGCCAGGCTTACGTTACTCTCCATCCCTCGGCACAACGTTTACACTTAACTGCTCCGCACCCTCGAAGAACCTCCCCGGTGAACGTCAACGACGCCAGTTTCGAAGAACTGCTCAACGCTTTGCATGACGGCGTCTACATCACTGATGGCGACGGCAAGACGCTGAAGGTCAATCAAGCCTATGAGCGCCAGACCGGGCTCAGTGGTGCTGATCTCATCGGCCGATCCATGCGGGAGCTTGTGAAGGAGGGCGTCCTCTCGCAATCGGCCACACTGCGTGTATTGCATGAAGGTCGGCCGGTGTCGGTGTACGGCGAGGCTCCGGACAATGCCAGCGAGGCCAGCGAAGACGCCGACAGCCAGGCGGGCCCGCGCTACATCATCCGCAAGACCCATACAGATCAGAAAAGCGCCCAGGAAGCGGCGGCGGCGCAACTGAAGAAGTTGCAGCGCGGTAAGTCCACCATGTCCATCACCCGACCGCTCACGCCTGAGATTGTCGCCGAGGGTCGGCTCGATGTGCGCAACCATCGCACCAGCGCTAATCGGCTGTGGCAGGTCGAGTCGGTTTCACACGTCATTGGGTCGGGCGGGGTGGCGTCGTCGTCGGCGGAATGTGTGACGCCAGCGTGAAACTCGGGGGCGATCAAGGGGCCTACTCGGCCACCGTACGCGGCCCCATGGCGCCCCAGAAGGAGTTCCAACTCTTGTCCCAGCAGTTGATGGTGATCTTGCCGGCGCCGGTCTTGTAGTCAGGGTTGTCTTTGTGGCCGCAGTCCCGCAGCCCGAAGGGTGATCGGGTCGAGCCATGGCGCACCGGTGAGACCAGCTTGGTTAACGCCGTAGTCGGAATCTTTGCAAGCTCCGCTTGCTTGAGAAAGCTCCCGAGTCACCTCGAAGAGCATAGAGGCTTGCCCTATAGAGGGCCGTCCTTCGAGAGCAACCAAAACTCCGGATTTTGTTATAGGCCCATTCCCAACCCCGAGACTTGGTCTTTTCGGCAGGTGTTAATTTCACTTCACAGAGCCTCTAGCAGTGGAGTTTGCCGGGATCATAGCAATGTGCCTCCGTTAGAAAAGCGTCAAATAATAACCTTTCATGTATCAGGGTTAATACATATCCGGCGCTTGGTCTTCAGGAGGAAAAAACACGCTGATTACTCGGTTTTTTGGCTGGTGCGTAAGGGCAGGGGCAAACTAGGGGCTTGGGGTTCAGGTCGGCAGAACGCCTGGATGGGAGGGCACTACTGTAGGAATATACAACGCTAAGTTATTGATTATTATAGGGGAATGTAGCAGTTCTGAGAGCATTACAAAAATCCAATTTTCTCTTATAGATCAGTAGCTTATGGTGGTTTAACGGTCACCTTGACGTGGCGGTGGCCAAGGTGACAACTTTACGATTTTAGATCTGCGCTTATCCTGGCGATACCTGTCGACGTATTTCTTCAAGCTGATCCTGTGCTTCGTCGAGGGCTGCCTTAGAAGCCGCCAAGCGCTCTGCATCTCTTTCGGTCGAATGGTCGCTAGGGATTGACTCGATCACGTCGCAATGATTATCAAAGGCTTGATTCGCCTTCTCGCGGGCTTTATTAAGAAATTCGCAGGTGGTTGTCATTAGTGCATTCCTTACCGGTTCAAGCTGGTTGTGAGTCTTTCGGCTCGTCGCCGGAAGTGACCGCATCTTGTACCAATTTTTGTACCAATGACCGAGTAAAGCAGGTTAAACCCGGGTATTGCAACATAACAAAGTGCCCGATTCCATTGGCCCTGAGTACCTTGCCTCACCGCTGTAGAATCGCGGTGTAATTCTGCTCCAGCGAAACAAGATTCCCTGACAAGGTTTCGCGGCGCCAGAGCTGATTAGGTTGCGCAAAACCTACGCTACAGGCCACGGTTTACCGTTTGCATAAGCACAAAAAAGCGGATGGTTTGCCACCATAAATAGGGCATATATTCTTTACAGAATAATAGGTTAGGTCGTTACAAGCCCCAGTATGGGGTGCTAGGGGTCGAGTGTTCGAATCACTCCGTCCCGACCATATTTCGTGAGGGGATCAAGCACTTAGTGGCTTGATCCCCTTTCTCGTTTCAGGTCTGCGCAAAACTACCCAGTGATTTCGCTGATATTCAGGTCCGGTATCGCCTCAGGCCGGACGATTTTCTCGTGGTCCCGCTGGTAGTTTTTGGCCATGCCCTCGCTCGCGTGCCCTGCGATCTTCTGTCCATCGTTTCCGGCATTCTTCTACAGGTGCAGCGACAGCGCCCGCACTTCATGGAAGCTCGGCACCTCCTCCGTGCCAGAGCCGCTACATACGTCAACCTAATCGGCAGATGCATCGGTTAGAAAGTAGATGCTGTGGCGGGGGTTGGGCGAGCAGCGCTTCCAGGTTTTTTCATCGCATGCGGTATGCCTGTTAGATAAGTCCTTCTCAATGTGTATTGTTTGGACGATGCAATAGCCGCGATTTCTCACCGAGCGGAAAAGGTTATCTCCTCTAGAGGACCTCTTGAACTTCGCTTGTAGCCTGCTGAGGCACATCACCAGTCCCTTATAGTGGTCAAGGTTTTTGTTTAGTTTTTTGGAAATGGCATCATTACTTACTATCCGTTCTGTGCTGCTTATTAACAAGTCGAGTACTGCGTACTCCATCTTGGTTAGATTGACAGTTGTTTCATTGTTAGTAAGTAATTGCAGAGGCTTGACTAGCATCCATGCATTTGAACTTTGTGCGCGTATTGCGTTGAACATACTCTTTTCAACGGGGGCGTGCGCCTCGAAAGCGGAGGGTCGTCTGGAGGGGGGCGTATCGATATTCATCTAAGTGAGGCTGTTTCTTTGGATGTATTGCTCTTCCGCTAGCTGGCTCGAAATAGAGAAATTCCTAGGTCAGCGGAGATGGCGCAGTGCAATGCAGAGTGTATTTCGGTTAAAACCGGCTAATTTCGGTGATGATACGTTTCAGCAATCATAAAATCTTTAAAAAAGATCGAACGCACGTTGGTTCTGATAGGGAGGATTAAGGACATTCCAGCCAGTTGCGGGTGTCTTCGATTTCGTACGGATCTACGGTTTCGCCTCAGTATTTGAGGCGAGATGGTAGCGGGGCAGCGACAAGGTGCAGTGCTAATTCACTCCGGCGTCATCAGTACCGCGAGCGTCATCTTGATGAACTCTTCGTTCTTGTCGATGGTGTCCAAGGCGCCGCGCACGTTGTCGGCGACGTCGGCTGAGCCGCGGGCTTCGACCCAGTTGGAAAGCTCCATGATGGCGGCCTCAAGGGCGAGCTGGTTTTCGTTGATCTTG
>NZ_JAAUOE010000028.1 GCF_017114915.1 Pseudomonas frederiksbergensis
GCCCAGATGTACAGGGTGATCAGCGCCCAGAAATGCACGATCGACAAGCGATAGGAGTACACCGGCCGCCCCACCTGTTTCGGCACGAAGTAATACATCATCCCGAGAAACCCCGTGGTCAGGAAAAAGCCCACGGCGTTGTGCCCGTACCACCACTGCACCATCGCGTCGGTGGCCCCGGAGTACACCGGATACGACTTGAACCAGTCCACCGGAATCGACAGGTGATTGACCACATGGAGCATCGCGATCACTACGATGAACGCGCCGAAGAACCAGTTACCGACGTAGATATGTTTGGTCTTGCGGCGCACCACGGTGGTGAAGAACACGATGGCATAGGCGAGCCAGACCACCGTCATCCATACCGCGCCGGAGAACTCGATCTCGGCGTATTCCTTGGTGGTGGTGTAGCCCAGCGGCAGGCTGATCAGCATCACCACGATCACCGATTGCCAGCCCCAGAAGGTGAATGCGGCGAGTTTGTCGCTGAACAGCCGCACCTGACAGGTGCGTTGCACCGCGTAGTAACTGGCGGCGAATTGCGCGCTGCCGGCAAAGCCGAAAATCACCAGGCTGGTGTGCAGCGGGCGCAAGCGACCGAAGGTAGTCCACGGCAGGTCGAGGTTCATCTCGGGCCACACCAGTTGCGAGGCGATCCATACCCCCATCGCCATCCCGACAACACCCCATACCACAGTTGCCACGACGAATTGGCGCACGACCTTGTAGTTATAGGCCTGTCCGATTGTTGCTGTGCTCATGGTCAGTTCTTCCACGGTTGCAAAGTCTTGCCAGGCCACCCGGTCTGGCATGCCGTGAACTGTAGAAACCCTGCCGGAAACAAAACAGGCTCAGGAATCTTTCATTTATGCGGATCAGATGCGGGGCGTGCCTGCGGCCATCAGCCACGGCCTGATATGGTTTTTTAGTGTTTAGCTGAATCTGTAACGTGCTGCGCTGCTCATTCATAGTCGCTATCTCCCAAACGAGCCGTAGAGCCGATACCCACGCAATCCCTGTAGGAGCGGGCTTGCCCGCGAAGACGATGGCACATTCAACATCTTTGCTGCCTGACACACCGCTTTCGCGGGCAAGCCCGCTCCTACAAGTTCTGCGCAAAATTCCTGATGAGGTGGCAGCCACATGTATCAGTACGATGACTATGACCGGGCCCTGGTGTTCGAGCGTGTTGCGCAGTTTCGCGATCAGGTCGAACGTTTCATGGCCGGTGAATTGAGCGAAGAAGAGTTCCTGCCCCTGCGGTTGCAGAACGGCCTGTACATGCAAAAGCATGCGTACATGCTGCGTGTGGCGATTCCTTACGGCACCCTGAGCGCCCGGCAAATGCGCACCCTGGCGAGCATTGCCCGGGATTACGACCGTGGCTATGGCCATTTCACTACCCGGCAAAACATGCAGTTCAACTGGATCGAACTGGCTCAGGTCCCGGACATCCTCGAACGCCTTGCCCAGGTGGAAATGCATGCGATCCAGACCTCCGGCAACTGCGTGCGCAACATCACCACCGAAGCCTTCGCCGGCGTCGCGGCGGATGAGCTAATGGACCCGCGCCCGCTGGCGGAGATCCTGCGGCAATGGTCGACCATCAACCCGGAATTCCTGTTCCTGCCGCGCAAGTTCAAGATCGCCATCTGCTCGGCGAAGCAGGATCGCGCGGCGATCATGATGCATGACATCGGTCTTTATCTTTATCGCGATAACGACGGGCAAATGCTGTTGCGGGTGATCGTTGGCGGCGGGTTGGGGCGCACGCCGATCCTCGGTTTGCAGATTCGCGAAGGCTTGCCGTGGCAGCATTTGCTGTCCTACGTCGAAGCGGTGCTGCGGGTCTACAACCGGCACGGGCGGCGCGATAACAAGTACAAGGCGCGGATCAAGATTCTGGTCAAGGCGCTGGGTATCGAAGCGTTCGCCAAGGAAGTGGAGGAGGAGTGGCAACACCTCAAGGACGGTCCGGCGCAGTTGACCGACATCGAGTATGAGCGTGTCGCCAGTGCCTTTGTGCCACCCGATTACCGCTCACTGGCCGGCACCGACCTGGATTTTGGCACACGCCTGGCCGAGCACCCGGCGTTCGCCCGTTGGGTGGCGCGCAACGTGCAGCCGCACAAGGTGCCGGGTTACGCCAGCGTGGTGCTGTCGACCAAGCCGGGTATCGCCGCGCCGCCGGGGGATGTCACGGCCGAGCAAATGGAAGCGGTGGCGCAGTGGTCCGGGCAGTTCGGCTTCGGTGAAATCCGCATCGCCCATGAACAGAACATCGTCCTGCCGGATGTGCCCAAAGCTGACCTTTATGCGCTGTGGCGCCTGGCCTGCGAGCAAGGCCTGGGGAGCGCCAACATCGGCTTGCTGACCGACATCATCGCTTGCCCCGGCGGCGACTTCTGCGCCCTGGCCAACGCCAAATCGATCCCCATCGCGCAAGCGATTCAGGCGCGCTTCGAGGACCTGGATTACCTGCATGACCTGGGCGACATCAGCCTGAACATTTCCGGCTGCATGAACGCTTGCGGCCATCACCACATCGGCAACATCGGCATTCTGGGCGTCGATAAGAACGGCAGCGAGTGGTACCAGATCACCCTTGGCGGCGCCCAGGGCAAGGACAGCGCGTTAGGCAAGGTCATCGGCCCGTCCTTCAGCGCCGCCGAAGTGCCCGGGGTCATTGAACGGATCATCGGCACGTTCGTGCGCTATCGCGAGAGCGAGGAGCTGTTCGTCGATACCCTGGCGCGCATCGGCCTGGAGCCGTTCAAGGAACGCGTCTACCCGAAAGTGCTGGAGGTGTCGGCATGAACAATCTGCTGCGTTTGCAAGAGGGCGGCGCGCGGTGGGTGCGCGACGACCCGTGGCAGTTGATTCGTGAAACCACGGACGAGTTGCCGGCCGGGCCGCTGATACTGCCGTTACCCCGCTGGCTGGCCCTTAACGCCAACACCACGACAGCACTTGAAGGCGTCTGGCTCGGCCCTGACGACGAAGTGACAAACCTGACCCCGTGGTTTCCCGACCTGCCGCTGATAGCCCTGGATTTCCCGAGCTTTCGCGACGGACGCGCCTACAGCCAGGCCTATTTGTTGCGTACGCGTTTGGGTTGGCAAGGCGAATTGCGCGCAATTGGCGACGTGCTGCGCGATCAACTCAGCCACATGCGCCAATGCGGTTTCGACAGTTTTGCCGTGCGCGAAGACAAATCCGCCGAAGAGGCGTTGAAGGGGTTAGCGGGGATGAGTGTGTTGTATGGGCGTTCGGTGATCGAGCCGCGGCCGTTGTTTCGGCGGCGGTAGGAGCGCCAATATCAAAAGATCGCAGCCGGGCGGCCAAATCCCCATGGATTGGCTATACCTGTAACTCCAGCCTCATCCCGTGTGGCTTAAAGGAGTGACAGCATGAAGCTTGCGTCAATGATCGGCACCGTGTGCATCGCCTCTGTTGCCTTGGCGGGCTGCGCCAGCAAAGTGGTTGAACCGGGTGAGTACTCCGGTTTTCTGGGCGACTACAGCCGCCTCAAGGAGGAGAAGTCCCCGTCGGGCGCGGTGGTGATGCGCTGGGTCGATCCGAAGATCGATCTGAAAAAATACAAGAGCATTTACATCGAACCGACGCAGTTCTACCCCAAGCCACAGCCAACGGTAAAAATCCCGCAGAGCACATTGTCCGGTATCACCGCGTATTACGATCAGGCCCTCAAGCGTGAGACCGGCAAATCCCTGCCACTGGCGACGGGCCCCGGGCCCGGTGTGATCGTGATGCGTGCGGCGGTCACCGCCGTCGGCAGCAAGACCGAGAGCCTCAAACCTTATGAAGTGATTCCGATCGCCCTGGTGGCCGCGGCAGTGAGCACCGCGACAGGCATTCGCGATCAGGAAACCACCCTCGGCACCGAAGCCGTGTTCCTTGATGGCACCAACAACGCCGTGGTCGCCCAGGTGGTGCGCAAGGGCACGGGCAAGCCGCTGTCCAACGATTCGCAGGTGATGAAGCCTGATGATGTGAAAAACGTTATCGATGGCTGGGCTTCGGACTTGAATCAGGCGTTTGTGAAGCTCAAGTCCAAATAAGCGGGCGGGCGACGGTGAGGGGGGCTCATTGTCGCCGCTTTCGGCAGTTCTATGGTATGTCAGGTGTGCTTCAGCTCTTCTTCGCCTGCGCACGCACTCGCTCTTCCTGCTCACGCAGCTGCGGTGTGAACTCTGCCCCGAAATCTTCGGCCGCGTACACCTGGCGAATCTCGATCTCGGCTTCTGTACCCGGCATCGGGTTGGGGCAGCGCTTGACCCACTCGATGGCTTCCTCTTTTGACTTCACTTCCCACAACCAATAACCGGCGATCAGCTCCTTGGTTTCGGCGAACGGGCCGTCGATCACTGTGCGTTTATCTCCCGAGAAGCGCACGCGGGCGCCTTTGCTGCTGGGCTGCAGGCCATCGCAATCGATGAGGATGCCGGCCTTGGCCAGTTCTTCGTTATAGTTGCCCATCGCCGTCATCAGTTCTTCGCTGGGCATCACTCCGGCCTCGGAATCGGGGCTGGCTTTCACAATGATCATGAATCGCATGGTTTGATCTCCGTTGATTTTGAGTGATTCATTGCATAGTCGAATGGGTGTGACATGAATCGACAATGCACCTAAACAAAAGATGGGCCTTTTCGTTTTAGTAAACGTTGCAGAGGATAGATGTATTTTCGACATCCTCCTCGCGATCAAATATTCCTGTGCAGCCCCTCCAACGACCAACGGAAAATGCCCCCCCATGCCCGTCCTGGAACTCACCACGCTGATCCCCGACCGCACACCCGGGCAAGTCCTTGACTTCTGCCTGGAAGGCGCCAATTTCCCGAAGATCTTTCCTGAGCGCGTCACATCGCTGGGTGATATCGACCTGAACAGCCTGCGCATCGAAGCCGGTCGCCAGTTCCGCTTCAGGCACTGGATGTTCAACCTGATCCCGTCGAACTGGACGGTGGTGATCCGGGAGGTCAGCGACACTCATTTCGTCGATGAAATGCTCAAGGGGCCAATGGCTGCCTTTCGTCATGAACATCGGGTGGCGGCGGGTGAGGGCGGTACGCTGTACACCGACCGTGTGACCTATGCGGCCATTGGCGGTGCTTTGACTGAAGGGCTGCTGGTGAATGCCTACATGCGGCGGATTTTCGTGGCGCGGCACCGCAATATGTTGCGGTTGCTGGGCTGACACATTCCTGTAGGAGCGAGGCAGAACATAATCTGCATTGTATTTGGGCATAGGTCCTCAGCCCATTTCGTGGTTAACTTCGGCCTCGTCAAAATTCTCTACATCAACGTTCAGAAGGACTCCGTTCATGGCTCAAGTCACTCTTAAAGGCAACCCGGTTCAAGTCAGCGGCCAATTGCCACAAGCCGGTTCCCAGGCGCCAGCCTTTTCCCTGGTTGCCGGCAATCTGTCCGATGTGACCCTGGCAAACTTCGCCGGCAAGCGAAAAGTGCTGAACATCTTCCCAAGCGTCGACACCCCGACCTGCGCCATGTCCGTGCGCAAATTCAATACCCAGGCCAATGACATCGCCAACACCGTGGTGCTGTGCATCTCCGCAGACCTGCCGTTCGCTCAAGCCCGTTTCTGCGGTGCCGAAGGCCTGGAAAACGTGCAGAACCTGTCGACCCTGCGCGGTGCCGAGTTCAAGGAAAACTACGGCGTGGCGATTGCCGATGGTCCACTCAAAGGCCTGACCGCCCGTGCCGTCGTGGTGCTGGACGAAAACGACAAGGTTCTGCACAGCGAACTGGTCAAGGAAATCGCTGAAGAGCCGAACTACGACGCAGCGCTCGCTGTTCTGAAGTAAGCGAAGTATCACAATTGTTAACGGCCTGGCCCTGTCCAGGCCGTTTTCATTTGTGCCTTTAACTTCCTGTTACGTAAGCCAAAGGTAAATTGCCGGTAAAGGCGCTTTGCTTAATACCCGCCAGTGCTTATCGTTCAGCCTTCCGTAGAAATAAGCTCTCGCGCCCAATGGTTGATCATTCCATGCAATCCTCCGCTTCTCGCAATCCTCGTCGCTGGCTGTTCGGCCTGCTCGTCCTGTTGGTCATCGCCGGCCTGTGCTGGAAATTCTGGCCCGCAGGCAGCAGCCCGAAGGAGGGCGCAGGGCAGAAAGCGGTTGCCGGGCACACGAGCCGGGCGGGGGGGATGCGTCCGGGCTTCGGCGGGGCGACCGGGCCGGTCCCGGTGCGCGTGGCGCCGGCGGTCAAAGGTGATTTTCCGCTGTATTACAAGGCGTTGGGCACGGTCACCGCGCTGAACACCATCAATGTGCGCAGCCGAGTCGGTGGCGAGCTGGTCAAGGTCCATTTCGAAGAAGGGCAGATGGTCAAGGCGGGTGACCTGCTGGCCGAGATCGACCCGCGTCCTTACCAGAATGCCTTGCTGCAGGCCGAAGGCACCTTGCTGCAGAATCAGGCGCAACTGAAAAACGCCCAGGTCGATGTCGAGCGCTATCGCGGCCTGTACCGCGAAGACAGTATCGCCAAGCAAACCCTGGACACCGCCGAAGCACTGGTCGGCCAGTATCAGGGCACGGTCAAGACCAGTCAGGCGGCGGTCAATGACGCCAGACTCAACCTGGAATTCACCAGGATCCGCGCCCCGATCGCCGGGCGCGTGGGCCTGCGTCAGCTGGACGTCGGCAACCTGGTGGCGGCCAACGACACCACGGCACTGGTGATCATCACCCAGACCCAACCGATCAGCGTGGCCTTCACCCTGCCGGAAAACAGCCTGGACACCGTGCTGGCCCGCTATCGCACCGGCGCCAAACTGCCCGCCGAAGCCTGGGACCGTGGTGACACCAAATTGCAGGCCACCGGCGTGTTACAGAGCTTGGACAACCAGATCGACGTCACCACCGGCACCCTGAAATTCAAGGCGCGCTACGAAAATCGCGATCAAGCGCTGTTCCCCAACCAGTTCGTCAACGTCCACCTGCTGGCCGACACCCTCAAAGGCGTAGTGCTTGCGCCCTCGGCTGCCATTCAGTTCGGCACCAACGGCACGTTCGTCTATGCCATGGACGGCGACAAGAAGGTCAGCATCCGTCAGTTGAAAGTCGGCGCCAGTGACGGGGAAAACACCGTGATTACCGAAGGCCTGGCCGTCGGTGATCGGGTAGTACTGGAAGGTACTGACCGCTTGAAGGACGGCAGTGAAGTGGAAGTGGTCAACGACAGCAAGGATGTACCGACCACCCCGACCGGGCACCTGCAGGGCAAATCGGCGGCCGACGCGACTGACCCCGCAGCCACCGACAAGGCGAAAAAGGGCGGCGCATGAACATCTCGCGGCTGTTCATCCTTCGCCCGGTCGCCACGACCCTGAGCATGCTGGCCATTATTCTGGCCGGTGTGATCGCTTATCGGCTGCTGCCGGTGTCGGCATTGCCCCAGGTCGATTACCCGACCATCCGCGTCATGACGCTCTATCCCGGCGCCAGCCCGGATGTCATGACCAGCGCCGTGACCGCGCCGCTGGAGCGTCAGTTCGGGCAGATGCCCGGCCTGACCCAGATGGCCTCGACCAGTTCCGGCGGCGCTTCGGTGCTGACCCTGCGGTTCAGCCTCGATATCAATATGGACGTCGCCGAGCAGCAGGTGCAGGCCGCGATCAACGCCGCGACCAATTTGCTGCCCAAGGATCTCCCGGCGCCGCCGGTGTACAACAAGGTCAACCCGGCGGACACCCCGGTGCTGACGTTGGCGATTACCTCCAAAACCATGCTGTTGCCCAAGCTCAATGACTTGGTCGACACCCGCATGGCGCAGAAAATCGCCCAGATCAGCGGCGTTGGCATGGTCACTATTGCCGGCGGTCAGCGTCAGGCGGTGCGGATCAAGGTCAACCCCGAAGCCCTGGCGGCCAACGGCCTGAACCTGTCGGACGTGCGCACATTGATCGGCGCCTCCAACGTCAACCAGCCCAAGGGCAACTTCGACGGCCCGACCCGAGTGTCGATGCTCGATGCCAACGACCAGCTGACTTCACCCAAGGATTACGCCAACCTGATCCTCGCTTACAGCAATGGCGCGCCATTGCGGCTCAAGGACGTGGCGCAGATCGTCGACGGCGCCGAGAACGAACGCCTCGCCGCGTGGGCCAATGAAAACCAGGCGGTATTGCTGAACATCCAGCGTCAGCCCGGGGCCAACGTCATCGAAGTGGTCGACCGGATCAAGGCCTTGCTGCCCAGCATCACCGACAACCTGCCGGCCGGCCTCGACGTGACGGTGCTCACCGACCGTACCCAGACCATCCGCGCCTCGGTCACCGACGTGCAACACGAACTGCTGATCGCCATCGCGCTGGTGGT
Organism: Pseudomonas frederiksbergensis; assembly: GCF_017114915.1. Lineage (GTDB taxonomy): Bacteria > Pseudomonadota > Gammaproteobacteria > Pseudomonadales > Pseudomonadaceae > Aquipseudomonas > Aquipseudomonas frederiksbergensis_I. The sequence continues at coordinate 8,367 of NZ_JAAUOE010000028.1, forward strand.
GATGGTCACGTTCCTGTTCCTGCGCCGGGCCAGCGCCACGATCATTCCGTCGGTGGCGGTGCCGCTGTCGTTGATCGGCACCTTCGGGGTGATGTACCTCGCGGGGTTTTCGGTCAACAACCTGACCCTGATGGCGCTGACCATCGCCACCGGTTTCGTGGTGGACGATGCGATCGTGATGCTGGAGAACATTTCCCGTTTCATCGAAGAGGGCGACAGCCCGCTGCAAGCCGCGCTTAAAGGCGCCAAACAGATCGGCTTCACCCTGATTTCCCTGACCCTGTCGCTGATCGCCGTGCTGATTCCGCTGTTGTTCATGGCCGATGTGGTGGGGCGCTTGTTCCGCGAGTTCGCGATCACGTTGGCGGTGGCGATCCTGATTTCCCTGGTGGTGTCCCTGACCCTGACGCCAATGATGTGCGCGCGGTTGCTCAAGCGTGAACCGAAGGAAAAAGATCAGGGCCGGTTCTACCGCTCCAGTGGCGCGGCCATCGACTGGATGATCGCCGCCTACGGGCGCAAGTTGCAGTGGGTGCTCAAGCATCAGCCGCTGACTTTGCTGGTAGCCATCGGCACCCTGGCATTGACGGTGTTCCTGTACATGGTGGTGCCCAAGGGCTTCTTCCCGGTGCAGGACACCGGGGTGATCCAGGGGATTTCCGAGGCGCCGCAGTCGATTTCCTTCGCGGCGATGAGCGAGCGCCAGCAGGAACTGGCCAAGGTGATTCTCGCTGATCCTGCGGTCGAGAGCCTGTCGTCCTACATCGGCGTCGACGGTGACAACTCGACGCTGAACAGCGGTCGGCTGCTGATCAACCTCAAGTCCCACCGCGAGCGCGACCTGAGCGCCACCGAAGTGATTGCGCGCCTGCAACCGGAGCTGGACAAGCTGGTCGGCATTCGCCTGTTCATGCAGCCGGTGCAGGACCTGACCATCGAAGACCGGGTCAGCCGCACGCAGTATCAGTTCAGCATGTCGTCGCCGGATGCCGAGTTGCTCAGCCTGTGGAGCGGGCGTCTGGTGGAGGCACTGGCCCAACGTCCGGAGTTGACCGACGTCGCCAGCGATTTGCAGGACAAGGGCTTGCAGGTTTATCTGGTGATCGACCGCGATGCGGCGTCGCGGGTCGGTGTATCCGTGTCGAACATCACCGACGCGCTGTACGACGCCTTCGGTCAGCGGCAGATTTCCACCATTTACACCCAGGCCAGCCAGTACCGCGTGGTGCTGCAATCGCAGTCCGGCGAGAAGATCGGCCCCGATGCGCTGAACCAGATTCACGTCAAGACCACCGATGGCGGTCAGGTGCGCCTGTCCAGCCTGGCGCATGTCGAGGAGCGTCAGGCGCAACTGGCGATCACCCACATCGGCCAGTTCCCGGCGGTGATGATGTCGTTCAACCTGGCGCCCGGCGTGGCATTGGGGCATGCGGTGCAGATCATCGATCAGGTGCAGAAAGACATCGGCATGCCGATTGGCGTGCAGACCCAGTTCCAGGGCGCGGCCGAAGCGTTCCAGGCGTCGCTGTCGAGCACCTTGCTGCTGATCCTGGCGGCGGTGGTGACCATGTACATCGTGCTCGGCGTGCTCTACGAGAGCTACATTCACCCGATCACCATTCTCTCGACCTTGCCCTCGGCGGCGGTCGGCGCCTTGCTGGCGCTGCTGTTGAGTGGCAACGACCTGGGGATGATCGCGATCATCGGCATCATCCTGCTGATCGGTATCGTGAAAAAGAACGCGATCATGATGATCGACTTCGCCCTCGAGGCTGAACGCAATCAGGGCATGGACCCGCAGTCCGCGATCTATCAGGCGGCGCTGCTGCGCTTCCGGCCGATTCTGATGACCACTCTGGCCGCGTTGTTCGGCGCGGTACCGCTGATGCTGGCCACCGGTTCCGGCGCGGAATTGCGCCAGCCCTTGGGTCTGGTGATGGTCGGTGGCTTGCTGCTGAGTCAGGTGCTGACGCTGTTCACCACGCCCGTCATCTACTTGTACTTCGACCGTCTCGGGCGGCGCTGGGGCCGTAAGTCCGAATCCGTGGAACCGGTAGAGCAGCCATGAACCTGTCCGGACCTTTCATCAAGCGCCCGGTCGCGACGATGCTGTTGAGCCTGGCGATCATGCTGCTGGGCGGCGTGAGCTTCGGCCTGTTGCCGGTATCGCCGCTGCCGCAGATGGATTTCCCGGTGATCGTGGTTCAGGCGAGCCTACCCGGCGCTAGCCCGGAGGTCATGGCCTCGACCGTGGCCACGCCGCTGGAACGTTCCTTCGGCGCCATCGCCGGGGTCAACACCATGAGCAGCCGTTCCAGCCAGGGCTCGACCCGGGTGATCCTGCAGTTCGACCTGGACCGCGACATCAACGGCGCGGCGCGGGAAGTGCAGGCGGCGATCAACGCCTCGCGCAACCTGCTGCCCAGCGGGATGCGCAGCATGCCGACTTACAAGAAGGTCAACCCGTCCCAGGCGCCGATCATGGTGCTGTCGCTGACCTCGGACGTGCTGGAAAAAGGCCAGCTCTACGACTTGGCCTCGACCATCCTGTCCCAGAGCCTGTCCCAGGTGCAGGGCGTGGGTGAAGTGCAGATCGGCGGCAGTTCGCTGCCGGCGGTGCGCATCGAACTCGAACCCCAGGCGCTCAACCAGTACGGCGTGGCCCTGGACGATGTGCGCACCACCATCGCCAACGCCAACGTACGCCGGCCCAAAGGCTCGGTCGAAGACGGTCAGCGGCTGTGGCAGGTGCAAGCCAACGATCAATTGGAAAAAGCCAAGGATTACGAGTCGCTGATCATTCACTACGCCGACGGCGCGGCCCTGCGCCTGAAGGACGTGGCCAAGGTCAGCGACGGCGTCGAAGACCGCTACAACAGCGGCTTCTTCAACAATGACGCGGCGGTGTTACTGGTGATCAACCGCCAGGCCGGCGCCAACATCATCGAGACGGTCAACGAGATCAAGGCGCAGTTGCCGGCATTGCAAGCGGTACTGCCGGCCAGCGTCAAGCTCAACCTGGCGATGGACCGTTCGCCAGTCATCAAGGCCACCTTGCACGAAGCGGAAATGACTCTGCTGATCGCCGTGGCGCTGGTGATTCTGGTGGTGTTCCTGTTCCTCGGTAACTTGCGTGCCTCGCTGATTCCGACCCTGGCGGTGCCGGTGTCGCTGGTGGGCACCTTTGCAGTGATGTACCTCTACGGGTTCTCCCTGAACAACCTGTCGCTGATGGCGCTGATCCTGGCCACCGGTCTGGTGGTGGACGACGCCATCGTGGTGCTGGAGAACATTTCCCGACACATCGACAAGGGCGTGCCGCCGATGAAGGCCGCGTACCTCGGGGCGCAGGAAGTCGGCTTCACGCTGCTGTCGATGAACGTCTCGCTGGTGGCGGTGTTCCTGTCGATCCTGTTCATGGGCGGGATCATCGAAAGCCTGTTCCGCGAGTTTTCCATTACCCTCGCGGCGGCCATCGTGGTGTCGTTGCTGGTGTCCCTGACGCTGACGCCGATGCTCTGCGCCCGCTGGCTCAAGCCGCATACGCCGGGGCAGGAAAACCGCCTGCAACGCTGGAGCCAGCGGACCAACGAGTGGATGGTCGGCAAATACGCGTCCAGCCTTGACTGGGTGCTGCGTCACCGTCGGCTGACCTTGCTCAGCCTGATCGTGACGATTGGCGTGAATATCGCGCTGTATGTCGTTGTTCCTAAAACATTTTTACCTCAGCAGGACACCGGCCAGCTGATCGGTTTCGTGCGCGGCGATGATGGGCTGTCGTTCAGCGTGATGCAGCCGAAGATGGAAATCTTCCGCCGCGCCGTGCTCAAGGACGAGGCAGTGCAAAGCGTCGCCGGGTTCATCGGTGGCAACAACGGCACCAACAACGCCTTCATGCTGGTGCGGCTCAAGCCGATCAAGGAACGCAACATTTCCGCACAGAAAGTCATCGAACGCCTGCGCAAGGAAATGCCCAAGGTGCCCGGCGCGCAATTGATGCTGATGGCCGACCAGGACCTGCAATTTGGCGGCGGTCGCGAGCAGACCACCTCGCAGTATTCCTACATCCTGCAAAGCGGCGACCTTGGCGCGTTGCGCGAGTGGTATCCGAAAGTCGTCACCGCCCTCAAGGCACTGCCGGAATTGACGGCAATTGACGCGCGCGAAGGCCGTGGCGCCCAGCAAGTGACGCTGATCGTCGATCGCGATCAGGCCAAGCGTCTGGGCGTGGACATGGACATGGTCACGGCAGTGCTGAACAACGCCTACAGCCAGCGGCAGATTTCGACGATCTACGACAGCCTCAACCAGTATCAGGTGGTGATGGAGGTCAATCCGAAATACGCCCAGGACCCGGTCACCCTGAACCAAGTCAAAGTGATCACTGCCGATGGCGCGCGGATTCCGTTGTCGACCATCGCCCATTACGAAAACAGCCTGGAAGACGACCGGGTCAGCCACGAAGGCCAGTTCGCTTCGGAAAGCATCGCCTTCGACATGGCTGAAGGCGTAACCGTGGAGCAGGGCAGTGCCGCCATCGAGCGGGCGATTGCCAAGGTCGGCCTGCCGGAAGACGTGATCGCGAAAATGGCCGGTACCGCCGATGCGTTTGCCGCCACCCAGAAGAGCCAGCCGTGGATGATTCTCGGCGCGTTGGTGGCGGTGTATCTGGTGCTGGGCGTGCTGTATGAAAGCTACATTCATCCGCTGACCATTCTCTCGACCTTGCCGTCGGCCGGGGTTGGCGCGTTGCTGTCGATCTATGTACTGGGCGGCGAGTTCAGCCTGATCTCCTTGCTCGGGCTGTTCCTGCTGATCGGCGTGGTGAAGAAAAACGCCATTCTGATGATCGACCTGGCGCTGCAACTGGAACGGCACCAGGGCCTTGAGCCGCTGGAGTCGATTCGCAGCGCCTGCCTGCAACGGCTGCGACCGATTCTGATGACCACCCTGGCGGCGATCCTCGGTGCCTTGCCGTTGTTGCTGAGCCGGGCCGAAGGGGCGGAAATGCGTCAGCCGCTGGGCCTGACCATCATCGGCGGACTGGTCTTCAGCCAGGTGCTGACCCTTTACACCACGCCGGTGGTTTACCTCTGTCTCGACAACTTGCGCCATCGCTTCAACCGCTGGCGTGGGGTGCGTACCGATGCTGCTCTGGAAACTCCGCTATGACTGACCGTTCGCTTATCAATCTGGCTGCCCCGCTGATCACGGCCCGAGGCTCGCGTTTGCTGAGCCTGTCGCTGTGCGTGGCGATGCTCAGTGCCTGCGCCATCGGCCCGGATTACCAGCGCCCGCAAACCGCCGCACCTGCGCAGTACAAAGAGGCGGCCGGCTGGCGTCAGGCCAACCCCAGCGATTCGTTGGCGCGCGGTGCCTGGTGGGAGCTGTATGGCGATCAGCAGCTCAATGGCCTGATCGAAAAGCTCAACAGCGCCAACCAGACCGTCGCTCAGTCCGAAGCCCAGTACCGCCAGGCCCAGGCCTTGGTGCGCAGTGCCCGGGGGGCGTTTTTCCCGACGGTGGACCTGACCGTCGGGAAAACCCGCTCCAGCCAGGGCACCGGTAGCAGCAGCTCGAGCCTGAGCAGTTCGTCCAGCGGCATTCGCGACACTTACACGGCCCAGGCTGGGGTCAGTTGGGAAGCGGATATCTGGGGCAAATTGCGCCGTGGCCTGGAAGCCGACACGGCCAACGCCCAGGCGAGTTTTGCCGATCTGGCGGCCATGCGCCTGAGCCAGCAATCGGAGCTGGTGCAGAATTACCTGCAACTTCGGGTGATCGACGAGCAGAAACGCCTGCTCGAAGCGACGGTCGAGGCCTATCAGCGCTCGCTGATCATGACTGAAAACCAGTACCGCGCCGGGGTTTCCGGCAAGGATGCGGTGGCCCAGGCCACCACGCAGCTCAAAACCACCCAGGCGGAGATGGTCGACCTGATCTGGCAGCGGGCGCAGTTCGAGAATGCCATCGCCGTGCTGATCGGCCTGCCGCCGGCTGAATTCAGCCTGGCCGAAACCCAGGACATCCCGGCATTGCCGCAGGTGCCGCTGAGCCTGCCTTCGCAGTTGCTGGAACGCCGCCCGGACATCGCCGCCGCCGAACGCTCGGTGATGGCCGCCAACGCCAACATCGGCGTGGCCAAAGCCGCTTACTACCCGGACCTGACCCTGAGCATGAACGGCGGTTATAGCAGCAGCACCTCCAACAACTGGATCAGCGTGCCGAACCGCTTCTGGTCGGTCGGGCCGCAACTGGCCATGACCCTGTTCGACGGCGGCCAGCGCTCGGCGGAAGTCGACCGCAGCGAAGCGGCCTACGACGAGACTGTCGCCAAGTACCGCCAGACCGTGCTCGATGGCTTTCGCGAAGTGGAAAATTACCTGGTGCAGCTCAAGGTGCTGGAAGACGAGGCGAAAGTGCGCCAGGAAGCGCTGGATGCGGCGCGCGAGTCCCTTCGCTTGACCCGCAATCAGTACAAGGCTGGGGTAATTGCTTATCTGGACGTGGTGGTGGTGCAGGCCACGGCATTGAGCAACGAACGCAACGTGCTGAGCTTGTTGCAGAGCCGGTTGATTGCCAGCGTGCAGTTGATCGCCGCGCTGGGCGGTGGGTGGGACGGGCAGCTTCAGGTGAGCGACAAATAGCGAACTGTAGCCCCCGATGATCGTTCCCACGCTCTGCGTGGGAATGCCTCACCGGACGCTCCGCGTCCGCTTCTGCATGGGACGCGGAGCGTCCCTGGCTGCGTTCCCACGCAGAGCGTGGGAACGATCAGCGCCTGAAACAAACGCTTTATCACGTTGATGGCCTTTTGATGACTTTGTGAGTGCGTTCGTCCGCGAAATCAGTACAATCGCCGGCTTTGCTCCCCGAAAACAAACACAGTACGGCGGGGGCGGTTGCGAGAAGTCCCATGCTCATCGGTAGTTATTCCTTTACGCTGGTTTTCATATCGCTGTGTGTGGCGATACTGGCCTCTTATACCGCGCTCGACCTCACCGGACGCATCGCCACGGCCAAGGGCCGAGCCGTGCATCTGTGGACGGCGGGCGGTGCTTTTGCGATGGGCATTGGCGTGTGGTCGATGCATTTCATCGGCATGCTCGCATTCAAATTACCGATCGACCTCGGCTATGACATCACCGTCACGGCGTTGTCACTGTTGATCGCGGTCCTGTCTTGCGGTTTTGCCTTGTGGCTGGTCAGCCAGCCACGTCTGCCAGTCTGGCAACTGGCATTCGGTGCGCTGGTCATGGGCGCCGGCATCAGCGCCATGCATTACACCGGCATGGCCGCCATGCGTATGCAGCCGGGCATCGATTACGACCCGACACTGTTCGGCACATCGCTGCTGATCGCCGTTGGCGCGTCCGGCGCGGCGTTATGGATCGCGTTCCGCCTGCGCCAGCACACGCCGTATGTTCGCCTGATCCGTGCGGGTGCCGCTGTCGTCATGGGTATCGCCATCGTCGGCATGCACTATACCGGCATGGCCGCGGCACGCTTTGCCGATGGCAGTTTCTGTGGCGCGGCCGTCAGCGGCTTGAAGGGCGACGGCCTGGACAATCTGGTGCTGATCACCACGCTGGCGGTGTTGAGCATTGCCTTGCTGACGTCGATTCTCGATGCGCGCCTGGAGGCTCGCACCGCGGACCTGGCCCGCTCGCTGACCGAGGCCAATCGCGAACTTACCCAACTGGCGCTGCATGACACCCTGACCGGTCTGCCGAACCGGGTGTTGCTGGCCGACCGTATCGATCTGGCGATGTCGAGGGTGCAAGAACAGGGCGGCTGTTTCGCGTTGATGTTCATCGATCTGGACGGCTTCAAACCGGTCAACGATGCCTTCGGTCATCACATGGGCGACCAGTTGCTGCGTGAAGTCGCTCTGCGACTGCGCGAGGATCTGCGCAGCCAGGACACCCTGGCGCGCATCGGCGGCGATGAATTCGTGTTGCTGGTGCAACTCGCCGAGCCGAACGACGCGCTGAACCTGGCGGCCCGGCAGGTCGGGCTGATCGCGCGCTCGTTCCGGGTCGCGGAACATGACTTGCAGATTTCCGCCAGCGTCGGAATCGCGCTTTATCCGGGCAATGGTCAAACCGCCGAAGAATTGCTGATGAACGCCGACGCCGCGATGTACCACGCCAAAGGCGCCGGGAAAAACGGCCACCGCTTCTTCGACGCCTCGATGAACAGCAATGCGCGCAAACAGCTGCAATTGCTCCAGGACCTGCGCAATGCTGTCGATCAGCAGCAGTTCAAGCTTTATTACCAGCCCAAATTCGACGCGGTCCATGGTCGGCCGGTGGGAGCCGAGGCGTTGCTGCGCTGGGAGCACCCGACCCTGGGCATGCTGCAGCCGGACATGTTCATCGATCTGGCGGAGAAGACCGGGCTGATCATTGCGATTGGCGAGTGGGTGCTCAACGAAGCTTGCCGCCAGATGCGCGAGTGGTACCTGCTCGGTTACACCGATTGGCGCATCGCGGTGAACCTATCGGCCTTGCAATTTTGCCATTCAGGGCTGGTGCAGAGCGTTGCCAAAGCCCTGGCCGCTCATCAACTGCCGGCCAACAGCCTGACCCTGGAAATCACCGAAACCACCGCCATGAGCGACGCCGATGCGAGCATGACAGTGCTGCAGGAACTGTCGGAAATGGGCGTCGACCTGTCCATCGATGACTTTGGTACCGGTTATTCGAGCTTGATGTATCTCAAGCGTCTGCCGGCCAATGAACTGAAGATCGACCGGGGATTCGTCCGCGATCTGGAACACGACAGCGACGACGCGGCCATCGTCTCGGCCATCGTCGCCCTCGGCCAGGCGCTGGGCTTGCGGATCGTGGCCGAAGGGGTGGAAACCGATGTCCAGCAAGACTTCCTGACCCAGCTGGGCTGCGATTCGTTGCAGGGCTACCTGCTCGGGCATCCGTTGCCGGCCGATCGCTTCATGGTCGACATTCTCCGTGGAGAACAATTGGCGACGGGCTGACGATCCGTAGCAGCTGCCGAGCCTGCGAGGCTGCGTTCGGCGGCGCAGCCGTCGTGAAATCAGCTATCGCGGTGTGTCAGTAAAACCTTGCATATAGGGTTTACGACGGCTTCGCCGCCGAACGCAGCCTCGCAGGCTCGGCAGCTGCTACAAGACGTTTTTACCATGCCCCCTTGATGTGGGCCCATGCAAAACCGCGCAATGGCGGTTATTCTTGGCCCCGACTGCTTACGCTTGGAACGGGGGAATGCCAGCATGGACAAAGTCATCGTCATTACCGGAGGCAGCCGCGGAATCGGCGCCGCCACGGCCCTGTTGGCCGCCGAGCAGGGTTATCGGATCTGCATCAACTATCAGGCTGACGAGCAGGCGGCGCTCGGTGTGCTGGAGCAAGTCCGCGCACGCGGCGCCCAGGCTATCGCGGTGCGCGCCGACGTCAGCATCGAAGACGAAGTGATCGGATTGTTTCACCGGGTGGACACCGAACTGGGCCGGGTCACGGCCCTGGTCAATAACGCCGGCACTGTCGGGCAAAAGTCGCGGATCGACGAAATGTCGGAATTCCGCATTCTGAAAATCCTCAAGACCAACGTCCTGGCGCCGATTCTCTGCGCCAAACACGCGATCCTGCGCATGTCGCCCAAACACGGCGGGCAGGGGGGCAGCATCGTCAACGTGTCGTCGGTCGCCTCGCGTCTGGGCTCGCCCAACGAGTACGTGGATTACGCCGCGTCCAAAGGTGCGCTGGACAGCTTCACCATCGGTCTGTCCAAGGAAGTGGCCGGTGAAGGCATTCGCGTCAACGCCGTGCGGCCGGGTTACATCTACACCGATTTCCATGCCCTGAGTGGCGATCCGGACCGGGTCAGCAAGCTTGAGTCGGCGATTCCGATGGCGCGGGGCGGGCGGCCGGATGAAGTGGCGGAGGCGATTGTGTGGTTGTTGTCGGATAAGGCTTCTTATGCGACAGGGACTTTCGTCGACCTGGGTGGTGGGCGTTAACCCTTGGACTTGCTTTGTCTGTTCTGGCCTCTTCGCGGGCAAGCCACGCTCCCACAGGATTTGTGTCGTTCACAAGCTTTGTGACCAACACCGTTCATTGTGGGAGCGGGCTTGCCCGCGAAGAGGCCGGTACTGGCAACATCAAACCCTCAGAACGACCGCACAATCCGCCCCAACGTCTCCATCGCCTTCTCCGAATCCTCGGTCCACGGGCTGCCATAGTTCAACCGAATACAATTCCTGAACCGCTGGGTCGGTGAAAAAATCGGCCCCGGCGCAATGCTGATTCCTTGTGCCAACGCCATCTGAAACAGCTTCAGCGAATCCATCTGCGGTGGCAGTTCCAGCCACAGGAAGTAACCGCCGGCCGGCTGGCTGACGCGGGTCTGGGCCGGGAAGTAGCGGGCGATGGCGGCGAGCATGGCACTTTGCTGTTCTTCCAGGGCGTAACGCAGTTTGCGCAGGTGTCGGTCGTAGCCGCCGTGTTGCAGGTAATCGGCGATGGCAGCCTGGGCGGGCATCGAGGCGCAGAGCGAGGTCATGAGTTTCAGGCGTTCGATTTTCTGCGCATACCGCCCGGCGGCGACCCAGCCGATGCGGTAGCCGGGGGCCAGGCTCTTGGCGAACGAACCGCAGTGCATCACCAAACCTTCGGTATCGAAGGCCTTGGCCGGTTTCGGCGCCTGTTGCCCGTAGTAGAGTTCGGCGTAGACGTCATCCTCGATTAGCGGCACCTGGTGTTTGCGTAACAACTCCACCAGTTCCTGCTTCTTCGCCTCGGGCATGGTCGCGCCCATCGGGTTCTGGAAACTGGTCATGCACCAACAGGCCTTGATCGGATGCCGCTCCAGGGTCTGGGCGAGTACGCCGAGGTCGATGCCGTCTCGCGGGTGGACGGGAATTTCCACGGCTTTGAGCTTCAACCGTTCCAACACTTGCAGGCTGGCGTAGAACGCCGGGGCTTCGATGGCCACCAGATCCCCAGGCTCGGTGACGGCTTGCAGGCACAGGTTCAGTGCTTCCAGCGCACCGTTGGTGATCAGCAGTTCTTCCATGGGCAACATCAGCCCGCCGACCATGTAGCGCAGGGCGATTTGCCGACGCAGTTGCGGATTGCCCGGTGACATGTCGGTGACCACCATGCGCGGGTCCATCTCCCGGGCGGCACTGGCCAGCGAGCGAGACAACCGCTGCAGCGGGAACAGCGTGGGGCTGGGGAAGGCCGAGCCGAAGGGTACGGTGGTGGGGTCCTTGATCGAGTCCAGCACCGAGAACACCAGTTCGCTGACGTCGACTTCGGTGGACTCGTTGACCTGGCTGCTGATCACCGGCTCCGAGAACGGGCTCGGTGCGTGTGTATTGACGAAGTAGCCGGAACGCGGTCGCGCGCGGATCAGGCCACGACGTTCGAGCAGGTAATAGGCCTGGAACACCGTGGACGGGCTGACGCCGTAGGTCTGGCTGGCGTAGCGCACCGACGGCACCCGATGGCCGGGGCCGAGGACGCCGGAGCGGATCAGTTCAGCGATGTCGTCGGCGAATTTTTCGTAGCGTTTCATCGAGTGCCCGATTTGGAATTATTCATGTAGTGCGCTGTTGTGCATCCGACAAAGGATTGCATTTTAAAGCCTCAACGGTTCATCGGCGCAACAAACCGGCTCTTGGCCACGCTATGGACGCCCGGCTCATCGCTGTCGACAATCTTGAAACTGATCGTCTGCGAGCTGCTGCCCGGCCGTTCCGTGATCATCGCCACCGACACTGGTACATCGACAATCTCGCCGGCGGCCAGGCTCAGCTCGGTCTTGCCTTGCAGCTGGAAGCCGTCGCCGTCGACCAGCGTCAATCGATAATCCTGACGTTGCTGGGTCTTGTTGATGACCTTCAGGCTATAGATGTTTTCGATCTGGCCTTCACTGTTCTCGCGGAACAGGCCCCGATCCTTGCTCACGTCCAGTGACACCATCGGCCGTTCCACCAGGGCCAGGGCGAGGGCGCCGATCATCACCAGCAGCACGGCGGTATAACCGATCAGGCGCGGGCGCAGCAGGTGGGTCTTGCCACCCTGCAATTGATGCTCCGAGGTGTAACTGATCAGCCCTCGGGCGTAGCCCATTTTGTCCATGATCGAGTCGCAGGCGTCGATGCACGCGGCGCAACCGATGCATTCCATCTGCAAGCCGTCGCGGATGTCGATGCCGGTCGGGCAGACCTGCACGCACACCTGGCAATCGATGCAATCACCCAAACCGACTTCGGCGGGTTTCACCTCACGTTTGCGCGGGCCACGGTTTTCACCGCGGGCCACGTCGTAGGAAATGGTCAGGGTGTCCTTGTCGAACATCACGCTCTGGAACCGCGCATACGGGCACATGTGCATGCACACCGCTTCGCGCAGCCAGCCGGCGTTGATGTAAGTGGCGCCGGTGAAAAACAGCACCCAGAACAGGCTGACACCGCCGATTTGCAAGGTCAGCAGTTCTTCGGCCAAGGGGCGGATCGGCGTGAAGTAGCCGACGAAAGTCAGGCCAGTGAGCAGGCTGATGGCCAGCCACAGGGTGTGTTTGGCCGAGCGGCGCAGCAGTTTGTTCAGGCCCCAGGGTGCGGCTTGCAGCTTGATCCGCTGATTGCGCTCGCCTTCGGTGATCTTCTCGCACCACATGAAGATCCAGGTCCAGGAGCTTTGCGGGCAGGTATAACCGCACCAGACTCTGCCGGCGAATACGGTGATTGCAAACAGGCCGAAGGCGGCGATGATCAGCAGCGCCGACAGCAGGATGAAATCCTGCGGCCAGAAAGTCGCGCCGAAGATGTGGAATTTGCTTTCGGACAGATCCCAGAGCACCGCCTGGCGGCCGCCCCAGTTCAGCCACACCGTGCCGAAGAACAGCAGAAACAGAAACCCCGCGCCGCTCATGCGCAGGGTACGGAACAGACCGGTGAAGCTGCGGGTGTGGATCAGATTGTCGCTGGACTTGGCCTTCATCTTTGGACGCAAAGGCTCATCGCTTTTTATGAATGAGGCAGGTTCAACGGTTCGGACGGGGATTCTATCGCTCATGGTCTTTCGCTCATCAGCCTCCATCAGGCCTGAGCACTATGACCAGCGATCTGTTTGCGTAACAGACTCAGCTAGAGCAATAAAAAGCGGATCAGATGGACTGCTCACACTGACCTGCGACAACTTGATGCACCCGCAATGACGGGCTTCATGCGCCTATGTCAGGTGTTTGCCGCTTGTGTTGATGCGGGTCAGTCAAATCACCGAATCACTGTCCGTGGCCTTCAAATGCCGGCGGCCATCCACGGCGCCTGCTACGGTCAATGCATCGGCTTCTGCTTCGGTGATGTAGAAGCGCTGGCCGTCGAGGTCGACCGCCGACATGGATTTTTCCGCGTCGGTGATGACGGTGACGTCGGGACAAAGACGAATTTCTTCGCCGCTTTGGGTGATGAAGAAGCAGGTCTGGTTTTCGATGCGCACGGTCATGGAGCCATCCTTTTTCTGTGGGTTCATGAGTGTTAGGACCCATCCGCCGGTCATCGTTCTGTGCAACCGATTAATGGTGGGGGCCCAGGCCGATGCCATGAGTCGGGTGGTGCAGGGCGTGATCGCCGGCATCGGCTTTCTCGGTGCCGGGACGATCCTGAAAAACACTGACGGCGATGAGGCCCATGTCAAAGGCCTGACCACCGCCGCCGGGTTGTGGATGACCGCGGCCATCGGCGTTTCAGCCGGGCTGGGCCGCGAGGCGACGGCGGTGTTCAGCACGTTGCTGGCGTTGGTAATCCTCGGTGTGATGCCGGTCATCGTGCGCCAGCTGGAAAGGGATCGCACCCCTTGAATCTTTACGGATTCACGATCACCGGTGGCAGATGGCGTGAGTCGTGCTTAAGTGGATTGACCCGTGCACAGCAGAGTGGACTCCCCGAAAGATCAGGCAAATCCCGCTGAACTTTTCCCGGTGCCTGTCGCTCGGAACCTAAGTGAGTTCATCTCGGGGCGGACCGCCGAGTGTGAATGACAACCAGGCACAAGAGCGTCCTTGGGGCGTAAAGGAGCGATGCTCGATGACTGAAAAACCCACAGAACTGAGCTACAACCCGCATATTCCGCTGTCCCAGGCGTTACTGCTGCCGCGGATCGTGATCGAAAACACCATGCCGACCCTCGATGGCGGGCAATTCGCGGTTAAAGCCATTGTCGATCAGGACGTGGTGGTGATCAGCAAGGTGTTTGCCGACGGCCACGACAAACTGGCCGTGCGCATACGCTGGCGTGCCGAAGGCGACGATACCTGGCAAAGCGAAGTGATGGCCGAGTTGGGCAATAACGGCTGGCAGGGTCAGTTCCGCGTCGAGAAGCAGGGTCGCTATCTGTTCTGCCTTGAAGCCTGGATCGATCAGTACGCCAGCTTTTGTTATGAGCTGGAAAAAAAGCACGCCGCCGGTGTCTCGGTCAGCCTGGAGTTGCAGGAAGGGCGCACCCACGTCCAGCAGGCCGCCGAACGCTCCGAAGGTCGCCTCAGCGAACAACTGTCGGCGCTGCACCGTGAGCTGTCCGGTCTGCTCGAAACCGAGCAGATCGCCTTGTTTCTGCACCAGCGCAGCGCAGACTTGATGGCCGAGGCCGACCATCGTCCCTTCCTGAGCCTGAGCCCTGAATACCCGGTGGATGTGGAGCGCACGCTTGCGCAGTTCGCCAGTTGGTATGAATTGTTTCCGCGCTCGATCACCGATGACCCGGCCCGGCACGGCACCTTCAACGACGTGCATTCGCGGTTGCCGATGATTCAGGACATGGGCTTTGACGTGCTGTACTTCACACCGATCCACCCGATCGGCCGCAGCTTCCGCAAAGGCCCGAACAATGCATTGATCTGCGGCCCCGACGATCCGGGCAGCCCTTACGCCATCGGCAGCGAAGAGGGCGGGCATGAGGCGATTCACTCGGAACTGGGCACTCGCGAAGATTTTCGCCGACTGGTCGCGGCAGCCGCCGAGCATGGGTTGGAAGTTGCTCTCGACTTCGCGATTCAATGTTCCCAGGATCATCCGTGGCTCAAAGACCACCCGGGCTGGTTCAACTGGCGACCGGACGGCACGATCAAATACGCCGAGAACCCGCCGAAAAAATATCAGGACATCGTCAACGTCGATTTCTATGCCGTGGAGGCGATTCCCAGCCTGTGGATCGAGCTGCGAGACATCGTGGTGGGCTGGGTCAAGGAGGGCGTGAAGCTGTTTCGCGTCGACAACCCTCACACCAAACCGCTGCCGTTCTGGCAGTGGATGATCGCCGATGTGCGCACCCTGTACCCCGATGTTATTTTCCTGGCCGAAGCCTTTACCACGCCGGCAATGATGGCGCGTCTGGGCAAGATCGGTTACTCCCAGAGCTACACCTATTTCACCTGGCGTAACACCAAGACCGAGCTGGCGACCTATTTCACCGAACTCAACGAATCGCCGTGGCGTGAATGCTACCGGCCGAATTTTTTCGTCAATACACCGGACATCAACCCGACGTTCCTGCATGACTCCGGGCGTGCCGGTTTTCTGATCCGTGCCGCGCTGGCGACCATGGGCTCTGGCTTGTGGGGTATGTATTCGGGCTTCGAACTGTGTGAATCGGCCCCGGTGCCGGGCCGGGAGGAATACCTCAATTCCGAGAAGTACGAGATCCGCCCCCGGGACTTCACCGCGCCGGGCAACATCATTGCCGAAATCGCCCAGCTCAACCGCATCCGCCGGCAGAACCCGGCGTTGCACACGCACCTGGGTCTGAAGGTCTATAACGCCTGGAATGACCACATTCTGTACTTCGGCAAGCGCAGCGTGGATGGCAGCAATTTCATTCTGGTGGCCGTCAGCCTCGATCCGCATCACGCTCAGGAAGCGAATTTCGAATTGCCGCTGTGGGAAATGGGCCTGCCCGACGATGCCAGTACACAGGGCGAAGACTTGATGAACGGCCACCGCTGGACCTGGCACGGCAAGTATCAGTTCATGCGAATCGAACCGTGGCATCTGCCGTTCGGGATCTGGAGGATTACCGCACGTTCATGATCGTTCCCACGCTCTGCGTGGGAACGCCCACGCAGAGCGTGGGAACGATCAGGCGTTATCCAGTCTCGACAGGAGTTAAAAATGGCGAAGAAACCCAGGTCAGCCACCTTCATCAAGGACCCGCTCTGGTACAAGGACGCGGTGATTTACCAGGTTCACGTTAAGTCTTTTTTTGACTCCAACAATGACGGAATCGGCGACTTTCCCGGCCTTATCGCCAAACTCGATTACATCGCCGACCTGGGCGTCAACACCATCTGGCTGTTGCCGTTCTACCCCTCGCCACGGCGCGATGACGGTTATGACATCGCCGAATACCGTGGCGTGCACCCCGACTACGGCACCCTGGCCGATGCCAAGCGCTTCATTTCCCAGGCCCACAAACGCGGACTGCGGGTGATTACCGAACTGGTCATCAACCACACCTCGGACCAGCACCCCTGGTTTCAGCGCGCGCGCAAAGCCAAACCCGGCTCGGCGGCCCGCGACTTCTACGTCTGGTCCGATAACGATCAGAAATACGACGGCACCCGCATCATCTTTCTCGACACCGAAAAGTCCAACTGGACCTGGGACCCGGTGGCCGGTCAATACTTCTGGCACCGTTTCTATTCCCACCAGCCGGACCTCAACTTCGACAACCCGCAAGTGATGAAAGCGGTGCTGTCGGTGATGCGTTATTGGCTCGACATGGGCATCGACGGCCTGCGGCTGGACGCGATTCCGTACCTGATCGAGCGCGACGGCACCAACAACGAAAACCTCCCCGAGACCCATGACGTCCTCAAGCAGATCCGTGCCGAGATCGACGCCAATTACCCCGACCGCATGCTGCTGGCCGAGGCCAATCAGTGGCCGGAAGACACTCAGCTGTATTTTGGAAACACCGACGCCAAAGGCCAGAACGGCGATGAATGCCACATGGCCTTTCATTTCCCGCTGATGCCGCGCATGTACATGGCGTTGGCCCAGGAAGATCGCTTTCCGATCACCGACATTCTGCGCCAGACCCCGGAAATTCCTGCCAATTGCCAGTGGGCGATTTTCCTGCGCAACCACGATGAGCTGACCCTGGAAATGGTCACCGACCGGGAGCGTGATTACCTGTGGAATTACTACGCGGCCGACCGTCGGGCGCGGATCAACCTGGGGATTCGTCGACGCCTGGCGCCATTGATGGAACGCGATCGTCGTCGCGTGGAGCTGCTCAACAGCCTGCTGCTGTCGATGCCCGGCACGCCGACCCTGTATTACGGCGATGAAATCGGCATGGGCGACAACATCTACCTGGGCGATCGCGACGGGGTGCGTACGCCGATGCAGTGGTCCATCGACCGTAACGGTGGCTTCTCTCGCGCCGACCCGGCCAGCCTGGTGTTGCCGCCAATCATGGACCCGCTGTACGGCTACCTGTCGGTCAATGTCGAAACTCAGGCCGGCGACCCCCATTCGCTGCTGAACTGGAACCGGCGCCTGCTCGCGGTGCGCAAGCAGTCCAAGGCCTTCGGTCGCGGCACGCTGAAAATGCTTTCGCCGAGCAATCGGCGGATTCTGGCGTATACCCGCGAATTCACCGGTCCGGACGGCAAGCACGAGATCATTCTGTGCGTGGCCAACGTGTCCCGCAGCGCGCAAGCGGCGGAACTGGATTTGTCGGCCTATGTCGGCATGGTTCCGGTGGAGATGCTCGGCGGCAACGCGTTTCCGCCCATTGGCCAGTTGAATTTCCTGCTGACGCTGGCGCCTTACGGCTTCTATTGGTTCGGCCTGGCGGCGGAGAACCAGATGCCGAGCTGGCATGTGGAGCCGGCGCAAAGCCTGCCGGACTTCACCACCCTGGTGCTGAAAAAACGCATGGAGGAACTGCTCGAAGCGCCATCCCGCCACACGCTGGAGCAGGGCATTCTGCCGAGCTGGTTGCAGAATCGCCGCTGGTTCGCCGGCAAGGATGGCACCATCGACAGCGTCAATCTCGCTTACGGCGTGCGCTTCGGCGATCCGCAGCATCCGGTGCTGCTCAGTGAAATCGACGTCACCAGCGCTGGCCAGACCAGCCGCTATCAGTTGCCTTTCGGCTTTATTTCCGAGGAGCACGTCGGCGCGGCCTTGCCCCAGCAATTGGCGCTGGCCAGGGTTCGGCGCGGTCGGCAGGTCGGTTTGATCACCGACGCCTTCAGCCTCGACAGCTTTGTTCATGCGGTGTTGCAGGGGCTGCAGGCCAGCACGGTGTTGCCGTCGGACGGTGGCGAGATCCGTTTCGAGCCAACCGACGAATTGGCAAAACTGGGGCTGAGCGCCGAGTCGGAGGTGCGTTACCTGTCCGCCGAGCAATCCAACAGTTCGGTGGTGATCGGCGCCAGCCTGGTGCTGAAGCTGATCCGCAAGGTCGCGTCAGGGGTGCACCCGGAACTGGAAATGAGCGCGTACCTGACCCACGCCGGTTTCCAGAATATTTCGCCGCTGCTGGGGGCGGTGATTCGTCGCGATGCGGCGGGCGAGGACACGCTGTTGATGATCGCCCAAGGCTACTTGAGCAATCAGGGCGATGCGTGGGAGTGGACCCAGAACAACCTCGAGCGGGCGCTTCGCGACGAACTCGCCGATGCCGTGTCCGAGCAGGAACAGCACTACAATGCCCTCGGCGAGCTGAAGGATTTCGCCGGTATGCTCGGCCAGCGACTGGGGGAAATGCATCAGGTGCTGGCGACTCCGAGCGCCAACCCGGACTTCGCTCCACAAATCACCAGCCAGAAAGATGCGCTGGCCTCGGCCAAGGCTGTGGCGGCTCAACTGGAACACGCACTGACGTTGCTCAAGCAGCATCAAACTGAATTGAGTACGGCGGATCAAGCGTTGGTCAGTCGATTACTGGACAACAAAAAAGCCATCCTCAGCCATGTTCAGGTACTGGCCAAAAAGGCTGTCGGCGGTTTGCGTATCCGCGTCCACGGCGACTTGCACCTGGGGCAAGTACTGGTAATCAAGGGCGATGCCTACCTGATCGATTTCGAAGGCGAACCGGCGCGACCGCTACACGAACGACGGGGCAAACACAGCCCGTACAAAGACGTCAGCGGCGTGTTGCGCTCCTTCGATTACGCCGCGGCGATGGCGATTAACGTACACAATGTCGATAACACCGCCGATGCCCAGGCGGCGCGTCAACGGGTCGCCGATCGTTATTTAAAAGAGGCGCGGCAAGCATTTGTCGACGCTTATCGGCTGGCGGCAGCTAGTCTTGCTCATGCATGGCAAGATCCTGAAGGGGAGGACGCCGCGCTGGCGTTGTTCGGTCTGGAGAAGGCGGCATATGAAGTGGCCTATGAGGCGGAAAATCGCCCCACGTGGCTGCCCGTGCCGTTACACGGTTTATATGGATTATTGAGCGGGCTTAAACCCTTTTCCGATCTTGGTGGAGAGTAGTCATGAGTTTCTTGAACAAGGAACAGGGGCACGTTAAAGAGGCGCTGCTACCCGGGGCGCGGGACATCGACGCATTGGTACGCGCCGAACATCAGGATCCATTCGCAATCCTCGGCCCGCACGGCGATGGTGCTGGCGGGCAATTCATCCGGGCTTATCTGCCGGATGCCTTGAGCGTCCAGGTGGTGGACAAGGAATCCGGGGAAGAGCTCGGCAGCCTTGAAACCACCCAAACCCCGGGGCTGTTCGTCGGGCACTTCGAGCGGGCCCGGCCCTATCTGTTGCGAACCCGTTGGGCCGGTGGCGAGCAACTCGCCGAGGACCCTTACAGCTTTGGCCCGTTACTCGGCGAGATGGACTTGTACCTGTTCGCCGAGGGCAATCACCGGGATCTGAGCAGTTGCCTCGGTGCACAGTTGAAGACGGTCGATGGCGTGGAGGGTGTGCGCTTCGCCGTGTGGGCGCCGAACGCCAAAAGGGTCTCGGTGGTCGGCGATTTCAACGTCTGGGACGGTCGCCGGCATCCGATGCGCCTGCGTCATCCTTCCGGGGTCTGGGAGTTGTTCATCCCGCGCCTGCAAGCGGGGGAGGCCTACAAATACGAAATCCTCGGGGCTCACGGCATTCTGCCGCTCAAGGCCGACCCGGTGGCCCTTGCCACCGCGCTGCCGCCAGACACCGCCTCGAAAGTCGCCTCACCGTTGAGAATCGACTGGCAGGATCAGGACTGGATGCTGTCGCGGGGCGAGCGTCAGCGCACCAGTGCGCCGCTGTCGATCTACGAGTTGCACGCCGGTTCCTGGCAATGCGAGCTGGATGATCTGGGCGAAGTCGCCCGTCAGTACACCTGGCCCGAGTTGGCCGAGCGGCTGATTCCTTATGTGAAAGAGCTGGGTTTTACCCATATCGAGCTGATGCCGATCATGGAGCATCCGTTCGGTGGCTCGTGGGGTTATCAACTGCTGTCGCAATTCGCCCCGAGCGCCCGTTACGGCACGCCGGATGAATTCGCCGCTTTCGTCAATGCCTGTCACCGGGCCGAGATCGGCGTGATCCTCGATTGGGTGCCGGCGCATTTCCCCACCGATACCCACGGCCTGGCGCAGTTCGACGGCACCGCGTTGTACGAATACGGCAACCCGATGGAGGGCTTTCATCAGGACTGGGACACGCTGATTTATAACCTGGGCCGCACCGAGGTGCATGGTTATATGCTGGCGTCGGCGCTGCATTGGCTGAAACATTTCCACGTCGATGGTCTGCGGGTCGACGCGGTGGCCTCGATGCTGTATCGCGATTACTCACGCAAGGCCGGCGAATGGGTGCCCAACCGTCACGGCGGTCGGGAGAACCTGGAGGCCATCGATTTCCTGCGCCATCTCAATGACGTGGTAGCCCTGGAAACGCCGGGCGCACTGGTGATTGCCGAAGAATCCACGGCGTGGCCGGGTGTCAGCCAGAGTACGCAACAGGGCGGGTTGGGTTTTGCCTATAAATGGAACATGGGCTGGATGCACGATTCGCTGCATTACATTCAGCAGGATCCGGTGTACCGCGCCCATCATCACAATGAACTGAGTTTCGGCCTGGTGTATGCCTGGTCCGAGCGCTTCATCCTGCCGATTTCCCATGACGAAGTGGTGCACGGCAAGCATTCGCTGATCGACAAGATGCCCGGCGACCGCTGGCAGAAATTTGCCAACCTGCGGGCGTATCTGAGCTTCATGTGGACGCATCCGGGCAAGAAGCTGTTGTTCATGGGCTGCGAATTCGGCCAGTGGCGTGAGTGGAATCACGATCAGCAACTGGACTGGTATCTGCTGCAATACCCTGAACACCAAGGGGTGCGCAAACTGGTCGGCGACTTGAATCGGTTGTATCGCGAAGAGCCGGCGCTGCATGACCAGGACGATGCCCCGCAAGGTTTCCAGTGGTTGATCGGCGATGACGCGCTCAACAGCGTCTATGCCTGGCTGCGCTGGAGCAAGGAGGGGCGGCCGGTGTTGGTGGTGGCCAACTTCACCCCGGTGCCGCGTCAGTCCTACCGCGTGGGCGTACCGTTTGCCGGGCGCTGGATCGAGTTGATCAACAGCGATTCCGACACTTACGCCGGGTCGAATTACGGCAATGGCGGCGGTGTGCTCACCGAGGAAGAGCCGAGCCATGGTCAGGCGCTGTCACTTGTGTTGAATTTGCCTCCGTTGGCGGTGTTGATCCTCCGTCCGGAGGGTTAGGATCCTGATCCTCCTGACCTGATCGTTCCCACGCGCAGCAAAGGGATGCAGCCCGGGACGCTCCGCGTCCCAAGAGCGGACGCAGAGCGTCCATTGAGGCATCCCTTTGCTGCGCGTGGGAACGATCATCACAACGATCATCGGCCAGGCCTCACCACCGCATCCGCACCCCAAGGCTGCCAATCAAGCCGTTCAAATCATTGTCATCCACGTCACTGCTGTAATCGGCGCTGATGTACAGGCTGACCAGAGGCGTTACCCTGGCCACCAACCCCAGACCCACATCCACCGTCGATGACTTGCGGCTGCTGCTGATTTTGTCGACCTGATCCAGGCTCACGCTATTGCCGGTGTATACCGTGTGCCACACGTTGGTCCGCACATAGGGTTCGATCGGCAGGCCGTTAATGTCGTAACTGCCTTTCAAGCGCGCACCGACCCGCCCGCTCCAGGACGTCAGGTCACTGGACGAGGCATTGCCCGACCCGGAATAGGGGGTGTCCAGCGTGATGCGTTGATTGATCAACTGTGCCTGGGGTTCGACCACCCAGTTATCGCCAAGACCAATGGGAAAACCACCTTCCACCGAAAACGTCACCGCGCTGCCTTCGGTGGCTTGCCGCGCGCCCTGGTCGTTGCGGCTGTAACCGGTGACCCGGCCGCCGCTGGCCGTCAAGTCAACGTGCCAGCCTTGAGGAGCGGTCAGGCTCCAGTAGGCGCCAAGACTTTGGCCTTGAAGGTTGAGCGTGTCATGGGCTGGATCGGCGAGGGCGTGGCTGGTCAGCAGGCCGTTTTCGTTGCCCTGGAATTGCGCGGTGCCGCCGATCAGCCCGACCCGTTGGGTATGGCCGCTGTTGCTTTGCACGGTCAGGAGCGCCGGAGCCTTGAATTCGCTGGCGCCAGAGATAGCACCCTGGGCCAGATAATCGGCCTGGGCCTGCCGCGACGCTGGCCCGTAGACGCGGTCCCAGGCCGAAGGCGCTGCGTCTTCGATCGTCAGGCGCGAGCTTTGCAGGTCGGGGTTGACGGGGAAGCGGCCGGGATACGTGGTGGAGCCGAAGGGTAAGGTGAGTGTCGGCAGTTGTTGGTTGTACCAGGGCGTTGTTTCGTCCTCGGAAGGCGACGCTCGCACCTCCATGGATGAGCACAGCAGGAGTGAACCCGAGACGACGCAAAAAGTGATTTTTATCTCTTGTGGGGTGAATGAAGTTCTCATGGAGGGCTACCTTGCAATCGCATGCGTATCTCGCTGTGGCGTCTCTCCTACCCCGAATGAGGGGCGACCGAATGGATTGAGGCAAGGTCCGACCCGCCCGTTTTTACAGGTGTCTGGAGGCTTGCCCCTGATGGATTTCCGGGGGTAGTAAGGATTAGCTAAGAAGACCGGCGAGTCTGCGTCAAGAAAATGGCCGATAAGTGGTATGGCTATTTTAGTGTCTGTAAGTGACTGAAATTTGGCATGTATCTAAGTTGTTGTTTGTGCGAAAAATCATTCCGAAAGGGGCGGCCCAGACGTGTTTGGTAGCGGGCTATCGGTTGCTCGATGGGTGATCGGTGTTTAGTTGATGAGCAGGGCTGGCACGTTGTTGCTGTCATTTTTACTGTTGCAAGCGCCAGCGCCTGGCGCCTGTCGATTGACGTTTTTACAGGCGCACCTCCACCGCCAGCGGCAAATGGTCCGACAGGTGCGTCCAGGGTTTGTGGCCGAGTATTCGCGGTTCATGACTGCTGGCATTGCGCAGGTAGATGCGGTCCAGGCGCAGCAGGGGGAAGCGCGCCGGGTAAGTTTTCGCCGGCCGGCCATGGTGGCGTTCGAAGGCCTCATGCAGGTAGTCGCGTCGGGCGAGGGCGGCGTTGCCTTGCAACTGCCAGTCGTTGAAGTCGCCGGCAATGATGACCGGGGCATCGTCGGGCAGAGAATCGAGCAATAGGCAGAGCAACTGCAGTTGGAGTTGCCGATGGCTTTCCAACAGACTCAGGTGCACGCAAATGGCGTGAACCTCGGCATGGCCCGGCACATCCAGCACGCAGTGCAGCAATCCACGTCGCTCGGGACCGGTAATTGAGACATCGAGGTTGCGAAATTCGCGAATCGGGTATTTCGACAACAGGGCATTACCGTGGTGACCGTCGGGGTAGACCGCGTTGCGACCGTAAGCGAAATCGCTCCACATGCTGTCGGCCAGGAACTCGTACTGCGAGGTCGGTGGCCAGTCGTTGTAACGGGAAGAATGCCGGTCGTGTTCACCAACCACTTCTTGCAGAAACACCAGGTCCGCCGACGTACTGCGTACTGCTTCGCGCAGTTCCGGGAGGATGAAGCGTCGGTTGAGGGCGGTGAAACCCTTGTGAGTATTGACCGTCAGCACTCTGAGCCGCTGAATTGCCGGGGGCGTGTTCGATGGCGCTGATTCGGCGGTTTGGCGTTCGGCATCGCGTGTCACGTTCACTCCTCTGAATCAGGGCTGCTGTATGTATGCGACTGATGCGTGGGCGAGCAGTTCCAATGAGCGACACCAATCTGTAGGAGCGGGCTTGCCCGCGAAGGGGCTGTGTCAGCCGACATTAATGTTGCTTGGTACACCGCCTTCGCGGGCAAGCCCGCTCCTACATTGGATTGGCGTTTGGTGAGCGCCGGGCAGTCAGACAAACACAATTTCATACGGCAAACGCATGCGCTCCAGAAGCACTCGGGGCAGCATTGGGGCGATGCCGATCGCTGGCTCGCCGTCGAGTTGGCTGGCGTAGGCATGGGTGGCGTGGCTTTTGCGCGCGACGGTCCAGGTGTCGAGGCGTAGCTTGCGTGCGCGCTGCCAGGGGATCAGCCCGTGATCGCGCATCGGCCAGTGCCACGCCCACACCGGTATTTCATTGAGCGTCGCCCCGACCAGGGCCGCTGCCCTGGCGCTGGCCCGACCGACGGTGTCGTGGTCGATGTTGCCGTCTTCGCGCCAGGTGGTGAATACCACATCGCCGGGGCGCAGGTAGCGGACGATGAATCGGGTCAACTCCGATTCCCGCTCGGCCAGAGCGTTGTCGGCGAAGCCGCCGCGAATCCACTTCAGGCTGTGCATCGGCAACCCGAGCCGGCGCAAGGCTTCGACGCTTTCCTGGGGGCGGAACACACTCAGGCGTTTCTGCGACCACTGTCGCGAGCCCGGATGGCTGGCGCTGCCGTCGGTGATCGAGATCAATTGCAGCGGATGACCGAGGGCGCACAGCAGTTGCAGCAGGCCACCGCAGGTCACCACTTCATCGCCGGGATGCGGCGCGATCACCACCGCGCGAGCCCCGGCCGGGACCAGCGTTTCGGTATTGATGACAGGGATGTTGTCCAGTTGCGGCGCGCTGTTCCAGATCTGCGCAGGCAAGCTGTTTTCGCTGATGGAAACCGGTTTCATAGGCGCTACGTCCTTGTTCTGTCTGGCCCTCAGTCATGCGCAATGCTTGCAAGGGCGCAAGCCTGGCAGACCCGTGAAGGCGGGTAGATAGCAATGTGCAGCGCTCCGAACCCTGGATTGCCGCGGGTAGAGTATTGCTCAAGTGGCGCAATTCGTCGCCTCAGCCTTTGGTCTGATGCGGTTTTTTTAATCCTGGAGCGGGCTTGCCCGCGAAAAGCGGTGTGTCAGGCAACATCAATGTTGACTGTACCGGCGTCTTCGCGGGCAAGCCCGCTCCTACAGGTGCGTCACTCTTCTTCCTCATGCTGCAATTCGAACAGCAACAGCGAACGGCCGGTGACTGAGTATTGGCGACCGAACTCGAAGCGTTCCTGGCCCCGAATCGACGGTTGATTGGTGTCGATCATGCACGTCCAGAAACCGCCGTCGGGCACTTCCGGCAGCAGAAAGTTGACGATGTCATGGTGGGCGTTGACCACCAGCAGCAGGGTCGCGTCGGCGCCCTTGCGGCGAATGCCGGTTTCCTGGGCGCGACCATCGAGCAGGATGCCCAGGCAGCGGCCGTGGCCTTCCTCCCATTGCTCGGTACTCATTTCGTTACCGTCCGGATCCAGCCAGGTCACGTCTTTGACGCCGATGTCTTCGTTGTAATTGCCCACCAGGAAACGCCCGCGCCGCAGGATCGGGTAGGCCAGGCGCAACTTGATCAGGCGTTTGACGAACTTGAGCAGGGCCTTGCCGTCTTCGCTCAGGTCCCAATTGACCCAACCGATTTCGCTGTCCTGGCAATAGGCATTGTTGTTGCCTTCCTGGGTGCGGGCGAACTCGTCGCCGGCCACCAGCATCGGTGTGCCCTGAGCCAGCAGCAACGTGGCGAAGAAGTTGCGCATTTGCCGCTGGCGCAAAGCGTTGATTTCGGGATCGTCGGTGGGGCCTTCGACACCGTGGTTCCAGGACAGGTTGTTGTTGCTGCCGTCCTGATTGTCCTCATCGTTGGCTTCGTTGTGTTTGTCGTTGTACGACACCAGATCGTTGAGGGTGAAGCCGTCATGGGCGGTGATGAAGTTCAGCGAGGCATACGGCCGACGGCCACGCTGGTTGAACATCTCACCGGAAGCGGTCATGCGGCTGGCGAAGTCGGCGAGCTGGCCGTCGTCGCCTTTCCAGAATGCGCGCACGGTGTCGCGGAATTTGTCGTTCCATTCGACCCAGCCCGGCGGGAAGTTGCCGACCTGATAACCGCCGGGGCCACAGTCCCAGGACTCGGAAATCAACTTCACCTGGCGCAGCACCGGGTCCTGACGGCAAGCCACGAGGAAGCTGTGACGCTCGTCGAAGCCGTCGTGGTAGCGGCCGAGGATGGTTGCCAGGTCGAAGCGGAAGCCGTCCACGTGCATTTCCGTGGCCCAGTAACGCAGGGAGTCGGTGACCATTTGCAGCACGCACGGGTGGCTCAGGTCCAGGGTATTGCCGGTTCCGGAGTCGTTGATGTAGTAGCGTTTGTCGTCGGGCCTCAAGCGGTAATAAGAGGCGTTGTCGATGCCGCGCATGGACAGGGTCGGGCCTTGCTCGTTGCCTTCGGCGGTGTGGTTGTAGACCACGTCGAGGATCACTTCCAGATTGGCGTCGTGCAGGTGCGCGACCATCTCCTTGAACTCGGCGATCTTGCCGCTGGCCAGGTAGCGCGGGTCCGGGGCAAAGAACGCGATGCTGTTGTAACCCCAATAATTGGTCATGCCTTTGTGCAGCAGATGCTGGTCATTGACGAAGGCATGGATGGGCAGCAATTCCACGGTCGACACGCCGAGCTTGCGGATGTGTTCGAGCACGTCATCGACCATCAACCCGGCGAAGGTGCCGCGCAGGTTCTCGGGAACGGCGGGGTGCCGCATGCTGAAGCCGCGTACGTGCGTCTCATAAATGATCGTTTTGTCCCATGGCACGCTGACTCGATGGTCATGGCCCCAGGTGTGGGCCGGGTCGATCACTTTGCATTTGGGCACGAAGGGCGCGCTGTCCCGTTCATCGAAACTGAGGTCAGCATCGGGGTGGCCGATGGTGAAGCCGAACAAGGCTTCGGACCATTTCAGTTGGCCGACCAATTGTTTGGCGTAGGGGTCGATCAGCAGTTTGTTCGGGTTGAAGCGATGACCGTTGGCCGGGTCGTACGGACCGTAGACGCGATAGCCGTAGATCAACCCCGGGTGGGCATCGGGCAAGTAGCCGTGGTAGATCTCGTCGGTGTATTCCGGTAGCTCGATACGCTCCAGTTCCACCTCGCCGGCATCGTCGAAGATGCACAGTTCGACCCTGGTCGCATGAGCCGAAAACAGCGCGAAATTGACCCCCAGGCCATCCCAGGTCGCGCCGAGCGGGAAGGGCAGGCCTTCACGGATTCGCGAGGCCTCGACAGGAGGGTCGGGCGCGGTTTTCTTTGGACGGGTCATAGGCGCTCCTGCAACGTATTTTTTTCGAGGGCGAATGCGCTCCCGGTGGCGAGAGGTTCGCCACGAAGTCAATCAGGACAAAGCAGCGAAGCGTCAGACCGCGGGTGGTTTACGCGCGGCGCGAGGCTTTTTCACGGTGGCTTTTTCGCCCGGCGGGACCACTGCCGAAGCGGCGACGGGTTTGGCTTTGGGCTTGGCACGGGGTTTGGTTTCGATGCCTTTGGCATTGACCAGCTTGCCGTCGGGCTTGCTGGCAGCGGCCTTGGCGCCGGCGGTTTTGCTGCCGCTCGCTTTCGGTGACTTGCCGGGCGCCAGCGCTTCGGCCTCGGCGAGTTTGCAGGCCATCTCCCAATGGCGGGCTTCCTGGCCCACGGGTTTTCCTTCGGACTCCCAGATTTGATAGGCAAATTCGCGGATACGTTTTTCGTCGGTACTCATCGCAATGCTCCTGAACTCTACTCAAGCTTGGCTGGTTTGGATAAAGAGATTGACCGGGAAGTCCCCCAGCGCGGCGCTGACCATCAGCTCCCTGTGTTTTGTGACTGCGACGCTTGCAAAAAATCCCTTCAGATTTTCTTCAGCGGCCGCGAACGGCAATTTGATTCGGGTATCGCCCCACAGCGACGCGTCAACCTGGGGGGCGGCACTGTTTTTCAGCAGTTCGGCACAGCGTATCGGTACTGTCACGATTGCCCGTTCTCCCTGCCATTCACGAGCAAACGCCAGGACCCGGTGAGCCTGGCTGCCAATCACTTCAAGGGCTTGATAAGTCCCTTGTTGAAACAACCCGGCATGTTCGGCACGCCGGTTTAACGCCCGGGCGATCAGGGTTTGCTTGATGCGCCCGTCACGCCAGTTCGCCAACAGCTCTGCCAGATCCAACGGCCTGTGCATGGCCTGTTGCCGGCTGACGTAATCCACCGGCCGGCGGTTGTCCGGATCGACCAGCGTGAAATCCCAGAACTCGTTGCCCTGATAGAGGTCTGGCACCCCTGGCACGGTCATGCGCAGCAAGGTTTGCGCCAAACCATTGAGCGCGCCCGGGGCGGCAATGCTCTGCGCCGCTGCAGCGATGGCCGCGCGCAATGGCTGGCCTTCGGGTTTCAGGAGCAGGCGTTCGAGAAACCCATGGGTGGCTTGTTCATATCCGTCATTTGGCGCGCTCCAGCTGCTTTGCAACTTGGCTTCGCGCAGGGCTTTGTGTTGCCACTGCCGGAGGCGTTTGGCGTAGTCCTCGAGCGCCCCCTGATCGTCACTGCAAAGGTCCAGCGGCCAACTGCCGAGCATCGCTTGATACAGAATCAGCTCGTCGCCCGCCGAGGGGGCACCGGGGTCAGTGCGCAGATCGCCGGCCAGGGTTCGCCAGTGTTCGACCTGTTCGGCATACCAGGCGCTGCGCTCGCTCAACACCGCCAGACGCGCGCGGGTGTCTTCGCCGCGTTTGTGGTCGTGGGTCGCGGTGGCCAGCAGGTTGTCGGGGAATTCGGCGAGACGCTGGGCGCAGGCGGCATGGAAGTCGGCAACCGGTGCGCTGAACCGCTCGGTGTTGTAGCCGACATCGTTGCGCGACAGCAGCACCGCCGAGCGATACAGCGCGGTGTCTTCCACCGCTTTGGCCGCCGCCGGTGAGGTCAGTTGCTGGAAACGTACGCAGGCATGTTTGAGCAGTTTGCGTGGGCGGCCCACCGGGCGCTGGCGCCAGGGTTGGCCACCGAGCCAGCCGGCCAGGCAATCGAGCACCGGCCAGTCGGCCTCGCCGAGGGTTTGCCTTGCACCGGCCATGGCCTGCTGGAAAAACACTTCGTCCTGAGCAGAGCGGCCCAACGGGCTGATGTAAGTGCGGTACACCGGGAAGTGCACGATCAGTTCCTGCAGGGCCCGACGGATTGCACCGAGGGTCAGGTCTCGGGTCATCAGGTCGTCTCGTGCCACTTGCAGCAGGGCATGGGCAACACTTTCGAAATCCCCGGCGAGGGAGCCGTTGAGAATCTGCTGGCGCGCCAGTTGTGCTTCCTGGCGGAAATCGGCGGGCCGTTCGCTGTGCCGGCTCCAGAGTTCACCCAGGGGGCGGGCGCCTTCGGGGGCGTGTTGCAGCAACGACAACTGGTTCATGAATTCGTAACCGGTACTGCCGTCGACGCACCAGTCGCGGTGCAGGGTTTCGCCTTCGCCGAGGATCTTCTCGACGTAGATCGGCAGATGTCGATCCGGTGCCAGGCGATCTACCCGGCGCCGCAGTTTGCGGCAGTAGCCACGCGGGTCGGCGAGGCCGTCGATGTGGTCGATGCGCAGGCCATCGACCAGACCTTCGGCCACCAGCTCGAAGATTTTTGCATGGGTCGCTTCGAATACCGTCGGACGCTCGACGCGCAGACCGCCCAGTTCATTGATATCGAAAAAACGCCGCCAGTTGATGTCGTCCGCCGCGGTGCGCCAACTGGCCAGGCGATAACTCTGGCACTCCAGCAGGTTATGCAGGCGCTGGAAACCGTCGGCAGTGAGCGAGTCGTAAGTGTCGAGGGTGTGCTGGATGGCGTGAGCAATGGCCGGATCGCCGGTCAGCTCACTCAGCTCCTTTTTCAGCGCAGGCGCCAGGCTGTAGGCATCGTTCTGGTAACTCAACGTGCTGAAACGGTCTGCCAGGGATTTGAGCCGTTCAGCCTGCTCGGCATTTAATCGGTCATCGGCCTTGAGCAGTTCGCCGTAGTCCGACGGGCAAATCGGAAATGGGTGCTCATAGTGCTCGACATGAAAGGCGCCGCGCCGGGCGTCGAAACGCAAGGGCAGGGTGCCGTCCTGCAAGGCGATGCCGTAATCGCTACCCAGAAAAGGCAGCAGCAACTGGCCTTCCATCAACGGATCGGGCGAGTGCCATTGAATGTCGAAGAACTCGCCATAAGGGCTCAGCCGTCCCCATTCCAGTAAGTCGAGCCACCAGGGGTTGTCGCCACCGCCGACGGCCATGTGGTTGGACACGATGTCGAGGATCAGTCCCATGTGGTGTTCGCGCAACGCAGCGACCAAACGGCGCAACGCCGCTTCGCCGCCCAGTTCCGGGTTGACCGTGGTTGGGTCCACCACGTCGTAGCCGTGCAGGGAGCCTGCGCGGGCGGCGAGCAGCGGCGAGGCGTAGACATGGCTGATGCCCAGGCTGGCGAAGTACGGCACCAGCGGGATCGCCTGATCGAGGGTGAAGCCTTTATGAAATTGCAGGCGCAGCGTCGCCCGCAACGGTGGGCTAAGCGGTTGATTCATTGGTCACGCTCGGCCGCCTGAAGTCGCGCGCAGGCGAGCAGTTCCAGGCGGCGGGCGGCGTCCGGATCATCGAGCAGGGCTTCGCTGTCACCGGGCAGCCGGCGGGACCAGTTGGGGTGGGTGTCGGTGGTGCCGGGCAGGTTGGCCTGCTGTTCGATACCCAGGGCATCTTCCAGCGGCAGCAGCACCAACGGCGCGCGGGTATGCCCGAGGAAGCGGATGGCGGCGTCGAGCACCTGATCGGTTTCATGGTGCTCTTCGCGAAAGTTCTGCGGGTCCTGGCTCAGGACCCGGCGCAAGCCTTCGCGCTCGCGTTCGCGATGTTGACGCCATTCGATTTCACCCGTGGCGTCGACCAGATTCAAGTGCGCGCTCCAATCAATATCGCGGCCATGCCACCAGCCATTGAGGGTCGGCAGGTCGTGGGTGCTGGTGGTGGCCAGCGCATTGTCCGGCCAGTCGAGAATCGGCTTGAAGTGTGTGTTGTCCTGTTCGAACAACAGCACGCGCATGCCGAGAATCGAGCGCGCGATGAGTTTCTCGCGCAGGCCATCGGGCACGGTGCCGAGGTCTTCGCCGAGGACGATGGCCTGATGGCGATGGGATTCGAGGGTCAGCAGGCGCAGCAGGTCGTCCACCGGGTAATAGAGGTAGGCACCATCGCTGGGCGGCGCGTCTTTAGGGATCACCCACAGTCGTTGCAGGCCCATGACGTGATCGATGCGCAGGCCGCCGGCATGGGCGAAGTTGGCCCGCAGCATTTCGATGAACGCACGAAAGCCGTTGCGCACCAGACCTTCGGGGGAAAACGCGGAGATCCCCCAGCCCTGACCGGTGCGGTTGAGGATGTCCGGTGGCGCACCCACGGTCAGCGAGGCGAGCAATTCGTCCTGGCGACTCCAGGCCTGGCTGCCGCCGCCATCGGCGCCCACGGCCAGATCGGCGATCAGGCCAATACCCATGCCCGCACCGCGGGCGGCGGCTTGGGCGCGTTCCAGGCTGCGCGCAATCAGCCATTGGCAGAATGCGTAGTAGCCGATGCGGGTCGAGTTTTCTTCGGCAAAATGCGCCAGGGCGGTGCTGCGCGGGTCACGCCATTGCTCGGGCCACTCGCGCCAGTCGAGGCTTTCACCGCGCCGCGCACGGGCTTCCTGGATCGCTTCGAAGCGGCAATGATTTTCCAGCGCTTCGCCACCGGCATGGCGGAAACTGCTGAAGTCTGGATGCAAGGGGTGTTCACCGTGGGTGAACCCTTCATACAAGGCTTCGAGCAAGCGGTGCTTGGCTTCGGCGGCGGTGGGCCAGTCGATCAGCGGCAGGGCTTCGAGGTGCTTGAGTTCGGCGGCAAGGCCGGTGGCGTCGATCGCGGTGCGCAGGGCACGCTCACCGAGAATCGCCCCGGGCGCCGCGTACAGGCTATTGAGGAACAGACGGCTGGACGGCGAGTAAGGGCTGTAGCGCTGGGTGTCGCCGCTGAACATCGCGTGCAGCGGGCTGATCGCCAACGCTTCGGCGCCCCGTTCGCCGGCCACCCGGGCCAGGTCTTCGAGGGCCTGGGTATCGCCGAAACCGCCATCGCCGGGGCGGCGCAGCGAATACAGCTGCACGCTCAGGCCCCAGGCACGTGGGGTTTGACTGTCAACGGCGTCGCCGACGCTGTAACAGCGCTCGGGCGCCACCGCCAGGGTGAACGACTGATCGTCGATGTTGACGTGCTGATAACCCACCGGCACCAAACCGGGCAAAACAGCGTTGTCATCGAGCTTGAGGTTGAGCCGCGAGCCGTCTTCAAGATGGATCTCACACGGGGTTTGCGGTGCGAAGTAGTGGGCCAGATCAAGACCGACGCCAACGTCGCAGGTCAGCAGCGGCGGCAGGTGCCGGGTTTGTTGCACCTCCTGCAGTTGCAGCAGGCTGGCGTCGATTTCCTGGGCGGTGCTGGCGGGGTGGCCAAGCCCGGCAAGCACCGAACGCAGCACCGCCGGGGCGACTTTTTGTGGGCGGCCGTTGGCGTCGATCCAGTCGACGGCCAGGCCGGCTTGGCGGGCCAGTATTTCCAGTTGCGCATCGCTCATGGGCGCTCTCCATCCGGGGGTAGCAAAGGGGTTGCGGCTGTGAGGCTGACGAGCGCGCAATACGGGGCAAGGGTGCCCTGATCCAACAGACCGGCCGAGTGCGGCGGGTGTTCGAACAGCCGTGTCGCATCGGCCTGCGGGGTGTGGACCAAGGGCGCGTCGCTGAGGTTCAAGTCAATACGCAGCTGACTGCCATCGCCCAGCCGCCAGCGCGCCGTCACTGCACCTTCTGCCAGTACCTGCGCGCCCAATGCCTGGGCGCCAGGCAGGTGCGGGATGATGTGTTGATGGCGGATTTGCAGCAGTCGGTGATACAGCTCATAAATGGCCGGCCGCTCGGTGGCGGTCAGTTTCGGCCGCGACGCCTCGAAAGTCTGCGTCGCGTTCGGGTCGGGAATCTGCTCGCGTATGTGCGGGTCGGCAAAGGCGCTGAACGCCGCGAATTCATTGCGTCGACCTTCGCGCACCAGGTCCGCCAGTTCACCGTGGTGGCTGGTGAAGAACAGGAACGGTTGCTCGGCGGCGAACTCGTCACCCATGAACATCAGCGGAACCATTGGCGACAGCAGTAGCAACACAGTGGCGGCACAGAGGGCGTCAGGCCGGGCCAGTTGATGCAGACGCTCGCCAAAGGCGCGGTTGCCGATCTGGTCGTGGTTCTGCAGAAACAGCACGAAGGCCGTGGGCGGCAAATGACCGCTCGGCTCCCCGCGCGGTGTACCGTGGCGGGTGATATGGCCTTGAAACACGAACCCCTGGCTCAGGCAACGGGCGAGTTGTTCGGTGGGGTTTTGCGCATAGTCGGCGTAATAGGCCTCGGTTTCACCGGTGAGTAGAACGTGCAGGGCGTTATGGCCGTCGTCGTTCCACTGCGCGTCGAAACCTTGCTCCAGCAGGCTGGCCTGGTTGTGCTCGTTTTCCGCCATCAGCCACACGTGTCGTGGCGGATCGATTTGCTGGCGAACCCGTTGCGCCAGCTCCTGCAGGAAGTCCGGGTCTTCGATGGCATGCACCGCATCCAGGCGCAGGCCGTCGAAGCGGTACTCCAGCAACCACATCAGCGCATTGTCGATAAAGAAGTCGCGCACCTCGCGCCGGCGAAAATCGATGGCTGCGCCCCACGGGGTGTGTCGGTCTTCGCGAAAAAAGTCTTTGGCGTAGCGATGCAGGTAATTGCCGTCCGGGCCGAAGTGGTTGTAGACCACGTCGAGAATCACCGCCAGGCCATGGCCGTGGGCCGTGTCGATCAGGTGCTTGAGTTGTTCGGGTGAACCATAGGAGGCCTGGGGCGCGTAAGGCAGAACCCCGTCATAGCCCCAGTTGCGCTCGCCGGGGAACTGCGCCAAAGGCATCAGTTCGATGGCGGTAATCCCCAGCTCGACCAAGCGCGCCAGATGCTGCTCGACCTCACTGAAACCGCCGAGTGCACCGACATGCAGTTCGTAGATCACCGCCTCGTTCCATGGCCGACCTTGCCAGGCACTGTGTTGCCAGCGATAGGCGAGGGGATCGACCACCACGCTGGGGCTGTCGATGTCGACTGCCTGGGCGCGGGAGGCCGGGTCCGGCACTTCCAGCTCGCCATCGATGTTGTAGCGGTAACGGGTGCCCGCGGGGCAGCGGGTCTTGATCACAAACCAGCCATCGGCCTGGGGCAGCAGCGGCAGGGATTGTCCATTTTCCAGTTCAAGGCTGACGTAAAACGCATCGGGCGCCCACAAGGCAAAACGCGTGTGTTCGGCGTCCAGCATGATCGCGCCGTGGGGCCAGGTCTCAAGGGTCCGTAACGGCATCGTTGAAAACCTCTTACTGTTTGCCCGATTTACCCAGCGCTTTAGCCACCAGTTGTTCGTAGAGTTCGGCGTAGGGTTCGACCGCCTTGCACCAGTTGAAAGGCGCCGCCATGGCCCGGCAACGCATGGCGTTGAGCAGGCCGGGGAAGGCGAACACCTTGAACGCACGGCTCAGGGCTTCGCGATAACTCTCCACGGTGGATTCGTCGAAAAGAAAACCTGTCACCCCGTTTTCAATGGTGTCGGCCAGGCCGCCGGTATTGCGCGCCACCGGCAACGAGCCGAAACGCTGGGCGTACATCTGGCTCAGGCCGCAAGGTTCGTAGCGTGAAGGCATCAGCAGGAAATCACTGCCGGCGAACATCCGGCGGGCGTCGGTTTCATTGAAGCCGATGTGCACGCCGATCTGCCCGGGGAAGCGCAAGGCCAGTTCACGCATGGCTTGTTCTTCTTCCGGTTCGCCACGGCCGATGATCGCGATCTGCCCGCCGTTGGCGACAATGTATTCGGCCACCGCTTCGGTCAGGTCCAGGCCTTTTTGGTACACCAGCCGCGAAACCACGGCGAACAGCGGGCCTTCGGAGTCTTTGAGACCGAACAGCCTGCGCACGTGCGCCGCGTTGACCGCTTTGCCGTCCCAGTCGCCGATGCCGAACGGGCAGAACAGGTGCGGATCGGTGGCCGCGTCCCAGCTTTCATCGATGCCATTGGGAATCCCGCTGAGCAGACCTTGCTGGGTCTTGGCGGCGAGAAAACCGTCGAGGCCGCAGCCGAAGGCCGGCGTGGTGATTTCCTGGGCATAGGTGGCGCTGACGGTGGTGATGTGGCTCGAGTAGGCCATGCCGGCCTTGAGGAATGACATCTTGCCGTAAAATTCCATGCCTTCCTGCTGCAAGGCATGCATGGGAATGCCGAGTTCCGGGCACGAACCGAGGCTGGTGACGCCCTGGTACGCCAGGTTGTGGATGGTGAACAGGGTCGGGGTGCGTTGACCACGCCAGTGCATATAGGCAGGAGCCAGGCCGGCGGGCCAGTCGTGGGCGTGCACCAGATCCGGGCACCAGTGAATTTGTGCCAGGTTGGCGGCGATATCGGCGGCCGCCAGGCCCAGGCGGGCGAAACGAATATGGTTGTCCGGCCAGTCACGGCCATTGTTGGCGCCGTAAGGCGAACCTTCGCGTTCGTACAGTTCAGGGCAGATCAGTACGTAAATGACCAGGCCGTCGGGCATGTCCATGCGCCCGATCTTGCAAGGCGGCAACGCGGCGTGCCCGCCCAGTTCACCGATGATATGAATCGGGTTTTCGCTGTTCAGTACTTGCGGGTAACCGGGGATCAACACCCGGACATCGTGCAGGTGAGCCATGGCTCGCGGCAGCGCGGCGGAAACGTCGCCCAGGCCACCGGTCTTCACCAGATCGGCAATCTCCGAGGTGACGAACAACACTTTCTTCTTGTTGGGATTCTGACTGACTACCGGTGCCAGCGCCTTGGTGATCGGGACACTGACTGATTTGGCTGTAAGAGCCCCCACGGTGCTGGCTTCGCCGACCTGCTGATGGGCACGTTCTCCCTGAACATCTAACGCCGTACTGATCATATGCATCTCCCCGTGTTGTTGATCTGATTCCAGGCCTGGCACAAACGGTGTTGGCCAATTCCTGTGGCCGGGCGCAAATGCGCTACGCATCGGTGAGCAAGTGCTGCCCATGCGCTGAAGCTCAATGGGTGAAGTGGCTGTTGCAAGGAATGCACCAGTCGCTGTGTCCCTACCTTTCAGGTGACCCGAAGTCAGCACCAAAAGTTTCGATTTTTTTCACCGAATGACCAGTCGGTTTTATCCCCCGGAAAGAGTCTAGGCCAGAACCTGGAGGCGGGCAGTCAACCGGGCAAATTGTTCGACAATCGGTTGAGGGAGGGTACAAACACTGGGGGCTTTGCGGGGAAACGCACCGACGAAGGGCAGGTTTGTTTTGGGGCGTGGGTCAAATCAGGACCGGGAAGTCACGATAGTTGAGCACGATGGGAGGTGGGTTGCGCTATTACGGTGCGCAGGGTATGGGGCTCTTCGCGGGCTTGCCCGCGAAGAACGATAACGCGAACGCGGTCCTAGTTCAGAATCCGAACCGGCTTGCCGGCCGCCCACGCCTGAATGTCCTCAATCATCTGCGAAAAAAACAGCTGGTAATTCTGTCGGCTGACATACCCGACATGGGGCGTGGCCAACACATTGTCCAGCGTCCTGAAGGGATGATGGCGGGGCAACGGCTCGTGCTCGAACACATCCAGCGCAGCGCCCGCCAGGCGTTGTTTCTGCAGCGCCTTGATCAGCGCCGACTCATCGACAATCGGCCCGCGCGCCGTATTGACCAGCCAGGCCGTGGGTTTCATCCAGCCCAATGCCTGCGCGTCCACCAGCCCCCGGCTACGCTCGCTGAGCACCAGATGCACCGACAGCACATCGGCCTGCTCGAACAGTTCCTGCTTGCTGACATAGGTGACGTCGACTTCGGCAGCCCGTTCGCGGGTGAGGTTTTCGCTCCACGCAATCACGCGCATGCCGAACACCTGACCGAAGCGGGCTACCCGTTGACCGATGCTGCCCAGACCGAGGATCGCCAGGGTCTTGCCTTGTAGATCGCCGCCCAGGCCTTGCTGCCATTGGCCCGCGCGCAAGGCGTTGGCTTCGGTCACCAGGTTTCGGGTCGCGGCCATGATCAGCGCCCAGGTCAGTTCGGGAGCTGCATGTTTGTAGCTGTCGGTGCCACAAACCTGAATACCCAGCGCGGCGGCGGCTTTCAGGTCCAGGGCGGCGTTGCGCATGCCGCCGGTGACCAGCAGTTTGAGTGTGGGCAAGCGGCGCAGCAGGTCTTCGTCGAACCGGGTGCGCTCGCGCATCACACAGATCACCTCGAAGGCGCTCAGACGTTCGGCCAGGGTTTCGTTGTCGGTCGGGTAGTCATGGATAAAACTCACCTGGCCGATGCTCTCCAGCACCGACCAGTCCACCACGTCGCGCGCCACGTCCTGCCAGTCATCGATCACTGCAATCTGCACCGCCATCAGCCTTACCTCATTAATGAACGGGATTGGTTTTGTTCAGCCAGCCGGATAACCCATCCAGCCTAGTGTGGCCATGGCCAGCACGCCATAGCGGGCGCCCTTGGCCAGGGTTATGATCAGCAGGAAGCGCCCCAGTGGTTCGCGCATGACGCCGGCCACCAGCGTCAGCGGGTCGCCGATGATCGGTACCCAGCTCAGCAGCAAGGACCAATGACCGTAGCGCTGATAATGCTTTTGGGCTTGTTGAAGATGACGAGCACTGACCGGAAACCAGCGCCGCTCGCGAAACCGCTCGATGCCGCGCCCCAGCCACCAGTTCAGCAGCGAGCCCAGCACATTGCCCAGCGTTGCGACCGCCAGCAGCGACCAGAGCCAATACTGGCCACTGAGCAACAGCCCCACCAGCACCGCTTCGGACTGCAAGGGCAGCAGGCTTGCGGCACCGAATGCCGCGAGAAACAGCCCGATGTAGGCGCCCAACATCAACGGGCGGGGTAGTCCGCCACCACGACGTCAGTACCGTCCTTTTTCAGGCCGATCACCTGATAGGCATCACTCATGCCGTCCATTTCCATGCCGGGCGAGCCCATCGGCATGCCGGGAGCGGCAACCCCCAAGAGATCGTCGCGCTTGCTCAAGGCCAGCACTTGATCGGCAGGCACATGGCCTTCGACGAATTTGCCGTTGATCAAGCCGGTGTGGCAGGACGCCAGGCGAGGTGGAATGCCATGTTGTTGTTTGAACTGGCTCATGTCGGCTTCGACGTGGTCGTCGACCTTGAAACCGTTGGCTTCCAGATGGCTGACCCATTTTTTGCAGCAGCCACAGTTGGCGTCGCGGTGAACTTCGATCGGGATCAGGTCGGCTGCCTGGGTCAGGGAGGAGATGAAGAGGGCGCTCAGGGCGGCCAGACGCAGGTGAGTTCGCATGGGGATCTCGTCTCGGGTTGCGGTCAAAAAAGAAGCATTTTGACCCTTTTCAGCCGAGAGGAGATACGAGATTGTTTCCGGGTAATACAGCCGTGAGCAACCCTTGTGGGAGCGGGCTTGCCCGCGAAGGTGTCAGGTGACATCAATGTTGACTGTGCCGTCGTCTTCGCGGGCAAGCCCGCTACAAGGGAACCAGCTACCGGTCGAGCAACTTCATGACTTCCTCCGGATAACGCAGGCCTGCCGTGGCATTGGCCGGGAATATCGCTTCCAGGGCCAGCAACTCCTCGCGGCTCAACTTCACGTCCAGCGCAGCCACATTTTCTTCCAGGTATTTACGCTGTTTGGTGCCTGGAATCGGGATCAGGTAATCCCCTTGGGCCAAGACCCACGCCAACGCCAGTTGGCCCGCCGTCACGCCCTTATCGGCGGCCAGGGCCTGCACTTGCTGTACCAGCAACAGGTTTTTGGCGAAGTTTTCCCCTTGAAAACGCGGGCTGAAGCGACGGTAGTCGTCAGGTGCGAAGTCATCCGGGCTTTTCAGTGCACCAGTCAAAAAGCCCCGGCCCAATGGGCTGTAAGGTACAAAGGCCACGCCCAGGCGCTGGCACGCGGCCAGGCAACCGTTTTCTTCCTGATCGCGGCTCCACAGCGAATACTCACTTTGCAGGGCGCTGATCGGATGAACCTTGTTCGCTCGCTCCAGTGTGGCGACCGATGCTTCACTCAATCCCAGGTACCGCACCTTGCCGGTCTTCACCAGTTCCGCCATGGCGCCGACGGTTTCCTCGATGGCAACCTGCGGATCGATGCGGTGCTGGTAATACAGATCCAGGGTTTCCACGCCAAGGCGCTTGAGGGTGCCGTCGATCGCCGCGCGAATGTATTCCGGTCGACCGTTGACGCCCCGTGCACCGGGGTTGGACGGGTCGCGAACAATGCCGAACTTGCTGGCCAGAAATACCTGCTCACGCTTGCCGGCAATGGCCTTGCCGATCAGCGCTTCGTTGGTGTGTGGGCCGTACATGTCCGCCGTGTCGAGCAGGTTGATCCCCAGCTCCAGTGCGCGGTGCAAAGTGGCCGTGGCTTCGCGGGTGTCCACGCCGGTGGTGTAGAAATCGGTCATGCCCATGCAGCCCAGACCGATGGCAGACACCTGTGGTCCGTTCTTGCCCAGTTGACGTGTTTGCATGAAATCAGCTCCCTGTGAATTGAGTCCCATTGTTGATCTCGACAGAAACAAGATAAACCGGCTAAAACTGCTATCACTATTTGTAATTTCTAAATAATCAGTCGGTAAGCCAAAGCAATGGATCGTTTCAATGCCATGCGTGTGTTCACGCGAATCGTCGAACTGGGCGGCTTCGCCAAGGCGGCGGACAGCCTGCAATTACCCCGTGCTTCCGTGACCATTCTGATCAAGCAACTTGAGGCACACCTGGGTGTGCAATTGCTGCAACGCACCACCCGGCAGATCAGCCTGACGCTCGATGGCGCCGCCTATTACCCGCGTTGTGTGCAATTGCTGGCTGATCTTGAGGAAACCGAAGCCGTATTTTCCGCCGCTCGTCACAACCCCAAAGGTCTGCTGCGAGTGGATATGCCGGCGGGGGTGGGGCGTCTGATCGTGATCCCGGCATTGCCGCAATTCACGGCGCGGTATCCCTTGATCGAGCTGGAAATCGGTTTGAATGACCAGCCTGTGGATCTGATCCGCGAAGGCGTCGATTGCGTGTTGCGGGGCGGTTTGGCCCTGGATGATTCACTGGTGGCGCGGCCGCTGGTCACACTGGATCAGGTCACGTGTGCGAGTCCTGACTACCTGCAACGTTGCGGGACTCCGCTGGGTCTGGAGGATCTCAAGGGGCATCAGATGGTGGAATACTTTTCCAATAGCACAGGCAAACGCTACGGACTGGAGTTTGTCGTCGATGACCAGCTGCAGATGATCGATCTGCCCAGGCACGTCTCGGTCAACAGCGCCGATGGCTATCTGGCGGCATGTGAGGCGGGATATGGCTTGGTCCAGACTCCGTACTATCACGTTGCCCGCCAGTTGAAGGAGGGGCGTTTGGTCGAGGTGCTGAGGGATGTGCCGCCACCGGGTATGCCGCTGACGGCGCTCTATCCTCCTCATCGCCAGTTGTCTCGGCGGGTGCGGGTGTTCGTCGACTGGATGGTGGAACTCTGTGCACAGCCGGCTAATGGTTTTTTTAGAAAAGACTCATGCGGCTGAGCGGTTACCTAGCGGGGCGTCTGTTTTCGTGACGGGGGTGTTCTGCTGCAAATCGTCATGCAACTGTTGCATGTACGCGCAGTGCAGGTTGAGGGATCGAACCTGCACGCCCCGATGAAACAGCGCGAACCAGCCATTGTCACCTGACGTAGGCATCAGGCCGGTAAAGGCGAAGCCCAGCGCCGAAAAACTGCGCAAGTGCCAGGCGAAGTGCCGGGACAGTTCGAGCCGTGCCGAGATCAGCCAGTGCCTGGGCAGTTGCCAGAGTTGCTCAAGTAAATCCTTGTTCAAATGGTGAATGATAATGTCGACCCGATGCTGATGTTGTTCTATTTGCAAGGGCATCGCGAGGCGCGGCGTGTCCTGGTGGGTTCCGAATACCGAGCACAAGTACTGCATGAACGCCCGGCAGCTTTCGGGCCAAGGGATGTCGGGGAGCGGCCGTGCGTGTCCTTCGATGACATGGCAGCCCATCACCATGGTTTCCAGGAGTGGTTTGGCAAATGGCGAAGGGACGTAATCGGGAAGCAGTCCAGTGCTGTGAAAACCGATTTTTTTTGCCATGCGTTGCGTGTAGGGATGGTGGGTCACTTGCTTGATCGAGACGTTCTTAAGCCCCAGAGAACCTGCCTGCTTCAGCAGTTCGCGGCTCAGGCGGGTCGCGAGGCTCTGTCCCTGGGCAGCGGGATGGACCACGGTGAGGGCCAGTTCCGCAGTATTGGAAGGGGCGTCGCGTCGCAACGCGGCATGCCCGAGAACATTTGCATCGTCCACAGCCAGCATTGATTGCCAGTGACCCTCGGCATTGTGCTGACTGATCATGTTCGGCAGGTAAACATCCGGCTGAGGGTAATCATCGCCGTAGACCTCTTGAAACAATCGACTCACTGCGTCTGCGTCGCCGGGGCGGTAGGCGCGAATTATCAACGGGGTCATCACGCGAACTCCAGCGGGGGAACGTCATACTCCCGCAAATCCAGCACCCGCAGTTGTTTGCCCGAACGCGGGTGAAGCTTCAGGTCTGTGGTTGCGCAGGACAATACTCGAAACTCCAGCAGACCCTCGCGGCTCAGGTCGTCGATGGCGGGGTAGTGGGCAAGCAGCGCTTTACGCAATGCGTGGAGCACCGGTTCGACGGCTTGTAACTGAGGTTCGGGTACCCACTTCACGCTCAACAGATCCTTGGGGCCGGTCTGTTCGATCAGTAACTGCCATTGTTCGCTGTGTGCTACCCGCTGAACGATCTCGTGTATTTCTGCGGTGAACAGCGACAGCACACCGACTCGTATTCGTTGACTGTGGGCACTGCGCCCTTTGAGCGCGAACTTACGCCTCGGGG
This sequence comes from Pseudomonas frederiksbergensis, assembly GCF_017114915.1. Classification (GTDB taxonomy): domain Bacteria; phylum Pseudomonadota; class Gammaproteobacteria; order Pseudomonadales; family Pseudomonadaceae; genus Aquipseudomonas; species Aquipseudomonas frederiksbergensis_I. The sequence goes on from NZ_JAAUOE010000028.1 coordinate 50,631, forward strand.
TTGCGGCCGGCTCACGCCAACAGGCGCGGTCGCCCACCGGATAGCGCAGCAGTGGCATGAGCCGGCGTGTCAGGTTGGTGATGACCAATAGCCCGGTCCGATCACATTCTTCGATCACTTCGCCGGTATGTTCGTCGACGATTTCCAGCAGGGTTTGTTGATCGAACACCCGATGCTCGCCCAATGCACAGTCGCGATCGCTGGCGCCTATCAGCCCGGCGTCTACGCTAGCGTAGCCGATCGAGGCGATACGGGCATTGGGGAACACTTCCCCGAGGATTGCCAACTGCGGGGCAAACAGGCTTTCACCTCCATACAACAGCGTCTCGACCCCGCACAATACACGCCGATGCTGCGCCAGGTAGGCGCAGAATCGCAGCAGTTGTGCCGGTACTCCGGCCAGAACGTTGATCCGATGTTGCTCTATGGCATCCGCCAATACGTCCGGCTCGACACTTCCTGTAAACGGAAACTCACAGATGGATTCCTCGACATGGGCCAGGGAGTCGTGGACGAACAGAAAGCTGGCGTAGAGATCCCCTGAAAAAAACAGGTTGGCAACCCGGTCGCCGTTGTTCAGTTGAGCCGAGAGGCTGGCGCCGAATGTGCTGACCAACGCTTGCCATTCCTCGTAGGAGTAAATCGCAAGTTTGCCTTGGCTGGTCGAGCCTCCGGTTTTAAATACCAGTGCATCATCGACTTTTCCGGTCAGGACTGGCCAATGACTCAAGTCATTGCTACCAGACCAATAGTCGGCCACATGGGTTAATGGCAGATCTTTTAAAGCAAGCCCGTTCGCGGGCAAGTGTTCCAGATGTTTGCGGTAGAAGTTGGAGTGTCGTCTTATATAAGGTACGAGTTGTTCAAGCGAATAAGTTGGCTTCACGGGATTCTCTTTTTTAGTGGGCGTCTTGCGTCGACTTTTTTTATTTTCGTTGATCGATAATTAAGGGGGTTTTGCCACTGTGTTTGTTTCGGGTGAATGCTTGTTCAGCGCATGTCGTCACTTCCACAATTAAAAGTTCAGCGCTCACCGCATTCGCCAAGGCTTCGTGGGTCAGCAGTTTTTCGTGTGCCCACGCGGCGTCTGCATCCGCGAGAACGTGCATGCGTTCGATCCCGTCGGCGGTGTGGTCCAGGACCACTTGAATGGGTGATCCCACACTGAGTTCCAGCGCCGCAGGCGCAATGAATTCCGTGCCAATGCGCACCAGTTTGCCGTGCCGCTGCAGCAGTTCGAATCGCGGCGTCTCCAGTCCGCAAGGGCAGGTTCCGGGTATCCAGCGGCCGGTGTCTCCGATGTCATATCGGCGCACGTGCTGACCTTGCCGGGCGCGGGACGTAAACAGCAGGCGGCCGATCTCATGGGCCTGTACCGGCACATCCTGTTCGAGCTGAACGATTTCCAGATGCTGGGTTTCGCTCATCAAGTGGAATACGCCGTCCGCCGTGGCCTGGCAGGCATGCCCCAAGGGGCCTGCATCGACGGAGCCATACATGGCGGAGCGAATCGTCGACACTCCACAGCTTTCCATCAGGCGCCGACTGGCTTCTCCCGGATGCTCGCCGCCAAAGAAAACTTTGCCGATACCGGCGTAAGCGCGAAGTCGGTCCTGCTCTTTGAGAAACAGGCGATGCAGCGTGCTGGGCATGCCGATCAGCACGGTGACACGCTGCTCCACGATCAGTCGGGCGATTTCGCTGAAGTCATCGTCCTGGGGCGCCCCCATGGGCAAATGCACAACACCCATCTGTTCCAGAATGTTGGAAAAACTGAAAAAACCGCCATAAAGGTTGCCGCCATAGAACAGGTTCATCACCCGGTCCTGTGACGGATCGAGCCCTACGGAAAACATGCCATCGGCTGCGGCGCGCATTTGTCGTTGAAAGTCTTGATAGCTGAAGCCAGCCAGCGCCGGCGTCCCGCTGCTACCGCCGGAACGGAAGTACAACTGTGCCGCGGATCCGATCGGTTGGGCCATAAAAGTGTCTTTGTCCATGATCGGGTCATGGGATGTGTCAGGGGCAGGTGGAACCGGGTCGAGCGTTGCACGGCCCGTCGACACATGCGGGGGCAAACTCACCGAGAGGCGGCGACTCAGACGCGACAGCGCGTAAACGCCATCGTGGGGCTCACCGGTGTATCCGTCATGGATCGACTCGCAAGGCGCAATGCGACTAACCCCGGCATTGACCAATGTTCGAACGAGCTCGGGCGTTTCTGCCGAGGGATACATCAACGCGCAGCTTTGCAGGAAGTTGCGCCAGGGGTGCAGCGTCTCGGCGAGCAGATGCTGTGGTACTGGCTTGAGCAGAATCGTACGAAACAGCGGTGACGGCGCGAGCGTTTGATGGTGCTCCCAGATGACACGCCATCCGAGGCCGGCCCACACCTGGCCGGTCTGATTGGCAAAGCACTGATCGAGCTGCGCCATGGCGGTGCGGGTGGTGATTTCCGATGCTTCCTGATCTGTCGGCGTCAACGCCGGCCAGTGTGGGGCGCGACGGTTGAAGGCTTCGGCCAGTCGATCTCCGAGGTTCTGCAAGACAGCCGGATCGTTGCTGTCCACCAGCATCCATTGAGGGCTGGAACACGCCTGTTGATCCAGTCGACAGACTTCGTCCGCCAATGCATCGAGTGCCGAAGGCGTCGCCGAATCAGGTGACAGGTAGGCGAAGCTGATCTTGTGTCCCCAATCGATCCAGCGACAGCCGGCCGGGATCTGCTGGCGAATCGCTTTGAGCGCTGTTTCCCCGCCCCACGCGGACACCCCATCGGCCTTGGCGCAGAGTTGAGCGATATGAGAGGTGTCCACCGGCAGAACCGCTACGAATTCGGCCAGTCTGCCACTGGTGTCGCAACGCAAAAGGGCGGCGAGCAATTGTGCGGTCAGCCCCTGATCGCTGGAGCTGGGGCGCAGCCAGTTGATGTTGCCGGCCAGCAGGCTTTCGAGTACCGCGAAGAACGCCAGCATCGGTGCGTTGCCCGGGGTGATATGCACCACCAGCCCCAATGGATGCCAGCTTTCGAAGCTGGGCTGGCGGTAGTCGATACGCCGCAGCGAACGCGGTTGCAGGCCCAGTTCCCGCTCAAGCTTGGTGCTCAGGTTGCTGCGCTGGCAGAAGTCGATAAGCCCCTGACATTGATCGTCGTCCAGGGGCAGATCCAGGCCGCGAGCTTGCAGCTGCGTGGCAAAGCGAGCGGCGGATTCGATCACGATATCGCTGTCGATCGGTGAAGAAAGCAGCCGGGGCAATGGTTTCTGAAGCAGTTCGAGGGCGCTTTGCGCGGTGATGTCGTCGCGCAGCTGGCCATTGATCAGGTACATATCAAGCTCCTCCGATCAGTTCTGAAGCGGCCATGGCACAGCTGCGACTGGCGCTGGTGCCGGCGCGCCCATGCAGTTCGAACCAATCGGTCGTCAGGCCGCATCCGCAACGGGCGCCGGGGTGCAGCGTTGCCAGATCGCCCATGACCACCGCATGAGCAGGGCTTGAGGAAATGTAGGGGGAGACGAATTCCAGCAAACCGCGCTGGCCGTAGGGCTGGACAGTGAAATCGGATGGGTTGCGCACGAAAACCTTCGAATATATCGGGACATGAAAATGATGATGGGCACACTGGATATAGGGCACGGCATGCTCTACGGCGCCGTAGCCGTCCCGACAGCGGGACAGGTCGATACCCAATTGCCGGTTGATTCGGGCATACAACTGATGCAGGGGAATCTCCTGTGCCGCCTGGGTTTTCCAGCCGCCCCCCAGAAACACCAGTGACCGGGCAGGCAACTGCAAGTCGGCCACGCCGGTGTCCTCCATGTGCTGCAGTGCATGGGAAAGGAACGCCGGAAAACCGAGAATGCGAACGGGTAATCCTTCCTCGGCAAACTCCTGCAAGGCGCGAATGACACCGAAGAGGTCGAACTCGTGGCCTTTGCCGGTCAGGCGCAAGCCGTAAGCGACTCGGTTGACGGGGGCATAACTGCACAGAAACTGATCGGTATAGGCCGTGCCAAGGGTGATGGCTGCCTCGGGTTCATAGCTCAGGAGCAGATAATTGCAGGGGCTGTCCGGAGTGTCCCAGCCGTAGTACCGGAAAATGCGACTCACCATGCCCTGGGCGGCAGCCATGCTGCGATGGTCATAGCGCATGCGACTCTTCTGACCGCTGGTGCCGGATGAGGTCAGCTCCAGCGCGCCTTCGCCTGTGGGGCCGAGCAGCAAATGACGTTTGAAGTAATTGGCGAAAATCGGCGGCAACCTTGACCAGTCATCCAGCGTCTCCAGAGTGCGGGCATCAAGGCCATTGGCGTTCAGCCAGCGTTCGTAGCCAGGTGTGTGGTGGCAATGAAACAGGCTGACTTCAGCCATGGCCCGGTCGAACAGGCCTTGCGGCACGGAATCCGGGCAATAGGGTTGTGTCAACGCGCAAAGCGCATCGGTGTGGGGTAGATGGATCATCAGAAGGCCTATGGTGTGGGGTCAGACGGCATGAACGATATGAGAGCGCTGCAGGAACAGTCGCAAGGGGACAAGGCACAAGAGCCCCGAGATACCGGCCAGCAAGGCGAAGGTTTCAAGACTGTCACCGGCTCCCAACGCCGCGATAATCGAGCCACCTCCCCCCATGACCGCAATGGAGATCATGCCGATCATGGCCGACACCAGGCCTTTGCTGTCGTCGCTGGAAAACAGTGCGAGCCGGTACAGCGCGGCATTGCTCATGCCAAGGCCCACGGCGTAAAGGCCCAGGCAACTGACCAACAGGACTGTTGAAGTGCCGGTAAAAGTGATGACGACCAAGGCGATGAGGCCACCGCAAAATGGCCAGAGCGCATATCGAATCAGTTGGGTCAGTTCAGTTTTGGCAATCAATCGGTTGAGTATCAGATTGCCGAAAATGACGGCCGTAAATACCGGGATCTGCCACAGGCCATAGTGCAGCGGGGAAAGTCCCTGGTGCTGGATCAGCAAGAGTGGCGCCAGCCCGATCCAGGCAATCAGCGGCAGGCTCATCAGGCCCAGGGCGACGGTGGCGCTCAGAAATGGCGGGTTGGCGAGCAAGGCGGTGTAGCGGCGCAGCGTACCGCCCCACTCAAAAGGCACTGCGGCCAGTCGCTGTCCGTCATGGCGCAAGATGCCGACGGTTTCCGGCATGAACAGATAAAGCCCGAGCCAGACTATCGCGCCGCCGACTCCCAAGAGTAAGAACAGCTCCCGCCAGGAGATCCATTCCAGCATCAGGCTGCCGAGCAAGGGTCCCAGCAGCGGGGAGAGCAGCGCGACGTTTCCCAGCAATGCCATGATTTTTACGGCGTCAGCTTCGCAAAAGACTTCTTGCAGGGCTGGATAGCTGACGGCGATGACAAATCCCAACCCCATGCCCTGAATCAGGCGCAAGCCGTTGAAGGCCAGCATGCTCTGCACGTAGAACACTGCGGCACAGGCCAGGGCAAACACCGCACTGCCGATGAGCAACAACCGGCGGCGACCGAAGTGATCGGACAGCGGCCCTATAAGCCATTGCAGAAGAATGCCGCCAATCAAATAAAGATTGAAGGCATAGGGAACGTGGTTCGGGCTGGCACCCAGTTGATGAGTGACCGTCAACATGGCCGGCATGATCATGTCGCTGCCCATATAAGTCAGTAGTTCGAAAAGAGTGATTGCTAGGCAAAAGCCAAACAGATAATGGGGGCTGATAGGTATTAACGGCTTGAGCATGACATCCCTGTTTTTAATCGAGTTCGAGAGCTGGCTTATTTATGTTGGTCCGAGAATAGACATCGAACATAAGCAGCTCAAATGTCCGATTGAGACTTAAAGCTTCAACGGTTTTCGTTATATTTCGACGTATGGGTGCAAACAAAAAAGAGAGTGTTGTGATGGATTAACCTGACAGCCTGATTAGAACTGTCATATACGAAAAATGCCCGCTAGAGAGCGGGCTGATCGGTTGATTTCTCGTCGCTGGTGTCAGGGCAAGCAGGAAATCAGCCGCATTGCAGAAATCCTCATCGTGATCACCGCAATAAAGTCAAAACGCTTCATCGGCTGTAACATGAGGTCCCGCTTGCAGCCCCTCATTCCTGCGCAAGGGCAGGGGCTTGGCATGCAATCGGATAAAGCCGGATACATTTTTTGGTTCAGGAACCCGCAATGACCCAGTCGCAACGTTTGAAATACTCGATTCTGATTTCCCTGGTGGTACTGGGGATCATGTTCGGCCTTTCCTGGCTGCAAAATGCAGGGATCATCACAGAGAAGCTGTTCCAGTACATCGCCATTGGCGTGGCGGTGATCGTGGTGGTGATCAACGGCGTGATGCGTCGCAAGGTCAAGCCTTGAGCGACGCCCTCTGAGCGGATTGCTCGCTATAAAGAACCGCAGCGGCCTGCGGATGCAGGCTGTAGCTTTTGTCCGGATTGAGGGTGATCACGCCTTCCCCGCACAAGCGTTTTAGCACTTCACGGACACTGAGAAAGGACAGGGGAATATCCAGGCCCAACAAGTGGCTGTGCACGCCGCGCACCCCCAGGCTGCGGTCGCTTTCGGCAGCGGTCAGCAAGGCGTCGATGACTTTGAGGCGGATCAGACTGGTTCGCAGGCCAAAGCTTTTGAGCAGAAACCGGATTCGTTCGTTGCCGTGGCGCTCAGCCTGTTGATTGAAAGCGCGGGAACCCGGGTGGGTACCCTTTGGCGCATGGCTACCGTCCGTTGGCAGTTGCGGGTTGTACATGCAAAAACTCCTTTTCAGAGCCTGATCAGGAAAATGTGATGGGTGCTCTCAATCAATAAGACGAACGAGCAGGGAAATAATGAATACCCATATGTAGAAAATTTGTCGCCGTTACGTCAGCGTCCCGTCAGACGGGCATGGGGGACGCCCTCAAAGGCCTAAATTTTTTGTCATTTGCTTCGTTTCAAGGGGAGGCGCATTGCGTGTCATACGTCTTTACGATCAGGAGCGAGCGTGATTATTTCCAGGCAGTTAACCAGGTTGAGCCTTGCGGGTGTGATGCTGGGGGTGAGTCTTGCGGCGAGCGCGCGCAGCCAGCCAGAGCAGGCGACGGCCGACATCCGTCGAACCAGTTTCGGCGTACCGCATATCCGTGCCGAAAACGAGCGCGGGCTCGGCTATGGCATTGGCTATGCCTACGCTCAGGACAATCTGTGCTTGCTGGCCAATGAGATCGTCACCGTCAATGGCGAGCGTTCGCGGTATTTTGGCCCGGACCAGGTGACGGTCGAAGAGCGCGGCAACCTGGCCAGCGATCTGTTTTTCAACTGGCTGAACACCCCCAAGGCTGTCGCTGGTTTCTGGCAGGCGCAAACACCTGAAGTCCGTGAGCTCATCGAAGGTTATGTGGCGGGTTACAACCGTTCGCTGAAAGAGCGTCGGGCGCGGGGTTTACCGCAGCAATGCCAGGGCGAATGGGTGCGCGCGATTGCCGCTCAGGACCTGGTCAAGTTGACTCGTCGTTTGCTGGTCGAAGGTGGCGTGGGCCAGTTTGCCGAAGCACTGGCCGGCGCGACTCCGCCTGAAGCCGTCGCTCATGCGGCAGGCGACCCGGCATCGTTCCAGTTGGCGGCTTCGCGCATGCAACGGTTCGCTCTGGATCGCGGCAGCAACGCCGTGGCGGTCGGCAGCGAGCGTTCGTTCAACGGTCGCGGGATGCTGCTGGCCAATCCGCACTTCCCTTGGGTCGGCGGGATGCGTTTCTATCAGATGCACCTGACCATTCCCGGCAAACTGGACGTCATGGGCGCCGCGTTGCCCGGTCTGCCGATGATCAACATCGGATTCAGCCAGCACCTGGCCTGGACCCACACCGTGGATTCGTCCAAGCACTTCACTCTGTATCGCCTGCAACTCGACCCCAAGGATCCGACCCGTTACCTGCTGGATGGCAAGTCCTTGCCGATGAAAAAGCAGACGCTGACGGTCAGTGTGAAGCAACCCGATGGCCAGACCCGGCAGATTTCCCATGTGGTCTATAGCTCACAATTCGGGCCGATTGTGCAATGGCCCGGAAAACTGGATTGGAACAATCAGTTTGCCTACAGCCTGCGCGATGCCAATCTGGATAACGACCGGGTCTTGCAGCAGTGGTACGCGATGAACCGTGCTGTCAGCCTCAAGGATCTCCAGGCATCGGTGCACAAGATTCAGGGGATCCCGTGGGTCAATACCCTGGCGGTGGACGATAAGGGGCAGACGCTTTACATGAACCTGTCGGTGGTGCCGAACGTGGGTGCCGACAAGTTGGCCAAGTGCAGCGATCCGCGGGCGGGATTGCAGATGATCCTGCTCGACGGCTCCAACCGCGCCTGCGCCTGGGACATCGACCCGCATGCTGCGCAAAAAGGTATTTATGCGGCGGACAAATTGCCGCAACTGCTGCGCAAAGACTTTGTGCAGCATTCCAATGATTCGGCCTGGATGGCCAACCCGGCGCAACCGCTCACCGGTTTCTCGCCGTTGATCAGCCAGGACAGCCAGCCGTTGGGACTGCGATCGCGCTTCGCACTGGAGCGCCTGGGCTTTTTGAACAAGGCGGGTCCTATCGCGGCGGCGGATCTGCAACACATGGTGATGGACGATCAGGTGTATCAGGCGGCTCTGGTGATGCCGGACCTGCTGCAATTTTGTGCCGCGGACCTCGGCCCCGATGCGCCGACGCTGACGTCGCTGTGTGCCAGTCTCAAGGCTTGGGATCATCGAGTGAATCTGGACAGTGGGCTGGGCTTTGTGCATTTTCAGAATGTCATGCAGTCGTTACAACAAGTGCCTGAAATCTGGCGTGTGGCGTTCGATCCGAAGGATCCGCAAACCACACCGCGTGGCCTGGCAATCGAACGGCCGGAAGTCGCCAAAGCGGTTCGGGTGGCGATGCTGGCCTCGGTAGAAAAGGTCAAGACCCTTGGCCTGAAGGCTGACAGCCGCTGGGGCGATATCCAGGTGGTCAGCAGTGGCGGGCAGCAAACGCCGATCCATGGCGGCCCGGGCACCCTGGGGGTGTATAACGCCATTCAAAGTGTGCCGAGAGCCGACGGCAAGCGCGAAGTCGTCAGCGGCACCAGCTATTTGCAGGTGGTGACGTTCGATGACAAGGGGCCGCGGGCTCAGGGTTTGTTGGCATTCTCGTTGTCCAGTGACCCGGCCTCGGAGTATTCCCGGGACCAGACACTGGCCTTTTCGAAGAAACAGTTGAGTGTGTTGCCGTTCACCGAGCAGCAGATCACGGCTGATCCGCAGTACCAGGCTCAGACGATCCGCGAGCAGGATAAAAAAGCGGGGAAGGTCGCTGCGCAATAACAGCGATAGCGTTCAAATGAAAAATGAAGGCCGCACCCCATAAGGGGCGCGGCTTTCAGCTTTTTGGGGCTTGTTGCGGAATCGAGTTGAGAACCGGATTGCCGTCCTTGTTGCGGGTCAGGTAGACCGGCAGCACCTTGGGCAGCGAAGCCACCAGGTTGTCGACCTCTTTGATGTTGTAGATGCCGCCGAGGCGAATCGAGCCGGTGCTGTGGTCCGCGATCATCACCGGCTTGTTCAGGTAACGATTGATCAAGGGCAGGGCGTCGGTCAGCGCCAGATCATCGAGCACCAGTTTGCCGCTGCGCCAGGCCAGCGAGTGGTCGTTGGCGTAGGTCTGGCTGATTTGAGGCGTGAAGTCGCCGTGCCTGTAACGCGCCTGCATGGCAGGTTCCAGACGCAGACCGTCGCCGGACAGGGCAGCGTTGCTGGTCACCAGCACGGAACCCTCGATCAGGTTCACGCGGACCTGGTCTTCATACATCCAGACGTTGAACCGGGTGCCGGTGACACGAATCCTGCCGTCGCCCGCCCTGACGATGAACGGGTGCTGCATGTCGTGGCTGACGCTGAAGAAGGCTTCGCCTTTTTTCAGGGTGACACGGCGCTGATCCTTGTAATTGCTGAACGTCAGCTCACTGCCCAGGTTCAGCTCCACCTGACTGCCGTCGCTCAGCGTGACCTGACGCACATTATCGGTCGCCTCGAAATGCTGGTAGGCATTGGGCAACCATCCAAGGTTCCACCCGGTATACGCCGCCAGTGGCAGCGCCAGGGCGCAGACGGTGGCTGCGATGCCGAAGGTGCGCCAAGGCGTTGTCGGTTTGACCCGAACGGTTGGCGCAGAGGATTCGGGACGGGGCAAATCCCCCGCAACATCCCAGATCTCCAGCATGGCTTCGTACTCGAAGGCGTGCAGCGGATGGGCATCACGCCATTGCTCGAACGCCAGACGTTCCTCGTTCGTGCAATCGATGGCGTGCATACGCATGCACCAGTGCGCAGCGGCATCGGTGATGGCGTCGTATTGGGCTTGCGAGAGAGAGTGGTCGGTCATTGACTCATCCTGATTTCCTGCATTCTAACCTTGAGGGGAAGTCTGCGAGAACAACCGTCATGGCATTTCCCCATCAAAGTCGAACTTATTTTTCAGGGCACTGACGTTGCGTCAGTGCCTGTCATCGCATTTCAGGGCGTATCAACGTGAAGCTGGCGTCCCAGGTGAGAGATAAGCCAGGCGACGGAGTCAGCGTTGGCCAGCTGGACAGCCAGTCTCGACGTCGAATCATGTTTGAATTGCTTGCGTGCTTCGGCCAACGTATTTTTGCCGGTCAAGCTCAAAACCCGGTCACGTGCACGGTAAGTGCCTTCGTAACTGGTTCGACCGAAATCTTCCCACAATGTTGTTTCGTCATTCCAGACGGTGAATAGCTCGGGTAAGGGTGTATGACTTGAAAGCGCTGTCCGCTGAACCTGCGTCAGCGCCTTACTCAAATTGGCGCCACGGTCCGTCGTGGTATCGATCAGATCGACAAACGGTCTGCTTGAATCCAAATAAGCGATATCCTCCGCGCCACAGACCATATGCGACAGCTCGTGGATCAATGTGACTGCGCGGGCGTGAGCACGGATCGGGAAGGAGGCATCGGTCATGTAATTGCGGTAGTGATCCATGTAAGGCATGAAATACTTTTCCACCAGATAGATTTTTTTCTTCCTGTCGGCGGGGATCGTGAAGGCGAACACATGGTCCCGCTCTTCAGAGGACGCTCTCCCGGTAACGAAGCGTTTCGACTTTTCGCTCCGCAGGGTCGGATCCACCAGGGCCCCAAGGATTTTCTCTACGACATCCTCGATCATCGTCATATGTGCGGGCGAGATTTCCGGTACATCAATAAAATCCCTGATGAGCTGATGAACCGGTGTCTGTGTGTTGCCTGGTTTTCTCAACAGTTNAGCTGATGAACCGGTGTCTGTGTGTTGCCTGGTTTTCTCAACAGTTGCAGATTGCGAAAACTGTTCCACGCATAGGTGGTTGCGAAATCAAGGCCTTCATCGATCAGTCGGGCCCGGACCGGGAACAGCTGGCGTATTTCAGCCATTCCACTGGCTTCGACGTTCATCCCCCCACGGACAGCGACCCACGTTTCCAACCTATTGATCAAACTGTACTGGCGAACCCGCTCGTCCGGTTCCCGCACCCACTGTTTTGCAGCGTTCTGAACAACATAAGGGCCACTGCCGTCCGGACCACTGATGCGCCAGCGCAGGCCGCGTTTTTCGAGTTGATAGACCTTTCCTTCAACCGGGCCGTATTTTTTCTTTGTGGTCGGGTGGGTGTAGAGCTCAAGGGCTTTGTCCCGGGTCATTGAGCCAAGGTCGACGTCAACGTGCTCGTGGCTCTGCAAGCCTGTGCGCGCCGGATCGGTAATGGCGATGTCCTCCCATTGAAGGCTGGCACTGATCGCAGAGTTGGAAGGCTCACTGGCCTGCGCAGAGGGTTCTGCCTGGCCTTCCATTGACTGGCGCAACATTGCCAGTTGCGCTACGCCATTGATAAAGGACTTTATCCCCGCGCCCCATTTATGTAGTTGGAGATCCTCTGCAGACTGCTTGAAATCCCGATAGCTGCGCCACACGACAGTCGGGTAGGCCAGCTTGCCCGTCAGGAACGTATAGGCCTGTTCCAGATCGTCACCCAATACGCGCTTTATGGTTTCCCACTCGTCCTGAGTGTCGTTACTGGATTGGGTGCCCAGTAGCCGTGCCAGGAGGTTGGCATTTTCATTGAACAGGTGCTTGAACAGATTGCCTTTGATGGGGGTGGTGGCCAGACTGACCTTGTTGGTTGCTGCTTTCGTACCGGTCAAATCGCTGTCATAACGCTTGCGGTCAGTGGTCGATAAAATGTTGCGCACCCAACTCTGCAACGCGCCTTGTGATTTGAGCTCAGTCAGCAGCAGATTTTCGTTTTCATATTCCTTCAGGCCATGCTCAGGGCTGTAGGGCGCAATAAGCACCTGGGGGCCTGCCGTGTTCTTTTTGGGGCCGATCAAATAGATTCCCGGCACTTTGATCGACTGGTCTTTACCGTAGAGCAGCTCAAGTGGACGGATGACCGCATTCGCACCGCTGACGGCCTCGCGGGCAATCGCATCGGGCATGTCCATGACCTGCCGAATGAAGTCGAACCCGGTTTCGCTCAGGTGTTCCTGTAGCTTCATCGAATGCGCATGGTGCAACAGTTGCCACGGTAATTGTGTGGCGAACAGCTGTCTGCAGGATTTCGCGGCGGTGTTGGTTTCAGCAAGTGCCGTTGCCACTATCTTTTGTTGGTGCTGGCCGACATCCAGCTTTTGTATCAGGCTTTTGATGTAGGGCTTGTCCATTTTGGCCGGGATGGCGTCGGAGGTGAGCGACACCAGTTTGAAATCGGCATTGTCCAGATCATGGAAGTGAGTCAATGCAAAAGCCGACAACGTTAATGTCTTGGCGGCGGACATCAGGCGCGCGGCAACCTGCACCTGAACGTTGTCCGGGTCAACGTCGAATTGATCGGCCTTGAGCAATTTTTTCAACTCAAGTTGAGCCGTGCGTTCAAGAGAGCGTACGCCGCTCAGGTAATCCTTATCGTCCTTGGCATTGTTCAGGTATTGCTCAAGCAGTTCTGCATGCAGCATCTGATCCTTTATGGAGGCTTTGGCCAGCCATGCAGGCAGCTTTTGTTGGGTGGTCAGAGAGCGTGCAAGGTCTGTTGCCCGACGTAGCCCTGTCATCGGTGTGTGCAATGCCACAAGGTTCAGTAGATTCTTCGAAACCGTTGCGGGCAGTGAGGAGGCCAATGCGGCTTCGATCGACATTTTGTCCAGCCGAACGAATGGTTTTTGTACCTGATCCAGAAAGTTCTCATGAATCAGTTGTAATGGCGCGAGGGTAAAGGTGCGCCCCGACGTGCGCTGGCTTCTCTCGAGATTCTCCAGAATCGATGGGCGTTCGTCCTCGCTCTGCAAACGTTTTTTGAACGCTGTCATCAGCGGTGTGAGGGACGTAAAGGCTTCGAATCCCAAAGCTGGAGTCCACAGAATCGCTTTGCCGGAGTGGTTGGGGTCCAGGCCGCCGCGCTCGGTGATGACAAAACAACTGCCGAGCTGGAGCAGGTCACTGGAGTCACTGGCCTTGAGCGCCAGGGAAAAAATATCCGGTAGAAATCCGTTCAGGGCACCGCGCTGCAGCCGGACCGGCGTCTCAAGCACGGTTTTGATTATCGCCTGTTCAGTGGTCGCCAGCGTGCGGGCGACGCTGTGCAGTTTGAGCTCGCTGCGCAATGCCGTGGTCAAGACATGCGTAAACCTGGGTTGCAGTTCCTCGATAGACGAACGAGTGATGGTCTGTGCCGCCGCGAACGTAGGCGTTGTCACCGCAATGGATGGGTGTTGATCAAGCCCTTGCTCGAGTGCCCGCTCGACGGCGTCAAGCAATACGAGCTGTTCTTTTGCCGACTCCGCCCGCACGGTGGCCGGTCGGGCGCTCCAACGCTGATCTGCCCGGGTGCTCCAGCGACCGTTGGCATCGCCGGTCAACAGGCGATTGTCGATCAGGCCTCGTACATCCAGCGCATTGTCGACCAAGGCATGTACATCAAGCGTGCCCTCGCTTTCCCGGTATCGGCTCAGGGCGAATGTCAGATTTTGCTGCTGCTTGGCCCGGACATCTTCAACGAGTCGGTCAAACACCGGGCCGGTAAGCGGTTCACCAATGATCAGACGCGCCTGTGGCTCAAGCGAAAGGAAGGTGCCGCGTTCGTCGAGGGACATGAAATTGAGCAGATTGTCTTCGTGCCCCTCGCTTTTGAGCAGGGTCAGCACGGTGTCTTTTATCGCTGCAAGATCGCTACTGGCCTGGATGCCCGAGGAGTGGGTGTACAGAAAGCCCAAGGTGTCCGAGTTACCGGCCATGAAGGTGGACGCCAGCTCCACGTAATGTTTATAGAGCGCGCTGACACGGACTTTTTCGACGCGTAGCGGGAGCTCTGGGGCAGGCGTGGCCCCGCTGATGCTCATCAACTCCAGATATTCAGCGGTGCTCAAAATACCTGACTGACGCTTTAGCAGAAGATCCACGTGGTAGGTATCTCGCATGCTCTCGGCGAAAAGGTCGGAACGGGACCGCCAGTTCATGGGGCTATTCCAGAAGGTCTCGAGCAGACTCTGCAGGCGAGGTGTGAGACTTTGCGCGATCTCTTTTATCTCGTGTTCCCAGGCTTGGTTGTCAGTATTGCTGCTCACGCCGTGGCCGGGGTTGGAGAAGATCCTGATGTCGCCATCCGGCCATTGATTGGTCAGGTAGACGTGCAGCAGGGCATCGCTCAAGGACAGCGAAGAAAGCTTGCGCCGGTTTTCCGGATTGGCGGTATCGAAGGCCGCAGAAGCGCTGTCGATAAAACTGTCCAGTTGTGTACGGCGCTGGTCCAGTTTGGGAAAACGCTTGGCCAGGGCGATTTTGAGTGTCTCATCCAGCATCGATTGCAGCGACGGCATTTTCACCAGTTCAGCCAGCATCGCCTGGATGTTCTGGGCCTGGTTGCGTTCGAGGATCTGCTCCTGGTCCTGGAACACCGCCCCCTCGATTTTTTGCGTCGACACCTTCAGGCCCGAGGCTGTCAATACCGTCTCACGCTGTTCGATGGAGAGGTATCGCAACAGCGCCTGCTGGCCGCTGAACTGGCGCAGCCATTGCTCGAGGCGCGTAGTGAGGTCAGTCATGTCGGCGAATTTGACGAGGCCTTTCCATGGTGTATAGAGGACGACTTCGCCGTTATCGGGACGACTCATGGAGAACGCGCCGGCCAATGGAATATCAGGGCCGGTGCCCATCTTCAACATCAGCCGATCTATCTGCATCGGTGCCTTTTGGGCCGCGCGAACGTCATGGGTGGCGAGATAAACACCACCTTTCAACCATTTGAGGTCATCCAGGGTGAAGTTCAGCGCTTTCTCGCGCTCGCCAGGTTGCTTTGCATTGGAGGCACGTTCTGCCTCGTCGAAAAAATACGGCAGTGGGGGAGCAGTCATGGTTTTTCCTCGATGGGCTGCGATGGAGGGTGATCGCAGGTTGTTGGTTCGAGGGAAAACAGTAGGGCGAAGGGAAAACCCGGGTGCGGTACATATTGCTTGACTTGATTGTTCGCTGGAGGCTTGACAGGACGCCAGTAAAACAGCGCTTAATCGATGACATTTTGGGGTGCCCTGTAGCCCCGTTTGACCTGTTGCCCTTACCCAATAATAAAACCGGAGCTTCAGATGACTGAATCGCCTGAAATGGCCGTCAACTCGAACACTCAAACGCTTGACTTCGACGCGCTCGTTCAATTGCTCGAGCAGATCTTCCTGCGTCACGGCACCTCAGCGGACGTCGCCAGAACCCTGGCCCTCAACTGCGCCAGCGCCGAGCGCGACGGCGCCCACAGCCATGGTGTGTTCCGCATTCCCGGTTATGTGTCGACGCTGCAAAGTGGCTGGGTCAATGGTCAGGCCGTGCCGGTGGTCGAGGACGTGGCTTCGGGTTTCGTGCGAGTTGACGCCGGTAATGGCTTTGCCCAACCGGCCCTCGCGGCGGCGCGGCCATTGCTGGTGGAAAAAGCCCGCAGCGCCGGCATCGCGGTGTTGGCCATCCGCAACTCCCATCACTTCGCCGCCTTGTGGCCGGACGTCGAGCCGTTTGCCGATGAAGGGCTGGTGGCGCTGAGCGTGGTCAACAGCATGACCTGCGTGGTGCCTCACGGTGCCGATCGTCCGCTGTTCGGGACCAACCCGATTGCCTTCGCCGCGCCCAGGGCCGACGGTGCGCCGATTGTCTTTGACCTGGCGACCAGCGCCATCGCCCATGGTGACGTGCAGATCGCCGCCCGTAAAGGTGAACGCCTGCCTGCGGGCATGGGGGTGGACAGCCTCGGCCAGCCGACTCAGGACCCCAAAGCGATTCTCGAAGGGGGGGCATTGCTGCCGTTTGGCGGGCACAAGGGCTCGGCGCTGTCGATGATGGTCGAGCTGTTGGCGGCAGCGTTGACGGGCGGTAATTTTTCTTTCGAGTTCGACTGGTCGAACCATCCGGGGGCCAAAACCCCCTGGACCGGCCAACTGCTGATCGTGATCGATCCGAGTAAATCGGCGGGGCAGAATTTTGCCGAACGCAGTCAGGAACTGGTCCGGCAGATGCACGGTGTAGGACTCAAGCGTTTACCGGGTGATCGGCGTCACCTGCAACGCGCCAAAGCCAAGGTTGACGGCATTGCACTCGAGGCTCAGACATTGGCGAATCTGCGGGAACTGGCCGGGTTGTAGGAGCGGCGATGCGGCGATCCGACTTGCCCGCGAAGACGTCGGTACAGTCAACATTGATGTTGCCTGACACACCGCTTTCGCGGGCAAGCCTGCTCNCGAAGACGTCGGTACAGTCAACATTGATGTTGCCTGACACACCGCTTTCGCGGGCAAGCCTGCTCCTACCGCCGGCCCAACAACAGACCCACCACCAAACCGAAACCCGCGGAGATCGCCACGGTTTGCCAGGGATGACCACCGATGTAGCTTTCGGTGGCATCGACTGCGGGTTGGGTCCGGTCACGAACACGGGTTACCGAGTTCCGGGCCTGCTGGAGTTTCTGGGCGATTTGTCCACGAAGGGTGTCCGCTTCCTCTCCGACCAGTGAGGCACTGCTTTTGAGCAGTTTCTCCGATTCTTCGATCAGGGCCTGAAGTTCGCTGAAGACCTGATCCTTGATTTGATCCTCGGCGAATTGATCGGTGTATTTGCGGGCCATTGGTGTACTCCTTACAGATGAATGGACAGTGAGCAATGGAGTCTGCGGTGATTGAAAAAGTTGCAGCAATTTTGCGCGGTGGCGTAACCCTGAAGAAAAATCCAGCGCAGGACATTTCTTCCTACAGTGTAAGATGTCACCTATTTTACGCAGCAGGTAATTCCCCATGAGCTTCAATCTGGCCGATAAACCCCTGGCCGAGCGCGCGGCGCTTGAAGATGAAAAATCCCGTCTGTTCGAACTCTGGCAAAACAACCTGGGCAAAGCCAAGGGCGAAGCCGCACGGTTGTTCGGTGAGCGCGCCAAGCGCAAAGGCAAATGGGCTGAATGGGTGCGTTCCGAACTCGACGGCATGTCACCGCCGGAATTCGCGAACATGGTGCGCAGTGAAGTCAATCGCCTGATGGCCGCCGCTAAATAAGCGCCTGCCTGGAAAAAATCGCGACAATGGCCTCGCGCACTTT
>NZ_JAAUOE010000029.1 GCF_017114915.1 Pseudomonas frederiksbergensis
CCCCCGTTGGGTCGCGAAGCGGCCCCAAAACCTGCTGTCGTGGTGTATCTGACGCACCGCATACGTTGGTTTTACGACTGCTTCGCAGCCGAACGGGGGTAAACCCCCTCGCCACAAAAGCCCGCTCGTCGCAGGATTACTCGTATTGGCTGAGAAGCCGTTCCATCCGCGCATCGAGGCGACGTTTGATTTCGGTTTCGATGTGCGGGGCGAAGTCGTCGATCACGTCTTGCATGATCAATTGCGCGGCGGCGCGCAACTCGGTGTCCAGGTGCAGCAGGGCGTCGGGGCCTTTGTCGGCGGCAGGTAACGGCTGGGCGGCTGGGGCAGGTGGCGGTGGCTCGACCTTCGGCGGATTGCCGACAGTGTCGAACAGCATGGGGATCTGTTCCTGATCGCCTTCGATGACCGTGTCGGTCAGCAAGGGCGGTTGCAGGTTGTCATCGCCGAGCAGTTGGCGGATCGACTCGAGGTCATCCAGCAGATGCGCGGACTTTTGCGTTGGTTTCGGGGTGTCCATCGGAATGCTCAGAGTCGCTGTAAACGGTGATCTTGCAGAGGATAGCCCTGTTCGCGGTAGAAACGGAAACTCTCCCGCGCAGCCTGACGAATCGTCGGATCTTCCACCACCACCTCCGCCACGCGGGCGAACTGCTTGGCAAAGGCCGGGACTTTCAGGTCGAGATTGACCAGCAGATCCTGATGCTGACCGCAGTCATCGCCAAGACCCAGCACAATCAAACCGTCTGGCTCGCTTTCGGCGGGGCCGTGGGGCACGAAGCTTTCGCCCTTGAACGCCCACAAGCGCGCATCCAGATCCTCACGCTGGGCGGCATCGCTGCAATGCAGGTAAATGCGGTGGCCCATGCGCCAGGCTTTTTCGGTGAGCTTGCAAGCGAAATCCAGTCGTGCCGAAGGATCGGCACTGGGCAGGATATAGAAGTCGACTTTGGTCATTGCGGTTCCTGAGTTGCAAGCTGCATCACCCGAGAGTGACGCAGCTGCAAGTCATCGGTTTCAGGCTTTGGCGCGGTCCAGCAGGTATTGGGTCAGCAGGGGAACCGGACGGCCAGTAGCGCCCTTGTCCTTGCCGCCGCTGGTCCAGGCTGTGCCGGCGATGTCCAGGTGCGCCCAGTTCAGGTTCTTGGTGAAGCGCGACAGGAAGCAAGCGGCGGTGATGGTGCCGGCTTTCGGGCCGCCGATGTTGGCGATGTCGGCGAACGGGCTGTCCAGCTGCTCCTGGTATTCATCGAACAGCGGCAGTTGCCAGGCACGATCGTCGGCGGTTTGGCCGGCGCTCAGCAGTTGGCCGATCAGCTCGTCGTTGTTGCCCAGCAGGCCCGAGGTGTGGGCGCCCAGTGCCACGACACAAGCACCGGTCAGGGTGGCGATGTCGATCACCGCTTGCGGTTTGAAGCGTTCGGAGTAGGTCAGGGCGTCGCACAGCACCAGGCGGCCTTCGGCGTCGGTGTTGAGGATTTCCACGGTCTGGCCGCTCATGGTGGTGACGATGTCGCCCGGACGCGAAGCGTTGCCGCTCGGCATGTTCTCGGCGCAGGCCAGGATGCACACCAGGTTGATCGGCAGTTTCAGCTCAAGCACGGCACGCAGGGTGCCGAACACGCTGGCGGCGCCGCCCATGTCGTACTTCATTTCATCCATGCCGGCGCCCGGCTTGAGGCTGATGCCGCCGGTGTCGAAGGTGATGCCTTTGCCGACCAGTGCGTAGGGCTTTTCGGATTTCTTGCCGCCGTTGTATTGCATGACGATCAGGCGCGGTGGCTGGGCGCTGCCCTGGCCGACGGCGTAGAACGAGCCCATGCCCAGGTCCTTGATCTTCTTCTCATCGAGGACTTCGACTTTCAGGCTCTTGAATTCTTTGCCCAGGTTCTTGGCCTGTTCGCCAAGGAACGTCGGGTGGCAGATGTTTGGCGGCAGGTTGCCCAGGTTACGGGTGAAGGCCATGCCATTGGCGATTGCGGTGGCGTGGGCCACGGCGCGTTCGACTTCAGCCTGTGCTGCCTTGATGGTCACCAGGGTGACTTTCTTCAGAGCAAGGGGGTCGGCTTTCTGGCTCTTGAACTGGTCGAAGGTGTACTCGCCGTCCACCAGGGATTCGGCCAGCAGGCGGGTCTTGCCATAGCTGTCACGACCCTTGACCACGACTTCGTCCAGGGCCAGCACAGCATCGCTGCCGCCCAGGCCTTTAAGGGTGTTGAGGAGGCCGGCGATGATTTTGCGGAACGGGCGATCGCCCAGCTCTTCATCCTTGCCCACGCCCACCAGCAGCACGCGTTCGGCCTTGAGGTTGGGCAGGCTGTGCAGCAACAGGCTTTGGCCGACTTTGCCGGCCAGGTCGCCGCGCTTGAGCACTGCGCTGATGGCGCCGCCGCTCAGTTCATCGAGTTGTTTGGCAACGCTGCCGAGCTTGCGGCCTTCGCGGACGGAGACCACCAGCGTGGCGGTCTTCAACGTTTCCGGGCTAACGCTTTTTACAACCAGTTCCATGTCCGGGTCCCTGAATTAATGGTCAAAGTGCGCGATGCGCAGAAGCTTGCTTATAAGTAGAAAGACGCAGGTAGCAGTGCCAGCGACAAAGGCCGCAGTTTGAACCTCGCCGCCTGCGCCTGACAACCCTCGGTTGCGCCGAACTTCAGCGGTTCACGTGCCTGCTTGAGCATGCGCAGTGACAGGCGCACTCAATCACAGGATAATGCGCATCTTTTTCGGCGGCTCTGCCCTGCGGGGCCGGCTGATACGTTTGTTTGGCCGCTTAGCCTGACAACCCTGGAGTGTCTGGTTTGATTGTCTTCCGTTATCTATCCCGCGAAGTCCTGTTGACCTTGAGCGCCGTCAGCGCCGTGCTGCTGGTCATCATCATGAGCGGACGCTTCATCAAATACCTCGCTCAGGCAGCCGCTGGGCTTCTGGACCCGGGCTCGCTGTTCCTGATCATGGGCTTCCGTCTACCGGGTTTCCTGCAACTGATCCTGCCCTTGGGTTTGTTTCTCGGGATTCTGCTGGCCTACGGTCGACTGTATCTCGAAAGCGAAATGACCGTGTTGTCTGCCACTGGCATGAGCCAGCAGCGTCTGTTTGCCATGACTCTTTTTCCGGCCACTCTGGTTGCTCTGGTCGTGGCGTGGCTGAGCCTGAGCCTGGCGCCACAAGGTGCCAACCAGTTTCAATTGCTGTTGAACAAACAGGACGCACTGACCGAGTTCGACACCCTCGAGCCAGGTCGTTTCCAGGCCTTGCGCGACGGCACCCGGGTGACCTACACCGAGCAACTGTCGGATGACCGCATCAATCTGGGTGGCGTGTTCATTTCGCAAAAAAATGTCAGTTCCGACAAAAAGGACCGGGGGATTTCCGTGCTGGTGGCCGAGAAGGGCCGTCAGGAAATCAGGCCTGATGGCAACCGTTACCTGATCCTCGACAACGGCTACCGCTACGACGGTAATCCAGGGCAGGCCGACTACCGCGCCATCAAGTACGACGAATACGGTGTATTGCTGCCAAAACCGGACGTCAGTGATGAAGTGACCGACCGCGATGCGATGACCACCAGTTCCTTGCTGGGCAATGACGACATCCGCTCGCGTACCGAGCTGCAATGGCGCCTGTCCCTGCCGTTGCTGGTCTTTATCGTGACCCTGATGGCGGTGCCGCTGTCGCGTGTCAATCCGCGTCAAGGCCGTTTTCTCAAGCTGCTGCCGGCGATTCTTCTTTATATGGCTTACCTGACCATCCTGATTGCCGCTCGCGGCGCCCTCGAAAAGGGCAAGATCCCGCCGGCATTGGGTTTGTGGTGGGTGCATGGGATCTTCCTGTCCATCGGCCTGGGCTTGCTGTACTGGGAGCCATTGAGCTTGAAGATGGCGAGTCGCCGCAGCGCGCTGGAGGTGGCCCGTGGATAAGCTCGACCGCTACATTGGTAGCAGCGTGTTCATCGCCATCCTGGCAGTGCTGGGGATCATTCTGGGCCTGGCAACGCTGTTCGCCTTCATCGATGAGATGAGCGAAGTCAGCGATACCTACACGCTGATGGATGTCCTGAGTTACGTGTTGCTGACCGCGCCGCGCCGTCTTTACGACATGTTGCCGATGGCGGCGCTGATCGGTTGCCTGATCGGTCTCGGCAGCCTGGCGAGCCACAGCGAGCTGACCATCATGCGTGCAGCCGGTGTGTCCATCGGTCGGATCGTCTGGGCCGTGATGAAGCCGATGCTGATTCTGATGGTGGTAGGGCTGGTGATTGGCGAATACGTCGCGCCGGCCACGGAAGTCACCGCTCAGGCCAACCGCTCGCTGGCCCAGGGCAGTGGCGATGCGCAAAGTGCCAAGCACGGTCTGTGGCACCGTCAGGGTGAGGAATTCATTCACGTCAACTCCGTGCAACCCAACGGTCTGCTGTACGGCGTGACCCGTTATCGCTTCGACGATCAACGCCACATGCTGTCTTCGAGCTTCGCCAAGCGTGCGGAATTCGATACCGATCACTGGCAACTGACCGATGTCACGACCACGCTGTTCCATGAAAAGAGCACCGAAGTGGTGACTGCCCCGGTGGAGCGCTGGGAAGTAGCCCTGAGCCCACAACTGCTGAGCACCGTGGTGATGGCGCCCGAGTCGCTGTCGATCACCGGTTTGTGGAGTTACATCCACTACCTGGCTGATCAGGGCCTGAGCAATGGCCGTTACTGGCTGGCGTTTTGGGTCAAGGTGTTGCAGCCGCTGGTGACCGCTGCGCTGGTGCTGATGGCGATTTCCTTCATCTTCGGTCCATTGCGCTCTGTGACCCTCGGTCAGCGGGTGTTTACCGGGGTGCTGGTGGGTTTCACCTTCCGCATCGTCCAGGATTTGCTCGGCCCTTCGAGCCTGGTATTCGGTTTCCCACCGTTGTTTGCGGTGCTGGTGCCGGCCGGTGTCTGTGCCCTGGCCGGGGTCTGGTTGCTGCGCCGGGCCGGTTGATTGCGGGTTTTTCCGCTCTGGCTTGTCACTCGAAACGCCCCTGTCGCAAGACCGGGGCGTTTTTTGTAGGCGCCGTCTGACCTGCGAACGTGACGCTTGCGCCGTGGATCAGGTACAATTCCCGGCTATTTTTCGGCGGGCTATGCCTGCAGCCTTTTTGAGTGTTGATCCGTGAGTGATTTGAGTCATATCCGCAATTTCTCCATCATCGCCCACATTGACCATGGCAAGTCGACGCTGGCCGATCGCTTCATCCAGATGTGCGGCGGCCTTGCCGAGCGCGAAATGGAAGCCCAGGTACTGGACTCCATGGACCTGGAACGTGAACGCGGGATCACCATCAAGGCCCACAGCGTCACCCTCTATTACAAAGCCAGCGATGGCATTACCTACCAGCTGAACTTCATTGATACCCCGGGCCACGTCGACTTCACCTATGAAGTCAGCCGGTCGCTGGCGGCCTGTGAAGGTGCATTGCTGGTGGTCGATGCCGGTCAGGGCGTCGAGGCTCAGTCGGTTGCCAACTGCTACACGGCGATCGAGCAGGGTCTGGAAGTCATGCCGGTCCTGAACAAGATCGACCTGCCACAGGCCGATCCGGAGCGCGTCAAGGAAGAAATCGAAAAAATCATCGGCATCGATGCCACCGACGCGGTCACGTGCAGTGCCAAGACCGGCCTGGGCGTCGATGAAGTGCTCGAACGCCTGGTGACCACCATTCCCGCGCCGACCGGCAACATCGAAGATCCGCTGCAAGCGTTGATCATCGACTCCTGGTTCGACAACTACCTGGGCGTTGTCTCCCTGGTGCGCGTTCGCCACGGCCGCGTGAAGAAGGGCGACAAGATTCTGGTCAAGTCCACCGGCAAGATCCACCTGGTGGACAGCGTCGGTGTATTCAACCCGAAACACACCCCTACCGCCGACCTGAAGGCCGGTGAAGTGGGCTTCATCATCGCCAGCATCAAGGACATTCACGGTGCGCCAGTGGGCGATACCCTGACCTTGAGCTCGACGCCGGACGTCGATGTGCTGCCAGGCTTCAAGCGCATTCAGCCGCAGGTGTACGCCGGCCTGTTCCCGGTCAGCTCCGATGACTTCGAAGACTTCCGCGAGGCGCTGCAAAAGCTCACCCTCAACGATTCATCGCTGCAGTACACGCCGGAAAGCTCAGACGCACTGGGTTTCGGCTTCCGTTGCGGCTTCCTCGGCATGCTGCACATGGAAATCATCCAGGAGCGCCTGGAGCGCGAATACAACCTGGACCTGATCACCACGGCGCCGACGGTAATCTTCGAACTGCTGCTCAAGACCGGCGAGACGATCTACGTCGATAACCCGTCCAAGCTGCCGGATTTGTCTGCCATCGAAGACATGCGCGAGCCAATCGTGCGCGCCAATATTCTTGTACCGCAAGAGCATCTGGGTAACGTCATTACCCTGTGTATCGAAAAACGTGGTGTACAGGTCGATATGCTGTTCCTCGGCTCCCAGGTACAAGTGACCTACGACCTGCCGATGAACGAAGTGGTGCTGGACTTCTTTGATCGTCTGAAATCCACCAGTCGCGGCTATGCTTCTCTGGACTACCATTTCGATCGTTACCAATCGGCCAGCCTGGTGAAACTGGACGTGCTGATCAACGGCGACAAGGTCGACGCTCTGGCGCTGATCGTGCACCGTGACAACTCGCACTACAAAGGTCGCCAGTTGACCGAAAAGATGAAAGACCTGATTCCGCGGCAGATGTTCGACGTGGCAATCCAGGCCGCCATTGGTGGTCAGATTGTGGCGCGTACAACCGTCAAGGCACTCAGAAAGAACGTATTGGCCAAATGCTACGGTGGTGACGTCAGCCGTAAGAAAAAGCTGCTGGAAAAGCAAAAGGCCGGTAAAAAACGCATGAAGCAGGTCGGCAACGTGGAAATTCCACAAGAAGCCTTCCTTGCCGTGCTCAGGTTGGATAGTTAGGTCCTATGTCACTAAATTTCCCGCTGTTGCTGGTCATCGCCGTGTTCGTCTGCGGCCTGTTGGCGTTGCTCGATCTGCTGTTCCTGGCGCCACGGCGCCGGGCTGCCATCAACTCCTATCAGGGGAGCGTCAGCCAGGCTGACATGGTGGTGATCGAGAGGCTGAACAAAGAGCCGCTGCTGGTCGAATACGGCAAATCGTTCTTCCCGGTGTTGTTCATCGTGCTGGTACTGCGTTCGTTCCTGGTGGAGCCGTTCCAGATTCCTTCCGGCTCGATGAAACCGACCCTGGACGTCGGCGATTTCATTCTGGTGAACAAGTTTTCTTACGGGATCCGTCTGCCGGTGATCGACAAGAAAGTCATCGAAGTCGGTGATCCGCAGCGCGGCGATGTGATGGTGTTCCGCTACCCGAGCGACCCGAACGTCAACTACATCAAGCGTGTGGTGGGCCTGCCGGGCGACCAGATTCGCTACACCGCCGACAAGCGTCT
This sequence comes from Pseudomonas frederiksbergensis, assembly GCF_017114915.1. GTDB lineage: Bacteria > Pseudomonadota > Gammaproteobacteria > Pseudomonadales > Pseudomonadaceae > Aquipseudomonas > Aquipseudomonas frederiksbergensis_I. Next base: position 7,439 of record NZ_JAAUOE010000029.1, read on the forward strand.
GTTCGTCAACGGTGAGTCGATTGCCGAACAACTGGTCGGCTCCGAGCCGGGCACGTTGGGCAGCGCCGAGCTCTACAAGGAAAAACTCGGCGTCGCCGAGCACCTGATCCGCAAGGAAATGAGCCGCTACCGCGCAGCACCGGATCGTTCGTGGACCGTGCCTGCCGGGCACTACTTCATGATGGGCGACAACCGCGACAACTCGAATGACAGTCGCTACTGGGATGATCCAAGCATTCCCAAGGATCTGCTGGGCATGGTTCCCGACAAGAATATCGTCGGCAAGGCCTTCGCAGTCTGGATGAGCTGGCCGGAACCCAAACTCGGTCACCTGCCGAATTTCTCGCGGGTTGGCCTGATCAAGTAATCACACACGGCGCTGTTGAACACAGCGCCGAATGCATTTCTGGAGCCGGCACAACGGCACCGCAAGCATGAAAACAACGATATTCAGGACGTTATTTTTGAACACAGCGTTAATTGTCCCAAGCCCGCGCCACACCAAGGCCCTGGCGGTGGAATCCAACCACGAATTCAGCGTGGGTAAACCGTGAGCGCCTCTTTAAGCCGTCTCGAGCGTCAGCTCGGCTACACCTTCAAGGATCAGGACCTGATGGTCCTGGCCCTGACTCACCGCAGCTTTGCAGGGCGCAACAACGAACGCCTGGAATTCCTCGGTGATGCCATTCTCAACTTCGTCGCTGGCGAGGCACTGTTCGATCGTTTCCCGCTGGCCCGCGAAGGCCAGTTGTCACGTTTGCGCGCACGCCTGGTGAAAGGTGAGACCCTGGCCGTACTGGCCCGTGGTTTTGATCTGGGCGAATATCTGCGTCTGGGCTCCGGCGAATTGAAAAGCGGCGGTTTCCGTCGCGAGTCGATTCTGGCCGATGCCCTCGAAGCGCTGATCGGTGCGATCTACCTGGATGCCGGCATGGAGGTGGCGCGCGAGCGCGTGCTGGCCTGGCTGGCCGGAGAGTTCGAAGGCCTGACGCTGGTCGACACCAACAAAGATCCGAAAACCCGCCTGCAGGAGTTCCTGCAGTCCCGTGGTTGTGAGCTGCCGCGTTACGAAGTGGTGGATATCCAGGGTGAGCCGCATTGCCGGACGTTCTTCGTCGAATGCGAAATCATCTTACTGAATGAAAAAAGCCGAGGTCAGGGTGTGAGCCGTCGTATTGCCGAACAGGTAGCGGCCGCCGCAGCACTGATTGCCCTGGGTGTGGAGAATGGCAATGACTGATACAACCGCAACTCGCTGTGGCTATGTTGCCATCGTCGGCCGTCCCAACGTGGGCAAGTCCACGCTGCTGAACCATATCCTGGGTCAGAAACTGGCGATCACCTCGCGCAAGCCGCAGACCACCCGTCACAACATGCTCGGCATCAAGACCGAAGGCGACGTGCAGGCGATCTACGTCGACACGCCGGGCATGCACAAGGGTGGCGAAAAGGCCCTGAACCGCTACATGAACAAAACCGCTTCGGCGGCGTTGAAAGACGTCGACGTGGTGATCTTCGTGGTTGACCGCACCAAGTGGACCGACGAAGACCAGATGGTCCTCGAGCGCGTTCAGTACGTGACCGGGCCGCTGATCGTGGCGCTGAACAAGACTGACCGTATCGAAGACAAATCCGAGCTGATGCCGCACCTGACCTGGTTGCAGGAACAGCTGCCGAACGCGCAGATCATGCCGATCTCGGCCCAGCACGGGCATAACCTCGACACGCTGGAGCGAGTGATCGCCGAGCACCTGCCGGAAAACGATCACTTCTTCCCGGAAGACCAGATCACCGACCGCAGCAGCCGCTTCCTCGCCGCTGAACTGGTACGCGAAAAAATCATGCGCCAGATGGGCGCCGAGCTGCCGTACCAGATCACCGTGGAAATCGAAGAGTTCAAGCAGCAGGGCAAAACCCTGCACATCCATGCGTTGATCCTCGTCGAGCGTGACGGCCAGAAGAAAATCATCATTGGTGACAAGGGCGAGCGCATCAAGCGCATCGGCACCGAGGCGCGCAAGGACATGGAGCTGCTGTTCGACTCCAAGATCATGCTCAACCTGTGGGTCAAGGTGAAAGGCGGCTGGTCCGACGACGAACGTGCCTTGCGTTCGCTGGGTTATGGCGACCTGTAATCGCTTAACCCAGATTTACATAGATCCACTGTAGGAGCGGGCTTGCCCGCGAAGACGGTCTGACAGTCACCATCAATATTGGCTGGAAGGATCCCTTCGCGAGCAAGCCCGCTACCACATTGGGCGAGTGCAATTTCACTGGCTGTATTCTCCTTTTAGAGATACTCGACGCCCATGTCCCAACCACCCATCGCCCAACCCGCCTACGTACTCCACAGTCGCGCCTACCGCGAAAACAGTGCGCTGGTGGATTTCCTCACGCCGCAAGGTCGGCTGCGGGCGGTGTTGCGCAGCGCGCGGGGCAAGGCCGGGACGTTGGCGCGGCCGTTCGTGCCGCTGGAGGTCGAGTTCCGTGGCCGGGGCGAGTTGAAAAACGTCGGTCGCATGGAAAGCGCCGGGGTTTCCACCTGGCTCAACGGCGAGGCGCTGTTCAGTGGCCTCTACCTCAACGAATTGCTGATTCGCCTGCTGCCTGCCGAAGATCCTCATCCCGGGGTCTTCGATCACTATGCCGCAACCTTGCTGGCCCTGGCCGAAGGCCGGCCGCTGGAGCCGTTGCTGCGCTCCTTCGAGTGGCGTTTGCTCGACGACCTCGGTTATGGCTTCGCACTGAATACCGACATCCACGGCGACCCCATCGCGCCGGATGGCCTCTATCGTTTGCAAGTGGATGCCGGCCTGGAGCGGGTCTACCTGCTGCAGCCGGGCCTGTTCAATGGTATCGAACTGCTGGCCATGGCTGACGCCGACTGGTCTGCGCCCGGTGCGCTGTCTGCAGCCAAGCGCTTGATGCGTCAGGCGCTGGCCGTTCATTTGGGCGGTCGTCCATTGGTTAGTCGTGAGTTGTTTCGAAAGCCATAGGGTATGCTGTGCACCGAACTTTCCCTCTTTCAGGAGCGCTTCCGTGACCACCAGCAATCGCATTCTTCTTGGCGTGAACATCGACCACGTTGCCACCCTGCGTCAGGCCCGGGGGACTCGTTACCCGGATCCGGTCAAGGCAGCGCTGGACGCCGAAGAGGCGGGCGCTGATGGCATCACCGTGCACCTGCGTGAAGACCGCCGGCACATTCAGGAGCGCGACGTACTGCTGCTTAAGGACGTGCTGCAAACCCGCATGAACTTCGAAATGGGTGTCACCGAAGAAATGATGGCGTTCGCCGAGCGCATTCGCCCGGCGCACATTTGCCTGGTGCCGGAAACCCGTCAGGAACTGACCACTGAAGGCGGTCTGGATGTGGCGGGGCAGGAAACGCGGATCAAGGCAGCAGTGGATCGTCTGGCGAAAATCGGCTGTGAAGTGTCGCTGTTCATTGACGCTGATGAGCGGCAGATCGAAGCATCGCGCCGTGTCGGCGCGCCGGCGATTGAATTGCACACCGGGCGCTATGCGGACGCCGAGACACCCAGCGAAGTCGCTGAAGAACTCAAGCGCGTGGCCGATGGCGTGGCATTCGGTCTGGCCCAGGGGCTGATCGTCAACGCCGGCCACGGTCTGCACTACCACAACGTCGAAGCGGTCGCGGCGATCAAGGGCGTCAACGAACTGAACATCGGCCATGCGTTGGTGGCCCATGCGTTGTTCGTCGGGTTCAAGTCGGCGGTGTCGGAGATGAAGGCGCTGATTCTGGCTGCTGCACTAAAGGGTTGAGATCGGCGGTGCTGCCTTCGCGGGCAAGCCTCGCTCCTACAGTTTCGTGTCGATACGCAATTGTGTGTTCGACGCAAACCTGTAGGAGCGAGGCTTGCCCGCGAAGGCGTCATCGGAGACAACAATAATTTAAAGCTGTGGGGTTTCCTGGCTCGGTTTGGTCTTGTCGACCCCCGGCACGTGCAGGTTGCCCTCGGCGACCTGATTGCCTTCCAGTTGCGGCTGTGTGACCCACGTCAGGATGTCGTAGTAACGACGGATGTTCGCCACGAAGTGCACCGGCTCGCCGCCTCGGGCATAGCCGTAACGGGTCTTGCTGTACCACTGTTTCTGCGAGAGGCGTGGCAGGATCTTCTTCACGTCCAGCCACTTGTCCGGGTTCAGCCCTTCCTTGGCCGCCAGTTTGCGCGCGTCATCCAGGTGACCGCTGCCAACGTTATAGGCTGCCAATGCGAACCACGTACGATCCGGCTCCTGGATCGACTCGTCCAATTGATCCTTCATGTAGGCCAGGTACTTCGCGCCGCCCATGATGCTCTGCTTGGGGTCGAGGCGATTGGACACGCCCATGGCCTGCGCCGTGTTCTGGGTCAGCATCATCAATCCGCGCACGCCGGTCTTGGACGTGACCGCCGCTTGCCACAACGACTCCTGATAACCGATTGCCGCGAGCAGACGCCAGTCGACCTTTTCTTCCTTGGCGTATGTCTTGAAGTGCTTTTCGTACTTGGGTAGCCGCTGCTGCAAATGCTGGGCAAAGGTGTAGGCGCCCATGTAACCGAGTACATCGACATGCCCGTAATAGCGGTCCTTGAGGCGTTGCAAGGTGCCGTTTTTCTTTACTTTGTCGAGGTAGGCGTTGATCTCGTTGAGCAGGCTGTTGTCTTCGCCGGGGGCCACGGCCCAGCTTTGATTACTGGCGTCACCAAGATCGAAGGCGACTCGTACGTTGGGGAAGTAGACCTGGTTCATCGCCACTTCGTTGGAATCGACCAGGGTCAGGTCGATCTGATCTTCATCGACCATGCGCAGCAAGTCGACGACTTCAACCGCGTCGGACTCTTCGTATTCGATGCCGGGATATTTCTTTTTAAGCTCGGCCAATTGCTCGGCATGGGTGCTGCCTTTGAGCACCATGATCTTCTTGCCGACCAGATCGCCTGCATCGGTCGGCCGCGACTGGCCGTTGCGATAGATGATCTGTGGGGTGACTTCAAGGTAGGAGTGGGAAAATCGCACCTGCTTTTTGCGTTCCTCGCTGCTGACCAGGCCGGCAGCCGCCAGCACCGGGCCACTGGGCTTGCCCACCTGATTGAACAGGTCGTCGAGGTTGTCGGCGGTTTCGATCTTGAGTTCGACCCCCAGATCGTCGGCGAAGCGCTTCACCAGCTCGTATTCGAAGCCGGTTTCACCGTTGCGATCCTGAAAGTAGGTGGCGGGGCTGTTACGGGTAACCACCCGCAGCACGCCATCCTCCTTTACGCGCTCCAGCGTGTTGGGTTTATCAACACAGCCACTGAGCATCAGGAAGAGTCCGGTTGCGATCAGCCATTTGGCGTACCGCGGACGCAAAGCCATTGGGGAAAACATCTGCGCAGTATACGCAAAGGACCACCAGCGCCATATCTCGACAGCGAAGGGCTTGTCTGCTAGAGCGTCAGAAACCCGCTTGGAGCCCGCAGGAACTGGCCCGAACAGCATTTTGTGACAGAAAAAATAACCCCCGGTGCGCATCTGTTTAAGGCCCGAATCCCCGGCCCGACGTTCGGGTGCAACCGCGCGTACCGTTTCGGGTGATGTCGCGGGCGGTTTAGGCTAGAATGCACGGCCTCAAAGCACACCCCTTCCCGAGGCTGTCCCGAAGATGTTGATCCTGCGCGGCGCTCCTGCCCTTTCTGCCTTTCGCCACAGCAAACTCCTTGAGCAACTGAGCCAGAAGGTTCCAGCTGTCAGCGGCTTGTATGCTGAATTCGCTCACTTCGCCGAAGTCACCGGCGTCCTGACCGGCGACGAACAGCAGGTGCTCGCGCGCCTTCTGAAGTACGGCCCTAGCGTTCCGGTACAAGAGCCCACTGGTCGTCTGTTCCTGGTGTTGCCGCGTTTCGGCACCATTTCGCCGTGGTCCAGTAAAGCCAGCGACATCGCTCGCAACTGCGGCCTGACCAAGATCCAGCGCCTGGAGCGCGGTATCGCATTCTACGTCGCCGGCCAGTTCAGCGACGCTGAGGCTCAGCTGATCTCTGACGCGCTGCACGACCGCATGACCCAGATCGTGCTGGGCAACCTCGAACAAGCCTCCGGCCTGTTCAGCCACGCCGAGCCAAAGCCGCTGACCGCGATCGACGTGCTGGGCGGCGGCCGCGCCGCGCTGGAAAAAGCCAACACCGAGCTGGGCCTGGCCCTGGCCGAAGACGAGATCGACTACCTGGTCAACGCCTTCGTTGGTTTGAAGCGCAACCCGCACGACATCGAATTGATGATGTTCGCCCAGGCGAACTCCGAGCACTGCCGCCACAAGATCTTCAACGCCAGTTGGGACATCGACGGTCAGAGCCAGGAAAAAAGCCTGTTCGGCATGATCAAGAACACCTATCAGATGCACAACGAAGGCGTGCTGTCGGCTTATAAGGACAACGCCTCGGTCATCGTCGGCTCCGTGGCCGGCCGTTTCTTCCCGGACCCTGAAACCCGCCAGTACGGCGCGGTGCAGGAGCCGGTGCACATCCTGATGAAAGTCGAAACGCACAACCACCCGACCGCGATTGCCCCGTTCCCGGGCGCGTCCACCGGTAGTGGCGGCGAGATTCGTGACGAAGGCGCTACCGGTCGCGGCGCCAAGCCAAAGGCTGGCCTGACCGGTTTCACCGTGTCGAACCTGCAGATCCCGGGCTTCGAACAGCCGTGGGAAGTGCCATACGGCAAGCCCGAGCGCATCGTTACCGCGCTGGACATCATGATCGAAGGCCCATTGGGCGGCGCCGCGTTCAACAACGAATTCGGCCGTCCGGCCCTGACCGGTTACTTCCGTACCTTCGAACAATCGATCAGCACTCCGCACGGTGACGAAGTTCGTGGTTACCACAAGCCGATCATGCTGGCTGGCGGCATGGGCAACATCCGTGAAGAACACGTCAAGAAAGGCGAGATCGTCGTCGGCTCCAAGCTGATCGTGCTCGGCGGCCCGGCGATGCTGATCGGCCTGGGTGGCGGCGCGGCTTCCTCCATGGCCACCGGCACCAGCTCGGCAGACCTGGACTTCGCTTCCGTACAACGTGAAAACCCTGAGATGGAGCGTCGTTGCCAGGAAGTCATCGACCGTTGCTGGCAACTGGGCGATAAAAACCCGATCAGCTTCATCCACGACGTCGGCGCGGGCGGTCTGTCCAACGCCTTCCCGGAACTGGTCAACGATGGCGACCGTGGTGGCCGTTTCGAACTGCGCAACATTCCAAACGACGAGCCGGGCATGGCCCCGCACGAAATCTGGAGTAACGAATCCCAGGAACGCTACGTTCTGGCAGTCGGCCCGGCGGACTTCGAACGCTTCCAGGCGATCTGCGAACGTGAGCGTTGCCCGTTTGCCGTGGTTGGCGAAGCCACTGCCGAGCCGCAACTGACCGTGACCGACAGCCACTTCGGCAACAGCCCGGTGGACATGCCGCTCGAAGTGCTGCTGGGTAAAGCCCCGCGCATGCACCGTTCGGTGGTTCGTGAAAACGAGCTGGGCGACGATTTCGATCCGTCGACCCTCGACATCGCCAACTGCGTCGAGCGCGTCCTGCATCACCCGGCCGTGGCCAGCAAAAGCTTCCTGATCACCATCGGCGACCGCACCATCACCGGCCTCGTGGCCCGTGACCAGATGGTCGGCCCGTGGCAGGTCCCGGTGGCCGACGTTGCCGTCACCGCCACCAGCTTCGACGTCTACACCGGTGAAGCCATGGCCATGGGCGAGCGCACTCCGCTGGCCCTGCTGGACGCTCCGGCGTCGGGTCGTATGGCGATCGGTGAAACCCTGACCAACATCGCCGCCTCGCGCATTGCCAAAATTTCCGACATAAAACTGTCGGCGAACTGGATGTCCGCTGCCGGTCACCCGGGTGAAGACGCGCGTCTGTACGACACCGTGAAAGCGGTCGGCATGGAACTGTGCCCTGAGCTGGGCATCACCATTCCGGTGGGCAAGGACTCCATGTCCATGGCCACCCGCTGGAACGACGAGGGCGTGGACAAGACCGTGACCTCGCCGATGTCCCTGATCGTGACCGGTTTCGCGCCAGTGGCTGACATCCGTCAGACCCTGACCCCGCAACTGCGCATGGACAAGGGCACCACCGACCTGATCCTGATCGACCTCGGTCGTGGCCAGAACCGCATGGGCGCCTCGATCCTCGCGCAGGTTCACGGCAAGCTCGGCAAACAGGCTCCGGACGTCGATGACGCCGAAGACCTGAAAGCCTTCTTCGCCGTGATCCAGGGCCTCAATGCCGACGGTCATCTGCTGGCGTACCACGACCGTTCCGACGGTGGTCTGCTGACCAGCGTGGTGGAAATGGCGTTTGCCGGTCACTGCGGCCTGAGCCTGAACCTCGACGGTCTGGCAGAAACCTCCGCCGATATCGCTGCGATCCTGTTCAACGAAGAACTGGGCGCCGTGATCCAGGTTCGCCAGGACGCTACTCCGGACATCCTCGCGCAGTTCAGTGCTGCCGGTCTGAGTGATTGTGTATCGGTGATCGGTCAGCCAATGAACAACGGCCAGATCAACATCACCTTTAACGGTGACACGGTGTTCGAAGGTGAGCGTCGTCTGCTGCAACGTCAGTGGGCTGAAACCAGCTACCAGATCCAGCGTCTGCGTGATAACGCCGATTGCGCCGAGCAAGAGTTCGACGTGCTGCTGGAAGAAGACAACCCGGGCCTGAGCGTCAAGCTGAGCTACGACGTCAACCAGGACGTCGCCGCGCCTTACATCAAGAAAGGCATTCGCCCACAGGTTGCCGTGCTGCGTGAGCAGGGCGTCAACGGTCAGGTGGAAATGGCGGCCGCGTTCGACCGTGCCGGTTTCAACGCGATCGACGTGCACATGAGCGACATTCTGGCTGGCCGTGTCGACCTGAACGACTTCAAGGGCATGGTCGCTTGCGGCGGTTTCTCCTACGGCGACGTATTGGGTGCCGGTGAAGGCTGGGCCAAGTCCGCGCTGTTCAACAGCCGCGCTCGCGATGCCTTCCAGGGCTTCTTCGAACGGACCGACAGCTTCACCCTCGGTGTGTGCAACGGTTGCCAGATGATGTCCAACCTGCATGAACTGATCCCGGGCAGCGAGTTCTGGCCGCACTTCGTGCGCAACCGTTCCGAGCAGTTCGAAGCCCGCGTGGCCATGGTTCAGATCCAGGAGTCGAACTCGATCTTCCTGCAAGGCATGGCCGGTTCGCGTATGCCGATTGCCATCGCCCACGGCGAAGGCCATGCCGAATTCGCCAGCGAAGAAGCCTTGCTGCAAGCCGATCTGTCGGGTTGCGTGGCGATGCGTTTCGTCGATAACCACGGCAAAGTCACCGAGAAATACCCGGCTAACCCGAACGGCTCGCCGCGGGGTATCACCGGTTTGACCAGCCGCGACGGTCGCGTGACCATCATGATGCCGCACCCGGAGCGTGTGTTCCGTGCAGTGCAGAACTCGTGGCGTTCGGAGGACTGGAACGAAGACGCACCGTGGATGCGCATGTTCCGTAATGCTCGCGTCTGGGTGAACTAAGGGCGGGGGAACTGATTGCCGTGTACAAGCTCAGTTTTTTTGTTCCGGCCAGTCACGTCGAAGTGGTCAAAAGCGCTGTATTCGCCGCCGGTGGCGGGCGGGTCGGGGCTTATGACCACTGTGCGTGGCAGGTGTTTGGCCTGGGCCAGTTTCGTCCACTGGAGGGCAGCCAGCCGTTCATTGGCGAGGCTGGGCAGGTCGAGCAGGTTGAGGAATGGAAGGTTGAGCTGGTGGTGGCCGATGAGTTGATTCGGGCGGTGGTGGTGGCTCTGAAAGAGAGTCATCCCTATGAGACGCCGGCTTATGAGGTGTGGCGGCTGGAAGATTTTTGATCTTCCGGTCTGCTGAAATGAAAAACCCGCTGAATTCGCGTTCAGCGGGTTTTTTGTTACTCGGGATTTGCCCCCCCGGCAAGCCCCCTCGCTACAAAAGCCCTTCACACGTCTGGGAGATTTGATCGTTCCCACGCTCTGCGTGGGAATGCCTCAACGGACGCTCTGCGTTCGGCTCTGGAGGGGACGCGGAGCGTCCCGGGCTGCATTCCCACGCGGAGCGTGGGAACGATAATTACGGTCATTGCGAGGGAGGTTACGGCCGGATTTCTATCATCGTGCCGTCCGGCACCAGGCCCCAGACTTCACGCATGTCCATATTGCGCATGGCGATGCAGCCGTCGGTCCAGTCCAGGGTGTGGAACAGGTCTTCGGGGTTGTCTTCGGTGTCCGGGGTTCCGTGGATCATGATCATGCCGCCGGGCTCGACGCCTTCGCGCCGTGCGCGGGCGGAGTCGCTGATGTTGGGATAGGAGATGTGCATCGCCAGGTTGAAACGGTCGCTGGTCTTGCGCCAGTCCAGCCAGTAAAGGCCTTCGGGGGTGCGCTTATCACCTTCCATCAGTTTGGGGCCGATGGGGCGTTTGCCCAATGAAATGCGATAGGTCTTGAACGGCTTGCCGTCGTTGATCAATTGCAACTGGTGGGCAGATTTGAGGACCAGAACTTTTTCGATGACTTTGCCATCCGGGGCGGTCGCGACGGAAGCCTGGGAGACGGCGACGAACGATAAGCAAAACAGGGCAAGCAGCCAGCGCATTGAAACGATATCCCTAAGAGGTGTCGCGACTATTTTGGTTTTTAATTAACAGTAGTTTAGATGATGGCAGGCTGAGCGAGCGGCGGGATCGATTCGGACCGCACGGGGTAGACCTCGGCCCGCCGGTCAGCGAAGAAGCATTCTAAGGTACGGCCCACCGTGCGGAAAGCCAGTTCGTCCCAAGGGATATCGGCTTCTTCGAACAGCTGCACCTCAAGGCTCTCTACGCCTGCGCAGAAATCCAGGTCCACCAGCTCGGCGCGAAAGAATACATGCACCTGACTGATGTGCGGCACGTCGATCAGCGTATAGATGCTCAGGTTGCGCACCCGGGCACAGGCTTCTTCGGCGGTCTCGCGAATGGCGGCCTGTTCGATGGTCTCACCGTTTTCCATGAAGCCGGCGGGCAGGGTCCAGTAACCGCGCCGTGGCTCGATGGCGCGACGACACAGTAATACCTTCGACCCCCAGACCGGCACGCATCCGGCGACGATATTGGGGTTCTGGTAATGAATGGTATGACAGCTGTCGCAGACAAAACGCAGGCGCGAATCGCCTTCGGGAATGCGCTGGGTCACCGGGTTGCCGCATTGGCTGCAAAATTTCATGCTTGGGTTCCTGAATGCTGCGCCTATCTTGGCGTGCAGCGGTGCCGCTCGGCAAGTTGTCGTTTCGCGACATCAGGTTGTCCGGGGCTTGGGCGGCCGGTGCGATTGGTGCATGATGCAGGGTAAGTCACAGATCGAGAAGACTCATGCTGGACGAGCTACTGCACCGGGTAAGCAATCACACGCCGCGTACGCTGGAAACCGACCGGCGTTTTCCCGAAGCCGCGGTATTGGTACCCATCACGCGCAGTGACGAACCGGAACTGCTCCTCACCCTTCGCGCCAGCGGGCTCTCGACCCACGGCGGTGAAGTGGCCTTCCCCGGCGGTCGACGCGACCCCGAAGACCCGGACCTGATCTTTACCGCCCTGCGCGAAGCCGAAGAAGAAATCGGCCTGCCACCGGGGCTGGTCGAAGTGATCGGCCCGCTGAGCCCGTTGATTTCCCTGCACGGCATCAAGGTCACGCCTTATGTCGGTGTGATTCCGGATTTCGTCGAATACCAGGCCAACGATGCCGAGATCGCCGCGGTGTTCAGCGTGCCCCTGGAGTTTTTCCGCAAGGACCCGCGTGAGCACACCCATCGCATCGATTATCAGGGCCACAGTTGGTACGTGCCGAGCTACCGTTATGGCGAGTACAAGATCTGGGGCCTGACGGCAATCATGATCGTCGAGTTGATCAACCTGCTCTATGACGCGAAAATCAGCCTGCATCAACCGCCCAAGAGTTTTATCAACACCTGAAGCCATCGTTCACATGGCGTGAATGCTGCCTTTTGCTAGTGAGCCTGCCTGGCCCTGAGGACAACAACATGAAATACCGCCTGGGTGACGCCCGCGTCGACACTCATCCGCAGAGCTGGGTCGCACCCAATGCCGTGCTGGTGGGCAAGGTCAAACTGGAAGAGGGTGCCAACGTCTGGTTCAACGCCGTGTTGCGTGGCGACAACGAATTAATCCTGATCGGCAAGAACAGCAACGTGCAGGACGGCACCGTGATGCACACCGACATGGGCTATCCGCTGACCATCGGCACCGGCGTGACCATCGGCCACAACGCCATGCTCCACGGCTGCACGGTGGGCGATTACAGCCTGATCGGCATCAATGCGGTGATTCTCAACGGCGCGAAAATCGGCAAGAACTGCATCATCGGCGCCAACTCGCTGATCGGTGAGGGCAAGGAGATTCCGGATGGTTCGCTGGTGATGGGCTCGCCGGGCAAGGTGGTACGCGAGTTGACCGAGCCGCAGAAGAAGATGCTCGAAGCCAGCGCCGCCCACTATGTGCACAACTCGCAGCGTTATGCCCGCGACTTGGTCGAGCAGGAAGAATGAGCGCCACTGAACGACCTGTCCCGTCGCCCTGCGTGAACATCTGTGCTTTGGATGAGGATGATATCTGCACCGGGTGTCAGCGTACGGTAGAGGAAATCACCCGCTGGAGCCGGATGGACAACGAAGAGCGGCGCAAGGTGTTGGGGTTGTGTCATGAGCGGGCGAAAACGAGTGGGCTGATCTGGATGTTGGGCAAAACACCCGATCAATAACCGAAGATCAAAAGATCGCAGCCTATGCGCGACTGAAGTACCCTGTGCACAAAATTGACAGGTATCCCCCGTCCCATGCTCTTCCTGATCGCCTACATCGCCAGCGTCGTGCTGATCAATTACGCCTTTTCCACCGCTCCGCACCTGGACATCATCTGGTCGGCCTGGGGCGGTCTGGTGTTCGTGCTGCGCGACATGGTGCAAACCCGCTTCGGCCATGGCGCGATTGCGGCGATGCTGGTGGCGCTGCTGCTGTCCTATGTCACTTCTGATCCGTCCATCGCCCTCGCCAGCGCCACAGCGTTCGCCGTGTCCGAGTGCATCGACTGGCTGGTGTTCAGCATCACCCGGCGCCCGTTGCACGACCGCCTGTGGATAAGTTCGGCCCTGAGCATCCCGCTGGATACCTTCATCTTCTTCAGCATGATCGATGCGCTCACGCCGGGCGTGATCCTCACCGCGCTGGGCTCGAAGTTCGCGGGTGTCACCGTCGTTTGGTTGGCCATGGCCTGGCGCCTGCGCAAACAGGCCGTCGTCAGCTGAAGCCAAACCCTCGGGTTCATGTAAAATGCCGCGCTTTCTCCCTATGGGAAGCGCGCTTCCCTCGATGATCCGCTCCTTTGAGGACCTGAGATGACCCGTATCGGAACTCCATTGTCGCCAACCGCGACCCGCGTATTGCTGTGTGGCTGTGGTGAGTTGGGCAAGGAAGTGGTGATCGAGCTGCAACGCCTGGGCGTTGAAGTGATTGCCGTGGATCGCTACGCCAATGCGCCGGCCATGCAAGTCGCCCATCGCAGCCATGTGATCAACATGCTCGACGGTGCCGCCCTGCGTGCGGTGATTGAAGCCGAGAAGCCGCACTTCATCGTGCCGGAAATCGAAGCCATCGCCACTGCGACCCTGGTGGAGCTGGAGTCCGAAGGCTTCACCGTGATCCCGACGGCCCGCGCCGCGCAGCTGACCATGAACCGCGAAGGCATCCGTCGCCTGGCCGCCGAAGAACTGGACCTGCCGACGTCGCCGTACCACTTCGCCGATACCTTCGAGGATTACCGCAAAGCTGTTGAAGACCTGGGCTTCCCGTGCGTGGTCAAGCCGGTCATGAGTTCCTCGGGCAAAGGCCAGAGCCTGCTGCGCAGCGTCGATGACGTGCAGAAGGCCTGGGATTATGCTCAAGAGGGCGGCCGCGCCGGTAAAGGCCGCGTCATCATCGAAGGCTTCATTGACTTCGATTACGAAATCACCCTGCTGACCGTGCGTCACGTTGGCGGCACTACATTCTGCGCGCCAGTGGGCCACCGTCAGGAGAAGGGCGACTACCAGGAATCCTGGCAGCCCCAAGCCATGAGCCCGGTGGCGCTGGCTGAATCCGAGCGCGTTGCCAAAGCCGTGACCGAAGCCTTGGGTGGCCGTGGCCTGTTTGGCGTCGAATTGTTCATCAAGGGTGATCAAGTGTGGTTCAGCGAAGTCTCGCCGCGCCCCCATGACACCGGTCTGGTGACCCTGATTTCCCAGGATTTGTCACAGTTCGCGCTGCATGCACGGGCCATCCTGGGTCTGCCGATTCCATTGATCCGTCAGTTCGGGCCATCGGCGTCGGCGGTGATTCTGGTGGAAGGGCAGTCGACTCAGACCGCTTTCGCCAATCTGGGGGCTGCGTTGAGCGAGCCGGATACCGCGTTGCGTCTGTTTGGCAAGCCCGAGGTCAATGGCCAGCGGCGGATGGGGGTGGCGTTGGCGCGTGATGAGTCGATCGAGACTGCTCGTGCCAAGGCGACCCGCGCGTCCCAAGCCGTTGTTATAGAGCTGTAACCGCGTCGCGCCATTCGCGGGCAAGCCTCGCTCCTACAGGATCCCGTAGGAGCGAGCGGTGCGGCGATCCGACTTGCCCGCGAAGCTTTTTGCTTCAGGCAACCCGATTCAAATCGTTATTGCGCGTCTCCTTCAGGCACAGCACCGCTATCAAGCTCAGCACCGCCGCCCCCGACACATACCCGCCGACATAACCCAAACCGCCCATCGCCACCAGTTTCTGCGCAAAGAACGGCGCCGCCGAGGCCCCGACAATGCCGCCCAGGTTGTACGCGGCCGATGCGCCGGTATAGCGCACATGGGTCGGAAACAGCTCCGGCAGCAGCGCGCCCATCGGCGCAAACGTCACGCCCATCAGAAACAGTTCGATGCACAGGAACAGCGCCACACCCCAGGTCGAGCCTTGGGTCAGCAGCGGCTCCATCAAGAACCCGGACAGAATCGCCAGCACGCCACCGATGATCAGCACCGGTTTGCGCCCGAAACGGTCACTGGCCCAGGCCGACAGCGGGGTCGCGGCCGCCATGAACAGCACCGCGAAACACAGCAGCGCGAGGAAGGTTTCGCGGGTGTAGCCGAGCGTCGACACACCGTAGCTCAGCGAAAACACCGTCGAGATGTAAAACAACGCGTAGCACACCACCATCGCCCCGGCACCCAGCAGCGTCGGCGCCCAGTATTGGCTGAACAGCTCGATCAGCGGGATCTTCACCCGCTCCTGGCGGGCCACGGCGTTGGCGAATACCGGGGTTTCGTGGAGCTTGAGGCGTACGTACAAGCCCACCATCACCAGCGCGGCACTGAGCAGGAAAGGAATCCGCCAGCCCCACGAACGGAACTGATCGTCATCCAGGCTCATGGCCAGGGTCAGAAACAGGCCGTTGGCCGCCAGAAACCCGATCGATGGGCCGAGTTGCGGGAACATGCCGAACCAGGCGCGCTTGCCTTTGGGTGCGTTCTCCGTGGCCAGCAATGCGGCGCCGCCCCACTCACCACCCAATCCCAGGCCCTGGCCGAAACGCAGCACGCAAAGCAGGATCGGTGCCCAGGCACCAATGCTGTCGTAACCCGGCAGCACGCCGATCAGCGTGGTGCACACGCCCATCAGCAGCAGGGAGGCGACCAGTGTCGATTTGCGCCCGATGCGGTCACCGAAATGGCCGAACAGCGCCGAACCCAATGGTCGTGCAAGGAAGGCAATACCGAAGGTGAGGAACGCCGACAGCATCTGGGCGGTGCCGGAGGTTTGCGGAAAGAACACCGGACCGATCACCAGCGCAGCGGCGGTGGCATAGACGTAGAAGTCGTAGAACTCGATGGCCGTGCCGATGAAACTCGCGGTAGCCACGCGGGTGGCGGAGTTCGTCGGTTGGGCGGGTGCGGTGTCGCTATACGTTGTGCTGGTCGTCATGCAGTTATCCCTGACAGTCATGTGCCCCAGTGGAGCGAATTATTATGGTCGAATACCCAGGGATGTGGGTTTAACGCAGCGTGCGGGTAGCACGGGGTATGGCGGGGCTTGGTAAGCGGCTCGATTATAGGAAGGTAGCTAACAATCGAACAAGAGTCCAAGGACTGGCGATGACATTGTGGCGAGGGGGCTTGTCAGATTTTGGAAAGGGTAGGAGCCGAACTGGTATGCCAGATCAACACCCGGCTGACGCGATTCTCTTCCGTTGCCAGAATCTCCAGCCGATAACGGCCGATCTTCAGGCATACCGCACTCTCCGGGATCGTCTCCAGCGCCTCGGTCACCAAGCCGTTGAGCGTTTTCGGACCATCACTGGGCAGGTGCCAGCCGAGGCTCTTGTTCAGCTCGCGGATGGACGCTGCGCCATCGATCACCAGGCGGCCATCGGCCTGCGGGTGGATGTGCGGGTTATCCAGGCTGTGCTGGCTTTCGAACTCGCCGACGATCTCTTCGAGAATGTCTTCCAGGGTCACGATGCCCAGCACTTCGCCGTACTCGTCGACCACCATGCCCAAACGCCGCTGTTGCTTGTGGAAGTTCAGCAATTGCAGCTGCAACGGGGTGCTTTCCGGTACGAAGTACGGTTCGTGACTGGCCGCCAGCAGCGCTTCCACGGTCAGGCTTGAATCCGGCAGCAAATGGCGGATCTGTCGGGTGTTGAGCACCGCTTCAACCTGGTTGATGTCGCTGTGGAACACCGGCAGACGGGTGCGCTTGTTGTGGCGCAGTTGTTCGATGATTTCTTCGAGGGGGTCGTCCAGATTGATCCCGTCGACGTCACTGCGCGGCACCAGAATATCGTTGACCGTGATGTTATCCAGTGCGTGGATGCCTGACAGTGGGCGATAGGCCGCATGTTCGTGCTCGTCGTGCCGATCTGCCGGAGCCTCGTCTTCGCTTTGCTGCACCACGTTGACTTTGCGGGCGAATGGTCGCATCAGTAGCTGGCTGATGCCGTTGAGTAGCCACGCGGCCGGGTAGACGATCTTCAGCGGTATGCCGAGCAGTGTGTTACCCAAAGCCAGGACGGCATCCGGATAGCGGGCGGCGAGGGTACGCGGCAGGTAGTCGGCGAATACCAGCAACACCGCGCTGGCGCCAAGGCAGGCAATCCAGGGGCCGTTTTGCGCCCAAGTGAAAATCGCCAGCAACGTGCTGATGACCACCGCCAGTGCGCGGCACAGGGTATTGCAGAGGATCAGGCTGTTGAGCGGAAAGCTCAGCTTCGCCGCCGGTTTATCGTTCGAGCGCGAGGCGGTGCGCTGGGCCAGCAACTGCTGTTGTGCCGCTTCGATGGCGGTAAACAGCCCCGACCATAAAATCAGCAGGGCCAGCACCGCGAGCATCGGCCCTATGGGCAAGTCGTCCATTAATGCCGCCCGTCAGATATGCAGAATGTATTCGCGGACCAGCTTGCTGCCGAAATACGCCAGCATCAGCAGGCAGAAACCGGCAAGGGTCCAGCGGATGGCTTTGTGTCCGCGCCAGCCGAGACGGGTGCGCCCCCAGAGCAGCACGCTGAACACGATCCAGGCCAGGCACGCCAGCAGGGTTTTATGCACCAGGTGCTGGGCGAACAGGTTCTCGACGAACAGCCAGCCGGAAATCAGCGACAACGACAGCAGGCTCCAGCCGGCCCAGAGGAAACCGAACAGCAGGCTTTCCATGGTTTGCAGCGGCGGGAAGTTCTTGATCAGCCCGGACGGATGCTTGTGCTTGAGCTGATGGTCCTGAACCAGCAGCAGCAAAGCCTGGAACACCGCGATGGTGAACATGCCGTAAGCGAGGATCGACAAGAGAATGTGGGCGAGAATGCCTGGCTCTTCGTCAATGATCTGCACCGTACCGGCGGGGGCGAACTGTGCCAGCAGCGCGGTTGCGGCGCCCAGCGGGAACAGCAACAGAAGCAGGTTTTCCACCGGAATCCGTGAGCAGGCCAGCAGGGTCAGGGCGATGACCGCTGCTGCAATCAGGCTGGCGGCGCTGAAAAAGTCCAGGGCCAGGCCGACCGGAGTCAGCAGATAGCTGATCAGGCTGGCGCTGTGGGCCAGCACGGCCAGTACGCCGAGCGTGACCAGCAGGCGTTTGTTCGCCTTGGCGCCGGAGGCCAGACGAGTGCCTTGATAGATTGTCGCAGCGGCATATAAGCAGGCGGCGGCGAGGGTGGTTAGCAAGCTGGGTGACAAGGGGAGCATAAATCCTGTTAGGCAAGCCCGAAAGGCGTTGAGTTTGGCATAGAACCCACACGGCACGAAAGACCATGCAAGCTGACGGCGAGGTGTCCGCCAGACGCAGTCTTCGCTATAATCCGCGACCTGCCCACGCCGCAGGCTCGCCGAGCACATGTTGATTGCGGTCTGAGCCGCCATTATCCCGGTCTACACAGGGCCTGAAAGGATCGCGCAATGTTTGAAAACTTAACCGACCGTCTCTCGCAGACGCTGCGCCATGTCACCGGCAAGGCCAAGCTGACCGAAGACAACATCAAAGACACCCTGCGTGAAGTGCGCATGGCGTTGCTCGAGGCCGACGTCGCCTTGCCGGTGGTCAAAGACTTCGTCAATTCGGTCAAGGAGCGCGCTGTCGGCACCGAGGTGTCGCGCAGCCTGACGCCGGGCCAGGCCTTCGTGAAAATCGTCCAGGCCGAACTCGAAAGCCTGATGGGCGCGGCCAACGAAGACCTGAACCTGAGCGCCGTTCCACCGGCCGTGGTCCTGATGGCCGGCTTGCAGGGCGCGGGTAAAACCACGACCGCCGGCAAACTGGCGCGCTTGCTTAAAGAGCGCAAGAAGAAGTCGGTCATGGTCGTGTCCGCGGACGTTTACCGTCCGGCAGCGATCAAGCAGTTGGAAACCCTGGCCAACGACATCGGCGTGACGTTTTTCCCGTCCGACCTGAGCCAGAAGCCGGTCGACATCGCGCAAGCGGCTATTAAAGAAGCCAAACTGAAGTTCATCGACGTGGTCATCGTCGATACCGCCGGTCGTCTGCACATCGACGAAGAGATGATGGGCGAGATCAAGGCGCTGCACGCCGCGATCAATCCGGTCGAAACCCTGTTCGTGGTCGATGCCATGACCGGCCAGGACGCCGCCAACACGGCCAAGGCGTTCGGCGATGCGCTGCCGCTGACTGGTGTGATCCTGACCAAGGTCGACGGCGACGCCCGTGGCGGTGCCGCGTTGTCGGTACGTGCCATTACCGGCAAGCCGATCAAGTTCATCGGTATGGGCGAGAAGAGCGAAGCCCTCGAACCGTTCCACCCTGAGCGAATCGCTTCGCGCATCCTCGGCATGGGCGACGTGCTCAGCCTGATCGAGCAGGCTGAACAGACCCTCGACAAGGACAAGGCCGATAAACTGGCCAAGAAGCTGAAGAAGGGCAAGGGCTTCGACCTCGAAGACTTCCGTGATCAGCTGCAACAGATGAAGAACATGGGCGGCCTCGGCGGCCTCATGGACAAACTGCCGAATATCGGTGGTGTGAACCTGGCGCAGATGGGCAATGCCCAGGGCGCGGCAGAGAAGCAGTTCAAGCAGATGGAAGCCATCATCAACTCCATGACCCCGGCCGAGCGCCGCGACCCTGAGCTGATCAGCGGTTCGCGCAAGCGCCGGATCGCCATGGGTTCCGGCACCCAGGTGCAGGACATCGGTCGCTTGATCAAGCAGCACAAGCAGATGCAGAAGATGATGAAGAAGTTCTCCGCCAAAGGCGGAATGGCCAAAATGATGCGCGGCATGGGTGGTATGTTGCCCGGCGGCGGCATGCCGAAAATGTAAAGAATTCGCGCGGGAGCTTGCTCCTGCGCCGACCCACATGGACGTGGGATCTCCAGCAAACCCGCATTTGGCGGGAGCTGACTGGCCATCTTTAACGATGGCTCTATAGCAGATCTGAATGGCACGCCAATAGGCGCCGGAAAAAGACATTTGCAAAAGTCCGGATATTCCTTAGAATATGCGGCCTTTCGGGCACCTATGCCCGCTGTGCATTTAGATTTGCAGCACCGACTACAGGAACGATGTTCACATGCTAACAATCCGTCTTGCCCTTGGCGGCTCCAAAAAGCGCCCGTTTTACCACTTGACCGTAACCGACAGCCGCAATCCGCGTGACGGTTCGCACAAGGAACAGGTTGGTTTCTTCAACCCTGTTGCTCGTGGTCAAGAAGTTCGTCTGTCCGTGAACCAAGAGCGCGTAGCCTACTGGCTGAGCGTTGGTGCACAGCCTTCTGAGCGCGTTGCTCAGTTGTTGAAGGAATCTGCCAAGGCTGCGGCCTGAGCAATATGAACGCGACGCCAGCTGTTGCTGATGATTTGATCGTTATCGGCAAGATTTATTCTGTTCACGGCGTTCGCGGCGAAGTGAAGGTGTATTCCTTTACTGATCCGATCAAAAACCTGTTGGACTACAAAACCTGGACGCTCAAGCGCGAAGGCAACGTAAAACAGGTCGAGCTGGTCAGCGGACGCGGGAACGACAAGTTCCTGGTCGCAAAGCTCAAGGGTCTTGATGATCGTGAAGAAGCTCGTCTTCTGGCTGGTTATGAGATCTGCGTGCCGCGCAACCTGTTCCCTGAATTGACCGATGGCGAGTACTACTGGTACCAGCTGGAAGGTCTGAAGGTCATCGATACTCACGGGCAACTGTTTGGGAAAATCGATCATCTTCTGGAAACCGGCGCCAATGATGTAATGGTGGTCAAGCCTTGCGCTGGCAGCCTGGATGATCGTGAACGCCTGTTGCCGTATACCGAGCAATGCGTGTTGGCCGTCGACCTTGCCGCAGGCGAGATGAAGGTGGAATGGGACGCGGACTTCTAACGTGGCTAACTTGCGCGTCGAAGTGATCAGTTTGTTTCCCGAGATGTTTTCCGCCATCAGCGAGTACGGCATCACCAGTCGGGCGGTGAAACAGGGGCTCTTGCAGCTTACCTGTTGGAACCCGCGAGACTACACGACGGATCGACATCACACTGTGGACGATCGCCCGTTTGGCGGTGGTCCGGGCATGGTGATGAAGATCAAACCCCTGGAAGATGCTCTGGTTCAGGCCAAGGCAGCAGCCGGGGAGGCGGCGAAGGTAATTTACCTGTCCCCCCAAGGCCGTCAACTGACTCAGTCGGCGGTGCGCGAGTTGGCGAATCTGGATGCATTGATCCTGATTGCCGGCCGCTATGAAGGCATTGACGAGCGTTTTATTGATGCTCATGTCGATGAAGAGTGGTCGATTGGCGACTATGTACTGTCTGGTGGCGAGCTGCCGGCGATGGTCCTGATCGATGCGGTTACACGACTGCTGCCTGGAGCTTTAGGGCATGCGGACTCCGCCGAGGAAGATTCCTTTACGGATGGTTTGCTGGATTGCCCGCACTACACCCGACCGGAGGTGTATGCGGATCAGCGTGTTCCCGACGTATTGCTAAGTGGCAATCACGCGCGCATCCGGCGTTGGCGTTTACAGCAGTCCCTTGGTCGGACCTATGAACGACGCGCCGATCTTCTGGAAAGCCGCTCGCTTTCTGGAGAAGAGAAGAAGCTGCTCGAGGAATACATCCGCGAGCGGGACGATAGTTAACAACGTATCGATGGTAGATCCGACGATTTACCTTAGGAGCACAGCATGACTAACAAAATCATCCTTGCACTCGAAGCAGAGCAGATGACTAAAGAGATCCCTACCTTTGCCCCGGGCGACACCATTGTCGTTCAGGTGAAAGTGAAGGAAGGCGATCGTTCGCGTCTGCAAGCGTTCGAAGGCGTAGTTATCGCCAAGCGTAACCGCGGCGTAAACAGTGCTTTCACCGTTCGTAAAATCTCCAACGGTGTTGGCGTAGAGCGTACTTTCCAGACCTACAGCCCGCAAATCGACAGCATGGCTGTCAAGCGTCGCGGTGACGTACGTAAAGCCAAGCTGTACTACCTGCGTGACCTGTCCGGTAAAGCAGCTCGCATCAAGGAAAAACTGGCTTAAGTCCAGCTTCCGATGTCGAAACGCCGGCTTGCATAGCCTGCCAGGCGATTCAAGAAAATGCCCCGTATCGAGAGATGCGGGGCATTTTTCGTTATGGCTGCATATAAAGGCCGGCTAGGGTGCGGAGTCTGTGGGAGATGGTGCTAGGGGGATTTTGTCTGCGCAAAAGAAAACGCCCCGAACCAGTCGGGGCGTTTGCTTAAGGTGTTTCGGCGTTTGTGCGTGGGCGCTTAACGCTTCAGCGAAGCCGGCAGGTGCGGCTGGATCGCCGTCAGTACTGCCTTGAAGCACTTGGTGTTGCCAGCAACGACGTGGCCTTTCTCGAGGAAGTCGTGACCGCCAGTAAAGTCGCTCACCAAGCCGCCGGCTTCCTGGATTAGCAGGGCGCCTGCAGCCATGTCCCATTCGGACAGGCCTGATTCCCAGAAGGCGTCGAAACGGCCGGCGGCCACGTAGGCCAGGTCCAGGCTCGCTGCGCCAGCGCGGCGGATGCCGGCAGTCTGGCCAACCAGGGCGCGGAACATGCCCAGGTAGTTGTCGAGGTTGTCCATCTGGTCGTCGCGGAACGGGAAGCCGGTACCCAGCAGGGCGCCGTCCAGGCTGGTGCGGCCGCTGACGCGCAGGCGGCGGCCGTTCAGTTGGGCGCCGCGACCACGGCTGGCGGTGAATTCTTCCTGGCGAACCGGGTCCAGAACAACAGCGTGCTCCAGGCGGCCACGGTATTTGCAGGCGATGCTGACAGCGAAGTGGGGAATGCCGCGCAGAAAGTTGGTGGTGCCATCCAGTGGGTCGATGATCCACAAGTATTCTTCGCCTTCGATACCGCTGCCGGCGTGCAGGCCGGTTTCTTCACCCATGATCGAGTGATTCGGGTAGGCCTTGCGCAGTGCGTCGATGATTTTTTGTTCGGCGGCGCGATCCACCTCGGATACGTAATCCTTGGCGTCCTTTTCGTCGACCTTGATGGTATCCAGGCGCTCGATGGAGCGGAAGATCAATTCACTGGCGCTGCGGGCGGCGCGCAGCGCGATATTCAGCATGGGCTGCATGGATGTGTCACCTAAGGTTGTTAAAGAAAGCCGGGCATTCTATCAGAAAGTTTCTACAGGAGAAGGTTAGTGTTCGCTTTCATGGCTTAACGGTAGGAGGCGCTGTAAGATTCTGCTCCCGATAATGTGTTCGAGAGCGCCTCCCTTGCTGCAAAACATTCGTGTCGTCCTGGTCAATACCAGTCATCCCGGAAATATCGGCGGTGCTGCGCGTGCCATGAAGAACATGGGCCTGTCGCGACTGGTGTTGGTCGAGCCGCGGTTGTTCCCGCATCACGAGGCCGATGCGCGTGCGTCCGGTGCCGGGGACATCCTTGAAAACGCGCAAGTCGTCGCCACCTTGGAAGATGCCTTGGTCGGCTGCAATCTGGTGCTGGGTACCAGTGCTCGTGACCGTCGCATTCCCTGGCCGTTGCTTGATCCCCGCGAATGCGGTGTGAAGGTGGTCGCGGAGGCGGGGCAGGGTGCCGAGATTGCATTGGTGTTCGGTCGTGAGGATTCCGGCCTGACCAACGACGAGCTGCAGCGATGTCATTATCACGTGCATATCCCGTCGGATCCTGAGTTCAGTTCACTGAACCTCGGGGCGGCGGTGCAGGTGTTGAGCTATGAAGTGCGCATGTCCTGGCTGGCAGCCCAAGGTCAGCCGAGCAAGGTCGAGAAGGAAGAGGTGGCGTCCACCAAAAGTGGTGAGTTGGCGACCATGGATGAGCTGGAGCGATTCTATGAGCACCTGGAGCAAACCCTGGTGGCCATCGAATTCCTCGACCCGGAAAAACCACGGCACTTGATGGCGCGCCTGCGCCGGTTGTACGGACGCAGCTCGGTCAGTCGGGCGGAAATGAATATATTGCGTGGCATCCTCACGGAGACCCAGAAAGCGGCCCGTGGCGAGCTTCTAAATCGGAAGGATTGATGATGTTCGAGCGTTTGCGTGAAGATATCCAAAGTGTTTTTCATCGTGACCCGGCGGCGCGTAATGCTTTCGAGGTCCTGACATGCTACCCGGGCATGCACGCTATCTGGATTCATCGCCTGTCATCGGCGTTGTGGGGCATGGGCTGGAAATGGCTTGCGCGTTTGGTATCGAACTTCGGTCGCTGGTTGACCGGCATCGAGATTCATCCGGGTGCCAAGGTCGGTCGTCGCTTCTTTATTGATCACGGCATGGGCATCGTTATCGGTGAGACCGCCGAGATCGGCAACGACGTCACCCTTTATCAGGGCGTGACCCTCGGTGGTACCAGCTGGAACAAGGGCAAGCGTCACCCGACCCTGGAGGACGGCGTGGTGGTCGGCGCGGGCGCCAAGGTGCTCGGTCCGTTCACTGTCGGTGCCGGAGCCAAGGTGGGTTCCAATGCCGTGGTCACCAAGGCGGTTCCGCCTGGGGCAACAGTGGTGGGGATTCCGGGGCGGATCATCGTCAAGTCCGATGATGAGCAGGATGCCAGGCGCAAGGCCATGGCCGAGAAGATCGGTTTCGATGCCTACGGTGTCGGCGAAGACATGCCGGACCCGGTGGCTCGGGCGATCGGTCAGTTGCTCGATCACTTGCAGGCCGTCGATGGTCGCCTGGAAGGGATGTGCGGAGCATTGAAGGAACTGGGCAGTAATTACTGTGCCAAGGATCTGCCTGAGCTGCGCGAAGAAGACTTTGCCTGTGTGAAAGTCAAGGATGAAAGCAAGGCGAGCTGATTCCGGTGCAGGAGCTGCCGCAGGCGAAAAAATCGCAGCCTTCGGCAGCTCCTGCGCAGGTCGCATTTGCATATGCGCACCGCGCTGAGTGGTGTGCCATTACGGCGAAGACCCTGCTATGATGCGCGCGTTCTTTTGCGGGTAAACCTGACTAAAGTACTAGGTCTTATAGTTGACTTAAATACTCGGGAATTGCATACTCGCCCCATTCCGAACTCCGTGGTAATTGTCCATGCGACTGACTACAAAAGGCCGATACGCCGTGACCGCCATGCTTGACCTGGCGTTACACGCGCAGCACGGGCCGGTGTCCCTGGCCGATATCTCCGAGCGCCAAGGCATTTCCCTGTCCTACCTCGAGCAGCTTTTTGCCAAATTGCGCCGCAGCAATCTGGTGTCCAGCGTTCGCGGTCCGGGTGGTGGCTACCAGCTGTCCCGCGACATGCAGGGCATCCAGGTCGCTCAGGTGATCGATGCGGTCAACGAATCGGTCGATGCAACCAAATGCCAGGGACAGGGCGATTGCCATTCCGGTGACACCTGTCTGACCCACCATTTGTGGTGCGATCTGAGCCTGCAGATTCACGAATTTCTGAGCGGTATCAGCTTGGCTGACCTTGTAACTCGCCGTGAAGTGCAAGAAGTAGCCCAGCGTCAGGACCAGCGTCGTTGCAACAGCAAGACGCCACGCCTGGACAAGATTGAAGCGTCCGCCGTCGAATGACAGCCAAAGAGCTAGCGGCACGCCAGCCAGCCTGATTTAGGAGATAGTCCATGAAATTGCCGATTTACCTTGATTACTCTGCGACCACCCCGGTTGATCCGCGTGTCGCGCAAAAAATGAGTGAATGCCTGCTGGTCGACGGAAACTTCGGTAACCCGGCGTCCCGTTCCCACGTGTTCGGCTGGAAAGCTGAAGAGTCCGTCGAGAACGCTCGTCGTCAGGTCGCAGACCTGGTTAACGCCGACCCGCGTGAAATCGTCTGGACCTCCGGTGCCACCGAGTCCGACAACCTGGCAATCAAGGGTGCGGCGCATTTCTACTCCACCAAAGGCAAGCACCTGATCACCTCCAAGATCGAACACAAGGCGGTTCTCGATACCATGCGCCAACTGGAGCGCGAAGGTTTCGAAGTCACCTACCTCGATCCGACTGAAGACGGTCTGATTACTCCGGCCATGGTTGAGGCTGCCCTGCGCGACGACACCATTCTGGTCTCGGTCATGCACGTGAACAACGAAATCGGCACCATCAACGACATCGCCGCTATCGGTGAGCTGACCCGCTCCCGTGGCATCCTGTTACATGTCGACGCCGCTCAGTCCACCGGCAAGGTCGAGATTGACCTGCAGAAGCTGAAAGTCGACCTGATGTCGTTCTCTGCCCACAAAACCTACGGGCCTAAAGGCATCGGCGCGCTGTACGTCAGTCGCAAGCCGCGTGTGCGCATCGAAGCGACCATGCACGGCGGCGGTCATGAGCGTGGCATGCGTTCCGGTACCCTGGCGACTCACCAGATCGTCGGCATGGGCGAAGCGTTCCGTGTGGCCAAGGAAGACATGGCCGCCGAAAATGTACGCATCAAGGCCCTGAGCGACCGTTTCTTCAAGCAGGTCGAAAGCCTGGAAGAACTGTACGTCAATGGCAGCATGACCGCCCGCGTACCGCACAACCTGAACCTGAGCTTCAACTACGTTGAAGGCGAGTCGCTGATCATGGCGCTCAAGGATCTGGCGGTTTCGTCCGGTTCGGCCTGCACCTCGGCATCGCTTGAGCCTTCGTACGTGCTGCGCGCCCTGGGCCGCAACGACGAACTGGCACACAGCTCGATTCGCTTCACCTTCGGCCGTTTCACCACCGAAGAAGAAATCGACTACGCCGCGCAGAAAGTCTGCGAGGCCGTCACCAAGCTGCGCACTCTGTCGCCGCTGTGGGACATGTACAAAGACGGCGTCGACATTTCGAAAATCGAGTGGGCGGCACACTAAATATAGAAGCCGCCACATACAGGTTCTGTAGCGACGCGGCGATTGAAGCAGGCGTAACTACAGGGCCTCAAGAGCGGCCTGATGAGTGAGGATTAAGAATCATGGCTTACAGCGAAAAGGTCATCGACCACTACGAAAACCCGCGCAACGTCGGCAAGATGGATGCGGAAGATCCTGATGTCGGCACCGGCATGGTCGGCGCTCCAGCATGCGGTGACGTGATGCGTCTGCAGATCAAGGTCAACGAGCAAGGCGTGATCGAAGACGCCAAGTTCAAGACTTATGGTTGCGGTTCGGCGATCGCCTCCAGCTCCCTGGCGACCGAGTGGATGAAAGGCAAGACTCTGGATGAAGCAGAGACCATCAAGAACACTCAGCTGGCCGAAGAACTGGCCCTGCCGCCAGTGAAAATTCACTGCTCCGTACTCGCTGAAGACGCTATCAAAGCGGCCGTTCGCGACTACAAGCAGAAGAAAGGCTTGATCTGACTTTCAAGATTTGGCGACGAGTAAGGAGTCACCGATGGCTATCAGCATGACAGAAGCGGCTGCTCAACACGTGCGACGTTCCCTCAACGGGCGCGGCAAGGGTGATGGGATTCGCCTGGGTGTTCGCACCACGGGCTGTTCCGGCCTTGCCTATGTGCTGGAGTTTGTCGACGAGGTAGGCGCGGACGATCAGGTGTTCGAAAGTCACGGCGAGAAAGTGATCATCGACCCGAAAAGCCTGGCGTACCTGGACGGCACCGAGCTTGATTTCGTCAAGGAAGGGTTGAACGAAGGCTTCAAGTTCAATAACCCCAACGTACGCGGTGAATGTGGCTGCGGCGAAAGCTTCAACATCTGAGGCTACTCGTGGGTACTCCTTGTCATTTCGCTTTATTTGAGCTGCAACCGAGTTTCAATCTGGATCTCGATCAGCTGGCTACGCGCTACCGTGAGTTGGCGCGCGGCGTTCATCCGGACCGCTTTGCCGACGCTTCCGAGCGCGAGCAGCGGCTGGCGCTCGAGCAATCCGCGAGCCTCAACGAGGCCTACCAGACGCTCAAAAGCCCCCCCAAGCGCGCGCGATACTTGCTCGCATTGAGTGGTGGCGAGTTGCCGCTGGAGGTCACGGTGCATGATCCGGAGTTTCTTCTGCAGCAGATGGAGTTGCGTGAAGAGCTCGAAGACCTGCAGGACAGTGCCGATATGGCCGGTATTGCAGCGTTCAAGCGTCGCCTGAAAACCGCTCAGGATGAACTGAACCAAAGCTTCGCAGCCTGTTGGAATGATGCAGCGCAACGTGAACGGGCCGAGCGCCTGATGCGGCGTATGCAGTTCCTCGACAAGCTCACCTACGAAGTGCGCCAGTTAGAAGAGCGCCTCGACGATTAACCCAGTGCCGCTCCGGTCGCACGCCTGATATACAGATAAGTCCTGATCACGATGGCCCTACTGCAGATCGCCGAACCCGGCCAAAGTCCTCAACCGCACCAGCGTCGTCTGGCTGTGGGGATCGACTTGGGCACTACCAATTCGCTGGTCGCTGCATTGCGCAGTGGTCTTTCCGAGCCTCTGGCGGATGCTGATGGGCAGGTTATCCTGCCGTCTGCCGTGCGCTATCACGCCGATCGCATCGAAGTCGGCGAATCGGCCAAGCTGGCCGCCGCTACCGATCCTTTGAATACCGTGCTGTCGGTCAAGCGCTTGATGGGTCGTGGTCTGTCCGACGTCAAGCAATTGGGCGATCAGCTGCCGTACCGTTTTGTCGACGGCGAGTCGCACATGCCGTTCATCGATACAGTGCAAGGCCCGAAAAGCCCGGTCGAAGTTTCCGCCGATATCCTCAAGGTGCTGCGTCAGCGCGCTGAAGCGACCTTGGGTGGCGAACTGGTCGGTGCGGTGATCACCGTTCCGGCCTATTTCGATGACGCTCAGCGTCAAGCCACCAAGGATGCGGCCAAACTGGCCGGCCTGAACGTGCTGCGCTTGCTCAACGAACCGACTGCTGCTGCGGTGGCTTATGGCCTGGATCAGCAGGCTGAAGGTCTGGTCGCCATTTACGACCTGGGTGGCGGTACTTTCGATATTTCGATTCTGCGCCTGACCGGCGGTGTGTTCGAAGTGCTGGCTACCGGCGGCGACAGCGCCCTGGGTGGTGATGACTTCGACCACGCAATCGCCGGCTGGATCATCGAGAGTGCCGGTCTGTCGGCCGACCTCGATCCGGGTGCGCAGCGCAATCTGCTGCAAACCGCCTGTGCGGCCAAAGAGGCGCTGACCAATGTCGCGGCTGTGGAAGTTGCTTATGGCGGCTGGAAGTCCGAGCTGACCCGTGAAGCCTTCAATGCGCTGATCGAGCCGATGGTTGCTCGCAGCCTCAAAGCCTGCCGCCGCGCGGTGCGTGATTCCGGCGTCGAGCTGGAAGACGTTCACGCGGTGGTGATGGTCGGCGGCTCGACTCGCGTACCGCGCGTTCGCGAAGCCGTTGCGCAAGCCTTCGGTCGCGAACCGTTGACCGAAATCGACCCGGATCAAGTCGTGGCCATCGGTGCCGCGATCCAGGCCGATACCTTGGCCGGCAATAAGCGTGACGGCGGCGAACTGCTGTTGCTCGATGTGATTCCGTTGTCCTTGGGGCTGGAAACCATGGGCGGTCTGATGGAGAAGGTGATTCCGCGCAACACCACCATCCCCGTCGCCCGCGCCCAGGACTTCACCACTTACAAAGATGGCCAGTCGGCCATGGCGATCCACGTATTGCAGGGCGAGCGTGAGTTGATCAGCGACTGCCGCTCCCTGGCGCGCTTCGAATTGCGCGGTATTCCGGCGATGGTGGCCGGTGCGGCGAAGATTCGCGTGACCTTCCAGGTCGACGCCGACGGTCTGCTCAACGTCTCAGCCCGGGAATTGGGTTCGGGCGTTGAAGCCAGCATTCAGGTCAAACCGTCCTACGGCCTGACCGACGGCGAGATCGCCAAAATGCTCAAGGATTCGTTCCAGCACGCCAACGACGACAAGGTCGCCCGCGTATTGCGTGAGCAGCAGGTCGATGCCCAGCGCCTGATCGAGGCGGTGCAGGGCGCTCTGGAGGTCGACGGCGAACGCCTGCTCGACGCCGAAGAGCGCATGGTCATCGAATTGCAGATGCAGGAACTGACCGAATTGATGAAAGGCACCGATGGTTACGCCATCGAGCAGCAGACCAAGCGTCTGTCGCAAGTGACCGATGCCTTTGCTGCCCGCCGCCTGGACTCGACGGTGAAAGCCGCTCTGGCGGGGCGCAATCTGAATGAAATCGAGGAATAGTTGATGCCGCAGGTCATTTTTCTGCCACACGAGAAGTTCTGCCCGGAAGGCATGGTTGTAGAGGCTGAGCCCGGCATCTCCATTCTCGAACTGGCCCATGAACACCATATCGAGATGGAAAGCGCCTGTGGCGGTGTCTGCGCGTGCACCACTTGTCACTGCATCGTTCGCGAAGGTTTCGATTCGCTGGAAGAGGCTGATGAGCTGGAGGAAGACTATCTTGATAAGGCTTGGGGGCTGGAGGCTCAGTCACGCCTGGCCTGTCAGGCAAAGGTCGGGACTGAAGACCTGACCATCGAAATTCCGAAATACTCGCTCAACCATGCAGCCGAAGCGCCGCACTGATTCAAGGAGCCGAAATGAGTCTGAAATGGGTTGATGTGCTGGAGATCGCGATTCAGCTGGCTGAGTCAAAGCCGGATGTGGACCCGCGTTACGTGAACTTCGTCGATCTGCACCAGTGGGTGCTGGCATTGCCGGAGTTCAGTGATGATCCGACCCGCGGTGGCGAGAAGGTGCTTGAAGCCATTCAGGCCGCCTGGATCGAAGAAGCAGACTGATTCTGCACCGTACGCAGTTAGGCAATACCAAAGAACCCGCGTATAATTCGCGGGTTTAATTTTTCGCAAATTACCGTTTCTGGAGTTACACCATGGCTGTTCAACGTACTTTCTCCATCATCAAGCCTGACGCTGTTGCTAAAAACGTCATCGGCGAGATCACCACTCGTTTCGAAAAAGCAGGCCTGCGCGTTGTAGCTTCGAAACTGAAGCAACTGTCCAAAGCCGAAGCTGAAGGCTTCTACGCTGAGCACAGCGCTCGTGGTTTCTTCAACGACCTGGTTGCTTTCATGATCTCCGGTCCGGTTGTCGTTCAGGTTCTGGAAGGCGAAAACGCTATCGCTCTGAACCGTGAGCTGATGGGCGCTACCAACCCTAAAGAAGCTGCTCCTGGCACCATCCGCGCTGACTTCGCTGATTCCATCGACGCCAACGCCGTACACGGTTCGGACTCCGAAGCCGCTGCTGCTCGCGAAATCTCGTACTTCTTCGCAGCTACTGAAGTAACCACTCGCTAAGCATTGGCTTAAGAGTGAAGGTGAATCCATGACTACATCGACTGTAAAAACCAACCTGCTGGGTCTGACTCAACAGGAAATGGAAAAATTCTTCGACTCAATCGGGGAGAAGCGTTTCCGTGCCGGTCAGGTAATGAAATGGATTCACCACTTTGGCGTCGATGATTTCGACGCCATGACGAACGTCAGCAAGGCCTTGCGCGAAAAGCTCAAGGCTGTTGCTGAAATTCGTGGTCCGGAAGTGGTCAGCGAGGACATCTCCAGCGACGGCACCCGTAAGTGGGTGGTGCGCGTGGCGTCCGGCAGCTGCGTCGAGACCGTATACATTCCCCAGGGCAAACGCGGCACCTTGTGCGTTTCGTCCCAGGCAGGCTGTGCCCTGGATTGCAGTTTCTGCTCCACCGGCAAGCAAGGTTTCAATAGCAACCTTACCGCCGCCGAAGTCATCGGCCAGGTGTGGATTGCCAACAAATCCTTTGGCAGCGTCCCGGCAACCGTCGACCGTGCCATCACCAACGTGGTGATGATGGGCATGGGTGAGCCGCTGCTGAACTTCGACAACGTCGTGGCCGCCATGCATCTGATGATGGATGACCTGGGCTATGGCATCTCCAAGCGCCGCGTCACCCTGTCGACTTCGGGTGTGGTGCCGATGATTGATGAGCTGTCCAAGCACATTGATGTTTCCCTGGCGTTGTCCCTGCACGCACCGAATGACGCATTGCGTAACCAATTGGTGCCGATCAACAAGAAGTATCCGCTTAAGATGCTGCTGGAATCGTGTCAGCGCTACATGTCGTCCCTGGGCGAAAAGCGCGTATTGACCATCGAGTACACCTTGCTCAAGGACATCAACGACAAGGTCGAGCACGCGGTCGAAATGATCGAGTTGCTCAAGAACATTCCGTGCAAGATCAACCTGATTCCGTTCAACCCGTTCCCGCATTCCGGTTACGAGCGCCCGAGCAACAACGCGATTCGCCGTTTCCAGGATCAGCTTCACCATGCAGGCTTCAACGTCACCGTGCGCACCACCCGCGGTGAAGACATCGACGCCGCGTGTGGCCAATTGGTAGGGCAGGTGCTGGATCGCACCCGTCGCAGCGAACGTTATATCGCCGTGCGTGAATTGAGCGCCGACAGCGATATGCCACAAAGCGCTGCGAACAATAATTAAGAGAGGATCTCTATGTCCCTGCGCTTTGCGCTGCTAGTGCTGTTGGCCAGCCTTTGTGCTGGTTGTGTCCTGTCGGGCGATTTCAACCCGATGAAGACCAGCAAGGGTCGTGACGAAGCGCGTGCCGCCTACGTGCAGCTGGGACTGGGGTACTTGCAGCAGGGCATGACCGAGCGGGCCAAAGTCCCGTTGAAGAAGGCGTTGGAACTTGATGACTCGGATGCTGATGCCAACGCCGCCCTGGGGCTGGTGTTCCAGGCCGAGGCGGAGCCGGAACTGGCCGATCGGCATTTTCGCAAGGCGCTGTCTTCTCGTCCCGCCGATGCGCGAATCCTGAATAACTACGGCAGTTTTCTGTTCGAAGAAAAACGTTACAAAGAGGCGTACGAGCGCTTTGAACAGGCCGCCGCCGATACCCTGTATCCTGAGCGTTCGCGGGTTTTCGAGAACCTGGGCATGACCGCTTCAAAGCTTGGCCAGCGTGACCTGGCCCGCCAGCAACTGGAAAAAGCCCTGCGTTTGAACCGCCAGCAGCCACGCGCCTTGCTGGAAATGGCTGAGTTGTCATTCGAAGACAGGCATTATGTGCCCGCGCGTGACTATTACGACCGTTTTAGCCTGCTCAGCGAGCAAAATGCACGTAGTCTATTGCTCGGTGTTCGACTGGCAAAAGTGTTCGAAGATCGCGACAAGGCCGCAAGTTTCGGCCTGCAATTAAAACGACTCTATCCCGGTACTCCGGAATATCAGCAATACCTGTCGGAGCAATGATGAAAGCGGCGCATCCCGAAGTTGTAGCAGCGAATCGCGTTAATCCCGGTGAGACCTTGCGCCAGGCCCGCGAAAGCAATGGCTGGTCGCTGGCCGAAGTGGCCCTCAAGCTCAACCTCACCGTCAACTCCCTGAGCAATCTGGAAGCCGGCGCTTTCGACAAGCTGCCCGGGCACACCTTTGCTCGCGGTTATATTCGCGCGTACGCCAAATTGCTGGGCATGGACCAGGCTGTTCTGGTTCAGCAGTTCGACCAATCCACCGGTACCGACTCCCAGGGCAGCAACGTCCACAGCCTGGGGCGTATCGAAGAACCCGTTCGGGTTTCCCACACCATCTTGCGAATTGTCAGCCTGCTGTTGCTGATCGCGGTGATTGGCGGTGGCTTTGTGTGGTGGCAGGATCAAACCTCATTGCGCACCAAGGACCTGATCGGTCTGGCCCCGGAGCACGTTGAAGTCGAAGGCGCCGACGGCACCACCCAGATTCATCCGCTGGACGAGCCGGAAGACCAGGCCGTTGCAGAAGGTCAGGCTGAAGGTGAAACGCCTCTTGCGTTGCCTCAGGCCGAGGAGCCAGCCAGCGCTGAAACGAGCGCACCGGCTCCAGCTCCGGCAGTTCCAACAGTAACGCCTTCGGCTCCGGCCCACAGCACTGCTCCGGCTGTCGCGACACCGGCGACGCCAGCCCCGGCTGTTCCCGCCGTACCGGCACCGGTTGTGACCGCTCCGATTGCCCCGACCACTCCTGCACCCGCTCCGGCGGCTGTTGCTCCGGTGGCTGGCCTGGGTCAGGTTCAACTGCAATTCACCGCCGATTGCTGGACGCAAGTGACCGACGGCACGGGTAAAGTGCTGTTGAGCGGTCTCAAGCGTAAAGGCGAAAGTGTTTCCGTCAGCGGCAAGCCGCCCTTTGCCGTGCGTCTGGGCTTTGCCCGTGGCGCGCAGGTCAGCTACAACGGGCAGGTGGTTGATGTCGCTCCGTTCACCAGTGGCGAGACTGCTCGCCTGAAGTTGGGTCAATAAGTCATGCACGGCGAATCTCCAATCAAGCGTCGCGAATCCCGGAAAATCTGGGTCGGTAACGTGCCTGTTGGCGGCGATGCGCCTATCGCTGTGCAGAGCATGACCAACAGCGACACCAATGACGTGGCCGCCACCGTGGCCCAGATCAATCGTCTGGAAGCTGCTGGCGTCGATATCGTTCGGGTTTCGGTGCCGGACATGGACGCCGCCGAAGCCTTCGGCAAGATCAAGCAACTGGTCAAAGTGCCGTTGGTGGCCGACATCCACTTCGACTACAGGATCGCACTGCGCGTAGCCGAACTGGGCGTCGATTGCCTGCGGATCAACCCGGGCAACATCGGTCGCGAAGACCGCGTGCGTGCGGTGGTCGATGCCGCCCGTGATCGCGGGATTCCAATCCGCATCGGCGTGAACGCCGGTTCCCTGGAAAAAGACCTGCAAAAGAAGTACGGCGAGCCAACCCCGGCTGCGTTGGTCGAGTCTGCCTTGCGTCACGTCGAACACCTCGAGCGCCTGAATTTCCAGGACTTCAAGGTCAGCGTAAAAGCCTCCGACGTGTTCATGGCCGTTGAAGCCTACCGTTTGCTGGCCAAGGAAATCGTCCAGCCGCTGCACCTGGGCATCACCGAAGCCGGTGGTTTGCGTTCAGGCACAGTGAAATCCGCCGTGGGCCTCGGTATGCTGCTCGCCGAAGGGATTGGCGATACTATTCGCATCTCGTTGGCGGCCGACCCGGTCGAGGAAGTGAAAGTCGGCTACGACATTCTCAAGTCCCTGCACCTGCGTTCCCGTGGCATCAACTTCATCGCCTGCCCGAGCTGCTCGCGGCAGAACTTCGATGTGGTCAAGACCATGAACGAGCTGGAAGGGCGTCTCGAAGACCTGCTGGTGCCGCTGGATGTCGCGGTGATCGGTTGCGTGGTCAACGGGCCGGGCGAAGCCAAGGAAGCCCATATCGGCTTGACCGGCGGCACGCCAAACCTGATTTACATCGACGGCAAGCCGTCACAGAAACTGACGAATGACAATCTGGTGGATGAGCTTGAACGCTTGATCCGCCAGAAGGCGGCCGAAAAGGTCGAAGCCGACGCTGCCGTTATCGCGCGTGGCTGAGCCTGACTAAAGAGCCGAACGAATTTAAGGATTTAAAGTGAGCAAGTCTCTGCAAGCCATTCGTGGCATGAACGACATCCTGCCTGAACAGACTCCCCTGTGGCGTCATTTCGAGGGCACCGTTTCGCGTCTGCTGGATAACTACGGTTATAAGCAGATTCGCATGCCGATCGTCGAGTTCACCGAGCTGTTCAAGCGCTCCATCGGTGAAGTGACCGACATCGTCGAAAAAGAGATGTACACCTTCGACGACCGCAACGGCGATTCCCTGACCCTGCGCCCTGAAGGCACGGCGGCCTGTGTGCGTGCCGTGCTCGAGCACGGCATCACCGGCGGCGGCCAGGTGCAGAAACTCTGGTACATCGGCCCGATGTTCCGTCACGAGCGTCCGCAGAAAGGTCGTTATCGCCAGTTCCACCAGATCGGCTGCGAAGTCTTCAACCTCGACGGTCCGGACATCGACGCCGAACTGATTGTGCTGACCTGGCGCCTGTGGGGCGAGCTGGGTATCCGCGACGCGGTCAAGCTCGAACTCAACAGCCTGGGCACCAGCGAATCCCGTAGCCGTTATCGCGAAGCATTGGTCCAGTACCTGTCCGCTCGCCTGGATCAACTGGACGAAGACAGCCAGCGTCGTCTGAAGACCAACCCGCTGCGGGTTCTGGATACCAAGAACGCCGACACTCAAGCGGTGCTGGCCGACGCGCCGAAAATGGCCGACTACCTCGACGAAGAGTCCCGCGTGCACTTCGAGGGCCTCAAGGCTCGTCTGGACGCCGCCGGCATTCCTTATGTCATCAACCCGAAGCTGGTTCGCGGGCTGGATTACTACAGCAAGACCGTATTCGAATGGGTCACTGACCAGTTGGGCGCCCAGGGCACCGTGTGTGCCGGTGGTCGTTACGACGGTCTGGTGGAGCAGATGGGCGGCAAGCCGACCCCGGGCGTCGGTTTCGCCATGGGTATCGAGCGTCTGGTGCTGCTGTTGGAAACCCTGGAGCAGATCCCCGAAGAGATCTCCCGTCAGGTCGATGTTTACCTCTGCGCCTTCGGTGAAGCGGCCGAGCTGGCCGGTCTGACCCTGAGCGAGCGTGTTCGTGATCAATTGCCCAACCTGCGCCTGCAAGTCAATGCTGGCGCCGGCAGCTTCAAAAGCCAGTTCAAGAAAGCCGACAAGAGCGGTGCGCTGTACGCATTGATCCTCGGTGACGACGAAATGGCCCAGCAAGTGGTAGGTTTCAAACCCCTGCGTGGCCAGGGCGAACAACAAAGCATTGCCTGGGATGCGCTTGCAGCACACCTGGCCACCTGCGTCGTGCAGGGTTGAAGCTGTCAAACAGCCGATTTAGCGATTAAGGAGTATTGGGGTGTCGAGTACCGAAGACGAACATCTGGCGGAGTTGAAGGACTGGTGGACACGCAACGGCAAGCCCCTGGTCACTGGCGGCCTGTTGGCGCTGGTCATCGTGTTCGGCTGGCAGGCCTTTCAGAAGTATCAGAGCAATCAGTCGCAAGGCGCCTCGATTCTCTATCAGCAATTGCTCGAAACCACGCTGACGCCTGACGGCAAGCCCGATGCTGCACGTGTTTCGGAACTGGCCGGCAAGCTCAAAAGCGAGTTCGGTGGCAGCGCTTATGCGCAATACGGCAGCCTGTTCGTGGCCAAAGTCGCGGTCGACAGCGCCAAGCTGGACGACGCCGCCAGCGAGCTGAAAGCCATCGTCGACAAACCGGCCAACCCGGCACTGGGCGAAATCGCCCGTCAGCGCCTGGCGCAGGTGCTGGCCGCGCAGAACAAGGTCGATGAAGCCCTGAAACTGCTCGAAGGCGATGCCGACAAGGCCTTCCTGGCCACCCGTGAAGAACTCAAGGGCGATCTGCTGGTGCAGTTGGGTCGTACCGACGAAGCGAACGCAGCGTATCAAAAAGCCAAGGCGGCACTGTCGGATGAAGCGGCGGTCGGCGGCCTACAAATCAAGCTGGACGACCTGGCCAAAGGGGATGCGTGACGTGATCCGTTGGAAACATGCAGCATTGCTGACTCTGGCCATACTGGCCGCGGGTTGCAGCAGCAACAGCAAAAAAGAATTGCCGCCGGCCGAGTTGACCGACTTCAAGGAAGAAGTGGTTCTGCACAAGCAGTGGAGTCGTTCGATCGGTGACGGTCAGGGCGAAACCTACAACATGCTGGTTCCGGCGATCGATGGCGATACCCTCTATGCCGCCGACGTCACCGGTGTGGTGATGGCGATGGATCGCGGCAATGGCGACGTCAAATGGAAGAAAGATCTCGAACTGCCTGTCTCCGGCGCCGTTGGCGTGGGTTACGGTCTGGTCATGATCGGCACGCTCAAGGGTGAAATCGTTGCCCTGGATGCCAGCAGCGGTGAAGAGAAATGGCGCGCTCGCGTGACCAGTGAAGTCCTCGCGCCGCCGGCCACCAACGGTGACGTTGTTGTGGTTCAGACCCAGGATGACCGTCTGATCGGTCTGGACGCCGCAACTGGCAACCAGCGCTGGTTGTATGACAGCACGCCAGCGGTTCTGACCCTGCGTGGCACCAGCGCACCGATCGTCACCAACCGTCTCGCGGTGGCTGGCCTGTCGACAGGTAAAATAGTCGCTCTCGATGTGTCCAACGGCGTGCCGGTGTGGGAGCAGCGTGTAGCGATTCCACAAGGTCGTTCGGAGCTGGAGCGTGTGGTCGATATCGACGGTGGCTTGCTGCTGTCCGGTGGCACGCTGTATGTCGCCAGCTACCAGGGTCGCGTCGCGGCACTGGACCTGGAAAGCGGTCGTCAGCTCTGGCAGCGTGATGCTTCCAGCTATGCCGGCGTCGCTCAGGGTTTTGGCAGCGTCTACGTGAGCCTGTCTTCGGGCACCGTTGAAGGCGTCGACGAACGTTCCACCACGGCTTTGTGGAGCAACGATTCGCTGGCCCGCCGTCAACTGTCGGCTCCGGAAGTGTTCTCCAGCTACGTTGCAGTCGGTGACCTGGAAGGTTACCTGCACCTGTTGAGTCAGGTGGACGGTCGTTTCGTCGGCCGCGAGCGCATCGACAGCGACGGCCTGCGTGCCCGTCCGCTGGTGGTGGGTGACACGATTTATGTGTATGGCAACAGCGGCAAACTGGAAGCCCTGACCATCAAGTAACGACTATGCTTGGGTTTTAACCCCAAGCGGCTTCACCTGTAGGAGCGAGCTTGCTCGCGATGGACGTCAACGATTACGGTTGCTGTCTGAATAAACGCGGTGTCGTTGCGTTTTTTGCGAGCAAGCTCGCTCCTACAGTGATTGCCCCGAGCACCAGCCGCTGCCTCGCAGCGGCTTTTGTATTTTCTGAAATAACGAAGTGGAGAGCCGCATGGTTCCCGTAATCGCCCTGGTGGGCCGACCGAACGTCGGCAAGTCCACCTTGTTCAACCGCCTGACCAGGACTCGCGACGCCATCGTTGGCGACTTGTCCGGTCTGACCCGTGATCGCCAGTACGGTGAGGCCAAGTGGCAAGGGCGTTCCTACATTTTGATCGACACCGGCGGTATCTCCGGTGACGAACACGGTATGGACGAAAAAATGGCCGAGCAGTCGCTGCTGGCCATTGAAGAAGCGGATGTCGTTCTGTTCCTGGTGGATGCCAAGGCCGGTTTCACTGCGGCAGACCAGATGATCGCCGAGCACTTGCGCAAGCGTAACAAGCGCTCCTACGTGGTCGCCAACAAGGTCGACAACATCGACCCGGAAATGGCCCGCGCCGAATTTGCCCCGCTGGGCATGGGCCACGCGATCCCGATCGCCGGTGCTCACGGTCGTGGCATCACCCAGATGCTGGAAATCGCCCTGAGCGACTTCCCGAGAGACGAAGAAGAACCGCAGGAAGGCGAAGAGGAAGAGATCGTTGCCGAAGGTGAGGAAGCCAAGCGCATTCCTGGCCCGAGCGAAAAAGACGGTATCAAGATCGCTATCATCGGCCGTCCGAACGTCGGCAAGTCGACCCTGGTCAACCGCATGCTCGGTGAAGACCGGGTGATCGTGTATGACCAACCCGGCACCACCCGCGACAGTATCTACATCCCGTTCGAGCGTAATGACGAGAAGTACACGCTGATCGACACCGCCGGTGTGCGCAAGCGCGGCAAGATTCACGAAGAAGTCGAAAAGTTCTCCGTGGTCAAAACCCTGCAGGCGATCAAAGACGCCAACGTGGTGATCTTCGTGATGGACGCCCGCGAAGGCGTGGTGGACCACGATCTCAACCTGCTGGGCTTTGCCCTTGAAGCCGGTCGTGCGCTGGTGATCGCGATCAACAAGTGGGACGGCATGACGCCGAGCGAGCGCGATTTCGTGAAGGTCGAGCTGCAACGTCGCCTGTTCTTCGTTGACTTCGCCGACATCCACTTCATCTCGGCCCTGCATGGCACCGGCGTAGGCAACCTCTATGCGTCGGTACAGAACTCGTTCAAGTCCGCGGTCACCCGTTGGCCGACCAACCGCCTGACCCAGATTCTGGAAGACGCGGTCGGCGAGCACGCGCCACCGATGGTCAACAACCGCCGGATCAAGCTGCGTTATGCCCACTTGGGTGGTGCGAACCCGCCGATCATCGTGATCCACGGTAACCAGATCGAGAAGGTGCCGAAGTCGTACGTGCGCTATCTGGAAAACACTTACCGTCGTGTGCTCAAGCTGGTCGGCACGCCGATCCGTATCGAGTTCAAGGGCGGCGAGAACCCGTATGAAGGCAACAAGAACACGCTCACCGACCGCCAGGTCAACAAGAAGCGTCGTTTGATGTCGCACCACAAGAAGGCCGACAAGAAGCGCCGCGACAAGCGCTGATTCACAGCAGCACGTCATTGATCGTTCCCACGCTCTGCGTGGGAATGCCGCTACGGACGCTCCGCGTCCATCGTGAATGTGACGCAGAGCGTCACGGGATGCATTCCCACGCAGAGCGTGGGGACGATCGATTTAGAGAAGGGCGCCTGTTGGTGCCCTTTTTTTATGGGCGCCGTTTGGGCTATTCTCGGGCTCTCCCGCGCCGCCGTTAGAGCCGGGTGTAGAGCAGGGAATCACCGATGATCACCAGTAAGCTGCCGAATGTCGGCATCACTATCTTCACGCAGATGTCTCAGCTCGCGGCGCAAACCGGGGCGATCAATCTGTCCCAGGGCTTTCCCGATTTCGACGGCCCGCAAGCCCTGCGCGATGCGGTCGGTCGGCATATTGCCAGTGGCCACAACCAGTATTCGCCGATGACCGGCTTGCCGGTGTTGCGTCAGCAGATCGCGGCGAAGATCGCTCGCAGCTACGGTGCTCATGTCGATGCAGACAGCGAAGTGACGGTCACCCCCGGCGCGACCCAGGCGATCTTCTGCGCGATTCAGGCGGTGATCCACAGCGGCGATGAAGTGATCGTGTTCGATCCGTGCTACGACAGCTACGAGCCCTCGGTCGAGCTGGCCGGCGGTCGCTGCGTGCATGTGCAACTCGGCCTGAAGGACTTCGCCATCGACTTCCAGAAGCTCGCCGAAGCCCTGAGTCCGCGCACGCGGATGATCATCCTCAATACCCCGCATAACCCAAGCGGCGCATTGATCAGCCGTGCCGAGCTGGATCAGCTGGCGGCGTTGATTCGCGACCGCGACATCTATGTGATCAGCGACGAGGTCTACGAACACCTGGTGTTCGACGGCGTGCCTCATGTCAGCGTATTGGCTCACGAAGAACTCTATCAGCGCGCATTTGTGGTCAGTTCGTTCGGCAAGACTTACCACGTCACCGGTTGGAAAACCGGTTATGTCGTGGCGCCGCCGGCCCTTAGCGCGGAGCTGCGCAAGGTTCACCAGTACGTCAGTTTCTGCGGCGTGACGCCGCTGCAGTACGCGTTGGCTGATTACATGGCCGAGCACCCGGAACACGTCGAAGAGCTGCCTGGCTTCTATCAGGCCAAGCGCGATCTGTTCTGCGATCTGCTGACGCCGTCGCGCTTCAGTTTTACCCGCGTGGCCGGTACTTATTTCCAGTTGGTCGATTATTCGCAGATTCGCCCGGACCTCAATGACGTCGAGATGGCGCTGTGGATGACCCGTGAACATGGCGTGGCGAGCATCCCGATCTCGGTGTTCTACCAGACGCCACCGGTCGGCCAGCGCCTGGTGCGTCTGTGCTTTGCCAAACGCGAGGAAACCCTGCGCGAAGCAGCGGCAAAACTATGCGCGATCTGAGTGCTCTGCCCAATCTGAATCTCGCCCTGATCCAGACCACCCTGGCCTGGCATGATCGTCAGGCCAATCTGGAGCATTTCGAGCCGTTGCTGGAACAGGCTCGCGGCGCGGACCTGATCATCCTGCCGGAGATGTTCACCACCGGTTTCTCCATGGAGTCGGAAACCCTCGCCGAGCCGGAAAATGGCCCCACCAGCAAATGGTTGCGGGCTCAGGCGGCGAAGCTGGACGCGGTGGTCACTGGCAGCATCATCGTCCAGGCCACTGATGGCAGCCATCGCAACCGTCTGTTGTGGGCACGGCCGGACGGCGAGGTGTGGCACTACGACAAGCGTCACCTGTTCCGCATGGCGGGCGAGAACAACCACTACACCCCAGGCGAGCGTCAGGTGCAGTTCGAGTTGAAGGGCTGGCGAGTGCGGCCGCTGATTTGCTACGACCTGCGTTTCCCGGTCTGGAGTCGCGATCCGCAAGACACTGACTTGCTGCTGTACACCGCCAACTGGCCGGGGGCACGGCGTCAGCACTGGAACCGTTTGCTGCCGGCACGGGCGATTGAAAACCTCTGCTATGTGGCGGCGGTGAACCGCATCGGTACCGATGGCAAAGGCTTTGCGTATACCGGCGACAGTCAGGTTCTGGATTTTCAGGGCGAGACGTTGCTCAGCGCAGGCGATGCCGATGGCGTGTTCAAGGTCGTTCTGGACGCGGCGGAATTGGCGGCTTATCGCACGCGGTTTCCGGCGAATCTGGATGCCGATACCTTCGAGTTCACGTAACCGATCGTTCCCACGCTCTGCGTGGGAATGCAGCCCGTGACGCTCCGCGTCACTGGACGCGGAGCGTCCCTTGAGGCATTCCCACGCGGAGCGTGGGAACGATCAATCAACAAAAAGGCCCCGAGGCTTTCGCCTCGGGGCCTTTTGCATTGCAGCGAAGAGACTTTTACGCCGCTTTCGCTTCCGGCTGGCTCAGGGAGCGGTTCAGCGCGCTGAACAGGGCCTTGAAGCTGGCAGTGGTGAAGTTTTCATCGATGCCGACGCCGTGCACTGCACGCTCACCGTTAACGCGCAGTTCAATGTAGGCCGCGGCCTTGGCATTGGTGCCTGCACCAATGGCGTGTTCGTTGTAGTCCATGATTTCCACCGGGATCGGCAGACCGGCCACCAGTGCTTCCAGGGCGCCGTTACCCTTGCCGCGCCAGTGCAGGTTGGTTTCGCCCTGGCCTTTGCTGGAGACTTCGACTTCCACGGCGCTGTGACCGTTTTCTTCCTGCAAGCGATGGCTGACCAGCGCGTACGGGGTGTTGGCCTGCAAGTACTCGCTGTGCAGCAGCGCGTGGATTTGCTGGGCCGTCATCTCCAGGCCCAGGCGATCGGTTTCACGCTGCACGACCTGGCTGAACTCGATCTGCATGCGGCGCGGCAAGCTGATGCCGTATTCCTGTTCCAGCAGGTAAGCGATACCGCCCTTGCCCGACTGACTGTTGACGCGAATCACCGCCTCGTAGCTGCGGCCAATGTCGGCCGGGTCGATCGGCAGGTAGGGCACTTCCCACAGGGCGTCCGGTTGCTGCTGGGCGAAGCCCTTGCGGATCGCATCCTGGT
This sequence comes from Pseudomonas frederiksbergensis, assembly GCF_017114915.1. Classification (GTDB taxonomy): domain Bacteria; phylum Pseudomonadota; class Gammaproteobacteria; order Pseudomonadales; family Pseudomonadaceae; genus Aquipseudomonas; species Aquipseudomonas frederiksbergensis_I. Next base: position 50,518 of record NZ_JAAUOE010000029.1, read on the forward strand.
GGGAGCCGGAGAACGCGGTGTGAACCAGGTCGCCGACGTACGGGTGACGTGGGTGCACTGCAATCTGGTTGCACTCTTCGACGACTTTGCGCACGCCGTCGATGTCGGAGAAGTCCAGCTCAGGGTCAACGCCTTGGGTGTAGAGGTTCAACGCCACGGTGACGAGATCGACGTTACCGGTACGCTCGCCGTTGCCGAACAGGCAGCCTTCGACACGGTCGGCGCCGGCCATCAGGCCCAGCTCGGTGGCGGCTACGCCAGTGCCACGGTCGTTGTGGGTGTGCAGGCTGATGATCACGCTGTCACGACGATTGATGTGACGGCCGAACCATTCGATCTGGTCGGCATAGATGTTCGGGGTCGCGCATTCGACGGTGGCGGGCAGGTTGAGGATCACCTTGTGCTCAGGCGTCGGGTTCCACACCTCGATCACCGCGTCGCAGACTTCCTTGGCGAATTCCAGCTCGGTGGCGCTGAAGGTTTCTGGCGAGTATTCGAAAGTCCACTCGGTGTCCGGCTGCTGGGCGGCATATTTGACGAACAGCTTGGCGGCGTTCACGGCGATGGCCTTGATCCCGTCCTTGTCCTGGTTGAAGACAATGCGGCGGAAGGAAGGGGAGGTCGCGTTGTACAGGTGAACGATAGCCTTCTTGGCACCGCGCAGGGATTCGAACGTACGCGCGATCAAGTCTTCACGGCCCTGGGTCAGCACCTGAATGGTGGTGTCATCCGGGATGTGGCCGCCTTCGATCAGGGTGCGCACGAAGTCGAAATCGGTTTGCGAAGCGGCCGGGAACGAGGCTTCGATTTCTTTCACGCCGACCTGCACCAGGGTCTTCCAGAAACGCAACTTCTTGACCGCGTCCATTGGCTCGATCAGCGACTGGTTGCCGTCACGAAGGTCCGAGCTGCACCAGATGGGCGCTGCGGTAATGGTCTTCGACGGCCAGGTGCGATCCGGGATGTCGATGGTCGGGAACGCGCGGTATTTCGAAGACGGGTCTTTGAGCATGCTCATTGGAAAATCCTTATTGTGTGGGCCGAAAAAAGGCGGCCTGCCGGTGGATCAAAATGTTCTGGTAGAGCGTAAGACGAGGCGCCGCGATTCAGCCCGGCAGTCGTGCACTGACGAGGCACAGGCTGCGGTGCTGGCGAAGCTGAATGAGGGTGTGAGAGGTTTTCATGCCTTCAACCCTAACCGCGAGGGGAAAGGATGGCAAGCAGTCGAAAAAATTTGAGAGGAATAGTCGAAAAATATAGTTTGTCGCGATTTTATTGCTTGGAATGGCAGCGATTGTTTTTATTTTTGCGAGAGGATTGAGCGATGCGCAATTGGAGGTTGGCGGTGAAGTTCAGGTCAGCGGCGCCTGTGACATCGCCTTCGCGGGCAAGCCTCGCTCCTACAGATTTGTGTTGCGGTCACCCGAAAACTGTAGGAGCGAGGCTTGCCCGCGAAGAGGCCATCAACCTCAACCACTGCTTATGGCTGAAACGCACCAATGAAAATCGCCGGGTCCACCCGCGCATCGTTCAAGCTGACGTTCCAGTGCATATGCGGCCCGGTCGCGCGGCCAGTCGCTCCGACTTTCCCGACCACGTCACCCCGCGCCAGTTGCTGCCCGACCTTCACATCGATCTTCGACATGTGGCAGAACATGCTGATAAAGCCCTGCCCATGGTCGACGAACACTGTGTTGCCGTTGAAGAAGTAGTTACCGATCAGGATCACCTTACCGACCGCCGGCGTCTTGATTGGCGTGCCAGCAGGCACCGCGAAGTCGAGGCCCGCGTGGGGATTGCGTTCTTCACCATTGAAGAAGCGGCGCACGCCGAACTTGCTCGACAACGGCCCATTGACCGGTTTGTCCAGCAACAGGTTGCTCGGAGTATTCGGGCTGAAGCTGCGGTAAGCCTGGATCTGCTCGGCCAACTCGCCCTCGATGCGCTTGAGATTCGCCGGGTTCGGATTGACCTGCTGCGTATTCTTCAGGGTGATGTGCTGTTCCGGGTATTTCTTGTTGCCGACGGTGAAGCTCAGATTGTGACCACCGCTGCTCAGCGACTGATTGCCCGGTTTGATGGTCAGCGGCACGCCGACGATGGCCAGCCAGTTGTTCTGTTCCTTGACCACCAGTACCGGTCTGCCTTGATAGCTGGCTTTTGGCGCCTGGGCAGAGCTGCCCAGATCCACCACGGCTACGCCACCCGGTACCGGTTTGTTCAAGAGGCGGGTGATGTAACTGTCGGCGTGGGCGTTGAAGGTCAGGCACAGCAACAGCAGCGGAGCGAAAAAACGCGGCATGGATCAATCCAGTAAAGAAAGGGTGACGGGCGTCAGGTGATTGTCTTCGACCCGCACTTGCAGCTCGCCTTCGCCGAGTTTGGCTTTCAGGCGCTGGCCAGTATGGGTCTGCGCGGCGCTGCGGATCGCGTTGCCGCGCTCGTCCAGCAGAATGCTGTAGCCACGAGCGAGGGTCGCCAACGGGCTGACCACGTGCAGCGTCTGCATCTGACTTTGCAGTTGCAGGCGACGGGACTTGAGCCCTTCGCGCATGGCCCGGGGCAGACGTTCGGCGAGACTGTCGAGACGCTGGCGAAGCATCGCCAATTGCCGCCCCGGATGTTGCCCGGCAAGGCGGGTTTCCAGGCGGATCAAGCGTTCGCGACGGATGTTGAGGCTGCGTTCGAACGCGCGGCGCAGACGCATGTCCAGATCATCCAGGCGTTGCGCTTGCTGACGCAGGCGTTCACCAGGATGGCGCAAGCGGCGAGAGATGCCTTCCAGACGCAGCCGGTCACGCATCAAGCGGTCACGCATGCGCATCACCAATCGTTGGTGCAGGCTTTCGACCCGACGCACCAGATCGCTGGAGTCCGGCGCCAGCAGCTCGGCGGCGGCAGACGGTGTCGGGGCGCGGACGTCGGCGACGAAGTCACTGATCGACACGTCGGTTTCGTGGCCGACGGCGCTGACGATCGGTGTCACGCAGGCGTCCACGGCGCGGGCCACGGCTTCTTCGTTGAAACACCAGAGGTCTTCCAGCGAGCCGCCGCCACGGGCCAGGATCAACGCATCGAAACCACGGGCATCCGCCAGTTTCAGTGCGCGGACAATCTGCGCGGTGGCTTCGCGGCCTTGCACGGCGGTGGGGATCAACGTCAGTTGCACTTGCGGTGCGCGGCGGCGGAACACACTGATGATGTCGCGAATCACCGCACCGGTGGGTGAGCTGATAATACCGATGCGTTGCGGGTGCGCCGGCAGCGGCACTTTGCGCTCGGCACTGAACAGGCCTTCGGCGCTGAGCTTTTCCTTCAATGCATCGAACGCCAGGCGCAGGGCGCCATCACCGGCTGGCTCCACGGTGTCGAGAATCAGTTGGTAATCACCGCGGCCCTCGAACAGCGAAACCTTGCCGCGCACCTTGACCGCCAGACCGTCCTTCAGCGCCTGGCGAACCCGCGCGGCGTTCTGCCGGAACAGTGCGCAACGCACTTGGGCGCCACTGTCCTTGAGGGTGAAATACACATGGCCGGACGCCGGGCGGGCGAGGTTGGAGATTTCGCCTTCGACCCAGATGTTGCTGAACACGTCTTCGAGCAACACCCGCGCGCGGCCGTTGAGCTGGCTGACAGTCAGGACTTCCCGGTCCAGGCCGAGTCTTGCAAAGGGATCTTTAATCATGGGCCGCAGTTTAAAGGCATTCGGCGATCAATCTCCATGATCCGGCGAAAATCCCCTGTGGTGTTGCTACGCCGATCGGGTGAAGTGTTCAACGAATTGTTGAATCAGCGCAGTGGGACTCTGCCGATAGGCGAGGGCGACGGTGCTGTGGCAATCCGGGTCGGCCAAGGGCTGAAAGTGGATATCCGGTGGCGCGATGTCTTGCATCGATTCCGGCAACAGCGCGATGCCGAATCCGGCCTGGATCAATTGCAGTTGGGTGGTTTTGCGCGACACCACCCGAGCCGCCCGGGGAAAGAACCCCTGGCGCATGCACAACTCGGCGGACAGATAGCTCAGGCCGCCACGCTGTGGATGAGGGATGGAAATAAACGCTTCATTCTTCAACTGAGCCAGATCGATGCCTTGTGCAGGCTTATCCACAGCCAGTCGATGATTCGGCGGCACCGCCAGCAACAGACGCTCGCTGTACAACGGAACAATCTGCACCCCTTCGCGCTGACGCAGTACCGGCAGGCGCAACAGACCCACATCGAGGCGACCTTCGGCCAACTCTTCCAGTTGCGCCTCGGAGGACAGCTTGACGATGTCCATCGACACCCCGGCGTGCTGATCCAGATAAACGCTGATGCCGCGCAGCAGCCGACCGCTCATGGGCACGGTGCTTGAGTGACTCAGGCGCAAAACGCCCAGTTGACCGGTGCCCACTTGAGTGGCCATTTCGCTGGCTTTGGTCAGTTCGTTCAGCAGGTTTCTGGCACGAGGTAAAAAGGCTTCACCCGCCGGCGTAAGTCGGGGCTGGCGTGCGGTGCGTTCGAACAGCGGCGTTTGCAGGCGGGTTTCCATGTCCTTGATCTGCCGGCTCAAGGCTGACTGAGCAATAAACAGTCGTTCGGCCGCGGCGCTGAAGCTGCCGCTCTCGGCGATTTCCACGAAGTAACGCAATTGGCGGGTTGAAAGCACCAGGTATGCCTTTTTGAGATGGGTGGTCGATTTTGAAGATATTAGTCGCAACGCCCGGTGCTGGCTAAAGTCATCACAGGAATAAAAGGAAGCCGTGTCGATGAATGTGTTGGAGTTGTTAAACCAGTGGCCGTGGGGTGCGGTGGATTGGTGGGTGATTGGATTGGGTGTTGCCCTGGCGTACATCGTGTTCGGCATTGCCGGTTTTGGCACCGCGCTGGTGGCGGGGCCGATTCTGATTCTGTTCATGCCGCTGTCGAAAATCGTGCCGCTGCTGGTGCTGCTGGATTTCGTCGCCGCGTTCGGCAATCTGCTGCCCTCGCGCCGAAATGTAGCGCGGTCCGAGTTGCTGCGACTGCTGCCGTGCATGGCGGTGGGTTGCACGTTGGGGGTGATTTTTCTGTTGAACTTGAAATCCGATGTATTGCTGCTGTTGATGGGGCTGTTTATCAGCGCCTACGCGATTTACAGCCTGTGGATTAAAACCCGTCCAGCGCAATTGGATGCCGGGTGGGCGGTGCCGATGGGAACGGTGGGCGGGATGTTCGGGGCGTTGTTTGGCAGTGGCGGCTTCTTATACGCGATCTATTTGAACAGCCGGTTGCCCAAGGACGCGGCCCGGGCCACCCAGAGTGCATTGATCAGTTGCAGCACCGTGGTGCGTTTGAGCCTGTTTGCCGTCGCCGGTGTCTATGCCGAGCTACCCTTATTGGTATTGGCGCTGTGCTTGTTGCCAGCGATGGCGCTGGGGTTGTGGGTCGGCCGGCGGTTGACCCTGAAATTGTCCCGCGAGGCCTTCGTGCGGCTGGTGACCTGGCTGGTGTTGGCCAGCGGGATTGCCTTGATCGGGCGTTACTTGGGTACTTGACCGGAATTCGTCAGGCATTAAGCTGCCGACCGCTCCCACAAGGGTAATCTTCAGTATTTGCAGCAGGCTTGCACCATGAATTCGCAAAGCATCATCGTCCCGAAAATCTCCACACTGCCGGTTCACGAACCCCGGGCCCGGGCGGTGGTGCGTTGGCTGGTGCGCAAGAACATCATTAAAGAAGAGCTGAGCACCTGTGGCCGCACCGGCAATCGCATGGCCCACGCCATCGCCGATGGCGCCCGCGCCGTGGTCCTGCACCCTGAAGCGCTGCCGTTCGGCGAGCCGATCAATGGGCTGGAGATCATCACCAAGCGCTGCATCTATACACCGGCCAAGGGTTTCCTCGAAGAAGCCGGCTGCGCCGAGTGCCGCAAGGAGATCGGCGAGGCGCTGTTCGAAAGCCTGGAAGACTGGATGCCGGGGCGCACTGATAACTTCATCTGCCCTGAATGCGGGCATGAAGACGACATCAACGGCTTTCTGTTCTTGCAGGAGTGCGGCTTTTCCAACCTGGGGTTCATCTTCAACAATTGGCTCGAGGCCGGGTTCAAGCAGGACTTTATCGATGAGTTTGCCGATTGGCTGGATCAGCCCGTGAGTTGGGTCAAAGTCGAACTCTAAATGCCGACGCCGGTCCACTACAGGGGACGTTGTTTCTCCGTATGTCAGTAATGCCAATAATAGGCAGAGTTTTACGTTGAACCCGAGGGGGTGTCTGACTATAATGGCGCGCTTCCATTTTCCCGCTCGGGAGCCCCCGCGATGCTGCGTATCAGCCAAGAAGCTCTGACATTCGACGACATTCTCTTAGTGCCCGGTTATTCCGAGGTGCTTCCTAACGAAGTCAGTCTCAAGACCCGCCTTACCCGTGGCATCGAGCTGAATATTCCACTGGTTTCCGCCGCTATGGACACCGTTACTGAAGCCCGTCTGGCAATCGCCATGGCTCAGGAAGGTGGCATCGGCATCATCCACAAGAACATGACCATCGAGCAGCAAGCTGCCGAAGTGCGCAAGGTCAAGCGTTACGAAGCCGGTGTGGTCAAGGACCCGATCACCATCGAGGCCGACGCCACGGTGCGTGAACTGTTCGAACTGACCCGCCAGCACAACATTTCCGGCGTTCCGGTACTGCACGATGGCGACCTGGTCGGCATCGTCACCTCCCGTGACGTGCGCTTCGAAAACCGTCTGGACGCCAGTGTCCGTGAAGTGATGACGCCCAAAGAGCGTCTGGTCACGGTCAAGGAAGGCGCCAACAAGAACGATGTGCGTGAATTGCTGCACAAGCACCGCATCGAGCGCGTGCTGATCGTCGACGACAAATTCGCCCTCAAAGGCATGATGACCGTCAACGACATCGAAAAAGCCAAGGCCTACCCGCTGGCCAGCAAGGACGATCAAGGTCGTCTGCGCGTTGGCGCTGCAGTCGGTACCGGTAAAGACACCGGTGACCGCGTAGCCGCCCTGGTCCATGCCGGCGTTGACGTGGTGGTGGTCGACACCGCCCACGGTCACTCCAAAGGCGTGATCGACCGCGTTCGCTGGGTCAAACAGAACTTCCCTGAAGTGCAGGTCATCGGCGGCAACATCGCCACCGGCGCTGCCGCCAAGGCCCTGGCCGAAGCCGGCGCTGATGCAGTCAAGGTCGGTATCGGCCCAGGCTCGATCTGCACCACCCGTATCGTCGCCGGTGTCGGTGTTCCGCAAATCAGCGCCATCGCCAACGTCGCCGCCGCCCTTGAAGGCACTGGCGTTCCGTTGATCGCCGACGGCGGCATCCGTTTCTCCGGTGACCTGTCCAAGGCCATCGTGGCCGGTGCTTCCTGCGTGATGATGGGCTCGATGTTCGCCGGTACTGAAGAAGCGCCAGGTGAGATCGAACTGTTCCAGGGCCGTTCGTACAAGGCTTACCGCGGCATGGGTTCGCTGGGCGCCATGTCCCAGGCTCAAGGTTCCTCCGACCGTTACTTCCAGGACTCTTCCGCGGGTGCCGAGAAGCTGGTTCCGGAAGGTATCGAAGGGCGTGTTCCTTACAAGGGCACCCTGAGCGCCATCATCCATCAGCTGATGGGCGGCCTGCGCTCCTCGATGGGTTACACCGGCAGTGCCGACATCGAAGAAATGCGCACCAAGCCCGAGTTCGTGCGGATCACCGGCGCTGGCATGGCCGAGTCCCACGTCCACGACGTGCAGATCACCAAGGAAGCGCCAAACTACCGCGTAGGTTGAGCCTTCAAGCAACAAGCTAAGCAACCGGGGCTGTTTTATTCAGCCCCGAGTTGTTTCTGAATCACGACTGTTTCTGAATGACTTAGACGAGACTGAATCATGGCCCTCGATATTCACGCTCACCGCATCCTGATCCTCGATTTCGGTTCCCAGTACACCCAACTGATCGCCCGTCGCGTGCGTGAAATCGGCGTGTACTGCGAACTGCATCCGTTCGACATGGACGAGGAAGCCATTCGCGAATTCGCTCCAAAAGGTGTGATCCTCGCCGGCGGCCCCGAGTCCGTGCACGAAGCCGACAGCCCTCGCTGCCCGCAAGCGGTGTTTGACCTGGGCGTGCCAGTCTTCGGTATCTGCTACGGCATGCAGACCATGGCCGAGCAACTGGGCGGCAAGGTTGAAGGTTCCGACCTGCGTGAGTTCGGTTACGCCCGCGTTGACGTGGTCGGCAAGAGCCGCCTGCTCGACGGCATCGAAGACCACATCGACGCCGATGGCCTGTTCGGCCTCGACGTATGGATGAGCCACGGTGACAAGGTCACCAAAATGCCGGAAGACTTCCACATCCTGGCCAGCACTCCGAGCTGCCCGATTGCCGGCATGTTCAGCGATGAGCGTCGCTACTACGGCGTGCAGTTCCACCCGGAAGTGACCCACACCAAGCAAGGCGGTCGCATCCTGTCGCGTTTCATCCTCGACATCTGCGAGTGCGAAGCGCTGTGGACCCCGTCGAAAATCGCTGAAGACGCTATCGCCCAGGTCCGCGCCCAGGTCGGCACCGACAACGTGCTGCTTGGCCTGTCCGGCGGCGTGGACTCCTCGGTGGTTGCCGCACTGCTGCACAAAGCCATTGGCGACCAGCTGACCTGCGTCTTTGTCGACAACGGCCTGCTGCGTCTGCACGAAGGCGAGCAAGTGATGGCCATGTTCGCCGAGAACATGGGCGTCAAAGTGATCCGCGCCAACGCCGAGGACCAGTTCCTCAACAACTTGGCTGGCGAGTCCGATCCAGAGAAGAAGCGCAAGATCATCGGCCGTACCTTCATCGACGTGTTCGATGCCGAATCCTGCAAGCTGGACAACATCAAGTACCTGGCCCAGGGCACCATCTACCCGGACGTGATCGAATCGGCTGGCGCGAAAAGCGGCAAGGCGCACGTGATCAAGTCGCACCACAACGTGGGTGGCCTGCCGGAAGAAATGAACCTCAAGCTGGTTGAACCGCTGCGCGAGTTGTTCAAGGACGAAGTCCGTCGTTTGGGCCTGGAACTGGGCCTGCCGTACGACATGGTCTACCGTCACCCGTTCCCGGGCCCGGGCCTGGGCGTGCGGATTCTCGGCGAAGTGAAGAAGGAATACGCCGACCTGCTGCGTCGTGCCGACCACATCTTCATCGAAGAACTGCGCAAGGCCGACTGGTACCACAAGGTCAGCCAGGCGTTCGTGGTGTTCCAGCCGGTGAAATCGGTTGGCGTTGTCGGCGATGGCCGTCGTTACGCCTGGGTCGTGGCCCTGCGTGCCGTGGAAACCATCGACTTCATGACAGCGCGTTGGGCACACCTGCCTTACGAGCTGCTGGAAACCGTCAGCGGCCGCATCATCAATGAAATCGAAGGCATCTCTCGCGTCACGTATGACGTGTCGAGCAAGCCGCCAGCGACGATTGAGTGGGAGTGATCCCGCTATTTCGAGCATCTGATTAAGAGAAAACCCTGGCTTTGGCCAGGGTTTTTTCGTTTGTGCGAGTGTGAAAATCGAGATCAAGGCCAGGGTGCTGACTTCTTTTGGGTCAGGGAATACGGCTTTGCAGGTTCAACCCCATTTTGTTGAGACCCCGTGACAGCTGTTGAAGGCTGGCGAAAGGAACGCCGCTGACATCGGTCCATGTCGGGCGAATGATGCGGTAATCTCCTCCAGCCAGTTGTTCCACAGCAGTGCGCACAATCGATCCGCTCTGACTCCGGTGAATCAATGTGTAGACACCGTCCGTCTTCTCGAACAGGTACATCCCCTGACGAAAAAGCAGGCGTCGTGTTTGTGCCTCGGTCCTGCTCACCAGCGGCGCCTCCATTTGCAGGCGCAAGTCGGCGTGAAAGGTGTCGACGGTTCCGCGTGACACATCATTAGTAAAAAAGGGGCCACGCTCTATTTCGATGCCGGGGTCAACATCAAGCCTTTGCCCGTCTCCCGGATTGACTTCTTCTATCCGTAAGCCGATGCCTCCTTCCAGTTCGCTGAGGCCCGCGAGCCCTCTGAACGTATTGGTGTTTTCTACGCCGGTCAACGCCACCCATTTACCGGGGGTATTGAGCGCTTGGTCCGAGAACATGATATCGCTCGTCAGATGGTTGGCCATCATCTGCTCATCCACTGCTGTGAGAAGCACAGGTTTTCGATAGTTGGCCGTGCATTCGGTCGCCTGAACGCGAATCCCGTGTTCTCTGGCGGTTTTCACAAGCCCCAGTTCGTTGAATTGGCCCGCAGGGTCTGTGCCGAGATGAGTCAGATACGCCTGCAGGTCTTCGGACATGGCACCGGTGTTGAAATAGTCATTCAGATCGACCTGGACAAAGTCGATGAGCAAGCGGCGCATGTAAATGGTTTTAACGCCCTGAGAAGCCAGGGAGGGCATGTTCTCGATCATCAGACGCATGCTGGTGATCCGGTCCAGTGTTTCACCGATGACCAGTCCGGGAGCTGCATTGAAAACACGTTCAATCAGCGAACCGAACGTCGTTGAGCTTTCCACGGTCGGGATTTGCGGGCGTCGGGGCAGATTTTCCCAAGAGAGATATTGATAGAAGCGTCTGGCGGAGGCCAGGAGCGTTCTGGCTTTCTCGGTGAAGTTCAGTGCATATCGATCCGGAGCGATCAGATTCCCATTGGGGCCCACTTGAAGTTGGACGTGTGTTTCGCGAATCCCCAATGCCCATCTTCTCAGACCGGCCCTGGCGTGCGCTTCTACATCGTAGGGCGTTGTTACCAGTCGTGGCGTCCTTGACGACGAGGGTTGCGGCTGTGCGTCGGCTGGAGGATGCGACACATCGGCCCCACCTTCTGCCACTGGCTGGCCGACGTTCTGTTCCGGCTCACGTACGACCATTTCCAGCTCGACTGCGCACTGTTTACCCAGGCATTGCCCACCCGCCTGTAATCCGAGTTTTGGCATTCGCTCCCATTGGCCTTCGGCATTCAAACGCACCGGCAATGAGTGGACGAACTGGTTCGGTCTGGCCGGATCGACAATCGCCCAATAGCCACCACCTTGTGAGTCGGGAAAGTAGCGCACGTAATAGGCGGTATCGTTCATTAAAATGGCGTAAGGCGGATCGGAGTCGAGCCGGTAAATGCCCTGGAACTTGCCTGGCTCGGTGATCGGCGTTGCTCCTTCAAGCAGTTCGTTGCTCTGATACTCCTGCGCAATGTCGGATAGCTGAACAGCTTCAGAGGGCATGGGGGTTATTGCTCCGGTGGGGGGCAATATGTTCTCGGTCTCTTCAGGGATAGAGGGCTGTTCGTTCGGTGGAACCGTTTCATCCGGTGTCCGCAGGGTTTCTGAATACTCATTCCATTCTGTGGCTTCGGCGGCCTCGATCTCTGCGCCGACCTCCGTCGTCGATCCGACGCCTTTCAAGAACGGAAGGTTGAACAGCGTATCGATAGTGCTGAAGATCGCCCCGATAACACCTTCCTTACGCGCGGTTGCGGTCTTGCCGTTGACCGCCTGGTCGATGTTCAGCCCCATGTTGGCGAGGCTGGCGCCGATCACCGGCAGCGCTACTGGCCAGCCAACGGCCGCCATCGGCCCGAATACTTTCAAACCGGCACTCAGGTAACCGATCCACAATTTTTTCCGCAGATCGCCGTTGGAGGTCAGGGATAAATCGGCTTCGGCGGACATTGCTGAACGTGTCGAATCACGCAACCGGCTGAAGGCGTCGCCCGTTACGCTTAGGTCTTTCTGGTTGATCAGGTGATGGTCGGCTTGACCCCAAGTGCTCACCAGGCGATTCATCAGGTCGGTGATGTTCTCGGTGATTGCCTGGCGCTCGGCGAGGGGGAAATGATTCATGAAGGCCCGACGAGGCACCTCTTGGTTCATTTGATTCAACGCCCACCAGTGCATGTCCAGCGGTGTCTCGAACACCTGGAACGCCTCGGCTTCACCGGGTACGTAAAGAATCTGACGGCCCTTGGGATCAATGATGCGCAGGATATTGGTCGCCAAGTGGCCGTCGATGTCCAGCATACCGACGCGTAGTCCTTGGCCAGCCGACGTTTCGGCTTGCAGCATTTTCAGGCTGACCGGCCAGGTCAATGGACCGATGACCGCGTTGACCACGGTCTGAAAATCATCGTCAGTCAACTGCCCGCTATCGCGAGCCCCAACGGCTTTGCCGAGGAAGTTGCATTTGGCCAAGGTACGGAAGTCGTCGGCGAAGTCGTTCCAGAACGCATTTAGTTTGCTGCGGTACAGGTCGCTGAAGTTGATGTCCCAGAAGTCCTTCATCACCTTGTCGGCGGGCAGGCGGACTTCGTTGGTTGCATCGAAGTTTCTTGCCTGCGGTCCTGCGGTATAGAAGCCGTCGTACAAGCCCAGCAAGTCGGCGTTGTCCTGATCGGTGGCACGGAAGCGGTGAATGACCAATTGGGTCAGAGTCGTGGATTCATAGGGTTTCTCATCGTAATGCTGCCATCCGGTGAACGATGACTCCAGATGTTGAGCGGTTTTGAACCGGTGGAAATAAACCTGGTCGGGGTCGAAACCGACGAGGCCATATTTGACGAGCAGCTCTGCGGCGACCTCGTGTGCCGTGTCCTGCAAGCTGGGGCAAGCCTTGACGACATGGGCGGCGATGACCTTGAGGGCTGCCTTGTCCGCCGCGTTGGGTAGCGGGCGGATTTCAGTTGGATTCATGCGCTCTCTATCCTTGAGAAATGGGCGTCGAGGATGGCCCATTTGCTCAAGGGGAGTGCACTACATATGTACCGCACACCGGCGTTCAAGGCCGTGTAGTGTCAGCGCCGGGCCACATCCGAAAAGTAGAACTTGTCCAGGGTATGTCGCGACTCGGTGTATTCGAATTGACGACCGTCCTGCAGGAAGGTCTGGTTGCTGACCACGATCACATGGCTCTGGCCGTCGAGGTCCAGGTGTTGCTGGTCGTCCTTGCTGAGAGGCACCGCTTCGATGGTGCGCTGGGCGTAGGCGATTTGCAGTTGCAGGGTCTGCTCGATGTAGGCGTAGATCGAGTGTTCGGCGATGTTGCGGGACAGGCCGGGAATCACGTCGCTGACGAAATGGTTGATGTCGAGGATCACCCGCTTGCCGTCGATCCGTCGCACGCGCTTTATCCGGGTGATCAGGCTGCCTTCTGCAGCCTTGATGTGCTCGAGCAGCGGGCCTTTGAGGGGGATCTGGGTGAATTCGACCACCTCGGTGCTGACGTCGTTGCCCAGTCGCGGCCAGGTTTCCTGGAAGCTGACGATGCCGCCGAGCTGAAACTCGATCGGGTTGGTCGACAGCACGAAGGTACCTTTGCCGTGAACTTTCTGGGCGAAACCGCGCTCCTGCAATTGCTCGATGGCCTTGCGCACGGTGCCGCGACTGGCTTGATAGCTGTCCATCAGTTCGGTTTCGGAAGGCAATCGGGCGCCGCGTTCCAGACGTTCGGTCGTGATACTGGCAAGCAGATCGTTGTAGATCTGGTTGTATTTACTCATGGGGATGGCTCTGTGCCGCGCTGTGTTCAAGGTTTTGAACCTTAAGGGCAGGGTAAGGGTTTGTCCATGCGGCTTTAGGTTTCGGGTGTTTTGGGGGTAGGAAATATCACCGTTTGTCGGGTTCAGAATAAACAAAATCAAACTCGTCTGTACGAGTTGTTGCAATAACTCGTACAGACGAGTACTTTTCGCTTCGGCGTGCTGCCAATAACAAAAAACGACAGCGGAAGAACAAGCATGAGCCATGACTACCCGAACATCGTCACCGAGCTGCTGCATAGCCTCGGTGGCAGCGACAACCTCGAGCAGGCCGCGCACTGTGTCACACGGCTGCGCCTGGCCCTCAAGGACCCGAGCCTGGTCAACAGCGCCACGCTGAACCAGATCGATCTGGTCAAAGGTTCGTTCTACACCGGCGGCCTGTTCCAGGTGGTGATCGGCCCCGGCGAAGTGGAGAAGGTCTACGCCGAGCTGCGTCGACAAACCGGTCTCGCCGTCTCGACCATCGCCGACGTCAAACAGAAAAGCGCCGACAAGATCAACGCCGTGCAGCGCCTGGTGCGGGTGTTTTCCGACGTGTTCATGCCGATCCTCCCGGCGCTGATCATTGCCGGCCTGCTGATGGGCATCAACAACCTGATTGGCGCCAAGGGCATGTTCATCGAGGGCAAGACTCTGCTGGACGCTTATCCGAAGCTTGACGGGCTCTGGAGCCTGATCAACCTGATGGCCAACACCTCTTTCGTGTTCCTCCCGGCGCTGGTGGGCTGGTCGGCGGCCAAACGGTTTGGCGGCAGCGAAATCCTCGGCATTGTGCTCGGCCTGATGCTGGTGCATCCGGATCTGCTCAACGCCTGGAACTATGGCAAAGCGGTGGCGGGGCTGGAGGGGCAGAGCCTGCCGTACTTCGACATCCTCGGTGTGTTCCAGATCGAGAAGGTCGGTTATCAGGGGCAAATCCTGCCGATCCTGCTGGCGGCCTATGTGATGAGCGTCGTCGAAAAATGGCTGCGGGCGCGGGTGCCTAACGCAGTGCAATTGCTGGTGGTGCCGATCACCACCATCGTTGTCACCGGTGTGCTGGCGCTGGCGGTGATTGGTCCGGTGACCCGCCATCTGGGGATTCTCATCACTGAAGGCGTGGTCACCCTGTTTGACCTGGCGCCGATGATTGGCGGGGCGATTTTCGGCCTGCTCTATGCACCGCTGGTGATCACCGGCATGCACCACATGTTTCTCGCGGTCGACCTGCAATTGATCTCCACCCAGGGCGGCACTTTCATCTGGCCGATGATCGTCATGTCCAACCTCGCCCAAGGCAGCGCGGCACTGGGGGTGTTCTACATGACCCGCAATGTGCGGGACAAAAGCATGGCCTCGACTTCGGCGATTTCTGCTTACTTCGGCATCACCGAACCGGCCATGTTCGGGGTCAACCTGCGCTACAAGTTTCCGTTCTATGCGGCCCTGATCGGCTCTGCCCTGGGCTGCATCTTCCTGTCGCTGAACAAGGTCCAGGCCTCGGCGATCGGCGTTGGCGGCTTGCCCGGTTTCATCTCGATCATTCCGCAGTTCATTCCGATGTTCGTGGTCGGGATGATGATTGCCATGGTCGTGCCGTTTGTTCTGACCTGCGGGTTGAGCCTGAAAATTGTCCGGCCCGGGTATCGGGTCGCCTGACAGATTGCTGTGGCGAGGGGGCTTGCCCCCGTTCGGCTGCGCAGCAGTCGTAGAACCTGCAAATGCGGTGTGCCCTGATGCAATGGCGTTGCAGATTTTCAGGGCCGCTGCGCGACCCAACGGGGGCAAGCCCCCTCGCCACAAAAAATGGCCAGTACAAAACCTACTGAAGGAATCCCGCCATGCAAGACTGGCAACGTTCGGTGATCTACCAGATCTACCCGAAGAGTTTTCACAGCCACGCCGGCAACCCCACGGGGGATTTGCTCGGCGTCGTGGCCAAGCTCGATTACCTGCACTGGCTGGGTGTCGATTGCCTGTGGATCACGCCGTTCCTGCGTTCGCCCCAGCGCGACAACGGATACGACATCAGCGATTACTACGCCATCGACCCGAGCTACGGGACCATGGCCGACTGCGAATTGCTGATCGCCGAAGCCGCCAAGCGCGGGATCAAATTGATGCTCGACATCGTGGTCAACCACACCTCGATCGAACACACCTGGTTCCAGCAGGCCCGCAGCAGCCTCGACAGCCCTTATCGCGACTTCTACATCTGGCGCGACCAGCCGAACAACTGGGAATCCAAGTTCGGCGGTTCGGCCTGGGAGTACGAGGCTCAGACCGGCCAGTATTACCTGCACCTGTTCGACCACACGCAAGCCGACCTGAACTGGGACAACCCCAAGGTGCGCGCCGAAGTCTTCAAGATGATGCGGTTCTGGCGCGACAAGGGCGTGGGCGGTTTCCGTCTGGATGTGATCAACCTGATTTCCAAACCGGCGGATTTCCCCGAGGACAACACCGACGGTCGGCGCTTCTACACCGACGGCCCGAACGTCCACGAGTACTTGCAGCAGATGCACCGTGAAGTATTCGAAGGCCATGACCTGATCAACGTCGGCGAGATGTCGTCCACCCGCCTGGAACACTGCATTCGCTACTCGCGGCCGGAGTCGAAAGAGCTCTCCATGACTTTCAATTTTCATCACCTGAAAGTTGATTACCCGAACCTGCAGAAATGGATTCGCGCCGATTTCGACTTCCTCGAACTCAAGCGCATCCTCTCTGACTGGCAGACCGGCATGCAGGCCGGCGGTGGCTGGAACGCGCTGTTCTGGTGTAACCATGACCAGCCACGGGTGGTCTCGCGGTTTGGTGATGACGGCGAGCATCGGGTGGTGTCGGCGAAGATGCTCGGCACGGCGCTGCACTTCCTGCAAGGCACGCCGTTTGTGTATCAGGGTGAAGAACTGGGCATGACCAATCCGGGATTCGATCACATCGATCAGTACCGCGATGTGGAAACCCTGAACATCTTCAGGCTCAAGCGCGAGGCCGGTGCAAGCGACGCCGACAACATGGCGGCGATCATGCAGAAGTCCCGGGACAACGGTCGCACGCCGATGCACTGGAGCGCCGAGCCGAACGCCGGCTTCAGCGTTGCCGAACCCTGGATCGGCGTGCCGGCCAACGCGGCGCAGATCAACGTCGCCCACCAACTCGACGACCCGGATTCGGTGTTGCATCACTACCGTCAGCTGATTGCCCTGCGCCGCCGTGAAGCGCTGATGTCCGATGGCGTGTATCGGCAGTTGTTGCCTGAACACGCGCAAGTCTGGGCGTACGTGCGTGAAGGCGATGGCGAGCGTTTGCTGGTACTGAACAACTTCTATGGCACGCCATGCGAAGTCGAATTGCCGCCGGACGTGATCAGCGAAGCGATGGCACAACGTCTGGTGATCAGCAACTACCCGGACTGTCCGCCGCGACATCGGCAGGTGTTCCTACGGCCCTATGAGTCGTTCGTTCTGCACCTGACCGACAGCTAGTCCTTAACCAATAAAAGCGCTGTTTCAAAACACACGCAGAACACTGCGCGGGGGAGTTTTGCGCGCCGGTTTTGCTGCATCACACAATAAAAATAATGAGGTGGTTCTTGAAAACAACAATAAATCGCAGCCTTGCAGCAGCGAGTGTTTGCCTGGCGTTACCGTTGTCGGCCCAGGCGCTGGAGTTCGCCGGCTATTTGCGCAGCGGTGTCGGCACCTCGGTCAACAGCAGTTCGCAGTCGTGCTTTCAATTGCCGGGCGCGCAGTCGAAATACCGGCTGGGCAACGAATGCGAACAGTATGCGGAACTGGAGTTGCGTCAGGATCTGTTCACGCTGGACGACGGTTCGGTGCTCAGTGTCGATGGCATGGCCTCGCTGTATAACCAGTACGACCGCAGCCTGACGTTCAACGGCGACAACGGCTCGGTGCGCATGCCGCAGCTGTATGCGCAATGGTCGAACATGCCCAGCCTCAATGGCGGTTCGCTGTGGGCCGGTCGGCGTTATTACAAACGCAACGACATCCACATCTCCGACTTCTACTACTGGAACCAGAGCGCCACCGG
>NZ_JAAUOE010000003.1 GCF_017114915.1 Pseudomonas frederiksbergensis
TCAACAGAATCGGCCGATTGCTGCCTGTCGCGAATGGCTCAGAATGGCCGCTCTCTGTCGCTCGTCTCTTGTGCGTGCATTGGTCAACCGGATGCAAACGGTGGTCACCACGAATGCAAATGACTGGTCAGTAGTAATGCAATTTAGTGGTCATGTGCGATGCAATTACGCAACAAGCAGCTGATGTCGGGCGGCCCGCCGAGCGCAGTGACCACCACCAGCGACCCGCTTCACACGGTGCTTTGGACATAAAACCTAATGTTTCCCAGATTACCCAACGAAGCATTGGGTCGTTCTCCAATGTCAAGTTGCTTGCGTGAACCAAGAGGTTTCGAGGCTCGAAACTCCCGCTACGGTTTACGCCCCATCAGCGTCCTCCAGCGTGATAGGGGTTATACGGCAGTCAGCTCTTGCCATTGCTTCACGCAAAAGACCTCAAGATCAAACACATGATGAATGGCTCTACTACTGCTTACCTGCGGATGACAACGCTGGAGGCGTGCCTAAGTACGAGGGATGGGGTTGAAATTGGACTTCTAGCCTTTGGACAAGAGCGAGAATTTTGCTGGTCAACGAAAGGACGCGGATGCGCGCCGCAACCTCTTCGATTTGCACGTGACCCAACAAGAACCGGATCGCCAAAAAAGTACTTCACTACATGGTTTCGAATTGAACAGCGGGCTTTCACTTCCGTCTATCCATACTTGGTCTGTGGACGGCACAAGACATCTCTCCACATATGGCCAAGGTATTTCTCCACATATACCTCCTGGTCAACGCCATCCCGAGCGAACAAACAGAAAAGGTTTCCCCTAAAAAACAGGCAAAAGACAAGATTTTTATCTAGATATAGAGAGTTTTTTAAGAAATTTATCTATTTAGTGGTTCTACACACTTCGTACACGGACGGCACAAGACATCTCCCCGCATATGGACAAGGAATTTCTCCACATATAGAGACTGGAGGTCATGCCGTTCAGAGGCTCCATTGCGTCTAGAGGGCAGTGAGATAATTGCTAGAGAGCCAGGTGTGTTCCATCACTCAAAGCCCTTGCGCTGTAAGCGCTTGCTGAAGTCGCGTTACGTAACCTAGGCAGGCAGAAAACAGCGAAGTGCCGACATAGTCGTAAACTGACCGTGAGGGATCAGCCCATTTGCTATGCTGGCGTAATGATTAGCTCAGGGGCCCACCCATGCTTACTCTCCATTTGCCACCCGAGCTTGAAGAACGCCTTCAAAGGCTCGCTCAAGCTACTGGCAGGTCCACGGCCTTTTACGTCACCCAAGCCATTGCGCTACATCTCGACGATATTGAAGATTTGAGTATCGCAGAGCGGCGCCTGCTTGATATTCAGGCCGGTAGCTCAGAGACAATACCTTTAGAGCAGGTGCTAACGCATAGGCGCAGGCGATAACACACGCCTTCTGGCAGCTTTGCTGCAAGGGCGGTAATCGATAAATCAGCAGTCATTCGACAAGTGTTCTGATCAGGCGTAAGTTGAAGCGTTGCGAAGAGCAGGTCTGAATTCCTAACGCCAGCTGAGTGGGGCTGGTATCGGCGTCAGAAGGTACCTCTAGCAACCCCCACAAACCCCGGCCTTGCCCGGGGTTTTGCGTTTCTGGCGTTACGCTTTGTCGCGCAGTTCGAAGTGGTAGCGGTGATGGCGCCCGTCTTTTTTCTCCGGACCACAACGCCCACCGCAACGGCTTTGCTACCAATGCACATAGCGCCGATGAGCACCCGCGTCTGGTTGAGTTCGCCCGCTTGGGTATGGCTGTAACCATTGAGCTTGAGCAAGCCGGAATACCGGCCATTCGATCTTCGAGCCAAGAGGTCAAACTCTAGTCTCAATCAAATGATCGGAGGGTCAATCATGAGCGATGCTCAGCAAGCACAGGCAGAAATCCTAGCGTTGTCGGTCGCTGTATTGAAGGCGCGCGCCACAGTAGTTGAAGCGGGTGGGTATGATGAATCTATCGACCAGCTCCGATTCGCTTTTGCCGATGCAGGGGTAGATATTTGTGCATTCCAAAAACGAGTTCTGGACGATCTGGAAGTTAGGCGCAAGGTTGCTCAACTGGCACGGAAAGTCGAAAGCGAGACTGCTCATCGTCTGCTTAACGATGAGGTTGCGATGGCTGAGAGGGTTTACTCCCGGGAGCTCGATGCCGAGGCGGCGCGCCTTGAACTTCAGTGCAAGGTGGCTAGTTCTGAGTACCAGCGCAAATTCGCCGTTTTAATTAAAACCGGTTTGACAGAATCGCAGGTATTGGTTGCGATCGGACCTGAGCCAGATGTTCGGGCGCTGGCTTTGCGAGCGCAGGAGTTGCGGCAAAACGCTGAAGGTCGCCGTCAAGCCATTCGCGAGACAGCCCAAAAGTTAGCCCGTATCGAAGCGTTGCCGCACCGCATAGCCTCCGGGCACTCAGCTTAATGTCAATTCGGATTGATCCCCAAGCCGAGAATGCATTGGCAGTTCAGTTGGGTAGGAGGCTTAAGCGTGCCAGGGCAGCGGCAGGGATGATTCTTGATGACGCTAGGAAAGCATTAGGCCAGCAGAATCTTGGGCAGGTCTGCCAACATGAAAAAGGCCGCCGCTTGCCTGGTACCCTCCAGATTCTGCGGTATGCCAGGCTGTACGGTGTGAGTACAGATTTTCTGTTTGGGCTGACTGATGTGCCAACACCCCGACCGACGCCTAAGGATGTTCCTAGCGCTGCAATCGCTGGCGCTGTGCAGAAGTGCATGACTGAGTCGCTTGAGTCGCTAACACACCTTATGGCGAGCCGCATTGGCGTATTGGTTGTCGGCTTCGGTCAAGATAGGGCTGAGCTGCGCAAGGCACTCGAAATTGCTAGGCAAGCCAGTGAGTCACTTGCACGCATTCGAGCGCGACATTCCCAGTTTGATGACCGGATCTGTGGTGGTGCAAAGCTGGTCACTTTGCTAGGTCAGCTTTCGACAGCCGCGGTTGAGTTTAGCGCCCGTGAGAGGCGTGAACGTCTTGAGCTGGGGGATATCGAAACTGCTGTTCTTAGGCCCACGCGATTCGGCTTTTGTGATTGACCAAAGCTAATGCTCAAGCGGAGTGCTCAGTGCTTTGGTAATAAAACCTAATGTTTCCCAGATTACCCAGTGAGGCTTCTGGGTCGTTTTCCAACGTCAAGTTACTTGCGCGAACCAAGAGGTTTCGAGGCACGAAACCCCCGCTATGGTTTACACCCGAAAGCAGGTGTTTTGGCTGAAAACCCCGTCACGCATATAGTTCCTGGCCATAACCCATCAGCGCCCTCCAGCGTGATAGTGGTTATTGCATCCAAAACGGCGCTCATCGACGAACACTCCTTTTTCAACTAATGTTCAGTCGTCAGTTGCCCCCACGGGCCGCCTCTCTCGCAGAGTCCCGTGCGTAGCGCTTCCAGCGATGGGAGATGTCACCAACGGACCATGGAAGGGGCACCCAAATCTGAACGACTGGACGTAGATCTGATTTGCGTAGGCTGGTGTGGCGTCATCACACCGCCCCCAGCGCATCCCCTCCCAACCTCTATCCACGCTGGATTTGAAATCTGACTTGGCGGGCTCCCCGGTTTTGGGGACACCCGTGGGGCTGGAGCAGGCCCTCAAGATGCTGGACGAGGAAATACCGCTGATGAGCGTTGGTACATTTCAAGGAATGTATTAAGAAAACGCATCACCGCACCGTCGTCCTCTAGAAATAACATCAACTTTTCGTCCTCAAAGTCATCATCCTCCAGACAATCGCAAGCGTGATCCAGAATAAGCTGCCATTGCACATCTTGGTCATACGTAATGCCAAATGTCACAGCAAGCCAAGCATACTCATCAGGCTCGCCCCCAAAGCCATCCTCCCCCCAGACACGATCCGTCTCCAGTAGAACTGCACTGATTAACGTTTTCCTGCTCATAGTTAGCTCCTGGGGTTACCTGACAACACTGTTAATGATAGAGCTGGCGTCATGTTGCATGAGGTACAGCTCCTTTTACTGGGAAGCCGCCACCTTCGCGACCAAACGAATGGAGGTGGACAGGTTGGTCAACCGGGGTAAAAGAAACCCGGCAGGCGCGAACGCCACTCACAAACAGCCGCCATAACTCGAAACGACAGGCACAAAAAAGCGCCTGCGTTCTCATGGGGCGCTTGTGCGCCTTTTGCTTTATTGAGTGACCAAAGGGACGATCAGGGGATGATTTTCAACGAGCGCGATCAGCAGAGCATTTGCCTGGACGCTGCCTTGATCCGCTGCGTTGCGCAGGCGTCCCCAGGCGGCTTTGACTTCGGCGCGGGTTGGTTTGGCCTGGTGGCCGCGGAGCTTGGTAGGGGTCGACATGATTTGTCCTCTATGAGCTGTAAAAGCCGTTCAAGGCTCACATTAGGCCTGATCTGAGTGTATATCCAGTGCTTTTAGGGTGCACTCTAGGTGATACACGTAACCGGATTAAACGGGACTGAAATAGTTGGATTGTAGTGGATCGAGGAGGGAGTTTTTGTTGCAGTAAGTCGGGGATAGGCTAAGTGATACAGGGCTGTGTTTTCAGCTCAGTTGATCAGCCTCAGTCTGACCTCAGATAATTACTGGAGCGCGTCGGAGGGTGGAAGGTTTTACGAGTAGGTCGCAAAAGGAGAGAGAAGGTGGCAAGAAGTGGCTGGTTTGACGTCAGATTCCTGGACAACGACCTGATCTCCCATTTCGGTAGGGCAGGTGTCGCGACACGTTTCGCGAATAATGAAAATGTGTCGCGAACGGATAGTATAAATGGCGGCACACCGAAAGGGCTTCTCGGGATTCGTGCAGCTATGGTTTCGACAGAGTATTTGAGGGGGGGCGATATTGCGGGGGTGAAAAAAGCCCGGCGCTTGGCCGGGCATTCTCTGTGATCAAGGGCGAGTAAAATCAGTAGCTTTGGGAATTGGATACTTGCGGACTGCCTTCACCTGTTCTTGCGATATTTCCTTCATCATCTGAATCAGATTGCTCGCTGGCAGGCCCTGCGACTCCTTCTGAGGCGTCAACAGCCTGCTCAACGCCTGCTCCTGGGCTGCTTTGGACGGTGTCATTACTAGTACCCTCAGCGGATGGTGGGATCAACGCCACAAATGTGAGATTTGTATCGGGATCATGGCATAAACCGTAGAGCGATTCGACGGCTTTCAGTTCCGCATCCGACGGAGCGCGTACCTTGTTGAAAAGAGTCGAAGCTTCCTTACGATCAATTACGAAACCATGTGATGGGTAGTCAAGCATAAGGGAGCGAAGCGAGTCGTCAGTTTTAAGATTTTTTACTTTATCATTGAGACGTTTTCCATAGGAAAACGCTATTGATACTGCGCGTTGAGACTCACCTATTTTATATGGATCGATTTGGGCGTAGATTGGTGCAATTAGCCCAGTCGTGAGCTTTGTAGCAATTTCTGCTGCTGTTTTCGTCGTGACCGAGAGCTGTACATTCAAGTCTATGAGAACGCTTTTAAGAATGTCTGTCGATTGGCTGCGTAGAAAAGCCATTGCCTGGGTAATATCAAGTCCAGAGGACATATCAAATAATTCGTCTGGTTTCTTCAGCTGCATATCCAACGGGCCCAGCTCTCCTTTGTCTGCGATTACCAGTTCGTCAGCACCAATTGCCATCAGCGTTCCCGCGCTCTTGCAATAGGTGGGAATGACGATCGTCAAGTGCTCGTAATGATGTCGAAAACCTCGAGCTATTCGGTAACCCGCCGACGGATCGCCCCCATAAGTGGCTAAGAAGAGGTAGGCACTTTTAGTTTTCTTTTTGATGAATTCGTCAGTTATTCGATCGTATCCGCTGCGGCTGACGTTCCCGACATAGATGTAGCAGTCCTTGCCCTGGGTAGTACTCAGATCTGCAATATTTTTCCATGCGTCTTCAAATAAGCCCATCTATGTCTCCCTGGCTGCGCTCTTGGTGATTCGAATATAGCAACACAATTGAGAAGGCGCGCGGCAAGGAAGTAGCTGTTGATGAGCCTGCTCCAGCCTGCTGTCTGGTCCGCGGTTGGTCCTTTACTGACAGCACTGCAATGTCTTCCCTGATGTACTCCAGGTTCTCATCCAGAGTGACCAGTGCGCAGCGCACGTTATCGGCAACGTCTGCCGATCCGCGCTGCCCGACCCAATTGGAGAGCTCTTCTACAGCGGCGCCCAGGGCGAGTTGGTTTTGATTCAGTGCGTTGAGCAGGCCGGCGATCATCGTGTTGTTCATTGCATCCCTCCATGTGAATTCGAAGGGTAGCAGTACGTGC
Organism: Pseudomonas frederiksbergensis; assembly: GCF_017114915.1. Taxonomy (GTDB): domain Bacteria; phylum Pseudomonadota; class Gammaproteobacteria; order Pseudomonadales; family Pseudomonadaceae; genus Aquipseudomonas; species Aquipseudomonas frederiksbergensis_I. Next base: position 6,288 of record NZ_JAAUOE010000003.1, read on the forward strand.
TCATCTCGACCTGTTACCTGGCGCTGACCAACGTTAGATAACGGTGGACTAACGTTATTGGGCGGCGGGTCGACTTGCGGGTGCAACGACGCGCCCAGCTTAAGTACATAAGGTCTTTGCAGTTCTGTGAGACCAAATCAGTCTCACTGAGACCAAGTTGTCACATATCGCGATATTTCACTGTGGGAGCGAGAGTATTGCAGGGAGTTTACCTGGGGGAGAGAGTTGCACTCAGACTTGAGGGCATCAGCCAGATGCGCGGAATTCTGCTCGCATCTTGTCCAGGCACCCGATGTGCTCAAACTTGAGCACATCTCTGTGCAATATTGGTTACTGAAGAGTTGTAGCGAGGAAGCGCTCAACGTCATCGATCATGCCTTTTACGTCTCCAAGGTTGAATTTTTCTACATCGCCATGGGCTGCGGCATTGCGGATGCCTGCCATCGCTGTGATGCGTTTTTGCTGAATTGAGTTGTAAGCGCCCGCTTTCGCCAGGTCGGCGTTCATCTTGTCGAGCTTCCCATGGTCGATACCTCGATCGGTGCAGAGGTTGCGAATAGTGGTTTCCAGTACCACCCCGGCAATCACCGCGGCTGCCGATGCATATCCTGCGGAAAGCAGCTCGCTGGCTTGTTCGAGTTCGCTCCCGAAAACTTCTGCCTGAACCAGGTTGCGGACAGTGTTGAGGTAACCACCCTCGAAATCCTCCTTTATGGCAAGAAATACCGCCCTGAGTTGTTTCAGAATTTCGTAGTTGGTTGCGAGGCCGGGTGCTTTCTCAGCGGCGATGAAACTGACCAGTTGCTGCGACGATTCCCCGCACGTATTGATAAGAAGCGTTTTTGCTTTGACTTTCCAGTTGAGCAGCGCATTTTGGTCGACGTATATCGAGGCTGCCCCTGTCATTGGGCTGGGCGCACTTCTCTTGGACGCCTCGATTGCCTCCAATTGCTCCTCGAGTTCAGAGAACCGCTTTTCGAACAACTTCGTCATTTCGAATTCCTTTTCCAAGTAAGGGCCGATCCCCAGGGCAGATACTAGCCTGGGCCCGCGACGTTAGCATTCGCAATCAAGCGGTTTCCCTCGACCACTGCCGGATCTAAAACCGAGAAGGGTGTCGTTCCCAGCAACAACACCTGAAGTTATTTTGCATACCTCATTGCGTGACTAGCAACGAGGAGTTCAGATGACGGATGAAGTTAAGCCTCCGCGCTCAGCAGCAGCCAGGCAACGGGACTACAAAGAGCGCGAGCGAGCGGCCGGCTACAAGCTCACGGCGCTGTGGATTCACTCGGAGACGGAGGATGAGGGCAAGCAGGCAGCGCGGGATGGCAAGCCACTCAAGCCGATGGGCACGAAAGATTCCTTGAGCTGGGCGGCAGGCTGGATCACTGAGAAGGGTAAGCAGTAAATACTCCCGGATTCAGGGTATTTAGTCGGCTGAACATTTTGCCGATTGATCGATGGTCCAGAAATGGTCCATCACAGAAGAGGTGCCAATCCGGTACGCGAACACCGGGATGACGATCACACGACGACGCTTAGAGGCTCACGTCATGCAATGTAAAAAGTTTGGAAGTAACCAAGGCACTACCCCACAACAGGGTGGTGCCTTTTTTTCGGTTTGAAACACTGCTCGACTTCTAGGGTGGCGGATCGGCGACTATCGGCCTTGGCCCTTTTCAACCTGGTAGATCAGATCCTTCCTCACTTCCTCCGCGCATGGACGACACATACCGATCAGCGTCCAAGGGAGGAAGTCGACAACAAGAAAGGTGAAGCCTCCAACGCGTTTACATTTCCCTGAATAACCATGGGCGCATCGCGCCTGCTGGTACGTCTTTGGTCCCATCTTATAAACCCTGGTGGTGGTAATTTATAAAGGGTGGGATTTTTTCCGTTTTCATACCCCTCTGGAGGCCCCGGTTTCATTGAAAGGTACTGGGAAAAAATCCCAGTACTGCACCATTTCAGAAAACAACCGGACACAACCGGACAATGAAGGCGTGTTGACTGGGAAAAATTCCCAGTACTAGGCGGAAAAATTCCCACCGAAAAACTCGAAATTAAATGAACTTGAAGCGCGGCGGCCCAGGGGAAACGTCGAGGTCTTTTCCTGGGCAATCGTCTATTGCCGCCCAGGTAATCGCATACAACGCACAGCGAGCCATTCCCTGCTCCCTACCTCCCTTACGGCTCTCCCTGGTACGAACGATCAAGCCTACTTCCATCAGCTCAGCAAGGGCGGACGCTAATGTCTTGGCATCCATGGGTTTGCCCTTGGCGATCATTGATGCTGTGCAAGACAGGTCGCCGTTGTTGCGGCCGTTGTAGTTCCTGGCCAGCTTGATCAGCACGGTTACCGCTTTAGTCGACAGATTGTCGAAGGCGTCACTGATCAGCAGTCGATAGGGCAGGGCCAGTACTCGACCGCCGCCAAAGTCGACCTTGTATTTTTTCTTCCTGGCCATTCGGCGGCTCACAGGCAGGCGCAGAGGCCTCCACAAAACTGCGGCGACCTCTGCGATCTCTGGATTACGACGCTTCGCGCATGAGGATGTATTTGGCTACGCGGTGGGGTGGCCGGCCTGGTTCAGTTGACTGATGCGTCCAGTAAGTGCGGATTTCATGCCCCTTTTTCCTGAGGCGGCGGATGGTGTTTGGTGGCTGGACGATATCCAGGTTCTTTGCTGCCTCGATGGTCGATACCGGGCCGATGCGCAGGGCCTCCATCATTTTGCGGTCTTGCTGAGTTGAAGAATGGCGTGTCATAGTTTGCCCTTCACGTTGGTGCTATCCAGTGTGTTTTTGCTAAGGCGGTGTTCGAGCACCGCCTTAGCAACCTTCCGCGCAGTCCTACTCAATTCCTGCCCCTTGTTCATTCTGAGCTTCACCTTGCGCCGGCATTCGCTGCTCGCTCAATGAACGCCTTCAGTTCGGATGCCAATGCCAGGCGCCGACGGCCGATCTTGAAAGTCTTGATTTCGCCTTGAGCGATCAACTCGTAAGTAGCTGAACGCGAAATACCCAAAATGCGGGCAGATTCTTCGACGCTCACTGACAGCGGTGCAATCTGTTGCTGCGCTTGTTCCATATCTGCCTCCTAAGTCCTAGTCGGTATGTCCAGGATCTGGAGCAAATCCTATTGATGTGTTTGCTGCACGTCAACTGCAATCATGTACTTTGTGTGAGCGTGTGGACTTCGCTGGATGCAAAAGGTACGATTTATTAGGCATAAATTGACAGGTACTAGATAGATGGCGAAGAACAAGTCAAACCAAGGTGCACGGAAGACTGAGACTCTGACACTCCGCCTTGATCCTAAGGTGAAGATGATGATCGAAATGATCTCTAGGGTGCGTCGACAGTCCATTACTGGTGTCGTCGAAGCAGCGATTGAAGAGATCGCCTCCGATCTACTCACCCCCTTTTTTCACAATGGCGAAACTTTTAATTTTTCGCTTTCAGACGTTATCGGTGAGGTTTGGTCGACTGATGAAAGTGAGCGCTTCATCAATATGTGCTATCACGTCCCTACCTTGCTCACTTACGAAGAGCAGCGAATTTGGGAAACCATCAAAGCGTCTAAAGTTTTCTTGTGGACAGACGGAATAATGGAAACTTCTTGGGAGCTTGAGGGAGGGGGGCGTCTGGACCGCTTAGAGTTAGGTCGCTGGTGGAGTGATCTGCTTGGGCACGTAGAAGCGCATAAAGATAGCAGGACCGTTGTTCCCTTTGAGCCGCAATTCTAAATCAGTTCAACTGCCGCCGCTTTTGTACCTGGGGCCAGGTGCGCATATCGAAGTGTCATTTTGATATCGGCGTGTCCTAGCAGTTCACGTACCGTGTTGAGTGGCACGCCGGCCATTACCAGACGTGAAGCGAAGTCGTGGCGCATATCGTGCCAGCGAAAACCCTCGATCTTGGCTCGCTCAAGCAACTTGAGCCAGGCGCTTTTAACATCCTCCAAGCGTCCACCCGCCTGACTCGGGAAAACGTACCGAGAATTCCCTGCCTGTTTCTTCCAATCCGTCAGCACGGCAAGCGTTTCCTTGTTCATTGGAATATGCCGCGTGTCGCTCGTTTTGGTGGTGGCACCGGCGGCGGTGATCGTTTTCGTTTGGAAGTTCACCGCTGTCCATTGCAGGTCGAACAATTCGCCCCGCCTCATACCGGTATTCAGTGACACCAGCACCAGGGGCTTCAAGTGGTCAGTGAAGGGCAGCAGCAAACTTTGCATCTGCTCTTTGCCGCGATCTGCCCGCCACTTGTTTGCCGTCTCGCGCTCGGTCCGGGCCTCGTCTTGGCGTGCGTCTAGGGCTTCGTGCAGGCGCTTGGTCTCATCTGCATCCAAGTATCGGACCTTTCCCACTGAGTCGACCTTGAGCTGCTTCAGCTTTGCTAGCGGATGTGCGGCGATGTACTCCCATTCAACGGCCCGGCTGAATACGCCGCTGATCGAGCCCATCTTTCTATTTACTGTCGAAGGCTTGTTGCCGGCCTGCATCCATCCGGTGCGGATCTGCTCAAGATCGCGGCCTGTGATTGAGTCGATCCGTTGAGGCATTATCGGCTCGAAATTGTTGTCGAGCGTGTGCAGGGTTTTCTCGTGGCCTTTGTGATGGGTTTCGAACCACGGCATATAGGTGTTGTCGATGAACTCGCGCAAGGAGGGTAGGGTGGCACCCTTGCGGCCTTGGGTGATCGCCAGCGGCTCGCCGTGTTCGTGTGCGTCGGCCAGGTACCGGGCAGTCTCGGTGCGCGCCTGGTCAAGCGTCATCACCCCGACGCGGCCGAGGGTGGCATTCTTGTTGCGGCCCCAGGTGATCATGTAGGACTTATGCCCGCTCGGCAGCACGCGGATGAACAGACCCGGCTGCACAGTGTCATGCACCCGGTATGCTTTCTGTTCGGTAGTCAGGCTGTTGATAAGCTTTTGGGTGATCTTCGTTTTCAAGCAGTACAGCTCCGTGACAGCAGCGTGGCAGCAAAAAGGACTATACGGTGCCGTTTTCACGGACGCAACCGGACTAGAGGCCGCGTGATTGCTGGGCTTGTCCAGCCGGGGCTCGCTATAAGTTGACCCTCCTAAGGGGAAGGTTGGCAGTTCGAACCTGCCCTGGGACACCATATATTTGAAAACCCCACGCAGAGTGATCTGGTGGGGTTTTTTTGTGGCTGTCTGCAGCGGTGGATTCAACTCCAGCCCAACATCAAGCCGTCAGCGTATGGTCTCCCTCCCCAAACCAGGTGCGCACCAGATCGGTACCGCTCGTGCCAGTGTTGGCAAGAACCGCCACATCAGCGAAGTTCGTACCATTGGCTGCGCCATCGATGTCTACCTTCACGGTGATGTCACTGCCGGACTGCGCCAGTTGAACGAAGTCGGACGCCTGGCTGATACCGCTAACGAAGTTGGCGCTGAGCAGGGCAGAGAGGTCGAGCGCGTCGCCTTCGGCGAAGTTGTAGTCGAGGATGGTGTCCCCGCCTTCATCCACGTTGAGGTAGGCGAACACATCGGCGCCTGCGCCACCGCTCAGAGTGTCCTCGCCGCCACGACCCACGATGATGTCGTTGCCGTCGCCGCCACTGAGCGTGTCCGCGAGCATGCTGCCCACCAGTGTGCCGCTGGATTCGCCCTGGTAACTGACTTGGGTGCCGGCCTCGCCACCGTCGGTGATCTGGAAGGCTTCCACCGAATAGTGCCCCAGCAGGTTCATCTCAGCCCGATGCATGCCGTCTTCCACGGTCAGCAGGCCGCCGGCGCCAGAGGCGTTGGCGCTGTAGCTGAGTTGGGTGTTGGCACCGAAAGCGAGATCGCCGAAGGTCAGCATGTCATCGCTCTCAAGGCCGAGGATGCCGACCAGCGAGCCCGCCGATTCAGCCTGTGCGATCACCAGCGTGCCCGCACCTTCGCCGTGGAACGCGACGGACCCGTGTGCGGCGCCGGCGAAGGTCAGGGTCGCGTCGCCATCGATGGTGGCGCTGCCATTGCCGGTCACATCAGCCAGCAGGCGCAGGTCGCCACCATTGGCCCACAGGTGGCCGGAGTTTTCGACCGCACTGGCTACCGTCATGCCGCCAGCGCCCGTGGACTCCAGCACGCCGCTGTTGACGATGGTGTGGGTGCCGGTGTCGAGTACCAGGCTATTCAGCCCGCTGGCCAGGATCAGCCCCGCATTGACCAGTACCATCTGCCCGGCGCCCAGCTGACCGGCGCCGGAAATGCGGTTGTCGACATTGGTCAGCACGGTGTCGGCAGTGCCGCCGAAAATCACGTTTTGCGCGCTGTCGGATAGCAGCACCTGACCGCCACCGGTCAAGGTCGCGCCACGGAACAGAATCTCAAGGCTGGTCTCGCTGCCGGTGGAGCCGAGTTCGATGGTGCCGCTGTTATGGATGCTGCCACCGAACGGCATGATCGCGCCGTCGGCAATGGTGAGGGTACCGGCGTTGTTGGTGAGCGGGTCGACATCGAACTGGAAGTTCGCTTCGCTCAAGTCCGCGGCATCGATACCTTTCAGGGTGACGGTCTGGCCTGAACCGATGCTGACCAATGCATTGCCATTGGCGTCGTTAGTGATACTCAAGTCAGCGAAGCCGGTGACGCCCGTGAAGCCGATCAAGTCGATCTTGTCCGCTGCGGCATTGAAGCTGTGGATGACGTTGTTGCCGATTGGCTGGGCGAACACGAACAGGTCGGCGCCGCTGGAACCGGTGAGGTTGTCGTCTGCTGACAATGCGAAGATTGGCGAGCCGGGGGCGTAGGCTTCGATGTTGTCGTACACCGTGGCATTCCCCATGCTGCCGTCGGCATTGCTCCAGCTCATGCGGACATCCAGCACCAGGGCTCCGACGAAGTCGGCCGAGGTGGTAACGGTCAGGCTGCCGGGATCAGTGGTCAACACCGTCCAGCTGCCGTCTCCATTGTCGGTGCCGCCGCTGATCGTCCAACCTGCAGGCAGGCCTCTGATGTTCACCGCCACCCCGCCAAGATGATCCTCCGGCCCGGTTAGGGCGAGGTTGATCGGCTCGCCGGCAATGCCGGCAGGAGCGACGGTCGAAGTGATCGAGAAATTGCCGGCGTTGTCGTAGACCTTCGCGGTGACGGTTGCGCCGTTGCTGGGCTTGTTCCCGCCGTTGAAATTGAAGGTCCAGGCACCTGCTGCATTGAAGGTGGTTACGGTGCTGACCAAGGTGCTACCCACGAAGACTTCGACTTTCCATACGCCCGAGCCGTCGGTGTCGGTGGCGACTCCAGATGCTGAATTCCGGCCACTGCCAATCGTCAGTGTTGTGGTTGGCGCGACTTCGTCGACGTTGCTGATGGCGATATTGAAGGTCTGGGTGGCCGTCGAACCATCGGCGCTGGTGGCCTGTACGGTTATAGTGTGGTTGGTTGCTGTCTCGTAGCTGAGCGCCCCGGCGGTGGAGACCACACCGGTGTTGCTGTTGATGGCAAACCGGCCGCCTGCATTATCAGCCAGCGAGTAAGTGATGGTTTGGCCACCCGCATCCGCATCAGTGGCTAGGGCCGTAATGCCCACGGCAGTGCCGACTGCGGCATTTTCTGCCACGGAGTTGGCCGCAGCATTGCTGTCAGTCGGCCCGACTACCGGGTTGTCGTTGACGTTAGTGACAGTCACCGCAATCGCCTGGTCGTCAAACAGCGTGCCGTCCGACGCCCGCACAATCACGTTATAGACGTTGTTCGTTCCCGAATCGGTCGGCGCCTCGAAGTTGGGTGCAGAGACAAAACTCAGCGCGCCTGTGCCTGAAGTGATCGAGAACTTCGCGGCATCCGCGCCGCCGACGATGCTGTAGCTCAGCGTTTGCGCCGGAAGATCAGCATCGGTCGCTACCACTGTTGTGACCACTGTGGTGTTCTCCGCCACGCTGACCGAGGCCGCCGCACCACCGCCATTGGAGGTGATAATCGGGCTGTTGTCGTTGACTCCCGTCACGGTTACCGCGATCGCCTGGTCGTCAAACAGCGTGCCGTCCGAGGCCCGCACAATCACGTCATAAACGTTGTTCGTTCCCGAATCAGTCGGCGCTTCAAAGTTGGGGGCAGAGATAAAGCTCAGCACGCCTGTGCCTGAAACGATCGAGAACTTCGCGGCATCCGCTCCGCCGACGATGCTGTAGCTCAGCGTTTGCGCCGGCAGATCAGCATCGGTCGCAGCCACTGTCGTGACCGCTGTGATGTTCTCCGCCACGTTGATCGAAGCCGTCGCACCGCCACCGTTGGAGGTGATAGTCGGCGAGTCGTTGCTGCCGGCGATCTGGACGGTGACCGAAGTGAGGGTGCCATCGGCACTGCTCACCGCGAAGGTGTCGGTGTAGGTGATGCCAGCGGCGAACTCGTTGTGCGCGGAGTCGGCGATGTAGGTCCAGGCACCGTCGGTACCGATGGAGAACTTGCCGTAGCTGCCGGCGGTGTTGGTTTGGGCGACGAAGGTCGCGGTGCTGTCGACGTCGCTGATGGTCAGGGTGCCGGCGGTGGAGATGTCGGCGGCGGTATTGGTTTCGGTCAGGTTGGCGATGTCGGCAGATAGCACGGCGGCATCGTTGGTGCCGAGAATATGCACGGTGACCGAAGTGAGGGTGCCATCGGCACTGCTCACCGCGAAGGTGTCGGTGTAGGTGATGCCAGCGGCGAACTCGTTGTGCGCGGAGTCGGCGATGTAGGTCCAGGCACCGTCGGTACCGATGGAGAACTTGCCGTAGCTGCCGGCGGTGTTGGTTTGGGCGACGAAGGTCGCGGTGCTGTCGACGTCGCTGATGGTCAGGGTGCCGGCGGTGGAGATGTCGGCGGCGGTATTGGTTTCGGTCAGGTTGGCGATGTCGGCAGATAGCACGGCGGCATCGTTGGTGCCGAGAATATGCACGGTGACTGAAGTGAGGGTGCCATCGGCACTGCTCACTGCGAAGGTATCGGTGTAGGTGGTGCCAGCGGCGAACTCGTTGTGCGCGGAGTCGGCGACGTAGGCCCAGGCACCGTCGGTGCCGATGGAGAACTTGCCGTAGCTGCCGGCAGTGTTGGACTGCGCCTGGAAGCTTTCCGGGCTGTCGATATCGCTAACGGTCAGGCTGCCGCCGCTGGTTAGCGGAGCATTGGTTTCGCTCAGCGTGACGCTGGCCGAGGACAGCACGGCGGCGTCATTACTGCCGGTGACGGTCACAGTCACCTGCTGGGTATCCACGCCGCCGAGGCCATCGCTGACCTGTACGCTGAACACTTCGTTGTAGCTCTCGCCGGCCTTCAGCGACTGCACCGCACTGGCAACGCCATCGGTGCCGTTGGCCAGGGTGTACGTCCACTGGCCGGTGCTGTCGACGGCGATCGAGCCATAGGTTCCAGTTGGCGAACCATTGATGGTCCAGCTGGCGGTGGCATCGTGGTCAATGTCGGCCGAGCTGAACTGACCACTGACGCTGAGCTTGGTGTCTTCCTTCACGGTGCCGACATCGTTGCCGGTTGCGAAGCTGAGCACCGGCGCGTCGTTGCTGCCGGTGACGGTGACGGTCACCTGCTGGGTATCCACCCCGCCGAGGCCATCGCTGACCTGTACGCTGAACACTTCGTTGTGACTCTCGCCGGCCTTCAGCGATTGCACCGCACTGGCAACGCCATCGGTGCCGTTGGCCAGGGTGTACGTCCATTGGCCGGTACTGTCGACGGCGATCGAGCCATAGGTTCCAGTTGGCGAACCATTGATGGTCCAGCTGGCGGTGGCATCGTGGTCAATGTCGGCCGAGCTGAACTGACCACTGACGCTGAGCTTGGTGTCTTCCTTCACGGTGCCGATATCGTTGCCGGTTGCGAAGCTGAGCACCGGCGCGTCGTTGCTGCCGGTGACGGTGACGGTCACCTGCTGGGTATCCACGCCGCCGAGGCCATCGCTGACCTGTACGCTGAACACTTCGTTGTGACTCTCGCCGGCCTTCAGCGATTGCACCGCACTGGCAACGCCATCGGTGCCGTTGGCCAGGGTGTACGTCCATTGGCCGGTACTGTCGACGGCGATCGAGCCATAGGTTCCAGTTGGCGAACCATTGATGGTCCAGCTGGCGGTGGCATCGTGGTCAATGTCGGCCGAGCTGAACTGACCACTGACGCTGAGCTCGGTGTCTTCCTTCACGGTACCGATATCGTTGCCGGTTGCGAAGCTGAGCACCGGCGCGTCGTTGCTGCCGGTAATGGTGATGGTGACCGTCTGCGGTGCCGAGGCGGCGTCAGCCGCACCGCTGTCGTCGGTGGCGACCACCGTGTACGAGAAGGTGATGGTTTCGCCCGCGCCGAGGAAGTCGAGGTTCTGGTTGCTGCTGTAATTCCAGCTGTCCTGATCGACCGAGAAGCCGGCCACCAGTGCCGAGGCCACGCCCGCATTGAGCATACCGCCGCTCCAGGCGATGTCGCCGTTGGAGGTGTGCGACACAGTCACCGTGTCGATGCTGTCCGGATCGACAAAGCTCAATACGCCGCTGTCGCTCAGTGTGGCCGCACCGTTGCCTTCGTTCATCGCCCCGGCGCTATCGGCAATTGTCAGCGTCGGCCGGTCGTTGGTGCCGGTGATCGTAATGGTCACGGTCTGCACCACGCCGTCGCCGATCGCCACGTTATAGGTCTGGGTGCGAGTCTCTCCTTCGCCGAGGAACTGCAGGGCGGCGTTGTCTACTGCGAAATGCCAGCCCAGCGAACCGCTGTCCGTGCCGGTGCTGTCGTTCAGTGGGTCTGTGGTGAAGCTGCCCAGGTAGCCGGAAGCGCCCGGCGTGACGGTGACGCTGTGGGTGTCGATCAGGTCGACGTCGGTGAAGGTGATGCTACCGCTGGCCGCGTAGTCGCCGCTGTCTTCCTTGGCATCGCCAGCCTGCACGCCGCTGGTGATCTGCACCTGGTCGTTGGTGCCGGTGATGGTGATAAACACGTTCTGCGTGGTCAACGAGCCATGCCCATCACTGATGGTGACCACATAGGTTTCGCTAGCCGTCTGCCCCTGGGCCAGGGACTGGGCAGCCGCATTATCTATGGTGTAAGTCCAGCTGACGGTGCCGTCGGCCGCGTTGGCCGCTTCGGTCACGGGGGCAAGGACGAAGGTGCCCAGCGCTGTGGCATTGCCTCCTGCCGCCACGAATGAGGCGGTATGTGTGTCACTCAGATCGACATCGCTGAACGCAATCGTGCCTGTCGCACTCAGCGAGTCGGTCGAGCTCAGCGAGTCGGTTGGGCTCGGCGTCGTGGCCGCATCTTCGGTTACCGTGCCGGCCTGCATGCCAATGCTCATGGTCACACTGTCATTCATACCGGCGAATTGCACCTGCGCAGTGGCCCAACTGAGCGTGCCGTTGCCCAGGCGAATCGCATAGGTAAAGCTGTCTGTCAGGGACGCTCCAGCCGCAAGCGCCTGAAGTTGCGCCTTGAAAGCAGTCGACAACGTAGCGGCGTCGTAGCCGACCTTGCCATCCGATGTAATCCAGATCTTTGCCCCATTGAAACTGGTGTCAGTACTCGTCGCCTCGATTCTGCACGTGTCCTGGACCAGCAGGTCGGCCGGGGCATAAACCTTGGTGGCCGTCGAAAGACTGGTCGCGTTATCGAGTGACCAGAGTGTCTTAGCATTGCCGCCCAGGTCATTGGACATGACGTCCAGGTACACGACCCCCAGCAGTTCTTCAGTGATGCTCGCGGCGCCCGCGTCAGTAACACCGGTCGTGAAGATGTCGCCCGTCGCCTGCGGTGTGTTGGAAAACGAAGTGACGGTGCCGCCGCTGGTCGTTGTGGTGGTAGCCATGTCTTTCTCCCGAGAATGCTCTTTTTTTTAGAATTTCCAGATCCTGCCAACAGGACGAAGTCCCGTGCTGTGCCGCTCAGGTTGTTCAGGAGCGGTGCGAGGCGGCCGGACATCGTCGGCCTGACGAGGCAGGCGTTGCCGGCAGAGGGACGCTGGTATCACGGAGGTGGAAAAGTTCGCCGCACTTGAGGAGCGAATCGCAGGAGCGACTGGGCGAACGTGGGCCCAAGCCTGGGGCTGCGCTGCGCATGGCGCGCAATAACCTGAGAGCACCCATATGGCAGGGACTCCTGAAGTAATGGCTGGATGTGGCCGTGTCTTGGGTAACCCTGATTCAGGGAAACGGCCTTTCCTGATATCAGTTTGATAGGTGGTTTAGTTGTGGGGTCAGGCTTTGTAAAGGTGTAAACCGCAGGTAACAGTACGACGTGCCAATATTCCGACAAGTGGATGTTTTGGTGTCAATATTACGTCGATTTGTTTTTGGCGAAGGGGCCGCAGGCGCTCGGCACTGGTGCGGCTAAAATGAGCTGAAACCCTTATGCGGCAAGGGCTGGCTGCATAATGTCAGTGCCGGGACACTCTCAAATTGCAACGTCAGCGGTTAAAAAAGCTCCGCCAGAGCTTTTCTCCGGCGTTTATTTTCAGGCCCGAACCACCCGGCGACGTACCTGGGAAGTCTGTCATTGCTGTGTCTTACTCCTGGCTCCACTCAAGCCCCGAAGGTGGTCGCCGCTGAGCAAAGTCACCTCGGCGCTTCAAGGGAATGCGACTACTGGCCGATAACCCGGACGGTCGTTGTGGTTTTCGTTGTTGGCGGCCGGCAATCACGGGCTTCTGCGAAATGACTTGATAGCTTATGGCCTCTCGCTATCATCTGCGCGCCAAAAGCACCGCCCGTGCAGTTGCCTTTGGGTTTTCTTCTTAAATTTGCCTGGAAATCTTCGATGCTGTCGTATCACCAAAAAAGCTTTTTGATCGTCGATGATTTCTCGGATTTCCGCAGTTCCGTCAGGTCCATGCTGCGGGAGCTGGGCGTCAAGGACGTCGACACCGCCGATACCGGTGAACAGGCGCTGCGCATGTGCTCACAGAAGTCCTACGACTTCATCCTGCAGGATTTCCACCTGGGCGATGGCAAGAAGAACGGTCAGCAGGTGCTCGAAGACCTGATGATCGAGAAGCTGATCAGCCATGAAAGTGTGTTTGTCATGGTCACCGCCGAAACCAGCCAGGCCATGGTACTCAGCGCACTGGAGCATGAGCCCGATGCTTACCTGACCAAGCCGTTCAACCGCTCCGGCCTGGCCCAACGCCTGGAGCGACTGGAACAGCGCAAGACCTTGCTCAAACCGATCCTGCAAGCGCTTGACCGGGGCAAACCGGTTGAAGTGCTCAATGCCTGCATCGCCCTGTGTAAACAGGACATTCGATATTCACCGCTGTGCCTGCGTTACCGCGCCGATGCGCTGCGCGATTTGAACCAGAACGAAGCGCTTGAGCGTCTCTACGACAGCATCATTGCTGATCGCCCGTTGCCCTGGGCGTTTGCCGGGTTGGGCCAGTTGCTGTTCAAGCGCGGTCAGGTCAGCCAGGCCAAGGGCATTTACGAAAAAGCCCTGAAAGTCTTCCCGATGATGCCGGCCCTCTACGATGGCATGGCCGACGTGCTGGTCGCCGAAGGCGACACCAAAGCAGCACAGAAAGTGCTGGAAGAGGCTATTCGCCTGTCGCCGCTGGCGGTGCGTCGGCAAGCGTTGCTGGGCAAGTTGGCGATGACCAATGAGGATTTCGACACCGCCTCCAAAGCCTATCGCCAGGCCGTGAACCAAGGGGCGCAGTCACGTTTCAAGGATGCGGAAAGCAACCTCGGCCTGGCCCATGCGTTGATCAGCAAAGGCGCGGAAAAGGGCCTGGACACCCGGACCCGTCTTGAAATCAACACGACGCTGAGTGCGGTGGCGAAGGAAAACCCTTCCGATCCGGGGTTGCAGGTTCGCGCACGGCTGATGAAAGCCACCAGCCTGCTGCTCAACGATGCCGAAACCGCCGAGAAGCTCACCGAGCAGGCGATGATGCGCCTCGACGGCATGGAACAGTTCATGAGTGCCGAAGCAGCGCTGCTGGTGGCCAAGCAACTGCAAATGCTGGGGCAGGCGAGTGCCGGTGCTTCGATGCTGAAAAATTGTGCGGAAATCTACGGCGACGATCCGACCGTGATGCAAGGCATCGCCAAGCTGACCGACGACCCGACCATCCTCAATTCCGGTAATGCAGCCGCCGACCTCAACCGCCAGGGCGTGCGGGTGTACAAGACCGGCAATCTGGTGGAAGCCCGGGATGTGTTCCGCAAAGCCCTGGCGTTGCAGCCGAAGAACATCAGTATTGCCCTGAACATGGCGCAATCGCTGCTGCACGGCACCGACACCAGCGTGCCGTCGGCCGAGCTGGAGGAATGCCGGGCCTGCCTGAAAACCGTCGGCCTGATGCCCGATACCGACGCGCGGTATCCGCGCTACCAGAAACTGAAAATCAAGGCGTTCGGCGAATGATTGACAGCGAACCGTCACTCGATTTCTCCACGGTGATTGCCTCCACCGTGCACGACATGAAGAACTCCCTGGCCATGCTGATGCAGGCGCACAGTCAATGGCTGGCACGCTTGCCCGATCCCGAACGGCACACGCCGGAGCAGGGCGTCATCGAGTTCGAGTTCGCCCACCTCAACGGCATGCTGGTGCAGTTGCTGGGGTTGTACAAACTCGGCGTCAACCAGATGCCGTTGCAGCCGGCTTACCATGAACTGGATGACTTCATCGAGGCGCAACTGGCGGCTCACCAGGAAGTGTTCGCCAGCCGCGGCATTATCGCGACCTATGAAGTGGATCCGTTGAGCCCGCTGGGTTTCTTCGATCGGGAGTTGATTGCCTCGGTGCTCGCCAACAGCATCAACAACGCCATCCGTTACGCCCGGCATGCCTTGTTGATCAGCGTCAGCGATGAGGCAGGGCAACTGGTGCTGACCATCAACGACGATGGCGAGGGTTATCCCGCCGAGATGATCGAGCGTCAGGCCGATTACGTGCAAGGCATCAACCACAGCAGTGGCAGTACCGGCCTGGGCCTGTACTTTGCGGGGCGGATTGCCGCCTTGCACCAGCGCAATGGCGTGGGCGGACGCACCGAAATCAGCAATGGCGGCCTGTTGGGCGGCGGTGTGTTCAGGCTCTGTCTCCCCTGAACAATACGATCCTCAGGGGATTGCGCCTTTTTGTTTGACGCTGCTTGATATTCCGAACGGCCGGAGCCTATTTTGTACGGGTCGCCGTTCGCGGCTCGTACAACAACAAGGATTGCGTCATGACAACCGATGGCCATCGTTCACTCGCACAGCGATTGACGGGCATTGATGAGATTGAATGTGTCACGCCGGACCTGAACGGCGTACCCCGGGGCAAGGTGATGACCGCCGAAGGTTTTCTTGAAGGGCGGCGTTTGCAGATGGCGCGAGGCGTGCTGCTGCAATGCATCATGGGCGGCTATCCGCCCGCGCACTTTTACGGCAGCGATGATGGCGACCTGGCGCTGGTGCCGGATCCGGCGCAGATCCACCGCTTGCCCTGGAGTTCGCAGCCTCGGGCGCTGGCGATTTGCGATGCGCAGGAGCTGACGGGCGAGAGCTCGCACCTGTCGACCCGCGGCCAGCTCAAGGCGGTGATCGCTCGATACGCTGCCCTCGGTCTGGCACCCGTTGTGGCGACCGAGCTGGAATTCTTTGTGTTCGCACCCAACCCTGACCCGACGCAACCCTTCCAGCCGCCGGTCGGCCTGGACGGTCGCCGCGAGGACGGTCATTCGGCGTTCAGCATCAGCTCCAATAACGGCCTTCGTCCGTTCTTCAATGAAGTCTATGAATGCATGTCGGCGCTGGGTTTGCCGCGCGATACCTTCATGCACGAGATGGGCGTCAGCCAGTTCGAGATCAACCTGCTGCACGGCGATCCGTTGCTGCTGGCCGACCAGACCCTGCTGTTCAAACACCTGCTCAAGGAAGTGGCGCTCAAGCATGGCCTGACCGTGGTCTGCATGGCCAAGCCGTTGGCCCACACGCCGGGCAGTTCGATGCATATTCACCAGAGCATCGTCGAGATCGACACCGGGCGTAATGTGTTCAGCGACAAGGCCGGCGAGCCGACCGCGACCTTCCGTCATTTCATCGGTGGTCAGCAAGCTGGCCTTGCGGATTTCACCGCGTTGTTTGCGCCGAACGTGAACTCCTATCAGCGCCTGTGCCATCCTTTCGCATCACCGAACAATGCCTGCTGGTCCCACGACAATCGTGCGGCCGGGCTGCGCATTCCGGCCAGTTCGCCGGTTGCTCGTCGGGTCGAGAATCGCTTGCCGGGGGCCGATGCCAATCCGTATCTGGCGATCGCCGCGAGCCTGGCATCGGGGCTGTATGGCATCGAAAACAAACTGGAACCGAGTGAAGCGGCCCGGGGCGAATTCGTGGTGCCGGATAATCTTGCGTTGCCGTGTACCTTGCATGCCGCTCTCGAACGTCTGAAACGTAGCCAATTGGCGAAGGAACTGTTCGGCAAGGAGTTCATCGAAGGCTACATTGCGTCGAAGTCCATGGAGTTGACCAGCTTCCTCGATGAAATAACTCCCTGGGAACGGCGTGTTCTAGCAGCCCAGGCCTGACGACCTGTCGCCATCGGGCTATCGTTGTCGATAGCCCGATACTCACTGCAAGGAGCCGCTCGGAACGCCAATGCGCCAAATCCTGAAATCCTTTCGAGGACTTTATTTCGCCTCGCTGATGATGTTGATCGGCTCGGGCCTGTTGAGTACTTACCTTGCCCTGCGCCTGGCGGCCGATAACGTCGACAGCCTGTGGGTCGGCGCGTTGATGGCGGCCAACTATTTCGGCCTGGTGCTGGGCGGCAAGATCGGCCATCGGCTGATTGCCCGGGTCGGGCACATTCGAGCCTATTCAGCCTGTGCCGGGATCGTCGGCGCGGCGGTGTTGGGCCATGGTCTGGTGGATTGGTTGCCGGCCTGGCTGTTCCTGCGGGTGATCGTCGGCTTGGGCATGATGTGCCAGTACATGGTGATCGAAAGCTGGCTCAATGAGCAGGCAGAAGCCAACAAGCGTGGCGTGGTGTTCAGCGGCTACATGATCGCCTCGTACCTGGGGCTGGTGTTGGGGCAGCTGATTCTGGTCATGCACCCGGGGCTGGGCCTGGAGCTGTTGATGCTGGTCGCACTGTGTTTCGCTCTGTGTCTGGTGCCGGTGGCCCTGACCCGACGGATTCACCCGGCACCTTTGCACCCGGCGCCGATGGAGCCACGCTTTTTCATCAAGCGTGTGCCGCAGTCACTGAGTACGGTACTGGGGTCGGGGTTGATCGTCGGTTCGTTCTACGGTCTGGCGCCGCTGTATGCTTCGCAGCAAGGGTTGTCCACGGAACAGGTCGGTCTGTTCATGGGCAGCTGCATTTTTGCAGGCCTGGTGGTGCAGTGGCCGTTGGGTTGGCTGTCGGACCGCTATGACCGGGCGGTATTGATCCGCAGTTTTGCGTTTAGCCTGGCACTGGCCGCGTTGCCACTGGCGATCATGCCGCAGGTGCCGCTGGAGGTGCTGTTCATCGCCGGGTTCCTCTGCTCGTTGGTGCAGTTCTGTCTGTACCCGTTGGCGGTGGCGTTCTCCAACGACCACGTCGAGGGTGATCGCCGGGTGTCGCTGACGGCAATGCTGCTGGTGACTTACGGTGTCGGCGCGAGTGTCGGACCGTTGGTGGCCGGGGTATTGATGAAGTTGTTCGGCAGTCAGATGCTTTATGCGTTCTTCAGTTTTTTTGCGTTGGTGCTGGTGTGGCGAATCCGCCCGAAAGCGGTCACCAACCTGCACCAAGTGGAC
Source organism: Pseudomonas frederiksbergensis (assembly GCF_017114915.1). Lineage (GTDB taxonomy): Bacteria > Pseudomonadota > Gammaproteobacteria > Pseudomonadales > Pseudomonadaceae > Aquipseudomonas > Aquipseudomonas frederiksbergensis_I. Next base: position 24,006 of record NZ_JAAUOE010000003.1, read on the forward strand.
GATGCTCCGCTGCATCACGTGGCCATGCCGGACAGCATGACGAGTTCGCCACTGGTGGCTTGCCTTGACCCGCGAGTCGATGAGCAGGTGGTGCAGGATCAGATGCAGAATCCGGTCAACCCGGAACCTGATCCGGAGCCGGATGCCGAGCTTGAACCGGTAACGGAGTCAGAAGACCCGGACGCGGGGCGCGAGCAAGGTTTTACTGAAGCGAGGCCTTGATCAAGGCATAAAAAAACGGGCAGTCACCGCAAGGGACTGCCCGTTTTTTTATGGGAGTGGCGTATCAGAAGTCGTCTTTATCGAAACGCCGCGCTTCGCGCTGGAGCTGATAGACGAACCGCTCGACCTGTCGCTGCACCAGGCCGCTCATATTGTGAAAGCGTACGCCGGCGAAGGTGGTGTTGATCTTTTCTTCAAAGTGCAGGTAACGCAATTCCACAGGTGCCGTCATGCTGCCGAAGGGCAGGGCGGCGATGAAACGATCGTAGACCTGGCCCAATTGCAGCCTGGCGGTGATGTCGCCATCAAAGCGCAATTTGCAACCGGTGGCGGAGATGTCCAGCAGTTTGCCGCCGATCGGCGACTTGAGTTTCTCACCCCCCAGTTCGACATTGACCAGTTGTGCCAGCTTCAACGCGGCGCGGAAAGCATTGCGGCGCTGGTGGTAGACCACTTCATCGGGCAACGCGCCACGGTAGCAGCGGCCATCGCCGGATTCGTCGATCGTCAGCGGGCCATTGCTTTCCCAGGCGATGCGTACGCCGTCGTGGAAGCCTTCGACCTTGAACGGTTCGCCGGCCAGCAGAAAGCGTTCGCCGTCGCGGGGGATCATTTCGTCCAGGGCGATTCTGTTGCTGTCACGGTCGACGTCCACCAGATAACTCTGGAAGCGCTGGCTGCGCTCGTGGAACGTGATGATCAGCGGGTCATGGCTGTCTTGCAGCTGGCGCAGGTTGCCGGAGATTTCCAGGGGCGTGGTGAGCACCTTGGGTGGCTGCGGAGCATCTTCCGCGCTTAAGGCATTGAACACGGGGCATCAATCTCCAGGCAAATATGACAACTGGCCAGTATTCTGCCAGCATGTTTCGCGTCTTGATAGGGCGTGCTCATAGAAAGGCTCAAGCCTGACTGAGCGGGCGTGGCTTGGCGAGCTTGGAGGTTGATCCGCGGGCATCGTAGAGCGCTGGCGGTTCGCCGCCGGTGAGGATTTTCAGCTGGTTGGCCGTGGCGGCCTGCTGCACCAGAATCGACTGGCCATTGTTGGCGTTGGCGGCCTGGCATTGGGCCAGGAGGTCGGTCAGCACGTCGCTCTGGCTCAGCAACCGTTCACCAACGCTTGAATGGCTGGCAAGTTGCTCCAGGCCCTGGCGAGTGGTCGGCAGATTGAGGCTGGCGAGGATTTCACTGCGCTTGCGGCCATGCTGTTCGAGCAAAGTGATCAATGCCTGTTTGCTCGCCAGAATCTCTTCGAGCAGTGGCATGTCGCGACCGTGCAAGGCGAGGGACTCGGTTTGCAGCAACTCCAGCAGCTGTTGCGCCGGGGCAAAGTCGTCGATGATCAGTTGCAATAAAGTAGTGTCGTGCATGGCTGGCCTTGGGTTTTAAGCGTCCAAAAGCCTGGCGCGGGCGGTGGCCTAGCGCTGGGCTTCGAAGTTGAGCAGTTTGCTGGCTACACGGTTGCTGTCGACTTTATAGCTGCCATCGGCAATCGCTGCTTTCAACTCGGCCACGCGGGCGTTGTCGACGGCAGGCTGATCGCGCAGCTTGTCAGTGACCTTCTGCAACTGTTGAGCCTCATTGCTGAGGTGTACCGATTCCCCGCTTTGGGTGGCAATGGCCTGTTCGGCCGGGGTATTCAGCGGCGCGGATTGGCCGGCTTCGGCGGTTTCCTTCGCGGTGCTGGTACGTGTACTGCCCGTAAGTGACGAGGAGCTGTTTAAACGACTGAAATCAATGACCATGACAAAAAACCTCTGGGTATTTGGACGCTTGCCATGTTTTCGGCTATCCCTGTGAAAACTTTAGGCCCATTTATCAATGAGCTCGCATGCGCCAGCGCATGTCCTGCATGCGGCACAGTTTAGGCAACCGCCAGGCGGTGCGCCATGATTTCACCCACAGAGCGTTCTACATGGCAACTTCCACTTGGCCGGGCGCGGTGACTTGCGCCTTGATGACCCGTTGGGAGTTAAGGTTTTTCACACGAATCTGTTCGCTCAGGCCGCCGTTGGACAGCGCTTCACCCGGCATGCGCACACTGAGCGTGCCGCTGCGGGCTGTAATCACCACCTGGTCGCCCTTGCGAATCACTTCCGCTTGTTCGAGGTGCACCAGGGTGATGATCTGATCGGCGACCATCGGTCGGGTAAGTCTTTGTCCAATCGCCTGATTGACGGAAGTCAGAAAACCCTGATTTATCAAGCTGATATCGCGCTCGCGCAGGGTGACGTCCTGAGGTTCGATGATCCCTGTGCGCTTGAGGGGGCGAGTGGTGGTCACGATGTCGCGAAACAGCTTTACCTGGGCGGGCACGAAGACGGTCCAGGGTGAGGCGCTATCGCAGCGAACCTTGACCGTGACCCGGCCCAGAGGCCTCGCGGGGCTCTCGAGGGAGGCTGTCAATTCCTTGTCGCACATGGGCATGCGCAGGCGCGGATCGAGTTGATTGACCTGGATTTCGTAGCGACCTTCCGTTTGACTGCTGGCCAGATAGTCTTCCACGGTGAATTCAAGAAAGCCCTGGGTGACGCCGATAAGCATGTCAGGCAAGGTAACCGCGTCAGCAAGGGCAGGGCTGCCAGCGTTGAACAGGCAAGCGGCCGACACCGCGCAGAGTAATCGGCGGCAGGTTGATGTCAGGTGTCGGAAAAATGTCGGTTCTGTGTTCATAAGAGTTAAAAAGCAAGCGCCGTGCCGTTTCGTGATGAATGTGCGTCGCAACACACTTAGCGTTGGTGTAGGAGTCTGGGCATGGCTGGTGTAATGGATTCGGTGAACCAGCGCACGCAACTGGTAGGGCAGAATCGCCTTGAGCTGTTGTTGTTCCGTCTCGACGGCCAGCAGCTGTATGGGATCAACGTGTTCAAGGTTCGTGAGGTGCTGCAATGCCCCAAGCTGACCCTGATGCCCAAGTCCAGTCCTGTCGTGTGCGGTGTGGCGAATATTCGGGGGGCAACCATTCCGATTCTAGATCTGGCGATGGCGACCGGTGCCGGTCGGTTGCTGGACCAAAGCAATCCCTTCGTGATCATCACGGAGTACAACACCAAGACCCAGGGTTTCCTGGTTCGGTCGGTCGAGCGCATCGTCAACATGAACTGGGAGGAGATCCATCCGCCACCCAAGGGTACGGGGCGTGATCACTACCTGACGGCTGTGACTCGGGTCGACAATCAGTTGGTCGAAATCATCGACGTCGAGAAGGTGCTGGCGGAAGTGGCGCCGACACCGGAAGCGATTTCGGTGGGCGTGGTGGATGTCGAGACTCAGCACAAGGCATTGTCCCTGCGGGTGCTGACGGTCGATGACTCGTCGGTGGCGCGTAAGCAGGTGACCCGTTGCCTGCAGACGGTCGGTGTCGAAGTGGTGGCGTTGAACGACGGTCGGCAAGCGTTGGATTACCTGCGCAAGCTGGTCGACGAGGGCAAGAAGCCAGAAGACGAGTTCCTGATGATGATTTCCGACATCGAGATGCCGGAAATGGACGGGTACACCCTGACGGCCGAGATCCGCGCCGACCCGCGCATGCAAAAGCTGCATATCATCCTGCATACTTCGTTGTCGGGTGTGTTCAATCAGGCGATGGTCAAGAAGGTCGGTGCCGATGACTTCCTGGCCAAATTCCGCCCTGATGACCTGGCATCCCGGGTAGTCGACCGGATCAAAGCAGCAGATAACAGCTAGGGGCGTTCTGTCCCTGGCAGTCAACACGATTTAAGAGGCGGCATCTTTGTCTACGGGTAATTTGGATTTCGAACAGTTCCGGGTCTTCCTGGAAAAAGCCTGTGGCATTTTGCTCGGTGAAAACAAGCAATACCTGGTCTCGAGCCGTCTCAACAAACTGATGGAGCAGCAGGGCATCAAATCGCTGGGTGAGCTGGTGCAGCGCATCCAGACCCAGCCGCGCAGTGGTTTGCGCGAGCAGGTGGTGGATGCCATGACGACCAACGAAACCCTGTGGTTTCGTGACACCTATCCGTTTGAAGTCTTGAAGAACAAGGTATTGCCTGAAGCGATCAAGGCCAGCCCCGGCCAGCGCCTGCGGATCTGGTCGGCGGCGTGTTCGTCGGGTCAGGAACCCTATTCGCTGTCGATGTCCATCGATGAGTTCGAGCGGGTCAACATGGGCCAGTTGAAGATGGGCGTGCAGATCGTTGCCACCGACCTGTCCGGCACCATGCTGACCAACTGCAAGACCGGCGAGTATGACAGCCTGGCCATCGGCCGCGGTTTGTCGCCCGAGCGCCTTCAGCGTTACTTCGACCCCAAGGGGCCGGGGCGTTGGGCGGTCAAGGCACCGATCAAGAGCCGGGTAGAGTTTCGCCCGTTCAACTTGCTCGACAGCTACGCGAGCCTGGGCAAGTTCGACATCGTGTTCTGCCGCAACGTGCTGATCTACTTCTCCGCCGAGGTGAAGAAAGACATCCTGTTGCGCATTCACAGCACGCTCAAGCCGGGCGGTTATCTGTTCCTTGGCGCCTCCGAAGCGCTGAACGGTTTGCCGGATCACTACCAGATGGTCCAGTGCAGCCCGGGGATCATCTACAAGGCGAAGTGATTCATTGACGGCTAAAAAAACGGGAGTCCTTAGGGGCTCCCGTTTTTTTTGTGCCTGATTTCTCATTCCCGCCGCATCATCTGTAGGAGCGGGCTTGCCCGCGAAGGCGTCGTGTCAGTCGATATCAATATTGCTGACACACCGCTTTCGCGGGCAAGCCCGCTCCTACGAGGTTATGGGTGTTCTTTCGAGCGTGAGAAGCGGCAGAAAAGCGGCATCCGGCGGAAACCGGTTGCCGCTTTTCTGGCATTGCCGCCTTGCCCTTGCCCGCAAAGCCCCGGTTTACGGGCTTTTTTGATTTGGCACGCGGCTTGCTAAAGCCCTGATACGAAAAATCAGGTCACCCGAAGGTTTCCCGACATGAGCATCAGCTTCGATAAAGCGCTCGGTATCCATGAACAAGCCTTGGGCTTTCGCGCTCAACGCGCCGAAGTCCTGGCCAACAACATCGCCAACGCCGACACCCCGAACTACAAGGCTCGGGATCTGGACTTCTCGAAAGTGCTCGCCGAGCAGAACGAGAAAACCAAAAACGGCAAGTTCGCCTTGAACATGACCAACAGCCGTCACATCGAAGCTGAAGGCCTGGGCAATGGCGACGAGTCGCTGATGTATCGCACGCCGATGCAACCGTCGATCGACCAGAACACCGTGGACGCTCAACTGGAACAGTCGAACTACGCGGAAAACGCGGTCAACTTCCAGGCCAGCTTCACCCTGCTCAACAGTAAATTCAAAGGGCTGGTATCAGCCCTGCGCGGAGAGTAAGCCATGTCCCTATCCAGTGTTTTCAACATTGCCGGTAGCGGCATGAGTGCCCAGACCACTCGCTTGAACACCGTCGCCAGTAACATCGCCAACGCCGAGACCGTTTCCTCGAGCATCGACCAGACCTACCGCGCGCGTCACCCGGTGTTCGCCACCCTGTTCCAGGGTGGTCAGAGCGGCGGCAGCGATTCGCTGTTCCAGAACCAGGACGCAGCCGGTCAAGGCGTGCAGGTGCTGGGCGTGGTCGAAGACCAGAGCAACCTTGAAGCGCGCTACGAGCCGAACCATCCAGCCGCCGATGCCAAGGGCTATGTCTACTACCCGAACGTCAACGTCGTCGAAGAAATGGCCGACATGATCTCCGCGAGTCGTTCGTTCCAGACCAACGCCGAAATGATGAACACCGCCAAAACCATGATGCAGAAGGTCCTGACCCTCGGTCAGTGATAAGGGGCGATTCATATGAGCGTTATTAGCGATGTCTTGGCCAACTCCTCGGTCACGAACACTACCACCAAAGACAGCCTGACCTCGGCTGCTACCGGCGGCCAGGCACTGGGCAAGGACGCGTTCCTGCAGCTGCTGGTGACCCAACTGAAAAACCAGAACCCGCTCGATCCTCAGGACAACAGTGCGTTCGTAGCCCAGTTGGCGCAGTTCAGTAGTCTGGAAGGCATCACCACGCTGAACGAGACCGTCTCCGGTATTGCCGGCAACTACAACTCCTCGCAAGCCTTGCAGGCTTCTTCGCTGGTGGGCCGTTCGGTCATCGCGCAGACCGACAAAGCCGTGGTCGACACTTCCAAGAGTCTCAACGGTACCGTCGTGGTGCCGACATCGGTTTCCGCGGCGACCGTCAAGATCACCAACTCGGCAGGCACGGTCATCCGCACCCTCGAGCTGGGCAGTCAAAGCGCCGGCAACGCCAGTTTCATATGGGACGGCAAGGACAGTTCGGGCGCAGTGGCTCCGGCGGGTACTTACACCTTCGGCGCATCGACCACCATCGACGGCACGAACACCTCACTGATTACTTACCTGCCGGCAACGGTCAACAGCGTGACCATCAGCCAGACCGGCGGTGAGTTGATGCTGAACCTGGCAGGCCTGGGCAGCGTTGCCCTGTCCAAAGTGCAAACCATTGGTCTATAGAGCCGACTAACACGGCACAAAGGAGTGGAATATGTCTTTCAATATCGGCCTTAGCGGTCTCTATGCAGCCAACAAACAACTGGACGTGACCGGCAACAACATCGCCAACGTCGCGACCACCGGTTTCAAATCGTCCCGTGCAGAATTCGAAGACGTGTACTCGGCCACTCGCCTGGGTACCGGCAGCAAGACCATCGGCAACGGCGTGCGCCTGGCCAACGTATCCCAGCAGTTCAGCCAGGGCGATGTGAACAACACCGGCAACGTGCTGGACATGGGTATTCAGGGCAACGGTTTCTTCATTCTCAGCGACAACGGTTCGCTGAGTTACACCCGTGCCGGTGCGTTCAAGACCGACGCTGAAAACTATGTGGTCGATAACAACGGCAACCGTTTGCAGGGTTATGGCGTCGATGCCAACGGCAAGATCATCAACGGTGTGTTGACCGACTTGAAGATCGATACGTCAAGCCTCAAGCCGAATCCGACGACCAAGGTTGATCAGACGATGAACCTGAACTCGGCGGAAACATTACCGACCGTGACCACGTTCAGCCCGACCGATACCAACAGCTATAACAAGACCATCTCCACCAAGGTCTACGACAGCCAGGGTAACGAGCACACCATGGATCAGTACTACGTGAAAACGGGTACCAATGCCTGGCGTGTCCATACCTACATGGACGGTCGCTCCCCGGCCAACCCTGCAACCACGCCTCCAGTGGCGATCACTGCTGACATCACTTTCAACTCCGACGGCAGCATTAACACGCTGACGGCGGGTGCCGGCTGGACCAAGACGGGTAACACGTTGACCATGACCGGTTGGGTGCCAGGTGCCATTACCAACGCCGCAACGATTCCTGTGACCTGGGGGCCGAACGGTTCCGTCGCTGCCACTGGCGGTATCGCGTTCAACATGGCGCTGACCACTTCTTACAACTCGCCAACCGCCCGTACCGCCCAATACCAGGACGGCTATGCCACCGGCCAGATTTCCAGCCTGACCATCGACGCCAGCGGCGTCATGACCGCCAACTTCAGCAACCAGCAGACCAAGGCCATCGGCCAGGTGGCGGTGGCGAGCTTCGCCAACGAGCAAGGCTTGCAGCCAATTGGCGGCACCCGCTGGAAAGAAACCTTCGCTTCCGGCGTGGCCGGTGTCGATGCACCGAAGACCGGTACGCTGGGCTCGGTAGTCTCCAACTCCCTGGAAGAGTCCAACGTCAACCTGACCAACGAACTGGTTGATTTGATCAAGGCGCAGAGCAACTACCAGGCGAACGCCAAGACCATCTCCACCCAGAGCACCATCATGCAGACCATCATTCAGATGACCTGATGCTTGATAGTGCTGCATAAGAAACCCCTCGCAAGAGGGGTTTTTTCATTCTGTAGGAGCGAGGCTTGCCCGCGAAGAATGCACTGCGGTTTTTCAGGTATTACGCGTCATCGTTCTTCGCGGGCAAGCCTCGCTCCTACAAGGCAGAGGCAAAAGAAAACCCCCGACCAGCCAAAGGCTCATCGGGGGTTTCAGGTAAGCGCCGTGGAGCGCCTACCGGCTCAGCTTATTGGCAAGCTTCGCAATCCGGCTCGTCGATGGCGCAGGCCTTCGGCACTGGAGCTGGACCGGCTGGGGCTGCCAGGACCGAGTCGTCACCGTGGTTGCCGCCGCTGGAAACAGCGTTCAGCTTACCGGTGTTGATGGTCGACTTCTCGGTGCTGGTCGCGGCCAGGGCACGGAGGTAGTAGGTGGTTTTCAAGCCACGGTACCAAGCCATGCGGTAGGTCACGTCCAGCTTCTTGCCCGAAGCGCCGGCGATGTACAGGTTCAGCGACTGAGCCTGGTCGATCCACTTCTGACGACGGCTGGCCGCGTCGACGATCCACTTGGTGTCCACTTCGAAGGCCGTCGCGTAGAGCTCTTTGAGTTCTTGCGGGATGCGTTCGATCTGCTGCACCGAACCGTCGTAGTACTTCAGGTCGTTGATCATGACCGAGTCCCACAGGCCGCGAGCCTTCAGGTCGCGAACCAGGTACGGGTTGATCACGGTGAATTCGCCCGACAGGTTCGATTTCACGTAGAGGTTCTGGTAGGTCGGTTCGATCGACTGCGACACGCCGGTGATGTTGGCGATGGTCGCGGTCGGTGCGATGGCCATGATGTTGGAGTTACGAATGCCTTTCTGTACACGGGCGCGAACCGGTGCCCAGTCCAGGGATTCGTTCAGGTCAACATCGATGTACTTCTGGCCACGCTGCTCGATCAGGATCTGTTGCGAATCCAGTGGCAGGATGCCTTTGGACCACAGCGACCCCTGGAACGTCTCGTAGGCGCCACGCTCGTCAGCCAAGTCGCAGGACGCCTGGATCGCGTAGTAGCTGACCGCTTCCATCGACTTGTCGGCGAACTCGACGGCGGCGTCGGAACCGTAAGGGATGTGCTGCAGGTACAAGGCGTCCTGGAAGCCCATGATGCCCAGACCGACCGGACGATGCTTGAAGTTGGAGTTCTTCGCTTGCGGCACCGAGTAGTAGTTGATGTCGATCACGTTATCGAGCATGCGCACGGCGGTGTTCACGGTGCGTTGCAGCTTGGCGGTGTCCAGCTTGCCGTCGACGATGTGGTTCGGCAGGTTGATCGAGCCCAGGTTGCAAACGGCGATCTCGTCCTTGTTGGTGTTCAAGGTGATCTCGGTGCACAGGTTCGAGCTGTGAACCACGCCCACGTGCTGCTGCGGGCTGCGCAGGTTGCACGGGTCTTTGAAGGTCAGCCACGGGTGGCCGGTTTCAAACAGCATGGACAGCATTTTGCGCCACAGGTCTTTGGCCTGGATGGTCTTGAACAGCTTGACCTTGCCCGGGTACTCGGTCAGGGCTTCGTAGTACTCGTAACGCTCTTCGAAGGCCTTGCCGGTCAGGTCGTGCAGGTCCGGAACTTCGGACGGCGAGAACAGGGTCCACTTGCCGTCATCGAAGACGCGCTTCATGAACAGGTCAGGGATCCAGTTGGCGGTGTTCATGTCGTGGGTACGACGACGGTCATCACCGGTGTTCTTGCGCAGCTCGATGAACTCTTCGATGTCCATGTGCCAGGTTTCCAGGTAGGCACAGACAGCGCCTTTGCGCTTGCCACCCTGGTTAACGGCGACGGCGGTGTCGTTCACCACTTTGAGGAACGGCACGACGCCCTGGGATTTGCCGTTGGTGCCCTTGATGTAAGAACCCAGCGCACGAACCGGCGTCCAGTCGTTGCCCAGACCGCCAGCGAATTTCGACAGCATGGCGTTGTCGTGGATCGCGTGGTAGATGCCCGACAGGTCATCGGGCACGGTGGTCAGGTAGCAGCTCGACAGCTGTGGACGCAGGGTACCGGCGTTGAACAGGGTCGGGGTCGAGGACATGTAGTCGAAGGACGACAACAGGTTGTAGAACTCGATCGCACGGTCTTCTTTGTGCTTCTCTTCGATTGCCAGGCCCATGGCCACGCGCATGAAGAAAATCTGTGGCAGTTCGAAACGCACGCCATCCTTGTGGATGAAGTAACGGTCGTACAGGGTTTGCAGACCCAGGTAGGTGAACTGCTGATCGCGCTCGTGGTTGATCGCCTTGCCGAGTTTTTCCAGGTCGAAATCGGCCAGAACCGGGTTCAGCAGTTCGAATTCGATACCTTTGGCGATGTACGCAGGCAGTGCCTTGGCGTACAGGTCGACCATTTCGTGGTGGGTCGCGCTGTCGGCGACGCCCAGGAAGCCCAGGCCTTCGGCACGCAGGGTGTCCATCAGCAGGCGAGCGGTCACGAACGAGTAGTTCGGCTCACGCTCGACCAGGGTACGGGCGGTCATCACCAGGGCGGTGTTGACGTCGGTCAGGGCCACGCCGTCGTACAGGTTCTTCAGGGTTTCGCGCTGGATCAGCTCGCCGTCGACTTCTTCCAGGCCTTCGCACGCTTCGGTAACGATGGTGTTCAGACGACCCATGTCCAGCGGTGCCAGGCTGCCATCGGCGCGGGTGATGCGGATCGATGGGTGAGCGTTGACGGCTTCTTGGGCAGGGGTGTGCGCTGCGCGCTCTTTGGCGCGGGAGTCACGGTAGATCACATAGTCGCGGGCTACTTTCTGCTCGCCGGCACGCATCAGGGCCAGTTCGACCTGGTCCTGGATTTCTTCGATGTGGATGGTGCCGCCCGAAGGCATGCGACGCTTGAAGGTCGCGGTGACCTGTTCGGTCAGGCGGGCAACGGTGTCGTGGATACGCGACGAAGCGGCAGCGGTGCCACCCTCAACTGCAAGAAACGCTTTGGTGATGGCGACGGTGATCTTGTCATCGGTGTAAGGAACGACAGTGCCGTTACGCTTGATCACGCGCAGTTGGCCAGGCGCGGTGGCGGACAGATCCGGATTCGAATCGGCGGCCTGCGGCAAGGTGCCCTGCGGGTTCTCGCGAGTTGTGTCGGTTTGCATGGGGGGGTATCTCCACATTCTCTATGTTTGTTTGGGCACCATCACGGTGCCCACCGTTCTGTCCTGAAGCACTACAACCGACGGGCGTCGGGCATAACAACTTCGGGACAGTAGGAAAAAGGCTAATGATGCCGCTTCCTTGCCGAAGTCTTTAGTTGCGAGCCAGGGCTCGAAACCGGATTCCTTTCAGGGTGGCAGTAATGACTGCAACACCCGTACCGTTCTGGCCGTTCAGGCCTGAAAAAACGGTGCCCTCCGCGTGTACGGTTTGGGCTTGTAAAATCACGCTTGGTTCAACCATAAACAGGCAATAAAGCGCTTGAGTTTCTGGTCTTAAATGTGGTTGGGCTTTTGAGTAGAAACCCTACATGTAGGGTTTTTTTTGCGCCGTGCTACAAGATAATGCGTTTTAGGGGGGGATTGCAACGTACTGCCTGTGGATAAACCTGTGCGTAAATTGTGTGTGAAATGTGGAACGAGCGTGTAAGCCGCGACGCTGCTGGAGCGCATGATTTTTCGTCGATTTTCAAAGATCGAAAACGCGCGTCCGGATTTTTAAGGGCGCGAACCCTATCACAAAAAACAGGCTTGTCCGAACGTATTTGTCGGCTTGTGTTCCAGTCGTTCGACGTTTATACAATCGATTGATGGTTACGCATTCTTATCCTCCCCAATCATTACAAAAAGACGGGGGGATCCTTCCTTATTGGTGTTGTTGGCAAGCAGAGGTCATCGTGGAGCAAGAAGCCTGGCAGGTATTGATTGTCGAGGACGACCAGCGTCTGGCCGAACTGACCCGCGATTACCTGGAAGCCAACGGCCTGCAAGTATCGATCGAGGGTAATGGCGCCCTGGCCGCGGCACGCATCATCAAGGACAAACCGGACTTGGTGATCCTCGACCTGATGCTCCCTGGCGAAGATGGCCTGAGCATTTGCCGCAAGGTTCGCGACAAATATGACGGGCCGATCCTGATGCTCACCGCGCGCACCGATGACACCGATCAGATTCTGGGCCTGGACCTGGGCGCCGACGACTACGTCTGCAAACCGGTGCGGCCGCGCTTGCTGCTGGCGCGCATTCAAGCCCTGCTGCGGCGCAGCGAAGCACCTGAAGCGGCCCCGGAAAAACTTCGACGCCTGCAGTTCGGCCCGTTGGTGGTGGACAACGCATTGCGCGAAGCCTGGCTGCACGACAACGGTATCGAATTGACCAGCGCCGAGTTCGATCTGCTGTGGCTGCTGGTGGCCAACGCCGGGCGCATTCTGTCGCGCGAAGAAATTTTCACCGCGCTGCGCGGCATCGGTTATGACGGCCAGGACCGCTCCATCGACGTGCGCATCTCGCGTATCCGCCCGAAAATCGGCGATGACCCGGAGCATCCGCGGCTGATCAAAACCATCCGCAGCAAAGGCTATTTGTTCGTGCCGGAAGCCTGCACGCTGTGAACTCGATCTTCCTGCGTATTTATGGCGGCATGTGCGCGGCGCTGATTCTGGTGGCCGTGCTCGGCGTGCTGGCCTTGCACCTGCTGAACCAGGTGCGCAGCGAGCAGTACCGCGAGCGTCTGGCTCACGGCACGTTCTCGCTGATGGCTGACAACCTGCAACCGATGAATGAAACCGAGCGCCACCGGGCCTTGCTGGTGTGGGGGCGCTTGCTCGGGATTCCGCTGGCGCTGAAGACGTTCCCCCAGACCGACCTCGACCTGACCCAGCGCACCCGCGTGTTGCGCGGCCAGGCACTGGTGGAGCAGACCGGCCCGCACGCGGCGAAGGTGTATCGCCTGGTCAGCGACAAGGAACAACTGGTGCTCACCGGAGAAGTCCAGCAGATCAGCGAGCAACTGGCGCGGGCGACCATTTACCTGCTGGCCGATGAACTGGTGCGATACCCGGTGGCCGAGCAACCCAAGCGTCTGGCGCAGTTAAAGGAAGACAAGGGCTTCGGCTTCGATCTGCGGCTGGTTACGGTCGATCAGGCCGACATGGATGAAGACCAGAGCCGCCGTGTATCCGAAGGCGACACGGTCATGGCGCTGGGCAAGGGCGGCGATTCGATCCGGGTGTTTGCCGGCATGGTCGGTACGCCGTGGGTGCTGGAAATCGGCCCGCTGTACCAGATGAATCCTTACCCGCCCGAGTGGCTGGTGCTGATCGCGGCCCTTGGCTTGAGCCTGATCGGTTTGATCGTCTATCTGTTGGTGCGTCAGCTGGAGCGCCGTTTGCGCGGGCTGGAAGCCGCCGCCACCCGCATCGCCAAGGGCAGCCTGGAAACCCGCGTACCGGCGCGCGGCGCGGACTCGGTGGGGCGCCTGGCCTCGGCGTTCAACGGCATGGCCGAGCACTTGCAGCAATTGTTGGCGATTCAGCGAGAACTGGTGCGTGCCGTGTCCCATGAATTGCGCACACCGGTAGCGCGCCTGCGTTTTGGCCTGGAGATGATCGGCTCGGCCAATACGCCTGAGGCGCTGGAGAAATACCGCGAAGGGATGGATCACGACATCGAGGACCTCGATCGGCTGGTCGATGAAATGCTCACTTATGCCCGGCTGGAGCAGGGCTCGCCGGCACTGAATTTCCAGCGGATCGATCTGGATGCGTTGGTCAATCAGGTGATCGAGGAACTGGCACCGTTGCGCGCCGAGGTCACGGTGCAGCGTGGCTTGTGCCTGTCGGCCGCCGATTGTGACGGCGCCTGGGTCGAGGCCGAACCGCGTTACCTGCACCGGGCGTTGCAGAACCTGGTGAGCAACGCCATGCGCCACGCCCATTCACGGGTAACTGTCAGCTATCAGGTGGGGCAGCAGCGCTGTCGGGTGGATGTCGAGGATGATGGGCCGGGCGTGCCGGAAACGGCGTGGGAGAAAATCTTCACCCCGTTCCTGCGCCTCGACGACAGCCGCACCCGCGCCTCGGGTGGGCACGGGTTGGGGTTGTCGATCGTGCGACGGATCATCCATTGGCATGACGGGCGAGCGTTGATCGGCAAGAGCAAAAGCCTGGGTGGGGCCTGTTTCAGTTTGAGCTGGCCGAGGAATCAGGAACGGCGTTGAGATTGGGCACATGACCTGTAGCAGCTGGCGAAGCCTGCGTTCGGCTGCGAAGCAGTCGTAAATCCTGAGCACGCGATTTGCCTGAAACACTGCGGTTTATGGTTTGACGACTGCTTCGCAGCCGAACGCAGGCTTCGCCAGCTGCTACAGGGCTTCAGGCCTTGATACTGACCAGACTCAACAACTGCCCATCCATCACCGCAAACTGCGCATCCAGCTCAGTGCCGCTACGCCATTCACTGGACAGGTCGGTCAGCAACCGCAACCGTACTTCACCGTCCTCGCTCCACTCCAGCATTTCGGCGTGTTCGAAGTAGAAGCGCTTTTGGACGATCGGGTAGAGCGCCTTGAACAGGCTTTCCTTCACCGAAAACGTCAGCGTCACCAGCATCGCCAACTGATCGCGAGCCCCGGTGGCCATGCGCTGCAATTCTGGCCCGGTGAGAATTTCCCCGGCCAGGCGTTCGGCCCGTTCCGCGTCGAGCAGGTTTTCCAGGTCCATCCCCAAACCACGCCAATGGGCCTTGTTCGCGACAATCGCCGCAGCCCGGCCGGTGCTGTGGGTGATCGAACCGGTGATATGCGCCGGCCACACCGGTGCGCGGTCCTCGCCAATGGCCGGAATGAAGCTCAGCCCTTCCAGTTGGTGCAACGCGGCCCGGGCGCAGATTCGACCGGCGAGAAACTCGGCCTGGCGCTTGGCCACCGAACGCTGGATGCTCGCGGGCGGCTCAATGGCGCTGCGCAGGAAATCATCGCTGGCCAGTTGCATGGTATCGAAGTGGGTGCCCAACAGGACCGTATCGTGCAGCACAAACGGCAGCGGCCAACGGGCGTCGAGCGGGGTGCAGCAGGCGGGCAGGGCGGGGACGGGATTCATGACGGGCATTTTGCCGGGTTGCCTTGTGGCTGGGTAGCCCCAAGGTGATCGTTCCCACGCTCTGCGTGGTAATGCATCCGGTGACGCTCTGCGTCAAATCCGCGAAGGGACGCGGAGCGTCCCGGGCTGCATTCCCACGGGGACCGTGGGAACGATCACTGTGTCAGCCAAAGATCTTCTTGAAAAACGCCTGCATGTCCGCCCAGGATTTTTCATCCGCGTCCTTGCTGTAACCAATGTCCGGCCCGCCGTGATCGCCATGGCTCAGACGGTCCGCCTCGGGATTGCTGAATCCATGCTTGGCGCCTTCGAGGGTGACAAACTTATAGTCGGCACCGGCCTTGTCCATTTCCGCCTTGAACGCCGTCACGTTTTCCGCCGTCACCATGCTGTCCAGCGCGCCATGCTCCACCAGGACTTTCGCCTTCACGCTGCCGGGAGTCGCCGGCGTATTGGTCACCAGCGCACCGTGGAAACTCGCCACGCCCGCCAACGGCACGCCCCGGCGCGCCGCATCCAGCACCACCTTGCCGCCGAAGCAATAACCGATGGCCGCCAGTTTGTTCGGGTCGGTCTGTGGCTGTTGCTTCAACAAATCGAGCCCGGCTTGAAACCGCGCATTGGCCGCTGCGCTGTCCTTTAATGCCGCTTGCATGAAGGTCATGGCGTCCTTGGCGTGTTCGGTGTTCTTGCCGTCGCCAAACATATCGATGGCCAGCGCGCTGTAGCCCAAACCGGCCAGATCGCGGGCGCGGCGCTTGGCGTAGTCGTTAAGGCCCCACCATTCATGCACCACCACTACGCCTGGGCGTGGGCCTTTGATGGCATCGTCGTAGGCGTAATAGCCAATCAGCTTGGTGCCATCGGCACTCTGATAGGGCATTTCCTGGGTCTTGATGGCGGCCTGACTGAGCCCGCTCATGGCCAGTAATACGAGGGTGAGGAACATGCGCATGATCGAGTTTCCTGATTAAAAACCGTGAAGTGAGCGTAGTCGATTTGATTCAGCTCAGGTTCAGAGTGCGTTCAGGGGCCGTACAGGGTGAGGTCAGTAACCTTGCCCCGTACCCGAAAAGCACATAGCGCATGAGGCAATTCCCCAATGACTACCTTCAAAAAACTGCTGCTGGCTTTCACCGTGATGGGGGCCAGTGTTGCCGCCCACGCCGACACCACCCATTTCGCCGGCCTGACGTTTGGCCAGACCAGCGACAAGGTTAAAAAGTCCAACGCCCTGAACGACAACCTCAATCACCCGAACGCCGACGGTGTGATCGACAAGGACAACACCTGGGGCCTGCGTGTGGGTCAGCAAAACAGCCAGGGCCGCTACTACGCCACTTACGACAACGTGTCGGGCTCGCACAACGGCATTAAACTGCGTCAGGAAAACCTGCTGGGCAGCTACGATCTGTTCTACCCGGTGGGTGGCAGCACCCAACTGTTCGGCGGTGCCACGGCCGGTTTGACCAAACTGAGCCAGAACTCACCGGGCTTCAGCCATGACAGCGACATCGGCTATGCCTTGGGCGGGCAGTTCGGTGTATTGCAGCAGGTTTCGCAAAACACCTCGGTCGAGCTGGGTTACCGTTACCTGCGCAGCAACGCCAGCACCGAGATGAGCGAGCGCGGCGGCAGTAAACAGGGGTCGCTGGACTTGACCAGCAGCGCCCAGACCTACCTGTCTGCCAACTACGCTTTTTAATGTAGGGGCGAGCTTGCCCGCGAAAGCGGTGTGTCAGGCAATATCAATGTTGACTGTACCGCCGTCTTCGCGGGCAAGCCCGCTCCTACACGGATTTCGTGATTTGCCCCGGAGAGCCCTATGAAATTGCTGGTCGTCGAAGATGAAGCGCTGTTGCGCCATCACCTGCAAACCCGTTTGACGGACAGCGGCCATGTGGTCGAGTCGGTGGCCAACGCCATCGATGCGTTGCATCAGGCCGGGCAGTTCAACCATGACCTGGCGGTGATCGACCTCGGTCTGCCGGGCATGGGTGGGCTCGACCTGATTCGTCAACTGCGCTCCCAGGGCAAGACGTTTCCGATCCTGATCCTCACCGCGCGCGGCAACTGGCAGGACAAGGTCGAAGGCCTCGCCGCCGGGGCCGACGACTACGTGGTCAAGCCGTTCCAGTTCGAAGAGCTGGACGCCCGGCTCAATGCCTTGCTGCGCCGCTCCAGCGGTTTCACCCAGTCGACCATCGTCGCCGGTCCCTTGCTGCTGGACCTCAACCGCAAACAGGCGTCCCTCGATGACCAGCCGCTGGCGCTGACCGCCTACGAATACCGGATCCTCGAATACCTGATGCGCCATCACCAGCAAGTGGTGGCCAAGGACCGCTTGATGGAGCAGCTCTACCCGGATGACGACGAGCGCGATCCGAATGTGATCGAGGTGCTGGTCGGCCGCCTGCGGCGCAAACTCGAAGGCCCGGCCGGGTTCAAGCCGATCGACACCGTGCGTGGCCTCGGCTACCTGTTCAATGAGCGCTGCACTTGATTCGTTCCCTTCGTGTCCGCTTGATGCTCGCCGCCACCATCCTGGCGGTGTTGTTCATGCTGGCGTTGCTGCCGGCGATGCAGGGCGCGTTCAGCTTGGCGTTGCAGGACTCCATCGAGCAGCGCCTGGCGTCGGACGTCACCACGCTGATCTCCGCTGCCCGGGTGGATAACAACCGCTTGCAGATGCCGGCGCAGTTGCCCGATGAGCGCTTCAACCTCAGCGACAGCCGTTTGCTCGGCTACATCTATGATCGCGAAGGTCATCTGGTCTGGCGCTCGAAGGCCACCCAGGAAGAGAACATCAACTACAAACCGCGTTACGACGGACGCGGTAACGAGTTCGCGCGGATTCGCCAGGCCAGTGGCGATGAATTCTTCGTCTATGACGTCGAGGTCAAACTGCTGGGCGGCAAAAGCGCGGCGTTCAGCATCGTCGCGCTGCAACCGGTGCGCGAATACGAAACCACCCTCGAAGGCCTGCGGGAAAATCTCTATCTGGGATTTGGCGCAGCCCTGCTGGTGTTGCTCGCCTTGCTGTGGATCGGTCTGACCTGGGGTTTGCAGGCGTTGCGTCGGCTGAGCCAGGAGCTGGACCAGATCGAAAGCGGCACCCGCGAAAGCCTCAGCGAACAACACCCGCGCGAACTGCTGCGCCTGACCGGCTCGCTCAACCGCTTGCTGCACAGCGAACGTGAACAGCGCAGCCGTTATCGCGACTCCCTCGACGACCTGGCCCATAGCCTGAAAACCCCGCTGGCGGTGTTGCAAGGGGTCAGCGAAGACATGGCGCAAAAGCCGCAAGAGCGCGATCAGGCCTGGGTGCTGCAAACCCAGATTGAACGCATGAGCCAGCAAATCAGCTATCAACTGCAACGGGCCAGCCTGCGCAAAAGCGGCCTGGTGCGTCATCAGGTACGCCTGCGGCCAGTGCTGCAAAGCCTCTGCGACACCCTGGACAAGGTCTACCGCGACAAATCCGTGCGGGTTGCGTTCGATTTGCCGGATCAGTGCTACGTGCCGATCGAGCAGGGCGCCTTGCTGGAAATGATGGGCAACCTGCTGGAAAACGCCTATCGCCTGTGCCTCGGCGAAGTGCGCATCAGCGTGCGCGAAACCCTCAGCGGGACTGAGTTGTGTGTCGAGGATGATGGGCCGGGTGTGCCACCGGACCAACGCGCGCGGATTCTTGAGCGTGGCGAGCGGCTCGATCGCCAGCATCCGGGGCAGGGGATTGGCTTGGCGGTGGTCAAGGACATCATTGAGAGTTACAGCGCCAGGCTGACGCTCGGAGATTCGCCGATGGGCGGGGCGGCGTTCAGGATTCATTTTCCGGTGGTTTGACCCTGGGTGACGATCGTTCCCACGCTCTGCGTGGGAATGCAGCCCGGGACGCTCCGCGTCCCACCTTCTAAAGCCGAACGCAGAGCGTCCGTTGAGGCATTCCCACGCAGAGCGTGGGAACGATCATCGATCGGTTTTAAAGCTCCTGCGCCCGATAGGCCCCCGGCGTCAACCCCGTCCACTTCTTGAACGCCCGATGAAACGCCGAAGGCTCGGAAAATCCCAACTGCTCGGCAATCTGTTGCAACGACAGATCCGCACGCCCCAGGTGATAAATCGCGATGTCCCGCCGCAACTGGTCCTTCAACTCCTGAAAACTCGTGCCTTCTTCGCGCAAATGCCGGCGCAAGGTTTGCGGGCTGATGTGCAGGTGCGCGGCCACGGCTTCCAGGTCCGGCCAGCGCGCGCTGTCGCGGCTGAGCAGGCGCCGCAGCTGGCTGCTCAGGCTGTCGCCTTCGTCGGGGCGCGATAGCAGGTCGGCGGGGGAGCGCTCGAGAAAGTGCTTGAGGGTTCGCTCGTCCTGCAACAGCGGCATGTTCAGGTAGCGACTGTGAAACAGCAGGCTGCTCTGAGCGCAAGTGCTCTTTGTTGTGGAAAAGCCCAGCGGACAGGAAAACAGCAAATCGTATTCGGCGCCGTGTTCGGGCCTCGGGTAGCTGAACGTGGCCTGCTCCAGACGAATGCGCTGGCCGATCAGCCAACTGCCGAACCGATGCCAGATCACCAGCAGGCTTTCGCTGAGGAAATGGTCCGGGTCCCACAGCGGCGCATCGTCCAGGCTCAGGCGAATCAGGTCGCCTTCGCGGCTCAGGGTCAGGCGCGGTGCTCCGGGGAACAGGCTGTAAAACAGCAAGCCGCGATTGAGCGCTTTCTCCAGATTGCGGCAGTGGATCACCGCGTGGCACATCATGGCGAAACTGCCGGGTTTGCTCGGCGCCTGCCCGAAGCCCAGGTATTCGTCGTCCAGGGCCAGCCATAGCCCCTGGATCAATCGGGTGAATTGTTCAGGCGCGATTCGCGCCCGGGGCTCTTCCAGCAACTCGGGGCTGATCCCCAGTTGCTGCAGCAGGCTCGAGTAGTCATACCCGCGCCGACGCGCGCCACCGAGGGCGGCACGGGCGAAATGGCTGGCGATGGTGCGTTCACGCATAGAGGGCAGGTCCGTCCACTGAGCAATGGATGGTAGCGGTGCCTGTCGAGGATGAACAAGGCGGATATCCGCCAAATTGCAGGACGAGGTTTGGCGGATGGGCGGAAATCCGCCACCTCGTTGTAACCGGCCGGTGACGAAAAAAAACCTGCAACCCTTGATGTCACAAGGTTGGCAGGCTTTTTAGTGAATGTGGCACGGGCCCTGCAATACAAGCCGCAGAGGTCTGCCGTCAGGGCAGCTCGACAAAACAAATCCCTCCAGTGCAGGAGGGTTCGCAAATGAGGTGTCAGGGACAACAGATGGATGTTGTTACTGGGGCACTCTTGAGGAACTTTGCAATGACGACTCGTCAGCCGCTGTATAAATCCCTGTACTTCCAGGTGATCGTTGCCATCGCTATCGGCATCCTGCTCGGTCACTTCTACCCGCAGACCGGTGTAGCCCTCAAGCCGCTGGGTGACGGGTTCATCAAACTGATCAAAATGGTCATCGCTCCGATCATCTTCTGTACCGTCGTCAGTGGTATCGCCGGCATGCAGAACATGAAGTCGGTCGGCAAGACCGGCGGTTATGCGCTGCTGTACTTCGAAATCGTCTCCACCATTGCCCTGCTGATTGGTCTGGTCGTGGTCAACGTCGTGCAACCGGGCGTCGGCATGCACATCGATGTATCGACCCTGGACACCAGCAAAATCGCTGGCTTCATCTCGGCCGGTAAAGACCAGAGCATCATCGGCTTTATCCTCAACGTGATCCCTAACACCATCGTCGGTGCTTTCGCCAACGGCGACATCCTGCAAGTGCTGATGTTCTCGGTGATCTTCGGTTTCGCCCTGCATCGCCTGGGTGCCTACGGCAAGCCGGTGTTGGACTTCATCGATCGTTTCGCCCATGTGATGTTCAACATCATCAACATGATCATGAAGCTGGCGCCAGTCGGTGCCTTCGGTGCGATGGCCTTCACCATCGGTGCCTACGGTGTCGGTTCGCTGGTGCAACTCGGTCAGCTGATGATCTGCTTCTACATCACCTGCATCCTGTTCGTGGTCGTTGTACTGGGCGCGATCTGCCGCGCACACGGCTTCAGCGTGCTGAAACTGGTTCGCTACATCCGTGAAGAGCTGCTGATCGTACTGGGTACTTCCTCTTCGGAATCCGCCCTGCCACGCATGCTGATCAAGATGGAACGCCTGGGTGCGCAGAAATCGGTTGTGGGTCTGGTGATTCCGACCGGCTACTCGTTCAACCTGGACGGTACTTCGATCTACCTGACCATGGCCGCTGTGTTCATCGCTCAGGCAACCGACACCCCGATGGATCTCACTCACCAGATCACCTTGCTGCTGGTGCTGCTGCTGTCTTCCAAAGGTGCGGCCGGTGTGACCGGCAGTGGCTTCATCGTGCTGGCGGCCACCCTGTCGGCTGTAGGTACTCTGCCGGTGGCCGGTCTGGCGCTGATCCTGGGTATCGACCGCTTCATGTCCGAAGCCCGCGCCCTGACCAACCTGGTGGGCAACGCCGTGGCCACCCTCGTGGTTGCCAAGTGGGTCAAAGAGCTGGACGAAGACACCCTGCAGACCGAGCTGGCTTCCGGCGGTCGCGGTATCTCCGACGATCGTGAAGTGGACGACCTGGGTGTGGCCGAAGGCCCAGCCAGCGTCAAGTAAACGCCCCCGCTGCACTGAGAAAACCCGCTTCGGCGGGTTTTTTCATGGCCGGGATTTGAGCGCAAAGGTCACCGCCGCAGGCAGATAAGGTGATTGCTGCAATGTCCGGGGCTGCCTAGGCTTGGGGGATTGCACTGGAGAACGCTCATGCTCGGTCCACTGGCATCACTCAAGGTTCTGGATTTCTCGACATTGTTGCCGGGGCCGTTCGCCTCGTTGCTGCTGGCGGACATGGGCGCCGAGGTGCTGCGCATCGAATCGCCGACTCGCATGGACCTGCTGCGGGTGTTGCCGCCCCACGATCAAGGCGTGTCGGCCAGCCACGCGTATCTCAATCGCAACAAACGCAGCCTGGCGCTGGACCTCAAACAGCCCGAGGCGCTGGAGGTGATCAAGTCGTTACTACAGGACTACGACATCGTGCTGGAGCAGTTCCGTCCCGGCGTGATGGAGCGGCTGGGCCTTGGGTATGAAGCCTTGAAAGCGATCAACCCGCGGCTGATTTATGTGTCGATCACCGGCTACGGCCAGACCGGCCCTTACAAGGACCGCGCCGGCCATGACATCAACTACCTGGCGCTGGCCGGGCTTTCGAGCTACACCGGCCGGGCCGACAGCGGACCGTTGCCATTGGGTGTGCAGGTGGCGGACATCGCGGGCGGCTCGTTGCACGGGGTGATCGGGTTGTTGGCGGCGGTGATTGCGCGGCAGCAGACCGGGCAGGGGCAGCATCTGGATGTGAGCATGACCGACTGCGCCTTCAGCCTGAACGCCATGGCCGGTGCCGGGTATCTGGCCTGTGGCGTGGAGCCGGGCAGGGAAGAGCAGATGCTCAATGGTGGCAGTTTCTATGACTACTACCGCTCGCGCGATGGACGCTGGTTGTCGGTGGGCAGTCTGGAGCCGGTGTTCATGCAGCAACTGTGCACGGCGCTGGGCCGGCCGGAACTGGCGGCCCAAGGGTTGGCGCCCGAACCGGCCCGGCAACAGGCACTCAAGGAAGCGTTGAAGGTTGAATTCGAGAAACATGACTTTGCCCGGTTGTGTGAGCTGTTTGCCGGGGTCGATGCGTGTGTTGAGCCGGTGTTGAGTCTGGGCGAAGCGCTTCGGCACCCGCAGTTGCAGGCACGGGAATTGGTGGCGCAGGTACCTCGGGGCGATGGGACGGCTCAGGCGCAGATGGCTTGTCCCTTGAAGTTCTCGGCAGGGTTGCCTGAACCTCGGCACGTTGGCGTCCGGCTGGGGCAGCATACAGATCAGGTGTTGAGGGAGCTGGGGTTTAGTGCTGAGCGGATCGAAGAGTTGCGTATGGCGAAAGTAGTGAGTTGATTGATCGTTCCCATGCTCCGCGTGGGAATGCCGCCATGGACGCTCCGCGTCCACTGTGACGCAGAGCGTCACGGGATGCATTCCCACGCGGAGCGTGGGAACGATCATGGGTTATTCGACCCGCATCTCCCCACTGAACACCAACGTACTGCGGCAGCGCCGGCACAAATACCGTCGCCCTTGGCGCACCAGGCTATGTCGCTGGGCTGAAAACGGGAAATCGCTGTCGGCGCACGGGCATTTGTAGATGTAGCGGGTCACGCTGCGGCGTTTGACGTCATAGGTGTGGCAGCGGTTGGGCGGCAGTTCGTAAACACCGCGCATGATCAGTTGCCACTCTTCACCGTGAGGCTGGATGCGGTCACCGAACAGTTGATGAGCGATCAGGTGCGCGACTTCATGCGCCACGGTCTGCTTGAGGAAGTCTTCGGTGTTTTCCCGGTACAGCTGCGGATTGAAACGCAGCAGGTTCTCGTGCAAATGCGCGACACCGGCTTTTTGCCCCCGCAGCTTGAGGCTCACCACGGGGCGTTTGAAAGATCGTTTAAAAAAGGATTCGGCTTGCAGGAAACAGTCTTCGACGCGGGTATTGAGTTGCTCGGGCATGCTTGATGGATCTCCAAGGATGTCGAGTATGCCGCAACCCCGCAGGCTTGCGAATCGCTCAGGCGCTGAATGGTCGTTGCTCGCATTAGAAGGCCGCCTTGCGGCGGCCTGTATTGCGGATCGTGTTTTTTATCCGAGTGGTCAGTGGTCAGTTGGTATAGACGGGTCCCACGCCCAGGCCCCAGACAATCACGGTGAACGCCATGATGGCCACCAGCACCACCAGTCCAACGGCGAGCACCGAGCTCGAAAACAGGAATCCCTCGTCCGATGGAATGTTCATGAAGGTCGGCAGGCCCACATATAGTAGGTACACCGTGTAACAGACGGCCGCAGTGCCGACGATCATCCCCAGCCACAAGTGCGGGTACAGCGCCGCCAGGCCGCCGATGAACAGTGGGGTGGCGGTGTACGTGGCGAATGCGATACAGCGTGCCAGGCTCGGGTTGGCGTCATAGGTGCGGGCCATCCAGTGGATGAACGCGCCCATCACCGCGACACCGCCGAGCATCGCCAGGTACGACATGATGGTCATCCATAGCGCGCTTTCCATGGTCAGCATGACCGGCGCTCGATTACCGATGACCCAGCCGACTTGCGTAGTGCCAATAAACGCCGATACGGCGGGGATCGCCGCCAGAATCAGGGTGTGCGTCAGGTACATGTGGCTGATGCTTTCTTCCTGGTCGCCACGGATTTCTTTCCATTCCTGGTCAGGGTGGGTGAAGAGCCCCACTACGTGATGGATCATGCCAGTCACTCCTCTTGTTGTTGCCATCGCCCCCCAGCGGAGCGCTTACGGGCCAAAGTGGCCAAGTAAGAACAGGTCTGAATAAGCGTGCGACCTTATGTCGCAGTATAGAAAGGAGTTACTGGCAATAGTGCAGGGGGCTTAGAGCAAATCGCGCTGTAAAACACACCGTTAATCGCGCAAATGCATTGGGAACCTGATCTTCGGCGGTGCTGAAATGGCTGAAGATCGCAGATCCGTCAGGGTGCTTCGCCCTCGACGGGTTTTTGCGTAAAATGCCGGCCTTTCGTCACACCTCACGGATTTCGCGTCATGGGCACTCTTACGGTCAACCAGAACAAACTGCAAAAGCGCCTTCGCCGCCAGGCCGGTGAGGCTGTCGCCGATTTCAACATGATTGAAGACGGCGACAAGGTCATGGTCTGCCTGTCCGGTGGCAAGGACAGCTACACCATGCTCGACGTGCTGATGCATTTGCAGAAGGTCGCCCCGATCAAGTTCGAGATCGTCGCCGTGAACATGGACCAGAAGCAGCCAGGCTTTCCCGAGCACGTGCTGCCGGCGTACCTGAAAGAACTGGGCATCGAGTACCACATCGTTGAGAAAGACACCTACTCGGTGGTCAAGGAGCTGATTCCGGAAGGCAAGACCACTTGCTCGCTGTGCTCGCGCCTGCGTCGCGGCACGCTCTACACCTTTGCCGATGAGATCGGCGCGACCAAAATGGCCCTTGGTCACCACCGCGACGACATCGTCGAGACGTTCTTCCTGAACATGTTCTTCAACGGCTCGCTCAAGGCCATGCCGCCAAAACTGCGCGCCGACGACGGGCGCAACGTGGTGATCCGCCCGCTGGCCTACTGCAACGAAAAAGACATCCAGGCCTACTCCGACCTCAAGCAATTCCCGATCATTCCGTGCAACCTTTGCGGCTCCCAGGAAAACCTGCAACGCCAGGTGGTTAAAGAGATGCTGCAGGAGTGGGAGCGCAAGACGCCGGGCCGTACCGAGAGCATTTTCCGCAGCTTGCAGAACGTTATTCCGTCGCAATTGGCGGACCGCAACCTGTTCGATTTCACCAACCTCAAGATCGACGAAACCGCCGCTTCGCGGTTCGTCAATGTGGTGAACCTCTGACGGTTCAAATAACTCAGACACACGGCGCTCGCGGGCGCCGTTTTCATTTCATCCCATAGGAGAGGGCATGCGCGATTACAAGTGGCTGCACGAATACTGTCTGAACCGCTTCGGTTCGGCGGCTGAACTGGAAGCCCATCTGCCGGTTCCCAAGACCCCGGCGCAATTGCGCAAGATCAGCGACGACCGCTACCTCTCAACCATGGCATTGCGGGTGTTTCGTGCCGGGCTCAAGCACAGCCTGGTGGATGCCAAGTGGCCGGCGTTCGAAGAGGTGTTCTTCCAGTTCGACCCGGAAAAAGTCGTGCTGATGAGCGCCGAGCATCTGGAGCGCTTGATGCAGGATACGCGGATCATCCGCCACCTGGGCAAGCTCAAGAGCGTACCGCGCAACGCACAGTTCATTCTGGACGTGGCCCATGAGAAGGGCAGCTTTGGCGCGTTGCTCGCTGACTGGCCGGTGACCGATATCGTCGGTTTGTGGACCTACCTGAAAAAACACGGCCATCAGTTGGGCGGCTTATCGGCGCCGCGCTTCTTGCGAATGGTCGGCAAGGACACCTTCGTGCCGAGCTACGACGTGGTGGCGGCGCTGAATGCGCAGCAGATCGTCGACAAGGTGCCGAGCAGTTTGCGGGACCTGGCCACGGTGCAGAATGCGTTCAACCAGTGGCATGAAGAGAGCGGTGGACGGCCGATGAGCCAGATTTCGATGATGCTCGCGTACACAGTCAATCACTGACGAAGATGATCGTTCCCATGCTCCGCGTGGGAACGATCACTGTGGGGCTATCAGGCGGCGGAGGTCTGGCCTTCGCCCGCCAACTTGCGGTTCAACTGATACCGCCACCGTACATACAGCAACGCCGAGCAGAACACCGCCAGGCTCGCGCCCATCTCCAGCAAGCCGAACAGCTGCCGGTTCGGGTCATACGCGGCCAGTGCGCCTTTGATGAAATACAGGTTCACCACAAAACACATCCACGAATGCCCACGGGCGCTGCCGACGATCATCCCCGGCGCCAGCAACAGCAGGGGCACCAGTTCGATCAGCAGAATCACCCATGGCCGAGCGCCGTGCAGGTCGGCGAACATCAGGTAATAGGCACAGAGCAGTCCCGCCAGGCCGAAAAAGCACAGCAGGCTGATGACGCGCATCGCCCGTACTCGCGGTTCGAGCCATTCGATGGCGGGCAGGATTTTTGGCTTCTTGGCCACCCTCAGCCCTCCAGTTTCTGTGCAGTCTTGGCCAGACGCATACCCAGTGCGCGGCACAGCGCCACTTCGTGCTCGTCCAGGCCACTTTTACCATCGGCCCCTGCGTGATGGCTGGCGCCATAAGGCGTGCCGCCGCCCTGGGTTTCCAGCAGCGCTGACTCGCTGTAAGGCAGGCCGGTGATGAGCATGCCGTGGTGCAGCAACGGCAGCATCATCGACAGCAGCGTGGTTTCCTGGCCGCCGTGCAGGCTTGCGGTCGAGGTGAAGACCCCAGCCGGTTTGCCCACCAGGGCGCCGGTGAGCCACAGGTTGCTGGTGCCGTCGAGGAAATACTTGAGCGGCGCGGCCATGTTGCCGAAGCGGGTCGGGCTGCCCAGGGCCAGGCCGGCGCAGTTCTTCAAATCATCGAGGCTGGCGTACAGCGCGCCTTCATCGGGAATGTCCGGCGCCACGGCTTCGCATTCGCTGGAGATCGCCGGCACCGTGCGCAACCGGGCTTCAAGGCCGGCCTGTTCGACGCCACGGGCAATCTGCCGGGCCATTTCATTGGTCGAGCCGCTGCGGCTGTAATACAGCACCAGAATATATGGCGCGCTCACGGCAACAACTCCAGTACCTTCTCCGGCGGACGGCCGATGATGGCTTTGTCGCCGATTTCGAGAATCGGTCGCTCCATGAGTTTCGGGTTTGCAGCGATGGCGGCGATCAATTGCGCCTCGCTCAGGCTGCTGTCGGCCAGGTTGAGGGCTTTGTATTCGTCCTCGCCGGTGCGCAGCAATTGCCGGGCGCTGATGCCGAGTTTGCTCAGCAGGCTCTGGATTTGCGCGGCGTCCAGCGGGGTTTCCAGGTAGCGGACTACCGTTGGCGTCAGGCCACGGGCTTCGAGCAGTTCGAGCGCACCGCGGGATTTCGAGCAGCGCGGGTTGTGATAAAGCGTCAGATCGGTCATGGGCGGGTCGCTTATTGCGTAAAGTGGCGGCTATTCTAACTGTGCGGCGCGTAATCCAGAACCTTGGGAGGCGATGGGTCGCAGGTGCATTCCATTTTTGACAAGGATTGAGACATGACAAGGCGACTGGCAGCGGCATTGGCGATCATGGGGACGTTATTGCTGGGGGGCTGCGGCAATGACTATGGCATCGACCAGAATGGTCGCAAAGTCGCCGCCGAGCGTCTGGATAAACAATGGCTGGTGCTCAATTACTGGGCCGAATGGTGTGGCCCGTGCCGCACCGAGATCCCGCAATTGAATGCCCTGGCCGAGCAGCTCAAGGGCAAGAAAATCGGTGTATTCGGAGTCAACTTCGACAATGTGCAAGGCGAAGAGCTGAAAAGCGCCAGCGAGAAACTGGGGATCGCGTTCACTGTGCTGGCCCAGGACCCGGCCGACCTTTTCGAACTGCCGCGCAGTGAAGCGCTGCCGGTGACTTACATCATCGATGACAAGGGCAAGGTGCGGGAACAGTTGATGGGCGAACAGACGGCGGCGGGGGTAATGGCGAAGCTTGAGGCGTTGCAGGCGGTCAACTGATCCGCTGATCGTTCCCACGCTCTGCGTGGGAATGCCGCCCGGGACGCTCCGCGTCCCTGTGACGCAGAGCGTCACTGGATGCATTCCCACGCAGAGCGCGGGAACGATCGGGGCGGGAAGCTCAACCCTCTTCAAGCCACCAGCGCAACGGCTTGCCCTCGGCCGGCCAGAAGCGCATCTGGTCGATCGGCGAGACGTCCCAACGCTGGACGTTTTCCAGTGCTTGCAGAAAGCGTTTTTCCTGCTCCATCAACGCCGGCGCGCAGAGTTTGCGGGTGCTGCCGATCTTGCCGAAGCTCAGCTTTTCGCCTTCCAGGGCATACGGCGCGAACCAGTGGTTGCAGCCGCCGTTGCCGTAGGCCCGACCGTCGTCACCGAGGGTGATGGTCAGGTGGCTGTAATCCATCAGTGGACGTTCGCCGATCCACTCCAGGATGTAACTGCGGTTCTGTTGCAACTTCACCGGCTCGGCGGCGCAGCCCAGCAGGCTGGCGCCAACCATCGCGGTCAGAGCAAGGCGTTTCATCACGCAGGCTCCCGGCATTTCGGGCACAGGTGTTTCTCGCCGACAGCGGTCCAGCCCAGTTCGGCAATCCGCGCGGTGGCGGCTGGTTTTTCGGCCTTGCTGCCCAGCTTGGCGTCGACCGCGAACTCGAAGTTCAGCTCTTTGGCGCAGCTGTCGCAGTTGACTTGCCAGGTGTGGATCGCCAATTCGCCGAACACCGGACCACTGGCCACCGCGACCCATTGGCCGGGCGGGTTGATCAGGTGGCGAACGGTTTCGACGGTCAGGCGCATGGACAAGTCCTTGCTGCCTTTGAGGGTCACTACCAGCACGTCGTTATTACGAATCGAGCCGCCGTTGCCGGTGACTTGATAACGCCCCGGCACCAGGGCGCGGCATTCTGTGAGGGTGTGTTGCGGGTTCATCAGGCTGTAGCGGAAATCGTGTTCGACCATGGGTCCTCCAAATATGCGCGATATGCTAGCACGGGCATGAACGCAGCATGGCGCGGGCTGGTGACCTTCGATCAGGTTCAACCGCCCTCGACCTGATTCTGAGGCAACCCGGCCGCCCAGGCTGCGATGTTCTGCAACGTGGTCGCGGCAATCGCGCCCAGGGCTTCGCGGGTCAGGAAGGCCTGGTGCGCGGTGACGATCACGTTCGGAAAGGTCAGCAGGCGCGCCAGCACATCGTCCTGCAGCGGCAGGTCGGAGCGGTCCTCGAAGAACAGCTGCGCTTCTTCTTCATAGACATCCAGCCCCAGATAGCCCAATTGGCCATTTTTCAACGCATCGATCAGCGCCGGCGTGTCCACCAGACCGCCGCGCCCGGTGTTGATCAGCATCGCGCCGGGCTGCATGTGCGCCAGTGACTCGCGGTTGATCAAATGTTTGCTCTGCTCGTTGAGCGGGCAATGCAGGCTGATGATCTGCGACTCGGCCAGCAGTTGCGGCAAGCTCAGGTAGCGCGCGCCGAGAGCTTCGACTTGCGGGTTCGGATAGGGGTCATAGGCCAGCAGCCGGCAGCCGAAGCCGTTCATGATTTTTGCGAAGGTCGCGCCAATCTGCCCGGTGCCGACCACGCCGACGGTCTTGCCCACCAGATCGAAACCGGTCAGCCCATGCAGGCTGAAATCGCCCTCGCGGGTACGGTTGTAGGCGCGGTGCAGGCGGCGGTTGAGCGCCAGGATCAGCGCCACCGCATGTTCGGCCACGGCGTGGGGCGAGTAGGCCGGAACCCGCACAACCGCCAGCCCCAAGCGCTTGGCCACTGTCAGGTCGACATGGTTGTAACCGGCCGAACGCAGGGCGATCAGCCGTGTACCGCCTGCCGCCAGGCGTTCGAGCACCGGGGCGCTGAGGTCATCATTGATGAAGGCGCAGACCACCTCGTGATGCTCGGCCAGCGTCGCGGTGTCGAGGCTCAGTCGCGCTGGCTGGAAATGCAGCTCGATGCCGGCGGGCAGGTCGGCGGCGAGAAAACTGTCGCGGTCGTAAGTCTGACTGCTGAAAAGAATCGTGCGCATGCTGTCCTCCTGGAAATCTCAAACCCCGTAGCAGCTGCCGAAGGCTGCGTTCGGCGGCGAAGCCGTCGTAAAACCTGCATCCGCGGTTTACCTGAAAGACCGCAGTGCCTGATTTCACGACGGCTGCGCCGCCGGACGCAGCCTTCGGCAGCTGCTACAGGATTGAGCTTAGCCTTCAGGGCGCTCGGCGTTATTGCGCTGCATCAGGCATTGATGCGTGCCTGGGCTGCCAGGCGATTGATGGCTCGCTCGAGTTCTTCCAGCGCGCCGCTGGCTTTGGGGTCCTGTTGCTTGAGCAGGGTTTCGCTGCGCTGGCAGGCGGCACGCAGTTGCGGGACGCCGCAATAACGGGTGGCGCCATGCAGGCGATGGACCCGCTCGATCAGGGCATTCTGGTCGCTGGCTTCACGGGCCACGCGGATGGCCTCGCGGTCGGCTTCCAGGGACGCCAGCAACATGGCCAGCATGTCCGCCGCCAGATCGGCCTTGCCGGCCGCCAGGCGCAGGCCTTCATCGTGATCGAGTACCTGCAGCTCATGACTGCCGTTGCTTTCGCTGGAGCGTTCCGGCCCCAGGTTGCGCAGCGCCAGGCCGGTCCATTTCAACACCACCTGCGCCAGTTGCCGTTCGCTGATGGGTTTGGTCAGGTAGTCGTCCATGCCGCTTTGCAGCAACGCGCGTTTTTCATTGGCCATCGCGTGGGCGGTGAGGGCAACGACCGGCAGTGGCGTGCAATGGCGCTCGCTTTCCCACTGGCGAATCGCTTCGGTGCTTTGGCGCCCATCCATGCCGGGCATCTGCACGTCCATCAGCACCAGGTCGAAGGTCTCGTTCTGCACGGCCTTGATCGCGGCGTAACCGCTTTCCACCGCGAGCACCTTGGCGCCCATGTCTTCGAGCAGGGTTTGCACCAGCAGCAGATTGGCCGGGTTGTCGTCGACACAAAGGACTTTCGGCGCACGGCTGGAGACCGGTTCGGCGGGGTCGCTGCGTTGCTGGCGCGGATTGACCAGATCGGACAGGGCCCGACGCAGCTTGCGGGTGCAGGCCGGTTTGGACTGGAGCTGGCTGTGGGGGTTGGGCACCGAGAGGTGGAACAGCGTCAGTTCAGTGGTCGGGCACAGCACCAACACTCGGCAGCCCAGGTGTTCAAGGTCCCAGATATGCTGGTTGAGGCGCTCCGGCGGCATGTCGTTGCTGGTGATGCCGAGCACTGCCAGACCGATCGCCTGATCGGTCTGATGGGCGCCGGTCACGCCATTGGCCAGGCTTTCCAGGGTATTGAACGGCGTGACGGCCAGGCCGCAATCCTCCAGTTGATGCTGTAAGGCCTGACGGGCCAGTTCATGGTTTTCCAGCACCGCCACCCGTTGCCCGAGCAGCGGTGGGCCGGGCAGGTCTTCGGCGTCGTCGCGGGTTTTGGGCAGGCTCAGGCTGATCCAGAATTCCGAGCCTTCGCCCGGTGTGCTTTCGACGCCGATTTCGCCGCCCATTTGTTCGATCAGGCGTTTGGAAATCACCAGCCCAAGGCCCGTGCCGCCGGGTTGCCGGGACAACGAGTTATCCGCCTGGCTGAAGGCCTGGAACAAGGCGCGCACGTCCTGATTCGACAGACCGATGCCGGTGTCCTGAATGCTGATGCGCAGTTGCACGCTGTCTTCATGCTCTTCTTCAAGCATTGCCCGGGCGACGATGGTGCCTTCGCGGGTGAACTTGATCGCGTTGCTCACAAGGTTGGTGAGAATCTGCTTGAGTCGCAGCGGATCGCCCACCAGCGACAGTGGCGTATCGCGATAAACCAGGCTCACCAGCTCAAGCTCTTTGGCGTGGGCGGCCGGGGCGAGGATGTTCAAGGTGTCTTGCAGCAGGTCGCGCAGGTTGAACGGAATATGGTCGAGCACCAGTTTGCCGGCCTCGATTTTCGAGAAGTCGAGAATCTCGTTGATGATCCCCAGCAAGCTGTCGGCGGACTTTTCGATGGTGCCCAGGTAGTCGAGCTGGCGCGGTGTCAGTTCGCTTTTTTGCAGCAAATGCGTGAAACCGAGAATGCCGTTAAGCGGTGTGCGGATTTCATGGCTCATGTTGGCCAGGAACTCGGATTTGATCCGGCTCGCTTCCAGGGCTTCCTTGCGCGCCAGGTCCAGCTCGATGTTCTGGATCTCGATGGTTTCCAGGTTCTGGCGCACGTCTTCGGTGGCCTGGTCGACGCTGTTTTGCAATTCTTCCTGTGCGTTCTGCAGGGTCCCGGCCATTCGGTTGATGCCGGACGCCAGTTCATCCAGTTCCTGGCTGCCGAGGGGCGGCAGGCGGGTTTCCAGATGGCCGTCCTTGAGTTGTGCCACGGCTTGTTGGATCTGGCTCAACGGCCGGTTGATGGTCCGGCCCATACGCAACGCCAGCAGCGCCGCACCGGCCAGCCCCCCGCCGATCAGCAGCAGGCTGGCGAACAGACTGCGGTAACCGCGCAGCAACATGCCATTATGGGACAGCTCGAGTTCGACCCAGCCCAGCAGGCGGTCGGCTTCATCGGGGATCAGGTCGCCGGCCAGGTTGCGGTGTTTGCCGAACACCGGCAGCAGATAACGCGTGGCGTCATTGCCACTGCGGCGCAGCAGCTGTGAACCGTTGCCCAGGGGCGCCTGATTGAGCATGGTCGGGCCGGCATGGGCCAGCGTCGTGCGGTCGGGGGCGAGGAAGGTCACCGCGCGCACGTCGGTCTGTTCCAGGGACTGGGTGGCGATGCGCTCCAGCAGGTCGTTGTCTTGGCGACCCATGGCCGGGGCCACCAGCGGCGCCAGCTGTTCGGCGATCATTTCGCCGCGCTGCATGAGTTGGGCTTGCAGGTCCGATTGCTGCGTCCAGGTGAAATAACCGCCCAGGACCAACGCCATCAGGGTGGTCGGCAACAGGGTCAGCAACAGCACGCGGCCTTTAATTCCCAGTTTTTTGAGCACGCATCTCTCCCGCATCCAGCTGTTTATTGACCTGCACATGCGTCCGGCACGCGCCACTTGCGCAGTGTAGCGATTTGCAGGCGGGCATTCTTCGTAAAATTGATGTCGTCATTCGTCGGTCGGTTCCATGCTTTTGGTCCGGGGAGCGAACCTTGGGTTGCCCCTGGCCAGGCAATCCCTTCAACATGGCCGAGTGGCTTTATTGGCTGATGACGCCATCGCGGGCTTGCCCGCGAAGAGGCCCCTCACATCCACCATAAAACCAGCCTTATTCCCATAAGCCATAAGTCCCTTACTTTGCGTGATATGGCCTGCGCACGTTTGCCGGTATGATAGTCGCCCCCGCAGTCTGGATTGCGAATACGCCATGACCTTGCAGTACCCAACCATCGCCGATTGCGTCGGCAACACTCCGCTGGTCCGTTTGCAGCGCCTGCCTGGCGTCACCAGCAACACCCTTTTGCTCAAGCTCGAAGGGAACAACCCGGCGGGTTCGGTCAAGGACCGTCCGGCGCTGTCGATGATCACCCGCGCCGAGTTGCGCGGGCAGATCCACGCCGGCGATACGCTGATCGAAGCGACCTCGGGCAACACCGGGATCGCCCTGGCCATGGCCGCCGCGATCAAGGGTTACAAGATGATCCTGATCATGCCGGACAACTCCAGCGCCGAACGCAAAGCCGCGATGACGGCCTATGGCGCCGAGCTGATTCTGGTCAGCCAGGAAGAAGGCATGGAAGGCGCGCGCGACCTCGCCCAGCGAATGGAAGCCGAAGGCCAGGGCAAGGTATTGGACCAGTTTGCCAACTTCGACAATCCCGAGGCGCACTACACCACCACCGGCCCGGAAATCTGGCGTCAGACCCAGGGCACCATCACCCATTTCGTCAGCTCGATGGGCACCACCGGCACCATCATGGGCGTCTCGCGCTACCTCAAGGAACAGAACGACAACGTGCAGATCATCGGCCTGCAACCGATGGAAGGCTCGGCGATTCCGGGCATCCGTCGCTGGCCGCAGGAATATCTGCCGAAGATCTACCAGGTCGATCGCGTGGACCGGATCGTCGACATGGCGCAAAGCGAAGCCGAAGACGTGACCCGTCGTCTGGCCCGCGAAGAAGGCATCTTCTGCGGCGTGTCCTCGGGCGGTGCTGTGGCGGCGATGCTGCGTCTGTCCAAAGAAGTTGAAAATGCGGTGATCGTCGCGATCATCTGCGACCGTGGCGACCGTTACCTGTCGACCGGCATTTTCGACGCGCCCAACTGATGGCCAAACACGAGAGAGGCCTGCGCTTCCAGCCCACGGGCGGCAGCAAGGCCCCGCAAGTCCCGACCGGTAAAAAGCAGCGCTTGACCATCGAGCGCCTGGCCAATGATGGTCGCGGTATCGCGTTTTTTGAAGGTCGCACCTGGTTCGTCATCGGCGCATTGGCCGGTGAAGAGGTCGAGGCTCGGGTCTTGGGTGCCCACGGCAAAGTGGTCGAGGCACGTACCGAGCGGGTGTTCAAGACCAGTGAACTGCGCCGCCCGGCGCCGTGCGCCCATGCCGGCCGCTGCGGTGGTTGCAGCGTGCAGCATCTGCCCCATAACGAACAGCTCGCCCTGAAACAGCGCATGCTCGCCGAGCAATTGTCGCGGGTTGCCGGTGTCGAACCTGATGAGTGGGCAGCGCCGTTGAGCGGTCCGGAGTTCGGTTACCGGCGTCGCGCCCGAGTGGCGGTGCGTTGGGACATGAAAGCGAAAAAACTCGAAGTCGGCTTCCGCGCAGCCGGCAGTCAGGACATCGTCGCCATCGACGAATGCCCGGTGCTGGTACAGCCCTTGCAACCGATCATGACCGGCTTGCCGGACATGCTGCGGCGTTTGAGCAAACCTCAGGCGCTGGGGCATGTGGAGTTGTTCAGCGGTTCGTCATTGGCGGTGTTGCTGCGGCACATGGCGCCGTTGTCCGAAGCTGACATGACGATCCTCAAGGAATTCTGCGCGTTCCATGAGGCCCAGCTGTGGTTGCATGGCAACGGCGATCCGCAACCGGTCGAGGCCGATCAGTCCCTGGGTTATCGCCTTGAGCAGTGGGACTTGAACCTGGCGTATCGACCGGGAGACTTCATCCAGGTCAACGCCGGGGTCAACGAAGCGATGGTCGCCCAGGCATTGGAGTGGTTGGCGCCGAAATCCGATGAGCGGGTTCTGGATCTGTTCTGTGGCTTGGGCAACTTTGCCTTGCCGCTGGCCAAAGCCGTTCGCGAAGTGGTGGCGGTGGAAGGCGTGCAGGCCATGGTCGAGCGGGCCGCTGCGAACGCGGCTAGCAACAATCTGAATAATGCGAAGTTTTTTCAGGCCGATTTATCCCAGCCTTTGGCTGATGCCGAATGGGCCAGTGAAGGCTTTTGTGCGGTACTCTTGGACCCACCTCGCGACGGTGCTTTGGAGGTGGTGCGCAAGCTGGCGTCCCTGGGTGCCGAGCGATTGGTGTATGTGTCGTGCAACCCTGCAACGCTGGCGCGCGACACGGTCGAATTGATCAAGCAGGGCTACCGGTTAAAACGTGCCGGGATTCTCGATATGTTTCCTCAGACGGCGCATGTCGAGGCCATGGCGTTATTTGAAGCGAGCCAGGATGGCTCGTCTGGTCCGACTGACCGTCCGTAACGCCGCGCCCCAGCCCGACGGGGCGTACGGACAATGAAGGTCAGCGATTTGACGCATTGAATCTGCGTCGTAGGGAAGGTAAAGCAAGATGGTACAGGTGAGAGCACACCAGCCGATCAACACAGACGGCAGTATCAATCTCGAGGCTTGGCTCGATCACGCGGTCAGTATCGATACGGCACTGGATCGCGAAGCCTTGAAGGAGGCCTGCGAGTTCGCTCGCGAGGCCGAACAACAAGCCAATGCGGCAAAGAATCTGTGGTCCGAAGGGAACTCGAGTTTCCGCACGGGCCTTGAGATCGCCGAGATTCTCGCCGACCTCAAACTCGATCAGGATTCGTTGGTCGCGGCGGTCTTGTACCGCGGCGTGCGCGAAGGCCAGATCCAGTTGCCGGCAGTCAGCCAGCGCTTCGGCCCGGTGGTGGCCAAACTGATTGACGGCGTGCAACGCATGGCGGCGATCAGCGACAGTCTGAGTCCGCGTAAATCCATGGTGATGGGCACCCAAGGCCAGGTGGAAAACCTGCGCAAGATGCTCGTGGCCATGGTCGACGACGTGCGCGTCGCGCTGATCAAACTGGCTGAACGCACCTGCGCGATCCGTGCGGTGAAAACTGCCGATGACGAGAAGCGCAACCGCGTCGCCCGTGAAGTCTTCGACATCTACGCGCCGCTGGCTCACCGCCTTGGTATCGGTCACATCAAGTGGGAGCTGGAGGACTTGTCCTTCCGTTACCTGGAGCCCGACCAGTACAAGCAGATCGCCAAGTTGCTCCACGAGCGACGGCTGGATCGCGAGCGTTTCATCAGCGATGTGATGACCCAGCTGAAAAACGAATTGCACGCC
The DNA here is from genome assembly GCF_017114915.1 of Pseudomonas frederiksbergensis. GTDB lineage: Bacteria > Pseudomonadota > Gammaproteobacteria > Pseudomonadales > Pseudomonadaceae > Aquipseudomonas > Aquipseudomonas frederiksbergensis_I. Next base: position 60,831 of record NZ_JAAUOE010000003.1, read on the forward strand.
ACGGGCGTTGAGGCCGACATCAGCGGCCGGGCCAAACACATCTATTCGATCTGGCGCAAAATGCAGCGCAAGGGTCTGGAATTCAGCCAGATCTACGACGTGCGCGCCGTTCGCGTGCTGGTGCCGGAAATGCGCGACTGCTACACCGCGCTGGGCATCGTCCACACTTTGTGGCGGCACATCCCGAAAGAGTTCGACGACTACATCGCCAACCCGAAAGAGAACGGCTATCGCTCGCTGCACACCGCGGTGATCGGTCCTGAAGGCAAGGTGCTGGAAGTGCAGATCCGCACCCATGCCATGCACGAAGAAGCCGAGCTGGGTGTTTGCGCGCACTGGCGTTACAAGGGCACCGACGTCAAGTCAGGCTCGAACCACTACGAAGAGAAAATCTCCTGGCTGCGTCAGGTCCTGGAGTGGCACGAAGAGCTGGGCGATATCGGCGGCCTTGCCGAACAGCTGCGGGTCGATATCGAGCCGGACCGGGTCTACATCTTCACCCCGGACGGTCACGCCATCGACTTGCCGAAGGGCGCGACACCGCTGGACTTCGCCTACCGCGTGCACACCGAGATCGGTCACAACTGCCGCGGCGCCAAGATCAACGGGCGCATCGTGCCGCTCAACTACAGCCTGCAAACCGGTGAGCAGGTCGAGATCATCACCAGCAAGCACGGCACCCCGAGCCGCGACTGGCTGAACCCGAACCTGGGTTACGTCACCACTTCGCGGGCGCGGGCCAAGATCGTTCACTGGTTCAAATTGCAGGCCCGCGATCAGAACGTCGCGGCCGGTAAAACCTTGCTCGAGCGCGAACTCAATCGCCTCGGCCTGCCGCAGGTGGATTTCGACAAGCTGGCCGAGAAGGCCAACATGAAGACCGCCGAGGACATGTTCGCCGCCTTGGGCGCGGGCGATTTGCGCCTGGCGCAACTGGTGAACCTGGCGCAGCAACTGGTCGAGCCGGAACGCGGCAACGAACAGCTGGAACTGATCCCGCGCAAAGCCACCGGCTACAAACCGGGCAAGCGCGGCGACATCCAGATCCAGGGCGTCGGCAACCTGATGACCCAGATGGCCGGCTGCTGCCAGCCGTTGCCGGGGGACGCCATCGTCGGTTACATCACCCAGGGCCGTGGCGTGAGCATTCACCGTCAGGACTGCGCCTCGGTGCTGCAACTGGCCGGGCGCGAGCCGGAGCGGATCATCCAGGTCAGCTGGGGTCCGGTGCCGGTGCTCACCTATCCGGTGGACATCATCATCCGCGCCTACGACCGCTCCGGTCTGCTGCGTGACGTGTCGCAGGTACTGCTCAACGAGCGGATCAACGTGCTGGCGGTCAACACCCGCTCGAATAAAGAGGACAACACCGCTTTGATGTCCCTGACCATCGAGATTCCGGGGCTGGATGCGCTGGGGCGGTTGCTGGGGCGGATTTCCCAGTTGCCGAACATCATCGAAACCCGCCGTAACCGCACGCCGTGAGAAACCTTCACGGAAATTGATGGTGAGATTTGTAGGAGCGAGGCTTGCCCGCGAAGGCGGTGTGTCAGGCACGACGCCTTCGCGGGCAAGCCTCGCTCCTGCAAGTGATGTGTGTAGGGATTAATGAAAGATGTATTCACTTGAAGATCTATTGCACCTGATGAACCGCCTGCGCGACCCGCAATACGGTTGCCCGTGGGACATCAAGCAAACCTACGCCACCATCGTCCCGCACACCCTGGAAGAAGCCTACGAAGTCGCCGACGCCATCGAGCGCGGCGACTTCGATCACTTGCAGGGTGAGTTGGGCGACTTGTTGTTCCAGGTGGTTTATTACAGCCAACTGGCCCGGGAAGAAGGGCGCTTCGAGTTCGATGGCGTAGTCGACAGCATCACCCGCAAGTTGATTCGCCGTCACCCTCACGTGTTCCCCACCGGTGACCTGTACGCGCCGCTGGACATCCCGCGTTTGAATGAAGAACAGGTCAAGCAACGCTGGGAGGAGATCAAGGCTGAGGAACGGGCCGAGAAGTCTTCGGCGCCGCAGCAGTTGTCCTTGCTCGACGACGTACCCGCGGCGCTGCCGGCGCTGTCCCGTTCGGCAAAGCTGCAGAAGCGCGCAGGGCAGGTCGGTTTCGATTGGCCGGACGCCTTGCCGGTGCTCGACAAGGTGCGCGAAGAGCTCGATGAAGTGCTCGAAGCCATGTCCGAAAACGATCCGGCAGCGGTGGCCGACGAAATCGGCGACCTGCTGTTTTCCGTGGTCAATCTGGCGCGACACCTCAAGGTCGACCCGGAAACGGCACTGCGTGGCGCGAACACAAAATTTGAAAGACGCTTCCGATTTATCGAACAGGCATTGCGCGACACCCGCCGTCCCATAGAAGATTGCACCCTCGAAGAGTTGGACGCCTTATGGGGCGAAGCCAAACGTCAGGAAAAGAATTTGCCCAGCTGCGGCTGAGCTGTTGCCTAAGTGAGTAAGCACCATGAGCCTTTCCCTTCGCGACCAGTTGCTCAAAGCAGGGCTGGTCAACCAAAAGCAGGCCAAACAGGTCGGCAAAGAAAAACAGAAACAGCAGCGCCTGGCCCACAAAGGCCAGATCGAACTCGATGACTCCCAGCAACGTGCAGCCCAGGAGGCCATGGCCGAGAAGGTCAAGCGCGACCAGGAACTCAACCGTCAGCAGCAGGAGAAGGCCGAAGCGAAGGCCCGCGCCGCCCAGGTCAAGCAATTGATCGAAGTCTCGCGTCTGCCCAAACTGACCACCGAGGACTACTACAACTTCGTCGACGACAAGAAGGTCAAGCGCATCTCCGTCAACACGCTGATGCGCAACAAGCTCAGCAGCGGTTCCCTGGCGATCGTGCATCACGCCGGCGGTTACGAAGTGATCCCCCGTGAAGCGGCCCTGAAGATTCAGGAGCGCGATCCCCAGCGCATCGTGCAGCTGAATGTGAAGACTGAAGAAGTCAGTACCGAAGACGATCCGTACGCGGCCTATCAGATCCCTGACGATCTGATGTGGTAAGCCGTTAGCGGCTGTAAAAACGACAAACCCCGCCGATGCGGGGTTTGTCGTTTTCAATCCAGCCATTATGCAGAACGCGCTTCGCCTGGCTCCTACGAAGAGCGATTCCCTGAGCCAATGTACAGACAAAAAAACGCCCCGAACCAGTCGGGGCGTTTTTATGTGTGGCGTAGGTAGGGTATTACTTACCCTGCCAGCGCTTCAGTACCAGCGTGGCGTTGGTGCCGCCGAAGCCGAAGCTGTTGCTCATCACGGTGTTGATGGTGGCGTCTTCGCGAGTCTTGGTCAGGATCGGCATGTCCGCCACTTCCGGGTCCAGTTCGTCGATGTTGGCGGAACCGGCCATGAAGTTGCCTTCCATCATCAGCATGCAGTAGATCGCTTCGTGAACGCCGGCGGCGCCCAGGGAGTGACCCGACAGGCTCTTGGTGGAGCTGATGGCCGGAGCGTTGTCGCCGAACACTTCACGCACACCTTTCATTTCCATCACGTCGCCGACCGGAGTCGAGGTGCCGTGGGTGTTCAGGTAGTCGATCGGTGCGTCAACGGTGGACATGGCCATCTGCATGCAGCGGATGGCGCCTTCGCCGCTTGGGGCGACCATGTCGTAGCCGTCGGAGGTCGCGCCGTAGCCAACGATTTCCGCGTAGATCTTCGCGCCGCGGGCCAGAGCGTGTTCCAGCTCTTCGACCACGACCATGCCGCCACCGCCGGCGATGACGAAACCGTCACGCTTGGCGTCGTAGGCACGGGAAGCTTTTTCCGGGGTTTCGTTGTACTGGCTGGACAGGGCGCCCATGGCGTCGAACAGGAACGACTGGCTCCAGTGCTCCTCTTCACCGCCGCCGGCGAACACGATGTCCTGCTTGCCCATCTGGATCTGTTCCATGGCGGTACCGATGCAGTGAGCACTGGTGGCGCAGGCAGACGCGATGGAGTAGTTCAGGCCCTTGATCTTGAACGGGGTGGCCAGGCAGGCGGAAACGGTGCTGCTCATGGTCCGCGTTACACGGTATGGGCCGACGCGCTTGACGCCTTTCTCGCGCAGGATGTCCAGCGCTTCCATCTGGTTCAGCGTGGAGGCGCCACCGGAACCGGCGATCAGGCCGGTACGCGGGTTGGAGACTTGCTCTTCGGTCAGGCCGGAGTCTGCGATGGCATCTTTCATGGCCAGGTAGGCGTAAGCCGCCGCGTGGCCGACGAAGCGATAGATCTTGCGATCGATCAGTTCTTCGAGGGGAAGGTCAATGGAGCCGGAAACCTGGCTACGCAGACCCATTTCGGCATATTCCGGGTTGAACCGGATGCCAGGGCGGCTTGCACGCAGGTTAGCGGAGACGGTCTCTTTGTCATTGCCCAGGCACGAAACGATGCCCAGACCAGTGATAACGACGCGGCGCATGCGGATAACCCTTAGAAGTTGTCAGTGGAGGTGAAAACGCCGACCCGAAGGCCATCGGCGGTGTAGATTTCGCGGCCGTCGACACTGACCGAACCATCGGCGATGGCCATGTTCAGTTTGCCCTTCAGGACGCGTTTGATATGAATGTTATAGGTGACTTTACTGGCGGTCGGCAGCACCTGACCAAAGAACTTCACTTCGCCGGAACCCAGGGCGCGACCGCGGCCCGGCAGGCCTTGCCAGCCGAGGAAGAAGCCGACCAGTTGCCACATGGCATCCAGGCCCAGGCAGCCCGGCATCACCGGATCACCTTCGAAGTGGCAGGCGAAGAACCACAGGTCCGGGGTGATATCCAGCTCGGCGACCAATTCACCTTTGCCGTACTTGCCACCCTCTGGGCTGATATGAGTGATGCGATCGACCATCAGCATGTTCGGGGCGGGCAGTTGCGCGTTACCCGGGCCGAACAGCTCACCACGACTACAGCGCAGCAGGTCTTCCCGGGTAAAGGCGTTTTGTTTGGTCATGCGAGCTCCTCAATAGTCCCGTGCGGCAGGGTGGGGCGAATCTTCCCGGCCGATCGAAGCGTCATGCCTCGAGTCAGCAGCCTACTCATAGACTATTGCGTTGTGGTGAAAGTCACAGCACCAAGGACATGAATGTACACTTGTGCACTGAAATTATTATTCAAGCCCCTTTTGGGGCTCGTTCGGGTGCCTAAGACTGCCGCACTTTCGTCATTCACGCCAGTCGCAGATAGCCGAATGGCCTGTACTACTGCACCCAACGCTGCAGAATTTGCTGCAAATCAGTGCGTTTGAAGGGCTTGGCCAGGTAATCGTTCATTCCCGCCGATAAACAGGCTTCGCGGTCGCCCTGCAAGGCGTTGGCCGTCAGCGCGATGATCGGCACGTCAGCGCAGCCGGGCAGTTGGCGAATTTGTCGGGTGGCCTCGTAGCCGTCGATGACCGGCAGTCGGCAGTCCATCAGAATCGCTTCGAAAATCAGGCTTTCGGCGCTGCGCACCGCTTGTGCGCCATCAGTAGCGACGCTGACCGTAAAACCCAGGCTGCGCAACATGGCTTCGACGACGGTGCGGTTGACCGGGTTGTCTTCCACCAGCAGCAGATTGCGACCTTCGCCGTGGGCATGGCCGGTGTGTATTCGCGGCGTCAGCGTCAGTGTCTGCGTCGGCAGCGGCTGCTTATAGAGGGCCAAAGGTATTTCCAGGGTGAACACCGAGCCCACGCCTTCTTCGCTCTGGGCGCGCAAGGTGCCGCCCATCCGCTCCGCCAGGGTGCGGGCAATCGGCAGCCCCAAGCCAGTGCCGCCGTAACGTCTTGAAATCGAGCTGTCGGCCTGCTGGAACGCGTCGAACATCAATTCCAGGCTTTCGGCCGGGATGCCGATTCCGCTATCGCGTACGGTGCAGGTGAACCACAGCAGTTCGTGATCCAGGGACTGCCACTGCGGTTCGATCGTGATGCGACCCCGTTCGGTGAACTTCAGCGCATTGCCGATGAGATTGACCAGAATCTGCCGGATCCGCGTCGGATCGCCCTGAACCTGTAGCCCGCGCATGTCCTCGGGAATTTGCAGTTGCAGGTCGAGCCCGCGTTGTACCGCGCTGTGCTGGAACGACTGGGCGCAACTGCCGATCAAGTCCGCGAGGTTGAATGCAATGTGCTCCAACTCCAGTTCCGAGCGCTCGATGCGCGAGAAATCGAGAATGTCGTTGATGACTTTGAGCAGGTGTTCGGTGGACTCCGAGGCCAGTGCCGCGTACTCGATCTGCTCCTCGGTCATCTCGGTGGTTTCCAGCAGTTGCAACATGCCCAGCACACCATTCATCGGCGTGCGCAGTTCATGGCTCATCATGGCCAGGAAATCGGATTTGGCGTTGTTGGCCCTTTCCGCTTCCTCGCGGGTCTGGATCAATTGCGCCATGGCCTGATGCTGTTCGCGGCTGGCTTGTTCAAGGCCTTGGGCAAGGTTGTTGATGTGTTGCGACAGGGCGCCCAGTTCGGTGTCGTCGACAATCGGCAGCGGTGTTTTGTAGTCGCCTTCCTGGATCGCCTTGACCGCATTGCCGATGTCGTGGATCGGTTGCGACAGGCTGCCGGCCAGGCGCCGAGCCAACAGAAACGTGAACAACAGGGCGAACAAGGCCAGGATCGCGGCCTTGAACAGGATTTCCTGCTGGCGCTGGCTGAAGGCGTCGTTGGACAGTCCGACGATCACCCGGCCCAGATAATCCTCGCCCGGTGCACTGGCGGCGGTACGGCTGTTCTGAAAGATGTCGTTGTTGAGCGCGATGCGTTGCAGCCGTACCGGTGCCTGGAACACTTCGACCTGGCGCGAGCGGTTGTGGGTTTCCGAAGGTTGTTCGACGTACACCAGAATCCGGTTGGTGCTGTCCTGTACCTCCAGAAAGCGCACATTGGGGGTGGCCAGGGTGGCCTTGAGCAAACTTTCGAGCACGTCGTTATTGCCCGAGATCACCCCGTATTCGGTGGCCGGTGCCAGTTGGTTGGCGATCAGTTGACCGGTGCGGTTGAGTTCCTGGCGCAGGTCCTGGATTCGCACGAAGGTGAAGAAACTGATCAGCAGCAACGTCAGCAACAGCGCCGGGCCGAGGCTGATGATCTGGGTACGGGTATTGATGTCCCAACCGCGACGAAAGGTCATGGGCGGCGTTCTCCTTCGGCCAGCTGTGTTGCGACAGAGGCTTCATTCATCGGTTCAATGCTTAATGAACGAGCCACTTGCGGGTTGCTCAAGACCTTGAAGTGCTGCGGATAAAGTGTGCGCGGCCAAGTGTGCGAAGGTCGGTCGAGCAATTCGTCGAGAATCTTCAGCCAATCGCTCTGGTCGCTGTAGGTGCTGGCGAGGCTGCCGGCCCTGACGAAGGCGGCGTTGGGGCCGATCAGCGGCAGTTGCCGCGCGTAGCTGCTGAGCAGCAGGTTTTTCACGGTTTTGGGGTTGTACAGATCAGGATCGTCCAGGCCCAGCAGCACGTCACTGTTTTTCAGCAGGGCCTGCAAGGGGCGGCTGTCATGGGTGTTGTCCCAGCGCTCGGTCACCACTTCAAGGCCCAGGGGCTGGGCGGCTTGACGCAGCTCCTTCAACAGGAATTCGCTATGGCTGTCGAAAAGCACGCCGACCCGTCGGGCCTCGGGCAGGAGAAGTCGAGTCAGGCGCAACTGTCGATCCAGCGGCGGATCGCTCCACAGCAGGCTGAGGTGCGGGGGTGAAACATCGCCAAAGCGTTGGTGGGCTTGCAGGCGGCTGATGCGCAACACCAGCGTCGCCGGGCCCCGGGTGTCTTGCAGACGCCAGTCGAGGCTTTGCAAGTCAAGCAGAATCAGGCGAGTGCCAGCGGACAGTTGGCCGGGCGCCGGCAAGCTGGCGACCGGCTGGAAACGCACGCTGTCGGTGGGGCGCAATTCGCTCAGGGCCTGAACGAAAGACCGCACCCCCGGGCTGTCTTCGGCGCCGGTCAGCAAGATGTCATCAGCCCGTACCGGCAGATTGCACAGCAGCCCGGCAAACGCCAGGCACAACCCGGCCAGCAGGCGGCCAAGGGTTGGCGTCTTGCGTGACAGGCGATGTTGCATCTTAAAACTCCAGCTCCGCGCTGAAGTAGAGCACCCGGCGCTCGTCGTAATTGTTATCGACGAAGGTCGTGGGCTGATTGTCGAGGCGTTGCTGGAGAACCCCGGCCAGTTCCAGATTGGCCTTGCCCAGGCCGATGCGTTTGGCGATGCGGGTGTCGACCCGTTCGAAACGGTAACCGTTGAGGGCGTCGGCGCCATAGTAGAAGAGCGCGCTGTTCCAGCCGTGGTCCCAATTGCGCAGCCAACCGGCGGAGCCGCTGTGGCGGGCCGTCTGTTGTGCATCCAGCGGGTTGCTCGCCTCGGCATCGACATAGGCGTAGGTCAGGCGCAGACGGTCGGCACTACTGACGCGCCAGTCCAGTTGGGTCTCAGTCCCGGTATAGCGCGAGTTGTTGGAGTTGCTGGCGATGTACTGATTGTTGCGCAGCGGTTCGCTGATCATGCCGGTGATTTCGTCGTAAAACAGTTTTACATCGACCGTCAGCCCCCACTCGGCGAAGTAGCCGTTGTAGCCCAATTCCCGGGAACGCATGCGCTCTTGTTCAAGGTCGCCTGGGCCGCGGGTCCTGACGAAATAGCGGGCGCTGGTCTGGCCGTAGGCACTGGGTTGCAAGTTGGTCACCTGGTAGCTCCAGTTGACGCTGTTTTCGAACATGTCCGGTGAGCGGACGGCTTCCGAATACACCGCGCGCAAGCCGTGGCGCGGGTTGATCAGGTAATTGACCGCCACCCGTGGAGTCAGCGAGCTGCCGGTCAATTGCGTGTTTTCGAACATCGCGCCGCCCTGCAGCAGCCAGTGCTCGGTGGCGCGCCACTCGAGTTGGCCGAACGCCCGCCAGGTGGTGTCGTCGAGCGTGCCATTGAAGTAGGTCTCGGAATCTGCCCGGTCGTAACGATAGTTCATGCCGCTGACCAGCCGCAGAGTGTCGGACAGGCTGAGGGTGTCTTGCAGTTCGAGGTCGTAGCGCGATTCCCGGGCGCTCTGATCGATGTCGCCGCACAGCGTTTGGCTGGCGCCGTTTCGCCATTGCGCCAGAACCTGATTGGCCAGGGCTTGTTCCGCTGCCGTGCCGGGAGGCGCGCCGAGGCCGGTGAAGCGTGCGATGTTGCGCGCCAGACGTTCGGTGTAATTGGGGTTGAGTTGCCAAAGCTGGGTCAGTTCCGGGCTGAACGAGACCTCGGCATCGCAGGCGCGCCAGGTCTGCTGACGGTCCCAGTGTTGCGCCGAACCCTGAATGTAAAGGCTGTGATCGGGGTTGATGTCCAGGTTCCAGCGCAGCGACCCGGCGTAGTCCTTGGCGATGACGTCGGAATTGTTCCCGGCGGCGGTAATCCCTGAGAACACCGGGCGGTAGGTATAGGGTCGCTGATTGGTCCCGTCCTTGGCATTCAGTTGCCAATCGATGCTCTGGTTTTCATTGAGCGTCTGGCTGACGGCGAGGCTGAAGCGGTTCAAGCGACGGCTGTCGCGGTAATCGGCGCCGGTGCGGTCCGAGTCGAAGCCATCGTCCTGTTGGCCGGACAGCGACAGGCGCAGGTCGCCACTGTCCCAACCCATGCCCTGGCTGGCGTAGAAGTCGTTGATGCCGCGCTGGCCGCGGGTGACTTTCAGCCGCGTGCCATGGCTGTCGGCCGGTTTGCGGGTGATGATGTTGACCACCGCCATCAACGCGTTGGCGCCGTAGCTGACGGTGTTCGGGCCACGGAAAACCTCGATGCGTTCGATGTCTTCCATGGCCACCGGAATGTCACTCCAGTCCACCGTGGCCAGGCCCGCGCGGTACACCGAGCGGCCGTCGATCAGCACTTGCATGCGCCGCGCTTCACTGGCGTTGGTCCCGTGGTAGTTCACCGCGGCCTGATTGCCGTTGATATTGCCAACCATCATCCCCGGCACCAGCCGCAGCAACTCGCTGATGTCCCGCGCGCCGCTGGCGTTGATCAGTTCGCTGTCGATCACCGTCATGCTGCCCGGCACGGCCGCCGGCGACTGCTTCAGGCGCGTCGCGGTCAGTACTTGCGGCAACGGATCGTTGTCCAGGAACAGATCGTCGGCCAGCAATGGCGGGCTGAAAATCAGCGCCAGCACCAGTGGCGAGCGAGGAGAGCGGGAGCCAAAAGACACGGTACGGCCTTGATAGCGATTAGTTGGCGCGCATGTTAACCGAGCTCAACGACTTTTCCAGTCACGTTATGGGCATTTTCCTCGGTTTTCTTGGTCTTCTTCCTACAAGTGTCGGTAATTGATGCGGGGGCTGGCCGCCACTGGGCCGCTCCGTATAATGCCGGCATCGCCACTGGTATGGATTAACGGATTGCATATGACTGAACAGCGCCCAATTGCGGTCCTGGGAGGCGGAAGTTTTGGTACCGCCGTGGCTAATCTGCTGGCCGAGAACGGGCATCAGGTGCGGCTGTGGATGCGTGACCCCGAGCAGGCCGAGGCCATACGGGTCAATCGCGAGAACCCGCGTTACCTCAAAGGCATCAAGATTCTTCCTGCGGTGGAGGCGGTCACGGACCTGCAAGCCACCCTGCAGGCCTGCGACCTGTGCTTCGTCGCGCTGCCGTCCAGCGCGCTGCGCTCGGTGCTGGCACCCTTCGCTCAGCTTTTGAGCGGCAAAATGCTGGTGAGCCTGACCAAAGGCATTGAAGCCCATACGTTCAAGCTGATGAGCCAGATTCTTGAAGACATCGCCCCGCAAGCGCGCATCGGCGTGCTGTCCGGGCCGAACCTGGCCCGTGAAATCGCCGAACACGCGCTGACCGCCACGGTGGTCGCCAGCGAAGACGAAGACCTTTGCCGGCAAGTCCAGGCCGCGCTGCATGGCCGGACCTTTCGCGTGTACGCCAGCGCCGACCGCTTTGGCGTGGAGCTGGGCGGGGCGCTGAAGAACGTCTACGCCATCATCGCCGGCATGGCGGTGGCGCTGGGCATGGGGGAAAACACCAAGAGTATGCTGATCACCCGGGCGCTGGCGGAAATGACCCGCTTCGCGGTGAATCAGGGCGCCAACCCGATGACGTTCCTGGGGCTGGCGGGGGTCGGTGATTTGATCGTCACCTGCTCGTCGCCGAAAAGCCGCAACTACCAGGTCGGGTTTGCCCTCGGCCAGGGCTTGAGCCTGGAGGACGCGGTGACCAGTCTGGGCGAAGTGGCCGAAGGCGTGAACACCCTCAAAGTGCTCAAGGCCAAGGCTCAGGAAGTGGGTGTGTACATGCCGCTGGTCGCCGGATTGCACGCGATTCTGTTCGAAGGGCGCACGCTTGAGCAGGTGATTGAGCTGCTGATGCGGGGGGAACCGAAAACCGACGTGGACTTTATCTCCACCAGTGATTTCAACTGAGTACTTAACCGATACGGGCAGGGAGCGAGACAGACATGAACGATCCGAAAGTAGAAGGCAAGTACGAATCCATCCTGCTGCGGGTGCTATGGATGATTGTCTATGTGCTGGTCTGGCAAGTGGCGCAACTGATCCTCGGTGCAGTGGTGCTGGTGCAGCTGATCTATCGTTTGATTTATGGCGCACCGAGCGCCAGCCTGATGAACTTCGGCGACAGCCTGAGCCAGTTTCTGGCGCAGATCGGTCGTTTCGGCAGTTTCCACAGCGACCAGAAACCCTGGCCGTTCGCCGATTGGCCAGCGCCGCGTACTCCGGAAGGTGAAGCCCCGCACGTTGTGGCGCCGGCACCGCATCCGGCCCGAGATGAGGAACCGAAGCTATGAAACTCTGGGTATTGCGTCATGGTGAAGCCGAACCTCACGGTACTCGCCCGGACTCCGAGCGGACTCTGACCGTCAAGGGGCGTGAAGAGGTGTTGCGCACTGCCGCACAATTGATCGGCCAGCCGCTCACCGCCATTTATGCCAGTCCTTATCATCGAGCGCAGGAGACGGCAGAAATCGTGCGTACGGCGCTGGGTTTCGGGCCGGAGATACGCACGGTCGACTGGCTCAAGCCCGACACTTTTCCGCAAGCAGTGGCGGAGCAGTTGGTGTCCGTGGATCATGCGCTGCTGGTCAGCCATAACCCGCTGGTCGGTAACTTGCTGGGTTACTTGCAGCACGGTCATGTGCAGGAACCGGAGAGAGTCGGCACCGCCGGGTTGGCCGAACTTGAAGGCGATGAACTGCTGGTCGGGGCGATGAAGCTCAACGGCATCAAAACCCCATAACCTGCCTTTGCTTCTGCTTTTGTAGGAGCGAGGCTTGCCCGCGAAGCTTTTAGCGTTTTCGAAGGCCCCTTCGCGGGCAAGCCTCGCTCCTACATGGACGGTGACGTTCTTTTTTGTGTGAAACAGTCAACCAAGCACCTGCTTGGTTGGCTGCGCTTGCGCCAGACCAAAAATGGGCGGTGGAAAACGGCTTCCTGACACCGACCCTGAAGATCAAACGCAACATGATCGAAGCGGCTTACGGCGCGCGCTTCGAAGAATGGAGCGCGCGCAGCGAGGCGGTGCTGTGGCAGGATTGAGCCACGAACAACACTAACAAAGGAACGTAACGATGAGTCTGTGGCGCACCACTCCCAACGTCGAGCAGTTGAACGCAATCCAGAAAAATACCATCGGCGAAGTGCTGGATATTCGCTTCGAAGCCTTCGATGACGAGTCCCTGACCGCGAGCATGGTCATCGACCATCGCACGCACCAGCCGTATGGATTGCTGCATGGCGGCGCCTCGGTGGTGCTGGCCGAAACCGTCGGCTCGATGGCCAGTTTCCTGTGCATCGACGCCAGCAAATTTTACTGCGTGGGCCTGGAAATAAACGCCAACCATTTGCGCGGCCTGCGCAGTGGGCGAGTGACGGCGGTGGCCAAGGCGATTCACATCGGGCGCACCACCCATGTCTGGGATATCCGTTTGAGCAGCGATGAGGGCAAGGCCAGTTGTGTGTCGCGGCTGACCATGGCGGTGGTGCCGTTGGGGGAGAAGCCGCCGGCGCGTTGAAGCAGCAAAGTCAAAAGATCGCGTGCCCCCGGAGCTGCCGAAGGCTGCGATCTTTTGATTCTGGCGACATCTCCTACCACCATTCCTGGCAGTTATGGTCATTGCTGTAGGATCCCGTCTTACAGACAATCAACTCTTGTTCTCGCTGATGGATCTGCCGGTATGTCGCAACAGATATTTTTCGCCCACGCCAATGGTTTCCCCTCGGCCACGTACGGCAAGCTGTTTGCCGCGCTGGCGCCGGAGTACCAGGTGGCGCATCTGGAGCAGCACGCCCATGACCCGCGTTTTCCGGCGGACGACAACTGGCACAACCTGGTGGATGAGCTGATTCATCACCTCAAACAGCAGCCGGAACCGGTCTGGGGCGTCGGCCACTCCTTCGGCGGCGTGCTGCACCTGCATGCCGCGTTGCGTTGCCCTGAGCTGTATCGCGGCGTGGTAATGCTCGATTCACCGGTGTTGACCCGCGCCGATCAATGGGTGATCCGGGCCGCCAAACGCTTCGGTTTCATCGACCGCCTGACCCCGGCCGGCCGTACGTTGGGACGACGGGAAGAGTTCGCCGATCTGGAGGCGGCCCGCCTGTATTTCGCCGGTAAGACCCTGTTTCGTGGCTTCGATCCGGAATGCTTCGAGGCCTATCTTCAACATGGATTGCAAAAGGTCGGCGACAAGCTGCGCCTGCGTTTCGACCCGGCCACGGAAATCAGCATCTACCGTGGCGTGCCCCACACCAGCCCCGGTCGCGCGCGGCAGCTGAAAGTGCCGCTGGCGGTAGTTCGCGGGCACAAGAGCCGCGTGGTGATGCGTCATCACGCTCGTTCCGTCGGGCGCATGCCGCTGGGTGAATCCTTGACCCTGCCCGGTGGCCATATGTTTCCCCTGGAACGTCCACAGGACACGGCCACGCTGCTCAAGCATCTGTTCAGTCGCTGGGAAGGTCGCCGCCAACAGGATTGCGCATGAGCAGCGTCGTCGAGGAAGTTCGCTTGAGCCTGCCGCACATCGAGTTGGCGGCGCACTTGTTCGGTCCCGAGGACGGCTTGCCGGTGATTGCCTTGCACGGCTGGCTGGACAACGCCAACAGCTTTGCCCGGCTGGCACCCAAGCTCAACGGCTTGCGCATCATCGCGCTGGACATGGCCGGGCACGGTCACTCGGGGCATCGGCCGAACGGCGCCGGTTACGCGCTGTGGGACTATGCCCACGACGTGTTACAAGTGGCCGAACAGTTGGGGTGGAAACGTTTTGCGCTGCTGGGGCATTCCCTCGGGGCGATCGTCTCGCTGGTGCTGGCCGGGTCGTTGCCGGAGCGGGTGACTCATCTGGCGTTGATCGACGGCATCATCCCTCCTACAGACAACGGCGAAAATGCCGCCGAGCGCATGGGCATGGCCCTGCAAGCGCAGCTGGATCTGCGGGAGAAACGCAAACCGGTCTACGGCACCCTCGACCGAGCCATCGAAGCGCGCATGAAAGGCCTGGTGGCGGTCAGTCGCGAAGCCGCTGAACTGCTGGCCCAGCGCGGCTTGATGCCGGTGCCGGGCGGTTATACCTGGCGCACCGACAACCGCCTGACGCTGCCGTCGCCGCTGCGTCTGACCACTGACCAGGCGATGGCTTTCGTCCAGCGCGTCAGTTGTCCTGCACACCTGGTGGTCGCGGCTGACGGCATGCTCGCCAAACATCCCGAGTTGCTGGAACGTCTACCCTTTAGCCATGAACAGTTGCCTGGCGGCCATCATTTGCACCTCAATGACGAACCCGGTGCCGGTCTTGTCGCAGACTGTTTCAATCGGTTCTTCGCCGTTCCTTGACTTGCGCCGGGCAACTGTCGAGGCTGGGCGGGTTGAAATGGGAGACAACCATGATAGATCTGTACACCGCTGCGACCCCCAATGGCCACAAGGTCTCTATCGTGCTCGAGGAACTCGGCCTGCCCTACACGGTGCATGCCTTGAGTTTCGATAAAAAGGAACAGAAGTCCGAGGCGTTCCTCAAGATCAATCCCAATGGGCGGATTCCGGCCATTGTCGACCGCGCCAATGACGATTTCGCCGTGTTCGAATCCGGCGCGATCCTGATTTACCTCGCCGAGATGACCGGCAAACTGCTGCCCCGGGATCCGAAAGGGCGCTCGGTGGTGTTGCAGTGGCTGATGTTCCAGATGGGCGGCATCGGCCCGATGCAGGGCCAGGCCAACGTGTTTTTCCGCTATTTCCCGGAAAAGCTCCAGGGCGCCATAGACCGCTATCAACATGAAACCCGACGCCTGTATGAAGTGCTCGACACGCGTCTGCAAGCCGTGGAATTTCTGGCGGGTGAATACAGCATTGCCGACATCGCGACCTTTCCGTGGGTCCGTGGCCACGACTGGTCTGGTGTCTCGGTGGACGGCTTGCCGGCCTTGCAACGCTGGATGGCCGCCATGGAGGCGCGTGCGGCGGTACAACGCGGTTTGCGGGTGCCAGAGCGCATCGATGACGACAGCGTCATCAAAGGTGCCCAGGCCATGTTGATCCGATGAGTCTATCCATGCGCTCACTCACTCTGCTGGCGCTGTGCAGTTTCAGTCCCTGGTTATTGGCCGCTGACATTCCGGGCAGTCAGGACTTGCCGATCGTACCGCGCATGGCCGATGCGCAAATCGTCGATTATCGCCCCGCGGCTGAACTTGAACGGATCTACCCGCTGGGTTCGATCCGCAAGATCAGCGGTCAGTTGCGCTTTGACGGCCAGGTCACCGCACGGGGGCAAACCACCTCGGTCACCTACGAATTGCCGCCGGAGCATTCCTCCACCGATGCCTTCACCGCCGCCCGCGAAGCCTTGCAGAAGCAGGGCGCCGAGCTGTTGTTCTGGTGTCAGGCCCGCGATTGCGGCGAAAGCAGCTTGTGGGCCAATGAAGTCTTTGGCAATGCCAAGCTTTATGGCTCCGATAACCAGCAGGCTTATTTACTGCTGCGTCTGGCGGCCCCTCAGGACAACACATTAGTGGCGCTTTACAGCATCACTCGCGGCAACCGCAGGGCGTATCTGCACGTCGAGCAGTTCAACGCCGCTGCGCCGCTGGGTGATCTGGTGCCGACGTCCGCGACCTTGCTGCGCCAGCTCAAAAGCACCGGAAAACTCGATTTTCCTAAACTCGTCGGCGACCCTGACGACACCTGGCTGCGTTTGATTTCCCGAGGCCTGAACTTGGATACCACGCTGCGCGTCAATGTTTCGGGGCCCAATGCCGAAGCCTGGCGTCAGGCGCTGATCGGCCAGGGTGTACGGTCGGCACGGATGGAAACCGGCAGCGTCGAGGGCTCTGGTCTGCGCTTTGAACTGTTGCGGTAAGTTTCATTCGGCGACGCATGGTGTGCGTTCGCCTACTCTTTGCTGAGTGACTTTTTCGGCTGATTTTTTCGGAATTTTACATGCTCAATAACGATCGGCTGTTGGTGCAGATCCTGCTTCTGGTGCTATTTGGCGCGAGTTTATGGGTGATGGCGCCGTTCTGGTCGGCGCTGTTCTGGGGCGCGGTGCTGGCGTTTGCCAGTTGGCCGCTGATGCGCCTGCTGACCCGTTGGCTCAATGGCCGTGAATCCCTGGCAGCATTGTTGCTGACGCTTGGCTGGATGATATTGGTGGCGGCGCCACTGGTGTGGCTGGGGTTCAACCTGGCGGATCATGTGCGCGATGCCACGGCGTTCATCAAGGATGTGCAAGTCGACGGTCTGCCTGAGGCTCCGGCGTGGCTGGGCGCTATTCCCTTGGTCGGCGAGCGGCTGGTAGGGATCTGGAACAGCATCGATCAGCAAGGCGCGGCGATGATGCTGGCGATCAAGCCCTATCTGGGCCAGGTCGGTAACTGGTTGCTGGCGCGCAGTGCGCAGATCGGCGGCGGGATTCTCGAGCTGACACTGAGTATTGTTTTCGTGTTCTTTTTCTACCGGGACGGGCCACGGCTGGCGGTGTTCGTCCATGGGTTGCTGGAGCGGCTGATCGGTGATCGTGCCGGCTATTACATCGAACTGGTGGCGGGCACCGTGCAGCGGGTGGTCAACGGGGTCATCGGCACCGCGGCGGCTCAAGCGGTACTGGCATTGATCGGCTTCCTGATTGCCGGCGTGCCCGGGGCATTGGTGCTGGGGATTGTGACGTTTTTGCTGAGCCTGATTCCGATGGGGCCGCCCTTGGTATGGATTCCGGCCACGGCGTGGCTGGCCTGGAAGGGCGAGTACGGGATGGCGGTGTTCCTCGGGGTTTGGGGGATGTTCATCATCAGCGGGGTCGACAATGTGCTTAAGCCGTACCTGATCAGTCGGGGCGGGAATTTGCCGTTGGTGATTGTGTTGCTCGGGGTGTTTGGCGGGTTGATTGCGTTCGGGTTTATCGGGCTGTTCATCGGCCCGACATTGTTGGCCGTGGCTTACAGCCTGCTGACCGATTGGAGCAAGAGCCAGGCTCGGGTTGAGGAGCGCCGGCCCTGAGGCACCGACGTGGTGAACGATGAAGCGGTGTATCCGGGATGATGCGGACCTGCCGATTTACATCGGCTCCGGCGGCCCGATCAAGCGCCCCATCACCCCGAATACCCCTAGCTCTCGAATCACCTCCAGCTCCCCCTGTGTCTCAACCATCTCGGCAATCAACGGCAGATCAATACTGTTGGTCGCCCGAAAAATCGCCTCGATGAACAGGCGTTTATCACCCTGCTCATCGATGCCACGAATGTACGCACCGTCGATTTTCAAGTAAGCCAAACCCAATTGAGTCAGGTTACCGATCTGGCTGAAGCTGCCGCCAAAATGCTGCAACCCGATGCGGTAACCGGTGTTGAGCAGGCTATGGCTCAGGCGTTGCAGCTCTTCGGGGGGCGGTAGTTGGCGTTCGTCGATTTCCAGCGTCAGCAGCGGCGCGAGCTCCGGCAGTGATTCGAGCAGGTCGCAGATCAGTTTCAGCTGGGTCTGATCGCGCAGGGTGCTGCCGGACAGGCTCAACGCGAGTGGCCAACGGTTGGCGGCCAGGTATTCGAGGGTGGTTTCGAGCATCGCCAGGTCGAACCGCGCCGACCAGCCAAGGCGTTCGATCCACGGCAGGAAATCCCCGGCGGCTATCGCCTCGCCTTGGGGATCAAGCAGGCGTGCGAGGACTTTGTGATGCAGCACCTGGCTGGTGTCGGCGCACTGCACCACCGGCTGGAAATACAGCTGCATATTGCCTTCGGTCAGCGCGTCGTCGATCCAGTTACGCCAGTCGCGTTGGGACTGGTTGAGCGCGTTATCGGACTGGGCCAGGTAAATCCACGGTCGCTCGGGATGTTGCCGAGCCTGGGTCAGTGCCTGATCGAGGCGCAGCAGCACATCGTCCGCCGGTTCGCCGGGGTGATAGGCGACCACGCCCAGATGCGCCACTGGCATGCAATCGCTGGCGCCAGTCAGGCGCAGGTTTTCCAGGGTGGCGCTGATTTCGGAGGCCAGGCGTGCGGCATCCTTACTGTCCAGGCCTGGAGTCAGCAAGCTGAATTCGCCGCCGCGATTGCGTGCGGCGAGCCAGGTGCGACGTTCCGGTGGTTGCGTCAGGCGCTTGAGCAATTCGCCGACGGCACTGATCAGGGCATCGGTGCGCTGGCCGCCCAGGCGTTGGTTGAGGCCGATCAGGTCATTGATCCGCAGCATCAGCAAATGACCGTCGCGGCTTTGCTCGCAAACCAGTAATTGATCGGTCAGTTGTTCATCCAGCAAGCGTCGGTTGGCCAGGCCCGTGAGGCTGTCCTGATAGGATTCGGCGCGCAGCTTTTCGCTGCGCGCGGCCTCTTCGGAGAACAAGGCTTTGAGTTTTTCGACCATCTGGTTCATGGCCAGCACCACGCGTTTCAACTCCGGTGTGCGCGGCAGTTTCGGCAGGCTCAGGAACTCGCGTTTGCTGATGGCTTCGGCCTGTTTGACCATCTTGTCGAGTGGCCGCAGTTGCCGGCGCAACAACCAGCCGCCAAACACCGCGCTGAGCAGTCCGCAAATCAGCAGCCAGATCAGACTGCCAAGGGTGCTGTCCCAGAGTTTGGCCAGGGCGAATTGCGGATTGCTCAGCACCTGGACCCGGGCTGCCTGCTCCCAACCCCGCATGACCAGTGCATCGCCACCCTGCGGACGCAGGTTCACCAGGTCGACGAACCAGCCGGGAACACCCTCGATTTGCGCCGTTATGCTGCGTTCCACCATTACCTGTTCATTTTCGATATTGATGACCCGAATGCTGCTGAAATAACCACTGTCGAAAATCGAGCTGACCATCAATTCGATCATCGCCGGGTCGTCGATCTGCGCGGTCAACGACAGGCCCAGCGCCGTGGCGGCGTCCTGGGCATGGGAGCGCAACTGGCTGAGCATCTGGTCGCGAGAGCTTTCCAGGCTGACAAAAAAACTGCCGCTGAAGGCCACCAGCAAGAACAGGCAAATGGCGAGAAACAACTGTTTACGCAATGACATAAAACGCTCCTTGCTATAGCGGCTAGCCTTCGCCTACGGCGAACCCTTCGATTTGCATCTTTTTCAATACGTCTTGCCAGCGCGACAGTTTTTTCGAGTCGCTGCTGCGTTTGCCGCCATTGGCCCCTGGCAAGTACAGGCCTTCGGCGTTGAAGGCATACACCGGCAACAGGTCGTTGCGTTGGGAAGCGGGGCGTATCTCGCCGATCAGGTTGTCCAGCACCAGCGGATCGGCCGTGGGGCTGCTGTAGAAGGTCAACACCATGTGCGCCTGATTCCGGGTCAGGGCCTTGACGTAGGTGATGCGCAGATTCTCGCTGGGAATCCCGAGGTGACGCAGGCTGAAGTATTTCGCCAGAGCGTAGTCTTCACAGTCGCCTGCGGCCTTGATCAAGGATTCCACGGGCGTGGCCCAGTAATCGGTCTGACGCCAAATGCGCGTGTCATCCTGAAAACTCAGTTGCTGATTGAAGAAGCGATTGACCGCGTTCAGTTGTTCGCGCTCAGGCTGGTTGCGTTCGCTTTGCAGCATCTGGCTCCAGGCCTCGATCCGTCCCTGTGCCTGGCCAAGGGGACCGTAACGTTTTTCGGCCGTTTGCAGAATCTGCGCAAAATCCCAGTCGGCCCGGACACTGCCCAAACCGGCCAGCAGAAAACTCATCAGCAGCAGCCATCCGCCGAACCGAAGTCGGAGCGTTGACCATCCTGGACTACGCAGACCGCGGGACATGTCTGACTGCTCGGATGCAGATTGCCTGAAGTCTAGGTGGTGTTTACGGCGAGGGAGGGCAGGTCGTCGGACGAAAGGCGCAGGATTGATGATCGTTCCCATGCTCTGCGTGGGAATGCATCCTGTGACGCTCTGCGTCACACCGGCGAAGGGACGCGGAGCGTCCCGGGCGGTATTCCCACGGGGACCGTGGGAACGATCAAGTGATTCAAAAACTCAGGATCTATGCAGTGTTTTCTGCTTGAGGATGTAAACCGTCACCAGCACTGCACTGGTCAGCATGAACCCACGCGCCCACGGCAGGGGCACCAGGTAGCAGGAAAGCAGGATGCTCGCCCACATCAACCCGATGGTGTAGACCTTGCCCTTGAGCGGGATGCCGTTGCCGTCCAGGTAATCGCGAACCCACGGCCCAAGCCGGGGATGTTCCACCAGCCAATGATAGAAACGCGGTGAACTGCGGGCGAAACAGGCGGCCGCCAGCAACAGGAACGGTGTGGTGGGCAGCACCGGCAGGAAAATCCCGATCACCCCCAGCACTACGCTCAGCCAGCCGATGGCCAGCAGCACGTAGCGCAACATCAGGGGGCGGTTGCCTATGGGGTTGTCCATAGGCAAAACCTTAGTGGTGACGTGGCTTGAGGATCGCCGGTTTTTCGTCTGGCGCGTTGCACAGCAAGTACAGCGCGGTCAGGGCTTCCGGGATCTGCACGATCATGTCGTCCATCAGGTTGGCGTCGGCCGCGATGTCGGAGAACTCAGGCTGTTCATCGAACAGACCCGAACCGACCATGATCGGCAGCAGCATTTCGCTGACTTCGTCTTCGGCGGTTTCGAACCAGGCCGCTTCGCGCAGGAACACGCCTTCCATGAAGCCGATGCACCAGCCTCGCAGGTCGGAATCGTCCGGGTCGTCGCCCAGGTCAAGTTCGCACGGCAGCTCGAACTCTTCATCGGACGCCAGTTGGCGGGCGATGTGCGCCTTGAGCAGTAAAAGGGTGGATTCGATCGCTTCACGCTCGGTGTCGTCGGCGTAATGCGGCTCTTCGGCGAAGAGCGCGTCGATCCATTCACGGTCGGGAACGCTTTCGGAACAGATCGACAGCGCGGTGAGGTAGCCGTGGGCGGCCACGTAGTCCAGCGCCTCGTCATGCAGCTCGTCGGCGTCGAGGAAGACTTGCAGGCGGGTTAGTTGCTCAGCGAAGGACATTAAAGGGCTACCTTGGGGAATATACGATGCGGGAATTCTAGGCCTTCTTGAGCGCACAGGCCAGCCGCGCGGCATATTTGCCCCCACAGGTTGGCTTGCGTGCGTCTTATCAGTGGCGCCCTTTGCAGAGGAGGGCTCGGGTATACTCCCGCGTTTTGTGATGCCCTGCTGGCATCCAGGCTGAAATATGAAGCGTCATGCAATGCGCACTTACGATTTGTCAGTGCAGCTTTCGTGATTCTGAACCAGCCTTGCAGGGATGTTTCGGTGATTTTTGGAGTTTTTATGCTCGAACAGGCTCAACGCGTTCTCAAGGACATCTTCGGCTACGACAGTTTCCGTGGCCGTCAGGGTGCAATCATTGAGCGCGTGGCCAGTGGCGGCGACGCCCTGGTACTGATGCCTACCGGGGGCGGCAAGTCCTTGTGCTTCCAGGTGCCGGCTCTGCTGCGCGAGGGCCTGGCGGTGGTGGTGTCGCCGCTGATCGCGCTGATGGACGATCAGGTCGCTACTCTCGAAGAGCTGGGCGTCGCCGCGGCGTCGTTGAACTCCACCCTCAGCGCCGAGCAGCAGCGCGATCTCGCCGCACGGATCAAGCGTGGCGAGGTGAAAATGCTCTACCTGGCACCCGAGCGTCTGGTTCAGCCACGGATGCTGGCCTTCCTGCAAAGTCTCGAAATCGCCCTGTTCGCCATCGACGAAGCGCACTGCGTATCCCAATGGGGCCACGACTTTCGTCGTGAATACCTGCAATTGGGGCAGTTGGCGGAACTGTTCCCCAGCGTTCCGCGCATTGCCCTGACCGCCACCGCCGACAAGCGCACCCGGGAAGAAATCGTCGATCGCCTGCACTTGCAGGATGCCGAGCGCTTTCTGTCGAGTTTCGACCGCCCCAACATTTTTTATCGCATCGTGCCCAAGGAACAGCCGCGCAAGCAGTTGCTGGCATTCCTCGCCGAGCGGCGCAGCGATGCCGGCATCGTTTACTGCCTGTCGCGCAAAAAGGTCGACGAAGTGGCGGTGTTCCTCAGCGAGCAAGGCTTTCCGGCGCTGCCGTACCACGCCGGTCTGGCCAACGAAACCCGGGCGCATCACCAGAAGCGCTTCCTCAACGAGGAAGGCCTGATCATGGTCGCCACCGTGGCGTTCGGCATGGGGATCGACAAGCCCAACGTGCGTTTTGTGGCGCACCTCGATTTGCCCAAGTCCCTTGAGGCCTACTACCAGGAAACCGGTCGCGGCGGTCGTGACGGTCTGCCGGCGGATGCCTGGATGGCGTACGGCCTGCAAGACGTGGTGATGCTCAAGCAGATGCTGCAAAACTCCGAAGGCGACGAGCGCCACAAGCGTCTGGAGCAGCACAAGCTTGACGCCATGCTCTCGCTCTGCGAAGAAACCCGCTGCCGTCGCCAGACCCTGCTCGCGTACTTCGACGAAGACATGCCCGAGCCTTGCGGCCACTGCGATAACTGCATCGACGGCGTGCAGACCTGGGATGCCACCGAGCCGGCCCGTCAGGCGCTGTCGGCGATCTACCGCACCGGCCAACGCTACGGCGTCGGCCATCTGGTGGACGTGTTGCTGGGCAAGGACAACGAAAAGGTCCGCAGCTTTGGCCATCAGCATTTGTCGGTATACGGCGTAGGCAAAGCGCTGGGCGAAAGTGAATGGCGCTCCTTGTTCCGACAGCTTGTTGCCCGCGGTCTGGCGGACATCGACCTGGAAGGGTACGGCGGGCTGCGCCTGAGCGATACTTGCCGACCGCTGCTCAAGGGCGAAGTGACCCTGGAACTGCGCCGCGACCTCAAGCCGCAAACCACCGCCAAAAGCAGCAAGAGCCAGGCCAGCCAACTGGTGCGCTTCGAGGAGCGCGAACAGTGGGAAGCCTTGCGTGCCCTGCGCCGCAAACTGGCCGAAGAGCATGGCGTGCCGCCGTATGTCATTTTCCCCGACTCGACGCTGCTGGAAATGCTCCGCAGCCAGCCGACCTCGCTGGCGCAAATGGCCACGGTCAGCGGCGTCGGTGCGCGCAAGCTGGAACGTTACGGCGAAGCCTTCCTGGAAGTGCTCGGCGGTCAGGTCGAGGCACCGAAAGTGGTGGCCGATGTGCGCCACGAACTGATCACGCTGGCCCGGGCCGGCATGACACCGCTGCAGATCGCCGGTCAGCTGCAATGCTCGGAAAAGAACGTCTACACGATGCTTGCCGAGGCCATCGGCAAGCAGCAGCTGTCGCTGGAACAAGCGCTGGACCTGCCCGAAGAGTTGATGGGCGAAGTCCAGGACGCTTTCCTTGACGGCGAAGGCGAGTTGCCGCCGGTGGCGGAGATAGCCGCGTTGTTCGCAGGGAGAGTGCCGGAAGGCGTTTTGTATTGTGTTCGCGCTGCTCTGCAGTCGGAATTCGAAATTTGAATGACCTGCCGCGCAGATGTAACGATTCAGTACAGCGCACACCTTGCCTATAGCCAAAGGTCATGCTTAGCTGACTAATAATTAGTTTTTCTCTATTTCAGTCTAACCATGAGTGTTTTATGCCGTTAACCGATCAACACCGTTTTGGCATGCAACTGGCCCAGATGTCCCGAGGCTGGCGTGCCGAACTGGACCGCCGACTGGCAGGTTTGGGTCTGTCCCAAGCGCGCTGGCTGGTGCTGCTGCACCTGGCGCGTTTCGATGATGCCCCGACCCAGCGCGAGTTGGCGCAAAGCGTCGGTGTCGAAGGGCCTACCCTGGCTCGACTGCTCGACAGCCTGGAAAGCCAGGGACTGGTGCAACGTCAATCGGTGCTGGAAGATCGTCGGGCGAAAAAAATCGTCCTCTGTGCCCCGGCCCGGCCCTTGATCGAACAAATTGAAACCATTGCCACGCAACTGCGCCACGAATTGTTCGCAGGCGTCGATGAGGCGGATTTGAAGGTCTGCATGCGGGTTCACGGGCACATTCTGGCCAACCTGGAAAAATCTTGAGGCACAACCACGCGCCGGACTTTTGAGATACCCCGTTGGGCAGACTATAAAGAACTACTAGGCAATATTGTGTTCGTACCGGATGTGCGAACACGTACAGGTTGGTTCTGGTTATCTAAGGGATGCTCATGCTCGAGAGTTGGCACGTTGTATTGCGGTGTTGCGCCAGGCTGCTGCTGGTCGGTGGTGCCGTCACTTACTCGGCATTGGCCCCTG
The DNA here is from genome assembly GCF_017114915.1 of Pseudomonas frederiksbergensis. Lineage (GTDB taxonomy): Bacteria > Pseudomonadota > Gammaproteobacteria > Pseudomonadales > Pseudomonadaceae > Aquipseudomonas > Aquipseudomonas frederiksbergensis_I. Next base: position 85,422 of record NZ_JAAUOE010000003.1, read on the forward strand.
CGCTGGGTTTGGGTGAGATCACCCAGCATTCGGCGTTGAATCAGCCGTTCAATGCCGATATCGCCCTGGTGGACGCCGGTGGCCTGGAGGAGGGCGAGCTGTCGGTCAGCTTGGCGACGGCGGACGAATTCAGTCGCGCCGGTGTCGAGCGGGTGTTCTTCCTCAATGATCTGAAGTTCACACCGATCCTGCGGGGCAACCGCAGCCTGATCCGGGTGACTTCCAGCAAACCGGTCAAGGAACCCTTCCTGAATTTTCTGGTGCAGCTCAATCAGCCCAACGGGCATTTGCTGCGCGAATACACAGTGCTGATCGATCCGCCGGGTTCGCCGGGGATTGTTCCCGCCAGTGACGACCCCGCGCCGCGCCCTCAGTCGTCCGCGTTCCCGTCCGTCGAACCGGCTGTTGCTCCGCCACCTGCCGTGAAGAGTTCGGCACCCAAGCCTGATGTCGATAAACCCGCCGCCGCACCGGTGAGTGATCCTGTTGCCGAACAACTGGCCACCAGCGTGCTGCAGAACCAGCAGCTGCAAAAGACCATTGATGAGCTCAATGCGAAGCTTCAGGCCCAGGACGAGCAGATCGCCGGTCAGAAAAAACAGGTGATCGAACTGCAAACCCAGTTGGCGGAAGTCAAACAGGCATCGCCGGCACCGGTTGCGCCCGCGGTGCCGACGCCGGTCCCGGCGGTTGTCGAGACGCCCGAGGCCAGCCATTGGCCGCTGATCGTCGGGTTGTTGGCGCTGATGGCTTTGGTGATGCTCGGCGTGTTCATTCGCCGTCAACGGCAGCAGGTTCAGGCCTTGCCCGAGCCATTACCCGTGCAGCCGTCGCGCCATGAGCCGGTGCCCAACCATGCCGCAGAACCGATCAGGCCGGCGTCCCAGCCGCAACCGGTAGCCGGATCGGCTGATGAGACTGCTGCAGGCGATGTGCTGGAAGGGGTTGGTATCTACCTGGCTTATGGACGTTTGGCCGAGGCGGCCGGTTTGTTGCGAGAGGCGTTGGTCAGGGAACCCCAGCGCACCGATCTGGCCGTGCAACTGCTGGAAGTCCTCGGCAAACAGGGGGACGCGCAAGCGTATGACGCGCAGGAAAGCAGTCTGCGCGATGCCGGGTTCGATGCACAGCAACTGCAGGATATCCGTACCCGCTATCCGAAACTGGTCAGCGCCGTGCCGGTCGCCGCCGTGGCAGTGACTCCACCCACGGCTGTAATCCCTGAAGCGGCACAAGGCGATGAGTTCAAGTTGAATCTGGATGACCTGTCGATGGATGCGAACTGGGACCTGATCAGCCCCTTCGAAAACTCACCGTCCAGCGCCAAACCGTCGAGTGAACCCTTGCCGGCGGACGAGCCTGGGTTCACTTCGAACCTGCACATATTGCCCGATGTCTTCGAAATGCCCGACGAGCCGACGCTGGATGAACCTGAGCTTGAATGGGTCGCCGAACCTGACGCTCAATCCCTGGACGACACCTTTCTCAACGAATTCAGCGATCCCGGTCAGCCGCTGGAGCTTGAACCGCTGAATGCTGAGTTGATCGATCTTGAACCAGTCGGGTCGAGCCGCGCGGGCAAACTCGAACAGGCCCAGACCTGCATCGACGATGGCGATCTGGACAGTGCCATCGAGCTGCTCAACGAGTTGCTCAAGGAAGGCGACGAACCGCTCAAGGAAACGGCCCGGACGCTGTTGGCCGGTATTCGCTGAAGATCGAAAAGATTGCAGCATTCGCTGGCAAGCCAGCTCCTACAGGAATGTATGTCATCCCACCTTTGCAGCTATCATGGCGACGCCCTCAGGCTCAGGAGTTTTGCCAATCATGACTGCGCGTAAACCGGAAATCGTCATCACCTATTGCACGCAATGCCAATGGCTGTTGCGCGCTGCCTGGCTGGCCCAGGAACTGCTCAGCACTTTCGGTGACGATTTGGGCAAAGTGTCCCTGGTGCCCGGCACTGGCGGGGTTTTTCATATTTTCTGTGACGATGTACAGCTCTGGGAGCGCAAGGCCGACGGCGGTTTCCCCGAGGCCAAGGTGCTCAAGCAGCGGGTCCGCGATCAGATCGATCCGGACCGCGACCTGGGCCACAACGAGCGCACTCAGTGAGACGAGGCTTGTACAGCAACGGTCTTTTTGCTTGAGCCACCCGAGAATCGGCTGGAAACCACAATCGCCACAATGATCAGTGCACCGCCGATCAGCATGCGCAGGGTCGGGTTTTCATCAAACAGCAGCCAGGCCACGGTGATGCCATAAACCGGCTCCATCGCGAACACCACTGACGCGGTTCGCGCCTTGATAACCGCCAGGCTGGCGACGAACAGACTGTGGGCCACACCAGTGCAGAATACACCGAGCAAACCGATCCACAGCCAGTCGATGGCGCGCACTTCGCTCAACTGCGGCAGTGCCACCGGTAGCAGGCAGATAGCAACCACCACGTTCTGACACAGTGCAGCCTGCACCGGCGGAATCCTTGCGGAGCTGGCGCGATTGGTCAGAGACAGCAGGGCGAACAGCAAACCGGACGCCACCGCCCACAGCAGGCCGGTGGTGGCGCCGCTGGCCAGATCGAAGTCCGGCGTGACCAGCACCAGTCCGACGCTGACCAGCACCACCAGCAGAATTTCATTGGCGCGGATTCGCTCGCGGAAGACCAGCCCTTCGAGGATCACGGTAAACGCCGGGAAACTGGCAAAACCCAGGGTCGCGATCGCCACCCCGGCCACCTTCACCGCGATGAAGAAACTCACCCAGTGCCCGGCCAGCAGCAGGCCACTGAGCAACAGGCGGCGCCAGTCCGTGGCGTCGAGTGTCTGCCAACGGGTAGTGCTGGCGAACCGGGCGAAAAATGCCAGGGCGAGGACGGCAAACGCGGCACGGCCGAACACGATGATGGCCGGGGAGGCGGCGGCGAGTTTGCCGAACACGCCGGTCAGGCCGAACATCAGTGCACCGATATGCAGAGCGCCAAGGGCGGTACGGGGAGTCATTGCGATCCTTGATAAACGTATCGAATCCGGCCGACAACATCGCCGGCCCATATCCATCCATTGAATCGTGCTGAGCGGGCTATGTCTGTCGCCAGACTCGCGTCATTTGTCGCCAGCCTCGCGCCGCAATCTACCGGGGGGGGCCCCGAACTCACGCAGCACCGCCGCGGCGAAAGCGCTTTGTGAGCTGTAACCGACCCGACTGGCAATCTCGCCAATGGGCAGCGCCGAATCGCGCAACAAGCCCACGGCGATGTGCAACCGGCGACTGCGAATGTAGTCCATCGGTGTCTGCCCGCATTCCGCTACGAAGCGCGCGTGCAACCGGGCGCTGGACAGGCCGACAATGCGCGCCAGATCGGCGACTTGCAGTGGATAGGCCGCGTATTGATCGATGTGTGCATTGAGCGCCGCATAAGGCAGGCGCCGGCCACCCACCCTGTCGGGTTTGGTGTTATTGAGGCTGGCCAGCAGCAACACCGCGCCTTGCTGGGCGATCAGCGGATCACTGATCGGGCTGCCCGCCAGCCAGCTCACCAATTGGCTTTGCCTGGCGTCCAGCGACAGGCGCCCGGCATTGTCGAGCAAGCGGCGACTGGCTTCGGCGTGGTCCCCCAGTGACTGAGAAACCCACTGATCGCTCGGCACATCCAGCACCAGGCAACGACTGCCATGGGCGCTGTCGCAGGCATGATGCGCCCCGGACGGCACGACCACGAAGCTCTGCTGAACCACCTGGCTGCCACGCCCCTCGACCTCGAAATCCAGTGCGCCTGACAGCCCGAATACCAGTTGTGCGTGGTCGTGACTGTGGACGATCAGGTCGTGGGTGTATTGGCGGAGTGTGAGGATCGGTCTCATCGCAGGTCTCCCGGAGCAGGTTGCCAGTCTACACCGCCATCCCCGGACTCACTGTCACCACACTGACTTGTTTATGTCACTTGCTGTTAACGGCATCGGCGCAAGCTCGCAAAAAATATCGCAGAGGTTGCCCATGACCAGCGCCGAGCTCGCCAAACCCAGCCGTAAGCAACGTGTGCGCACCTTGTGGATTTCCGACGTGCATTTGGGCACCCGGGACTGCCAGGCCGAACACCTGTCGCAGTTTCTCAAGGGCTACCACGCCGACAAAATTTACCTGGTCGGTGACATCATCGACGGCTGGAAACTGCGCAGCGGCATGTATTGGCCCCAGGCGCACACCAATGTGATTCGTCGCCTGTTGACCATGAGCAAGCGCGGCACGGAAGTGATCTACGTCACCGGCAACCATGACGAATTCCTGCGCCGTTATTCGAAACTGATGCTGGGCAATATCCAGTTGGTGGACGAAGCGGTGCATGTGACTGCCGATGGTCGTCATCTGCTGGTGATTCACGGCGATCAGTTCGACGTGATTACTCGCTACCACCGCTGGCTGGCTTTCCTCGGCGACTCGGCCTACGAATTCACCCTGACCCTCAACCGCTGGCTCAACCATTGGCGTGCCCGTTATGGCTACGGCTATTGGTCGCTGTCGGCGTACCTCAAGCATAAGGTCAAGACCGCCGTCAGCTTCATCAGCGATTTTGAAGAAGCCATCGCCCACGAATGCGTCAAACGCGAGTTGCATGGCGTGGTGTGCGGGCACATTCACCATGCCGAGATTCGCAAGGTCGGCGAGGTGGATTACCTCAATTGCGGGGATTGGGTGGAGTCGTGCACGGCGCTGATCGAACATTGGGACGGCTCGATCGAGTTGTATCGGTTGGCCGATGCCCAGGCGCGGGAGGCGGAGTTGAAGGCCATTAAAGTCGCGGAGCCGGCTTAAAAATCGGTGTATTGGCCGGCCCCATCGCGGGCAAGCCCGCTCCCACAGGATTGTGGTGGTGCACAACTTTTTGAACGCCGCAAAACCTGTGGGAGCGGGCTTGCCCGCGATGGACCGCGCAGCGGTCCCCTGCGATCCATCAGGCCGGCGCCTGTTCTTCCATCGCCGCCTTGTAGATCGAGTTCTTCGGCTGCGCAAACAACCGCTCCATCATCGGTTCGAAGAAGCTCAGCGGCAGCGTGTCGTATTGCGGATCAAATGCCGCCGCATCGTAGCGGGCGCAAAATTCGATGGTCGCCTGATACTGCGGATGAGCGTTGAATTGCTCGCGCAAATGCCGATCCATGCCCAGGTGATGGAAGAAGTAATAGCCCTGGAAAATCCCGTGTTTCTCCACCATCCACAGGTTCTCGGCACTGACGAATGGCCTGAGGATCGCCGCGGCGATGTCCGGGTGGTTATAGGAGCCCAGTGTGTCGCCGATGTCATGGAGCAAAGCGCAGACCACGTACTCTTCGTCGCGACCATCGCGCCAGGCACGGCTGGCGGTTTGCAGGGAGTGGGTCAGACGATCCACCGGGAAACCGCCGAAATCCCCCTCCAGTAACTTCAAATGCGCCACGATCCTTGTAGGCAATTGCCGGGCATAGGCGCTGAAGTCTGCGGCGATGATCGCCCAGTCTTCCAGCGTGCCGTCCTGCATGTGGGAAAAGCGGGCGCGGGCATTCATCGGCTAGCCTCTTGTTCTCATTAAAAGGAATGTTTTGAGTGTAGGGAGCCTAGAACGGTACGCGACCCACAATCATGTCGCGGTACATGACGAAATCGCCGAGCAGGCTGTAAACAGGATGCGCAAAGGTTGCTGGACGATTCTTCTCGAAGAAGAAATGCCCGACCCATGCGAAGCTGTAACCGGCCAGCGGCAGCGCCAGCAACCACCACCATGCGCCTTTGGCGAGGATCAGCGCCAGAATGAAAATAACCAGCGTGGTACCGACAAAGTGCAATCGTCGGCAAATGCTGTTGCGGTGCTCGCTGAGGTAGTACGGGTAAAACTCAGCGAAGCTGTTGAAACGCTTGATGTTTTCCACGACCGCGATCTCTGTGGTTGTTAAACAGGCGACAAGATGTGCCGCGGGTAGCCTATTTAAGTCTAGAGTGATCATAGGCATCAGCCAGTGACAATAGGCGCCACTTTAGTATCCTTCGGCATTGGGTCGTGGCATGCGGCCATCACGTAGTAAACGCCATGAGCGAACGAACGACTTCTGCAAGCTGGGCGATGGGGATTGTCAAAGCACTGGAAATGGACGGCCTGGATTGCCGGGTTATGTTCAAGCAGCTGGGGCTCGACTATGCGGCACTGGATGATCCGGATGCGCGCTTCCCGCAAGATTCCATGACGCGGCTCTGGCAGCGCGCGGTCGAGCTGTCCGGCAACCCGGCGATCGGCCTGAACATGGGCAAGGTGGTGCGACCGGCGTCCTTGCACGTCGCCGGTTACGCCTTGATGTCCAGCCAGACCCTGGCCGAAGGCTTTCAGCGTCTGGTGCGTTATCAGCGAATCATTGCCGAAAGTGCCGACCTGAGTCTTCGCTTGCTGGACGAAGGCTACGCGTTGGTTCTGACGGTGCATGGCGACCATCTGCCGCCGACCCGACAAAGCGCCGAAGCATCGCTGGCCTGTGCCCTGTCGCTCTGCGGCTGGCTGACCGGTCGCACGCTGCAACCGCGCAAAGTGCTGCTGCAAGGTGACCAACCCGTCGATCTCGAACCTTATAAGCAAGCCTTCCATGCCCCGATGATGTTCAACGCGCCCTATGACGCCTTGATCTTCGAGCGCGCCGACCTGGAGGCACCGTTGCCCACCGCCAACGAGGCCATGGCGCTGCTGCACGACCGCTTTGCCGGTGAGTACCTGGCGCGGTTTTCCGAGAGTCGCGTGACCCACAATGCACGGCAGGTGCTGTGCCGTTTGCTGCCCCAGGGCGAACCCAAGCGCGATGCGGTGGCGCAGGCGCTGCACCTGTCGCAACGCACCTTGCAGCGACGCTTGCAGGAAGAGGGCACGAGTTTTCAGACGTTGCTGGATGACACGCGGCGTGAACTGGCTGAGCAATACCTGGCGCGACCGGGCATGACGCTGCTGGAAATTGCCTACCTGTTGGGGTTTGCCGATCCGAGCAACTTCTTCCGCGCCTTCCGACGCTGGTTCGACACCACCCCCGGCGAATACCGGGCGCGGCTGGTGGAAGCGCCCAATCCGGTCAGTGACGCCAAAATGCCGGGATACACAGAACAAACACCGTAATGATCTCCAGTCGGCCCAGCAGCATGCCGAACGAGAGAATCCATTTTGCGGCATCCGGCAGGCTGGCGAAGTTACCCGCCGGACCAATCGTTTCGCCCAATCCCGGGCCGACGCCGGACACCGTGCTGGCCGCGCCGGTAAGGGCTGTCATCCAGTCCACCCCGAGCAACGACAACAGCAGTGCGATCACGCAAATGGTGATGGCGAAAAAGAACGAAAAGGTCAGAATCGAGCGCACGATTTCTTCGTCGAGACGGTGTCCGTTGTATTTCTGCTTGATCACCGCACGCGGGTGAATCAACTGGTTAAGGTTGGCCTTGAGCAGAATATAGGCCACCTGGAAGCGGAATATCTTGATCCCGCCCGCGGTCGAACCCGAGCAGCCGCCGACAAAACCCAAGTAGAAAAACAGCATCAGCGAGAAGTTGCCCCAGAGGCTGTAGTCCCCCAGTGCAAAACCGGTGGTGGTGACCACCGAGGTCACGTTCAGCGCCACATGTCGCAACGCCTCCAGCCAGTGCAGTTGAGTGGTCCACCAATACCAGGTGCCGAGCACCAGCCAGGTCACCAGCAACATGCCGAGCAAACCTTGAACCTGCTCATCCTTGATCAGTGCCCGCCGATTGCCACGCAGGGTCGCCACATACAGGGTGAACGGCAGGGCGCCGAGAATCATGATGACGATCGCGACCCAATGCACCGCAGGCTCCGGCCACTTGGCCAAAGACTGGTCGGAGGTCGAGAAACCACCGGTGGAGATCGCCGACATCGCGTGGTTGATGGCGTCGAACAGGCTCATCCCGGCCCACCAGAACGCCAGGCTGCCGACAATGGTGATGCCGATGTAGGACGCAACGATCAAACGCGCCACCATGTGCGAACGGGGCATGACCTTTTCGGAACGGTCTGACGACTCGGTCTGAAACAGCCGCATGCCACCGATGCGCAGCAGTGGCAGAATCGCTACCGCCATGCCGATAAAGCCGATCCCGCCGATCCAGTGCAACAATGAGCGCCACATCAGGATGCCGGGAGACATGGTGTCCAGGCCCGTAAGCACCGTCGCACCGGTGGCGGTGATGCCGGACATGCTCTCAAAGAATGAGTCGGTGTAGCTGATGTTCTGGGTCAGCAGAAATGGCAGCGCGGCGAAGATGCACACCACCAGCCAGCTGCTGACGGTCAGCAGGTACATGTCTCGCGGGCGCAGATGGATGTGCTCGGGGCGTCCCGGAATCACCAGGGCCAGGCCGGCGACAAAGGTGATCATGCTGGCCCAGAGGAACGATGGCAGGTCGCTGGTGTGCTCGAAGACCACCAGGGTGGCCATGGGCACGACCATGGAGATGGCCAGCGTGATCAGGAAGATGCCGATGATGAAACCAATGATCCGTAAGGTCGGCAACGCCATGAAGTCCGCTCGGGCTGAAATAGGGAAGGGCGCCATTCTACCTGTGGGGCAGGGCATGTAAACCGGCAGCCCTGCGGTAGATACCGCTAGAATAGGCGGACATTTTCTACAGGAGGTGGCCGATGCAGGCTCTCGACGCTTTGCTCAACCGTGTTTCCGTTCCACGACTGCTCGATCCGGCGCCTACTGCCGAGCAACGGGAAGTGCTGTTTGCCGCCGCGATGCGCGCGCCGGATCACGGCCATTTGCAGCCTTGGCGCTTCCTGACAGTCGAAGGCGCGGCACGCGAGCAAATGGGCGAGTTGCTGGCCGAGGCCGCGAAGCTGCAAGACAGCGAGGTGTCAGAAGCCGTGCTGGACAAGGCCCGTAACGGCCCGCTGCGTGCACCGCTGGTGGTGGTGGTGATTGCCCGTTTGCAGGATCACGTCAAATACCCCAAATCCGAACAATTGTTGGCGGCGGGCTGTGCGGCTCACGGAATTTTGCTGGCTGCCTACGCGCAAGGCATTGGCGCAGTGTGGCGCACCGGTGAGCTGGCGTATTCGGCGCATGTGGCCAAAGGCTTGGGCCTGGCGGAAGGGGAACAGGTGATTGCGTTCCTTTATCTCGGTACGCCGCAGAAAGAACCGCGGGTGGCGGAGAAGGTTGATCTGGCCGAGTTCGTCAGCGCCTGGCCAGCCGAGTAAGGATCGTACCCACGCTCTGCGTGGGAACGCCTCAATGGACGCTCTGCGTCCGCTGTGACGCAGAGCGTCACGGGCTGCATTCCCACGCAGAGCGTGGGAACGATCACTATCACCACAGAATTTACGGCTGGACGACAGCCCCCGGCACCAACGGCAATTCCAGGCTGGCAATAAACCCGCCCCCCGGGTGATTGGCCAGCACCAGACTGCCGCCATGGCGCTCCGCAGCACGGCGTGCAATGGCCAGCCCCAGGCCATGCCCGGCTGCTGTCTGCCCCGGCGCCCGATAGAAGGGTTCACCCAGTTGATTCAAGTGCTCGACCTCTACGCCGGGGCCGTGATCGCGCACGCTGACCACAATCCTGTCGCCCTGACGCAATGCCTGCATTTCGATCGGTTGCCCGATCGGGTTAAAACGCTGGGCATTGCGCAGCAGGTTGTCCACGGCGCGTTCGATCATGGTCGGCCAGCCTCTGAGGTTCAGTTGCGGCTCGGCCTCAAGGTGCACGTTCTGCTCTGGCGAACCGAGCTGAGCATCTTTTTGCAGGGTATTGAGTAGCGCATTGAGATCCACCTCTTCAGCACTGGCGTTGTCGGCATCGACCCGCGCCAGCACCAGGATTTCGCTGATCAGCGCTTCCAGTCGATCGCACTCACGGGTCAGGCGCGGCCAGAGTTTTTCTCGTTGCTCAGGATTGGCCCGCTCGGCCAGCGCCAGCGCAACGCGCAAGCGGGCCAAGGGTGAGCGCAATTCGTGGGACACATCGCGCAGCAATTGCCGCTGACTGCCGATCAGGCTTTGCAGGCGCGCACCCATGCGGTTGAAGTCGTTGGCCAGTACGCCAAATTCATCGCGACGGTTGGCCAGTTGCGCCAGGCTGTTTTGTTGATACGTCGTTTGTCCCAACTCATGCACCGCGCCGCGTAAACGGCTCAGCGGTCGGGTGATGGAAAAGGTCACCAGCAGGCTGAACAAGGTCAGTACCACCAGGGCGATCCCCAGGGCACTCAACGGCCAGAGCAGGCTTTCGCGGTGCCAGGCGTCCAGTTCCGGGTGCGGAATGCGATAGATCAGCAGGTAGGTGTCGCCGGTCTTGGCGCTGGTGTATTCATCAGTCAGGCGCCGCCATGGCAGGCGTCGATCATCATTTTGCTGCCGGGCTTCGAAGGCAGCCGCACGCCGAGGAAAGGTGCCGCGCACCACCGGGTCGCCCGTCTCGTTGAGCACCTGAACGTCGATGTGATACTGGCGCTTGCGCTGCTCCAGAATGTCCTGGGCAGCGTCTTCGCCCTGGCTCTCGTAGGTTTGCGTCCACTGTTCGGCCAGGGTGTTGAGGCCCGGGTGGCGACTGAGAATCCACGCGTCCTGGTTGAGCATGTGCCCCAGCAGAATGGAAAGCCCTGCAACCAGAGCGATGGCCAGCCAAAAGCTGGCCAGGATACGCCAGAACAATGAGCGCACAGAAAATCCTCGAACAAAGAAAGCCCAACGGCGATTAACCGTTGGGCTGGATCGTGAACCTAGAACATTATTGCGCCTACTGCGCTTTTTGCGCTTGCTGCGCTTTCCAGGCCTTGAACTCGGCCCATTCGGCGCGACGCTCAGCCTGTTTCTTCTGGATCTCGTCGAATTGCTTCTGTTGATCCGGTTTCAGCAGGGCGCGAACGTCGGCTTCGGCTTTCTTGTGCTTGGCCTCCATCTCGTCTTTCAGGGCTTTCTGGTCGGCTGGCGAGAGTTTTTCCAGGTACTTGTCGACCAGTTGCTGACGCTCGTGCATCTGCTCGCCCATGATCTTGCGGATCTGCTCGCGTTGTTCGCGGCTCAGGTCCAGCTGGCTGTAAGGGCCTTTACCGTGCATGCCGTGCATCTGACCGCCGTGGCGTGAGCCGTCCATGTGATCACCCATCGGGCCTGTGCCTTCAGGCATGGCCATGGCAACGGTCGGCAGGGCGGCAGCAAACATCAGAGCGATAAGAGTCTTGCGCATGGTGTATCTCCTTGTCTCGTTCCCGGTACGTTCCGGATGTGTGCAGATTACGCAGATCAAGGTCAACGGCGGTCAGCGGAGCGTAAAGCTTGGGTAAAGACGGTTTTCTACCTTCCTGACAATTCCACTACGGTCTGGGTAGGGGGATCGCAGGTCGTGCTTGTCAGAGGCTGTAGTAGTAACCGCGACTGCGCAGGGCCACGATGCGCGGGCGGCCGTCGGGATGCGGGCCGATTTTTTTGCGCAGGTTGCTGACGTGCATGTCCAGGCTGCGGTCGTACAGGGTCAGTTTTCGACCGAGGGCGATTTGCGCCAGTTCCTGTTTGTCCAGCGGTTCGCCGGGCTGCTTGAGCAGGGCTTCGAGCAGGCGGCTTTCAGAGACGGTGAGGGTGAATTCCTGTTCATCGATGCTGACCACGCCGCGCACCGGGCTGAAGCATAAATCGCCCAGTTCGAGCTGGCTGGAGACGGCCGTCGGATGACTGCGGCGTAATACCGCGCGCAGGCGGGCGGTCAGTTCCCGTGGGTCGCACGGCTTGGCCAGGTAATCGTCAGCGCCCAGTTCCAGGCCGAGGATGCGGTCCAGCGGTTCGCCACGGGCCGACAGCATCAGTACCGGCAAATCCGGATGGTCGCTGCGCAGTTGCTTGAGCAGTTCCAGGCCGCTGCCATCCGGCAGCATCACGTCCAGCACCACCGCCGCCGGAGACGTTTCGGCCAGCGCGCGACGGGCGCTCTGGCCATCGTGGCAGGCGCGGACCTGAAAGCCTTCCTGGCTCAGCCAACTGCTCAGGAGCTCACACAGCTCCTGGTCATCATCAATTAGTAACAGCTCGCTCATGACTCACTCAATTTAGCCATTGCCGACGTGTTCTACGTCCACCACTGGCGAAGATACCGCAGAGCAGGGCCAATAGCGCTACTCCGGCCCCGGTGACGAACCATTGCTGCTGGTCGGTCAGCAGGCGCGGCAGCGGGCTGGCCAGGGCTTCCTTGAGTTGCAGCTTCAGGCGCTGATTCTCCTGGCGCAACCGGCTCAGCTGGGCGCCTTCGCGTTCGGCATCGGTATTTTGCAGTTGTTTGCTCAATTCTTCTCGTTGCTGTTCGCTTGCCTTCAAGCGTTGCTGCAACTCGGTGATCTGGCTGCCGGCACTCAAGGACAGCGGCGTCGAGTTACCGCCTTCGGCGCTTTCTTCACCGTGGGCGGGCGCCATGATCGACAACGTCACCAACATCAGACACAACGGACCTTTGCGCATCGCAACTCCTGATTCCAATACGAGTATTGGGCAGGTTGTCGGCCGGTAAACGAGAATAATGAGCGATTGAACGCGCGATGAACCGACAAGGCTTACCGCGCGGGAGGATTTTACGGCAGGACTTGCTTGAACGGTTTGACCAAAACATTGGCGTAGACGCCTGCGGCAATGTACGGGTCGGCGTCGGCCCAGGCCTGGGCGGCGCTCAGAGAGTCGAATTCGGCGACGATCAGGCTGCCGGTGAAACCCGCCGCGCCCGGGTCATTGCTGTCGACCGCCGGGTGTGGGCCGGCCAGTACGATACGACCTTCGCCTTTGAGCACTTGCAGACGCTCAAGGTGCGCAGGCCGTGCGGCCAGTCGGGCTTCCAGGGAGTTGGCGACGTCTGTGGCAATGATTGCGTAAAGCATGTCAGTCCTCGGTTTTTGGCGTTGTGGTGTCGGCGTCATGCAAGTGGCGGGACAGGTAGATGCCCTGGCCGACCAGGAACAGCAAAGTCATGCCCAGGCTGCCGAAGACCTTGAAGTCCACCCAGATGCTCTGGAAGGTGAACGCGACGAACAGGTTGGCGGCGCCGCAAAACAGGAAAAAACCGATCCAGGCAATATTCAGGCGGGTCCAGACCGGCTCCGGCAGGGTCAGCGCGTGGCCCATGATGCGTTTGATCAGCAGTTGATCACCGATGAAGTGGCTGCCGATGAACCCGAGGGCGAACAGCCAGTTGACCACCGGGGCTTTCCATTTCAGGAAGGTCTCGCTGTGGAACGCCAGGGTCAGGCTGCCGAAGACCAGGCAGGCGATGAGGGTCAGCCACTGGCTCTTTTCCAGCTTGCGCTGCTTGATGTACAGCGTGCCATAGACCACCAGGGAGCTGATGATCAGCATCGCGGTGGCACTGTAAATACCACCGACAGACAGTTGATGCCCGCCAATGTCGACGACCCGTGGATCGATTTTGAATACGATGAAAAACAGCAGAAGCGGGATGAAGTCGATGAATTGTTTCACAGTGGCAGCCAGAAGCAGGATGTGGCGGCATAATAACAAACATATTGACGCGCGATAGCGTCAGCTGATTTGAGGTGACACAGTCCTGTGAATGTTGATTTGCACTGCCATAGCACGGCCTCCGATGGCGCCCTGGCGCCTGCGGCACTGGTTGAGCGTGCGTTCGAGAAAGGCGTGCGAGTCCTGGCCTTGACCGATCACGACACCCTTGAAGGCCTCGATGAGGCCCGGAGCGCCGCCACGGCGCTGGGGATGCAGCTGGTCAATGGCGTCGAATTGTCCTGCACCTGGGGCGGGGCGACTATTCATGTGCTGGGTTATGGTTTCGACGTCAATGCCGCACCATTGGTCGAGGCTATCGCAAAATTGCACGATGGCCGCTGGTTACGGTCCGAAGAAATAAGCCGCAAGTTGGCGTTGAAAGGCATGCCGGGGGCGCTTGACGGTGCCCGGGCCATTCAGCAGGAACTGGGCGACAGCGGCAACGCGCCGGCCCGTCCGCACTTCGCTGATTGGATGGTGCGCGAAGGTTTTGTCAAGGATCGCGCCGAAGCGTTCCGCAAATGGCTGGGGGCCGGCAAACTGGGGGACGTCAAACAACACTGGCCGACCCTCGAAGACACCGTCGAAACCCTGCGCGCCGCGGGTGCCTGGGTCAGCCTGGCGCATCCCTGGCACTACGATTTCACTCGCAGCAAGCGTCGCCGCCTGATTTCTGACTATATTCAAGCCGGGGGCCACGCGATCGAAGTGGTCAATGGCCATCAGCCCGCCGAGCAAGTGGGCAGCCTGGCAATTCTTGCCCGTGAGTTTGGTCTGCTGGTCAGCGCCGGCAGTGATTTTCATGGCCCTGGAGGCTGGTCCGAGATCGGTGAATATCGCCCGCTTCCGGAGGATCTGCCACCACTGTGGTGTCGGTTCAAACATGACCCAATTATTACCGCCGTCTGAACAGGTAGAGAATGTGAGTCAATTTTTCCAGATTCATCCGGAAAACCCGCAAGCGCGCCTGATCAAACAGGCTGTCGAGATCATCCGCAACGGCGGGGTGGTGATTTATCCCACAGACTCTTCCTACGCCATTGGTTGCCAGATCGGCGACAAGAACGCCGTGGAACGTGTGCGCCGGCTGCGTCAGCTGGATGAGAAGCACAACTTCGCGCTGATTTGCAGCGACCTGTCGCAGTTGGGGCTGTTCGCCAAAATCGACACCGGCACTTTCCGTCTGCTCAAGGCGCACTTGCCGGGGCCTTACACCTTCATTCTCAACGCCACTCGCGAAGTCCCGCGGCTGTTGCTGCATCCGAAAAAACGCACCATCGGCCTGCGCGTGCCGAGTCATCCGATTGCCCTGGCGCTGCTGGAAGAACTCGGCGAACCGCTGATGAGCGTGACCCTGATCATGCCCGGCGACACCGACCCGTTGACCGATCCCTACGAAATGCGCCAATTGCTGGAGCATCAGGTCGACCTGATCATCGATGGCGGTTTCGGCGGGATCAAGGCGTCCACTGTGATCAACCTCGCCGACGGCGAGCCGCAAGTCATCCGTGTCGGTTGCGGCGACCCTGCGCCCTTCATGGCCGAGGCGTAGATGTCTGCGGTAGAACCAGAACCGGTCGACAGCCAGGCCGGGGCCCAGCAAGAACTGCCTTTCGCCATGGTCTATGGCCAGGCGGTCATGGAAATGCCGCTGGACCTGTACATCCCGCCGGATGCCCTCGAGGTTTTTCTTGAGGCCTTCGAAGGTCCGCTCGACCTGCTGCTGTACCTGATCCGCAAACAGAACATCAACATCCTCGACATCCCGGTGGCGGAAATCACCCGGCAGTACATGGGCTATGTCGAGTTGATGCAGTCGGTGCGCCTGGAGTTGGCCGCCGAGTACCTGGTCATGGCTGCGATGCTGGCCGAGATCAAGTCGCGGATGCTGCTGCCGCGGGCCGAAACCATCGAAGACGAAGAAGAAGACCCCCGCGCCGAACTGATCCGCCGCTTGCAGGAGTACGAACGCTTTAAGGCCGCCGCCGAAGGCATCGATGGCCTGAGCCGGGTCGGTCGCGACGTGGTGGTGCCCAAGCTCGACGCCCCGGAGGCCCGGGCGCGCAAGCTGCTGCCGGACGTGAGGCTGGAAGAATTGCTGATGTCCATGGCTGAGGTCTTGCGCCGTGGCGACATGTTCGAAAGCCACCAGGTCAGCCGCGAGGCCTTGTCCACCCGCGAGCGCATGAGTGATGTGCTGGAACGGCTCAAGGGCGGTGGTTTCGTGCCTTTTGTCGAGCTGTTCACCGCTGAAGAAGGGCGCCTGGGGGTGGTGGTGACCTTTATGGCGATCCTCGAACTGGTCAAGGAATCCTTGGTCGAGCTGGTGCAGAATGAACCGTTCGCGGCGATACACGTGCGAGCCCGAGCCGAATAACGAGTTGAATCATGAACCTGACTGAACCCCGCGAGCTGGCGCCACTGCTTGAAGCCTTTCTGTTGGCCTCGGGAAAACCACAATCGCTTGAGCGCCTGTTCGAACTCTTCGAAGAGGGCGAGCGGCCCGAACCTGCGGTTTTCAAGAAAGCGCTGACGATTCTGGGCAAATCCTGCGACGGCCGAGCTTTCGAGCTGAAGGAAGTCGCCTCCGGGTATCGCCTGCAGATCCGCGAAAAGTTCGCGCCGTGGGTAGGACGTTTATGGGAAGAACGGCCGCAGCGTTACTCGCGGGCCATGCTCGAAACCATGGCCCTGATCGCCTATCGCCAGCCGATCACCCGGGGCGAAATCGAAGACGTGCGCGGCGTGGCGGTCAACAGCCACATTGTCAAAACCCTGCTGGAGCGGGAGTGGATCCGCATCGTCGGTTACCGCGACGTGCCCGGCAAACCGGCGATGTTCGCCACCACCAAGGCGTTTCTCGATCACTTCAACCTGAAGAACCTCGACGACCTGCCGCCGCTGGCCGAGCTGCGCGAGCTGGAACCCGAACCGATGCTCGAATTCGACGACGCACCGGTGCCGGCCGGGTTGCAAGCATTGGCGGATGCCAGCGCCGAGCCGGAAGAGCCCAAGGAAGAAACCAGTTTCCACACGCTGTTGCTGGAGCTGGACACCATGGAGGAGGGGCTCAAGACCGATTTCGACGATTTGCTGCGCGATGGCGAGTTGACCGAGACCGAAGAGGTTTTACAGCCGCCGGAGCCGGAAATCGACGCTGAACTTCTGGGTGAGCCCCAAGCCACTGTCGAACAAGAGCAGGAAGATGATGTGCTGGGCGTCGCCGAAGCTCGCGAGAAACTGCTGGCCGCCGTCGCCGCCCTCGAACAGCCGAAACCCGAGCCCGAGCTGACCGACGAAGAAGCCGAAGCCCAGGCCCTGGCAGAAGCGATTGAGGCCGAACGCCGTCAGTTCGAAGATTGAAGCCCGCCAAGGCGCCACCGGTCGGCGGAAAAGCAAATAACCTTCTGTCGATCAGCTAGTCTCTGATGCGCGAACGCTGTCATGAGCGTATGATTCGCGACCCTTTGGCGATCCCTTCGTCAAACGATCAGATTTCATATCTTCAGGCCACGCCTGAACAGACCACACCGGGAGGTGCCCAGATGAGTATCAACGACCAGAAAGACGACCAGGAAATCGGCCCGGCAGGCGAAAAACTGCAAAAAGTTCTCGCCCGCATCGGCGTCGGCTCGCGCCGTGACGTAGAAGCCTGGATCAGCCATGGCCGCATCAAGGTCAACGGCAAAGACGCCACCCTCGGCCTGCGTGTCGATCTGCATGACGCCATCACCATCGATGGCAAGGTGATCAAGCGCGAAGAAGCCGCCGAGTCGGTACGCCGCGTGATCATGTACAACAAACCCGACGGTGAAATCTGCACCCGTGACGACCCGGAAGGCCGTCCAACCGTGTTCGACAAGCTGCCGCGTCCCAAAGAAGGGCGCTGGATCAACATCGGCCGTCTGGACATCAACACCACCGGTTTGCTGATGTTCACCACCGACGGTGAGCTGGCCAACCGCCTGATGCACCCGTCCTACGAGATGGACCGCGAATACGCGGTCCGGGTGCGCGGTGAAGTCGACGACGAGATGATTGAGCGTCTCAAGGCCGGTGTCGTCCTCGAAGACGGCCCGGCGCGTTTCACCGATATCCAGCAGGCGCCGGGTGGCGAAGGTTTCAACCATTGGTACCACTGCGTGGTCATGGAAGGTCGTAACCGCGAAGTTCGTCGTCTGTGGGAATCTCAGGGTCTGGTGGTCAGCCGCCTGAAGCGCGTGCGTTTCGGTCCGGTGTTCCTGAACTCCGACCTGCCGATGGGTCGCTGGCGCGAAATGAGCCAGTACGAAGTCGACGTCCTCAGCGCCGAAGTCGGCCTGACCCCGGTGGCCATGCCGCAGTTGAATGCCAAGAGCAAGGACAAGCTCGAGCGGATGCAGCGCAAGTCGTCGCGGCCGATGGCCAAGACCGAACGTGTGCGTACGCTGCGTCCGGCTACCGGTGCCCCGGCTGCCGGCCCGCGTCCGAACCGTGAGCCGCAGATCGAAGGCGAGCGCCCGGCCCGCAAGCCAGCGCCACGTCAGGACGGCGAGCGCGGCCCACGCGCGCCGCGTCCGGCCAACGGTCGTACTGAGCGTGGCGAAGGTGGTCGTAGCGATCGCGGTGCGCCTGCCGGTCGTGGCACCCCCGTGGCAGACCGCCCGGCCGACACCAAGCGCCCGGCCAAGCCGGCGCCGAAGAAACGCCCAGGCATCGTGCTGGTCGACCGTGACGCGCCCTCGGGCAAACGCCGCGGCGCACCCGCCGGTTCCGGCCAGCGTCCGGGCTTCGGTCGTCGCAAGCCTGAGTAATCGGTAAGCGCCCCATGAAAAACGCCATCCCTCGGGATGGCGTTTTTTTGTGCCTGGTTTTGGCTGATCGTTCCCACGCGGAGCGTGGGAACGATCAGCCAGAAGACAAACCGCCCATCAAACACCGGCTCATCATCCAGCGCCAACACGCCGCCAGAGAAGATCAGGTCCAGATGATGGCTGCCCTTGGCGCCTCCGCCCAACCCCAGGTGCAAGCCGCAATGGCGTTCTTCGAACCCGGCATTGCGCGCATACAAGTCTTTCACGCCTTCGTTGGTACCGATCCCCAACTCCTCGATACGCCGATTGGACGGATTGGCGTCCAGGTACTTGTTGAAGTCATGTTCCAGTCCCGGCACATCGATGGCGATTTTGCTGAAGGTCGAGTGCTCGATCCATAACTCCAGGGGTGAAGCCAGTACGCCGTACTTGCGGGCAAACGGAATGGTGCCGAGGAACGTCCCCATAAACTTGACCCGGCCATTAATGGCCTCGCTATGGGTGGCGATCTCGCCGGGCGCCAGATCGAAGTTGCCGATGCCGTTAATGTCGGTCCACTTCTTGATACTGCTCAAGGGTGTTTCGAACCACGAGCCATGATCATCTTTAAAACTTAAAGTGGTGGCGTGGGACATGCGCTGGATCAAGTGGCTGTTCAACCCGGCAATCCGCTGCGGGGTGACACTGAACGTGTCGTAGAAGTAATCGCCGTAATCCTTGAACAGCAGCGACTTCTTCCAGTTCTGCGCCATCACGCCTTGCAGCGCGCGGACAAAGTCCGGGCCGTCGGGACGCAGGTTGGGCAGCGGCGCGTTTTTCATTCATCGAAAAGCGCGTCAACTAGCTGGGCGATGCGGCTCGGCTAGTCGCTGAAAACCTAGTCCACAGGTTTTTGCAAAGAAATGATTAAACAATTTTCATTTGAACTAATTATTCCATTTTTCGAAAGCAAGTTTCTTAATGAAAAACAGAAAACCAAGTCGGAAAATTCATGAGGAAGCTTCCTATCGTCAATTTACAGTCAGCATGTCTTTGGATCTGATTTGGAAAACTTATGTTACGCGTTGTAAATAAAACCTTACGAAAAGCGCGCTCAAACCTCGTGCAATGTGGCTAAGGAAAAGGCTGTAAGGAAAACCTGCCGTCTGCCGGTGTAATGACGCTATCCAAGGGCTCTGGCGCGCTTGTTTCAGAATCGTATGAAGGGTGAGATGCGCCCCATGCCTGTCGTGCAGGTGCATAACAAGAAGGAGGCGCAATGAACGCCGTGACTCATCTCCATCTCTCATCGTGGGGCGATTTTTCCGCTGCCCCCGTCGAAGACCTGCAAAGGTCTGACTCAATTTTTGCAGCCGCCCGAGACCCTCGAGGCGGACACAGGCAATCCCGGCAACCGACACGCTGATCCAGCGGTGTCTGGCAGCAGGGGGTTACAGGTGTACAATGCGCCGCGTTTTAACTGTGACCCTCTGCGTAACAGCGCAAACCTCAAGGCTATCGGCCTTGTTCACTCCGTCGCGTCACGAGCGTGTCGGGTTCGATTTCGTCACAGATAAAAACAAACAGGTGACGCATGACTGTCGTAAAAACGCTGAACTCCTGGTGCCTGCGCTGGGGTTTGATCGGCGCTGCTTGTAATCGCAATTGAGCAGCAACGTCTACTGAACATCATCAAACCTTGCGTGAGACCTTTTTCATGAGTGGACAAAACTCGCATTCAGGCGAGCTTAAACGCGGCCTGAAAAATCGCCATATTCAACTGATCGCCCTCGGTGGCGCGATCGGTACCGGGTTGTTCCTCGGCTCGGCCGGTGTACTGAAATCCGCCGGCCCGTCGATGATTCTCGGCTACGCCATTTGCGGCTTCATCGCCTTCATGATCATGCGCCAACTGGGTGAAATGATCGTCGAAGAGCCCGTAGCCGGTTCCTTCAGCCACTTCGCCCACAAATACTGGGGCGGTTTTGCCGGTTTCCTGTCGGGCTGGAACTGCTGGATTCTGTACATTCTGGTGGGCATGTCCGAGCTGACCGCGGTCGGTAAATACATCCACTACTGGGCACCGGATATCCCGACCTGGGTTTCGGCCGCCGCGTTCTTCGTGCTGATCAATGCGATCAACCTGGCCAACGTCAAAGTCTTCGGTGAGGCCGAGTTCTGGTTCGCGATCATCAAGGTCGTGGCGATCGTTGGCATGATTGCCTTGGGCAGCTACCTGCTGGTCAGCGGCCACGGTGGTCCGCAAGCCTCGGTGACCAACCTGTGGTCCCATGGCGGTTTCTTCCCGAATGGGGTCAGCGGTCTGGTGATGGCCATGGCGATCATCATGTTCTCCTTCGGTGGCCTGGAAATGCTCGGTTTCACCGCCGCTGAAGCCGACAAACCGAAAACCGTGATCCCGAAAGCCATCAACCAGGTGATCTACCGGATCCTGATTTTCTACATCGGTGCGCTGGTGGTCCTGTTGTCGTTGACCCCTTGGGACAGCCTGCTGACGACGCTGAACGCGTCCGGCGATGCCTATAGCGGCAGCCCGTTCGTGCAGGTGTTCTCGATGCTCGGCAGCAACACCGCCGCGCACATCCTCAACTTCGTGGTCCTGACCGCGGCGCTGTCGGTGTACAACAGTGGTACTTACTGCAACAGCCGCATGCTGCTGGGCATGGCCGAGCAGGGCGATGCGCCGAAAGCCTTGTCGAAGATCGACAAGCGTGGCGTGCCGGTACGTTCGATCCTGGCGTCAGCCGCCGTGACCCTGGTCGCCGTGCTGCTGAACTACCTGGTTCCGCAACATGCGCTGGAACTGTTGATGTCGCTGGTGGTAGCGACCCTGGTGATCAACTGGGCGATGATCAGCTTCTCGCACTTCAAGTTCCGCCAGCACATGAACAAGACCCGGCAGACGCCGCTGTTCAAGGCCCTGTGGTATCCGTACGGCAACTACATCTGCCTGGCGTTCGTGGTGTTCATCCTCGGCGTGATGCTGCTGATCCCGGGCATCCAGGTTTCGGTGTATGCGATTCCTGTGTGGGTTGTGTTCATGTGGGTTTGCTATGGCATCAAGAACAAGCGTAGTGCGCAGCAGGTGTTGCAGGCTGCGGGTTCCGCTGCCAAGTAAGTGCAAAACGCAGAAACAACAAACCCGGCCATGTGCCGGGTTTTTTGTGGGCGATAAAAAACGTTGAATTTGCATGAAACCTGTAGGAGCGAGGCTTGCCCGCGAAGAAGACGCCACGGTTTATCAGGCAAACCGCGTTATCGTTCTTCGCGGGCAAGCCTCGCTCCTACAAGGTATTCTGGCGGTCCTGATATCGGACTTTTTTCCATGCTGGTGATTTCCAACAACGTGCATCTGCCGGATGCCGAGATCGAGTTGACGGCCATTCGTGCCCAAGGCGCCGGTGGGCAGAACGTCAACAAGGTCTCCAGTGCCGTGCACCTGCGCTTCGATATTCCGGCCTCGTCCTTGCCCGAGTTTTACAAGGAACGGCTACTGGCGTTGCGCGACAGTCGCATCACCAGCGAAGGGGTGTTGATCATCAAGGCCCAGCAATACCGCACGCAGGAGCAGAACCGTGCCGATGCGCTGGAGCGTCTGACCGAGTTGATTCTCAGCGCCACCAAAGTGGAAAAGAAACGCCGTCCGACCAAGCCGACTCTGGGTTCGAAAAAGCGTCGGCTCGAATCCAAGACCAAACGCGGCAGCATCAAGGCCGGGCGTGGCAAGGTGGATTTCTAGCGCACTTCACGCTCTTCCCGATACTTAGGTGCCTGTCGGTACAAATAAACACTCAGCATCAATCCGCTCAAAGCGGCGAGGGCGGCGAACAGGAAGATCGAGGCAAACCCGAATCCAGCCGCTATCGCACCCGCCAGCGGTCCGGTAATTCCCAGCGACAAATCGATAAACAGCGAATAGGCCCCAACTGCTGAGCCACGGCTGGAGGCGGGCACCAGGTTGACCGCTTCCACGCCCAACGCCGGGAACACCAGCGAGAAACCGAAGCCGCTCAGCGCCGCACCGGCCAGTGCCCAATGGGCATCCGGCGCCAGCCACAGCAGCAACAGTCCGAGGGTTTCCACACAAAGGCAGGCAATTGCCACACGAAAGCCGCCGAGGCGGTTGATCAGGTTGCCGAACAGCAATCGCGCGCCAATGAAACAGGCGCCGAACAGGCTCAGGCACAACACCGCGTTGGACCAATGCCGGGTGGCGTAATACAGGGTGATGAAGGTCGCGATGGTGCCAAAGCCGATGGAACCCAGTGCCAGGCCGCAGCCATGAGGAAACACCCGCCCCAGCACATGCATGAACGGCAAACGTTCACCGGCGACAATCGGTGCCGCCGTTTTCGGCCAGGCCAGCGCCACGCCCAGCACGGCCAGCAGCACGATGCTCACGCCCATGCTCCACAGCCCCAATTGACTCACCAGCAGTACCCCCAGCGGTGCGCCGACCGCCAACGCGCCATAACTGGCGATGCCGTTCCAGGAGATGACCTTGGCGGTATTCGCCGCGCCGACCCGGCCGATGCCCCAGCCGATCGAACCTGAGCCCACCAGACTTTCCGCGCTGCCGAGCACCAGTCGGCCGATCAACAGGCTGATCAGGCTTAACGTCGGCAGGCTTAGGGTCCAGGCCGAAATCAGCATGAACACACCGCTCAAACCACAGCCGGCGAGGCCATACATCACCGCCAGCTTGCTGCCCTTGTTATCGATGATGCGCCCGGCGTAAGGGCGGCTGAGCAGGGTGGCCAGGTATTGCACGCTGATCACCAGCCCGGCGATCACCGCGCCAAAGCCGAGGTCGCTGTGGACGTAGCCCGGCAATACGGCCAGGGGAATACCGATATTGAGGTAGCCGATGAACGTGAACAGGACGATGGAAACGACTTGCAGCGTGACCGCCAAGGGGCGCTGGGTTTCTGACATGGGTAAAGGTCCACGGGGCAGCAGGATAGATAGGCTGCTTATGATAGCGGCGCGGCGCTCGTGGGGCGTGAAAAAGTAAAACTATTTGCCAGACGGCGGGGATCAGGATTTTGCGGGGGCGACCAGTTGCGTTGTGACCAGGGCGGCCAGGGCGTTTTCTTCGCTGCCGAAGCGGGCCAGCAAGGTGGCTTGTTTCTCGGGGGAAAGACGGTTCCAGATGTCGATCATCTTCTCGGCGGTGCCGATCAGGACGCTGGCCTGGGCTTCAGTGAAATCATCGCTCATGGTGCGGGCTCGCGGTTCAGGCAGTGTGGAAAGCGCATGTTAGCGCTTTCCACACGGTCTGGCATTGCAGGTGTATCAGTCTTCTCTGTCGGCCTGACGGCGTTCAGGTGCTTCTTTCGACTCGGGCTGTTGGGCACCGGCTTGTTGCGTGGTTGTCTGCTCAGTTTCGTGCAGGCTTGGGAAGGGGAGATTAGGGATCTCGTGCATGTTCGCGCTCCTCGCTAAGTCTGTTGATAGATCTGGTAGATCCGCGCTTTTAAAAAAGCCTGGGCAGGATACAGCAGGAGAAATGACAAATAGACTTTTATATCCATATGTTGCGACGGATGGGATTGTCTAGACAGGTCGGTAAGTGGGGGGGGAGACGATGATTGATGATCGTTCCCACGCTCTGCGTGGGAATGCAACCCGGGACGCTCCGCGTCCCAACAGCGGACGCAGAGCGTCCAATGAGGCATTCCCACGCGGAGCGTGGGAACGATCAGTTTGCAGGTGTTTGAGGGGTTACTTGCAGACGTCGGCGATGGCTTCTGCCAGCAGATTCAGCCGCGTCGCATCGATCCCCGCGACGTTTGCCCGGCCAGAGCTGACCATGTACACGCTGTGATGCTCGCGCAGCTGTTTGACCTGCTCCGGCGACAAACCGGTGTAGGAAAACATCCCGCGTTGCACGCCAATGTGCGCAAACCGCTCGCGCAAGCCATGGGGTTCAAGCGCTTCGACCAGACCGCTGCGCAATTGGGCGATGCGCAAACGCATGGTTTCCACTTCGTCGGCCCAGCGGCTTTTCAGCTCTGGATCGCCAAGAATGGTCGCGACCACGGCGGCGCCATGATCCGGTGGTGTCGACCACAGGTTACGGGCGATGTTGGCCAGTTGACTGCGGATATCCACCAGCTTGTCGGCGGTTTTTGCGCAGACAATCAGCGCGCCGGTGCGGTCGCGGTACAGCCCGAAGTTCTTCGAGCAGGAGCTGGTGATCAGCACTTCCGGCAACTCGGCCGCGAACAGCCGGGTCGACCAGGCATCCTGCTCCAGGCCGTCGCCAAAGCCCTGATAGGCGAAGTCGATCAGAGGCAGCAAATCACGACTGCGCACCACGTCCAGCACCCGACGCCAATCGTCATGGGACAGGTCGAAACCGGTCGGGTTGTGGCAGCAGGCGTGCAGCAGTACCACATCGCCCTTGGGTGCTTGATTGAGCACCGCCAGCATCGCTGCCACATCGAGACGGTTATCGCTACCCACATACGGGTAGTGACTGACCTTGACCCCGGCCGTCGCGAAAATGGTTTCGTGGATCGGCCAGGTCGGATTGCTCAGCCACACGCCACGGCCCGGCAGGCACTGGGCAATGAAGTCGGCGCTCAAGCGCAGCGCGCCGGTGCCGCCCGGTGTTTGCGTGGCGCCGGCCCGTTGCTCGATGATCAGCGCCGAATCGGTACCCAGCACCAACTCGTTGATGACTTTGCCGAACGCCGCATCGCCGTGACCGCCGATGTAGGTCTTGGTGGCCTGGCGATCCACCAGGCGCTGCTCGGCAAGCTTCACCGCTTCAAGGATTGGCGTCAGGCCCTGGGAGTCTTTATAGACCCCCACGCCCAAGTCGAATTTGCGCGGGTTGGGGTCCTGCGCATAGGCCTCCATCAGGCCGAGAATCGGATCGCCGGGTACTCGGCCGATGGCGTCGAAATGCATTATTTGCGGCCCTCGGCATCTTTGGCCACTTCGTCAGTGCGCGCGGCCATGATGAAGTCGTTGCGATGCAGGCCCTTGATGGAGTGGCTCCACCAGGTCACGGTGACTTTGCCCCACTCGGTCAGCAGGCCCGGGTGGTGACCTTCGGCCTCGGAGATTTCACCGACGGCGTTGGTGAACGCCAGTGCGTGCTTGAAGTTCTTGAACAGGAAAACTTTTTCCAGTTGCATCACGCCGTCGCGGACTTCGATGTTCCAGTCCGGGATCTGCTTGATCAGGATCGGCAATTCTTCGTCGCTGACCTGAGGGGCGTCGGCGCGGCAGGCTTCGCAATGGGCTTGGTTCAATGTGGACATGATGTGTTCCTGAAATCGAGTGTTTTGAAAAACGGTCGTCAGTGGGGCCACGCTAAAGCAAAGCGGCGATCCGTAACAGACTCACTTGATGCCAAAAGGCGCGGGTCACGCAGCTTTTGGCGGAAATTTCGGTGCGTGCAACCCAAGCTGCATGGCTTGCTTGACCATGCCCATGATGTCTTCGTGGGCCAGATCGAACAGGCGCTTGAGGTTTGGCAAGACAAAGTACAGCGGTTGCAGAATGTCGATGCGGTACGGCGTGCGCATGCATTCCAGCGGGTCGAAGGCCTGATGCTCAGGCTCGTTCGACAGGCAGTAAACGGTTTCTTTCGGCGAGGACAGAATGCCGCCGCCATAGATGCGCAGGCCTTGCGGCGTGTCGACCAGGCCGAATTCGATGGTCATCCAGTACAGGCGCGCCAGGAACACGCGCTCTTCCTTGGAAGCCTGTAGGCCGAGTTTGCCGTAGGTGTGGGTGAATTCGGCGAACCAGGGGTTGGTCAGCAGCGGACAGTGGCCAAAGATCTCATGGAAAATATCCGGCTCTTGCAGGTAATCCAACTCTTCGCGGGTACGAATAAAGGTCGCCACTGGAAATTGCTTGCTCGCCAGCAATTCGAAAAAGGTCTGGAAGGGAATCAGTGCGGGCACTCGGGCAACTTGCCAGCCGGTCGTTTCACCGAGGACTTTGTTGATTTCACCGAGTTGCGGGATGCGGTCGTGGGGCAGACCGAGTTTTTCGATACCGTCCAGGTATTCCTGGCACGCACGCCCCTCGACCACTTTCAGTTGGCGAGTGATCAGCGTGTTCCACACCGCGTGTTCTTCGGCGGGGTAGTCGATAAAACCTTGCGCATCGGGCTCACGAGCCACGTATTGCGTCTGCTTCATGCTGCTCTCCTGCTAGGGGATACATTCTTGTTGTGTGTACAGCTATGGACCTAGAAATACCCCAAGGAGTGCGGTGTTGCAGCAGGTGATTCGTGCCATGCGCAGGAAAAATCCATGCTTTTCGTAAAGTATTCGTTACGGATTGGCGTCCATCGCGCAAGTATTGATATTTGCGGGTTTGAAATGGCTCACAGGTGTCACATAATCTTGACGACTATCTTGAGGCCCGAGCCGAAAATTTCTTGCTCCGGGCCTCGTTTACCGCTGTTACGGGCCTTTATATGCGTATCAAAGTCCACTGCCAGAACCGCATCGGTATCCTGCGCGACATTCTCAACCTGCTGGTCGAGTACGGGATCAACGTCGCCCGCGGTGAGGTGGGCGGTGAGCACGGCAATGCGATCTATCTGCACTGCCCGAACCTGATCAACATCCAGTTCCAGGCATTGCGGCCGAAGTTCGAGGCGATTGGCGGGGTCTTCGGCGTCAAGCGGGTAGGGCTGATGCCCAGCGAGCGTCGGCACATGGAGCTCAATGCCTTGCTCGGTGCCCTGGAGTTTCCCGTGCTGTCGATCGACATGGGCGGCTCCATCGTTGCGGCCAACCGTGCGGCGGCGCAGTTGCTCGGGGTGCGGGTGGATGAGGTGCCGGGGATCCCGCTGTCGCGGTACGCCGAGGACTTCGACTTGCCGGAACTGGTGCGCGCCAACAAGTCGCGGATCAACGGCTTGCGGGTCAAGGTCAAGGGTGACGTGTTTCTCGCCGACATCGCGCCGCTGCAATCGGAGCATGATGAAAGCGAAGCCATGGCCGGCGCCGTGTTGACGCTGCACCGGGCGGACCGGGTAGGCGAGCGCATCTATAACGTGCGCAAGCAGGAGTTGCGCGGCTTCGACAGCATTTTCCAGAGCTCGAAAGTGATGGCGGCGGTGGTTCGCGAAGCGCGGCGCATGGCACCGCTGGATGCGCCGCTATTGATAGAAGGCGAAACCGGCACCGGCAAAGAGTTGTTGGCGCGGGCCTGTCACCTGGCGAGCCCGCGTGGGCAATCACCGCTGATGGCCCTCAACTGCGCCGGTCTGCCGGAGTCCATGGCCGAGACCGAATTGTTCGGCTACGGCCCCGGCGCCTTCGAAGGGGCGCGGGCCGAAGGCAAGCTCGGGCTGTTGGAACTGACGGCGGGCGGTACGTTGTTTCTTGATGGCGTCGGCGAAATGAGCCCGCGCTTGCAGGTGAAATTGCTGCGCTTTCTGCAGGACGGTTGCTTCCGTCGCGTAGGCAGCGATGAAGAGGTCTATCTGGATGTGCGGGTGATCTGCGCGACTCAGGTGGACTTGTCCGAGCTGTGCGCGCGTGGTGAGTTTCGCCAGGATTTGTACCACCGTTTGAACGTGCTCTCGCTGCATATCCCGCCGCTGCGCGAGTGCCTCGACGGGTTGGCGCCACTGGTGGAGCACTTCCTCGATCAGGCCAGTCGACAGATCGGTTGCCCGTTGCCGAAACTGGCGCCGGCAGCGATGGAGCGGCTCAGTCACTATCACTGGCCGGGTAACGTGCGGCAGCTGGAGAATGTGCTGTTTCAGGCGGTTTCCCTGTGCGATGGCGGCACCGTCAAGGCCGAGCACATTCGTCTGCCGGACTACGGCGTACGTCAGCCGCTTGGCGATTTCTCTCTTGAGGGCAGCCTGGACGAGATTGTCGGGCGTTTCGAGAAAGCGGTGCTGGAGCGCTTGTATTCCGAGCATCCGAGCAGTCGGCAACTGGGCAAGCGGTTGGGGGTTTCCCATACCACCATTGCCAATAAGTTGCGCGAGTATGAGGTCGGCAAAGAGCTCGGCTAAGCAGCTTGATCGTTCCCACGCTGCGCGTGGGAATGCCTCAATGGACGCTCCGCGTCCGCTCTTGGGACGCAGAGCGTCCCGGGCTGCATTCCCACGCAGAGCGTGGGAACGATCAACCGAATTATTGCAGGCAGATCGCGCAGGTTGGTTTGCGGCCGCTTCGCGCCCGAGCGGGAGCAGGCTCCCTCGCCACAGGGGAACGATCAGCATCCAGGCTGATCCTTGCCTCTTGGCGGCATAACACCGCCGGTTTTTCGTCTTCGATACATTCCCCCAATCCCCTCCGAATCCCCCAAGTCCTTTGTTTGCCGGGCCCCGCGCTGCCAGAAAAAAGTTGGTCTGCAAATTGCTTATGGCTCAGCAGTACAGCGGTGGGCGGCAAACGTCCGGCATGCAGAGGAAAGAGTGTGGACAAGTACCTTTATGTGGCAATGACCGGCGCCAGCCAGAATGCACTGGCGCAGAAGGCTCATGCCAACAACCTGGCGAACATCTCTACCAACGGTTTTCAAAAGGACCTGGAGCAGGCCCGTTCGATGCCTGTGTTTGGTGACAGCTTTCCGGCGCGCGCATTTGCCATGAGCGAACGTCCGGCCACCGACTTCTCCGCAGGCTCGCTGGTGGAAACCGGTCGCGACCTCGATGTCGCGGTGCAAGGCAACGGCTGGATCGCCGTGCAGAACCCCGATGGCGGTGAGAGCTACGTGCGCACCGGCAGCCTGAACGTTGACGCCCTGGGCGTGCTGCGCGCCGGCAACGGTATGCCGGTGATGGGCAATGGCGGACCGATTGCGGTGCCGCCCGAGCAGCAGATCGAAATCGGCGAAGACGGCACCATCAGCATCCGTGCGATGGGCGAAGGCCCGCGGGTGATGGCTGAAGTCGACCGCATCAAACTGGTCAACCCGGACTTCAGGAACATGACCAAAGGCCTGGACGGTTCGATCCACACCAAGGACGGCAAGCCGGCGCAAGCCGATGCCAACGTCAAGCTGGTGTCCGGCTTCCTGGAGTCGAGCAACGTCAATGCCGTGGAAGAAATGACTTCGGTGCTGGCGCTGGCCAAGCAGTTCGAGCTGCACGTCAAGATGATGAACACCGCCAAAGACGATGACCAGGCCATGGCTCGGGTCTTGCAGATCAGCTAATTATCAGAACGTCGCGCCGTAAAACAGGCGCACGAGGAGAATCGAATGCTTCCGGCTCTATGGGTTGCCAAAACAGGTCTGTCCGCCCAGGACACCAACCTCACCACCATTTCCAACAACCTGGCGAACGTATCGACCACGGGTTTCAAACGTGACCGCGCCGAGTTCCAGGACTTGCTGTATCAGATCAAACGCCAGCCAGGCGCCCAGTCGACCCAGGACAGCGAACTGCCGTCGGGTCTGCAAGTGGGTACCGGTGTGCGCATCGTCGGCACTCAGAAAAACTTCACCGCCGGCAGCCTGCAAACCACCGAGCAGCCACTGGACATGGCCATCGACGGTCGCGGTTTCTTTCAGATCCTGCAGCCCGATGGCACCACGTCCTACACCCGTGACGGTACCTTCCACCTGGACTCCAACGGCCAGATCGTCAACGCCAGCGGCTTCGCCCTGGAGCCGGCCATTGTCATTCCGAACAACGCCCAGACCTTCACCGTCGGCCGTGACGGCACCGTGTCCATCACCGTTGCCGGCAACCCGGCCGCTCAGGTGATCGGCAACCTGCAAACCGCCGACTTCATCAACCCGGCCGGTCTGCAAGCGGTGGGTAACAACCTGTTCCTGGAAACCGCTGCCAGTGGCGCGCCGCAAGTCGGCACTCCGGGCCTGGCCGGTTTCGGCACCACGCTGCAGAACACCCTGGAAACGTCCAACGTCAGCACCGTTGAAGAGATGGTCAATATGATCACCACTCAGCGCGCCTACGAGATGAACTCCAAAGTGATCTCCACCGCCGACCAGATGCTCTCGTTCGTAACGCAGAATCTGTAATCAAGTCTATGAGGCGGCCATGAGGTCGCCTGCAACACCGTGAGGTAGGGGCATGAATCGCTTTGTATCTGTTCTGGCACTGAGTGGGGCCGTTGTGCTCGCGGGCTGCGTCGCCCCGCCGCCCAAGCCCAATGACCCTTACTACGCCCCGGTGTTGCCGCGCACGCCGCTACCGGCTGCCGCCAATAACGGCTCGATCTACCAGGCCGGTTTCGAACAAAACCTGTACAGCGACCGCAAGGCGTTCCGGGTCGGAGACATCATCACCATCACCCTGAACGAGCGCACCCAGGCGAGCAAGAACGCCAACTCGCAGATCGACAAGAACAGCAAGACCGACATCGGCCTGAGCTCATTTTTCGGGGGCGGCCTGAGCACCAGTGATCCAGTGGGCAGCGGTAGCTTGAGTCTGGATGTCGGTTATGAAGGTGACCGCGCCACCAAGGGCGACAGCAAGTCCGGCCAGAGCAACAGCCTGACCGGTTCGATCACCGTGACCGTTGCTGACGTGTTGCCCAACGGCATCATCGCCGTGCGTGGCGAGAAGTGGCTGACCCTCAATACTGGTGACGAGCTGGTGCGGATTGCCGGCCTCGTTCGTGCCGATGACATCGCCACCGACAACACCGTGTCGTCGACCCGCGTCGCCGATGCACGCATCACCTATTCGGGCACCGGTGCGTTTGCCGATGCGAGTCAGCCAGGCTGGTTCGACCGTTTCTTCCTCAGCCCGCTGTTCCCTTTCTAGGTGGCTTTTCTGGTGAGCATGTTGAATCTTAAACACCTGATGGTGGCCGCCTTTTTGTTGTCCGCAGCCTTCGATGTTCAGGCCGAGCGGCTGAAGGACATCGCCAGTATTTCCGGCGTGCGTTCCAACCAATTGATCGGCTACGGCCTGGTGGTCGGGCTTAACGGCACCGGCGACCAGACGACCCAGACCCCGTTCACCCTGCAGACCTTCAACAACATGCTCTCGCAGTTTGGCATCAAGGTGCCGCCAGGTTCCGGCAACGTGCAATTGAAGAACGTCGCGGCCGTGTCGATCAGTGCTGATCTGCCGGCGTTTGCCAAGCCGGGTCAGCAGATAGATATCACCGTAGCGTCCATCGGTAACTCCAAGAGCCTGCGCGGCGGCACCTTGCTGTTGACGCCGCTCAAAGGTATCGACGGCAACGTCTACGCCGTGGCTCAAGGCAACCTGGTGGTCGGCGGCTTCGATGCCGAAGGTCGTGACGGTTCCAAGATCACCGTCAACGTTCCATCGGCCGGTCGCATCCCGGGCGGTGCATCGGTCGAGCGTGCGGTGCCGAGCGGCTTCAATCAGGGCAACAGCCTGACACTGAATCTCAACCGTTCGGACTTCACCACCGCCAAGCGCATCGTCGACAAAATCAACGACATGCTCGGCCCTGGCGTCGCTCAGGCCATTGACGGTGGCTCGATCCGCGTGACCGCGCCGCTCGATCCGAGCCAGCGGGTCGACTATTTGTCGATCCTCGAAAACCTCGAAGTCGACCCGGGTCAGGCGGTGGCGAAAGTCATCATCAACTCGCGCACCGGCACCATCGTGATCGGTCAGAACGTCAAGGTTTCCCCGGCCGCCGTGACCCACGGCAGCCTGACCGTGACCATCACCGAAGACCCGATCGTCAGCCAGCCAGGTCCTCTGTCCAACGGGCAGACGGCGGTCGTGCCGCGCTCGCGGGTCAATGCGCAGCAAGAAGCCAAGCCGATGTTCAAGTTCGGCCCGGGCACCACCCTCGACGAGATCGTTCGTGCGGTGAACCAGGTCGGCGCGGCACCGGGTGACTTGATGGCGATCCTCGAAGCGCTGAAACAGGCCGGCGCGTTGCAAGCCGACCTGATCGTGATCTGAGGACGGCGATCATGGATATGCGCAAAAGCGGTCTGGTCAGCAGCAGCGACTCGGGTTCCTACTCGGACCTGAACCGCCTGAACCAGCTCAAGGTCGGCGACAAGAACAGCGATGCGAACATGCGCAAAGTGGCGCAGGAATTCGAGTCGCTGTTCCTCGGTGAAATGCTCAAGTCCATGCGCTCGGCCACCGAAGCGCTGGGGCAGGACAATCCGCTCAACACGCCAGCGGCCAAGCAATACCAGGAAATGTACGACCAGCAGTTGGCCGTTTCCCTGTCCCGCGAAGGCGGCGGTATCGGTTTGGCCGACGTGCTGATGCGCCAGATGTCGAAGAACAAACCGCTGGCGCCGGGTGAGGCTGCAGCCGCGTCTGCCGCCAAGCAGGCTGCCGCGAAAGCTGCCGTGGAAACGCCGATTGCCGCCGGCACGGTCGCCACCAACGGGCCGCTGTCGCGCCTCAATGGTGAGCGCCCGTTGTGGGCGTCGCGCTCGGTGACGGCGCCGGCCGGAGCGGGTGAGGGCGCTCACCGCAACGACATGGCACTGATCAATCAGCGGCGTCTGGCGCTGCCGCCGAAACTCGCCGACCGTTTGCTCGCAGGGCTGGTGCCGTCGGCATCGACCACCACCGCAGCGCAGAACAAAATCCAGCTGCCGCAGAACACCACGACCGGTGCCGGCCCGCTGTACAACGGCGACTGGCTGGCTTCGCAAACGGATACGACCTCCAGTGGGCGCCTGCAGATTTATGGGCGTGCCATGGCGCAAATCCCCCTGGCGCCGCCGAAGAAAGCCTTCAGTTCCGCCGACGAATTCGTCAACACCATGCTGCCGATGGCCAAAGAGGCCGCCGACCGAATCGGTGTCGATCCGCGTTACCTGGTGGCTCAGGCCGCCCTGGAAACCGGTTGGGGCAAATCGGTCATGCGCGCCCAGGATGGCAGCAGCAGCCACAACCTGTTCGGCATCAAGGCCAGCGGTAACTGGAAGGGCGATTCGGCGCGGGCGATCACCAGCGAATTCAGAAATGGCGCGATGGTCAAGGAGACGGCCGAGTTCCGTTCCTACGCCTCTTACAAGGACAGCTTCCATGACCTTGTGACGCTGCTGCAAAGCAACAATCGCTATCAAGATGTGCTGAAGTCGGCCGATAACCCGGAACAGTTTGTACGCGAGTTGCAAAAAGCCGGGTATGCAACCGACCCGGATTACGCAAGCAAGATTTCGCAGATAGCCAAGCAGATGACGAGTTACCAGAACTACGCTGCGGCGGGCGCTTCCACTACGCCTTTATAGGCACAAGGCATAAGGTTTGAATCATGAGTTTGCTCAACATCGGGATGTCGGGTTTATCCGCTGGCCAAAGCGCATTGATGGTGACCGGTAACAACATTGCCAACGCCGACACCGCAGGCTACTCGCGTCAGCAAACCGTGCAGGGCACCAAGGCCGCGAATCAGTTCGGCAATGTCTACATCGGCACGGGTACGACCCTGGCCGATGTGCGTCGGGTGTACAACAGCTACCTCGATGCGCAACTGCAAACCAGCACCTCGCTCAACAGCGACTCGGCGGCCTACGCCGGGCAGATCAGCCCGCTCGATAAGTTGCTGTCTGACAGCGGCACCGGCCTCAATGGCGCCCTGACCAAGTTCTTTGCCTCGGTACAGAACGTCAACGCCAAACCGGGCGACGATGCTTCCCGCCAACTGCTGCTCAGCGATGCGCAAGCCCTGAGCAACCGGTTCAACTCGATCTCCAGCCAGTTGACCACGCAGAACGCGAACATCAACGGCAATCTGGAGAACATGGCCGATCAGATCAACAAACTGGCGACCACCGTGGCCCAGTTGAACCAGAAGATCTCCGAAGTTTCCAACGCCGGCGGCCAGCCCAACGACTTGCTCGACGCGCGTAACGAGACTGTGCGCCAGTTGTCCACCTTCACCGGTGCGCAAGTGATCGAGCGCGACGGTAACCTCGACATTTACCTGGGCAGCGGTCAGCCGCTGGTCATGGGCAGCACCGCCAGCAAGCTGGAAGTGGTGCCGAGCAAAGACGACCCGTCGCGTTCGGCCATTCAGCTCAACCGCGGCTCGAGCACCATCGACATCACCTCGGTGATGACCGGTGGCGAAATGGGCGGCTTGCTGCGTTATCGCAGCACCGTGCTGGACCCGGCCATGAATGAGCTGGGGCGCGTGGCGCTGGTCGTTGCCGATCAGATGAACACCATCCAGGCCCAGGGCATCGACAAGAACGGTGACTTCGGTTCGAACCTGTTCAACAGCATCAACAGTGCCGCGCAAATGGCCCAGCGCAGCGTTGCCACGGTCGGCAACAGTGCCGGCTCAGGCAACTTCGACGTGAGCATCGAGGACAGCGGCAAGCTGACCATCAACGATTACAAAGTCACCTTCACCAGCGCCACCAACTACACCGTGCAGCGCCTGCCTGAAGGCACCGCCATGGGTGCGTTCAGCACGTTGACCACGCCGCCGCCGGTGATCGATGGCTTCTCCATGAAGCTCACCGGGGGTACCGCCGCCGCCGGCGACACGTTCAAGATCACCCCGACCCGTAACGCGGCGACCAACATAAAGACCGAGATGACCGACTCCAAACGTCTGGCCATCGCGGCACCGTTGGGTGCAGCCATCGCGCCGGGTGGCAGCGGTACCTTGACCATTGCGGCCAGCGGTCAACCGACCCTGACCACGCAGTTCAATATCTACGACTCGGCCACCACCCTGGCCATTCAGAATGGCCTGAAGAATTCGACCCCGGTCAAAGTGGTTTTTGGTGCCACCGGTGGCACCACCCAGACTTACCAGTTGCTCGATGCCAAAGGTAATGCACTCAGTACCGGCACCATTGTGCCGGGCCAGAACAATACACTGAGCCTGAGTATTCCACTGGTCGACGCCAGCGGCGCCGCGATCATGGATCCGGGGCCGCCAGCCGTGCAGCGCACCGCGACTTTCGACATGACCGTGGCCGGTTCGCCAGGTCAAGGCACTGCGATCAACGTCACGCTCAGTCAGCCCGGCACCCTGGACAACCGCAACGGCACCGTACTGGCTGGCTTGCAAACCAAGCAGGCCGTGGATACCGGGTCGGCCAGCAATGGCATTTCCCTGACCGACGCCTACGGCAAACTGGTCGAGGGCGTCGGCGCCAAGGCCGCGCAAGGCAAGCTCGACAGCGCTGCCACCGAGGCAATCCTGGCCAACGCCAAGGGCGCTCGCGATTCGCTGTCGGGTGTCGACCTTGATGAGGAAACCGGCAACCTGGTCAAGTATCAGCAGTACTACACCGCGTCTTCGCAGATCATCAAGGCTGCGCAGGAAATCTTCAGCACACTGATCAACAGTCTTTAAGGAGTCGTAGCCCATGCGCATTTCTACCGCCCAGTTTTACGAGTCCTCTGCTGCCAACTATCAGAAGAATTTCGCCAATGTGGTCAAGAGCAGCGAAGAGGCCAGCAGTCTGGTTCGCGTCAAGACCGCGGCCGATGATCCGGTCGGCGCTTCGCGTCTGTTGCAATTGGGTCAGCAGGCTTCGATGCTCGATCAGTACGAAGCCAACGCCACGACCATCAAGGCGACCCTCGGTGCTACCGAAGCGGTGATGACCAGCATCGGCAATGTATTGCAGCGCGCCAGGGAACTGGCCGTTGGCGCGGGCAATGCCGGTTACACCGATGCCGACCGCCAAGCCAACGCCTCGGAGCTGGGGCAGATCGAAGAGCAGTTGCTGAGCCTGATGAACAATAAGGACGAGAACGGCAAGTACATCTTCGCCGGCTCCAAGGGCGATACCGTGCCGTTCACACGCAACAATGACGGGACTTACAGCTATAACGGCGATCAGGTGACTCTTGACTTGGTGATCGGTGACACCATGTCGATGGCCACCAACAGCACCGGTTGGGATGCGTTCCAGCAAGCGATCAACACCAGCCGCAGCGAAGTCACCAGGACTGCGCCGGTCGTGGATGACGGCCGCGTGACCCTGTCCAACGGCCAGGTGTCGTCGAACGTCACCTACAACGACAAATTCCGCAGTGGCGAGCCATATACCGTGGACTTCGTCAGCGGCACCCAGCTGCAGATCACCGACTCGGCCGGCAACGACGTGACTGCCGAAGCCAGTCAGGGCGGCGCATTCGATCCGGCCAGCAAGGTGGGCCAAGCCGTCACTTTCCGCGGCGTCGAGCTGACTTTGAACATCAACCTGGGCGCTGGCGACACCGCGGCGACCGTGCTGCCTGGTCACACTTTTACCCTGGCGGCCAAGCCGGACACCTTCAGCGCTACCGGCAGCCCGGGCAACCCTTCGGCGGCGCAGGTCACCGGCAGCAGCATCACCAATCCGGTGGATTACCACGCCAGTTTCCCTACCGGCTCGGCGATTCTGAAGTTCACCAGCGCCACCGCCTTCGAACTGTACGCAGCGCCCTTGACGGCCAACAGCAAGCCGGTGTCTACCGGAACCATGGCTGGCAGCGTCGCCACGGCATCGGGTGTGAGCTTCACCCTGACCGGTACGCCGGCGGCCAACGATCAGTTCAGCATCGCGGTCAACACTCACGAAACCCAGAACATCCTGGACACCGTGAGCCAGTTGAAAACCGCATTGAATACGCCAACCAACGGTGACCCGATCGCTACTCAGAAACTGCAAGCGTCACTGGCTTCAGGCATTGCCAACCTGGCCAGCGGTATTGATCAGCTGTCCAGCGCCTTGAGTTCGGTCGGTGGTCGCGGTGCTGCCCTGGATACCCAGAGCGATACCAACCAGAGCCTTAAACTGGCCAACACCCAGACCCAATCGTCGATCCGCGATTCCGATGCGGCCGAAGTGATGACCCGACTGACCTTGCAACAAACCATGTTGCAGGCCTCGCAACTGGCCTTCAGCAAGATTGCTCAGTTGGGCCTGTTCAACAAGGTCTGAGCCTGCGCCTGCCGAGCAGCCAACCGTCTTTTTTTTAAGCGGTTCCGGGGCCTCTGCCTGAAAGGGTAGAGGCCCGCCGCTCGAGAGTTTCCCGCCGTGAATCAACGCCCCCTCGTCAGCATCGTCATCCCTGCCTTCAACCCGCGCTTTTTCAGTCAGGCATTGGAAAGTGCGCTCGCCCAGACTTACGAGCACGTCGAAATCGTTATTTGTGACGATTCGTCTGGCGACGAGATCCGCGACATTGTCGAGGCCTTCATCGAGCCGGCTCACCCGGTTCGCTACCTGCGCAATCCACAACATCTCGGGTTGCAGAAGAATGTGCTGCGTTGCGTAGAGCAAGCCGGTGGCGAATTCATCAAAGTGTTGTGCGACGACGATCGTCTGTTTGCGCCCAGCGTTGCGTTGCAGGCGCAGGTGTTGATCGACCACGCGGACGTGAATGTGGTGTTTGCCCTGCGGATGCTCAGCGACGCCGGCAATTTTCTGTTGCCGTCGCGGGTGGATAATTGCCGCTTTTGTCCAAGCGATGCGTTGCTCAAGGGCGACGATATGCTGGCGATTTTCGAGGGCACGCCCAAGAACTTCCTCGGCAATTTCAGCTCTGCCTTGATGCGTCGCGCTGATGTGCTGGAGCTGTTGCCAGCCTTGATCCAGGAAGGCGCCGGGTTCATCGCCATGCTCGATTTCGCCTTGTTCGTGTGCCTGATGCGCCGCGCTAACCTGGTGTCACTGAACACCGTGTTGAGCACCGAGCGGCTGTATCCGGAGCGACTGAGTCGAACCCCTGAGATGCTCAAGGCTGCGGCGCTCGAGTGGAGCTGGCTGGCGCAGATGCTTGCGGTACGCAGTGGCGAATCGGCGCCGGCATCGGGCTGGGTTCGCTATATCGACCTGAGCAAAGTCACTGATCAACCCCACGCCTGGGAAGAATTGTATGTGACGCGCATCCTCGGCAACCGCAGCACAGTGGTCAATGGTCGAGTAGGTGGGGAGAGCGAGAGTTACGCCGACTTCTATCGCCAATGGCTGGCGATACGCAGGTTCTCGGCAGTCGAGCAGCGGCTCATGCCAGCGTGCATCGACAGCTGGGCATTCCGCCCGCAGATCGTGCCGATCATCATTGACAGCCGTGCCGACAGCGCAGCGTTGAAATCCACATTGCAGAGCATCAGTGCTCAGCTGTATGCGCCTCAGGCGGTGGTGGTGCTGTCCGATGCGCACTGTGATGCCGATGATCGAATCGTTCAGTTGCCGTTCCAGTCGAACTGGGCGCAACAGCTCAATGCCGTGGTCCCGCAACTGGAAGGCGCCCACTGGTTTTACCTGCTGCGCGCTGGTGACACCTTGCGTGAATCCGCTCTGCTGATTCTGGCAGAGCGCATTGCCGGTTCTGCGGGGCTCCTCTGTGTCTACAGCGATGAGGGTGCGCTGGTCGACGGCGAGTCGATCGACCCGGTGTTCAAGCCCGATTTCAACCTCGACCTGATGCGCGCCTACCCTTACGTCGGCCGAGCCCTGGCCTTCGAACGTCAGCACTTCATGGCGCTGGGCGGGTTTGACCCGGCTCACGGCGAGCTGGCCCCCCATGACCTGATGTGGCGTCTGGTGGAAGAGGTCGGTCCGCAGACCATCGAGCACATCGCGGAAATTCAGGTGGAGTCGAGCCTGGCCTTTTCCGACTGGCTGTCATTACCCGAAGTCATCGAAAACAACGCTGGCATGATCGGTGCGCACCTGGACCGTATCGGTGTGGCGCACGCTGTCCGTCACGAAGAACTGCCACTGATTAATCGCATCGATTACCGGCATGAGACGCGTCCGCTGGTATCGATCATCATCCAGACCGGTGATTCGCTTTACGCCTTGCAGCGTTGCACCGAAGGTTTGATCGAGCGCACGGCTTACACCCGGTACGAAATCCTGATCGTCGACAGCGGCACTGACGACCCGGCGATGCTCGACTGGTTGGTTGCCATGACGCAGCTGGGGGCCGCGATGCTGCGGGTGATTCGTTACGCCGGTGACGCCAACGACGCAGCGATCCGCAACTTCGCCGCGAGCCTGGCTCATGGCGAATACTTGCTGCTGCTCAGTCCTCAGATGTTGATCTGCGACAGCGATTGGCTGGACGAATTGCTCAACCACGCACAGCGTCCCGAAGTGGGGGTGGTCGGTGCCCGGATTCTCAGTCCGCAGGGTGCGATCGTCAGCGCCGGGTTGATCCTCGGGTTGGCGGGGTCGGTCGGTTCGCCATTTGCCGGTGAGGCTGCCGACTCTCGCGGCTACATGCAGCGGTTGCACGTGACCCAGAACTGGAGCGCGGTCAGTGACCGCTGCCTGATGGTTCGCAAGGAAGTTTTCGATAGTCTGGGGCAGCTCGATGAGATGACGTTTACCCACAGCCTCAGCGATGTCGATTTATGCCTGCGGGCGAACGATAACGGCTACCTGGTGGTCTGGACGCCGTACTCCAGCGTGGTGCTGGCCCCGGAAGGCGAGGAGTCGACGCTGCAATTGTGCGAGCGTGAACAGGACGCCTTTTATCATAAATGGCTGCCGAAGATCGCCAGGGATCCGGCCTACAGTCCGGCACTGAGCCTCGGGGTTTCCAGCTTCAGCCTGGAGCCTTCGTTGCGCAACAACTGGAACCCGTTCTGCACCCGTGCATTGCCGTTGATTCTCGGTCTTCCGGTCAATAGCACTGCCGTCGGTCACTACCGGGTGATCGCACCGCTGACGGAACTCGAAGCCACTGGACGAGTGATTGCACGGGTGGCCCATGAGTCGCCGTCGATCGTGGAAATCGAGCGTCTGTCCCCGGACACCATCGTCCTGCAAGGGCGTTACAGCGAAGGCTCGGCCGGCGATATTCTGCGGATGAAAAAGTATTCCAGCGCCCTGCGGGTTTTCGAACTCGACGACTACATTGTTAGCGCACCGAAGAAAAACGCTCACGCCCGCAACAAACCGGTGAACATCGAACAGATGCTGCGCGAAGGCATCGGCCTGTGCGATCGCTTGGTAGTCACTACCCAACCATTGGCCGATGCCTTGTCGAGCATGCACAACGACATTCGCGTGGTGCCGAACATGCTGTCGCCGGACCCTTGGGCCACGCTGACCAGTCGTCGCCGCACCTCCAGCAAGCCGCGCGTTGGTTGGGGTGGTGGCACCAGTCACACCGGGGACCTGGAGATCATTGCCGAGGTGGTGCGCGAGCTGGCGGACGAAGTCGAGTGGGTGTTCTTCGGCATGTGCCCCGACGCCTTGCGCCCGTATGTTCACGAGTTTCATTCCGCTATCGGCTTGCAAAGTTACCCGTTCAAACTGGCGAGCCTGAACCTCGATCTGGCACTGGCTCCGCTGGAGTTCCACATCTTCAACGATTGCAAAAGCAACCTGCGATTGCTGGAGTACGGCGCCTGCGGATACCCGGTGATCTGCACTGACACCGAGGCCTATCGCGGCCACTTGCCGTGCACCAGAGTCTTCAGTAACAGCACGGACGAATGGCGGCAGGCGATTCGCATGCACCTGGCCGACCCGGACGCCAGTTACCGCATGGGTGATGAACTGCGCGAAGCGGTTCATCGGGACTTCATGCTGCGGGGCGATAACTTGAACCACTGGCTGTGGGGTTGGTTGCCGGACTGATTCTGTTATTAGCTCTAAACATCAAAAGATCGCAGGCTTCGACAGGGATGTAGGCCGAAGGCTCGAGCCGCGTTCGGACGATCTTTTTTGTCCTGCGCAATTGGCTCACTTCCTGCAAGTCCCCCATATATCGCCATAAAACCTTCACTGCCAAGGGCGTGAGTGGCCCAGTGGCTGCGGGTAAATGATGTGCATCTGACGGTTCGCCGACCCCCCGAGGGGCTGCCGCGCCGTGCGAAGAGCAAGAGGACAGCGATGAAGGCAGTAATTCTGGCAGGTGGTCTCGGTACGCGCATCAGCGAAGAGTCGCACCTCAAGCCCAAGCCGATGATCGAGATCGGCGGCAAGCCAATTCTTTGGCACATCATGAAACAGTACTCCGCCCACGGAATTCATGACTTCGTGATTTGCCTTGGCTACAAGGGATACGCGATCAAGGACTTCTTCGCCAACTACTTCCTGCACACCTCCGACGTCACTTTCGACATGCGCAATAACCGCATGGATGTTCACCAGAACTATAGCGAGCCGTGGAGCGTCACCCTCATCGACACTGGCGAGGAAACCATGACCGGTGGCCGTCTGTTGCGCACGGCGCCCTATCTGAAAGATGAAAAAGCCTTTTGCTTCACCTATGGCGATGGCGTCTGCGACGTCGACATCAGTGCGCTGGTGAAATTTCACGAGGCCCACGGCAAGTTGGCCACCGTTACCGCTGTGCAACCGCCAGGTCGTTATGGCGCCCTGCAACGCATGGGTGACCAGGTTTTGGGGTTTACTGAAAAACCGCGCGGTGATGGCGGCTGGATCAATGGTGGATTTTTTGTTCTGTCACCGCAGGTACTGCCCTACATCGCGGGTGATGCGACCAGTTGGGAAGCGGAGCCGCTGATGCGTCTGGCCGAGCTTGAGCAATTGCGTGCCTTCGAGCACTCGGGCTTCTGGCAACCGATGGATACCCTGCGCGACAAGAACCACCTCGAAGCACTGTGGCAGAGCGGGGAGGCCCCATGGAAACAATGGGACTGAGCCCGCAATTCTGGTGCGGCAAACGGGTGCTGGTCACCGGGCACACCGGTTTCAAGGGCAGTTGGCTGACTCTGTGGCTGCAAAGCCTCGGTGCCGAGGTCAGCGGTTTTGCCCTCGACCCGTCCACTGAGCCGAGTCTGTTCGAACTGGCGCGGGTGCACGAAGGCATCAATGACCAACGCGGCGATCTGCGTGACCTCGGTGCCCTGCTGGAACTGATCGCCGAGACGCAGCCGCAAATCGTCCTGCACCTGGCGGCCCAGCCGCTGGTGCGCGAAGGCTATCGCGACCCGCTGGGCACCTATTCCAGCAATGTCATGGGCACGCTCAACCTGCTCGAAGCGATCCGTCAGGTTGGTGGCGTGCGTGCCTGTGTGCTGGTGACCACCGACAAGGTCTACGCCAACAAGGAATGGCTGTGGCCCTACCGCGAGGACGAAGCGCTCGGTGGTCACGATCCGTACAGCAGCAGCAAGGCTTGCTGCGAGTTGCTGGCCCAGTCTTATGCCGCGTCGTTTTTCCCCGCCGAAAAGTATGCCGAGCACGGCCTGGCGTTGGCCACTGCCCGTGCCGGCAACGTACTGGGGGGTGGCGACTTTGCCCCGGAGCGCCTGATTCCCGATGTACTCAAAGCCTGGTCGGTCGACGAACCGGTGACCCTGCGCTACCCGCACGCCGTGCGCCCATGGCAACACGCGCTGGAGCCGCTGGCTGGTTATCTGCAACTGGCTGCCGGTCTCTACGAACAAGGCCCTGAGTTTGCCGGTGCATGGAACTTCGGCCCGAGCGAAGCCGACATGTGCAGCGTCGGAGACGTGGTCGAGTTGCTCGCCAACCGCTGGCCGCAAGCACGTGGATTGCGCATCGAACCCAGTGATTTGCACGAAGCAGGCTTGCTGCGCCTGGACAGCAGTCGCGCTCGTCAGGTGCTTGGCTGGCAACCACGCTGGTCGTTGCAGCAGTGCCTGACCCAGACCCTCGATTGGCATCTGGCGTGGCAGAACGGTGACGACATGCGCACGATGACTTTGTGCCAATTGAATTTCTACAGGGAACGGTCATGACTGAGTTCACGCTCCAGACGCTGGCGCTGGATGGGTTGTATCTGATCCAGCAAAAAGTGTTCTGCGATGATCGAGGCCGGTTTGCCCGGCTGTTTTGCCAGAGCCGTCTGACATTGCAGGGCCGCCCGTTTGCCATCCGTCAGATCAACCATTCACGTACGGTCGAAAAGGGCAGTGTGCGTGGCCTGCACTATCAAAAAACCGGCTATGCAGAGTCCAAGCTGATCACCTGCATACGTGGTGCGGTGTGGGACGTGGTGGTGGATCTGCGGCCCCAGTCACCGACGTATTTGCAGTGGCACGCCGAAGAGTTGCAGGCCGACGATGGGCGCAGTTTGCTGATCCCGGCGGGCTTTGCTCATGGTTTTCAATCCCTGACCGACGACTCGGAAGTGCTCTATCTGACAGACGCGGACTACGCGCCGGATCATGAAGCAGGCCTGTCGGTCACAGATCCTGCGTTGTCGATCCCTTGGCCATTGCCCGTCAAGAACCTGTCGGCCAAAGATGCGTGCCATCCTCTGCTGGACAAAGACTTCAGCGGTGTCGAACTGTGACGGGGCACCCCATGACAGTGCTGGTTACTGGCGCCACCGGTTTTGTCGGCCGGCATCTGATCAGCGCCTTGCTCGCCAAAGGTTTCAAGGTCCGTGCGGTTTCTCGAAATATCGAAGCTGCGCGCGCGATGCCGTGGTCCGATGAAGTGGAGTATGTCGCCGCGGATATCCACGCACCGGATCTAGACGTGGAAAGCCTGGCCGATGGTATGGATGCTATTGCGCATCTGGCGTGGGCCGGCCTGCCGAACTACCAGGCACTGTTCCATTTCGAGCGAAACCTGCCACTGGATTACGCGTTTCTCAAGCGGGTGATCGAGGCCGGTGTCAGCCAGGTGCTGGTCACTGGAACCTGTTTTGAGTATGGGCTGCAAAGTGGCCCGTTAAGTGAGGCGATGGCCGCACAGCCCTGCACCCCCTATGGCCTGGCCAAACACACGTTGCGCCTATTCCTCGAAGCCTTGCAGCGTGAGCGCGCGTTCACATTGCAGTGGGTACGGCTGTTCTATCTGCATGGCGAGGGACAGAACCCCAACAGCTTGTTGGCCAGTCTCGACCGGGCCATCGACGCCGGTGACACGCAGTTCAATATGTCGAAGGGCGACCAGTTGCGTGACTACCTGGACATCAGGCAGGCCGCTTCCCGGCTTGCATCACTCATTGCCCGTCGCGATGTCGATGGCGTGATCAACTGTTGCAGCGGCCAACCGGTGTCCGTGCGGGCGCTGGTTGAGCAGCGTGTGCGCGAGCGCCAATCCTCCATCGTCCTGAATCTTGGGCACTACGGTTATTCCGTCCATGAACCCATGGCATTTTGGGGTGTTGCCCAGCGGATTTCGCAACTGACGGGAGAAGAGCATGCAGCATGAACTCTATCGAGCGTCCGGGCTGCCGGTTCTGCAGAACCGCACGTTTGCCAGCGCTGAACAGGCTCAGGTGTCGGGCAGTGCGGATATTGTGCTGGTGCAGGACAGCCGGAGCGGGCTCATCTTCAACCAGGCATTTGACGCAAGCAAACTCAGCTATGACGCCGACTATCAAAACGAACAGGCCCATTCGGCGCAATTTCAGCAGCACCTGAATGATGTCGAAGTAATCCTGGCACGTCATTTCAAGAATAAAAGCCTGATTGAAGTCGGCTGCGGCAAAGGCTACTTCCTGGAAATGCTTC
Organism: Pseudomonas frederiksbergensis; assembly: GCF_017114915.1. GTDB lineage: Bacteria > Pseudomonadota > Gammaproteobacteria > Pseudomonadales > Pseudomonadaceae > Aquipseudomonas > Aquipseudomonas frederiksbergensis_I. The sequence continues at coordinate 130,032 of NZ_JAAUOE010000003.1, forward strand.
GGGGGCTCGGCTATGCCATCACCGGGATCGACCCTTCCTATGAAGGTGACAATGCCGAAGTGATCAAAGCCCCTTTCACCCAGGAACTGGGGCTGGCCGCCGAAGCGATCGTCCTGCGCCACGTGCTGGAACATATCAGCGACCCGGTCAGCTTCCTGGCTGAAATTGCCCGTGCCAACCATGGTGGGCAGATTTACATCGAAGTGCCGTGCTTCGACTGGATTGTCGAGCACAACGCCTGGTTCGATGTTTTCTACGAACACGTGAATTACTTCCGTCTTGCGGATTTGCGCGCAATGTTCGGAACGGTGCACGAGGCGGGGCACCTTTTCGGTGGTCAGTACCTGTACATCGTTGCGGATCTGTCGACGTTGCGCCGCATGCCGGTCGAGACACCGTCGTTGCTGACGCTGCCGGAACATTTCACCGCCAGCCTCGACCGTGCGGTGCAGATCATTCAAGCGGCGCCTGAGCAAGGTTCGGCGATCTGGGGCGCGTCGTCCAAAGGCGTGATTTATTCGCTGTTCCTGCAACGAGCGGGCGTGGCGGTGGATCGCGTGGTGGATATCAATCCGGCCAAACAGGGGCGTTATCTACCTCTGAGCGGCGTGCGGGTGTCCTCACAGCAAGAGGCCATGGATGCCTTGCCCGAAGGCGCCAACCTGTTTGTGATGAACTCCAACTACCTCGAAGAAATCAAGCGGATGACCGGTGGACGCTACGTCTATCACGCCGTCGACAGCGCTTCGTTCCAGTGACTATTGAGATTCTGAAATGACCGACTACAGCATCAATAAAGCCTTCGAAGCCGAATGCCAGGAACAGATCGCCCAACAGGGTGACAACCAGAAACTCACGGGCCTGGCCCGGGATTTCTTCAACGAATCGGCCAGGCACAAATACAGCTACCACTTCTCGTGGATGGGCCGCCCAATCATTCAGCTGCCCCAAGACATGATGGCAATGCAGGAGATCATCTGGCAGGTCAAACCTGATCTGGTCATCGAGTGCGGCATCGCCCACGGCGGTTCGATCATCTACTACGCATCCTTGCTGGAGCTGCAAGGCCACGGTGAAGTGCTGGGTATCGATCTCGACATTCGTGCGCACAACCGCGAAGCCATCGAAAACCACCCGATGAGCAAGCGCATTTCCATGATCGAAGGTTCGAGCATCGATCCTGCAACCGCTGCCCAGGTACGCGCCGCGGCCGAAGGCAAGAAAGTCATTCTGGTGCTGGACTCCAACCACACCCACGATCACGTACTCGAAGAGTTGCGTCTGTATGCACCACTGGTTTCGGTGGACAGCTACTGCGTGGTCATGGACACCGTGGTTGAAGACATGCCGGCCGATTTTTTCCCGGATCGTCCTTGGGGCCCGGGCGATAACCCGAAGACCGCGGTGTGGAAGTACCTGGAAGAAAACCAGGATTTCGAAATCGATCGGCAACTGCAAAACAAGCTGCTGATCACCGTAGCGCCGGATGGTTATCTGCGCCGCGTTCGTTAATAAAAAGTGGTTTCAGGTTCTTGGCGATTGGCCGGTTGTGGGGATGGAAAGATGCAGGTTCAAAACAGTGCTCAAAACAACGTTGCGCCGCTGAGCGAGCGGTTCACGGTGGTGGTGATTTCCCACAACCGAAACGCGTTCCTGCGGCGTACTTTGCAGTACTACAGTCACTATCCCTGTACGATTCTGGTTCTGGACTCGTCCGTTGAGGGCGATGAGCACATGGCCCGGGACTTCCCGTCAGTCGACTATCGCCACTTGCCGCAATACACCTATCAGGGGCTGCAGGAAAAACTCACTTACGGCGTCAATCAGGTCACCACGCCGTACATGGTGTTTGCTGCCGATGACGACTTCCTGTTGCATGGCGCCCTGACCGAGTCGGTGGAGTTTCTTGAAGCCAACCCTGACTATGGCCTGTGCCATGGCTACGGGATGATGTACCTGGCCCGTGCCACCGAAGTGAACTACTACCGCCGCGACCAGAGGGTGCAAGAGGATTACAACTCAGAGCAGCCTGAAGGTCGGGTAATGGAATTCATGGGCCAGTTCCTGCCGCCGTTCTATGCGGTGACCCGCACGGACCTGCTGCAACAGTGGTACAGCCTGTTGCCTCCCGGCACCAGTTTCGAGTGGCAGGAAATCGGCCACGCGTTCTACCTGCTGGCGTGTTCCAAGGCGCGGATCTTGCCGATTCCCTACGCGGTGCGTGAGGCGAATTATGGCGCCTCGGATCACCAAACCAATGTGTTGACCGTGCTGACGTACAAAGATGCGAAAACCGTCGCCGACCGCGAGCAGTTTGCGCAATTCCTGGCCTCGATCCCGACGCAGTTCAGCGACAGTGACAGCGACCCGGCCCGGGTCAAACAGATTGTTCTGGACAGTTTTACCGCCATGGCCGACTGCCTGCTCGAAGGTCGTTCGCTCAGAGCTACCCTGATCTTCCGTTCGACCTGGATCGAGGTGGGGCGCGAGCCGGTTCGCTCGTTCGGCCCCGAGCAGTTCGTCGAAATGCCGTTCTACAACAAACCGATGTTCGACCTGCTGACCGAGTTCGAATTCCTGCTGCACGCGATGCCCGCCGGTCGCCTGCAACTTAAGGAACTGGAAGGCATCTTGCTCAAGCAGCACGAGCTGATGCGAATTCAACCTAACGACAACGACCGCACCATCCGCGCCCGTTTGTGGGAGGCACTGAGTCTTAACCGGTTCAACCGGTCGGTGGTCAAGCGCCTGATCGAGTCGCTCGAAGGCAGCGAGGACCAGGACGAGAAGCTCAAGCTTCAAGCATGGGCCACACGTCTGGATTCGTTCCCGGGGCAGGATGACCGCACACTGTTTCAGAACATGCCGTCCGGGCGTTTGCTCGACTGGATTGAAGCGCGCAGTCCCGATACTGCTCAACTTTCAGCGATCTCCAAACATCTGGCCAGGCACAATGGTGGCCCACAATTCGGCATTCTGTTGCTGGACCTGGACGCCGACATGGTCAAGTTGCAGGCAACCTTCGACAGCCTGGTTAACGGCCACTGCAGGGCCTTCAAGGTAGTGGTCTTCACTACCGGCGACATGCCGGCGACCACGTCCGTGCGCGACACCGTGCACTTCGTCAAAGTCACCACTGCCAACTACGTCGAGCGCATCAACCAGATCGTCGCCCAATGGTCTGTCGACTGGCTGCTGCTGGCCGAGGCCGGGGACCAGTTGACCCCAAGCGGGTTGCTGCGCGCCAGCCTTGAGCTGATCGGCGCCGAGGGTGTGCGTGCGGTGGCGATGGATGAAATTCAGCGTCAGGCCAACGGTTCTCTGGCGGATGTGTTCCGCCCTGGCGTCAACCTCGACCTGCTGCAAACCGTGCCGTCACTGATGGCGCGGCATTGGTTGATCCAGCGTGACGTGTTGGCTCAGGCCAGAGGCTTCTCGACCGAGTACACCCAGGCCCTGGAGTTTGACCTGTTGCTGCGTCTGATCGAAGACGGCGGTCTCGGTGGTCTGGCTCATCTGGCCGAACCCTTGCTGATCTGCAACGCGCCGGCCACTGAAGAAAATGCTCAGGAACGTCAGGTCCTGAGCCGTCATCTGAGCAATCGTGGGTATCGCGGCCAGGTCAGCTCGACGCTGCCGCAGACCTGGCAGATCGACTATCAGCACGCTCAGCGACCGATGGTGTCGATCATCCTCCAGAGCCAGGACAACCTGGAACACCTGCAACGTGCATTGGTCAGCGTACTGCAACGCACCCGCTACCAGCGTCACGAAGTGCTGATTGTCGACAACCACAGCCAATCGCCGGAATTGGCCGAATGGCTGAGCAGCCTTGAGGGCAAAGGCGATCGCATTCGTGTCGTGCGCAGCGGTCAGCGCCTGAGTGCCTCGGCGCTGAATAATTTTGCCTGCGCCGAGGCCAAAGGGGACTACCTGGTGTTGCTGTCGGCAGAGTCCGAAGTGATCAATGCCAACTGGCTCGACGCCCTGCTCAATCAGGCTCAGCGTCCGGAAGTCGGCATCGTTGGCGCCAAATTGATGGACACTCGTGGCGTCACCACCCTGGCCGGGTTGGTCCTGGGTTTGAATGGCGATATTGACTCGGCGTTTATCGGTGAGCGTAAAGACGCCAAAGGCTATCTGAATGGCCATCAAGTGGAGCAGAACTATTCGGCGGTGTCCGGTGCGTGCCTGATGATTCGCAAGGACTTGTATGAAGCGGTCGGAGGCCTGGACGAAGAGCGTTTCGACGAGGCCTTCGCTGATGTCGACCTGTGCCTGAAAGTCGCCGATGCCGGTTACCTCACTGTCTGGACGCCACAAGCGCAACTGTTGCACCCGGGCGTGCTGCCTGAGGCAACCCAGGCCCGTGCCGCTCTGCGCGACAAGTGGCAGGCCCGTTTCGCTCAGGACGTCGCCTACAACCAGAACCTGGCCTTGACCGGCAAGGGCTTTACTCTCAGTGAGCCGACCCGTGTGAACTGGGCGCAGCTGCTCGCATAAGCCTGGCTGACAGGTAAAAGGACCCAAGGCAATGTTCAACGGTAAATCGATTTTCATCTCCGGCGGTACCGGCTCGTTCGGACGCAATTTCATCCGTCGGCTGCTGGAGCAATACCAGCCCAAGCGTGTGGTGGTGTTTTCCCGCGATGAGCTCAAGCAGTACGAGATGCAGCAGACGTTCAATGCACCGTGCATGCGTTACTTCATCGGTGATGTGCGCGATGCCGAACGTTTACGTCAGGCCATGCGCGGCATCGATTACGTTGTGCATGCCGCGGCCCTGAAACAAGTACCGGCAGCGGAATACAACCCCACCGAATGCATCCGCACCAACGTCAACGGCGCGGAAAACATCATCGCCGCGGCCATCGACAACGGCGTGAAAAAAGTCGTCGCACTGTCTACTGACAAGGCCGCCAGCCCGATCAACCTGTACGGCGCGACCAAGCTGCTGTCGGACAAACTGTTCGTGGCCGCCAACAACATCGCCGGCGAACAGCAGACCCGCTTTGCCGTGGTGCGCTACGGTAACGTCGCCGGCTCGCGGGGTTCGGTGGTGCCGTTCTTCAGCAAGCTGATTGCCGAGGGCGCCAAGGAGCTGCCAATCACCGACGAGCGTATGACGCGGTTCTGGATCACCCTCGATCACGGTGTGAAGTTTGTGCTCGACAGCTTCGCGCGCATGCACGGCGGTGAAGTGTTTGTGCCGAAGATCCCGTCGATTCGCATCGTCGATCTGGCGCAGGGCATGGCTGAACATTTGCCGCACAAACACGTCGGCATTCGTCCGGGTGAAAAGCTCCATGAATTGATGGTGCCGCTGGACGACGCGCGCATGACCCTGGAGTTCGATGATCACTACACCATTCAGCCGTCGATCCGTTTCACCAGCGTCGACGTGGATTTTGCCGTGGACAAACTGGGCGAGCAGGGCCGGCCGGTGAGCGAAGATTTCGAGTACCGCTCCGACACCAACCCGCACTTCCTGTCGGTCGGTCAGATCGCAGACCTGCACGCGGAGCTGTCGGCATGATTCCCTACGGTCGGCAAAGCCTGGATCAGGAAGACATCGACGCGGTGATTACCGTGTTGCAGTCCGACTGGCTGACTCAAGGGCCGACCATCGAGCGTTTCGAACAGGCCATGGCCGAGCGTTGCCAGGCCGATTTTGCGGTCGCGGTATGCAATGCCACCGCGGCGTTGCACATTGCCTGTCTCGCCGCGGGCCTGGGACCGGGCGATCGGTTATGGACCACGCCGAACACCTTTCTGGCCTCGGCCAACTGCGGTCGCTACTGCGGCGCCGACGTTGATTTCGTCGACATCGATCCGCTGACCTGGAACCTCGACACCGACGCCTTGGCGTCGAAGCTTGAAATCGCCGAGCGCGACGGCAAGCTTCCAAAAGTACTGGTGGCGGTGGCGTTTTCCGGGCAGAGCTGCGATATGCGCATGATCGCCGAATTGGCCGAGCGCTATGGTTTGACGGTGATTGAGGATGCCTCCCACGCAGTCGGCGCGTCCTATGCCGGGCGCCCGGTGGGTTGTGGCGAATTTGCGGCGATGACGGTGTTCAGTTTCCACCCGGTGAAGATCATCACCAGTGCCGAAGGCGGCATGGTGTTGACCAATCGCCCGGAACTGGCCGAACGCTTGCAGCGCCTGCGCAGCCACGGCATGACCCGTGACCCTGCGCAGATGACCGAACCCAGCCACGGCCCCTGGTACTACCAGCAAGTGGAGCTGGGTTTCAATTACCGGATCACCGACCTGCAAGCAGCCCTCGGTCTGTCACAGCTGAACAAGCTCGATGGCTTTATCGAGCGTCGACGTGAGCTGGCGGCGCGTTATGACCGGTTGCTGGCGGACTTGCCACTGACCTTGCCCGGCGCACAGCCGGAGGCCGAGTCGGCGTGGCATCTGTACGTGGTGCGCTTGCAGACGGAGCGGATCAATCTCAGTCATCGGCAGGTGTTCGAAGGCTTGCGAGCGGCCGGTGTCGGGGTGAATCTGCACTATATTCCCGTGCACTTGCAGCCGTACTATCGCGACCTGGGTTTTGCCGAAGGTGACTTCCCCCAGGCCGAACGTTATTACGCCGAGGCCATCAGCCTGCCGCTGTTTCCTCTGCTGAGCGATGAACAACAGGATTATGTGGTCGAGCAATTGCGACGGCTGATCCTTGAGGAGTAGTGACTCTTGAGCTGTGTTGCGATCATTCCGGCCCGCGGTGGCAGCAAACGAATCCCACGCAAGAACCTCAAGCCGTTCGACGGCGTGCCGATGATCGTCCGTTCGATACGCACGGTGCTGGAGTCGAAGCTGTTCGACCAAGTAATCGTCAGCACCGACGACGAAGAGATCGCCGAGGTCGCGCTGGCCCATGGCGCTCAGGTGCCGTTCGTGCGGCCCGCAGCGCTTGCCGACGATTTCACCGGGACCGCAGCGGTGATTGTGCATGCCTTGAATCAATTGCCGCCGTTCGACTATGCGTGCTGCGTCTACGCAACGGCGCCGTTGTTGCATGCGCGTTATCTGCGTCAGGGGTATGAGTTGCTGGAGTGGCACCCGGACAGATCTTTCGCGTTCTCTGTCAGCAGTTTCGGTTTCCCGGTGCAACGGGCCTTGACCCTGGACGAGCAGGGCGCCTTGACCTCGCTCTACCCGGAATTTCGCGAGACCCGTTCCCAGGACTTGCCCGACGCTTTTCAAGATGCCGGCCAGTTCTACTGGGGGCGCAGCGAGGCCTGGTTGCGTGGCGATGTGCTGTTTTCGCCGGCGAGCCTGCCGGTGATTTTGCCGCGCTACCTGGTACAGGACATCGACACCCTCGAGGACTGGAAGCGCGCCGAATACCTTTACGCCGCATTGAAGGCCAGTGGTGAGTTGCAATGAGGGTACTGATCCGCGCCGACGCGTCGCCGACCATTGGCAGTGGCCATATCGCCCGCTGCCTGACCCTGGCCAGAGTGTTGCGAAAGCAGGGCTCGCATGTTGCCTTCGCCTGTCGTCTGTTGCCGGGGCATCGGCTGGACAGTCTGCGAGCCGAAGGTTTCGAGACCTTTGCGCTGCCGGAGCGCTATCGAGATGAGGATCCGCAGCAGGCCATCGAGTCGATGCTGCCGTGGCAAGCGGAGATCGCGGCGCTGGGGCAAGCATTGGAAAGCCATCCGGCTTTCGACTGGATCATCGTCGATCACTATGGCCTTGACCATCATTGGCAGACCGCCGCACGCCGCTGGGCTCCACGGATCGCGGCGGTGGACGACCTGGCCACTCGACAATACAGCGTCGATCTGCTGCTCAATCAAAATCTGTCGGGCACCCCAGAGGCTTACATCTCACTGCTGACGCCCGATTGCCAGACCCTGCTCGGCCCACGGTTTGCCCTGCTGCGCGATGAGTTCTGTTGCCCGGCGATCGAGATCAAACCTCGAGCCAGGCGCGTGCTGGTGAACTTCGGCGGTTTCGATGCGGCCATGCAAACCCACCACGCGATGTTGGCGCTGGCGGACTTCCATGAGCTGGAAATCGATTTCGTGGCGGGGGCCGACAATCCGGCGTGGGAACAGATGCAGGGTCTGGTGGATTATCGTCCGAACTGGCGCCTGCACAGTTTTGTCAGCGACTTCTACCGGCTGATGACCGAAGTCGATCTGTTCATCGGTGCCGGTGGCGGTACCAGTTGGGAGCGGGCGGCCCTGGGATTGCCGACAATCTGCATTGCTGTCTCGAATAATCAGCAGGCCAACGGCGAGGTGATGGCGACTTCGGGAGCTCATGTGTTCCTGGGCAACCGCGAGCAGGTCAGTGTCGAGCAGTTGCGCCAGGCCATCGGTTTTGTCGTGGGCAATCAGGGCGTTCGTCAAAATCTGGCCGAACGCTCGCGGCAGTTGGTCGATGGCCGTGGGGCGCAGCGGGTGGCGGCGGCGCTGGCGGGGGCGGTGTTGCAGGTGCGTCGGGCCACTTCGGACGATGCGCAATTGTTGTTCGAGGGGCGTAATGCCGAAGCGGTACGGCGTTGGTCGCTGGACACCCACGCCATCGATTGGCAACGGCATCAGGCCTGGCTGGCCACGAGCCTGAGCAATCCGCGGCGACTGCTGTTGATCGCCGAGGCGGATGACGGCCCGGTCGGTATGCTGCGCTATGACCTTGACGGTACTCAGGCCGAAGTCTCGATTTATCTGTTCGAAGGCCGATTCGGCCTGGGTTGGGGCAGGGCGCTGCTGTCGCGGGGCGAAGCGTTCGTCACGGCTCATTGGCCACAACTTGAGGCCGTCACCGCTCAGGTGCTGCCGGCCAATCAGCCTTCGCTGAAGGTTTTCCGCGAAGCAGGTTTTACTCAGAGTGCTTGCGCGTTCACGCGCGTACTGAAGGATCCCAAACAATGACCCGTTTCAAGATCGGCCATCGCTCGATCGGTGCCGATGCGCCGCCGTTCATCATTGCCGAAATGAGTGGTAACCATAACCAGTCGCTGGACGTGGCGCTGCGAATCGTCGAAGCCGCGGCCAAGGCCGGCGCCCATGCCTTGAAGCTGCAAACCTACACCGCCCAGACCATGACCCTGGACTTGTCCGAAGGTGAGTTCTTCATCAAGGACCCCAACAGCCTGTGGGCCGGTTCTTCGCTGTATGCGCTGTACGAAAAGGCCCACACGCCATGGGAATGGCACGCGCCGATTTTCGCCCGGGCCAAAGAGCTGGGCATGCTGGCGTTTTCCACGCCGTTTGATGACACCGCGGTGGACTTTCTCGAAAGTTTCGATGTGCCGGCCTACAAAATCGCCAGTTTCGAGAACACCGATCTACCGTTGATCCGGCGGGTCGCGGCCACCGGCAAGCCGCTGATTATTTCCACCGGCATGGCCAGCCTCGCCGAACTCGATGAAACCGTGCGTGCCGCCCGTGAGGCCGGTTGCAAGGACCTGGTGTTGCTCAAGTGCACCAGCACGTACCCGGCGACGCCGGCCAACAGCAATGTGCGCACCATCCCTCATCTGCGCGAGTTGTTTGGCTGTGAAGTCGGTTTGTCCGACCATTCGATGGGCGTCGGGGTGTCTGTCGCCGCCGTCGCGTTAGGGGCGACGGTGGTGGAAAAACATTTCACTCTCGACCGTGCCGCCGGTGGGGTGGACGCCAGTTTCTCCCTGGAGCCCGCCGAACTCGCCAGCCTGGTGATTGAAACCGAACGCGCCTGGCAGGCGATGGGCCAGGTGCATTACGGCGTGACCGAGGCCGAGCGCAAATCCCTGGTGTACCGCCGGTCGCTGTATGTCACCCAGGACATGGCCGCCGGAGAGCCTTTCACCGTCGCCAATCTGCGGGCCATCCGTCCGGGCTTGGGGCTGGCCCCCAAACACGCTGAAACCCTTCTGGGCCGCCGCGCCCGCCAGGCCATCAAGCGCGGAACGCCGCTGGACTGGTCATTGGTCGAATAACCTGTTGTTGGGTTGATTCGGCAAAATAGCGTGACCTGCGAGTCATTACGCGCATCTTCACTGTATTGTATAAATAGGGGAGAGGGCGCCTGGTCTGTTTTTTGACTCAGTGATGGCCTTTTACTCTTCCCGCTGTCACCCCCTTGAGGGCGACGTTATCGTTGTTTGTCGGCGCCCCTCGATTCCTTGCGAGCGGTGGTATTGGGCTGTTTATTATTGGGAAGCCGTAATGATTGGCATAAAGAGCATTGCGAGCTACGTTCCTGTAGCCGGCGTGGACAATTACGCACAAGGTGCAAAATTCGAAAAGGATGAAGAGTTCATCCTGGGCAAGATCGGTTCGGCTTTCCTGCCGCGCAAAGACGCCGGGCAAGAAACGTCGGACCTGTGTGTCGAAGCGGTCAACGCGCTGTTTGCCAACAATCCCGAATTGAAGCGTGAAGCTATCGATGTGCTGATCGTCGTGACCCAGAACGGCGACGAAGAAGGCCTGCCGCACACCGCCGCCATCGTTCAGGACAAACTGGGCCTGCCGACGACCGTGGCCGCGTTCGATATTTCCCTGGGCTGCTCCGGTTACGTCTATGGCATTTACGCCATCAAGGGCTTCATGGAAGCTGCGGGCCTGAAGAATGGCCTGCTGGTGACCGCCGATCCGTACTCCAAGATCGTCGACCCGGAAGACCGCAACACCACCATGCTTTTCGGCGATGCCGCCACCGCCACCTGGATGGGCGAAGACGCCCCCTGGCAGCTGGGCAAGGCCAAGTTCGGCACCGACGGTTCCGGCGCGCCGCACCTGAAGGTTTCCGACGGGGTGTTCTTCATGAACGGCCGTCAGGTCTTCAACTTTGCGCTGCTCAAAGTGCCGGCGCATTTGCATGAGCTGCTCGCAGATTCGGGCCTGACGGCTGACGATATCGATGCCTTCTGCATTCACCAGGGCAGCGCGGCGATTGTCGATGCCGTGGCGCGGCGTTTCGAGGGTGAGCCAGAGAAGTTCATCAAGGACATGGTCGAGACCGGTAATACCGTATCGTCGAGCATTCCGCTGCTGCTGGAAAAACACGTGCTGGACTCGAAGTGGAAGCGCGTGGCGCTGAGTGGTTTCGGGGTGGGGCTGTCCTGGGGGTCGGCGATCATCTATCGCCCTTGAATCAGGCTCTTTAGTCAAAGAAAGCCAGGCACAAAAAATAGCGTTCAAGGTGTAACCTTGAGCGCTATTTTTTTGCCCGAATGAAAAGCGAGGCTTCATGAGCGAGTTCTTTGAGCGCAACGCCGAGGTCATACAGCGCCGCTGGCCGCAGCTGTCGGCGCGCTTACCGGTTGAAGCCACGAGCCTGTTGCAGGCCGATCTGGTCGAAGGCCTGGGCTCGACGTTGAGCATCAACGGCATCCAGCTGACCAGTCGCCACGACCGCACCCGCGAGGCCAGGCTTCAGGCCGACAGCCTGCCCATCGACCATCCGGTGGTGCATGTCTACGGCACCGGGCTTGGCGATCTGCAACTGGAGTTGCTGGCGCGCGCCGGGCTTGAGCGCGTGTACGTGCACATCCTCAATGGCGCGGTGTTTGCGTTGGTGCTGCAACTGCTCGATCAACAGCAGTGGCTCAGCGATCCGCGAGTCGAGTTGCTGTATGCCGGCGATCTGGCGGAAATCCAGCTGCCGTTCTTTGCATTGCCATCCGAACTGGTACTGGCCGATGACTTCAATGCCAAGATCCGCGATCGTCTGATCAGCGAAACTCACCTGGCGTTCAATAACCGTGAATTCGACCCTCAGGCCCCGGACATCGTCGAGCGCTTGCAAGCGAGTCTGGAGCTTGTGCAAGCCGATAGCGATGTGGCCGAGTTGTTCGGTTCCTGTGTCGGGCAGGAAGCGTTCGTCATTGCCACGGGCCCGAGTCTTGAGCTGCACTTCGAGCGCTTGCGGGCGATTCGTGAGCAGGCGGTGCGACCGTTGTTCATTTGTGTCGATACCGCCTACCGGCCACTGCTCAATCATGGTATTCGCCCGGACGTGGTGGTCAGCATCGACCAGCGTATTTCGGGCCGGCATCTGCCACCAGAGGGTACGGCCGACATTACCCTGGCGTACATGCCTATGGTCGACCCTCAGGTGCTGGCGGCCTGGCAAGGGCCGCGGTATACCGGTTACTCCGCCAGCCCGATCTACCAACAGCTGCGTAGACAATGGCCCAAGGGCGAGCTGTATGTCGGCGGCAGCGTGATTCACCCAGCGGTGGACCTTGCGGTGAAGATGGGCGCAACGCAGATCACCCTGTTCGGTGCCGACTTCGCCTTCCCCAATGACAAGACCCATGCCGGCTGGAACGATGGCGACCTCGGCCCGCAACTGGGTGCGGCCAAACACTGGGTGCTCGATGGTCACGGTCAACGCATCAAAACCCAGCTCAATTTCCGCAGCTATCTGTGTGAGCTGGAGCGATTTATCGCCGGGCATCCTCAGGTGCGCTTCTATAACAGCAGTCGGGCAGGGGCGATGATCGCCGGTACGGCTTTTCACCCGGAGTTGGCGTCATGAGCGGGTTTGAATCCTTTGTCGTCGACTCAGAACAATGTGCGGCATTGTTTCGGTTGGGGCGTGAAGTAGAAGCAGGGCTGGCGATGATCGAATTGATCGGAGCGGTGCAGCCGTCCTTTGATCTGACGCCGCAGGATATTCAGCAGCAGTGGGTGCTGTTGCTCGGCCAGATGCTTGAGTGTCAGGAGACCCAGAACTGGTTGGCGCTGGCGGACTACCTGGAATATGAGCTGGTCCAGTTGCTGCGCGACAGTCTGTCCATTTAAACAATTTCTCTTCTGCCGGTGCAGGCGAGTTTTCGCCATTTTCGTCACCGGCATTTCTCTGACGTCATTTCTTTCGCTGCTCTCACGCTGCCAAGTCCTTGTATTACGGGGGGTGGCAACGTGATGGCAAATTTTTTTCAAAATCCCCTAAAGCAAGTTCCAATCCCGACGATAACTATTACGAAGGTTCTCTAGGCCATACCCGGCGGTTGCCAGGGCCGGAAGCCGCAGTACCCAACCAACGAGGAATTCGTCATGGCTTTAACAGTAAACACCAACGTCACATCGTTGAACGTTCAGAAAAACCTGAACCGCGCTTCCGACGCTCTGTCGACGTCGATGACTCGCCTGTCTTCCGGCCTGAAAATCAACAGCGCTAAAGACGACGCCGCCGGCCTGCAAATCGCTACCCGTATGACTTCGCAGATCCGTGGTCAGACCATGGCGATCAAAAACGCCAACGACGGTATCTCGATCGCTCAGACCGCTGAAGGCGCGATGCAGGAACAGACCAACATTCTGCAGCGTATGCGTGAGCTGGCTGTTCAATCGCGAAACGACTCCAACGGCACTGCTGACCGTGCTGCTCTGAACAAAGAATTCGCTTCGATGTCGGACGAGCTGACTCGTATCGCCAAGTCGACCAACCTGAACGGCAAGAACCTGATCGACGGCACTGCCGGCACCATGACTTTCCAGGTCGGTTCCAACACTGGCGCGACTAACCAGATCACCATCTCTCTGGCTGCCGGCACCGACGCCGTAACACTGGCCGTTGATAGTGACGCTATTGCCATCACCGGTACCGATGGCGCCACCGCAGAAGCCAGCACCGCTGCTGCGTTGAATGCGATCGATGCTGCTCTGTCGACCATCAACTCCACTCGTGCCGACCTCGGTGCTGCACAAAACCGTCTGACCAGCACCATCTCCAACTTGCAGAACATCAACGAAAACGCCGCTGCTGCACTGGGTCGCGTACAAGATACCGACTTCGCTGCTGAAACTGCACAGCTGACCAAGCAACAAACGCTGCAACAAGCGTCCACCGCAGTTCTGGCCCAAGCCAACCAACTGCCATCCGCTGTACTGAAACTGCTTCAGTAATAGTTGATAAGTTTTGGCGGGGGAGTGCGCTTGTCGCGCTCTCTCGCTTTTTACTTTAAGAGGTGATGGACATGGATATGAGCGTCAAGCTGAACTTGTCTTATCCTGCGGCCAAGCAGGCGACGACTGTTGCCGATCAGTCTGCGGAAAAGCCTCTAGCGGAAACTGCGCCAGTGGTTGCCGTCAAGGAAGGAGGTAAAAGCGACAAGACCGAGCAGGAAAAACTGAAGATGGCCGTTCAGGAAATCGAAAAGTTCGTTCAGTCAGTCAAGCGCAACCTGGAGTTCTCGATTGACGAGCCTTCAGGAAAAGTAGTGGTCAAAGTGATTGCCAGTGACTCCGGTGAGGTGATTCGTCAAATCCCCAACGAAGAAGTCCTCAAGCTGGCGAACAGTTTGAATGATGCAAGCAGCCTGTTGTTCAGCGCAAAAGTCTGACAGCTGGCACGAATTTTGTTGCTATGTTCTTTTGGGCGTTGTAGTGGTCAAAAGGCCGGCGAAACACTGAAGGGAGTTCTACATGGCAAGTCCGATTCTACCAGGCACGGGTCTAGGCTCCGGCCTTAACACCGGCGCTATCGTCAAAGCCTTGGTGGACGCTGACAAAGCGGCCAAGCAAGGTCAGATCGATCGTGGGACTGCGACCAACACCGCGAGTATCTCCGGTATCGGGACCTTGAAGTCGTTGATGGCTGCCTTCAATACGGCCATGAAGGGGCTGGGCAGCACGACTACCCCGCAATTTCCGGGTTTTGCAGCCACTTCCTCCGATGTGAAGATCGTCGGCGCCACTGCCAGTAACTCGGCGGTAAACGGCACCTACGTCGTGAAAGTGGACAATCTGGCTACATCTTCGAAAGTCACCAGTGCGGCGTTCGCCGGCGGTACGACCAGCCCGATCACTGCGGGTACGTTGAGCATCAAGCAGGGCTCCAGCACCTACAACCTCGACATCGAGGCCGGGGCGACGCTGCAATCGGTTCGTGACTCGATCAATGCCGATGCCTCGCTCAAGGGCGCAGGTATCAGTGCCAACATCATCACCGACTCTTTTGGTTCGCGCCTGGTGCTTGGCTCGACCACGACGGGTGCGGGCTCCGACATTTCCGTCAGCGGTATTTCGGAACTGACCATCGATGGCAGCAATGTCGTTGGCGCCAGCGGCGGTCCGGCAATGACTGCCACCTCGGCCGGTTCGATCGGTGCTACGGCCATTGATGCTAAATTCTCCATCGATGGCATGGAGCTGACCAGCAAGAGCAATACCGTAGACCAGGCCGTTTCCGGGCTGACCTTAAACTTGGTGGCAGCCGGTACGTCGACCGTCACCGTGGCCAGCAACAATGATGGTCTGAAGGCTTCGATCCAGAAGTTCGTCGATGCCTACAATGCTCTGGCCAACGGCATCACAGCATTGACCAAGCCTTCGCTCGACGATGACGGCAATCCCACTGTTGCGGCTGCATTGACCGGCGACGCGTTGCCGCGTTCGATTCTGTCGGCCATGCGCGGTCCGCTATCGGAAACCGGTGCGGGCGACAAACTGACTGTTCTGGCTCAGCTGGGTATCACCACCGACCAGAAAACCGGTGCCCTCAACTTCGACAGCACTAAGTTCACCAGTGCCATGAACGACAAGAAGCTGGGTGGTGAAGTCCAGAAGCTGTTTGTTGGCGACACTGGCAGTGACAATGGTTTGCTGGCGCGCATGCAGAAGGCTATCGCGCCGTTCTCCGATACCGGCGGTATTCTGGATCAGCGCACAACAAGCCTGAACAAGACAAAGACCAAGTTGACCAATGATCAGGCCGCCCTGGATCGCCGAATCGAGACCTTGACCGCGGTATTGACCAAAAAGTACAACGACATGGACACCCTGGTCGGCAAGTTGAAGGCCACCGCCAGTAACATCACCTCGATATTCGAAGCCATGACCGCGCAGCAGAAGAACTCGTAACACTCAGAGTGCCAAAAGCCCGGCAGCGTTTTCACGCTCCGGGCTTTTTGTTTTTGAATCTAAAGTTTTTTGACGCGTCGTCGATACATTGTTTATACGAACCACAGAATTCTGATGAGGTACAACATGAATCCAATGTTAGCCCTTCGCCAATACCAGAAGATTGGCGCTCAGGCGCAGACTTCCGAAGCCAGTCCACATCGCCTGGTGCAGATGCTGATGGAAGGTGGCCTGGACCGTATCGCCCAGGCCAAAGGTGCGATGGAGCGTAAGGATATTTCGAACAAAGGTGTGCTGATCGGCAAGGCCATCGGCATCATCGGTGGTCTGCGTGAAGGTCTGGACCTGGAAAACCAGGCTGAATCCGTAGGTGAGCTGGATAACCTCTACGCTTACATGATGAAGCGTCTGGCGGAAGCCAATATTAAGACCGATCCAAAAATCCTCGACGAAGTTGCCGATTTGCTTCGCACGGTGAAAGACGGTTGGGATGCTATTGGCGCACCTGCTCCCCAGTTTTAAGGAGATCACCATGAGTCTTGTATTGCAGCGAATCGAACAGACCCGGGACGCCCTGGTCGATGCATTGGCCGAGCGCAACTGGGAAGCCATTGGCGAATTGGACCTGGCTTGCCGTTCCTGCATGGAAGACGTCTTGAGTGAAGCTTCGGTGGACGAGGCCGCGTTGCGCGACAACCTTGAGGAGTTGCTGGGGGTGTATAAACAGCTTCTGGAGGCGGCGACGGGGGAGCGTCAGGCGATAGTCGACGAGATGTCGCAGATCCACCAAGCACAGAACGCGGCAAAGGTTTACCATCTGTTTGGTTAATTAACCCTAAGTTAATCCAAACATAGTGCGCCATAAATTTGACTGTGCACGTTTTTTTGACTTAACTAGTGGCTGGTTCCAGATTTCAGGCGTCTACAGGCACAACGTGTCTGCAAGCGTCTAGCTTGCCCCTCATTTTGGGCATTGAGTTGACTAGGGAAGTTGCTATTGCATGTGGCGTGAAACCAAAATTCTGCTGATTGATGACGATAGCGTCCGCCGCCGCGATTTGGCGGTGATTTTAAATTTTCTCGGCGAAGAAAATTTACCCTGTGGCAGCCATGACTGGCAGCAGGCGGTCGGCTCTCTGTCATCAAGTCGTGAAGTAATCTGTGTCCTCATCGGGACGGTCAATGCTCCTGGTGCACTTTTGGGCCTGTTAAAGACACTCTCAACCTGGGATGAGTTCCTTCCAGTTTTGTTAATGGGTGATAATTCTTCCATTGACTTGCCGGAAGACCAGCGTCGTCGAGTGCTTTCGACCCTCGAAATGCCACCCAGCTACAGCAAACTGCTCGATTCGCTGCACCGTGCCCAGGTCTATCGCGAGATGTATGACCAGGCCCGCGAGCGCGGTCGTCACCGTGAGCCCAATCTGTTCCGCAGCCTTGTCGGCACCAGCCGGGCGATTCAACACGTCCGTCAGATGATGCAGCAAGTCGCCGACACCGACGCCAGCGTGCTGATCCTTGGCGAATCCGGGACCGGCAAGGAAGTGGTTGCGCGCAATCTGCATTACCACTCCAAGCGTCGTGAAGCGCCGTTCGTTCCGGTCAACTGCGGGGCGATCCCGGCCGAGTTGCTGGAAAGCGAATTGTTCGGTCACGAGAAGGGCGCCTTCACCGGCGCGATCACCAGCCGCGCCGGGCGTTTCGAGTTGGCCAACGGCGGCACACTGTTCCTCGATGAAATCGGCGACATGCCGCTGCCAATGCAGGTCAAGCTGCTGCGCGTCTTGCAGGAGCGCACCTTCGAGCGCGTGGGCAGCAACAAGACCCAAAGCGTCGATGTGCGGATCATTGCGGCGACCCACAAGAATCTCGAAAGCATGATCGAGATCGGCACCTTCCGCGAAGACCTCTACTATCGCCTGAACGTGTTCCCGATCGAGATGGCGCCGTTGCGCGAGCGCGTCGAAGACATCCCGTTGCTGATGAACGAGTTGATCTCGCGCATGGAGCACGAGAAGCGCGGTTCGATCCGTTTCAACTCGGCAGCGATCATGTCGCTGTGCCGTCATGGCTGGCCGGGCAACGTTCGCGAGCTGGCCAACCTGGTGGAGCGCATGGCGATCATGCACCCGTACGGGGTGATCGGCGTGGTCGAATTGCCGAAGAAATTCCGCTACGTCGACGATGAAGACGAGCAGATGGTCGACAGCCTGCGCAGCGATCTCGAAGAGCGGGTGGCCATTAACGGTCATACCCCGGACTTCACCGCCAATGCGCTGCTGCCGCCAGAAGGCCTGGACCTGAAGGACTACCTGGGTGGTCTGGAGCAAGGGTTGATTCAGCAGGCGCTGGATGACGCCAATGGCATCGTGGCGCGGGCGGCCGAGCGGTTGCGTATTCGTCGCACCACGCTGGTGGAGAAGATGCGCAAGTACGGCATGAGTCGTCGTGATGGTGATGAACAGGCGGATGATTGACGCCTGTTTTTCAACTCCTTCATTTATAGGCAGTTTTTTTTAGGCACGGGTATTGCTACATCCCTCGCAACGTTCCGTTTAACTGACGGTCAGCCACGCGAGAGAGCACAATGCCCCAAGCCGCCCAGATGTCTCCTGTCCCTGACACTTCGGGGCAATCGTCGTCCGTAGAGCAGGCAAGTCGGCTTGGCCTTGAGCAGGCGTTTGCGCTGTTCAGCCAGATGTCGAGCCAACTGACCGACTCCTACAGCATGCTCGAAGCCCGGGTCACCGAGCTTAAGGGCGAGCTGGCAGTGGTCAGTGCTCAGCGCATGCAGGAGCTGGCGGAAAAAGAACGCCTGGCCAACCGTCTGCAAAACCTCCTCGATCTATTGCCCGGCGGCGTCATCGTCATCGACGCCCAAGGCATCGTCCGTGAAGCCAATCCCGCCGCATGTGAGCTGCTCGGCTTGCCCCTCGAAGGCGAGCTGTGGCGCCATGTCATTGCGCGATGCTTTGCGCCGCGCGAAGACGACGGTCACGAAATTTCTCTCAAGGACGGTCGGCGCCTGTCGATCGCCACGCGCTCGTTGGACGCCGAACCCGGTCAGTTGGTGTTGCTCAACGACCTGACTGAAACCCGCCATCTACAAGATCAATTGGCTCGTCATGAGCGCCTGTCGTCCCTCGGTCGCATGGTTGCGTCGTTGGCCCATCAGATTCGTACGCCGTTGTCCGCTGCGTTGCTCTACGCCAGTCATTTGACTGAGCAGGAGCTGCCGATCGCCACGCAACAGCGTTTTGCCGGTCGGCTGAAAGAGCGTCTGCATGAGCTGGAGCACCAGGTGCGCGACATGCTGGTGTTCGCTCGCGGCGAGTTGCCGTTGACCGATCGCGTGACGCCCAAGCTGTTGATGCAGGCGCTGCAAGCGGCCGCCCTGACCCATGTTCAGGATCTGCCGATTCGCTGGCAGTGCGACAGTCATGTCGGTGAGTTGCTGTGCAATCGCGACACGCTGGTCGGGGCGATCCTCAATCTGATCGAGAATGCCATCCAGGCCAGTGCTGGCGATGTCCGTTTGAAAGTCCATCTCTACACCCGTGATAACAACTTGCGTGTATCGGTCAGCGACAGCGGCAGCGGCATCGCTACGAAAGTGCTGGCGCGTCTGGGCGAGCCGTTTTTCACCACCAAAACCACCGGCACCGGCCTGGGCCTGACCGTGGTCAAGGCAGTGGCCCGTGCTCATCAGGGAGAATTGCAGCTGCGCTCGCGGCCGGGTCGCGGTACTTGCGCACAGGTGATCTTGCCGCTTTTTTCCGGTGAACAGCCCAGCGCTCAGGGAGCGAAGTGAAAGACATGGCCATCAAGGTTTTGCTGGTCGAGGATGACCGCGCGCTACGGGAGGCATTGGCCGATACGCTATTGCTTGCCGGGCACGATTACAAGACGGTCGGTTCGGCGGAGGAGGCGCTGGCCGCGGTCGGCGCCGAGGCATTTAATTTAGTGGTCAGCGACGTCAACATGCCGGGTATGGACGGTCATCAATTGCTTGGATTGCTGCGGGCTCGTCAGCCGCAACTGCCGGTGTTGTTGATGACCGCTCACGGTGCGGTCGAGCGAGCGGTCGACGCCATGCGTCAGGGCGCGGCGGATTATCTGGTCAAGCCGTTCGAGCCCAAGGCCTTGCTCGATCTGGTGGCGCGTCACGCCCTGGGCAATCTCGGCGCGATCGAGAGCGAGGGGCCTGTGGCGTTTGAGCCGGCCAGTGCGCAATTGCTGGAATTGGCCGCGCGGGTGGCGCGCAGTGACTCCACAGTGTTGATCTCCGGTGAGTCCGGGACCGGTAAGGAAGTGCTGGCGCGTTACATCCATCAGCACTCCCATCGCGCCAGCCAGCCGTTCATTGCGATCAACTGCGCAGCGATCCCGGACAACATGCTTGAAGCCACCTTGTTCGGTCACGAAAAGGGTTCGTTCACCGGCGCTATCGCGGCGCAGGCCGGCAAGTTCGAACAGGCCGATGGCGGGACGATCCTGCTCGACGAAATCTCTGAAATGCCCCTCGGCCTGCAGGCCAAATTACTGCGCGTATTACAGGAGCGTGAAGTCGAGCGAGTCGGTGCGCGCAAGCCGATCACCCTGGACATTCGAGTGGTCGCCACCACCAACCGTGACCTGGCCGGTGAAGTGGCGGCGGGGCGTTTTCGCGAAGACCTCTACTATCGCCTGTCGGTGTTCCCGCTGGCCTGGCGTCCGCTGCGCGAGCGTACCGCCGACATCCTGCCGCTGGCCGAGCGCTTGCTGGCCAAGCACGTCAATAAAATGAAGCATGCCGCGGCGAAGCTCTCACCCGAGGCGCGGGCGTGCCTGATCAGCTATCCGTGGCCGGGCAATGTGCGTGAGCTGGACAACGCGATCCAGCGTGCCTTGATTCTGCAGCAGGGCGGTTTGATCCAGCCGCAGGATTTCTGCCTGGCCGGGCCCGTGGCGTGTGCGCCGTTGCCGGCATTGATGCCAGCGCCGGTGCGTGTATTGGAGGTTGAAGCCGAATCGGCCGGTGCCCTCTGCGATGATCTGCGGCGCCGGGAGTTCCAGATGATCATCGACACCTTGCGCTCCGAGCGTGGCCGTCGCAAAGAAGCCGCCGAACGACTGGGCATCAGCCCGCGCACCTTGCGCTACAAGCTGGCGCAGATGCGCGACGCCGGAATGGATGTGGAGGCGTACCTGTTCGCCACGTGAAGGGTTGGCAAACAAAAGCACAGAAGGTCTTTTGTTTAGAGCAGCCATGGAGCTGGCACCCTTGTTGCTAACACCTCACTACCCGCCGAGTGAGTGTCAAAAAATTGCGGGTCGTCAAAGAGAGAAACCATGAGCCAAGGTATTGAATTCAATCGGTTGATGCTGGATATGCGCGCCATGCAAATGGATGCCATGTCTGCGCCGAAATCGACTGCCGCTGTCCCTGAGTTGGGTGGCAGCAGCTTTTCCGACATGCTCGGTCAGGCCGTCAATAAAGTGAACGACACCCAGCAGGCGTCCAATCAGTTGGCCAGTGCCTTCGAGATCGGTAAAAGCGGCGTCGACCTGACGGACGTGATGATTTCCTCACAGAAGGCCAGCGTGTCTTTTCAGGCGCTGACCCAAGTGCGTAACAAGCTGGTTCAGGCTTACCAAGACATCATGCAGATGCCGGTTTAAGGACGAGATTGAGTCATGGCAGAAGCAATCGCCGATAACGTTCCGGCCAAGGCCACTCCGATAGACGGCAAACCGCCGCTGTTCGGGTTGTCCTTCCTGGAAAACCTCTCCGAGATGACCATGTTGCGTCAGGTGGGCCTGTTGGTCGGCCTGGCGGCGAGCGTGGCGATTGGTTTTGCCGTGGTGTTGTGGTCCCAGCAGCCAGACTACCGGCCTTTGTACGGCAGTCTCGCCGGCATGGACGCCAAGCAGGTCATGGAAACCCTGGCCGCCGCCGACATTCCCTATACCGTCGAACCGAATTCCGGTGCCTTGCTGGTCAAGGCCGATGATCTGTCCCGTGCGCGGCTCAAGCTCGCGGCCGCTGGTGTCACTCCCAGTGATGGCAATATCGGTTTCGAGATCCTCGACAAGGAACAAGGACTGGGCACCAGCCAGTTCATGGAAGCGACCCGTTATCGTCGCGGTCTCGAGGGCGAACTGGCCCGGACCATTTCCAGCCTGAACAACGTCAAGGGTGCCCGCGTGCATCTGGCGATTCCGAAAAGTTCGGTGTTCGTGCGTGATGAACGCAAGCCCAGCGCCTCAGTGCTGGTTGAACTGTATTCCGGTCGCTCGCTGGAGCCAGGCCAGGTCGTGGCCATCGTCAATCTGGTGGCGACCAGCGTTCCCGAACTGAGCAAATCGCAGATCACCGTCGTCGACCAGAAGGGCAATCTACTGTCGGATCAGGCGGAAAACTCCGAACTGACCATGGCCGGCAAGCAATTCGATTACAGCCGTCGCATGGAAAGCATGCTGACCCAGCGCGTGCACAACATCCTGCAACCGGTACTGGGCAACGATCGTTATAAAGCCGAAGTCTCGGCCGATGTGGATTTCAGCGCCGTCGAATCGACGTCCGAGCAGTTCAACCCGGATCAGCCGGCGTTGCGCAGCGAGCAGTCGGTCAACGAGCAACGCACCGCCAGCAATGGCCCGCAAGGCGTACCGGGTGCCCTGAGCAACCAGCCGCCGTCGCCTGCTTCGGCGCCGCAAACCACCGGTGGCACCACGGCGTCGGCCGGCATGGTGCAACCAGGCCAGCCACTGCTCGATGCCAACGGCCAACAAATCATGGACCCGGCCACCGGCCAGCCGATGCTGGCGCCGTACCCGGCGGACAAGCGTCAACAGTCCACCAAGAACTTCGAACTCGACCGCTCCATCAGCCATACCAAACAACAGCAGGGCCGTTTGAATCGCCTGTCGGTGTCGGTGGTGGTGGATGATCAAGTCAAGGTCAACGCAGCCAATGGCGAAACGACTCGGGCGCCATGGAGTGCCGATGAATTGGCGCGCTTTACCCGTCTGGTGCAGGACGCGGTCGGTTTCGATGCCAGCCGTGGCGACAGCGTCAGCGTGATCAACATGCCGTTCTCCGCCGAGCGCGGTGAAGTGATCGCCGATATTCCGTTCTACTCCCAGCCATGGTTCTGGGACATCGTCAAGCAAGTGCTGGGTGTGTTGTTCATCCTGGTGCTGGTGTTCGGTGTGTTGCGTCCGGTGCTCAACAACATCACCGGCGGCGGCAAAGGCAAGCAGTTCGCAGGCCTTGGCAGCGACGTGGAACTCGGTGGCATGGGCGCACTGGATGGCGAGCTGGCCAACGACCGCGTCAGCCTTGGTGGTCCGACCAGCATCCTGTTGCCGAGCCCGAGCGATGGCTATGACGCACAGTTGAACGCAATCAAGAGTCTGGTGGCAGAAGATCCGGGTCGCGTGGCCCAGGTCGTGAAAGAGTGGATTAACGCAGATGAGTGATAACCGAGCCGTTGCCGCCAAACTGTCCCGGGTCGACAAAGCCGCGATTCTGCTGCTGTCCCTGGGTTCTACCGATGCCGCGCAAGTGCTGCGCCACATGGGGCCCAAAGAAGTCCAGCGTGTGGGTGTGGCCATGGCCCAGATGGGCAACGTGCACCGCGAACAGGTCGAACAGGTCATGAGCGAGTTCGTCGACATGGTCGGCGACCAGACCAGCCTGGGCGTCGGCTCTGACGACTACGTGCGCAAAATGCTCACCCAGGCCCTGGGCGAAGACAAGGCCAACGGCCTGATCGACCGGATCCTGCTGGGCGGCAACACCAGTGGCCTCGACAGCCTGAAGTGGATGGAACCGCGCGCCGTGGCCGACGTGATCCGCTACGAGCACCCGCAGATCCAGGCAATCGTGGTGGCGTACCTCGACCCGGATCAGGCCGGTGAAGTGCTGGGCAACTTCGACCACAAGGTGCGGCTGGACATCATCCTGCGCGTCTCGTCGCTGAACACCGTGCAGCCGGCGGCCCTGAAAGAGCTCAACCAGATTCTCGAGAAGCAGTTCTCCGGCAACTCGAATGCCTCGCGCACCACCCTGGGTGGCATCAAGCGCGCGGCAGACATCATGAACTTCCTCGACAGCTCGATCGAAGGTCAGTTGATGGACTCGATCCGCGAAGTCGACGAAGACCTGTCCGGTCAGATCGAAGACCTCATGTTCGTGTTCAACAACCTGTCCGATGTCGACGACCGCGGCATTCAGGCGCTGTTGCGCGAAGTGTCCTCGGACGTTCTGGTACTGGCCCTCAAGGGATCGGACGAAGGCGTCAAGGAAAAGATCTTCAAGAACATGTCCAAACGGGCGGCCGAACTGTTGCGCGACGACCTCGAGGCCAAGGGCCCGGTGCGCGTCAGCGACGTGGAAACGGCGCAGAAAGAAATCCTCACCATTGCCCGCCGTATGGCCGAAGCCGGAGAAATCGTTCTCGGCGGGAAGGGTGGCGAAGAGATGATCTAAGGTCACTATGTCGTCCAAACATGATGAGTCCCAGACCGACCTGATCCGTGCCAAGGAC
Organism: Pseudomonas frederiksbergensis; assembly: GCF_017114915.1. Classification (GTDB taxonomy): domain Bacteria; phylum Pseudomonadota; class Gammaproteobacteria; order Pseudomonadales; family Pseudomonadaceae; genus Aquipseudomonas; species Aquipseudomonas frederiksbergensis_I. Next base: position 154,387 of record NZ_JAAUOE010000003.1, read on the forward strand.
GTCGCGGGTTTCGACGTCTGGGCGCTGCCCAGCTTCGACCCGTTTGTGCCGGAACCCGAGCCGGAGCCGGAACCCGAACCGCCGGAAATGGAAGAAGTGCCGCTGGAAGAAGTCCAGCCACTGACCCTCGAAGAGCTCGAAAGCATTCGCCAGGAGGCCTACAACGAAGGCTTTGCCATTGGCGAGAAAGAAGGTTTCCACAGCACCACGCTCAAGGTTCGTCAGGAAGCCGAAGTGGCCCTGGCGGCCAGGATTGCGGGCCTGGAACAACTGATGGCCAACCTGTTCGAACCCATTGCGGAGCAGGACACCCAGATCGAAAAGTCGCTGGTCAACCTCGTTCGGCATATCACCAAACAAGTGATTCAGCGCGAACTGGCCATCGACTCCACGCAAATCGAACACGTCATGCGTGAAGCACTCAAGCTCTTGCCGCTGGGCGTGGGCAATGTGCGGCTGTACGTCAACCCGCAGGATTTCGAACAGGTCAAAGCCCTGCGCGAGCGCCATGAAGAAACCTGGCGCATCGTCGAGGATGAATCCTTGTTGCCGGGTGGTTGCCGGGTCGAGACCGAACACAGTCGCATCGACGCCACCGTCGAAACCCGTGTTACCCAGGTCATGGCCAAGCTGTTCGATCAATTGCACGATCAGGCGCTGCACCCGGCCGCGCCGGACCTGAGCCTTGAACTGCCGGTCAGCGAAAAACCTGCGGTTGCCCCGGCACTGGACGATCCCGATGCGCCTTGATCGCACCAGCTTCGCCAAGCGCCTCGGTAGCTACGCCGAGGCCACGGAGCTGGCTGGCGCACCGATTCTCGAAGGTCGCCTGCTGCGCATGGTCGGCCTGACCCTGGAAGCCGAAGGCTTGCGCGCCGCCATGGGCAGCCGCTGCATGGTCATCAACGATGACAGCTATCACCCGGTGCAGGTCGAAGCCGAAGTCATGGGCTTCTCTGGCAGCAAAGTCTTTCTGATGCCGGTCGGCAGCGTCGCCGGCATTGCGCCAGGCGCGCGCGTGGTTCCCTTGGTGGACAACGGTCGTTTGCCGATGGGCATGAGCATGCTCGGGCGGGTACTCGATGGCGCCGGTCGTGCGCTGGATGGCAAGGGCGGGATGAAGGCTGAAGATTGGGTGCCGATGGACGGCCCGACCATCAACCCGCTCAAGCGTGACCCGATCAGTCAGCCGCTGGACGTCGGTATTCGCTGCATCAACGGTTTGTTGACGGTTGGTCGCGGTCAACGCCTTGGGCTGTTCGCCGGCACCGGCGTCGGCAAGAGTGTGCTGCTGGGCATGATGACCCGCTTCACCGAGGCCGACATTATCGTGGTCGGGCTGATCGGTGAGCGGGGGCGTGAAGTTAAAGAGTTCATCGAGCACATCCTCGGTGAGGAGGGGCTCAAGCGTTCGGTGGTGGTGGCTTCGCCGGCGGACGATGCGCCGCTGATGCGTCTGCGCGCGGCGATGTACTGCACGCGGATCGCCGAGTATTTCCGCGACAAGGGCAAGAACGTCCTGTTGCTGATGGATTCCCTGACCCGTTTCGCCCAGGCTCAGCGGGAAATCGCCCTGGCCATCGGCGAACCGCCGGCGACCAAGGGCTACCCGCCGTCGGTGTTCGCCAAGTTGCCGAAGCTGGTGGAGCGGGCCGGTAACGCCGAAAAGGGCGGCGGTTCGATCACGGCGTTTTACACCGTATTGTCCGAGGGCGACGACCAGCAGGACCCGATCGCCGACTCAGCGCGGGGCGTGCTCGATGGGCACATCGTGCTGTCCCGGCGTCTGGCCGAGGAAGGGCATTACCCGGCCATCGATATCGAAGCCTCCATCAGCCGGGTCATGCCATCGGTGGTCGGCATCAAGCATTTGAACCACGCGCAGATGTTCAAGCAATACTGGTCGCGCTATCAGCAGAGCCGCGACCTGATCAGCGTCGGCGCCTATGTGCCGGGCGGTGACCGGGAAACCGACACTGCGATCAATTTGCAACCGGCCATGTCCCTGTACCTGCGCCAGGGCTTGAACGACAACATCAGCATGGGCGCCAGCGAAGGCCATCTCGCTTCGGTCTTCGCGCCAGCGCCGGGCGGTTAACCGGCCATGGCCTCGAGTCGCGCGGCACGCCTGGCGCCCGTGGTGGAAATGGCTGAAAAGGCCGAGAAAACCGCCGTCCAGCGCCTGGGGCACTTCCAGGGGCAGGTTCGCCTGGCAGAAAGCAAACTCGCCGACCTCGAAGCCTTCCGTCTCGACTACCAGGAACAATGGATCGTACGCGGCAGTGGTGGTGTCTCGGGTCAGTGGTTGCTGGGCTATCAGGGCTTTCTCGCGCAACTGGGCACGGCCATCGACCAGCAGCGCCAGAGCCTGAGCTGGCATCAAAACAACCTGAACAAATCCCGGGAAGCCTGGCAGCAGGCGTTTGCCCGGGTCGAAGGCTTGCGCAAACTGGTTCAGCGCTACAGGGATGAGGCACGGCATCTGGAAGACAAGCGCGAACAGAGGCTGCTGGATGAGTTGTCCCAGCGGTTGCCGCGACAGGATCCTTACTGAGCGGCACCTTCGAAAAGATCGCCTTGCTCCTGCCCCCGTCAAGTGCTAAACCTTCTACACGTACGTTCGCCAATGACAAGGAAGCCGTCAAATGTCAGTCGTTACAGAAGTATCCCCGGATGGGCAAAAGCTGACGATTTCGATCAAGGGTCGATTCGATTTCGGTCGGCATCAGGAGTTTCGCGAGTCCTACGAGAGACTCAACAAGAAACCCGATTCCATTGTCGTGGACCTGAAGGAAGCCACGTATCTCGATAGCTCTGCTCTGGGCATGTTGCTCTTGCTGCGTGATCACGCCGGTGGCGATAGTTCCGACATTCGTGTCGTCAACAGCAGTTCCGACGTGAAGAAGATCCTCGCCATCTCCAACTTCGACAAGCTGTTCGACATCAGTTGAGCGTCATGCAGTCGCTCGAGCCGCTGACGATACTGATCGCCGAAGACAGTGCGGCCGACCGTATGCTGCTGTCGACTATCGTCCGTCGCCAGGGCCATGAAGTGCTGACGGCCGGTAACGGCGCCGAGGCGGTCGAAGTGTTTCGCTCACAACGACCGCATCTAGTGCTGATGGACGCCATGATGCCAGTGATGGACGGTTTCGAGGCTGCGCAGCAGATCAAGGCACTGGCGGGGGAAACCCTGGTGCCGATCATCTTTTTGACGTCACTGACCGAAAGCGAAGGCCTGGCCCGTTGTCTGGAAGCCGGGGGCGACGACTTTCTGGCAAAGCCTTACAACCAGGTGATTCTCGCCGCCAAGATCAAGGCCATGGACCGCTTGCGGCGTTTGCAGGCCACCGTGCTGGAGCAGCGCGACCTGATCGCCAGGCACCATGATTACCTGCTCAACGAGCAGCGCGTGGCCAAAGCCGTATTCGACAAGGTCGCCCACTCCGGTTGCCTGAGTGCACCGAACATCCGTTACCTGCAATCACCCTATGCGCTGTTCAACGGCGATTTGTTGCTGGCCGCGTTCACCCCGGCCGGCGACATGCATGTGCTGCTCGGTGATTTCACCGGTCATGGTTTGCCGGCCGCTGTCGGTGCCATGCCTCTGGCCGAAGTTTTCTATGGCATGACCGCCAAGGGCTATGGCCTGTCCGAAACCCTGCGCGAGATGAACGCCAAGCTCAAACGCATCCTGCCGGTGGACATGTTCTGCTGTGCGGCCCTGCTGTGCCTGAGCTTTCAGCGAGGTTCGGTGGAGGTCTGGAACGGCGGGATGCCGGACGGTTACCTGCACAGCGTCGCCAGTGGCGAGCGTACAGCGCTGACGGCACGCCACTTGCCGCTGGGCGTGCTGAGCCCGCAAACTTTCGATGACCGCACCGAGGTATTCCCGATGGCCGTCGGCGATCGGGTGTTTCTGCTGTCCGACGGGGTGATCGACACCTGCGATGCCAATGAACAGTTGTTTGGCGTAGAGCGATTGGAGCGGGTATTTGCAGCCAATCGTCAGCCTGATGCGTTGTTCGAAGAGATCGAGCAGGCCTTGCGGGACTTTCGCGGCGAGGCTCGTGATGACGTGAGCATGGTCGAGGTCCGTCTGGTGGAGGCCGCGCAACTGAGCCCGCCGGTGCCGGTGTATTCCGACAGTGGTCAGTCCTGCCCGCTGGACTGGTCGGTAAGTTTCGAGTTTCGCGCCGCCACCCTCAAACGCTTCAACCCGCTGCCATACCTGTTGCAATTGCTACTTGAAGTGCACGGCCTGCGGGCCCAGAGTGGCGCGCTTTACAGTGTGCTGGCAGAGCTGTATTCCAACGCCCTGGAGCATGGCGTGCTGGGTCTGGATTCAAACCTTAAGCGCGATGCTTCGGGTTTTGCGCGTTATTATCAGCAGCGCAATGCCCGCCTGGACGAATTGCGGGACGGCTATGTGCGAGTGCATTTGCAGGTGACGCCAAAAGGCGAGGGCGGTTGCCTGACCGTCCGGGTCGAAGACAGTGGCAAGGGCTTCGATGTGGCGCGGGTGATGGAGCGTCCGGTCGATGATGTCCGTCTGTCGGGACGTGGCGTCAGTTTGATCCGTCAGTTGAGTCATCGTGCGCGCTGGTCCGATAATGGGCGCAGTGCTCACGTGGAGTTTTTCTGGGAGGCTCAAGCATAATCCCAGGCATTCTTGATCAAAGGAGTGAACAAGTGGACAACACACATCTGGATCGCGACGTGCTGAGCGCGTTGCAAGAAGTTATGGAGGACGGGTATCCAGAATTGCTCGATACCTTTCTCAGCGATTCCGAAGAGCGCTTGAGTCTGCTGCGTCAGGCTGACGATGCCGATCGGTTAGGCGCCACGGCGCACAGTTTCAAGGGCAGCAGCAGCAACATGGGTGCGACCCGGCTGGCCGAGCTGTGCCATGAACTGGAGCAGCGAGCCAAAGATAAAAAGCTCGAAGGTATCGAAGCGCTGGTTGGAGAGATCGACGGCGAATTCGCGATTGTCCGACCGCTTTTCGAGGCTGAGCGCCAGCGCTCCCTGGCGGAATAAGACAACAGCCGAACGCAGGCTTCGCCAGCTGCTACAGATCGCATTTTACCGCTTAACCGTCCGGCGCTTTTGGCGGCCAGCGAGCAAAGCTGGCTCGACCCTTGCAATCAACTCGCTCAACTGTACCTACGATCCCAGTGCAGCGGAGACAGTTCTATGCCCGTTACCCCTAACATTCTTCTTCAGGCCGCCGCTGCGGCCAAGACTCAAGCCGCGTCCGCCAATACTCCGGCGCCGACGGCAGAGCCCGGGGACAAGGCCTCCAGCTTCGCTCAGGTCTACGCCAATCAGGCGCAGAACAAGCCCTCGGTCATGGTGGACGGATCGGCTAAACCCGCACGCGACAAAGCCACGGACAACACCGGCAAAAAGGACGTGAGCGGTGATAAGTCTGCCGCCCCGGAACCGACCGTTGCCGATAGCGGCAAATCCTTGCCCGCCGAAAAACCGGCGCAGACTGACGACAAGACAGCCAGCGATGACGCACCGGATGCCGCCGAGGCCTCGACACCGGTGGCCGATACCGCGCCTGTCGATCCGGCCCTTGATCCAGCGTTGATGCAAGTGATGCAGCCGGAGCTGCCGGCCCCCGTGGCTGAAACTCCACCGGGTGTGGTCACTGTGCCGTCAGCCGTTGAAGCACCTGTCACAGCCGCCGTCACCGCGGCAGCGGCGCAGACTGTTGCGACCGCTGATCCTGATTTCGATCCCGAAGCCGATCCTCTCGATGCACTGCCGGCCGTGCGCATGGCCATGGAACTGGGCGGGCACGTTTCGGCCGCCAGCCAGGCCCAGCCAAAAGCGACGCCGACCCCGGCTCAAGTCGACGGCGAGCCGACCTCGGCGCAGAACTTTGCCGCGGGCATGGCGAGCATGCTCGATGTGCAGGCCGATCAGGACGGCACCAGCCAGGGCGGCGAGAAGGCGTTCAGTGGTCTGATCAATGATGGCCTCAAGGATCTGAAGTCCGCCAGCAGCGATACCCGTGTCGATGACTTCGCCAACCGTCTGGCGGCGCTGACGCAGGCGGCAACGCCCAAGACAGCCAATGCATTGCCGGTGAACCAGCCGATCGCCATGCATCAGAGCGGTTGGACCGAAGAGGTGGTCAACCGGGTCATGTACCTGTCCAGCGCCAATCTCAAGGCGGCTGACATCCAGTTGCAACCGGCCGAGCTGGGACGCCTGGATATTCGGGTGAACATGGTTCCGGATCAGCAGACTCAGGTGACCTTCATGAGCGCCCACCCAAGCGTTCGCGAAGCACTCGACGGACAAATGCATCGCCTGCGTGACATGTTCGCGCAGCAGGGCATGGGCCAGGTCGACGTCAACGTTTCCGATCAGTCCCGTGGCTGGCAGGGCCAGGGTCAGGAACAGGCTCAACAGGGCCAGGGTGGGCGCGCCAATGCCAGTGGCGGTCGCCTCGATTCCGTCGATGAAGAACTTCCCGCGACTGTCGCTGAAGTAGCCGCCAACACCACCAGCGTGATCGGCACCAGCGCCGTCGACTACTACGCCTGATTCCCCTTGTAGGAGCTGGCTTGCCAGCGAAGACGGTGTGTCAGCCAATACACCTATCGACTGACACACCGCCTTCGCCGGCAAGCCAGCTCCTACATGGCATAACACTTGCTCTTGCCTTGCCGTGCGACTGTGAAAACCCGATTAGTGACGGATTATTGGCATGGCGAAGAGCGAAGCAGTAGTAAAAGACCCCGCAACCAAAGGCAAAATCAAGCTGATCATTGTGATCGTCGTGGCCCTGCTGCTGGCGATCGGCTTGTCCGTGGGGGCGACCTGGTACTTCATGCACAGCGCCCAGAGCAAACCTGCCGCCGCGGCTGAAACCGCTGTGGTCGGCAAGCAGCCGGCGATCTTCGAGCCCATGGCTCCGGCCTTCGTGGCCAACTACACGCAGAACGGACGTCAGCGCTACATGCAGGTGAGCATCACCATGCTGGGTCGCAATCAGGCTGATCTGGACGCGCTCAAAGTCCACATGCCGGTGATCCGCAATAACCTGGTCATGTTGTTTTCCGGTCAGGATTTCGCCGCGCTGGCGACCCCGGTCGGCCAGGAGATGTTGCGTCAGAAAGCCACAGCCAGCGTCCAGGAAGTGGCGCAGAAAGAGCTGGGCAAAGTGGTGATCGAACAGTTGCTTTTCACTAATTTCGTACTGCAGTAGGAACACGACATGGCCGTGCAGGACCTGCTGTCCCAGGATGAGATCGATGCGCTGTTGCATGGCGTCGACGATGGTCTGGTACAGACCGATAACGCTGCTGACCCCGGCAGTGTCAAAAGCTACGACCTGACCAGCCAGGATCGCATCGTCCGCGGACGCATGCCGACCCTGGAGATGATCAACGAACGTTTCGCCCGCTACACCCGCATCAGCATGTTCAACATGCTGCGCCGCTCGGCGGACGTTGCCGTCGGTGGCGTGCAGGTGATGAAGTTCGGCGAATACGTGCACTCGCTGTACGTGCCGACCAGCCTCAACCTGGTCAAGATCAAGCCGCTGCGTGGCACGGCGCTGTTCATCCTTGACGCCAAACTGGTGTTCAAGCTGGTGGACAACTTCTTCGGCGGCGACGGCCGTCACGCGAAGATCGAAGGGCGTGAATTCACCCCCACCGAACTGCGTGTGGTGCGCATGGTGCTGGAGCAGGCCTTCGTCGATTTGAAGGAAGCCTGGCAGGCGATCATGGAAGTGAACTTCGAGTACATCAACTCGGAAGTGAACCCGGCCATGGCCAACATCGTCGGCCCGAGCGAAGCCGTTGTGGTGTCGACGTTCCACATCGAGCTCGATGGCGGTGGCGGCGACCTGCACGTGACCATGCCGTACTCGATGATCGAGCCGGTGCGCGAAATGCTCGATGCCGGTTTCCAGTCGGACCTCGACGATCAGGACGAGCGCTGGGTCAATGCCCTGCGCCAGGACGTGCTCGACGTCGATGTGCCGATCGGTGCGACTGTCGCCCGCCGCCAGCTGAAGCTGCGCGACATCCTGCACATGCAGCCGGGTGATGTGATTCCGGTGGAAATGCCGGAAGACATGATCATGCGCGCCAACGGTGTGCCGGCCTTCAAGGTCAAGATGGGCTCGCACAAAGGCAACCTCGCGTTGCAAGTGATCGAGCCGATCGAGCGTCGCTGACCGGCGCTCATACCCCTACGCCTTTAACTGAATTGTTGCCCGCCGAGGACAAATGATGAACGACGATATGAACGCCCAGGACGACCAGGCTCTGGCCGACGAGTGGGCTGCGGCCCTGGAAGAAACCGGTGACGCCGGGCAGGCCGACATCGATGCGCTGCTGGCGGCCGATGCCGGTACGTCGAGCTCCAACCGTCTGCCGATGGAAGAGTTCGGCAGCGTTCCCAAGAGCAATGAGCACGTGACGCTGGACGGTCCGAACCTGGACGTGATCCTCGACATCCCGGTGTCGATTTCCATGGAAGTGGGCAGCACCGACATCAACATCCGCAACCTGCTGCAACTCAACCAGGGGTCGGTGATCGAGCTCGATCGTCTGGCCGGCGAACCGCTGGACGTGCTGGTCAACGGCACGCTCATTGCTCACGGCGAAGTGGTGGTGGTCAACGAGAAGTTCGGCATCCGCCTGACCGACGTGATCAGCCCAAGTGAACGCATCAAGAAGTTGCGCTGAGTGAACAAGGTGCTAGCGGGCCTGCTGGCCTTGCCATTCAGTGTGCTGGCGGCGGAGCCGGTGACGACTGCTGCAACAGCGGCGCCAGCCGTCAGCAGTGGTGTGGCCGGGCAATTGACGCAATTGGTGTTCGGCCTGCTGCTGGTGCTGGGGTTGATTTTCTTCCTTGCCTGGCTGCTGCGCCGGGTCCAGCAGGCCGGACCGGCCGGCAAGGGGCAGGTGATCGAGCTGATCGGTTCCCGGGCCCTTGGCCCCCGTGACCGTTTGATGTTGGTGCAAGTGGGCAACGAGCAAATTCTGCTCGGCCTGAGCCCCGGCACCATCACCGCGTTGCATGTGCTCAAGGAGCCGGTGCAAGTGGCGAGCGGGACTGAAAAAGCGACCCCGGAGTTTGCCCAGCGCCTGTTGGAGCTGTTGGGCAAGGATCAGAAGGATAAGAAGTAATGGGTGCGCTACGCATCGTCTTGACGCTGGCCCTGATGCTGGCCGCGCCGCTGGCGTTCGCCGCCGATCCGTTGTCGATCCCGGCGATCACGTTGGGCACCAACGCCGAAGGCGCGCAGGAATACTCGGTCAGCCTGCAAATCCTGTTGATCATGACGGCGCTGAGTTTCATCCCGGCGTTCGTCATGCTGATGACCAGTTTCACCCGGATCATCATCGTTTTCTCGATCCTGCGTCAGGCCCTGGGCTTGCAGCAGACACCGTCGAACCAGATCCTCACCGGCATGGCGTTGTTCCTCACGATGTTCATCATGGCGCCGGTATTCGATCGGGTGAATCAGGATGCCTTACAACCTTATCTGGCGGAAAAACTCACCGCTCAGGATGCCGTGGCCAAGGCCCAGGTGCCGATCAAGGACTTCATGCTGGCCCAGACTCGCAGCAGTGATCTGGAGCTGTTCATGCGCCTGTCCAAGCGCACCGACATCGCTTCGCCGGAACAGGCACCGCTAACGATTCTGGTGCCGGCCTTCGTGACCTCCGAGCTGAAAACCGCGTTCCAGATCGGCTTCATGATTTTCATTCCGTTCCTGATCATCGACCTGGTGGTGGCCAGTGTGCTGATGGCCATGGGGATGATGATGCTCTCGCCACTGATCATTTCCCTGCCGTTCAAAATCATGCTGTTCGTGCTGGTGGATGGCTGGGCGTTGATCATCGGCACGTTGGCCAGCAGCTTCGGCGGCGTTTCACCATGACGCCCGAAGTTGCCGTAGACATCTTTCGCGAAGCGCTGTGGCTGACCACCATGATGGTCGCCGTGCTGGTGATTCCGAGCTTGCTGGTGGGGCTGTTGGTGGCGATGTTCCAGGCGGCCACCCAGATCAACGAACAGACCTTGAGCTTCCTGCCGCGTCTGCTGGTGATGCTGGTGACACTAATCGTTGCCGGCCCGTGGCTGGTGCAGACGTTCATGGAATACATCCTGCAGCTGTACCACAGCATTCCTCAGGTCATCGGTTAAGCCATGTCGCTGTTGCAACTGACCGATACCCAGATCAGCACCTGGGTGGCAACGTTCATGTTGCCGCTGTTTCGCATCGGTTCGTTGCTGATGGTCATGCCGATTTTCGGCACGACGCTGGTGTCTACGCGCATCCGCCTGTATTTCGCGCTGGCGATCACTTTCGTGATTGCCCCGGGTCTGCCACCGATGCCGCCGGTCAACGCGCTGGACCTGAGCGCTCTGCTGCTGATTGCCGAGCAGATCATCATCGGCGCAGTCCTCGGCTTCTCCTTGCAACTGTTCTTTCAGGCGTTCGTGGTGGCGGGGCAGATCGTCGCGATCCAGATGGGCATGGGCTTCGCCTCGATGGTCGACCCTACGAACGGCGTGTCGGTGGCGGTGATCGGGCAGTTTTTCACCATGCTGGTGACGCTGCTGTTCCTGTCGATGAACGGCCACCTGGTGGTGTTCGAAGTCCTCAGTGAAAGCTTCACCACGCTGCCAGTCGGTGGCGGGTTGATGGTCAATCATTTCTGGGAGCTGGCCGGTAAGCTCGGCTGGGTACTCGGTGCGGCGCTGCTGCTGGTGTTGCCGGCGATCACCGCGTTGCTGGTGGTCAACATTGCCTTTGGCGTGATGACCCGGGCGGCGCCGCAGCTGAACATCTTCTCGATCGGCTTCCCGCTGACCCTGGTGCTCGGCCTGTTCATCGTCTGGGTCGGCCTGGCGGACATTCTCAACCAGTATCAACCGCTGGCCGCCGAGGCCTTGCAGTTGTTACGCGAACTGGCGAAGGCGCGCTGAGTCATGGCTGAGAGCGAAAGCGGTCAGGACAAAACAGAAGACCCCACGGAGAAACGTAAAAAGGACTCCCGGGAGAAGGGTGAGATTGCGCGCTCCAAAGAGCTCAACACCCTGGCGGTCATGCTTGCCGGCGCCGGTGCATTGCTGATTTTCGGTGGCGCCCTGGCCCTGGATTTGATGGAGCTGATGCGCATGAACTTCTCGCTCTCGCGCGAGGTGATTCTGGATCAGCGCTCCATGGGCACCTATCTGCTGCACTCGGGGCAGATCGCGCTGTTGTCGATTCAGCCAGTGATGATCACGTTGTTGCTGGCCGCGCTGATTGGCCCGATCTCCCTGGGCGGTTGGCTGTTCGCCGCCGGCTCCATGGCGCCCAAGTTCAGTCGCATGAACCCTGGAGCGGGTCTGAAGCGGATGTTCTCGGCCAAGGCGCTGGTGGAATTGCTCAAGGCCCTGGCCAAGTTTTTCATCGTGTTGTTCGTGGCGTTGGCGGTCTTGTCGTCAGACATCGACGATCTGCTGCGCATTGCCCACGAGCCGTTGGACATGGCGATCATTCATAGCCTGCAAGTGGTCGGCTGGAGCACCTTGTGGATGGCGTGCGGGCTGATCATCATCGCGTTGGTCGACGTGCCGGTGCAGCTCTGGGAAAGCCACAAGAAACTGCTGATGACCAAGCAGGAAGTGCGCGACGAGCACAAGGATCAGGAAGGGCGACCGGAGGTCAAACAACGCATTCGCCAGTTGCAGCGCGAGATGTCGCAGCGACGAATGATGGCCGCGATCCCCGATGCCGACGTGGTCATCACCAACCCGACCCACTACGCCGTGGCGCTCAAGTACGATCCCGACAAGGGCAATGCGCCGGTGCTGTTGGCCAAGGGCAGCGATTTCCTCGCGTTGAAGATCCGCGAAATCGCTGTGGCCAACCAAGTCATGCTCCTCGAATCGCCGGCCCTGGCGCGTTCGATCTACTACTCCACCGAGCTGGAGCAGGAAATCCCCGGCGGGCTGTATCTGGCGGTCGCCCAGGTACTGGCCTACGTCTACCAGATCCGCCAATACCGCGCCGGCAAGGGCAAGCGACCGGATCCGCTCAAGGACGATTTGCCGATTCCAGCGGATTTGCGGCGCGATTCCTGATCGCACCTGTAGCAGCTGCCGAGCCTGCGAGGCCGCGTTCGAGGACGAAGTCCTCGCAAAGGTTTACGACTGCTGCGCAGCCGAACGCAGCCTCGCAGGCTCGGCAGCTGCTACAGGACTCAAAACACCTCATTTCGCACCCCGGCAAAAGTTGGAAAGCTTCTTGCAGTAGCCGCCCAGCGCCTGCTTCAGGCGTCAAAAGTTTGCTTTAAAGGAACGGGGAAAACCGGTGGATCGCTCTCAGTTAATCAACACTGCACGCACAAACGTTGCCGACCTCAGTCGGGGCAATCTGGGCGTGCCGCTGTTGCTGCTGGTCATGCTGGCCATGATGATGTTGCCGGTACCGCCGTTCCTGCTGGACGTGTTTTTCACGTTCAACATCGCCTTGTCCATCGTTGTGTTGCTGGTCTGCGTGTACGCCCTGCGGCCGCTGGATTTTGCGGTGTTCCCGACCATTTTGCTGGTGGCGACGTTGTTGCGGCTGGCGCTGAACGTGGCTTCCACGCGGGTGGTGATGCTCCACGGTCAGGACGGCCATGCCGCCGCCGGCAAGGTGATTCAGGCCTTCGGTGAAGTGGTGATCGGCGGTAACTACGTGGTCGGTATCGTGGTGTTCGCGATTTTGATGATCATCAACTTCGTCGTGGTGACCAAGGGTGCCGGGCGGATTTCCGAGGTGAGCGCGCGTTTCACCCTGGACGCGATGCCCGGTAAACAGATGGCGATCGACGCCGACCTGAACGCCGGCCTGATTGATCAGAACCAGGCCAAGGCCCGACGTCAGGAAGTCGCCCAGGAAGCCGAGTTCTACGGTTCCATGGACGGTGCCAGCAAGTTCGTGCGCGGTGACGCCATTGCCGGTCTGCTGATTCTGTTCATCAACCTGATCGGCGGTATGGCGGTCGGTATCTTTCAGCACGGCATGACCTTTGGCGATGCCGGCAAGGTGTATGCGCTGTTGACCATCGGTGACGGTTTGGTGGCGCAATTGCCATCACTGCTGTTGTCGACTGCCGCCGCGATCATGGTGACCCGTGCTTCCGGCTCGGAAGACATGGGCAAGCAGATCAATCGCCAGATGTTCGCCTCGCCAAAAGCCTTGGCGGTGGCCGCCGGCTTGATGGCGGTGATGGGCCTGGTGCCCGGCATGCCGCACATCTCCTTCCTGTCCATGGCGGCCCTGGCGGCCGGTGGCGCTTACCTGTTCTGGAAGAAGCAGAACGCGGTCAAGGTTCAGGCCCTGCAGGAGGTCAAGCGTCAGCAGGAGCTGCTACCGTCGCCGGCCCGGGCTCAGGAAACCAAGGAGCTTGGCTGGGATGATGTGACGCCGATCGACATGATCGGCCTGGAAGTCGGCTACCGCCTGATTCCGCTGGTGGACCGCAACCAGGGTGGCCAGTTGCTGGCGCGGATCAAGGGCGTGCGTAAAAAACTCTCCCAGGACCTGGGCTTCCTGATGCCGACGGTGCATATCCGTGACAACCTCGACCTGGCGCCAAGCGCTTATCGCCTGACCCTGATGGGCGTGATTCTGGCTGAAGCGGAGATTTACCCGGAGCGCGAACTGGCGATCAACCCGGGGCAGGTCTACGGTACGCTCAACGGTATCACCGCCAAAGATCCGGCTTTTGGCCTGGAAGCGGTGTGGATCGAAATCAGCCAGCGCGCCCAGGCGCAATCCCTTGGCTATACCGTGGTCGATGCCAGTACGGTAGTGGCGACCCACTTGAACCAGATTCTGTACAAGCACTCCAGCGAGCTGATCGGCCACGAAGAAGTCCAGCAACTCATGCAATTGCTGGCTAAAAGCTCGCCGAAACTGGCCGAAGAGTTGGTGCCGGGGGTGGTTTCGCTGTCGCAACTGCTCAAGGTCTTGCAGGCGTTGCTGGCCGAACAGGTGCCGGTGCGCGACATTCGCAGCATCGCCGAAGCTATCGCAAACAATGCCGCCAAGAGTCAAGATACTGCCGCTTTGGTGGCGGCGGTGCGCGTCGGCGTATCCCGTGCAATCGTGCAAAGCATTGTAGGCACTGAGTCGCAGCTGCCTGTGATCACCTTGGAACCAAGGTTGGAACAAATATTGCTCAACAGTCTTCAGAAGGCAGGACAAGGCTCGGAAGAGGGCGTTCTGCTGGAGCCAAGCATGGCAGAGAAGCTGCAACGCTCGTTGATCGAAGCGGCGCAGCGTCAGGAAATGCAAGGTCAACCGGTGATTCTGCTGGTGGCCGGCCCGGTGCGCGCGATGCTCTCGCGATTCGGCCGGCTGGCAGTCCCGGGTTTGCATGTGTTGGCGTATCAGGAAATTCCTGACAACAAGCAAGTGACCATCGTTGCGACAGTAGGGCCCAACGGCTGAGGTAGTGGTTTATGCAAGTTAAGCGTTTTTTCGCCGCCGATATGCGTCAGGCCATGAAGCTGGTTCGTGATGAGCTGGGCGCTGATGCCGCCATCATTGGCAACCGCCGGATCGCCGGCGGCGTCGAGCTGACGGCTGCCCTGGATTACAAGCTGTCGGCGCTGGCCCCGCGTGTTCCGAACATGGAACTCGAGGATGAGCTGCGCAAGACCCAGTCGCGGATCGCCACCGCTCAGGCCGAGCTGAGCCTGCGCGGCGAGGGCGAGAGCGACAAGACCACCAATCGCCAGTTGTTCGCCGGCCTGCCGTTGACCGCCGCCGAGCCGCTGATCGAACCGACGCTGGCCGAACCTCGGCGCCCGGCGCCCGCGCCTGTTGCAGCGGCCGGCCTCGACCCGCGTGCATTCGATTCGATGCGTTTCGAACTCAACAGCCTGCGTGAACTGATGGAAGTGCAGCTTGGCTCGCTGGCCTGGAATCAGTTGCAAGGCAGCCGTCCGGCCCAGGCCAACCTCTGGCGTCGCCTGCAACGCATCGGCCTGTCCGGCCCGTTGTCGCGGGATCTGCTGGCGCTGATTACCGACATTGAAGAGCCACGTCAGGCCTGGCGCATGTTGCTCGCGCACCTGGCGCGGATGATCGCCACGCCGGAAGTCGAGCCGCTGGAAGAAGGCGGTGTGATTGCCATGGTCGGCCCGGCTGGCATGGGCAAGACCACCACGCTGGCCAAGCTTGCCGCCCGTTACGTGCTCAAGTACGGCGCGCAGAACATCGCGCTGGTGAGCATGGACAGCTATCGCATCGGCGCTCAGGAACAGCTCAAGACGTTGGGCCGCATCCTCAACGTGTCGGTGACCCACGTCGACCCGGGCCAATCCCTGGTGCAGGCGCTGGAGCCTTTGTTGCGCAAACGCGTGGTGCTGATCGATACCGCCGGCCTTCAGGCCAGTGACCCGGCCCTGCGCATGCAGCTCGAAAGCCTGGCCGGACGAGGCATCAAGTCAAAAAATTATCTGGTCCTGGCAACCACCAGCCAGAAACAGGTTCTAACCGCCGCTTATCACAGTTACAAACGCTGCGGCCTCGCCGGCTGCATCCTGACTAAACTGGATGAAACGGCAAGTCTTGGCGAGGTGTTGAGCCTGGCTATCAGCCATGAGTTGCCGGTGGCTTACCTGACCGATGGCCCGCGGATTCCGGATGATTTGCATCTGCCGCGTCGTCATCAGTTGGTCAGCCGCGCCGTTAGCGTGCAAATGCAGGAAGAACCCAGCGAAGAAGCCATGGCCGACATGTTCGCTGATATTTACCACAGCCCGACCAAGCAGGTTGGCTGAGGCATTAATGAACATTTTTTGTACCTACATCGATGGTCTGCCATGCATTGTTCAGTCGCTGAACGCGCAGCCAGTAATGTGGCCTCCGTCTATGCAAGACAAGGTAAAGAAATAACATGGGCAGCATGCATCCCGTACAGGTGATCGCGGTGACCGGCGGCAAAGGTGGCGTCGGGAAGACTAACGTGTCAGTGAACTTGTCCCTGGCTCTAGCTGAGCTCGGCCGGCGCGTCATGCTGCTGGATGCCGATCTGGGGCTGGCGAACGTCGACGTTCTGTTGGGGCTGACACCCAAACGCACGCTGGCCGACGTGATCGAAGGCCGCTGTGAGCTGCGCGACGTGCTGTTGCAAGGCCCCGGCGGCATCCGCATCGTCCCGGCCGCGTCCGGCACCCAGAGCATGGTTCATCTGAGCCCGGCCCAACACGCCGGCCTGATCCAGGCGTTCAGCGACATTGGCGACAACCTTGACGTCTTGGTGATCGACACCGCTGCGGGCATTGGTGACTCGGTAGTCAGCTTCGTGCGCGCCGCGCAGGAAGTCTTGCTGGTGGTGTGTGACGAGCCGACCTCGATCACCGACGCCTACGCGCTGATCAAACTGCTCAACCGCGACTACGGCATGAACCGCTTCCGCGTCCTGGCCAACATGGCGCAAAGCCCGCAGGAAGGGCGCAACCTGTTCGCCAAGTTGACCAAGGTCACCGATCGCTTCCTCGACGTCGCCTTACAATACGTCGGCGCGGTGCCTTACGACGAAAGCGTGCGCAAGGCCGTGCAGAAGCAGCGCGCCGTCTATGAAGCCTTTCCGCGTTCCAAGTGCGCCCTGGCGTTCAAGGCCATTGCGCAGAAAGTCGATACCTGGCCGCTGCCGGCCAACCCGCGTGGGCACCTGGAGTTTTTCGTCGAGCGGCTCGTGCAACAAACGGCAGGACCGGTGTTATGACAGCGAGCGGTTACAACCTCTACAAGACGTCGGCACGTGACGCGCAGTACGAGCTGATCGAGCGTTACGCGCCACTGGTCAAGCGCATTGCCTACCACTTGCTGGCGCGTCTGCCGGCCAGTGTCCAGGTCGAAGACCTGATCCAGGCCGGGATGATCGGCCTGCTTGAAGTATCAACCAAATATGACGCCAGCAAAGGCGCGAGTTTCGAGACGTACGCGGGCATCCGCATCCGCGGCGCGATGCTCGATGAAGTGCGCAAGGGGGACTGGGCGCCACGTTCGGTCCACCGCAATACCCGCATGGTCAGCGACGCGATTCGCTCGATTGAAGCTAAAACCGGCCGTGACGCTAAAGATCACGAAGTTGCGGCCGAACTCCAATTGAGTCTCGACGATTACTACGGGATTTTGAACGACACCCTGGGCAGCCGGTTATTCAGTTTCGACGATCTGTTGCAGGACGGCGAACACGAAGGGCTGCATGAGGATGGCGCGAGTGCTCATCTGGAGCCGTCACGCGATCTGGAAGATGAACGCTTCCAGGCGGCGCTGGCGGACGCGATTGCCAATTTGCCGGAGCGTGAGCGACTGGTGTTGGCGCTGTACTACGACGAAGAGTTGAATCTCAAGGAAATCGGCGAGGTCCTGGGGGTCAGCGAATCGCGGGTCAGCCAGTTACACAGCCAGTGCGCGGCCCGTTTGCGGGGGCGTTTGGGGGAGTGGCGAGCGCGCTGAAGGCAGTGTGGGGACACTGCGAATGGAGCTGGTGGGGTGTTGAACCGTACCGGTCTCGATCTGTTGTGCTCCAGACAGTCATTGAGTGCTTTGCCGGATTGATTGAAATGGCGCGTCCAGGTGCTGGGCGCGTTTAAGACTGCTTGGAGGTCGAATTGGACAAGAACATGAAAATCCTCATCGTTGATGACTTCTCAACGATGCGGCGGATCATAAAAAACCTGTTGCGTGACCTTGGGTTCACCAACACGGTCGAGGCGGACGACGGCACCACTGCCATTCCGGTTCTCAACAGCGGGAGCATCGACTTTCTGGTAACGGACTGGAACATGCCTGGCATGACCGGTATCGATCTGCTGCGTCACGTGCGCGCCGATGAAAAGCTCAAACACCTGCCAGTGCTGATGGTGACCGCCGAAGCCAAGCGCGAGCAAATCATCGAAGCGGCCCAGGCCGGTGTTAACGGCTATGTGGTCAAACCCTTCACAGCCCAGGCGTTGAAAGAAAAAATCGAGAAGATTTTCGAACGCATCGGTTGATGTACTGCGCACGGGGGAGCTATGGAGCATTACGAATCTTCACAGGGCGATTTCGAGTCGACCCTGAAAAAACACGCAGTCGAACTGGTCGAGAGCCTTGAAAAAGGCAGGTTCGGCGACGCTGTGCAATTGATCCATGAGCTCAATCAGACCCGTGACCGCGGCCTGTATCAGGAAGTGGGCAAGCTCACCCGCGAGCTGCATAGCGCGATCGTCAATTTCCAGATTGACCCGCACATGCCGCAAGCCGAGGAAGTGTCTCAGATCACGGATGCCACCGAGCGCCTGTCCTATGTGGTCAAGCTGACCGAGGCCGCGGCCAACCGCACCATGGACCTGGTGGAAAACGCCACGCCGCTGGTCAACAGCCTGAGCGACGAAGCCCAGGCGTTGAGCACGGATTGGGGCCGGTTCATGCGTCGCGAAGTCGGGGCTGAAGAATTCCGTGAACTGGCCCGGCGGGTCGACGGTTTCCTGGCACGCAGCAGCGAAGACAACCGCACGGTGTCGAGCAACCTCAACGACATTCTGCTGGCTCAGGATTATCAGGACCTCACCGGACAGGTGATCAAGCGCGTGACCCAACTGGTCACCGAAGTTGAAAGCAACCTGCTCAAGCTCGTACTCATGGCCAGTCAGGTAGACCGCTTTGCGGGTATCGAACATGACCGTGAAGCGATGCTGGCTGAAAAAGATCCGCAAAAACATCTCTCTCAGGGTGAAGGTCCGCAGATTCATGCCGATAAAAGAGAAGACGTTGTGTCCGGTCAGGACGATGTGGACGATTTGCTATCCAGTCTTGGATTTTAGTTTTCTGGGTTTTTAGACCTGTAGGAGCACCCCCTTAATGAGCTTCGGCGCCGATGAAGAGATCCTTCAGGATTTCCTGGTTGAGGCCGGCGAGATTCTAGAGCAACTGTCCGAACAGTTGGTCGAGCTTGAAAGCCGGCCAGATGATGCGGATTTGCTCAATGCAATTTTTCGCGGTTTTCACACTGTAAAAGGGGGCGCCGGCTTCCTCCAGCTCAACGAGTTGGTGGAGTGCTGCCACATCGCCGAGAACGTGTTCGACATCCTGCGCAAGGGTGAGCGTCGCGTCGACTCGGAATTGATGGACGTGGTTCTCGAAGCATTGGACGCGGTGAACGGCATGTTTGCCCAAGTCCGCGAACGCAGCCCGATCACGCCTGCCACGCCTGAGTTGCTGGCCGCTCTGGCCCGTCTGGCCGAGCCGCAAACGGCTGATGAAGCAGCACCGGCGCCGGTCGCTGAAGTGGTTGAGGAACCGGTCGCGCACAGCGATTCGGGGGACATTACCGATAACGAATTCGAACAACTGCTGGACTCGCTGAACGCCGTCAAGGCCCAGGCCGAGGCGCCAGCCGCTGTTCCAGTGCCGGCGCCGACCAGCGATGCGGCGGCCAGCGACGAAATCACCGATGACGAGTTCGAGTCGTTGCTCGACCAGCTGCACGGCAAAGGCCAGTTCGCAGTCGATTCAGTGGTCGCAGCACCAGCACCGGCTGCCCCGAAAGCGGCCGGCGACAGCTCCGACATTACCGACGACGAGTTCGAAGCATTGCTCGACCAGTTGCACGGCAAAGGCAACTTTGCAGTGGATGCGCTGGAATCGGCGATTGCTTCGGCCTCAGCCCCGGCTGTGCCAACCGCCGCTGCGGCCGGTAGCGATCTGATCTCCGATCACGAGTTCGAATCGCTGCTCGACGAACTGCACGGCAAGGGCAAGTTCACTGAAGTGGGTACTGCTTCTGCTTCTGCTGCTGTTGCTTCAGTTGCTTCAGTTGCCAAGGCAGCGGCGCCAGCCCCTGTCGCCAAAGCGTCCGAGCCAAAAGCCGAAGCACCTAAGCCTGCCGCCGCCGCACCGGCGCCTGCTCGCGCGCCGGCCGCGCCGTCCGCGGAAAAACCGGCCAGCGAAGCCGAGACCACCGTGCGGGTCGATACCGCGCGGCTGGACGAAATCATGAACATGGTCGGCGAGTTGGTACTGGTGCGTAACCGCCTGGTCCGTCTGGGCCTCAACAGCGGCGACGAAGCCATGTCCAAGGCCGTGTCGAACCTCGATGTGGTCACGGCCGACCTGCAAACCGCGGTCATGAAGACCCGGATGCAGCCGATCAAGAAAGTCTTCGGGCGCTTCCCGCGGCTGGTTCGCGACCTGGCTCGCCAGCTCAAGAAAGAGATCAACCTGGAGCTGGTCGGTGAAGAAACTGACCTCGACAAAAACCTCGTCGAGGCCCTGGCCGACCCGTTGGTCCACTTGGTACGCAACTCGGTCGACCACGGTATCGAAGAGCCGGCTGATCGCGAAGCGATGGGCAAGCCCCGCAGCGGCAAAGTGATCCTGTCCGCCGAACAGGAAGGCGACCACATCCTGCTGTCCATCTCCGATGACGGCAAGGGTATGGACGCTGATGTCTTGCGCGGCATTGCCGTGAAAAAAGGCCTGATGGACAAGGATGCGGCGGACCGTCTCAGCGAGTCCGATTGCTTCAACCTGATCTTCGCGCCGGGTTTCTCGACCAAGACCGAGATCTCCGACGTGTCCGGTCGTGGCGTGGGCATGGACGTGGTGAAAACCAAGATCGCCCAGCTCAACGGCACCATCAATATCTACTCGACCAAGGGCAAAGGCTCGAAGATCGTCATCAAGGTCCCGTTGACCCTGGCGATCATGCCGACGCTGATGGTCATGCTCGGCAACCAGGCGTTCGCGTTCCCGCTGGTGAACGTCAACGAGATCTTCCACCTCGACCTGTCGCGCACCAACGTGGTGGACGGCCAGGAAGTGGTGATCGTGCGGGACAAGGCGCTGCCGCTGTTCTACCTCAAGCGCTGGCTGGTCAGCTCCGCCGCTCACGAAGAGCAGCGCGAAGGCCATGTGGTGATCCTTTCGGTGGGCACTCAGCGGATCGGCTTCGTCGTCGATCAACTGGTGGGCCAGGAAGAAGTGGTCATCAAGCCATTGGGCAAAATGCTCCAGGGAACCCCGGGCATGTCCGGCGCCACCATCACCGGTGACGGCCGCATTGCACTGATTCTCGATGTTCCGAGCATGCTCAAGCGTTACGCCGCACGGCGTATTTGATTCTGGGGGAGCGGGGCGCCAGAGCCTCGCCCCGTCTAACGGAGTGTTTATGGCAGTCAAAGTCCTGGTGGTGGACGATTCGGGGTTTTTCCGCCGCCGCGTCTCGGAAATTCTCGCAGCGGATTCGAATATCCAGGTCGTCGGTACGGCGACCAACGGAAAAGAGGCGATCGATCAGGCCCTGGCCCTCAAGCCAGACGTGATCACCATGGACTACGAGATGCCAATGATGGACGGCATCACAGCGGTGCGGCACATCATGCAGCGCTGCCCGACCCCGGTGTTGATGTTCTCCTCGCTGACCCACGAAGGCGCCCGGGTCACCCTCGACGCGCTGGACGCCGGCGCGGTGGACTTCCTGCCGAAGAACTTCGAAGACATCTCCCGTAACCCGGAGAAGGTCAAGCAACTGCTGTGCGAGAAGATTCTCAGCATCTCGCGCAGTAACCGTCGTGTCAGTGCCTACACCCCTGCGGCGCAGGTGTCCGCGCCAGCCCCGACACCTGCGCCTTCGAGCGTCGCCAGCTATGGCAGCAGCGCGCCAGCGCGTCCGGCACCGGCACCGGCACCGGCACCGGCCGCGATTGCGCCTCGCAGCCATGCAGCGGCTCCATCGTCTCCAGCGCCGAAACGCAAAGCCTACAAACTGGTCGCCATCGGTACCTCCACCGGCGGCCCGGTCGCGCTGCAACGGGTGCTGACCCAGTTGCCGGCCAACTTCCCGGCACCGATCGTGTTGGTCCAGCACATGCCGGCCGCCTTCACCAAGGCCTTCGCCGAGCGTCTGGACAAGCTGTGCCGCATCAGCGTCAAGGAAGCCGAGGATGGCGACATCCTGCGTCCGGGCCTGGCGCTGCTGGCACCGGGTGGCAAGCAAATGATGATCGACGGCCGTGGCGCGGTGAAAATCCTGCCAGGCGACGAGCGTCTGAACTACAAGCCATGCGTGGACATCACCTTCGGTTCGGCGGCCAAGTCCTACGGCGACAAAGTTCTGGCGGTGGTATTGACCGGCATGGGCGCCGACGGTCGCGAAGGCGCGCGTCTGCTCAAGCAGGGCGGCAGTGCGATCTGGGCTCAGGATGAAGCCAGCTGCGTGATCTACGGCATGCCAATGGCGATCGTCAAAGCCGAACTCGCGGACGCGGTGTACAGCCTTGACGACATCGGCCGGCACTTGGTCGAGGCCTGCCTCTGATGGATGTACTCAGCCTTATCGGGATCATCATGGCGTTCGTCGCCATCATTGGTGGCAATTACCTTGAAGGCGGTCACCTCGGCGCGCTGGCCAACGGCCCGGCGGCGTTGATCGTCCTTGGTGGGACCATCGGCGCGGCGCTGCTGCAATCGCCGATGAGTGCCTTCAAGCGCGCCATGCAGATTCTTGCCTGGATTCTGTTTCCGCCTCGCGTGGACCTGGCCGGCGGCATTGATCGCGTGGTGAACTGGAGCCTGACCGCTCGCAAGGAAGGTTTGCTCGGGCTGGAAGGGGTGGCCGACGCCGAACCCGACAGCTACTCGCGCAAGGGCCTGCAACTGCTGGTGGACGGCGCCGAGCCGGAAGCAATTCGCAGCATTCTGGAAGTGGATTTCTACACCCAGGAAAGCCGCGACATCGAAGCCGCCAAAGTTTTTGAAAGCATGGGCGGCTACGCGCCGACCATCGGTATCATCGGTGCGGTGATGGGGCTGATCCACGTCATGGGCAACCTGGCCGATCCATCGCAACTGGGCAGCGGCATTGCCGTCGCCTTCGTCGCCACCATCTACGGCGTGGCCAGTGCCAACCTGGTGCTGCTGCCGATTGCCGCCAAGCTCAAGTCCATCGCGTTGCGGCAGTCGCGCTATCGCGAAATGTTGCTGGAAGGGATCCTGTCGATCGCCGAAGGTGAAAACCCTCGCTCTATTGAGTTGAAGCTTCAGGGCTTCATGGATTGATGGGAGTAATGGACTATGGCTCGTCGCCGGCAACAGGAAGAACACGTTAACCACGAGCGCTGGCTGGTGTCCTACGCGGACTTCATCACCTTGCTGTTCGCGTTCTTCGTGGTGATGTACTCGATCTCGTCGATCAACGAAGGCAAGTACAAGATCATTTCCGAGGCGTTGATCGGGGTGTTTACCGACTCTGACCGCGCCCTCAAGCCGATTCCCATCGGCGAAGAGCGACCCAAGACCGTGACCCCGGCCAAGCCGCTGGTCAAGGACAGCGAACAGATCGACGCCGGCATCGCCCAGGCCGCCAACGATCCGCTCAAAAGTATTGCCGATGACATCAGCGCGGCGTTCGGCGACTTGATCAGCTCCAACCAGATGACCGTGCGCGGCAATGAGTTGTGGGTCGAGATCGAACTTAATTCCAGCCTGTTGTTCGGCAGTGGCGACGCCATGCCCAGCGACATCGCGTTCAACATCATCGACAAGGTCGCCGCGATCCTGCGGCCATTCGACAACCCGATCCACGTCGAAGGCTTCACCGACGATCAACCGATTCGCACCGCGCAATACCCGACCAACTGGGAGCTGTCCTCGGCCCGTTCGGCGAGCATCGTGCGCATGCTGGCGATGCAGGGGGTGAACCCTGGTCGCCTGGCGTCGGTGGGTTACGGCGAGTTTCAGCCGGTGGCCAACAACGCCACCGCCGAAGGCCGCGCGCGCAACCGTCGGGTGGTGCTGGTGGTGTCACGCAATCTTGATGTACGCCGCAGTCTCACCGGTACCGGAACGGCCCATGCACAACCGGATGCCGCGTTGAAGCGGGCTGGCACACAAACTGCACCGACCCCGGTCAAGTCGCCGGGACGCGAGAGTGCCGTCAATTCTCCGTCACCCGCATTAATACGTTGAGCTATTTCTCGGTCGACGTTTTCGACCGGGAGGAACAATCCGAATGAGAGTCTGGGCAGTCGCCAATCAAAAGGGTGGTGTCGGTAAAACCACTTCCTCCATCGCTTTAGCCGGTTTGCTGGCTGAGGCGGGCAAGCGCGTGGTTATGGTCGATCTCGATCCCCACGGCTCCATGACCAGTTACTTCGGTTACGACCCCGACAGCCTGGAACACAGCAGCTACGACCTGTTCCTGCACAAGGGCAACGTGCCGCAAGGTTTGCCCGGACAGTTGCTGATGCCCACCAGCGACGAACGCATTTCCCTGTTGCCATCGAGCACCGCGCTGGCAACCCTCGAGCGCCAGTCGCCGGGCCAGAGTGGTTTGGGCCTGGTGATCGCCAAGAGCCTGGCGCAACTCTGGCAGGATTTTGATTACGCCGTGATCGACAGCCCGCCGTTGCTTGGCGTGCTGATGGTCAATGCCTTGGCGGCCAGCCAGCAGCTGGTGATTCCGGTTCAGACCGAACACCTGGCGGTCAAAGGCCTGGAACGGATGGTCAACACGTTGGCGATGATCAACCGCTCGCGCAAACAAGCGCTGCCGTTCAACATCGTGCCGACCCTGTTCGACCGCCGCACCCAGGCTTCGCTCGGCACCCTTCGCGTGCTGCGCGACAAGTACCCCGAAGAAATCTGGCAAGGCTACATCCCGATCGACACCCGCTTGCGTGACGCCAGCCGGGCCGGAGTGACGCCGTCGCAATTCGATGGCAAGAGCCGCGGCGTGCTGGCTTACCGCGCACTGCTCAAGCATCTGTTGGCGGCGCAACTTGCTCCGCAGGTGGCTTGAGATGAGCCCGACTCCTACGATGGTGTTCGCATGAATCGGCCGGTGAAAATCACTTCGCGCCCGCAACTGGCCCTCCAGTCCTATCTGGACAACTTGCTGCAGGACGCGACCGAAGAGTGGCCGCCGGAAATAGAGGCGCTGCCCGAGGTTGTCGAAGTTGAAGCGGCGCTGGATGAGTTCCAGGCTGCGGTGCTCGAAGAGCAGGCCCGTGATGCGCAGAAACTGGCAGTGGCCGTGGCACCCGTCATCGCGCCAGTGGCGAAAGCACCGGTGGCCGTGATCGAAGCGCCGGCACCGATTCTGGCGCCCGTGTCGACGATTGCACCGTTGCTGCAGGCGTTGGTGCCGCCGGTGGTGGAAGTTCATTTGCCGCCGAGCAACACACCGCCTCCGGTGGAAACCGACGGTCGTCCGTCATGGGCGGCCGAGCCATTCGAATGCCTGTTGTTTGACGTTGCCGGGTTGACCCTGGCAGTGCCGCTGGTGTGCCTGGGCTCGATTTATTCCCTGGCCGGTCATGAGCTGACGCCGCTGTTCGGTCAGCCGGAATGGTTCCTGGGGATACTGCCGAGCCAGGCCGGCAACCTGAAAGTGCTGGATACCGCACGCTGGGTCATGCCGGACCGTTACCGCGATGATTTCCGCCAGGGCCTGCAATACGTCATTTCGGTCCAGGGCTATGAGTGGGGGCTGGCGGTGCATCAGGTCAGCCGCTCGTTGCGCCTGGACCCGAACGAAATCAAATGGAGAAGTCACCGGGGTCAGCGGCCATGGCTCGCCGGCACGGTGATTGAACACATGTGCGCCTTGCTCGATGTCGCCGCACTGGCCGAATTGATCGCCAGCGGCGGGGCGAAGCACATGGGCGGCAGTAAACCGAGCCACAAACCGACATAAAAACACGCATCGGCATTCAACTGCCGGTGCACTGAATACACACCGCCAGGGCGGTTTTTCGAGGGGTCTGGGTATGAATGACAAGGCGACGGCGGCAAAAGGTTCCGAAGATCCGATCCTGCAATGGGTCACCTTCAAGCTGGATAATGAAACCTACGGCATCAACGTGATGCGCGTTCAGGAAGTCCTGCGCTACACCGAAATCGCTCCGGTGCCGGGTGCCCCGAGCTACGTGCTGGGCATCATCAACCTGCGCGGCAACGTGGTCACCGTGATCGACACCCGCCAGCGTTTCGGCCTCGGTACGGTCGATGTCAGCGACAACACCCGTATCGTCATCATCGAAGCCGACAAGCAAGTGGTCGGGATCATGGTCGACAGCGTGGCTGAAGTGGTTTACCTGCGTCAGTCGGAAATCGAGACCGCGCCGAACGTCGGTAACGAAGAGTCCGCCAAGTTCATTCAAGGCGTGTGCAACAAGAACAATGAACTGCTGATCCTGGTCGAGCTGGACAAGATGATGAGCGAAGAAGAATGGTCGGAACTGGAGAGTATCTGATTGATTCTTGAGGTGGCTGTGATTGTCCTGTTCGTCTTGTGGGCAGGCACGCTGGCGATGCTCCTGGCGTACATCCGCGCTCAAAGGCAGATCGCCGCACAACAGGCCCAGGGCGATGCGCTGCGCGATCAGCGTATCAAAGACCTGGCCAAACGGGTCGAGGACTACCTGAACGGCAACGTGCGCATGGGCGAAGACCTGCACGAACTGCGCGCGGTCATCGGCCCGTTGCCGGACAAACTGGCGCAGTTGGAACAGCGTGATCCGTCGAGCCTTTCATTCGCCCAGGCCGCGCGCCTGGTGGGGATGGGGGCCAGTGTCGATGAACTGACTCAGTCTTGCGGGTTGACCCAGGCTGAGGCGGAGTTGATGAGCAAGTTGCACAGAAACTAACGCCTGCCAGGATCATTCCCACGCTCTGCGTGGGAATGCCTCTTGGGACGCTCCGCGTTCCGTTGTTGAATGTGACGCGGAGCGTCACGGGCTGCATTCCCACGCGGAGCGTGGGAACGATCAAACGATCAGTAACCTCAGAAATCATCCCCGCGCTCGGTGACGTCCTTCTCCAGCATCGGCGCCTGCGGATCATGCCCCTCGGGAAACTTGCCCTTCAGGTTCCACGCAAACGCAATGATCTCGGCAATCGTGCGATACAACTCTTCGGGAATACTCTCCCCCAACTCCATCCGCGCCAGCAGTTTCACCAGTTCGGCATTTTCGTAGATCGGCACTTCATAGTCGCGGGCAATTCGCAGAATTTCTTCGGCCAGTTCTTCGTCACCCTTGGCCGTGAGGGTAGGGGCGTGGCTGCCGTCGTATTTGAGGGCGATGGCCTGGCGGTGTGTGGTGGATTCGCTCATGCGGTTTCGTCGACCCAGCGTTGTTCGAGGCGGGTTTGAGGGCCCTGTGGCGGTGTGCCGAGATGGCAATCCAGATCGCCGACGTTCAGGCCTGACGCCAGCAAGCGTTCGCGCAGCGCGGCCAGATTACTTTCGATCAGGCTGGCGGTGTATGGCCGTTCGGCCCATAGCTGACTGGAGAGACTGCCTTTGATCAGTTGGGCCTGAATCTGTAATGGCCCCAGCGGTTCCATGTCGAACGCCAGGTCGACTCGCCACAATTGTTGTTTTGGTTCGCGTTCGTCGCGGCGTTCGTGCGGTTGCTCTTTCTCGGGCGCTTCTTCGCGCTGGAATTTGATCTGCAACGGCACGATGTCCTGCAGGTTGCGCATGGGGATTTCCAGCTGCCAGGTACTGAGCAGCCGGCCATCGTCGGTGACGCCGGTCTGTTCCAGGCTCGACAGTTGATGGCTTTGCAGGCGCGAAACGGCTGCCGCTGCCAGACGCAGCAAATGCTCCAGATCGTTTTCACCGTCCTGACTTTGCAACAGGCGTTCGGGCAGCGGAAAACTGGTCGGTAGCGGTTTCGCGCTGACCTGTCCGAGCATGCCGAGAGCATTGCGCACGAAACTCGGCATGGCCTGGACCAGGGTGTTGGCGACAATGATCGCATGGAGATTGGTGTTGGCCGGCAGGCCCGGCGTCAGTTGGGCGATCAGCTTGAGCAGGTCGCCTTTCATGTCCGGCGTCAGCGTCGGGTTTTGCCCGGTCAGCAGTTTCGCTTCGAGGAACAGGCCACTGCTGGCCAGCGCCTGGGCCAGGCCTTTGGGCGTACTCAGTTGCTGGACGTCGGGCAGGCCGGCGAGCAGTTTGTCCACGGCGGCGCGCAGGTCGGTGGAGGTCTGATCCGATGGCGGCAGGTTTTGCAGGGCTTTGAGCAAACCGTCCAGAGAACCCTGGCGACTTTGTTGGCTGACCAATTGTTGCGTCACCGCCAATTGTTCCTGACGGCTGCTCAATGGCACGAATTTCAGGGTCTGGGTGTCCTGCACCAAGGCGCTCAACAAGGTGCCGATGCGCAGCGGCGTCGGGCTGTCGATACTCAACGTGCTGCCGCTCAATGCGGTGTTGAGCAGGCTCACCATCGAGCGAAACACCGTCGGCTGGCCCGGCACCTGTGGCATCACCTGAGAGGTCAGCACTTTGCCTTGCAGCAAGGTGCCGACCGGCAGTTGCGCGGTGTCGATGCGGGTGAGGGTGGCGACACTGGAGGCGATGGCCTGTTGCACCGTGACCGCCAGATTGCCCGCCGATGGCTGGGTGATCGCCAGGCTGGTGCCCTGGGGCAGTGGCTGAGTGCTGGTGGCCTGGACCGTGGTCTGGCGGCCGCTGTCGAGGGTGACCTTGAGCAACAGTTCAAAGGTCTGATCCGCCTGCTTGAGCGACAGCACTTCGGCCTTGGCGGTCTGGCCGGTGCTGATCAGACCCTCCATCGGCGTCAGCAGCTTGAGCAGCTCGCCGCTCACCACCAATGGACGCGAAGTCGCCGGGGTGGTTGGCGGGAGCGGGAGGATGTTCATTTCGCCTGTCATACGCGGACACAACCTGAGGAAATTGCACTCTTGAGAGTAGGATGCGGCATGTATAATGCCGCCCGTCTTTCGCTGAGTGGCGAAAACATTGCAATTGATTGACGCAGCTCTCTAGAACAAGCCGTCATAGCATCTATGCTGCCTCTCTTTAACGGCCGCGCCAGAGCCGACTTGAACCGTATAAGGCCCGTGAACCCTTGACCAGTCCTGTCCTGCAAACCGTTGCCCTTGCCTGTGAGCGAGACCTTCGGCTGCTCTTCGAAAATCTCGAATTGCGACTGGCCAGTGGCGAAATGTTGCAGATCAGCGGCCCCAACGGCAGTGGCAAGACCAGCCTGTTACGTCTGCTCTGCGGTCTGATGCACCCGACCGCCGGTCAAGTGTTGCTCAACGGCCAGCCACTGAACGAGCAACGCAGCGAACTGGCGCGCAACCTGTTGTGGATCGGCCATGCCGCCGGGATCAAGGACCTGCTGACCCCCGAAGAAAACCTCAGTTGGCTCTGCGCCTTGCATCAACCGGCCTCCCATGAGGCGATCTGGCAAGCGCTGGCGGCGGTGGGGCTGCGCGGTTTCGAGGATGTTCCTTGCCATACCCTGTCTGCCGGCCAGCAACGTCGCGTGGCATTGGCGCGGTTGTACCTGGACAGCCCGCCGTTGTGGATCCTCGACGAGCCGTTCACCGCGCTCGACAAACAAGGCGTGGCGCAACTCGAAGAACACCTGGCTGCGCACTGTGAGCGGGGCGGCATGGTGGTGTTGACCACTCACCACACGCTGACCCGGATGCCGGCCGGCTATCGCGACATTGATCTGGGGAACTGGGCCGTATGAGTGTTTTCGGCCTGTTGGTCGCCCGCGAGGCACGTTTGCTGTTCCGCCGTCCCGCCGAATTGGCGAACCCGTTGGTGTTCTTCGCCATCGTCGTCTCCCTGTTCCCATTGGCGGTCGGTCCCGAGACTCAATTGTTGCAAACCTTGTCTCCGGGGCTGGTCTGGGTGGCGGCGCTTTTATCGGTTTTGCTCTCGCTGGACGGGCTCTTCCGCAGTGATTTCGAAGACGGATCCCTTGAGCAGTGGGTCCTTTCGTCGCACCCTCTGCCTCTTCTGGTGCTGGCCAAGGTGCTGGCACACTGGGCCTTTTCCGGCCTGGCACTGGTGTTGCTCGCGCCGTTGCTGGCATTGATGCTCGGTTTGCCTGCCGCCTGTCTGCCGGTGTTGCTGCTTTCTTTAATGCTCGGTACACCGGTATTGAGCCTGCTCGGTGCGGTGGGCGCGGCGCTGACGGTAGGATTGAAGCGTGGTGGCCTGTTGCTGGCGCTGCTGATTCTGCCGCTGTACATCCCGGTGTTGATCCTGGGCAGTGGCGCCTTGCAGGCGGCCTTGCAGGGCATGCCGGCGACCGGTTATCTCTTGTGGCTTGGTAGCCTGACCGCCCTGGCGATAACCCTGACACCTTTTGCAATAGCTGCTGGCCTGAAGATCAGCGTCGGCGAATAATAATGAGGTCTGGTTATTTATTAACCACTTCTTTTAAGAAAAGCAGACCCTTGCTAGCTCGTTATAACGAGCAGCACCCGTGATGGAAACAGCAATGAACTGGACCTGGTTTCATAAGCTCGGCTCGCCCAAATGGTTTTACGGCATCAGCGGCAAATGGCTGCCATGGCTGAGCGTCGGGGCGTTGCTGCTGATCAGTATCGGCGTGGTCTGGGGCCTGGCCTTCGCGCCGCCGGATTACCAGCAAGGCAACAGCTTTCGCATCATCTACATCCATGTGCCCGCCGCCATGCTGGCGCAGTCCATCTATGTGATGCTGGCCGTGTGCGGCATTGTCGGGCTGGTGTGGAAAATGAAACTGGCCGACGTCGCCCTGCAATGCGCCGCCCCCATCGGTGCCTGGATGACCGCCGTGGCGCTGGTCACTGGCGCGATCTGGGGCAAACCGACCTGGGGCTCGTGGTGGGTCTGGGATGCGCGACTAACGTCCATGCTGATTCTGCTGTTTCTGTACTTCGGTCTTATTGCGCTGGGCAACGCCATCAGCAATCGTGACAGCGCGGCCAAGGCCTGTGCGGTGCTGGCGATCGTCGGCGTGATCAACATCCCGATCATCAAATACTCGGTGGAGTGGTGGAACACCCTGCACCAGGGCGCGACCTTCACCCTCACCGAAAAACCGGCAATGCCCGTCGAGATGTGGCTGCCACTGCTGCTGACGGTGCTGGGTTTCTACTGTTTCTTCGGTGCAGTGCTGTTGCTGCGCATGCGCCTTGAAGTGCTCAAGCGCGAAGCCCGGGCGAGCTGGGTGAAAACCGAAGTGCAGAACAGCCTGGAGGCCGCTCGATGAGTTTCGCTTCATTCGGCGACTTTCTCGCCATGGGCCATCACGGCCTGTATGTCTGGTCAGCCTATGGCATTTGCCTGGCGGTGCTGGCCCTCAACGTGGCGGCGCCGATCCTGGCCCGCAAGCGGTATCTGCAACAAGAGGCGCGTCGTTTGCGCCGGGAGAACGGCCAGTGAATCCGCTGCGTAAAAAGCGTCTTGTCATCATTCTCGCGATTCTGGTCGGTATCGGCGCTGCCGTCGGCCTGGCCCTGAGCGCCCTGCAGCAGAACATCAATCTGTTTTACACCCCGACCCAGATCGCCAACGGCGAAGCCCCGCAAGACACGCGCATCCGCGCCGGCGGCATGGTCGAGAAAGGGTCGCTGCAACGTTCCGGCGATTCCCTGGACGTGAAATTCATCGTCACCGACTTCAACAAGTCCGTGACCATCAGCTACCGCGGCATCCTGCCGGACCTGTTCCGCGAAGGGCAGGGCATCGTTGCCCTCGGCAAGCTCAACGCTGATGGCGTGGTGGTGGCCGACGAAGTGCTGGCCAAGCACGACGAGAAGTACATGCCGCCGGAAGTGACCAAGGCGTTGAAGGACAGTGGTCAGTCGGCACCTGTTCCGGCGAAAGAGGGTTAACCGATGACTTCTGCACTTTTTAGTTCAGGGCTGTTTATCCCCGAACTCGGCCATCTGGCCATGATCCTGGCGCTGTGTTTTGCGCTGGTGCAGGCCGTGGTGCCGTTGCTCGGTGCCTGGCGTGGCGACCGTTTGTGGATGAGCCTGGCCCAGCCGGCCGCGTGGGGGCAGTTCGCGTTTTTGCTGTTCGCCTTCGGTTGCCTGACGTATGCGTTCATGGTGGACGACTTCTCCGTCGCCTATGTGGCCAGCAACTCCAACAGCGCCTTGCCGTGGTACTACAAATTCAGCGCCGTGTGGGGTGCTCACGAAGGCTCGTTGCTGCTGTGGGCGTTGATCCTCGGCGGCTGGACCTTCGCGGTGTCGGTGTTCTCCCGACA
Organism: Pseudomonas frederiksbergensis; assembly: GCF_017114915.1. Taxonomy (GTDB): domain Bacteria; phylum Pseudomonadota; class Gammaproteobacteria; order Pseudomonadales; family Pseudomonadaceae; genus Aquipseudomonas; species Aquipseudomonas frederiksbergensis_I. Next base: position 186,448 of record NZ_JAAUOE010000003.1, read on the forward strand.
GTTGCCGCAAGTGATGCTGGCCCGGGTGCTGGCGGTGATGGGCATGATCAGCACCGGTTTTCTGCTGTTCCTGATCATGACGTCCAACCCGTTCGCCCGGATCCTGCCGCAGATGCCGGCGGACGGGCGCGACCTCAACCCGTTGCTGCAAGACATCGGCCTGATCGTTCACCCGCCGATGCTGTACATGGGTTACGTCGGTTTCTCCGTGGCGTTTGCCTTCGCCATCGCCGCGCTGTTGGGCGGTCGTCTCGATGCAGCGTGGGCACGCTGGTCCCGCCCGTGGACCATCGTGGCCTGGGCGTTCCTCGGTATCGGTATCACGCTGGGCTCCTGGTGGGCCTACTACGAACTCGGCTGGGGCGGCTGGTGGTTCTGGGACCCGGTGGAAAACGCATCCTTCATGCCTTGGCTGGTGGGCACGGCGCTGATTCACTCGTTGGCGGTCACGGAAAAACGTGGCGTGTTCAAGAGCTGGACCGTGTTGCTGGCCATCGCCGCGTTCTCGTTGAGCCTGCTGGGAACCTTCCTGGTGCGTTCCGGCGTGCTGACCTCGGTTCACGCCTTTGCGTCCGACCCTGAGCGCGGCGTGTTCATCCTGATCTTCCTGCTGTTTGTGGTCGGCGGTTCGCTGACGCTGTTCGCCCTGCGCGCGCCAGTGGTCAAGAGCCATGTTGGCTTCAACCTCTGGTCCCGGGAAACCCTGCTGCTGGGTAATAACCTGGTGCTGGTGGTGGCTGCTTCGATGATTCTGCTGGGCACCTTGTACCCGCTGATTCTCGATGCGATGACCGGCGCCAAGCTGTCGGTCGGCCCGCCGTACTTCAATGCGCTGTTCATTCCATTGATGGCGATCCTGATGGTGGTGATGGCGGTCGGCGTGGTGGTGCGCTGGAAAGACACCCCGGTCAAATGGCTGATGAGCATGCTGACCCCGGTGTTGCTCGGCAGCGCCGCGCTGGCCGTCGTGGCGGGTATTGCTTACGGCGATTTCAACTGGGCGGTGCTGGCGACATTCATGCTGGCGGCCTGGGTATTGCTGGCCGGCGTGCGGGACATTTTCGACAAGACTCGCCACAAAGGCTTGATCAAAGGCCTGCCGACCCTGACCCGCAGCTATTGGGGCATGCAACTCGCGCATTTGGGCATTGCCGTGTGCGCGCTGGGTGTCGTGTTGTCGAGCCAGAACAGTGCCGAGCGCGATCTGCGCCTGGTACCGGGCGAGTCCATGAGCCTGGCCGGTTACCAGTTCGTGTTCGAAGGCGCCAAGCACTTCGAAGGGCCGAACTTCACGTCCGACAAGGGCACCGTGCGGGTGATCCGCGACGGTAAGGAAATCAGCGTACTGCACCCGGAAAAACGCCTCTACACCGTGCAGAACTCGGTGATGACCGAGGCCGGAATCGACGCCGGTTTCACCCGTGACCTTTACGTCGCGCTGGGCGAACCGTTGGGCGAAGGTGCCTGGGCGGTCCGGGTGCACGTCAAGCCGTTCGTGCGCTGGATCTGGTTTGGCGGGCTGCTCACGGGGGCAGGCGGATTGCTGGCGGCGCTGGATCGTCGTTATCGGGTCAAGGTGAAAAGCCGCGTGCGTGAAGCGCTCGGCATGACGGGAGCCACCGCATGAGACGTTGGTTGATGCTGTTGCCGCTGGCGATTTTTCTGGTGGTTGCTGTTTTTCTGTATCGGGGGCTGTACCTGAACCCGGCCGAGTTGCCCTCGGCGATGATCGACAAACCCTTCCCGGAGTTTTCCCTGCCCTCGGTGCAGGGCGACAAAACCTTGACCAAAGCGGACCTTCTGGGTAAGCCGGCGCTGGTCAACGTGTGGGGCACCTGGTGCATTTCCTGCCGGGTCGAGCACCCGGTGTTGAACAAACTGGCCGAGAAGGGCGTGGTGATCTACGGCGTCAACTACAAGGACGTCAATGCCGATGCCTTGAAGTGGCTGGCCGAGTTCCACAACCCGTATCAACTGGACATCCGTGACGATGCCGGCACCTTGGGCCTGAACCTCGGTGTTTACGGCGCGCCGGAGACCTTCTTCATCGACGCCAAGGGCATCATCCGCGACAAATTCGTCGGGGTGATCGACGAGCAAGTCTGGCGCGAAAAACTGGCGGCCAAGTATCAGGCGCTGGTCGACGAGGCCAAGCCATGAAGCGCTGGATTGCCGCCGCTGTTCTGGGGTTGAGCATGGCCGGCGTGGCCCACGCCGCCATCGATACTTATGAGTTCGCCAAAGAGGGCGATCGCGAGCGTTTTCGTGAGCTGACCAAAGAGCTGCGTTGCCCCAAGTGCCAGAATCAGGATATTGCCGATTCCAACGCACCGATCGCCGCCGACCTGCGCAAAGAGATTTTCCGCATGCTCGGCGAGGGCAAGGACAACCAGCAGATCATCGACTTCATGGTCGACCGCTACGGTGATTTCGTCCGCTACAAACCTGCTCTGAATGCCAAGACCGCATTGCTCTGGTTCGGCCCCGCCGGCCTGCTGCTGGGCGGTGTTGTAATCATCGCCGTGATTGTCCGCCGTCGTCGCGTGCAACGCACTGACAGCCCGGACACGCTTTCCTCTGATGAGCGCGAGCGCCTCGACCACCTGTTGGATAAAACCAAGCATGATTGATTTCTGGCTCGCTGCAGGCCTGCTGCTTCTGGTTGCCCTGAGTTTTCTGTTGATCCCGGTTCTGCGCGGTCGTCGCGCCCAGCTTGAAGAGGACCGTACGGCGCTGAACGTCGCGCTGTACCAGGAGCGCGTGGCTGAGTTGCAGGCTCAGCAGGAAGAAGGCGTGCTCAACGCCGAGCAGATGGACGCCGGCCGCGCCGAAGCAGCCCGTGAACTGCTCGCCGACACCGAGGGCGTCGAGGCGCCGCGGGTGTCGCGTCTGGGCAAGCCATTGCCATTGCTGGCGGCGATTCTGGTGCCCGTGCTGGGCCTTGGGCTGTACCTGCATTTCGGCGCCAGCGACAAAGTCGAGCTGACCCGCGAGTTCGCCCAGGCGCCGCAGTCGATGGAGGACATGACCCGTCGCCTGGAGCGTGCGGTCGCGGCCCAACCTGACTCGGCCGAAGGTTTGTACTTCCTCGGCCGTACTTACATGGCTCAGGACCGCCCGGCCGATGCGGCGAAGATCTTCGAACGCACCGTGAGCCTGGCCGGTCGCCAGCCGGAACTGCTCGGGCAGTGGGCTCAGGCGCAGTACTTCGCCGACGGCAAGAAATGGTCGGACAAGGTCCAGGCCTTGACCGACGAAGCGCTGAAAACCGATCCAAAGGAAGTCACCAGCCTCGGCCTGCTGGGCATCGCTGCCTTCGAAGGTGAGCGTTACCAGGACGCCATCGACTACTGGAATCGCCTGCTGGTGCAACTGCCGCCGGAAGACCCATCCCGTGTCGCGCTGCAAGGCGGCATCGCCAAGGCCGCCGAGAAGCTTGAAGCCAGTGGTGGCAAGGTGGCCGAAGCTCCAGCTGCGAAGGCTGTTGCAGCGCTCAAGGTGCGCGTCGATCTGGCGCCGGACCTGAAAGCCAAGGTCCAGCCCGGCGACAGCGTGTTCATCTTCGCCCGCGCCATCTCCGGCCCGCCCGCACCGCTGGCCGCCAAGCGTCTGACCGTCGCCGACTTGCCGGCAACCGTCGAGCTGGGCGATGCCGACGCAATGATGCCGCAGTTGAAACTGTCGAACTTCCCTGAAGTCCAACTGGTTGCGCGTATCTCCCGCGCCGGCCAACCGACTGCCGGCGAATGGATCGGTCGCAGCCAACCCCTGGCCACCAGCACCACCGCGCCACAAAAACTGACCATCGACAGCCCGGATAAATAACAGGAAACGCCACCATGACCGCCATTGCTCGTATCACTCTCCTTAGTTTGGTTTTGGGGCTAAGCGGCTGTGCGGTCCAGGAGTACGAACCCGAACGGCTGCCGCCGATTCCGCCCTCGCAGCCGAGCACCAAACCGGCTCCGTCGACAATGCCGAGTAAACCAAGCACGCCGGTCAAACCGTCCAAACCGATCCCACGCACCTCCGCCAGCTTCGCCCCGCCACCGGGTGGCAACAGCCATTGGGACGCGAAACTCGGCGTTTACGTTCTCGACAACCAGACCAACACCTTCTACCGCCAGCGCACCTACTACCGCTGGAACAACGGCTGGAGCCGCTCGATCAGCCCGAACGGGCCGTGGGAAGAGACCGACATCCATGGTGTGCCGGGTGGGTTGGGCAGACAATTCGGGCAGTGAATGGAAACGGCGATCTGAGGATCGCCGTTTTGCTTTTTGGGGTTTGACAAGATCGCAGGCTCCGCCAGCTCCTTGAATCGCCTACGACGATGCTCGCGCGTGTAACCCGATCAAATCAATACCTTGTAAAACAACCGAGCGTCGCCATGCGGATTTTTGTGCTCGAGTAAAAATAACCCTGGGGTTATTTTTGTTGGGCCGGAGCAAGGAGGCCGGGGGTGCAGAGCAGGTTATTGATCAAGGAACTGATAGAGGCAGGCTGGACACTGGACCGGGTCACCGGCAGTCATCACATCTTCACTCACCGTTACAACCCTTACACGATACCCGTCCCTCATCCGAAGAAGGATTTGCCGATCGGGACGGTCAAAAGCATCAGGAGGCGAGCCGGTCTTTGTTGCCCGGGAGCCAGTTTGGCAGGAGATCCATAATGCAATACCCAATCTGTATCGAGTGGGGCGACGAGAACACCGCCATCGGTATTCAGATCCCCGATATTCCTGGTGCCGTTACGGCCGGGGATACGTTTGAAGACGCTTACAACGCGGCAGTCGAGATTGCCCACATCATGCTGCAGCAGATCACGGCGGACGGGGAGTCAATTCCGATGCCGACCTCTGCGGCCGCGCACCGCGAGAATCCGGAATTTGCCGACATGGGTTGGGGGATGCTGGAGCTGGACATCTCGCCGTATCTGGGCAAGACCGAGAAGGTCAACGTGACGCTGCCTGGCTACGTGATTCAGCGCATTGACCGTTATGTGCGAGAGCACAATGTCAAAAGCCGCTCCTCCTTTCTCGCGGATGCGGCGATGGAGAAGCTGGTTCGGCATTGAGTCAGTTACATCGCCTTCGCGGGCAAGCCTCGCTCAGGGTTTGCGTAAGACCCGTAGGAGCGAGGCTTGCCCGCGAAGCTTTTAGGTCTTTAAGCCGCTACCAATGCAGGCTTCTCTGAAACACTCAAAAACCGCAACAACGCCAGCAACGCAAACGCACTGCCGACAATCACGATCCACAACCAGCCGCCATGTTCGTACACCGCACTGGCCACCGATGAACCGAATGCACCGCCGATGAAGATGCTGGTCATGTACAGCGCATTCAGACGGCCGCGGCTCTTGGCGTCGAGGGTGTAGACCGCGCGCTGGCCGAGGACCATGTTCATTTGCACACAGAAATCCAGCACCACGCCCGTCACGGCCAGGCCGATGACGCTGTAGGCCGGGTGGATGAAGGCCGGCAGGAAGCTCAGGCTGGCGAACAGCATGGCCAGCAGCGAGGCGATGCGGGTATGGCCGGCATCGGCCAGTCGACCGGCGATGGGCGCGGCAATCGCGCCAATGGCACCGACCAGGGCGAAGATCGCGATTTGGGTTTGCGACAGGCCATGATTTCGTGCCAGTTCCAGCGGTACGGCGGTCCAGAACAGGCTGAACGTGGCGAACATGCAGCCCTGATAAAAGGCCCGTTGGCGCAATACCGGTTGCTGACGCAACAGCGTCCAGAGCGAGCCCAGCAACTGGCCATAAGAGGCGCTGTGATCAGGCTGGCGCTTGGGCACCGTCAGGGCCAGGACGATGCTGATCGCCGCCATCAACACTGCGGCGATGACGAACATCGCGCGCCAGCCGAAGTGGTCGGCCACTACGCTGGACACCGGCCGAGCCAGCAGAATCCCCAACAACAGACCACCCATGATGCCGCCAACCACGCGGCCGCGTGACGCTTCCGGCGTCAGGTGGGCGGCCAGCGGAATCAGGATCTGCACCGACACCGAGCTGAAACCCACCAGCAACGAGATCAGCAGGAAAACGTTCGGTTGATCGGTGAACGCCGCACCCAACAGACTGGCAATCGCCACCACGGTGGTGGTGATCATCAAGCGGCGGTTTTCCAGCAGGTCCCCCAGCGGTACCAGGAAGAACAGGCCCAGCGCATAACCAATCTGCGTCAGCGAAACGATCAGGCTGGCCATGGTGTCGGTCAGGCCGATGTCCGGCGCGATCAGGCCGATGATCGGCTGGGCGTAGTAGATGTTGGCGACGATCGCGCCACAACAGAAGGCGAAGAGCAGCACCATTGCGCGGGTCATTGTCGCGGCACCGTGGGGCACCTGAGTCGCTGGATTCATAACGTGGCTCGCTGAGCAGAAAGAAGTGCGCAAAGGCTAATCGGCAGGCTAGAGCGGCGGAAGCGGGTTTGGAGTGATAGTAATCATTGCTTTGCGGAATGAACAAAAAAAAGCGACCTTCACAGGTCGCCTTTTTCATTGAACTCAGGAATTACTGACCGCTGTAAACCTGATCGAAAACCCCACCATCATTGAAGTGGGTCTTCTGCACGGTGCGCCAGTCGCCAAAGGTCTTTTCCACCGACAGGAAATCCACTTTCGGGAAGCGATCGGTGTACTTGGCCAACACCGCCGGATCACGCGGACGCAGGTAATTGGCAGCGGCAATCTCCTGACCTTCCGGCGACCACAGGTACTTCAGATACTCTTCGGCAGCAGCGCGGGTGCCTTTTTTGTCGACGGTCTTGTCGACGACCGACACCGGCGGCTCGGCCTCGGCAGAAACGCTCGGGTAGATCACTTCAAACTGATCACGACCAAACTCGCGGGCAATCATTTCCGCTTCGTTTTCGAAGGTTACCAGCACGTCGCCAATCTGGTTGGTCATGAACGTGGTGGTCGCTGCACGGCCACCGGTATCCAACACGGGGGCTTGTTTGAACAGTTTGCCGACGAAGGCTTTTGCTTTGTTCTCGTCACCACCGTTTTTCAGCACATAGCCCCAGGCCGAGAGGTAGGTGTAGCGGCCGTTGCCCGAGGTTTTCGGGTTGGGAACGATCACTTGCACGCCGTCCTTGAGCAGGTCCGGCCAGTCTTTCAGGGCTTTCGGGTTGCCTTTGCGGACGATGAATACGGTGGCCGAGGTAAACGGCGCGCTGTTGTTCGGCAGGCGCGTGACCCAGTTGTCCGGGACCAGTTTGCCGTTGTCTGCCAGGGCGTTGATGTCGGTGGCCATGTTCATGGTGATGACGTCAGCCGGCAGGCCATCGATCACGGAACGGGCCTGTTTGCTGGAACCGCCGAAGGACATCTGCAGCGTGATGTTTTCGTTGTGCTCGGCTTGCCAGTGTTTCTGGAACGCAGCGTTGTAGTCCTTGTAGAAATCTCGCATCACGTCGTAGGAAACGTTAAGCAGGATCGGTGCGGCCTGAACCATGCTGCTCAAGGCCAGGCCAGCGGCCAGAAGTGAGGCGCCAAAGAGTTTTTTCACTGCGCATTCCTTGTTTTATCAAACAGGCTCGATGGAAAGTGTTGGCAATTTGCCGGCGACTATAGCCGGGCTCGCATAGTCGTTTAAAGATTAAAAAGCTCTTTGCTTATTCCAGATTCTTGAACAGATGAAAAACGCCTGAACCGGGAATCAGCGCAGCCTAGGTCGATTTTCCCCGGTAGCGCAAGGCGCGCTGTCCACGGCAGCCTGACGCAGCACCTGAGTGCCTGCGCGAATCAGCCAGCAGGCAAGGATGAAGGGCGCCGTCAGTGCTGTCAGCCCCAGTGCGGCGAAACCCGGCGTGAGCAATACCGCGAGCAGAATGCCAGATAGCGGCAGCCACGGTTGGCGGCGTTGCGAGCTGAAGGCGAGGGCGGCGAGCAGCGGGTTGTAGCTGCTCAAACCCTGCAAGGCGCTCGAGGTGCCGTGATGCAGCAAGGCGAAGCCCAGGCCGGCGGCGGCGCCGAGCAGCGCCCACAGAAAGGCGCGGCGGTCGGCAATCAGCAACCCGGCGGCAATCAACGCACCGGCCAGGGGATGGCCGAGAAACATGACTTGCCCCAGGCCTTTCAGTTCGGCGGCGAGTAGGTTGAGGGTGTTCAGTTCAATCGGCGGAACGGGTTGCGGTGGCGCGGCAAAGCCGAGCAGCAACCAACTCAACCCAACGAAAGGTGCGGTATAGACCGGTAAATATTGATGATCGCCGGCGCCTTTGAGCCATTGCTGGGTGAGCATCGCACTCAGGCCGCCGCAGGCGATGATCAGCGGTGGCAACAGTGTTGACCATGGGAAATACAGGCTCAGCAGCAGGCCAAGCAAAATACCGTTGTAACTGAACAGCCCGGCCTGGCGATCCGCCTTGGCATACCCGCGACGTTGCGCGGTGAGCAGCCCGGCGACACCGCCCAGCAGCGCGCCGCCGAGTAGAGCGGGCGCGGTGAACAGAATCGCTGATAGACACAACAGACCGCACAGCGGATGGCGCTGGAGAAAGATCTGGCTGAAGCCGTTGAGCAGGGCGGTCGCCCAATCGGGGCAGTGGGTGTTGAAGTGGTTGGCAGGCATGATGGGGCAGTCGGTACAGATCGTTCCCACGCTCTGCGTGGGAATGCAGGTCGTGACGCTCCGCGTCCCTAGAGGCATTACCACGCAGAGCGTGGGAACGATCAGCCTCAATGGACGCTCTGCGTCTGCTCTTGGGGCGCGGAGCGTCCCGGGCTGCATTCCTTTGCTGCGCGTGGGAACGATCATGGTGAGGGGGTTAGATTAATGTCTCGATGCGCAACGAATTGGTCGACCCCGGCTGCCCAAACGGCACCCCCGCGGTAATCAGCAACGTATCGCCGCGCTGAGCCATCCCCTGTGCCTGGGCGATTTCCAGCGCCGTCGAGCACACTTCATCCACCTGCCGCAGCCGGTCGTTGACCACCGAGTGCACGCCCCACGCCACCGTCAAACGCCGTGCGGTTTGCAGGTTCGGCGTCAGGTTGAGGATCGGCACCGTGGGCCGTTCCCGCGCCGCCCGCAGGCTCGAGGTGCCAGACTCGCTGTAGTTCACCAACACCGCCACCGGCAGCACGTTGCTGATGCGGCGGATCGCGCAGCTGATCGCGTCCGACACCGTGGCCTCGGCTTTCGGTCGGCTCACGTCCAGTTGGGTCTGATAATCCGGGCCGTTTTCCACCTGACGAATGATCTTGCTCATCATCTGCACGGCTTCCAGCGGGTATTCGCCGGACGCGGTTTCCGCCGACAGCATCACCGCGTCCGCGCCTTCGGCCACCGCGTTGGCGACGTCGGTGACTTCGGCGCGGGTCGGGGCCGGGGAGAAACGCATCGACTCCAGCATCTGCGTCGCCACCACCACCGGTTTGCCGAGTTGGCGGCAGGTGCTGATGATGTTTTTCTGAATCTGCGGCACGCTCTCGGCCGGCACTTCCACGCCCAGATCACCGCGAGCGACCATGATCGCATCGCTCAATTCAGCGATTTCCCGCAGTTGCGTCACGGCCGATGGCTTCTCGATCTTGGCCATCAAGAATGCCTTGTCGCCGATCAGCGCGCGGGCTTCGCGGATGTCTTGCGGGCGTTGCACGAACGACAGCGCGACCCAGTCCACACCCAGCTCCAGGCCGAAGCTCAAGTCGCGACGATCCTTGGCGGTCAGCGGGCTCAGGTCGAGCACCGCTTGCGGCACATTGACGCCTTTGCGATCCGACAGTTCGCCGCCGTTGAGTACCGTGGTGTCGATGGCGTCGGTGTACTTGGTCACCACCCGCAGGCGCAACTTGCCGTCGTCCAGCAGCAGGTCCATGCCGGGCTCCAGGGCGGCGATGATTTCCGGGTGGGGCAGGTTGACCCGGCGTTGATCCCCCGGCGTTGCATCCAGATCCAGGCGCAATGCCTGGCCGCGATGCAGCTGCACTTTGCCTTGGGCGAATTGGCCGACCCGCAGTTTCGGACCTTGCAGGTCCATCAGAATCCCCAGCGGATAATTCAGCTGGCGCTCGACTTCACGAATCCACTGATAGCGCTGCGCGTGGTCGGCGTGATCGCCGTGGCTGAAGTTCAGGCGAAAGATATTGACCCCGGCCCGCACCAGCTCACGGATGTCGTCGATCCCGTCGGTGGCCGGACCGAGGGTGGCGAGGATTTTGACCTTCTTGTCAGGCGTCATGTTTAGGGCTCTCGAGAATCAGGATGGCGCGCAAGTCGTTGACGTTGGTGCGGGTCGGCTCGGTGACGATCAGTGCGTCGAGCGCTGCGAAGTAGCCGTAGCCATTGTTGTTATCGAGTTCATCGCTGGCGCTCAGGCCGAGGGCGGTGGCGCGGGCGTAGCTGTCCGGAGCCATGATCGCGCCGGCATTGTCTTCGGAACCGTCGATGCCGTCGGTGTCACCGGCCAGGGCGTAGACGCCGGGCAAACCTTTGAGGTTGTCGGTCAGGCTCAGCAGGAATTCGGCGTTGCGCCCGCCACGGCCATTGCCGCGCACGGTGACGGTGGTTTCGCCGCCGGACAGAATCACACACGGCGCCGCCAACGGTTGGCCGTGCTGGACGATCTGCCGCGCAATGCCGGCGTGGACCTTCGCCACGTCCCGGGACTCGCCTTCCAGGTCGCCGAGAATCAACGGACTGAAACCGGCCTGCCGGGCTTTCACCGCTGCCGCTTCCAGCGATTGCTGCGGGCGGGCGATCAGTTGGAAATGGCTGCGGGCCAGACTCGGATCGCCGGGTTTGACCGTCTCCGACTCCGGGCTTTGCAACCAGTTGCGCACCGAGGCCGGGACGTCGATGGCATAGCGCTTGAGGATCGCCAACGCTTCAGCCGAGGTGCTCGGGTCGGCCACGGTGGGGCCGGAGGCAATGACCGTGGCGAGGTCGCCCGGCACATCGGAAATCGCATAGGTGTAAACCGTGGCCGGCCAGCAGGCTTTGCCCAAACGTCCGCCCTTGATCGCCGAGAGGTGTTTGCGTACGCAGTTCATCTCGCCGATGGTCGCGCCGGATTTGAGCAGCGCTTTGTTGATCGATTGCTTGTCGGCGAGGGTGATGCCGGCGGCGGGCAGGGCGAGCAGGGCAGAGCCGCCACCCGAGAGCAGGAAGATCACGCGGTCGTCTTCGCTCAGGTTGCTGACCAGCTCCAGTACCCGTTTCGCGACGGCCAGACCGGCAGCGTCCGGCACCGGATGCGCGGCTTCGACCACTTCGATTTTTTCGCAGGGGGCGCCGTGGCCGTAGCGGGTCACCACCAGGCCGGACACTTCGCCCTGCCAGCAGCGCTCGACCACCTGGGCCATGGCCGCTGCCGCTTTACCGGCGCCGATGACGATTACCCGACCGCTGCGATCGGTTGGCAAATGGGCTTCAAGGACGTGCTGCGGATGGGCCGCGTCGATGGCTGTGGCAAACAGCTCGCGCAGCAATTGTTGCGGATCGACCGACATGGCGGGCTCCAATTTTTATTGTTCTGGGTATGGTGCTAATGATCGTTCCCACGCTCTGCGTGGGAATGCCTCAACTGGACGCTCCGCGTCCGCTCGGCAGGGACGCGGAGCGTCCCGGGATGCATTCCCACGCAGAGCGTGGGAACGATCAGTACGGCAGGTGTTATTTATCGCGAATCGAAAAATTCGCCATGTGTTCCAGGCCCTTGATCAGCGCCGAGTGGTCCCAGTTGCTGCCACCGATGGCCGCGCAGGTGCTGAACACTTGCTGGGTATTGGCGGTGTTCGGCAGGTTGATGTTCAGCTCGCGGGCACCGGCCAGGGCCAGGTTCAGGTCCTTCTGGTGCAGGCTGATGCGGAAGCCCGGGTCGAAGGTGCCTTTGATCATGCGCTCGCCGTGAACTTCAAGGATCTTCGACGAGGCGAAACCGCCCATCAGCGCTTCACGCACCTTGGCCGGATCGGCACCGTTTTTCGAGGCGAACAGCAGCGCTTCGGCCACGGCCTGGATGTTCAGGGCGACGATGATCTGGTTCGCCACTTTCGCGGTTTGCCCGTCGCCGTTGCCACCGACCAGGGTGATGTTCTTGCCCATGGCCTGGAACAGCGGCAGGGCGCGTTCGAAGGCATCGGCCTGGCCACCGACCATGATGCTCAGGGTCGCGGCCTTGGCGCCGACTTCACCGCCGGAAACCGGTGCGTCGAGATACTGCGCGCCTTTTTCGTTGATCTTGGCAGCGAAAGCTTTGGTGGCGGTGGGCGAGATCGAGCTCATGTCGATCACGACTTTGCCCTTGCTCACACCGGCGGCAACACCGTCGGCGCGGAACAGCACGTCATCGACCTGCGGAGTATCCGGGACCATGACGATGATGAATTCGGCTTCTTGCGCGACTTCTTTCGGGTTCGCCAGCGCGATGGCGCCAGCGGCGACCAGATCGGCAGGCGCGGGGTCGTGGTGCGCCGACAGGAACAGGCTGTGACCGGCTTTCTGCAGGTTCAACGCCATTGGGTGGCCCATGATGCCGGTGCCGATAAATCCGATTTTAGCCATGAGAAAATCCTCTTGTTTTTATTGCTCTGGTTCGCAAATTGATCGTTCCCACGCTCTGCGTGGGAATGCAGCCATCGACGCTCTGCGTCGCTTTAGATCGCGTTATGGGTTTTCAACCAGCCCAGACCCGCTTCGGTGGTGGTCAGCGGCTTGTATTCACAGCCAACCCAACCCTGATAACCGATGCGGTCCAGGTGGTCGAACAGGAAGCGGTAGTTGATTTCACCGGTGCCCGGCTCGTTACGCCCAGGGTTGTCGGCCAACTGGATGTGGTTGATCTCGTCCAGGTGCGCGGCCATGGTGCGGGCCAGGTCGCCCTCCATGATCTGCATGTGATAGATGTCGTATTGCAGGAACAGGTTGGCGCTGCCGACCTGTTCGCGAATCGACAGGGCTTGCGCCGTGTTGTTCAGATAAAAGCCTGGAATGTCGCGGGTGTTGATCGCTTCCATCACCAGTTTGATGCCGGCCGCTTGCAGCTTGTCGGCCGCGTACTTGAGGTTGGCGACGAAGGTTTTTTCCACGGTGGCCTCGTCGACGCCTTGTGGACGAATGCCGGCCAGGCAGTTGACCTGGGTGTTGCCCAGCACTTGGGCATAAGCGATGGCCAGATCGACACCGGCGCGGAATTCTTCGACCCGATCCGGCAGGCACGCAATACCACGCTCGCCCTTGGCCCAGTCACCGGCCGGCAGGTTGAACAGCACTTGGGTCAAGCCATTGGCATCGAGCCTGGCCTTGATTTCGGCGGAGCTGAAGTCATAAGGGAACAGGTATTCGACACCACTGAAGCCGGCCTTGGCGGCAGCGTCGAAACGGGCAAGAAAATCCTGCTCGGTGAACAGCATGGACAGGTTGGCTGCGAAACGCGGCATGGTGGTCTCCTGTAAGTGTGTGAGGGCTGATCGTTCCCACGCTCTGCGTGGGAATGCCGCCCCGGACGCTCTGCGTCCAGCCGTTTTGTGATGCGGAGCGTCACCGGATGCATTCCCACGCAGAGCGTGGGAACGATCACAGGTGTCAGGTCATTCTTAATCGAGCAACGAAATTGCCGTTGGCGCATCGTTGCCGACCAGCGCCAGGTCTTCGAATTCGTTGACGGCGTTGATCTCGGTGCCCATGGAAATGTTGGTCACGCGCTCCAGAATGATCTCGACGATCACCGGCACCTTGAACTCTTCGATCAGCTCTTGGGCCTTGCGCAGGGCAGGGGCGATGTCAGCCGGCTCGAATACCCGCAGCGCCTTGCAGCCCAGGCCTTCGGCGACCGCGACGTGGTCGACGCCGTAACCGTTGAGTTCCGGCGCGTTGAGGTTGTCGAAGGACAGCTGCACGCAGTAGTCCATGTCGAAACCGCGCTGCGCCTGACGGATCAGCCCCAGGTACGAGTTGTTCACCACAACGTGGATGTACGGCAGCTTGAACTGCGCGCCCACCGCCAGTTCTTCGATCATGAACTGGAAGTCGTAGTCGCCCGAGAGCGCCACCACCTTGCGGGTCGGATCGGCCTTGACCACGCCGAGCGCTGCCGGAATGGTCCAGCCCAACGGGCCGGCCTGGCCGCAGTTGATCCAGTGCCGCGGTTTGTAGACGTGCAGGAACTGCGCGCCGGCAATCTGCGACAGACCGATGGTGCTGACGTAGCAGGTGTCTTTGCCGAACACCTGGTTCATCTCTTCGTAAACGCGCTGCGGCTTGACCGGCACGTTGTCGAAGTGGGTCTTGCGCTGCAGGCTGGCTTTGCGCTGCTGGCAGTCTTGCAGCCAGGCGCTGCGGTTTTTCAGCTTGCCGGCGGCTTGCCACTCGCGAGCGACTTCAATGAACACGGTCAACGCGGCAGCGGCGTCGGACACGATGCCCAGGTCCGGGGTGAACACGCGGCCGATCTGGGTCGGTTCGATGTCGACGTGAATGAACTTGCGGCCTTCGGTGTAAACGTCGACCGAACCGGTGTGACGGTTGGCCCAACGGTTACCGACGCCGAGCACCACGTCGGATTTCAGCATCGTGGCGTTGCCATAACGGTGCGAGGTTTGCAGACCGACCATGCCGACCATCAGCGGGTGATCGTCCGGGATGGTGCCCCAGCCCATCAGGGTCGGGATCACCGGAATACCGGTCAGCTCGGCGAACTCCACCAGCAAGTCGCTGGCGTCGGCATTAATGATGCCGCCACCGGCCACCAGCAATGGGCGTTCAGCCTGGTCGAGCATGGCCAGGGCTTTTTCCACCTGCACGCGAGTCGCGCTCGGCTTGGCCAGTGGCAGCGGCTGGTAGGCGTCGATGTCGAATTCGATTTCAGCCATCTGCACGTCGAACGGCAGGTCGATCAGCACCGGGCCGGGGCGGCCGGAGCGCATCTCATAGAAGGCTTTCTGGAAGGCATAAGGCACCTGGCCCGGCTCCAGAACCGTGGTCGCCCACTTGGTGACCGGCTTGACGATGCTGGTGATGTCGACGGCCTGGAAGTCTTCCTTGTGCATACGGGCCCGCGGCGCTTGCCCGGTGATGCACAGGATCGGGATTGAGTCGGCCGAGGCGCTGTAGAGCCCGGTGACCATGTCGGTACCGGCAGGTCCCGATGTACCGATGCACACGCCGATGTTGCCGGCCTTGGTGCGGGTGTAACCCTCGGCCATGTGCGAGGCGCCTTCAACGTGGCGAGCGAGGACGTGATCGATGCCACCGACCTTCTGCAAGGCGGAGTACAGCGGGTTGATCGCGGCGCCCGGGATGCCAAAAGCGGTATCGACCCCTTCGCGGCGCATCACCAGAACGGCGGCTTCGATTGCTCTCATTTTGCTCATTGTTTTGTGCCTCTTACGTTTTGTAATTGTATACAAGTGGCTTTGCGCAGAGTGTATTCACGGCGGACGGCGCAGGTCAATCCATTTTCTCAAGCGGCTGGTTCATTCGTCGGAAGCCCAAAGAACTGTGGCTTTTCGTCGCATGTGGCGCTTTTCGAAAATTATTGTATACAAAAAAATAATTCATTGTGTTCTATTTGTTGCATCGGATTGCGTAACACAAAGCAGTCCAACGGCTTTCCCTATAACAAAATGAGGACGGCACCATGAGCGCTTTAACCTTGAACGTCGCAGTTAACCTGGCCACTCAGGCCATCTGCGCAGGCCGTGAAATTTCCGCCGCACCATTAACCGTTGCCGTGCTGGACGCCGGCGGGCACTTGATAACGCTGCAACGCGAAGACGGCGCCAGCCTGCTGCGCCCGCAGATCGCCATCGGCAAGGCCTGGGGCGCGATCGCCCTGGGCAAGGGCTCACGCCTGCTGGCACAGGACGCCCAACAACGCCCGGCGTTCTTCGCTGCGTTGAATAGTCTGGGGCAGGGCAGCGTCGTGCCGGTGCCGGGCGGCGTGTTGGTTCGGGATCAGGACGGGACTGTGTTGGGGGCGGTCGGCATCAGTGGGGATTTGTCAGATGTTGACGAGCAGTGTGCGATCCGCGCGATCGAAGGGCAGGGGTTGAGGGCGGATGCGGGTGTGGTTGGTTGATTTTGTATTGACTGATCTACCGCTTTCGCGAGCAAGCCCGCTCCCACACTTGATCTCTGTCGTTCACAGATTTTGTGTACGCAGTAAATCCCTGTGGGAGCGGGCTTGCTCGCGAAGGCCGCGCCTCGGTCTATCGATCCGGTTCACACCCCTTGAGCACCAACCGGATAATCGTCTGTGCCGCCGCCTCATAGTCGGCCTCATCCAGCTTGGCCTTACCGGTCACCGCCGAGATCTGCCAGTCGAAGTCGGCGTAGGTCTGGGTCGCGGCCCAGATGCTGAACATCAGGTGGTTGGGGTCGATCGGGGCGATCTGGCCGCGGTCGATCCAGGTCTGGATGCAGTCGATGTTGTGCCTGGCCTGGCCATTGAGTTGCTCGACCAGATCGGCGCTCAGGTGTGGGGCGCCGTGCATGATTTCGCTGGCGAATACCTTGGAGGCGAAGGGCAGGTCGCGGGAGATGCGGATTTTCGAGCGGATGTAGCCACTGAGCACTTCGCTGGGCACGCCATCGGCGTTGAACGGCGTCGAGGCCTGCAGGATCGGCTCGATGATGCTTTCCAGGACCTCGCGGTAGAGGTTTTCCTTGGATTTGAAGTAGTAGTAGACGTTAGGCTTGGGTAGCCCGGCCTTGGCCGCGATGTCACTGGTTTTGGTCGCAGCGAAGCCCTTGTCGGCAAATTCTTCGCTGGCGGCACGCAGGATCAGTTCTTTGTTGCGCTCGCGGATAGTGCTCATAAACCAAGGAGTTCCTTGCCTGTTCTGGCGGTTGCGCATGGTAGCACCGGCCTCGCGCGGCGCTCAAGAATGCCCCCGTGTGCCCTCGGTCGCGCTATGCTGCGCAGCATTCATTCAAGAAGGAAACCCGATTCATGGCAGGAAGCAGTTTGCTGGTGCTGATCGACGACATCGCCACCGTACTGGATGATGTGGCGTTGATGACCAAAATGGCCGCGAAGAAGACCGCCGGCGTGCTTGGCGATGATCTGGCGCTCAATGCCCAGCAGGTTTCCGGCGTGCGTGCCGAGCGGGAAATCCCGGTGGTGTGGGCGGTGGCCAAGGGCTCGTTCCTCAACAAGCTGATCCTGGTGCCGTCGGCGTTGGCCATCAGCGCGTTCATTCCGTGGCTGGTCACACCATTGTTGATGGTCGGTGGCGCTTACCTGTGCTTCGAAGGTTTCGAAAAACTCGCCCACAAATTCCTGCACAGCAAAGCTGAAGATCAGGCCGAACACGCAGAATTGGTCGAGGCTGTGGCCAACCCGGCGGTCGATCTGGTGGCGTTCGAAAAGGACAAGATCAAGGGGGCGATCCGTACCGACTTCATCCTCTCGGCGGAAATCATCGCCATCACCCTGGGCACCGTGGCTGACGCCGCGCTGACCCAGCAAGTGATCGTGCTCTCTGGCATCGCCATCGTCATGACCATCGGCGTTTACGGCCTGGTGGCCGGCATCGTCAAGCTCGACGACCTCGGTCTGTGGCTGACCCAGAAGCCCGGCCAGATAGCCAAAAGCATCGGCGGCGGGATTCTGCGTGCAGCGCCGTACATGATGAAAAGCCTGTCGGTGATCGGTACCACGGCGATGTTTTTGGTCGGCGGCGGGATTCTGACCCATGGCGTGCCGGTGGTTCATCACTGGATCGAGAAAGTCACCGCAGCGTCTGGTGGGGTCGGGTTTATTGTGCCGACATTGCTCAACGCGGTCGCCGGGATTGTGGCGGGGGCAGCGGTGTTGGTGGGGGTGTTGGCAATCAGCAAGGTTTGGAAAACGGTGAAAGCATGAGCCTGTAGGGGGTGCAGTGCATGAAAAAAGGCCATTCGACGCAAATCAAATGGCCTTTTTTGTCGCCAACGCAATTACTCGGCGATCTGCAACTTGCGCGACTCGGTATACACGTAACGCACTTTTTCATACTCGAACGGTGTGTTCAGCTGGCCGTAGCGGAAGCTGGTCTGGTAGCGCTTGTCGATGCTGCGCAGTGCCCAGACTTCCGGGTGGTTGGAGCTGACTTCGGCAACGTTCAGGAAGTTGATCGCCGAATCGGCCGTGTAATCGACCGCCAGGCCCGCGGTGTCACGCAGGTTCGACGGGCCGAGGATCGGCAGCACGAAGTAGGCGCCGCCCGGTACGCCGTAGAAGCCCAGTGTCTGGCCGAAGTCTTCGCTCTGACGCGGCAGCCCCATGGCGGTGGCCGGGTCCCACAGGCCGGCGACACCGATGGTGGTGTTGAGCAGCAGGCGCGCGGTGGTTTCCAGCGAGCGCTGCCCCTTGAATTGCAGCAGGCTGTTCATCAGGTTCGGTACATCGCCGACGTTATTGAAGAAATTACTGACGCCGGTGCGCAGGAAGCTTGGGGTGATGTAGCGATAGCCGTTGACCACGGGCAGGAACACCCATTGGTCGAAGCGGTAGTTGAAGTGGTAGACGCGGCGGTTCCACTCTTCCAGCGGGTCATAGACGTTCAGCGCGTTGAGCGTCGAGCGTTCGAACTCGCGCTGGTCCAGCCCCGGGTTGAATTTGAGTTTGCTCAACGGTTGCTTGAAGCCGTCACTATCGACCACCACAGGTGCGTTGGCTTTGCTGTTGTCGGCTTGGGCGACGCCTGCACAGAGTAACGCTGCAATCAGCAGGGGGTATTTAGCCACGGAAAAACTCCAGCATGGCGTCGCTGTTGACGCGATAGTTGAGGTTGCCGCAATGGCCGCCCAATGGATAAACAGTCAAACGGTCGCCAAAGGTGCGGCGCAGAAACCCGAGGTCGCCAGGGCCGAGGATCACATCGTCGGCATTGTGCATGACGGCGATTTTCGGGCTGTCGTGCAGGTAGTCCTTGAGCGCATACAGGCTGACCTGATCGATCAGTTGCAGCACGCTGCCGCCGTCGGTGCGCGCGCGCCACATCGGAATGACCTGCTCGGTGATGTAGCAGTCGAAATCGCACTGCAGCGCGCGTTTGAGGAATGGTGTGAGGGTGGTGCCTTCGGTGATCGGGTATTTCGGTGGCGTGATCAGGCCGCGACGGTTGATCAGGTCCGAGGTGAAGGCGATGTCCGCCGCCGAGAAGCGGAACGAAGTGCCGATCAGCATCGCCATCTGCTCGTTGGTCAGGTGTTGCTTGGACTGCTGGAAGTCGTAGAGCAGGGCATCGTTGAGGTCGATGTAACCCTTTTGCTGGAAGTAGCGGGTCAGTTTGTCCAGCACCAGTTCATAGAAAGTGGTGGTGTTGTTGATGCCTTTCACCTCTGTCTGTACCAGCTTGTCCAGGTTGGTGACCGAGGTGTAAAGGTTGACCGGCGGGTTGAGCAGCAAGACTTTCTTGAAGTTGAAGCTGCGACGGGTTTCATCCAGGTGGGCAACAAAGGCCGCATCCAGGGCGCCAAGGCTGTAGCCGCTCAGGAAAAAATCGGTGACCGGCAGTTTCGGGTTTTGCGCTCGCACGGCTTGCATCACCCGGTACAGGTCTTCGGCATCTTCCTTGGTTATGCCTGGGGTGGCGAAGCGCGAGGCCGCGCTCATGAAATCGTAGCTGGTGGGCGACGACAGTTGCACCACGTGATAGCCGGCCTTGTAGTAGAGCTTTTTCAGGTACTCATTGAGGGTGCTGTCGTAGCGTGCACCGGTACCGGAGATCAGGAAGATCAACGGTGCGGCTTGATCTTGCGTGGCGATGCGGTAGGTGAGTTGCTTCACTGGCCAGAAGTTGTCCGGCAGGTTGAACTCACGCTCGGGGCGCATCGTGACACTGCGATCCGACTGATTGATGTCGTCGTCCAGCGGCAATTCCGGACGCAAGTCCGGCGGTGTCGTGGCGATAGTCGCCTCGAACGGGTTGGTCAGGGGATAGCCGTAACTGGCGGCATCAATGTCGGCCGCCAGTGCGGACGCACTTAAAAACAAGCCGCCAAACAGGGCGGCGCAGCGCAAGGAGCGGAGCATGACTAGATCCCTTAGAGGAAGGTGCCGAATGAAGTTCGCAGGCTATGACCATCGGATTTGGGTCAAAGTGCCATGCATCGGCAGCAAACAGACCTGATTTCGGAGCAACGGTAGCGGGACGATACACGTTGCCGCTATTTCATGAAAAGTTAATTGATGTTAGTTGCTTACCACGGGCGGGGGATTAAGCTGGCCGCCGATTTCGTTTATTGGAGTGCTTCATGTCCCGCCGTCTGCCCGTGATTCTGCTGCTCGTTCTTCTGCCATTGTGGCTAGCCGCCAGTTATGGCGCGCGTTATGGCTTCATGGAGGATGCTCAATGGGTCGGCATCTGCGTTGACGAGGCCAGTCGCTGGGAATGCCAGGTACGCTCGAGTCTGGGCTTGATGATTCATTTCAAGGTGTTGGGCTGGGCTGCAGTGGCGGCAGCCGTGACCGGTTTTGTGCTGCCGGGCCGGGCGGGGTGGTGGCTGGCGGTGGTGGCGCTGGTGTTCGGGTTGCCAGCGCTGGCGTTGTACACCACCACGTTGGCGGTGTTTGCGGTGGTGATTGCTGCTTTGCGTCTGGTTCGGGCTTCTCGTAGTGCCTGATAGTCAGCCTTCGCGAGCAAGTCGGATCGCCGCATCGCTCGCTCCTACAGAACAGTGTCGTTCAACAACCCTGTAGGAGCGAGGCTTGCCCGCGAAGAGGCCATTAAACACGCTGAAGATCAGCCCTTGTGAACCCGCAAGCTGCGCCACAATGCCGCCACCATCAACATACTCACCAGCGCCCAGCCCCATGCCTGCTGGTTCTGCAAGCCTTCACGAAACAGTTGCGGCGCAATGCCGGCGCCGATAATGAAGGTCAGCAGGGCGATCTCCCGACGCGGCACGCTGACCGGGCGGCACAGGTACACCAGCGCCGGCAGGACGAAGGCGACGCTCGGGAAGCTGCGATAACGCGGGTCGAACACCAGCTCCAGCATCATCACCGCCGCGGCAAAACCTGCCGTCGCCAGCCACCAGCCGGCTCGACGCTCCAGTGCATTGAAGGCGCGCTCACGCCAACCGGTGCGGGCGCTCAAGGTCAGTGCGGCATGGGCCAGCACCAATAGATTCAACCCCGTCAGCAAGGCGACCCACAACCATTCACTGGCAAACCGGGTGGTGACGCGGGCCAGGTCGCCCCAGGCGCCGATCGAACAGGCCGCCAGGGCACCGAGCAGTGGCAGCACCAACGCTGCGCGAGTGCTGCGAACGCGACCGCCCAGGATCAACGTACCGATGAAGATCAAACCGCTCACCGCCAGCCATTGCGACCAGTACGGCACGTTCGAGACCGGCCCGGCGAGTACGCCTTTGTCTTGGCGATCGGCGTCGAACAGTCCCCAGTAACCTCCCACAGCACCTTCACTGGCGCGTTTCCAGGGCTGGTCGAACGCCTCGATCAGGTTGTAATGCCAGCCTTGCTGCTCGGCTATGGCGACAAAACCGCGAATGAATTTGGCTTCGTTGACCCGGCTCGGCAGCGCCGTTTCGCGCTGGCGACCTTCGCTCGGCCAACCGGTTTCACCAATCATCACGTCCTTGGGCGCGAACCTGTTGCCGAACACCTGACGCACTTCGGCCACATGCTGCAGCGCGGCGTCGATGTTCGACGGCTCGTCTTCCCAGTACGGCAACAAATGGATGGTCAGGAAGTCCACCGCCGGGGCGACTTCGGGGTGTTTGAGCCAGAATTCCCAGACGTCGGCGTAGGTCACCGGCTGTTTGACCTGGCTTTTGACTTTGTTGATCAACGTTGCCAGCTGCGCGCCGGTGACTTCCTTGCGCAGCAGGGTTTCGTTGCCGACGATGACCGAGGTCACCACATCGGCGTTGGCATTGGCCGAGGCGATCAGCAGATCGACTTCCTTGGCGGTGTCCACCGGGTTGCTGTTGACCCAGGCGCCGATCATCAGTTTCAAACCGTGCTTGCGCGCCAGTTCGGGCAGATCCTGGAGGCCAGTCATGGAATAGGTGCGAATACATTCGAAACGGGTCGCCAGCAGCGCGAGGTCAGCGTCCATGCGCTCGGGTCGCAGTTTGAACGGTACATCGAACGGTGACTGATCCTTGTCGAACGGGGTGTAGGAGGCGCATTGCAGTTTGTGCGTTGCGCTGGCCACCTCCGGCAGGATCACCGGTTTGCCGAGGCCGTACCAGAAGCCGCCGAGGGCAAACAGCCCCAGCAGGCAAGCGAAAAGATAAGCCAAAAAAGGAAAGCGTGATGTCGCGGGCATGTTCAGGCCGTCTGGGAGCAAAGCGGCGCATGTTACCTGCATTTGTCCCGCGCTTGGTGGCCGGCATGATTTTGACATGCAAAGTTTGGGCGGGTCGGCCGAGGCATTTGCGACGGTCGCAATTAATGGCCTTCTGATGTCGTTTCTCGATGCCTTGATGTCGCTGACAGAGCAGGTCACTGTTGGCGTCAGGTTGATGATCGACACGTCAGTACTCCACTGATAATCGAGCGAGTTTGCGGTCAGGCGTGATGGGGGCGCTGTGCACCATAAAAATACGTTGAGCGACTCGGCATCCGTCGAGTGCAGCACTTTCGGGGAAGTAACGATGAAGATGCGACGACTCTTGGGCGCAGGTGCCGCTTTGGTGCTGGCGATCAGCTCTACTATGGCTAGCGCTGAAGGCAAGGCAGTGACGATCGGTTATGTCGACGGCTGGTCGGACAGCGTCGCCACGACCAACGTGGCAGCAGAAGTGATCAGGCAGAAACTCGGTTATGACGTGAAGCTGCAAGCCGTTGCCACCGGAATCATGTGGCAAGGCGTGGCCACCGGCAAACTCGACGCCATGTTGTCGGCGTGGCTGCCCGTGACCCACGGTGAATACTGGGCCAAGAACAAGGATCAGGTCGTCGATTACGGCCCGAACTTCAAGGACGCAAAAATCGGTCTGATCGTGCCGGAGTACGTCAAGGCCAAGTCTATTGCCGATCTGAAAACCGATGACAGCTTCAAAAATCGCATCGTCGGCATCGACGCCGGTTCGGGTGTGATGCTCAAGTCCGAGCAGGCCATCAAGGATTACGACCTGACCGGCTATCAACTCAAGGCCAGTTCCGGCGCCGGCATGATCGCCGAGCTGACCCGTGCCGAGAAGAAGAACGAATCCATTGCTGTCACCGGTTGGGTGCCGCACTGGATGTTCGCCAAGTGGAAACTGCGCTTCCTGGAAGACCCGAAAGGCGTTTACGGCGCGGCTGAAACCGTGAACAGCATCGGCAGCAAGGAGCTGGCAACCAAAGCGCCTGAAGTCGCGAAGTTCCTGAAGACCTTCCAGTGGGCGTCGAAAGACGAAATCGGCGAAGTCATGTTGGCGATTCAAGAGGGCGCCAAGCCTGAAGCCGCAGCGAAAGACTGGGTGGCCAAACACCCGGATCGCGTTGCCGACTGGACCAAATGATTTGAGCTGAAGCGTCTGTTCAGCGCATTACAAGGCCCCTTGGCTTAACTGCCAAGGGGCCTTTTGCTTTTCGGTAGGGGCAAGACAGTCATGTCGTTCTAATACTAAGGTCGTCTGGAACCTGTCCGGCAGCCGCATAGAGTGGATACCGTTCCAACTAAATCTGTGCTGCGAGGATAAAAACAATGAACGACAGCATTTACCTCTCGATTCAAAACAGCCCGCGCTTCAAGGAGCTGGTTAGCAAGAGGGAACGATTCGCCTGGATTCTTTCAGCGATCATGCTTGGGCTGTACTCCGGATTCATCCTGTTGATCGCTTACGGGCCGCATATTCTGGGCACGAAAATCAGCCCCGAGTCTTCGATAACCTGGGGCATTCCGATCGGCGTCGGGCTGATTGTTTCGGCCTTTATCCTGACCGGTATCTACGTGCGACGCGCCAACGGCGAGTTCGACGACTTGAACAATGCGATTCTCAAGGAGGCTCAGCAATGATCCGGCGTCTAATGGCTCTATTGAGCATCGCAGCCTTTGCACCGGGCGCCTGGGCGGCCGAAGCCCTGACGGGAGCCGTGCAAAAACAACCACTCAACATTTCCGCCATCCTGATGTTCGTGGTGTTCGTCGGTGCAACCCTGTGCATCACCTACTGGGCGTCCAAACGCAACAAGTCGGCGGCCGACTACTATGCGGCGGGCGGCAAGATCACCGGTTTCCAGAACGGCCTGGCGATTGCCGGTGACTACATGTCCGCTGCATCCTTCCTGGGTATTTCCGCGCTGGTTTTTACCTCCGGCTACGACGGCCTGATCTACTCGATTGGCTTCCTGGTGGGCTGGCCGATCATTCTGTTCCTGATCGCCGAGCGCCTGCGTAACCTGGGCAAGTACACCTTTGCCGACGTGGCGTCCTATCGCCTGGGGCAAACCCAGATCCGCTCGCTGTCGGCGTGCGGTTCGCTGGTGGTGGTGGCGTTCTACCTGATCGCGCAAATGGTCGGCGCCGGCAAGCTGATCCAGCTGCTGTTCGGTCTGGACTACCACGTTGCGGTGATCCTGGTGGGTATCCTGATGTGCGCCTACGTGCTGTTCGGCGGCATGCTGGCGACTACCTGGGTGCAGATCATCAAGGCAGTGCTGTTGCTGTCCGGTGCCTCGTTCATGGCGCTGATGGTGATGAAGTACGTCAACTTCGACTTCAACACGCTGTTCTCCGAGGCGGTCAAGGTTCACGCCAAAGGTGAAGCGATCATGAGCCCGGGCGGCCTGGTGAAAGACCCGATCTCGGCGTTCTCCCTCGGCCTGGCACTGATGTTCGGTACCGCTGGCTTGCCGCACATTCTGATGCGTTTCTTCACGGTGAGTGACGCGAAAGAAGCGCGTAAAAGCGTGCTGTATGCAACCGGCTTCATTGGCTACTTCTACATCCTGACCTTCATCATCGGTTTCGGCGCGATCCTGCTGGTCAGCACCAACCCGGCCTTTAAAGATGCGGCTGGCGCGCTGTTGGGCGGCAACAACATGGCGGCGGTGCATTTGGCCAATGCGGTGGGTGGCAGTGTGTTCCTGGGCTTCATCTCGGCGGTGGCGTTCGCGACCATCCTGGCGGTGGTAGCCGGTCTGACCCTGGCCGGTGCTTCGGCGGTGTCCCATGACCTGTATGCCAGTGTGATCAAGAAGGGCAAGGCCAACGAGAAGGACGAGATCCGCGTCTCGAAAATCACCACCATCGCCCTGGCGGTGCTGGCGATCGGCCTGGGCATTCTGTTCGAGAAGCAGAACATCGCGTTCATGGTGGGCCTGGCGTTCTCCATCGCGGCGAGCTGCAACTTCCCGGTGCTGCTGCTTTCCATGTACTGGAAGAAACTGACGACTCGCGGTGCGATGGTCGGCGGCTGGCTGGGTCTGGTCAGTGCTGTTGGCTTGATGGTACTGGGGCCAACCATCTGGGTGCAGATCATGGGTCACGAGAAGGCGATCTTCCCGTATGAATACCCGGCACTGTTCTCCATGATCATTGCCTTTATCGGGATCTGGTTCTTCTCGGTCACCGACAAATCGGCTGAGGGCGTTAACGAGCGGGCGTTGTTCTTCCCGCAGTTCGTGCGTTCGCAGACCGGGTTGGGGGCGAGTGGGGCGGTTGCGCACTGAGGCTTTGAGTTTCTATATATAAGCTGAGCTACACACAATGCCCCGGTCGAGAGATCGGGGCATTTTTATTGGGCGGTTATCGCCCTTTGTACAAGGAGCGAGGGCACCCTGAGCCTAGGCGAAGGGCCGAACGAAAGGGGCAAAAGCGCTTTGGTTACTTTCGCCTGGGCCGGCATTCCGGCTTTTCGAAAGTGACCCGCCGTAAGGGCGGTACCCTAAGTGGCCGTTACCGCAGAAATGGATATGTACCCAACCCAAGCAGCCATTACCGCCCAAACAAAAACGGCCTCTATAAAAATAGAGGCCGTTTCCGGTGCAACTTAAGACGCTATCGCCAGACAGGTCTTATCAGCGGTCTTCAAGCTTGGTGATGTCACGCGACTCGTAGCCGGTGTACAACTGGCGTGGGCGGCCGATCTTGTACGGGCTGGAGAGCATTTCTTTCCAGTGGGAGATCCAGCCGACGGTCCGCGCCAGGGCGAAGATCACGGTGAACATGCTGGTCGGAATGCCGATCGCCTTGAGGATGATCCCCGAGTAGAAGTCGACGTTCGGGTACAGCGAGCGTTCGATGAAGTACGGGTCGGTCAGGGCGATCTCCTCCAGGCGCATGGCCAGTTCGAGTTGCGGATCGTTGGTGATGCCCAGTTCCTTCAGCACTTCGTCGCAGGTCTGCTTCATGACGGTAGCGCGTGGGTCGCGGTTTTTGTAAACCCGGTGACCGAAGCCCATCAGTTTGAACGGATCGTTCTTGTCCTTGGCCTTGGCGATGAACTTGTCGATGTTCGAGACATCGCCGATTTCATCGAGCATGGTCAGCACGGCTTCGTTCGCACCGCCGTGGGCAGGGCCCCACAGTGCAGCGATACCGGCGGCAATGCAGGCGAACGGGTTGGCGCCCGACGAGCCGGCCAGACGTACGGTGGAGGTCGATGCGTTCTGTTCGTGGTCGGCATGGAGGATGAAGATCCGGTCCATGGCCTTGGCGAGTACCGGGCTGATCGGTTTGATCTCGCACGGGGTGTTGAACATCATGTGCAGGAAGTTTTCCGCGTACGACAGGTCGTTGCGCGGGTACATCATGGGTTGGCCCATGGAGTACTTGTAAACCATGGCGGCCAGGGTCGGCATCTTGGCAACCAGGCGGACCGCGGAGATCTCGCGATGCTGCGGGTTATTGATGTCGAGGGAATCGTGGTAGAACGCCGAGAGGGCGCCAACTACACCACACATGACGGCCATCGGGTGGGCGTCGCGACGGAAGCCGTTGAAGAAGGTCTTCAGCTGCTCGTGGACCATGGTGTGGTTCTTCACGGTGCCGACGAACTGGGCCTTTTGCTCTGCGGTCGGCAGCTCGCCGTTGAGCAGCAGGTAGCAGGTTTCCAGGTAGTCCGACTTTTCAGCCAGCTGTTCGATCGGGTAGCCGCGGTGCAGCAGAATGCCGTTATCGCCATCGATATAGGTGATCTTCGACTCGCAGGAGGCAGTCGACATGAAACCAGGGTCAAAGGTGAAACGGCCCGTGGCCGTCAGGCCCCGCACGTCGATTACATCGGGACCAACGGTGCCGGTTAAAATGGGCAGCTCGACGGGGGCTGCGCCCTCGATGATCAACTGCGCTTTTTTGTCAGCCATGTGGCCTCCTATTTATGCTTGAAATCATCAGACAGACCCCCCACGCAGGGCCCGCACCACTATAGTGAGATAAATTCGAATGTCAATTTGCCTAAAGTCTTGCTCCAGAAGGCTTTAACCGGACTTTTTTCTCGAAATTGCCTGCCGTTTACGCCTTTTATGTCGCTTGTGCAATCCACTATTAGGGGAAGGTGAACGCGTTGTCATTAGTAGCCTAACTGTCTATACTCGGCCACCGACCGCCAGGGGCTTTTGGGCCTGCTTTATTGGGGGTCGCATCCCTGGGTGGTGGTTACCTGACCAGTGCACTCCCCAACAACTTTGCCCTGATTGTTAGGGGCTCTTCAGTGTGAAAAAAAAGCCGTGAAAAGCCAACGACCTGTAAACCTAGACCTAAGGACCATCAAACTCCCCATCACCGGCGTTACGTCGTTTCTTCACCGTGTTTCCGGCATCATCCTCTTCCTGGGCCTTGGCTTCATGCTGTATGCATTGGGCAAGTCTCTGGGTTCCGAGGAAGGTTTTGCCGAGGTGAAGGCATGCTTGACCAGTCCGCTGGCCAAGTTCGTAGCATGGGGCCTCCTGTCCGCTCTTCTGTATCACCTGGTAGCCGGTGTGCGCCATTTGATCATGGACATGGGCATCGGTGAGACGCTGGAAGGCGGCAAGCTGGGCTCGCAAATCATTATCGCCGTATCTGCGGTGTTGATCGTTCTGGCGGGAGTTTGGATATGGTAACCAGCGTTACGAACCTGTCGCGTTCGGGCCTCTATGACTGGATGGCACAGCGTGTGTCTGCGGTCGTTCTCGCGGCTTATTTCATCTTCCTGATCGGATACCTCGTTGCGAACCCTGGCATTGGCTACGCCCAATGGCACGAACTGTTCGCCCACAACGGAATGCGTATCTTCAGTCTGCTGGCCCTTGTAGCCCTGGGCGCTCACGCCTGGGTCGGCATGTGGACCATCGCGACCGACTACCTGACGCCGATGGCGCTGGGCAAGTCCGCGACTGCAGTACGTTTCCTTTTCCAGGCAGTATGCGGCGTTGCGATGTTCGCTTACTTCGTCTGGGGTGTGCAGATTCTCTGGGGTATCTGATCCATGGCTAACATTCCAACGATTTCTTTCGACGCCATCATTATTGGCGGCGGCGGTGCCGGCATGCGCGCAGCGCTGCAACTGGCACAAGGCGGTCACAAGACTGCCGTGATCACCAAGGTTTTCCCGACCCGTTCGCACACTGTGTCGGCCCAGGGCGGCATCACCTGCGCCATCGCGTCTGCCGACCCGAACGATGACTGGCGCTGGCACATGTACGATACCGTCAAGGGTTCCGACTACATCGGTGACCAGGACGCTATCGAATACATGTGTCAGGAAGGTCCGGCCGCGGTTTTCGAGCTGGACCACATGGGCCTGCCGTTCTCCCGTACCGAGACCGGTCGTATCTACCAGCGTCCGTTCGGCGGTCAGTCCAAGGACTATGGCAAGGGCGGCCAGGCCGCGCGTACTTGCGCGGCGTCCGACCGTACCGGTCACGCGCTGTTGCACACGCTTTATCAGGGCAACCTGAAAGCCGGCACCACATTCCTGAACGAGTACTACGCTGTTGATCTGGTGAAAAACCAGGACGGCGCATTCGTCGGCGTGATTGCCATCTGCATCGAAACCGGCGAAACCACCTACATCCGCTCGAAAGCCACCGTGCTGGCGACCGGCGGTGCAGGCCGTATCTATGCTTCCACCACCAACGCCCTGATCAACACCGGTGACGGCGTTGGCATGGCGCTGCGTGCCGGTGTGCCGGTACAGGACATCGAAATGTGGCAGTTCCACCCGACCGGCATCGCCGGTGCCGGTGTACTGGTTACAGAAGGTTGCCGTGGTGAAGGTGGTTACCTGATCAACAAGCACGGCGAGCGTTTTATGGAGCGTTATGCTCCGAACGCCAAAGACCTTGCCGGTCGTGACGTGGTTGCCCGTTCGATGGTTAAGGAAATCATCGCTGGCAACGGTTGCGGTCCGAATGGCGACCACGTGATGCTCAAGCTCGACCACCTGGGCGAGGAAGTGCTGCACAGCCGTCTGCCAGGCATCTGCGAACTGTCCAAGACGTTCGCACACGTTGACCCGGTTGTTGCTCCGGTTCCGGTTGTTCCGACCTGCCACTATATGATGGGCGGCGTTCCGACCAACATTCACGGTCAGGCAATCACCCAGAACGACGAAGGCGTGGACGAAATCATCCCTGGCCTGTTCGCAGTGGGTGAAGTGGCGTGCGTATCGGTTCACGGCGCCAACCGTCTGGGCGGTAACTCGCTGCTCGACCTGGTGGTATTCGGCCGTGCGGCCGGTCTGCACCTGGAGAAAGCGCTGACCGACGGTATCGAATACGACGACGCCACCGACGCCGACATCAATGCGGCCCTGTCGCGCCTGTCCGCTCTGAACGAGCGTACCGAAGGTGAGGACGTGGCAACCCTGCGTCGCGAGCTGCAAAGCTGCATGCAGAACTACTTCGGTGTGTTCCGTACCGGCGAATACATGCAGAAGGGTATTGCTCAGCTGGCTGATCTGCGTGGCCGTATCGCCAACGTCAAGATCAACGACAAGAGCCAGGCGTTCAACACCGCGCGTATCGAAGCGCTGGAGCTGCAAAACCTGCTGGAAGTGGCTGAAGCTACCGCCATCGCTGCAGAAGTACGCAAAGAGTCCCGCGGCGCTCACGCCCGTGAAGACTTCGAAGACCGTGACGACGAAAACTGGCTGTGCCACACCCTGTACTTCCCGGGTGAGAAGCGCGTTGCCAAGCGTGCAGTGAACTTCTCGCCGAAGACTGTTCCGACTTTTGAACCTAAGATTCGGACTTATTAAGGGTGGCCGCCATGTTGCAAGTCAGTGTTTATCGTTACAACCCTGATCAGGACGCTGCGCCGTTCATGCAGGAATTCCAGGTCGATACCGGTGGTAAAGACCTGATGGTGCTGGACGTGCTGGCCCTGATCAAAGAGCAGGACGAAGGTTTCTCCTATCGTCGCTCTTGCCGTGAAGGTGTTTGCGGTTCCGACGGCATGAATATCAACGGCAAAAACGGTCTGGCGTGCATCACGCCGCTGTCTGCCGTCGTAAAGCGTAACAAGCTGATCGTTCGTCCGCTGCCAGGTTTGCCGGTAATCCGTGACCTGGTCGTCGATATGAGCATCTTCTACAAGCAATACGAAAAGGTTAAGCCATACCTGCAGAACGACACGCCGGCTCCGGCCATCGAGCGTCTGCAGTCCCCTGAAGAGCGTGAAAAGCTCGACGGTCTGTACGAGTGCATCCTGTGCGCTTGCTGCTCGACTTCGTGCCCGTCCTTCTGGTGGAACCCGGACAAGTTCCTGGGCCCGGCTGCTCTGCTGCAAGCGTACCGCTTCCTGGCCGACAGCCGCGACACCAAGACATCCGAGCGTCTGGCTTCGCTGGATGACCCGTTCAGCGTATTCCGCTGCCGGGGCATCATGAACTGCGTCAACGTTTGTCCGAAAGGCCTGAACCCGACTAAGGCCATCGGTCACATTCGTAACATGCTGCTGCAAAGCGGCGTGTGATTCAGCTGCTGTACCCGTAGGACCGCAATACCCGTAGATGCTACGGCGCAGGCTTCAACCGGCGCCGTAGTTTTAACCTGAGCAGCAGCCCATAAAGCTGCGGCTCTTATTTTGAAGAAATGAGACAAGCAGGGGCATCCGGGCTGGTACCCGGACTATCAGCGTGATCCTAAGTGGCTTGTTTTGGTCGCTGCATTCGGACTTCTGCAAGTTTGCTCGGTGTCGACGCCGGTGGTGTTCCCCTAACCGAGGGTGACCAAGCATGCAAGAAAGCGTGATGCAGCGCATGTGGAACAGCGCCTACCTATCCGGTAGTAACGCTGCCTATGTGGAAGAGCTCTACGAGCTCTACCTGCACGACCCTAACGCTGTGCCAG
Source organism: Pseudomonas frederiksbergensis (assembly GCF_017114915.1). Classification (GTDB taxonomy): domain Bacteria; phylum Pseudomonadota; class Gammaproteobacteria; order Pseudomonadales; family Pseudomonadaceae; genus Aquipseudomonas; species Aquipseudomonas frederiksbergensis_I. The sequence goes on from NZ_JAAUOE010000003.1 coordinate 217,628, forward strand.
AAGAGTGGCGCACCTACTTCCAGAAGTTGCCTGCTGATGGCAACACTGCCACCGATGTTTCGCACTCCACAATTCGCGATCATTTCGTCTTGCTGGCAAAGAACCAGCGCCGCGCCCAACCGGTTTCCGCCGGCAGCGTGAGCAGTGAGCACGAGAAGAAGCAAGTTGAAGTGCTGCGATTGATCCAGGCCTACCGTATGCGTGGCCACCAGGCAGCCCAGCTTGACCCGCTGGGGCTGTGGCAGCGTCCTGCACCTGCAGACCTGTCAATCAATCATTACGGCTTGACCAATGCCGATCTTGATACGACCTTCCGTGCCGGCGACCTGTTCATCGGCAAAGAGGAGGCGAGCCTACGCGAAATTCACGAAGCGTTGCAGCAGACATATTGCCGCACCATCGGCGCTGAATTCACGCACATCACCGATTCCGAGCAGCGCCAGTGGTTCCAGCAGCGTCTGGAGAGCGTGCGCGGCCGTCCGACCTACTCCGCCGACATCAAGAGCCATCTGCTCGAGCGTGTCACCGCCGGCGAAGGCCTGGAAAAATACCTGGGCACCAAGTACCCGGGCACCAAGCGTTTCGGTCTGGAAGGCGGCGAGAGCCTGATTCCGATGCTCGACGAGCTGATCCAGCGTTCCGGTTCCTACGGCACGAAGGAAGTCGTGATCGGCATGGCCCACCGTGGTCGTCTGAACGTACTGGTCAACACCTTCGGTAAAAACCCGCGCGAGCTGTTCGACGAGTTCGAAGGCAAGAAGAAGGTCGAGCTGGGTTCTGGTGACGTTAAATATCACCAGGGCTTCTCGTCCAACGTGATGACCACCGGCGGTGAAGTTCACCTGGCCATGGCGTTCAACCCGTCCCACCTGGAAATCGTTTCTCCAGTGGTCGAGGGTTCGGTTCGTGCTCGTCAGGATCGTCGTAACGACCCTACCGGTGAGAAGGTTCTGCCGATCTCCATCCACGGTGACGCGGCATTTGCCGGTCAGGGCGTGGTGATGGAAACCTTCCAGATGTCGCAGACCCGCGGTTTCAAGACCGGCGGCACCGTGCACATCGTGATCAACAACCAGGTCGGTTTCACCATCAGCAACCCGCTGGACTCGCGTTCCACCGAGTACGCCACCGACGTCGCGAAAATGATCCAGGCGCCGATCCTCCATGTAAATGGTGATGATCCGGAAGCCGTATTGTTCGTGACCCAGCTGGCCATCGACTACCGCATGCAGTTCAAGCGTGACGTGGTGATCGATCTGGTCTGCTACCGTCGTCGCGGCCACAACGAGGCCGACGAGCCAAGCGGTACCCAGCCTCTGATGTATCAGCAGATCACCAAACAGCGCACCACCCGTGAGCTGTATGCCGATCGTCTGACCCAGAGCGGCGTGCTGGACGCTGAGCGTGTTCAGGCGAAAGTCGATGAATACCGCAACGCGCTGGACAACGGTCTGCACGTAGTAAAAAGCCTGGTCAAAGAGCCGAACAAAGAGTTGTTCGTGGACTGGCGTCCGTACCTGGGCCACGCCTGGACTGCGCGTCACGACACTCGTTTCGATCTGAAAACCTTGCAGGAACTGTCCGCCAAGCTGCTGGAAATTCCGGAAGGCTTCGTGGTTCAGCGTCAGGTTGCGAAGATCTACGAAGACCGTCAGAAGATGCAAGCCGGCGGCCTGCCGATCAACTGGGGTTACGCCGAAACCATGGCGTACGCGACCCTGGCGTTCGAAGGTCACCCGATCCGCATGACCGGTCAGGACATCGGCCGCGGTACGTTCTCGCACCGTCACGCTGTTCTGCACAACCAGAAAGATGCCGGCACCTACATCCCGCTGCAGAACCTGTACAAAGGTCAGCCGCGTTTCGATCTGTATGACTCGTTCCTGTCGGAGGAGGCCGTACTGGCATTCGAATACGGTTACTCGACCACCACGCCGAACGCGCTGGTGATCTGGGAAGCCCAGTTCGGCGACTTCGCCAACGGTGCGCAAGTGGTGATCGACCAGTTCATCACCAGTGGCGAGCACAAGTGGGGCCGTCTCTGCGGTCTGACCATGCTGCTGCCGCACGGTTATGAAGGTCAGGGCCCTGAGCACTCCTCAGCACGTCTTGAGCGTTACCTGCAACTGTGCGCCGAGCACAACATTCAGGTGTGCATGCCGACCACCCCGGCCCAGATCTACCACTTGCTGCGTCGTCAGGTGATTCGCCCGCTGCGCAAGCCATTGGTTGTCCTGACGCCGAAGTCGCTGCTGCGTCACAAGCTGGCCATCTCGACCCTGGAAGATCTGGCCGAAGGTTCGTTCCAGACCGTTATCCCGGAAATCGATGCCCTGGATCCGAAAAAGGTCGAGCGCATTGTCCTGTGTAGCGGCAAGGTCTACTACGACCTGCTGGAAAAACGCCGTGCCGAAGGTCGTGACGACATCGCCATCGTGCGTATCGAGCAGCTGTACCCATTCCCTGAGGACGACTTGAACGAAGTCCTGGCTCCTTACACCAACCTCAAACATATCGTTTGGTGTCAGGAAGAGCCGATGAACCAGGGTGCCTGGTACTGCAGTCAACACCACATGCGTCGCATCGTTGGCAATCACGACAAGTCTCTCGTACTCGAGTACGCGGGCCGTGAGGCTTCTGCTGCACCTGCTTGTGGTTACGCATCGATGCACGCTGAGCAGCAGGAACAACTGCTGCAAGACGCCTTTACTGTTTAACGCCTTCGCGCACCTGAAACCGAATTTAAGGAACCACAGATAATGGCTATCGAGATCAAAGCCCCCACTTTCCCGGAATCGGTTGCCGATGGCACCGTTGCCACCTGGCACAAAAAACCGGGCGACGCCGTCAAGCGTGACGAACTGATCGTCGACATTGAAACCGACAAAGTCGTACTGGAAGTTCTGGCTACCGCTGACGGCGTGCTGGGCGCTATCGTCAAGAACGAAGGCGACACCGTTCTGTCCGACGAAGTTCTGGGCTCCATCGGTGAGGGCGGTGCTGCCGCCGCTCCAGCCGCTGCCGCTGCTCCTGCCGCCGCTGCCGCTGCTCCTGCCGAAGCGGGCGAAGAAGATCCTGTTGCTGCACCGGCTGCTCGCAAGCTGGCTGAAGAAAACGGCATCAACATCGCTTCCGTTGCCGGCACTGGCAAAGGCGGTCGTGTGACCAAGGAAGACGTGGTAGCCGCTGTTACCGCCAAGAAAGCCGCTCCGGCTGCCGCGCCTGCCAAGCCTGCCGCACCGGCTGCTTCGGCTCCGGTATTCGCTGCTGGCGAGCGCGTGGAAAAACGCGTTCCGATGACCCGTCTGCGCGCCAAGGTTGCCGAGCGTCTGGTTGAAGCTCAATCGAACATGGCCATGCTGACCACGTTCAACGAAGTCGACATGACCGAAGTCATGGCACTGCGTTCGAAGTACAAGGACCTGTTCGAGAAGTCCCACAATGGCGTGCGCCTGGGCTTCATGTCGTTCTTCGTGAAAGCGGCCACCGAAGCGCTGAAACGCTTCCCGGCTGTCAACGCGTCGATCGACGGTGCCGACATCGTTTACCACGGCTACGCCGACGTTGGTGTGGCTGTTTCCAGCGATCGCGGTCTGGTTGTACCGGTTCTGCGTAACGCCGAACTGATGAGCCTGGCTGAAATCGAAGGCGGCATCGCTACCTTCGGCAAGAAAGCCCGTGACGGCAAACTGTCGATGGAAGAAATGACCGGCGGCACCTTCACCATCACCAACGGCGGTACTTTCGGTTCGATGATGTCGACGCCGATCGTCAACCCGCCGCAGGCCGCGATTCTGGGTATGCACAACATCATCCAGCGTCCTATGGCGATCAACGGTCAGGTGGTTATCCGTCCGATGATGTACCTGGCGCTGTCCTACGATCACCGTCTGATCGATGGCAAAGAAGCTGTGACCTTCCTGGTGACCATCAAGAACCTGCTGGAAGACCCGGCTCGTTTGCTGCTGGATATCTAAAGAGAAGCTGCAAGCTGCCAGTTGCAAGCCTCAAGCGCAAAGCGTGCGAATGGGCTTCAACTTGCAGCTCGCGGCTTGAAGCTTGCTGCTAAAAGGGAACCTTTTTTATGACTCAGAAATTCGACGTGGTAGTGATTGGCGCAGGCCCTGGCGGCTACGTGGCTGCCATTAAAGCAGCGCAACTGGGCCTCAGCACTGCCTGCATCGAGAAGTACACCGATGGCGAGGGCAAGCTGGCCCTGGGCGGCACCTGCCTGAACGTAGGCTGCATTCCATCCAAGGCGCTGCTGGACAGCTCCTGGAAATACAAGGAAGCGAAAGAGAGCTTCAACGTCCACGGTATTTCTACCGGCGAAGTCAAAATGGACGTCGCTGCAATGGTTGGCCGCAAGGCTGGCATCGTCAAGAACCTGACCGGCGGCGTCGCTACCCTGTTCAAGGCTAACGGCGTTACTTCGATCCAGGGCCACGGCAAGCTGCTGGCCGGCAAGAAAGTCGAAGTCACCAAGGCAGACGGTTCGGTTGAAATCATCGAAGCCGAGAACGTGATCCTGGCTTCCGGTTCCCGCCCGATCGATATTCCACCGGCGCCGGTTGACCAGAAAGTCATCGTTGACTCGACGGGTGCACTGGAATTCCAGACCGTGCCTAAGCGTCTGGGTGTGATCGGTGCAGGTGTAATCGGCCTGGAACTGGGTTCGGTATGGTCCCGTCTGGGTGCTGAAGTCACTGTGCTGGAAGCGCTCGATACCTTCCTGATGGCCGCTGATGCCGCCGTTTCGAAGGAAGCGTACAAGACCCTGACCAAGCAGGGTCTGGACATCAAGCTGGGCGCTCGCGTAACCGGTTCCAAGGTGAATGGCGACGAAGTCGTTGTGAACTACACCGATGCCAACGGCGAACAGACCATCACTTTCGACAAGCTGATCGTAGCCGTTGGTCGCCGTCCGGTGACCACCGATCTGCTGGCTGCCGACAGCGGTGTGACCATCGACGAGCGCGGTTTCATCTTCGTCGACGACCACTGCGCGACCAGCGTACCGGGCGTTTACGCCATCGGTGACGTGGTTCGCGGCATGATGCTGGCTCACAAAGCCTCGGAAGAGGGCATCATGGTTGTCGAGCGCATCAAGGGCCATAAAGCCCAGATGAACTATGACCTGATCCCTTCGGTTATTTATACTCACCCGGAAATTGCGTGGGTCGGTAAAACCGAGCAGGCCTTGAAAGCTGAAGGCGTAGAAGTTAACGTCGGCACCTTCCCGTTCGCAGCCTCTGGCCGTGCCATGGCCGCCAACGATACCGGTGGTTTCGTCAAGGTCATCGCTGATGCCAAGACTGACCGCGTATTGGGCGTCCACGTGATTGGCCCGAGCGCCGCAGAACTGGTTCAGCAGGGCGCGATCGGCATGGAATTCGGCACCAGCGCTGAAGACCTGGGCATGATGGTTTTCTCCCATCCGACCCTGTCTGAAGCCTTGCACGAAGCTGCATTGGCAGTGAATGGCGGCGCCATCCACATTGCCAATCGCAAGAAACGCTAAGCGGATAATAAGAAACCACGGCGGCACGGCCCGTCGTGAGCCTTGCATGCAAGACTCACCGCGGAATGTCCGCTGGACGCAGTCTTGCGTAGCTGCACCGGGTACCCGGAAAGGTTACGCAAGCAGCAGTCACAGGTGGTGCGGCACTTGAATGAGTGCAGCACCGAATGCGCAGTACCTAACGAAGACGGTAATAAGCATGAATCTTCACGAGTATCAGGGTAAGCAGCTGTTCGCTGAGTACGGCCTGCCAGTATCCACCGGTTACGCGGTAGACACCCCGGAAGCAGCAGCAGAAGCTTGCGACAAAATCGGCGGCAGCGAGTGGGTTGTCAAAGCCCAGGTTCACGCCGGTGGTCGCGGTAAAGCGGGCGGCGTAAAGCTGGTTCGCAGCAAAGAAGACGCCAAAGCCTTCGCACAGCAGTGGCTGGGCAAGCGTCTGGTGACTTACCAGACTGACGCCAACGGTCAGCCAGTCACCAAGATCCTGGTTGAATCGTGCACTGATATCGCTAAAGAGCTGTACCTGGGCGCTGTCGTTGACCGTTCGAGCCGTCGCATCGTGTTCATGGCTTCCACCGAAGGTGGCGTGGACATCGAGAAAATCGCTCACGACACTCCAGAAAAAATTCTGAAAGCCACTATCGATCCACTGGTTGGCGCTCAGCCATTCCAGGGTCGCGAGCTGGCATTCCAGCTGGGTCTGGAAGGCAAGCAAGTTGCTCAGTTCGCCAAGATCTTCGTAGGTCTGGCCAAACTGTTCAAGGATCACGACCTGGCTCTGCTGGAAGTGAACCCGCTGGTGATCAAGGCTGACGGCGATCTGCACTGCCTGGACGCCAAGATCAACATCGACGCCAACGCCATGTACCGTCAGCCTAAGCTGAAGACTTTCCACGATCCGTCGCAAGACGATCCGCGCGAAGCGCACGCTGCCAAGTTCGAACTGAACTACGTAGCGCTGGAAGGCAACATCGGTTGCATGGTCAACGGTGCTGGCCTGGCCATGGGTACCATGGACATCGTCAACCTGCATGGCGGCAAACCAGCCAACTTCCTCGACGTGGGCGGCGGTGCTACCAAAGAACGCGTGACCGAAGCGTTCAAGATCATCCTGTCCGACACTAACGTCGCTGCAGTACTGGTCAACATCTTCGGCGGCATCGTTCGTTGCGACATGATTGCCGAAGGCATCATCGGTGCGGTGAAAGAAGTCGGCGTGAAAATCCCGGTTGTTGTTCGCCTTGAAGGCAACAACGCTGAGCTGGGCGCTAAAGTACTGGCAGAAAGCGGTTTGAACATCATCGCTGCTACCAGCCTGACCGACGCTGCTCAACAAGTTGTCAAAGCTGCGGAGGGCAAATAATGAGCGTCCTGATCAATAAAGACACCAAAGTTATCTGCCAGGGTATTACCGGTTCGCAAGGTAGTTTCCACACCCAGCAAGCCATTGAGTACGGCACCCAGATGGTTGGCGGCGTAACTCCAGGCAAAGGCGGCACCGAGCACCTGGGCCTGCCAGTGTTCAACACCGTGAAAGACGCTGTAGCTGCCACTGGCGCCACCGCCAGCGTGATCTACGTTCCAGCTCCTTTCTGCAAGGACTCGATCCTTGAAGCTGCTTTCGGCGGCATCAAGCTGATCGTTTGCATCACCGAAGGCATTCCTACCCTGGACATGCTGGACGCTAAAGTTAAGTGCGACGAGCTGGGCGTAGTCCTGATCGGTCCTAACTGCCCAGGCGTGATCACTCCAGGCGAATGCAAGATCGGCATCATGCCAGGTCACATTCACTTGCCAGGCAAGGTCGGTATCGTTTCCCGTTCCGGCACCCTGACCTACGAAGCTGTGAAGCAAACTACTGACGCCGGTTTCGGTCAGTCGACTTGCGTCGGCATCGGTGGTGACCCGATCCCGGGTTCGAACTTCATCGACATCCTGAAGCTGTTCCAGGAAGACCCGAAGACCGAAGCGATCGTGATGATCGGCGAGATCGGCGGTTCGGCTGAAGAAGAAGCGGCTGCCTACATCAAGGCACACGTGACCAAGCCGGTTGTTTCCTACATCGCTGGTGTGACTGCTCCTCCGGGCAAGCGCATGGGCCATGCTGGCGCAATCATCTCTGGCGGCAAAGGCACTGCAGACGAGAAATTCGCTGCTCTGCAAGACGCAGGCGTGAAAACCGTGCGTTCGCTGGCAGACATCGGCAAGGCCCTGGCCGAGCTGACCGGTTGGGCCGTCAAGTAAGCCTCGCGCTTAACTGACGCTCCACCCAACAAAGGCCACCTTCGGGTGGCCTTTGTCATTTGTGCGATCAAGGAAAATTAGATATGTAAACGCGACATTGAAATGTCGCGTATCGGATAGTTCGCCCTGTAATAGTGCGTTTGTCGTGCAGATTCGTTAGGCTAGCCGCCATTTTTGCGTCCGCGGCCCACAAGGCAGCGACGCGCTAAACGGGTCAGTCCTATACGGATCGACAGCATTTCCCTCACCCATAAGGGAAATCCCTCTCTAAATTCCGATTCAGTAGTGTGGTATTTCCTTAATGAAAGTGTTGAAAGGCCAGGACATCCTGGCACTGGGTTTTATGACGTTTGCCCTGTTCGTCGGGGCCGGCAATATCATTTTCCCGCCTATCGTCGGTTTGCAGTCCGGGCCTAATGTCTGGATGGCGGCGCTGGGTTTCCTGATCACCGCGGTCGGTCTGCCGGTGATCACCGTTGTTGCCCTGGCCAAGGTCGGTGGGGCAATGGACGCCTTGAGCAGCCCGATCGGTAAAATCGCCGGTGGCCTGCTGGCAGCCGCGTGCTACCTCGCTGTCGGCCCGCTGTTCGCGACGCCGCGCACCGCGACCGTGTCGTTCGAAGTCGGTCTGGCGCCGCTGACCGGCGAGAGCCCGTTGGCGCTGTTTCTCTATAGCTCGGTGTACTTTCTGGTGGTGTTCTTCATCTCGCTCTATCCGGGCCGTCTGCTGGACACCGTAGGACGTTTCCTCGCACCGCTGAAGATCATCGCCCTGGCCGTTCTCGGCATCGCAGCGTTCGCATTGCCGGCCGGCGATATCGGCGTGGCCACCCCTGAATACGTGGCTGCACCGTTCTCCCAAGGCTTCATCAATGGCTACCTGACCATGGATACCCTGGGCGCGCTGGTATTCGGCATTGTCATCGTCAACGCGATCCGCTCCCGCGGCGTGGAATCGCCGGCGTTGATCACCCGTTACGCGATCATCGCCGGGCTGATTGCCGGCGTGGGTCTGGCGCTGGTTTACGTCAGCCTGTTCCGTCTCGGTTCGGGCAGCCATGAAGTGGCCGCCGGTGCCACCAACGGCGCGGCGGTATTGCACGCCTACGTGCAGCACACCTTCGGTTCCCTGGGCAGCGGTTTTCTCGCGGTGCTGATCTCCCTGGCCTGCCTGGTGACAGCGGTCGGTCTGACGTGCGCCTGTGCCGAATACTTCAGCCGTGTACTGCCACTGTCCTACAAGACCCTGGTGATCATCCTGGCCGCGTTCTCCCTGCTGGTGTCCAACCTGGGCCTGACCAAGCTGATCGCGTTCTCGATCCCGGTGCTGACCGCGATCTACCCGCCGTGCATCGCTCTGGTGGCCCTGAGCTTCTGCAAGGACTTCTGGCATGAACAGGGTCGCATCGTCGGTCCGGTGATGCTGGTGTCGTTCATCTTCGGCATGATCGACGCGCTCAAGGGTGCCGGTCTGGCGGACTGGATGCCGACTCAACTGGCTCACCTGCCGCTGAGCGAGCAGGGCCTGGCGTGGCTGGTGCCGTCGGTCATGACCCTGGCGGTTGCCGTGGTCTGCGATCGTTTGCTGGGCAAGCGCGAAGAAGTGCTGGCTTAAGCCGCTTCATCGCCCGCCACAAGCGGGCTTTGGGCTGCAAATGGAAATGCCCCGTATCAATCGATACGGGGCATTTTTTATGGATGCGGTGCAGTGTCTTTTTCCTTGGGCTAACGTCGAAGCACTATCCACAGGGTTTCATCATTGCTTCCATATCACAGGGACCTGCATGTCGTTCATCCACGCCAATCTGATCCACATCCTCGCCGCGCTCTGGTTTGTCGTCTGCTGGGGTGGCTATACCCGTTACGCGACATGGAAGGGGCGCGACACCGCGTGCCTGGCCAGCGTGCTGCACCTGTATCGCGAAGACTGGATGCGCCGCATGCTGCTGCGCGACAACCGCATCGCCGATGCCAGCGTGATCGGTAACCTGGAGCGCAACGCCTCGTTCTTCGCTTCCAGCACGTTGATTATCCTGGCCGGTGTTCTCACGGTGCTCGGTTCATCCGAAAGAGCGGTGTCGTTGCTGGCGGACATCCCGATGGTGCAACAGGCCTCCCAGGGCATGTCGGAGATCAAGTTGTTGTGCCTGGCCCTGGTGTTTGTCTATGCGTTCTTTACGTTCAGCTGGTGCATGCGTCAGTACAACTTTGCGGCCATTCTCGTGGGCTCGGCACCGATGATCGGTGAGCGCCATGTGTCCGAGCAGGAGCGTAAAGCTTTTGCTTCCCGAGCGGCCCGTGTCATCTCCATGGCGGCCAATCAGTTCAACTTCGGTCTGCGTTCCTATTACTTCGGCATGAGCATGCTGGCGTGGTTCGTCAGCCCCTGGTTGTTCATGTTGATGAGTGCCGGCGTCGTGTTTGTGTTGTATCGCCGCGAGTTTCACTCCGACGTTCTTGATGTGATGGTCTATACCCCTACAGAGGCGCCATTACCTGAGGCGAACAAAGAGGCGGCTTGATGAGTATTCCGTTCTGGTGTGTGTTTATCAGTGCATTGTTGATTTTCGTGGCAAAGATCCCGGTGGCCAAAGCCATGAGCGAGCAGGGCGGTTACAACAATCACCTGCCGCGTCAGCAACAGGCGCAACTGACGGGTTTCGGTGCCCGGGCGCTGGCGGCTCACCAGAACAGTTTCGAGGCGTTCATTTTGTTTGCGGCAGGGGTGTTGATGGCGCACACCACGCAGACGGCGGGATGGCTGATCGACACGTTGGCGATCCTCTTCGTGATCACACGCATCATCTACTTGTTGTGCTATTGGGGAGATCTGGCCTGGCAGCGCAGCCTGGTGTGGTTTGTTGGATTAGTGTGTTCGTTGTTGCTGATGATTAGTCCGACTTTTAGGACAATTTTGCTCTAACACTTATCGCCAATAAAAAGAAAACCCGCACTTGGCGGGTTTTCTTTTATCCCTAAAAACGCTTTTAGTTTTTAGGTGCTTCCGGCGCGGCTTCTTTTGCCGCTGCTGCGCTCGATTCGGCCTGAGCTTTGGCAGCTTCGGCGTTTTCTTTTGCTGCCTCGTTCACTTTATCCTGAGCTTCGCTCATTTTTTCCTGAACTTGCTCAGTTTGTTTGGTGGCTTCTTGAGCTTTGTCCTCGGATTTTTTATCGCAGGCAGCGAGACCGAGGGAAGCGGTCAACATCAAGGCAATAGCTAAAGTCTTACGCATGGGGTGTTTCTCCTGATGGAAAATATCTACTGGCCTTTCGAGCACAGTGATCAGGATTAAGTTCCTCAATTCACACAGATATATATGTTTGTTTTGCCGCGGAACTTTTGCCCACTAGCCTGCTACTTTGTCCGGACACTAAGAAGAGTTTTATCAAATGGCCGAAAACCCCGTTTTTGAGCGTGCGACGCGATTCCTGTCGGCGTTGCGCCATTGTCAGGTACTCGGCATGCGCGTTCACAGCGCCAGCAGCGAAGGGTTGACGGTGGTTCTGCCGTACAGCCCGCAGATTGTTGGCAACCCGCAAACCGGAGTGATTCATGGCGGCGCGCTGACCTCGCTGATGGACACCGCCTGCGGCATGGCTACGCTCTGTGTGCTGCCCGAGTTCGAGGTCTGCCCGACACTCGACTTGCGCATTGACTACATGCACGCCGCTGAGCCGCACAAGGACGTATATGGCTTCGCCCAATGCTACCGAGTGACCACCGACGTGATCTTCGCGCGCGGTTTTGCCTATCAGGACGACCCCGAACAGCCCATCGCCCACGTGGTGGGTACCTTCATGCGCATGGGCAAGGGCGTCAAAGGTACTAAAAGCTTTGGTGGTGTCATTGCTGGAGGCGCGAAATGACCGACACGTTCAAGGCGCAACTCCAGCAGGCTCATGCGCAGGGGGACTACACCTCGTTGCTGCAGCTGATTCCTTACGCCGGGTTGATCGGCGTCGAATGTTCGCGGGTGGGGGATGAGTTGCTGTTTCGTCTGCCGGCCAACAAAGACAACATTGGTAACCCTTTATTGCCGGCAATTCATGGCGGGGTGATTGCCGGTTTCATGGAGCTGTCGGCGGCGCTGCACCTGCTGATTTTCACCGGTTCGCCCGGCGTGCCGAAAATTATCGACTTTTCCCTCGACTATCTGCGCGCGGGGCAGTTTCGTGATACCTGGGCCAGATGCCAGGTTTGCCGGCAGGGTCGCCGGGTAGCCAACGTGGCGATTACCGCCTGGCAAAGCACTGAAGCCGAGCCCATTGCCACAGCCCGGGCCCACTTCAAAATCGACGAGCCCTTGAAATCCTGATCTCAGCCCCCAACTCTGAGGACAACCCGCCGCCGACCCTCAAGGTCGCGGCCACTGCCATCTGATTGGAGTTTGATGACCATGAGTGTGGAAACTCAAAAGGAAACCCTGGGCTTCCAGACCGAGGTGAAGCAACTGCTGCACCTCATGATCCATTCGCTGTATTCCAACAAGGAAATTTTCCTTCGCGAATTGATCTCGAACGCCTCTGACGCTGTCGACAAATTACGCTTTGAAGCGCTGGCCAAGCCTGAGTTGCTGGAAGGCGGCGCTGAACTGAAAATCCGTGTGAGCTTCGACAAGGACGCTAAAACCGTCACCCTCGAAGACAACGGCATCGGCATGAGCCGTGAAGACGCGGTCACCCATCTGGGTACCATCGCCAAGTCCGGCACCGCCGATTTCATGAAACACCTGTCTGGCGATCAGAAAAAAGACTCGCACCTGATCGGTCAATTCGGTGTCGGTTTCTATTCGGCGTTCATCGTCGCCGATAAAGTCGACGTATTCAGCCGCCGTGCCGGCCTCGCTGCCAGCGAAGGCGTGCACTGGTCGTCCAAGGGCGAAGGCGAATTCGAAATTGCCACCGTCGAGAAAGCCGACCGCGGCACCCGCATCGTCCTGCACCTGAAGTCCGGTGAAGACGAGTTCGCCGATGGCTGGCGTCTGCGCAACATCATCAAGAAGTACTCCGACCACATCGCCTTGCCGATCGAGTTGCCGAAAGAAGTGGCAGCCGTTGAAGGTGAAGAGAAGCCTGCCGTTGAGTGGGAAACCGTCAACCGCGCCAGCGCCCTGTGGACTCGCCCTCGCACTGAAGTGAAAGACGAGGAGTATCAGGAGTTCTACAAACACGTCGCTCACGATTTCGAAAATCCGCTGAGCTGGAGCCACAACAAGGTCGAAGGCAAGCTCGAGTACACCTCGCTGCTGTATGTACCGACCCGTGCGCCGTTCGATCTGTACCAGCGTGAAGCGCCCAAAGGCCTGAAGCTGTACGTACAGCGTGTGTTCGTCATGGACCAGGCCGAGTCGTTCCTGCCGCTGTACCTGCGCTTCATCAAAGGCGTGGTCGACTCCAACGACCTGTCGCTGAACGTGTCGCGGGAAATCCTGCAGAAAGATCCGATCATCGACTCCATGAAGTCGGCGCTGACCAAGCGCGTTCTGGACATGCTGGAAAAACTGGCGAAGAACGAGCCTGAGCAATACAAGGGCTTCTGGAAAAACTTCGGTCAGGTCATGAAAGAAGGCCCGGCAGAAGATTTCGCCAACAAAGAAAAAATTGCCGGCCTGCTGCGTTTCGCGTCCACTCAGGGCGACGATGGCGAGCAGGTTGTGGGGCTGGCCGACTACCTGGCCCGCGCCAAGGAAGGTCAGGACAAGATCTACTACCTGACCGGCGAAACCTACGCGCAAGTCAAAAACAGCCCGCACCTGGAAGTCTTCCGCAAGAAAGGCATCGAAGTGCTGCTGCTGACCGACCGCATCGACGAGTGGCTGATGAGCTACCTCAACGACTTTGACGGCAAGAGCTTTGTCGACGTGGCGCGCGGTGACCTGGACCTCGGCAATCTTGATTCGGAAGAAGACAAGAAAGCCGCGGAAGAAGTCGCCAAGTCCAAAGAGGGCCTGGTTGAGCGCCTTAAGACCGCTTTGGGTGAATCCGTCGCTGAAGTACGGGTTTCCCACCGCCTGACCGATTCCCCGGCGATTCTGGCCATCGGTGAGCAGGACCTGGGCCTGCAAATGCGTCAGATCCTCGAAGCCAGCGGTCAGAAGGTTCCGGATTCGAAGCCAATCTTCGAATTCAACCCGGCTCACCCGCTGATCGAAAAACTCGACAACGAGCAGAGTGATGAACGCTTCGGCGATTTGTCGCACATCCTGTTCGATCAGGCAGCCCTGGCGGCCGGCGACAGCTTGAAAGACCCGGCCGCTTATGTGCGCCGTTTGAACAAGCTGCTGGTTGAACTGTCGGTTTAACCGCGTTGTAGAAAAACCCGCTTCGGCGGGTTTTTTCATTCTGGGGCTTTTTTACTGGGAGTCAGTCATGAGCCAAATCACTGTTCGTTCCGTCGCCTATCAGATCGACGGCCAGTCGTATGAAAGCCGTTTGGCCTTCGATGCCGACCATAAGGGCCCGCGCCCCGGTCTGTTGATGGCGCCAAACTGGATGGGCGTCAGCGCCGGTGCCGAGGAAATTGCCAAATCGGTGGCAGCCAAGGGTTATGTGGTGTTGATCGCGGACCTCTATGGTCAGACGGTTCGTCCGCAGAACGGCGATGAGGCGGGCGCGGCAATGATGCCGTTGAAGAATGACCGTGTCTTGCTGCGCAAACGCATGCAGGCTGCATTCGAACAGCTGCAAGGGCAGGGCGAGGCGGCGGTCGATACCTCGAAACTGGCGACCTTCGGTTTCTGCTTTGGTGGTTGCTGTGCGCTGGAGTTGGCGCGTAGTGGTGCGCCGGTGAAAGCGGCGGTGTCGTTCCACGGCACGCTCGATACGCCAAACGTGAACGATGCGAAAAGCATCAAGGGTTCGGTGCTGGTGTTGCATGGCGCTGCCGACCCGCTGGTGCCGAAAGAGCAACTGCCGGCATTCGAGGCGGAAATGAATGCCGCCGGTGTGGATTGGCAATTACTGAGCTACGGCGGTGCGGTGCATTCGTTCACCGATCCTGGTGCCAACGTGCCGGGAACGATGATGTATGACGCAAAGACTGCCGCTCGTGCGTTTACGTCGATGCATAACTTGCTGGATGAAGTGTTTAAAGGCTGATGGCTGCCTGACACTGATCGTTCCCACGCGGAGCATGGGGACGATCAGCCGATCAGTTACAGGGGAGTTGGCGGGCTTCGGTGTTTCGGCAACTCAATCCGCTCGCTTTCCCCCGGTACTGTCGGCCAATCCCCGGCCGCCCAGCGCCGGCGTGCCTCGTCGATCAATGCTGGATCACTGGCCACGAAATTCCAGTTGATCCGTCGCGGCCCATCCAGCGGCGCGCCGCCGAACAGCACGGCATGACAGTCGCTCTCTGCGGTCAGCGTCATCTCTTCCCCGGCCGGCAGCACCACTAGCGTGTAGGGCTCCAGCAGCTCGCCATCAAGCTGCGCCTCGCCGCTCAACACATACAGTGCCCGCTCTTCATGCTCGGTGGGAATCAGCAGTGTGGTCGCCGTTTGCAGGTTCAATTCGGCATACAGCGTAGGAGAAAGCACCGGAACCGGTGATTCGAGGCAAAAGCCTGACCCGGCGATCATCCGTATCTTCACGCCAAGGTTATCGTTGACGGGCAGCGTGGCAGCCGGATGGTGGCTGTAGTGTCCAGGACCCTGTTCACGGTCCTTGGGCGAAGCCAGCCAGATCTGTAAGCCGTGCATCGTCCCGCCGCTTTCTCTCAATGCTTCGGGCGTGCGCTCGACGTGGGCAATCGCACTGCCGGCGGTCATCCAGCTGACATCGCCGGCATTCACCACCTGATCGGAACCGAGGCTGTCCTTGTGCTGGATTTGCCCTTCGAACAGGTAGGTGAGGGTGGACAGGCCGATGTGCGGATGCTGACGGATGTTCATGCCTTTGCCCGGTAGGTAACGGGTTTCGAGCATGTGGTCGAAAAACACGAATGGCCCGACGTTGCGGCATTTGGCTGACGGCAAAGGGCGAAGGATCGGCTGGCCTTCGACATCTTCGGCGCGGGGGCGGATCACGAGCGGAGTGTTCATGGTGCATTCCAGGCTGAGCGGGTGACGCAGGGAGCATAACCCGCTTGTGCAGCGGTTGCCGCTATTGGCTGAAGGCGCCTTCGGACAGATGAGTCTCGATGCTGACTTCGGAAGTGGTCATCAGTTTGTGTACCGGGCAGCGGTCGGCCACGCGGTGCAGCTCGTCGCGCTGGGCGTCGGTGAGCACGCCCTTGAGCGTGAGTTTGACGTGCAGGGCATATTTACCTTTCTGCTCTTCACTGTTGTCGCGCTTGACCTCGACCCCGACACCGGTCAGTGGGATGCCCTTCTTCTTCGCATACAGTTTCAGGGTCAGGGCCTTGCAGGCGCCGAGGGCAGCGTCGAAATAGTCATGGGGCTCTGGCGCGGTGCCTTCGCCACCGGAGGTTTTCGGCACATCGGCAAACAGTTCGTGGTCATCGATCTGGACACTGTGACGAAAACCTTCGGCGGAGACAGTATTGACGGTAACAGTCATGGAAAACCTCGCGGGGATCAGGAAATGTCATTCGATCAAAAAAGACCCTGAAGTTATAGAGCATTCCTTCAATTTCCCGTTCCACTTTCTTGCTGTGGCGAGGGGGCAAGCCACGCTCCTACAGTTGTCATCGTCTTGTCACCCCCGCGTCATACCCTCGCGCTCATCTCAATCAAGGAGCGCACCATGCATCTCACCCGTTTAACCGCCCTGGCCACATTGATGTTCGTCAGTGGTCTGGCCAGTGCCGAAGTCCGCGTCGAGGGCCCGGTGGAATACGGCGTGTTTGCTGGCCCGAAAGCCGAACTGCAATCGGGCGAGCGAGTTTTGCGCCGCAGTAATGAGCAGATCCAACAGACTGAAATCGTCCCCGCCAAACTGGGCACTAAATTCGGCATACGTTACCAGTTGGCCGGCAAAGTCGCCGAAGACCAGCCACTGACCTTGCTCTATTTCACACCGGGCATTCGCACCCCGGACGGCGTGCGTCACGACAAGCTGGAAGTGACTCAAAAATTGGTGCCTGGCGCTCCACAGGACCTGATGGCCTTCGAGTTCACCGAAAGTCATGAAGTCGTTCCTGGCGAATGGCGTTTCATGGTGTTCCAGGGCGATCGTCTACTGGCTCAGCAACGCTTTACCGTGCGCTGATCGCTCCCACGACGAAACGCCAGACGAAAAAAAGCCCCGCGTTTGCGGGGCTTTCATGTCGATCCGGATCAGCTGCCTTTGACCGTCTTGCCGTTGACCGTGCCGTCGAGGAGCATGATGTTGTACTCCTTGCCGTCGGTTTCGACCTGTTGCAGACGGACCAGCAGGTAATCCCAGTCCTTGGCGAACCACAGCACGGTGATGCGCTTGCTTTGTGTCGGATCGCGCACGCGCTCGACCTTGATCGCATCGATCTGGCCAGCCTTGGTGTCGACTTTCTCCGAGCCCAGCACGCGGAAGTCATAAGTATCGACTTCGCCGTCATCGACGACCTGATAGCTCATGCTTTTTTTGCCGGCGGCCACGTCGTGCTGCAGCGCCAGTTGATAGGTGGACTTGTCGACCATGCCGCGGTTGAGCGGGAGCTTGACAGCGTCACCACGATCGGTGCCGGTGACCATCTTGTTGGTCCAGTCGAAGTCCAGATCAGCCTTCTTGGCTTTGCCCAGGCCTCCACGTTCGAAGTGGTAGGACTGCGGCAGCAATGTGTCCTTGTCCAGGGTCAGGGTGCTTTCTTCGGTCAGGCTGGCGATCATCATCGACGCCTTGAAGCTGAGTTTCCAGACGCCGTTGGCTTCCTTGGTCAGGCTGCGTTCAGCGGTGCCGCTCATGGGTAACTGCTTCCAGTCGGCGGTGTAGCTGGCGGAGAAGGGTTGAAGCTCCGCGGCCTGCGCAAACGGCAGGGCGAGCAGAGCGCAAGCGAAGAGCAGGGCGCGACGCATAAAATCTCCTAGGTTCGAATCAAGTGGCCGCTGGCCGCGAGTAGCTGTCCGTCCAGTAAAGCACCTTGTTCGCCAAGTGATAGACGACCTTCGGCAAACCAGCGCACGGCCATCGGGTAGATCAGGTGTTCCTGGGTATGGACTCGCTGCGCCAGACTCTGCGCCGAATCGTGCAACTCTACCGGTATTACTGCCTGTACGACCAGTGGTCCGCCATCGAGTTCCTCGGTGACGAAGTGCACGGAGCAGCCGTGTTCAGTGTCGCCGGCCTCCAGCGCGCGCTGATGAGTGTGTAACCCTTTGTATTTGGGCAACAGCGAGGGATGGATGTTGAGCAGGCGCCCCTGATAGTGGCGTACGAAGTCAGCGCTGAGAATGCGCATGAAACCGGCCAGTACCACGAGTTTGGGATTGAAGGCGTCGATCAGTTCGATCAGCGCGGCATCGAAGGCCTCGCGACCTTCGAAAGCCTTGTGATCCAGGGTGCGGGTGTCGATACCCGCGTCCCTGGCGCGTTGCAGGCCGTAGGCGTCGGCGCGGTTGGAAATCACCGCAGCGATGCGAACCGGGCTGTCGCCGGTCCGCGTGCTGTCGATCAAGGCCTGCAAGTTACTGCCGGTGCCGGATAGCAGCACCACCACATCACAGGTTTTAGGCATCAGTGAGCCTTGAGATTCTTCAGTTCAACCTGAGCCGCGCCTTCGGCAGCGGTGGCGATCTGACCGATGACCCAAGGCTGCTCGCCGGCTTCACGCAGGACGTTCAACGCGGTTTCAACGTGCTCTTGAGCCACGCAGATCACCATGCCGACGCCGCAGTTCAGCACGCGGTGCATTTCGGTTTCGTCGACGTTGCCTTTCTCTTGCAGCCAGTCGAATACCGCAGGGCGAGTCCAGCTGGCGACGTCAACCACCGCTTGAGCGCCTTTTGGCAGCACGCGCGGGATGTTGTCCAGCAGGCCACCACCGGTGATGTGGGCCATGGCCTTGACGGCGCCGGTGTCCTTGATCAGCTTGAGCAGCGGCTTCACGTAGATACGGGTCGGGGCCATCAGCAGGTCGGTCAGCGGTTTGCCGTCGAGCTGGGTGTTTTCGATGTCAGCACCGGACACTTCGATGATCTTGCGGATCAGCGAGTAGCCGTTGGAGTGCGGGCCGGAAGACGGCAGGGCGAGCAGGGCATCGCCGGCAGCGACTTTCGAACCGTCGATGATTTCGGATTTTTCCACGACGCCGACGCAGAAGCCGGCCAGGTCGTAGTCTTCGCCTTCGTACATGCCAGGCATTTCAGCGGTTTCGCCGCCGACCAGGGAGCAGCCGGACAGTTCGCAGCCGGCGCCGATGCCGGTCACAACCTGAGCGGCGGTGTCGACGTTCAGTTTGCCGGTGGCGTAGTAGTCGAGGAAGAACAGCGGCTCGGCGCCGCATACCACCAGGTCGTTCACGCACATGGCAACCAGGTCGATGCCGATGCTGTCGTGCTTGTTCAGGTTCAGCGCCAGGCGCAGCTTGGTGCCGACGCCGTCAGTGCCCGAGACCAGCACCGGTTGTTTGTAACCGGCCGGGATTTCGCAGAGGGCGCCGAAACCGCCCAGGCCGCCCATGACTTCCGGGCGCGCAGTGCGCTTGGCGACGCTCTTGATGCGTTCGACCAATGCTTCACCGGCGTCGATGTCTACACCGGCGTCCTTGTAGCTCAGGGAGGGTTGCTTGCTCATGATCCAGGCCTTTAGGGGGGATTCAGGGGTAACGACCGAGTCCAGTGGGGCCACTGAAGCTGGCGAAGGGCAATTGCCGTACGCGAATTTCAGGGGCCCGGCTGTTGCCGGTCTGCGAAGGCGCGCGATTTTATCAGGCTTGAGGGGCAGCGGCCATCCTCGTGCCGACGGGCAGAGGCATATCGCGTTAAAAAAACCGATATTGCCCGTGTCAGTGGCCTCCCGGATGGCTGTATAAGGTATCGACGTCAACCGTCTATCGTTAAGACAATGCGAAAACTTACCGGGACCGGATGAATGTTTTGCTCGGGCGTGTGGTCACAGCCTGGTTCATGCGGTCTGTTCCAGCCGCTCTTGTCGTCAGGAATCTTTCATGCGTTTTCTTAAATTCTTGTTCGTGGGCTGTTTGTCCGTGGTCAGCCTGGCCAGCCATGCCGAAACCGTTAAAGGCCTCTATCAAGTGCGCGAGCCCGTCAGCAGCCAGACGCCGGAGGAGCGCGATCAGGCGACTCAGCGGGCGCTGGATACGTTGGTATTGCGCCTGACCGGCGACCCCAAGGCGGCGCAAAGCCCAGGCCTGGCGGCCGTGCGCAAAGACCCTCAGCAGATCATCAGTCAATTCGGTTATGACGCCGGGCCGCCGCAAGTGTTGAAAGTCGATTTCGACCCGGCCACCACCGAACAGGCCTTGCGTCGTGCCGGGTTGGCGGTATGGGGCGCGAATCGGCCGTCGATCCTTGGCTGGTGGTTGAACGACTCGGCTGAAGGTTCGAGCCTGGTGGGCGATGGTCAGGCCAGCGCTGCGCCCCTGCGCCGGGCGGCCCAGCACCGTGGGCTGCCGCTGCGTCTGCCGTTGGCGGATCTGGATGAGCAGATCGTCGCCACTGCGCCGAATCTGGAAAGTGCGGACCCGGCGCCGCTGCGGGACGCCTCCGATCGTTACAATGCCGACGCCTTGCTGGCGGTGCATGCCCGGGAAGAGGGCGGTCAATGGCAGGCCAAGTGGCGTCTGTGGTTGGGCGATCAGAAAGAGGCCGGTAGCGTGCAGGGCGCCGATACCGCCGCTCTGGCCGATGCGGTGATGCTGGCGATCAGCCAACGCCTGGCGCCGCGTTTCGTCGCTAAACCGGGTGCGTCCGGCGAGCAATTACTGGAAGTGCAGGGGATGAGTCTGGAGCGTTATGCAACGCTCGGGCGTTTGCTGGAGCCTTTTGGTGCGCGTCTGCAAAGTGTCGACGGCGATCGCATCCTTTATCGCGTCAATGGCAGCGCCGATCAGTTGCGGGCGCAGTTGTCCCTGGCGAAGTTGCAGGAAGTTCAGGGCGGTCAGGCGCCGGCACCTGCGACGCCTGTTCAACCGGTGGCTGCTGGCTCGGCGCCGACCGTAGCGCCAGCCCCGGCACCGACCCCGCCGTTGCGTTTCCGTTGGTAATTTTTTTCTTTATATAGAAGCAGGAGTGGTACATGGCCGATACGCGGCGTTGGTTCTGGCTCGGTGGGGTGGTCCTGCTTTGCGCATTCGTTTACCTGTTGCACCCGATCCTGACGCCGTTCCTGGTGGCGCTGTTGCTGGCCTATCTGTTCGACCCGCTGGTGGATCGGCTGGAGAAGTACGGTTTATCGCGCACCTGGGGCGTGGTGGCGGTGTTCGCGTTGTTCACGTTGATCGTCACTGCGTTGCTGCTGGTGTTGGTGCCGATGCTCGCCAAGCAACTGTTTCGTTTGTATGAACTGGCGCCACAGATGCTCGACTGGTTGCAGCACACCGCTGTGCCATGGGCGCAATCGAAGTTGGGCTTGTCGGAAGGCTTCTGGAAGTTCGACAAACTCAAGGCGGCGATCAGCGAGCACATGGGGCAGACCACCGACATTGTCGGGGTGGTGCTGAGTCAGGCGACGGCTTCAGGCCTTGCGCTGATTGGCTGGCTGGCCAATCTGGTGCTGATCCCTGTGGTGAGTTTTTATCTGTTGCGCGACTGGGACCTGATGATGGTCAAGATCCGCGGCCTGCTGCCGCGTGATCGTGAAGAGCGCATGATGTCTCTGGCCGGAGAATGTCATGAAGTGCTCGGGGCGTTCGTGCGCGGCCAGTTGCTGGTGATGCTGGCGCTGGGCGTGATCTATGCCGCGGGCTTGATGATCGTCGGCCTGGAATTGGGCTTGTTGATCGGTCTGATTGCTGGTCTGGCGGCGATCGTGCCGTATATGGGGTTCGTCATCGGGATTGGTGCGGCATTGATTGCCGGTCTGTTCCAGTTCGGGGGTGATCTGTATCCCATGATTGGCATCGTCGCGGTGTTCATGGTCGGCCAGGCGCTGGAAGGCATGGTCCTGACGCCGTTGCTGGTGGGCGACCGGATCGGTCTGCACCCGGTGGCGGTGATCTTCGCGATTCTGGCCGGCGGCGAGCTGTTCGGTTTTACCGGTGTGCTGCTGGCATTGCCGGTGGCGGCGGTGATCATGGTCCTGGTGCGCCACATGCATGATTTGTATAAGGATTCGGAGATCTACGGCGGTTTCGACGAGTCTGAGCTGTAGGGTTTTTGATCGCTCTTGGCGGGCGGACTGGTTACATGCCCGGTTTGCCCGCCTCCTCCTCGCGGCTGCGCCGCCAAAGAAACTGTCGTTAACGCAAACCTTTGATTTTGCTTGTGGTCTGTCGCATTGTGCGGTCAGCTTCACGGGTATAAACTTCGCAAACTTTACACAGAGGCCACTAACGGTTCGTTTGGAACTGTTCAGTCAGCATGAAACCGATTCAGCTGCCCCTAGGTGTGCGTCTGCGTGATGACGCCACCTTCATCAATTACTACCCAGGCGCCAATGCCGCTGCACTCGGCTATGTCGAGCGGCTCTGCGAAGCCGACGCCGGCTGGACGGAAAGCCTGATTTACCTCTGGGGCAAGGACGGGGTAGGGCGTACGCATTTGTTGCAGGCAGCGTGTCTGCGCTTCGAACAGCTGGGAGAGCCCGCGGTGTATCTGCCGTTGGCTGAGTTGCTGGATCGCGGCATCGAAATCCTCGACAACCTCGAACAATATGAACTGGTCTGCCTGGATGATTTGCAGGCGGTCGCCGGCAAGGCGGATTGGGAAGAGGCATTGTTCCATCTGTTCAATCGTCTGCGTGACAGCGGTCGGCGTCTGCTGATCGCCGCTTCGACCTCCCCACGTGAACTGCCGGTGAAGCTGGCGGACCTCAAGTCGCGACTGACGCTGGCGCTGATTTTCCAGATGCGCCCGCTCTCTGACGAAGACAAATTGCGTGCTTTGCAGTTGCGCGCTTCCCGTCGTGGCCTGCACCTGACCGACGAAGTCGGGCATTTTATTTTGACCCGCGGTACTCGCAGCATGAGTGCGCTTTTCGAGTTGCTCGAACGTCTCGATCAGGCCTCCCTTCAAGCCCAGCGCAAGCTGACAATTCCGTTCCTGAAAGAAACCCTTGGTTGGTGAAAAAAACCGGGTAAAGCTCAGGTTTTTCGCGGGTTTCGGCATATTTCAGGCGTCAACGAATCCGCTTTCCTGCAAGGTGACAGGCTGCGTAAAGGTTCAAAATGGGCTTAAGCGCTTAGATGGAAACGAGAAACCGATAAGTCACATAAAGATCGATTGAATTTGCAAATGAGATCGATAGCGGGCATAGTCTCGGCTTCTTTACAACTATCAGCCACGGTCGTGCCCATGCTAAATCGCTTCGCACCCCTCGTGCCTCTCGCACTCGTCACCCTGTTGTTCGGTTGCGCTGCTCACTCTCCAGTGTCCCAGCAAGAGCCACAGCATCAGGTTTCAAATTCAGTTACCGCACAGTCTTCTTCCGTTCTTTTCCAGGAAGAGCTAGCTACCGATAAAGAACTGGCAGACTTCGCCGGCGGCAAGTCGTACCAGCTTCCGGTTCTGGCCGACAGCATTCTCGAACGTGGCATGTCCCTGATCGGTACCCGTTACCGTTTCGGCGGCACCTCCGAGGCTGGCTTCGACTGCAGCGGCTTCATCGGTTATCTGTTTCGTGAAGAGGCCGGCATGAACCTGCCGCGCTCCACCCGCGAAATGATCAACGTTGACGCTCCGCTGGTAGCTCGCAGCGCCCTCAAGCCGGGTGATCTGCTGTTCTTCGCCACCAATGGTCGTCGCGGTCGTGTCAGTCACGCCGGGATCTACCTGGGTGACAACCAGTTCATCCACTCCAGCAGCCGCAAAAGCGGTGGTGTCCGGATCGATAGCCTGGGCGACAGCTACTGGAGCAAGACCTTCATCGAGGCCAAGCGCGCCCTCGCGATGGCACCGGCTGCTGCCCCTATCGTCACTGCACGCAAGTAAGCGGACAGTTTATAAGGCGAACTTAAAGTCTTACTTGAAGTTTGCCGCGTAGCCGCTAGAATCCTGATCTAATATTGATGGCAAACCGCCTGCGTTCTGCGCAGGCGGTTTTCTTTTCTGTCTTTGTGGCAGAAAAAAGCCGCAGCCAGATCAGGATGTTCTGCTTATGACGATGTCGGCCCGCCTCACACTTTTGTTCTTCGCAGCGCTGCTCAGCGCCTGCGCCAGCCGCACACCGCCACCTGCGCCGGTGGTTCGCGCACCGATTGTTTTCGGTTCTCCCCAAGCCTTTTCCCCTGCGGCAGAAGACGTACTGTTTCGCGCGCTCGGTCTGGTGGGGACGCCTTATCGTTGGGGCGGCAACACGCCGGATTCCGGGTTCGATTGCAGCGGTTTGATCGGTTACGTCTATCGCGATGTCGCAGGCATTTCCTTGCCGCGCTCCACGCGCGAGATGATCGGCATGCAGGCTCCCGATGTCGGCAAGGAAGGCCTGCAAACCGGCGACCTGATCTTCTTCGCCACCAATGGTGGCTCCCAGGTCAGCCATGCCGGGATCTATGTCGGCGAAGGGCGCTTCGTCCATGCACCAGCCACGGGCGGCACGGTCAAGCTGGACAGCTTGTCCAAGGCTTACTGGCAGAAAGCCTACCTGAGCGCCAAGCGCGTCTTGCAACCCGAGCACTTGGCACATAATCCGTAGCGGAGATTGTCGTGACCGTGCGCAGAAGACTGTAGGAGCGAGGCTTGCCCGCGAAAGCGGTGTGTCAGTCGATATCAATGTTGACTGTGCTGCCGTCTTCGCGGGCAAGCCTCGCTCCTACAGTCGAGCTGATTACTTGGCTGCGGAAACGCGCCACACCTTGTTCCCCACATCATCGGCCACCAGCAGGCCGCCCTGTTGATCGATCACCACGCCCACCGGCCGGCCCATGGCTTTTTCCTCGTCATTGAGAAAGCCAGTGAGCACATCCACTGGCTGCCCGGTCGGTTTGCCCGCGTTGAACGGCACGAAAATCACTTTGTAGCCGCTGTGCGGTTTACGGTTCCACGAGCCATGCTGGCCGATGAAGGCGCCTTGAGTGAAAGGCGCGGGCAATTTGCTGCCTTCGGCGAACGTCAGTCCCAGTGACGCGGTATGGGGGCCGACCGCGTAGTCTGGTGCGATGGCTTTGGCGACCAGATCAGGGTTTTGCGGTTCGACGCGAACATCGACATGTTGTCCGTAATAGCTGTAAGGCCAGCCGTAGAACCCGCCGTCCTTCACCGAAGTGATGTAATCGGGCACCAGGTCGCTGCCGATTTCGTCGCGCTCGTTGACCGCGGTCCACAGGGCGCCGCTCTGAGGCTCCCAGGCCAGGCCGTTTGGATTGCGAATCCCCGAGGCGAAGATCCGATGGTTGCCGGTGGCACGATCCACTTCCCAGATCGCCGCGCGGCCTTCTTCCTGATCCATGCCGTTTTCACCGACATTGCTGTTCGAGCCCACGGTGACGTACAGCTTGCTGCCGTCCTTGCTGGCGATGACATTTTTGGTCCAGTGATGATTCAGTGTGCCGCCCGGCAAATCGACCACTTTGATTGGCTGCGACTTGATCGTTGTCTCGCCGTCTTCGTAGTGGAAACGCAGCAAACGGTCAGTATCGGCGACGTACAGGTCTTTGCCGACCAGGGTCATGCCGAAGGGTGAGTTGAGGTTTTCCAGGAACACCGTGCGGGTTTCGGCGATGCCGTCGTGGTCCTTGTCCCGCAGCAGGGTGATGCGGTTCGGGCTGGGGACGCCGGCGCCAGCACGGTCCATGACTTTGCCCATGACCCAGCCACGAATGCCTTTGCCGTCGTCGGGTTTGGCCGGTGCATTGGTTTCGGCCACCAGCACGTCGCCGTTGGGCAACACGTAGAGCCAGCGCGGGTGCTCGAGGCCTTCGGCAAACGCTACTACTTGAGTCCCAGCGGCGGCGATGGGTTTTTTACCTTGAGGCCAGCCGATCGCCGGGGCGATGTTCACCGTCGGGATCAGGGTTTTGTTCGGTTCCGGCAGCTTCGGTGAGGGGCCTGTGCCATCCGAGACTTGCAGGCTGGAGGTTTCACCACAGGCGGCGAGCCCTCCGGCGAGCGCGATGATGAAAGCGAGCTGGGGTTTGCGCATTACTGATCTTCCCTATGAATGCATGGACGTAATCATAGAGAAGCGTAGACGCAAGATGGTTCAACCGGTCAGCCGCGGGCCTCCTTGAGCAGCACGGCGATCCCGGGATGGTAGTTGCCGGCTTCATTGCGCAACTTGCGGTAGGCGTAGGGGAAATACCAGGCCACGGCGCAGGTGTGTTCCTTTTGCAGGTCGTCGAGCATGTCCTGGAGTTCTTCCGGGGTGGCGCTGTGCTGGGCTTTTTGTGGCGCGACAAACAGGCAGCCGAGTTTCAGGTCGCTGGCGTAGCTGATGCGCTTCGCCTCGCTGGTGATGTCTGCCAGTGCCTGGGTCAGGTTCAGGCTATTGACCCGCGGCCAGCGCTGGGTGGCCTGGAGGTACGCGCGTTCTTCACCGGTGGCAATAAACAGATCGGCGCGGGCATTGCGTTCGCCTTCTTCGGTCTGTTTGCGCGTCGGCGTCTGCTGCAGCGTGACCATTTCCGCCATCCAGGCCGCGGCAGAGAGCAGGCCGAGGTTGGCGTTTTCGTCGTACCAGTAAGGCGTATCGTTATCGCCGCGCACGGCGTTGTAGCGGTCGATACAGTCAAACCAGCGTTCCAGCACCGGGCGCAGGAATTCCAGCTTCGGATTGCTGATGATCATGCCTTGCATGTGGCTCACCCTTGTTATTGTGTTATGAGGTTGTGGCTCTTTGATATCACTGCTGGCAGTGTGGCACAAGATTGGCGTCAGTTAATTGATCGACGGCAGTTATTCGCCGCAAGGCGCCCCGTCTTCAATTGACGCTCCCCCCCCAACCCTCTAACCTTCGCGGCTTGTTTCAGGTGCTCTGTGGCCTTGGTCGACAGAGTGAAACAGGGAAGCCGGTGAGTGGATTTCTTCCAGCGAGGAGCGATCACGATCCCGGCGCTGCCCCCGCAACGGTAAATGAGTGAAGACTGCGCCTTGAGCCACTGTGTCGACTATCGATATGGGAAGGCGCGCAGTTGGCCTTGAGGCCGCTCATGAGCCCGGAGACCGGCCTGATCCATCCAGCGGCATCACGGTGGGCGATGCCAGGCTTCTTGCCGTCTATTCTTGTGCCTGCCCGCCGTTATCCAGCCTCAACGGAGAGCTCCCCCATGACTGATACCCCCGATCGTGACGAACGCCATCTGGCGCGCATGCTGCGCAAAAAAGCCGTGATCGACGAACGCATCGCCAACTCCCCGAATGAATGCGGCCTGCTGCTGGTGCTGAGCGGCAACGGTAAAGGCAAGAGCAGTTCAGCATTCGGCATGCTTGCCCGGTCCATGGGCCACGGCATGCAGTGCGGTGTGGTGCAGTTCATCAAGGGGCGCAGTAGCACCGGCGAGGAGCTGTTCTTCCGGCGCTTTCCTGAACAAGTGCGTTTTCATGTGATGGGCGAGGGCTTCACCTGGGAAACCCAGGACCGCCAGCGCGACATCGCCGCCGCCGAAGCCGCCTGGGCGGTGTCTCGCGAACTGCTGAGCGATCCGTCCATTGGCCTGGTGGTACTCGATGAACTGAACATCGCCCTCAAGCACGGTTACCTCGATCTCGATCAGGTGCTCAGCGACTTGCAGGCCCGTCCGCCGATGCAGCACGTGGTGGTCACTGGCCGTGGCGCCAAGCCGGAGATGATCGAACTGGCCGACACCGTCACCGAAATGGGCATGATCAAGCACGCCTTCCAGGCCGGGATCAAAGCGCAAAAAGGCGTCGAGTTGTGAATCAACCACGTCATTGCCCGGCGGTACTGATCGCCGCGCCGGCTTCCGGTCAGGGCAAGACCACCGTCACCGCCGCGCTTGCCCGGTTGCATCGCAATCAGGGGCGCAAGGTGCGCGTGTTCAAATGCGGCCCGGACTTTCTCGACCCGATGATTCTCGAGCGCGCCAGTGGTGCACCGGTCTATCAATTGGACATGTGGATGGTCGGCGAACAGGAAAGTCGCCGGCTATTATGGGAAGCCGCTGGCGAAGCCGATCTGATTCTCATCGAAGGCGTCATGGGGCTGTTCGACGGTACGCCGTCCAGTGCCGACCTGGCGCGACACTTCGGAGTACCGGTGCTCGGGGTGATCGACGGCACCGCGATGGCGCAGACCTTTGGCGCACTGGCCCTGGGCTTGGCGCGCTATCAAACGGATTTGCCGTTTGCCGGTGTGTTGGCCAACCGGGTCGGCACCTTGCGTCATGCGCAGTTGCTCGAAGGCAGCCTGACGGAAGGCTTGCGCTGGTACGGCGCGTTGTCCCGGGAAACCGGCATCGAATTGCCGAGCCGGCATCTGGGCCTGGTTCAGGCCAGCGAACTGAATGATCTTGACCTGCGCCTCGATGCGGCGGCCGCCTCACTGGCCGGCAGTTGCGATGTGGCGCTGCCGCCGGCCGTGGAATTCGCCGCGCCTGAAATGATCACCGCCGAACCGTTGCTGGCCGGTGTGCGGATTGCCGTGGCCCGGGACGAAGCTTTCGCGTTTACCTACGGCGCGAGCCTGGATCTGCTGCGGGCCATGGGCGCGCAATTGTCTTTCTTCTCGCCGATCCGCGACACCGGATTGCCCGAGTCGGACAGCCTTTATCTACCGGGCGGCTACCCCGAATTGCACCATGTGACGTTGTCGCAAAACACACCGATGCTGAACGCGATCCGCGCCCACCACTCGGCGGGCAAACCGTTGCTGGCTGAGTGTGGCGGCATGCTGTATCTGCTGGATTCGTTGACCGATGTTGAGGGCACGCGCGCTGAACTGGTCGGTTTGCTGGCCGGTGAGGCGGTGATGCAGAAGCGTCTTGCCGCGTTGGCCTTGCAGGCGGTGGAACTACCCGAAGGTTTGCTGCGTGGGCACACCTATCACCACTCGCTGACCAGCACCGAGCTTGAGCCGATTGCGCGTGGCGTGAGCCCCAATGGCGGGCGAGGGGCGGAGGCGGTTTATCGTGAGGGGCGGATGACGGCTTCTTATGTGCACTTTTATTTTCCGTCCAATCCATCGGCGATTGCCGCGTTGTTTGCGCCTGACCGTGAGGCCGCCTTCGCGGGCAAGCCCGCTCCTACATTGGATCACCTAAACCCTGTAGGAGCGGGCTTGCCCGCGAAGAGGCCATGACGGACAACGCCTTTTCCGAAGCCGAACGCGCTGCGGTCTACCGAGCCATCGGCGAACGCCGCGACATGCGCCACTTCAGCGGCGGCACGGTCGAGCCCGAGTTACTGAGGCGCCTGCTTGAAGCCGCGCACCAGGCGCCGAGTGTCGGCCTGATGCAGCCCTGGCGGTTCATCCGCATCAGCGACCGGGCGCTGCGCGGCAAGATCCAGCAACTGGTGGAAGACGAACGCATCCGCACCGCCGAAGCCCTCGGCGAGCGCTCCGACGAATTCATGAAGCTCAAGGTCGAAGGCATCAACGACTGCGCTGAAGTGCTGGTCGCCGCGCTGATGGACGATCGCGAGCGGCATATCTTCGGCCGTCGTACATTGCCGGAAATGGACATGGCCTCGCTGTCCTGCGCCATCCAGAACCTTTGGCTGGCGTCCCGCGCCGAAGGGCTGGGCATGGGATGGGTGTCACTGTTCGAGCCGCAAGCCCTGGCAGACTTGCTGGGGTTGCCGGCCGGAGCCAAGCCTTTGGCCGTGCTTTGCCTGGGACCGGTCAAGGAATTCTATCCAGCGCCGATGCTGGTGCTCGAAGGCTGGGCGCAGGCGCGTCCGCTCAACGAGTTGCTGTTTGAAAATTATTGGGGAGTGAGTCAATGAGTGTGGCGTTGTTGAGTGTCGCCGCGGTCGCGCTGGATGCGCTGCTGGGTGAGCCCAAACGCTGGCATCCGCTGGTGGCGTTCGGTCGTTTTGCCGATCGCATCGAGCAACGTTTCAACTCCGCTGGCCGTGGCTGGCGCAGTCACGGCGTGACGGCCTGGGTGATGGCGGTTGTGCCGCTGACCTTGCTGGTCACCGCGCTGTCCTGGGCGCCTTACGTGGGCTGGATCGTCGAGATTCTCGCGCTCTATTGCGCCCTCGGCATGCGCAGCCTCGGCGAGCATGTCGAGCCGGTGGCCAGGGCCCTGCGCAGCGATGATCTGGTTGAGGCGCGCGCACGCGTCGGTTACCTGGTCAGCCGTCAGACCAGCGAACTGGACAAAACCGAAGTCGCCCGCGCCGCCACCGAATCGGTGCTGGAGAACGGCAGCGATGCGGTGTTCGCCGCGCTGTTTTGGTTTGCCGTGGCGGGTGCGCCCGGCGTGGTGCTCTATCGTCTGAGCAACACCCTGGATGCGATGTGGGGTTATCGCAACGAACGCTTCGAGCGTTTCGGCTGGGCCGCCGCAAAGATCGACGATGTCCTGAACTACATTCCCGCACGCCTGGTGGCGTTGACCTACGCACTGCTGGGTAAAACCCGACTCGCTCTGAAATGCTGGCGCACTCAAGGCCCAACCTGGGACAGCCCGAATGCCGGGCCGGTGATGGCGGCCGGTGCCGGTGCGCTGGGGGTCGAGTTGGGCGGGGCGGCGATTTATCACGGTGAACTGCATCAACGCCCACCGTTGGGCGAAGGCGTGCCGGCGGATGCCGATTCCATCGACCGTGGCTGGCAATTGGTCCAGCGCGGGGTATGGTTATGGCTGCTGATTCTTTGCGTGGGGGCTGAATTCTATGCTTGAGCACGGTGGCCGGTTGCGCAAGGCGGCAATCGAATACGGTATCGCCGAAGCCGATTGGCTGGACCTGTCCAGTGGCCTGGCGCCCTGGCCATTTCCGGTCCCGGACATTCCGCTGCGAGCCTGGGCGCGCCTGCCGGAAACCGATGACGGTCTGGAGCAGGCCGCCTGCGACTATTACGGTGCGGCCCAGGTGTTGCCAGTGGCGGGTTCGCAAATGGCGATCCAGTTGCTGCCGCGTTTGCGCCGGGCCGGCAAGGTCGGCGTGCTGTCGCCGTGTTACGCCGAACACGCCGAAGCCTGGCGCCGCAACGGTTACATCGTGCGTGAAGTGCTGGAGCAGGAAGTCGATTTCTTTCTCGACAGCCTCGACGTGCTGGTGGTGGTCAACCCGAACAATCCCACGGGCCTGAGCCTGACCCCGGCTCGCCTGCTGGATTGGCATTCGCGGCTGGCCCAACGCGGTGGCTGGCTGGTGGTGGACGAGGCGTTCATGGACAACACGCCGCATTTGAGCCTGGCGCCGTTCGCCGATCAGATCGGCTTGATCGTGCTGCGTTCCTTCGGCAAGTTTTTCGGCCTGGCCGGTGTGCGGCTGGGGTTTGTGCTGGCCGAGCGCAAGTTGCTCAAACTGCTGGCCGAACAGGTCGGGCCCTGGGCGGTCAGCGGGCCGACCCGCGTATTGGGTCAGGCTTGCCTGACGGATACCCACGGGCATACCCGACAGCGCATTCGCACTGACGAGGCTGGTGAGCGTCTGGCGCTGCTGCTTGAACAGTATGGCTTCAAGCCTCAGGGCGGCTGTGCACTGTTCCAATGGCTGATCACCGAGCGCGCCGAAGCCCTGCATGAATTCATGGCCCGACGCGGCATTCTGCTGCGCTTGTTCCCCCACAACAGCAGCGTGCGGTTTGGCTTGCCAGCGGAGGAAGCGGACTGGTCGCGCCTCGAACAAGCCCTGCAGATCTATGCCAAGGAAAACCCATGACAACGTTGATGGTGCAGGGCACCACCTCCGACGCCGGCAAAAGCACGCTGGTGACGGCGCTGTGTCGCTGGGTCACGCGTCAGGGCGTGAGCGTCGTGCCGTTCAAACCGCAGAACATGGCCCTCAACAGTGCCGTGACCGCCGACGGTGGCGAGATCGGTCGCGCGCAAGCGGTGCAGGCCCAGGCCGCCCGTCTCGAACCGCACACCGACATGAACCCGGTGCTGCTCAAACCCAACAGCGACACCGGCGCCCAAGTGATCATCCATGGTCGCGCGGTCACCACCATGAATGCCGTCGCGTATCACGACTACAAGGCCATCGCCATGCAAGCGGTGCTGGCCTCCCATGAACGTTTGAGCGCGGCGTATCCGCTGGTGATGGTCGAAGGGGCAGGCTCGCCGGCCGAGATCAATCTGCGCGCCGGCGACATCGCCAACATGGGGTTTGCCGAGGCGGTGGACTGCCCGGTGGTGCTGATTGCCGACATCAATCGCGGCGGGGTTTTCGCGCATTTGGTCGGGACGCTGGAGCTGTTGTCGCCCAGCGAGCAGGCGCGGGTCAAAGGCTTCATCATCAACCGGTTTCGCGGCGACATCGCCTTGTTGCAACCGGGGCTGGACTGGTTGGAAGCGCGCACCGGCAAACCGGTGATTGGCGTGTTGCCCTATGTGATGGACCTGCATCTTGAGGCCGAGGACGGCCTCGATCAGCGTCAGGCCGACAAGGCTGATCAAGTGCTCAAAGTGGTGGTGCCGGTACTGCCGCGCATCAGCAACCACACCGATTTCGATCCGCTGCGCCTGCATCCGCAAGTGGACCTGCAATTCATCGGCCCCGGCCAGGCAATTCCACCGGCCGACCTGATGATTCTTCCCGGCTCCAAAAGCGTGCGCAGTGACCTTGCGTACCTGCGGGCCAACGGCTGGGACACGGCCATCTCGCGGCACTTGCGCTACGGCGGCAAAGTGCTGGGGATCTGCGGCGGTCTGCAAATGCTCGGTGAGCAGGTGCATGACCCGCTGGGTCTTGAAGGCGCGCCGGGTTCCAGTGCCGGTCTGGGCTGGCTGGCGTTCGAAACGCAGCTCGAAGAAGAGAAGCAGTTGCGCAATGTGCGCGGGCGTCTGGCGCTGGAAGGTGCGCACGTCAGCGGCTATGAAATTCATGCCGGCGTGACCACCGGGCCGGCGTTGGAAAACGCCGCCGTGCAGCTGGACGATGGTCGCTGCGACGGTGCGCAAAGTGCCGATGGGCAGGTTTTCGGCACGTATCTGCATGGCCTGTTCGAATCACCGGCGGCGTGCAGTGCGTTGCTGCGCTGGGCTGGTTTGCAGGACGTGCAGGAGGTGGATTACCACGGGTTGCGCGAGCGCGATATCGAGCGGTTGGCGGATCTGGTGGAGAAGCATTTGGATACCTCGCTGTTGCGAGAACTCTGCGGGTTTTAAGGTCCCTTCAGCTCACCGACGATTTTAAGGAATGAACCATGCTCCAACTGATTCTCGGCGGCGCCCGTTCCGGTAAAAGCCGCCTGGCTGAAAAGCTGGCGACAGACACTCAGCTTCACGTGACCTACATCGCCACCAGCCAACCTCTGGACGGTGAAATGAACGAACGGGTGGCCCATCACCGCGCCCGTCGTCCGGCCGAATGGGCGTTGATCGAAGAGCCGCTGGAACTGGCCCGCGTACTGCGTGAAAACGCCAGTGCCGATCGTTGCTTGCTGGTGGATTGCCTGACGCTGTGGCTGACCAATCTGCTGATGCTCGACGACGCCGAGCGCGTGCAGGCCGAGCGCGATGCCCTGCTGGACTGCCTGGCGTCGTTGCCGGGTGAAATTATTTTTGTCAGCAATGAGACCGGGATGGGTGTCGTGCCGCTGGGCGAATTGACTCGCCGCTATGTCGATGGAGCCGGGTGGCTGCATCAAGCCTTGGCCGAGCTCTGCCAGCGGGTCGTCCTGACCGTTGCCGGTTTGCCCCTGACTTTGAAAGGAACTGCGTTATGACTCACGCCTGGTGGCTGAACCCATGCAAGCCGGTCGATGCGCAAGCGGTCGAGCAGGCGCAGGCCCGTCAACAGCAACTGACCAAGCCTGCCGGCTCCCTGGGTCAGCTCGAATGGGTGGCGGTGCAACTGGCCGGGTTGCAGGGGCAGGTCAAGCCGACGCTCGATCAACTGTGGATCGCGATTTTTGCCGGTGATCATGGCGTGGTCGCCGAAGGGGTGTCGGCGTTTCCGCAGGAAGTCACCGGGCAGATGCTGCACAACTTCGTCAGCGGCGGCGCGGCGATCAGCGTGTTGGCGCGGCAGTTGGGAGCGTCCCTTGAAGTGGTCGACCTCGGCACCGTCACGCCGTCGTTGAATCTGCCGGGTGTGCGTCACCTGAATGTCGGCCCGGGCACGGCGAATTTCGTCCAAGGGCCGGCGATGACTCGGGCCCAGGGCGAACTCGCCCTGCAGGCCGGTCGCGACAGTGTGCAACGCGCCATCGCGGCGGGCGCGCAGTTATTCATCGGTGGCGAAATGGGCATCGGCAACACCACGGCGGCCAGCGCGTTGGCCTGTGCCTTGCTCGATTGCCCGGTGGCGCACCTGGCCGGGCCGGGCACCGGATTGAACGCAGCGGGTGTCAGCCATAAAGCCCAGGTCATCGAACGCGCCCTGGTGTTGCATGGCGCGCAGCGTGGCGATGCATTGCAGACCTTGTTCAACCTCGGCGGTTTCGAAATCGCTGCGCTGGTGGGTGCTTATCTGGCCTGTGCTCAGGAAGGCGTCGCGGTGTTGGTCGACGGGTTTATTTGCAGCGTCGCCGCGCTGGTGGCGGTGCGTTTGAATCCGGCCTGTCGCGAGTGGTTGCTGTTCGGTCATCGTGGCGCCGAGCCGGGTCATCGCCATGTGCTGGAAACGCTGAACGCCGAACCGTTGCTGGACCTCGGCCTGCGGTTGGGTGAGGGCAGTGGTGCGGCGTTGGCGGTGCCATTGCTGCGGCTGGCCTGCGACCTGCACGGGCAGATGGCGACGTTCGCCGAAGCCGCGGTGGCGGATCGCCCGGCATGACCTTGCGCCTGGACCTGCTGCGCCACGGCGAAACCGAACTCGGCGGTGGCCTGCGCGGCAGCCTCGATGATGCGCTGACCGGCAAGGGCTGGGAGCAGATGCGCGCCGCGGTGGTCGAGCAGGGCCCTTGGGATCGCTTGGTCAGTTCACCGTTGCAGCGTTGTGCACGCTTTGCTGAAGAACTTGGGGCGCAACTGGGGTTGCCGGTGCAGCTGGACAAGGATCTGCAAGAGTTGCACTTCGGCGCCTGGGAAGGGCAGAGCGCCGCAGCGCTGATGGAAACCAGCGCCGAGGCCTTGGGCTTGTTCTGGGCCGATCCTTATTCGTTCACGCCGCCTGACGGTGAGCCGGTTACGGACTTTTCGACACGGGTGCTGGCGGCCATCGAACGGCTGCATACGGCCTGTGCGGGTGAGCGAATCCTGCTGATCAGCCATGGCGGTGTAATGCGCTTGTTGCTGGCTCAAGCGCGCGGGTTGCCTCGTGAACAGCTGCTCAACGTTGAGGTCGGCCACGGTGCGTTGTTCTCGCTGACGGTTGAATCCGGCGGCTTGTTAAGGGAAGCGAACTGATCATGTTGCCGTTCTGGATCGCCCTGCAATTTCTGAGCAGCCTGCCGATTCGCCTGCCAGGCATGCCGGCGCCCGAGGCGTTGGGCCGGTCGCTGCTGTGCTATCCGCTGGTCGGGTTGCTGTTCGGCGGGATCTTGTGGGCGCTGAACTGGCTGTTGCTCGGTACGCCGCTGTTGCTTCACGCCGCGCTCCTGTTGAGCGTTTGGGTGGTGCTCAGCGGCGCGTTGCACCTGGATGGCTTGGCCGATAGCGCTGATGCGTGGCTCGGCGGTTATGGCGACCGTGAACGCACCCTGACGATCATGAAAGACCCGCGCAGCGGGCCGATCGCGGTGGTGACGCTGGTGCTGGTGTTGCTGCTCAAATTCGCCGCGTTGCTGGCGCTGATCGAGCAACAGCAGAGTGTGGTCCTGATCATCGTTCCACTGATTAGCCGCGGCGCGCTACTGGGGTTATTCCTCACCACGCCTTATGTGCGTCCCGGCGGATTGGGCCAGGCGCTGGCCGATCATCTGCCGCGTTTGGCTGGCAAGCAGGTGTTGGCGGTCAGCGCAGTGGCCTGTGTGCTGATGGCTGGCCTCAGCGGAATATGGGTGCTTGCGCTGGCAGCTGTGGTGTTTGTCTGGTTGCGGCAAGTCATGATGCGGCGATTGGGCGGGACGACGGGTGATACCGCCGGGGCGTTGCTGGAATTGCTGGAAGTGGCGCTGCTGGTGGGCTTGGCGCTGCTCTGAATTCTCGTAGGGGCGAGGCTTGTCAGGTGCAGCGCACTCTTTGTAGCAGCTGCCGAGCTCGCGAGTCCGGCTGACGCGGTCTGCCTGGCGCACCGCGAGCTCTGATTTTACGACTGCTTCGCAGTCGAACGCAGCCTTCGGCAGCTGCTACAGGGCAAGCCCTACGGATAAAATGTGTCGAAAAATTTGCTTTCATTTAACCGCGGGTATATACACGCACCATGCTTCCTTCTCAATGTTTGTGCACTAACCTGCGTCGCGCCGCTCGTGGCGTCAGCAGGCATTACGACGGCGCGCTCGGCGGCTTCGGGATCAACGTTGCCCAGTATTCGCTGCTGTGCAATCTGCAGCGTCTGGATCAGCCGAGCATCTCGTCTCTGGCTGAAGCCATGGGCCTGGATCGCAGCACTCTGGGGCGTAATCTGCGGGTGCTGGAGGGCGAAGGCCTGGTGACGCTGGTCGAGGGCGAGGACATGCGCAATCGCATCGTCCTGCTCACCGAGACGGGGCGCGAACGTCTGGCAGCGGCCTTGCCGGCCTGGGAAGCGGCGCAGCAGCGGTTGATCGACCGTCTGGGCGCCGAGAAGCGCGAAATCTTGCTGAAACTGTTGGATGAACTGGCCTGAGGCCAGTTTTTTCGATCTTAAGCGGGTATATACCCGCTACCGGAGAACAACAATGACATCGATGTGGCGTACGTGCGGTTGGGTGCTATTGGGCAGTGCGCTGATTCTGGCGTTGTCCCTGGGGGTGCGACACGGCTTCGGGCTGTTTCTGGCGCCCATGAGTGCCGAGTTCGGTTGGGGGCGCGAAGTGTTTGCTTTCGCCATCGCCCTGCAGAACCTGATCTGGGGCCTGGCGCAGCCGTTTACCGGCGCACTGGCCGACCGCTTTGGCGCCGCGAAGGTGGTGTTGATCGGGGGTGTCCTGTACGCCTTGGGCCTGGTGTTCATGGGGTTGTCTGATTCGGCGTTGACCCTGTCCTTGAGTGCCGGACTATTGATCGGTATTGGTCTGTCCGGCACCTCGTTCTCGGTGATCCTCGGCGTGGTCGGTCGTGCCGTGCCGCCGGAAAAACGCAGCATGGGCATGGGGATCGCCAGCGCCGCCGGTTCTTTCGGTCAGTTCGCCATGCTGCCCGGTACGCTGGGGTTGCTCGGCTGGCTGGGCTGGTCCGCGGCATTGCTGGTGCTGGGCCTGCTGGTGGCGCTGATCGTGCCGCTGGTGAGCATGCTTAAAGACAAACCGCTGCCGGTGCTTGGGCATGAGCAAACGCTCACTGAAGCGCTACGCGAAGCCTGCACCCATTCAGGGTTCTGGCTGCTGGCGTTCGGCTTTTTTGTCTGCGGTTTTCAAGTGGTGTTCATTGGCGTGCACCTGCCGGCCTATCTGGTGGATCAACACCTTCCGGCCTCTGTCGGGACTACGGTGCTGGCGCTGATCGGGCTGTTCAATATCTTCGGCACCTATACCGCGGGCTGGCTTGGCGGGCGGATGTCCAAGCCGCGTTTGCTGACCGGTCTGTATCTGTTGCGGGCGGTGGTGATTGTGCTATTCCTCTGGGCGCCGGTCACTCAGGTCACGGCTTATCTGTTCGGCATGGCCATGGGCTTTCTGTGGTTGTCGACGGTGCCGTTGACCAACGGCACGGTGGCAACCTTGTTTGGCGTACGAAATCTGTCCATGCTCGGTGGGATCGTTTTCCTCTTCCACCAGCTCGGTTCGTTCCTTGGCGGCTGGTTGGGCGGGGTGGTGTATGACCGAACCGGGAGCTATGACTTGATCTGGCAGGTGGCGATTCTCTTGAGTCTGATGGCTGCAGCCCTGAACTGGCCGGTGCGTGAGCAGCCGGTGGCGCGTCTGCAAACCCGGATGAGTGCCGCATGAACAGTCTCTGGCCGCGGATGGCTGCTATCGCTGTCGGCGTATTGCTGTTGGCCCTGGCTTGGTGGGGCTGGCATCAGGGCGGGCTGGCGTTGATGCAGTTGGGCATGGGTGCTTGCTAGCGAGCGGCGAAGGCGAGTAATTTCGTTTTCTGACGATTGCTCAAGGATGCACCGACATGCCGATGCGCTGGCTTGCAGTTCCCGCGTTGCTGATGGTTTTTTCCGGGCTGGCTCAGGCAGCAGAATGCCCGGAGCTGTTGCAAGGCTCATTGCCCAAGCTGCGCGCCAAGGAATCCATCGATTTGTGCCAGCGCTTCGCCGGCAAGCCGCTGGTGGTGGTCAATACCGCGAGCTTCTGTGGCTTCGCCCCTCAGTTCAAAGGCCTTGAGGCGCTGTATCAGCGTTACAAGGATCAAGGGCTTGAAGTGGTCGGTGTGCCGTCCAATGACTTCAAGCAAGAGGCCAAGGATGGTGCAGAGACGGCCAAGGTCTGTTACGTGAACTACGGCGTGACCTTCACCATGACCGAACCGCAGAAAGTCCGCGGCGATGACGCCACGCATTTGTTCAAGGTTCTTGCCAGGCAAAGCAGTTCGCCGAAGTGGAACTTTTACAAATACGTGGTCGATCGCCAAGGCAACGTGATCGCCAATTTCTCCAGCCTGACCAAGCCCGACAATCCCGAGTTCATCGAGGCGGTGGAGAAAGCGCTGGCCTCGAAACCCTGATCGACGCGCACTAAAAAGCCCCGCTTCTGTACAAGAGCGCGGGGCTTTTTCAATTCAGGCGGCGAAGGGTTCAGGTTCGCCGTGAATTATCAGAAACGGTAGGTTGCGCCTACACCGAAACCGTTCGCCCAGTTTTCATACGTAGCGTTGTAGCTCTGGCCACGGTTATTGCTGTTGTTGACCTTGACCGACTCTTCATGCAGGTACGAATACGCCACGTCGATGGTCAGGTCGTCGGTCGGGCTCCAGCCGGCGCCCAGGCTGAAGATCTTGCGATCGCCCGTCGGGATGCGCGGGGAGCGGTTGACGTTGTTGGTCGGTGCCTGGTCGAAGGACAGGCCGGTACGCAGTACCCATTCCTTGTTCAGCTGGTAGGACGCGCCGATGGCGTGAGCCCAGGTGTCGTGCCAGTTTTGATCTTCGGTGATGGTACCGAACTGGCCGTTGAGGATGGTCGGCACGCCTTTGTTCTCGACGGAGATTTCTTTCAGGCGGCTCCAGCGAGTCCAGGTGCTGCCTGCGTAGAGGGTCCACTTGTCATTCAGCTCGTGAGTGACCGAGAGGTCGACCGACTCAGGCGTGGTCACGTCCAGCGAAGCATCGTACTTCTGGCTTGGGCTCTGGCCCACGGCCGCGAGGACGTTGTAGTTGACCTTGGTGTCGCCTTCGAGCTTGTACTTCACTTTCGAGTGGTAGGTCAGGCCGACGCGGGTGCTGTCGGTGGCTTGAACCAGTACGCCGATGTTGTAGCCCAGCGCGGTATCGTCACCCTTGATTTTGACCTTGCCGTCCGGTGCGGCCTGGGTAATCGACAGGTTCGACTCCAGGGTCCCTTCAATGCGGTTGATGGTCGGACCGAAGCCGATCGACACCTTGTCGTTGAAGGCGTAGCTGACGGTCGGTTGCAGGGTTACGACTTTTACTTCGCTCTTGCTGCCGAAGTAGCGGCCGGCGAAGCCGTTCTCGTAGTCGGTCACCAGGCCGAATGGGGCGTACATGCCGATGCCGAATGCCCAATGGTCATCGATTGGTTTGACGTAGTAACCCATCGGCACGGCGACCAGGGGAACCATGTCGCCATCGTTGCTGCCGCTGTTCGGTCTGGAGCTGGCGTGGCTGATGTCAGCGTGTGCATCGAGCAGTGCAACGCCGCCGGACACTTGTTCGCGCTTGAGGCGAGACATGCCGGCAGGGTTGCCGAAAATGGTGCTTGCGTCATCGGCAGCGGAAGATCGCCCGGCAAAACCCGTACCCATCCCGCTGATGCTTTGTTCGTTGAGGGCAAAACCACTGGCGAAGATCTGGGTGGATGCCAAGGCAACGGCGAGGCTAAGGGAGGTTTTGAGTATTACTTTTTTCATTATTAGAACTCCTGGTGATCAGCGGGGCGAAAATTACCAACATTTTCGTCCGGGCGCTATAGCCTGTATCGCTTGATTTAGAGCGGTTTTGTAGGACAATCAGACCAAAATCGCGACATGTTGTGCGATTTTCGAAAAAGAGGGGGTCATCAGGCGACTTGATTCAACGATGAGACACAGGTTTGCCAGGCGTAGGTGAAATCTCGCAGACGACCTTGAGGCTGGAAAGTCTGGCGCCAGATTCGGGCCATTCCCAGCAAGTCATCGGGAGCGGGGAGGGGAGTGTTCTGTTCTTCTACCAGCAGCCAGGCAATGGCTGTGGCGTAGCGCAGGTTAACGGTCAATTCCAGGTGCGGCCCGCTGAGAAAGGCATGCTGACTGGCCAGTCCGCGGACCAGGCTCGCCCGTTCCGGGTCCAGGGCCAGATAATGATCCCAGAGGGCTTGGTGGCGGGGTTCGGCGATTCGGTACAGGCCGTGTCCACGGCGATCATGCAGGGCTGAACCAAGGGCCGACTGACTGGCGGCGATGCCCAGCAGCAGGGATTCGGCAGTCGCGCTATGGCGTCCGAGGTAAAGCAGTGTCGGACGGATCACATAACGGCACAGTTCGCTGGCGGCGATACCCATAAAGCCCTCGAAACGTGAAGTGGTCGGCGATACCTGAAGGGGTCTTGGCAGCGGTGGATCGAATCAGGCTCGCCGGAAGCGGATCAAGCCGCTTGAGTTGAAGTGTAGTGTCATTATTTTGCTGTAAAGGACTGTTTTTAAAATATTTCCGGCTTCGAGTTATAACCGTTATATCGGTTAGTGCTTAGGCAATGGGAGCTAAAAGAGAAATATCGGGCAATAAAAAGCCCTGCTTTTCAGCAGGGCTTTTGAGGTTTTCAGCCTTTCTGGCGTCTCAGGCAACCAGTGCCTGGCGAGTACGCTCGATCACAGCCTGCAGCGGCTCGGCGCTGGAGTATTGATCGGGGTACAGGCGTTCGCTGTGACGAGCGATGCCATGTTCATTGACCAGGGTAAAACTGAAGCAGCCTTTGCGAGCGGCCATGATCAGGCAGTTCATAGGGGCAAAAGCGTTGGTTAGGGTGCGAATGGCATCCTGAGCGTGGATTTGGGTAGACATAATTGGGTGTTCCTACAAGCGACACGGATAAGAACCGTGCAAAGTTAAAACGTTCCAGTAACGACGACCACCGTTGGTCGAACGAAGAACCCGACTGGAACAAAGCAGCCAGTTTGAAGCGCTGATAAGTTGGCGCGCTTGGGCTGGCAGGTAGGTACTTAGGAGGGCAGGCAGCACATCAAGGGCAAAGGTTCTGGGCCCGGGGTGAAGATCCTGATCAATTTGCAGGTTGGTTCGGTCAGAGTAAGTGAGCTTCGCAACACCCTTTGCTTTCGATTCAAAGGCTGTGTTGGCGCAAGATTTACCTGGAAACCATCGAGGTGGTCGATCCCGCTTTTTCGATTGAGCTTCCTAGGGAAGGCTGACCGGGGGGATTTGTTCGACCAGAATTGACTTTCAGCTTGGTACTAACGCCGCGGATACTAACGGATCGAGTTGTCGAAAGGAAGCCTGTTCGCAAAAAAGATCGCTGGAGTGCCTGCCGACTATGTCCGGTGGGCTATCGGAAAAGCCCGCTGAAAGACCCGCGCCCTGTAATAGCCCAGAACCCGACCGTTGATTCGAGAGAGTGATCCAGCCAGGATCAATCTGGCACGGGGGTTACCCGGGTTTATCCCCAGGCGTTACCGAAAAACGCGCCGAAAAAGCGCATCGATATAACCGCCTCGCAGGGACTTGTGCACATAAGTTGCGCGGACTGTCATCCCACTGTCATCCCCGCGTCAACAGGGGTGGGTGCCTGTAACGAAAATTTAAGTCAATGAAAAACATCGCTTTTTTTTGCTGGTGAAAAAATCGTCAGTTTGACTGCGAGCCCCATTCCACACGGCTTTGCGCGAGTTAAGGGGCGGTTGTCCACTGAGTTATCCACAGCTTCTGTGGATTGTCCCAAGCGCTTGCTCTAGGACGGGCGTGCAGGCTTTTTTCGACTTTACCTGTACGAAAAAAAGAGTAGAGTGGCGCGCCTTCCGATCTGCCCCACAGTGCTTTATGAAGTTTCGCTCAGTACCCGTCTCTCCTGCCTCAACACCCTCCAGTGTTATCCCTCCCAAGCGTTTTTCGATGCGTGTGGCTGAGTGGCTGCTGGACAGCCCGCGCCTGGGCGAAAACCCCAACGTCAAACACTTCGCCGGACGTTTGCTCAAGCAGCCCGCCCGTGAAGGCATCGTGGCCGCGCAAAGCCGTCTCGGCCAATTGATGTGCCGCGAATGCGGGAACGCCCGGGATCGCCGCATTGGTCAGGATCTGTTGCGCCAGGCCGCGCGAGCAGGGGACCGACGCGCCCAGCAGGAACTTGGCCTGATCGAAGACTGAGCTGTCCAAGACCTGACGCCTTGGTTAACCTTCACGCTTTACCTAATTGGCAGGAGTGGCTATGGCGATGGACTTGACCAGCGCATTACTGGGTTTGGCGGGTGCGGCACTGCCATTACTGGTACTGGCCTGGCAACTTCAGCGTCGGGCGAGCATGGGGCAGGCCGAACTGGCATTGCTGGAAGAACGCCTGGCCATGGCCCAGCTGACGCAGGATGGCTTGAATGCCCAGCTCGACACCTGCCGTGATGAAGTCGCTGACCTGAGCCAGGCCAACGCCGCCAAACAGGCAGATCTGGCCGCACTGCGCCGCGAAGTCGAACTGCTGCAGATCGAACGCGACGATGCCCGCGATGCGGCCCACGCCTGGAATATCGAACGTGCCGGCAAAGAGGCTGAGTTGCGTCGCCTGGACGCCCAGGCCGCCTCCCTCA
The DNA here is from genome assembly GCF_017114915.1 of Pseudomonas frederiksbergensis. Taxonomy (GTDB): domain Bacteria; phylum Pseudomonadota; class Gammaproteobacteria; order Pseudomonadales; family Pseudomonadaceae; genus Aquipseudomonas; species Aquipseudomonas frederiksbergensis_I. The sequence continues at coordinate 260,399 of NZ_JAAUOE010000003.1, forward strand.
ACGCCGAGCTGCGTGAGCAGCAGGAAAGCCATCAACAGCGCCTCAACGACCTGCAAGGCTCGCGAGACGAGTTGCGAGCGCAATTCGCCGAGCTGGCGGGCAAGATCTTCGACGAGCGCGAGCAGCGTTTCGCCGAAACCAGTCAGCAGCGTTTGGGCCAATTGCTCGATCCGTTGAAGGAACGCATTCAGTCGTTCGAAAAGCGTGTCGAGGAAAGCTATCAGGCTGAAGCCCGCGAGCGATTTTCCCTGGCCAAGGAACTGGAGCGTCTGCAGCAACTCAACCTGCGTCTGAGCGACGAAGCCACCAACCTGACGCGCGCCTTGAAAGGGCAGAAAACCCAAGGCAACTGGGGCGAGCTGATTCTGGAGCGGGTGCTTGAGCACGCGGGCCTGGAGAAGGGGCGTGAGTACCAGACCCAGGTCAACCTCAAGGGGCCGGACGGCGAGCGTTTCCAGCCGGATGTGATTATTTACCTGCCCGGCGACAAACAGGTCGTGGTCGACTCCAAGGTCAGCCTCACGGCTTATCAGCAATATGTGGCGGCCGAAGACGACGGCATCGGCCAGATCGCCATCAAGCAACACGTATTGTCCCTGCGCAATCATGTCAAAGGCCTGGCCGGCAAGGACTACAAGCGGCTCGACGGCTTGCACAGCCTGGATTTCGTGCTGCTTTTCGTCCCGATCGAAGCGGCATTTTCCGCGGCATTGCAAGCTGAGCCGACGCTGTTTCAGGAGGCCTTCGACCGCAATATCGTGATCGTCAGCCCGACCACGCTGCTGGCCACTTTGCGGGTCATCGACAGTCTGTGGAAACAGGAACGCCAGAGCCAGAACGCCCGGGAAATCGCCGAGCGCGCCGGTTGGCTGTACGACAAGTTCGTGTTGTTCATTCAGGATCTGGATGAGGTCGGCAATCGCCTGCAGCAACTGGACAAGGCCTACAGCTCTGCACGCAACAAGCTGACAGAAGGCCGTGGCAACCTGGTCAGCCGCAGCGAACAGCTCAAATTGCTTGGGGCGCGGGCCAGCAAGAGCTTGCCGGCTGATCTGCTGGAGCGGGCGATGACGGATGTCGATGGCTTGGCCGAGTTGCCCGAGTAAAGAGCAAAGGCGACACGCTACAACGGCAAATGCCGACTCAACAACGCCCGCAACGCCGCCGGTTTCACCGGTTTGGCCAGGTAATCCAGACCCGCTGCATGCACCTGGGCTACCGTCTCCGGCCGTCCATCGGCACTGATCACCACCCCCGGCACCGGCTCGCCCAACTGCGTGCGCAACCACGCCATCAAGTCGGTTCCGGTCTCGCCATTGTCCAGGTGGTAATCCACCAGCGCCAACTGCGGGCGCATCCCGTCGCTGAGCAGCGTCGCGCATTCATCACGGTTGCGCGCGGTCCAGACCTGGCAACCCCAACGCGTGAGCAGGCTGTTCATGCCGATCAGGATGCTGTCTTCGTTATCGATGCACAGCACCTGTGCGCCGCCGAGTAGATGGCCGTTGAGTTCGGCGACTTTAGCCGGCGTCGCGGTTTGTGCCTGAGCCAGCGGCACGCTGACACTGAACACACTGCCGCGACCTGGCCAGGAGCGCACGCGCAGGGTGTGACCCAGTACGCGGCATAGCCCATCGGCAATCGCCAGTCCCAGGCCCAGACCTTTCTCGGCCCGGGTCTGGTGGCTGTCGAGGCGTTTGAATTCTTCGAAAATCACCTGCAGTTTGTCTTCCGCAATGCCCGGTCCACGGTCCCAGACTTCCAGGCACAGCTCGCCGTTGCGCCGCCGAGCGCCGAGCAGCACGGGCCCTTTGGCGTAGCGGAAGGCGTTAGTCAGGAAATTCTGCAAGATCCGGCGCAGCAGTTTGATGTCGCTGTCGACCCGTAACGCACTGCCCCTGACGCGGAATGTCAGCCCTTGTTCCTGAGCCAGCGCCTTGAACTCGGCACCCAGCGTATGGAACAACTCATTGAGCACAAAGGACTTGCGATCAGGGTTGATCTTGCCGTTTTCCAGACGGGAAATGTCCAGTAGATCGCTGATCAGGTCTTCGGCCGAACGCAGTGAACTGTCCAGGTGATGAACCAGTTTCTGCGCCTCGCTGGACAAACCGTCTTCTTGATGGGAGAGGGCGGCCGAGAACAGCCGCGCGGCGTTCAGCGGTTGCATCAGGTCATGGCTGACGGCGGCCAGGAAACGGGTTTTCGACTGGTTGGCCGATTCGGCGGTGCCCTTGGCTTCGGTCAGGGCCAGATTGAGTTGCGACAGCTCGTGGGTCCGTTCTGCGACCCGCCGCTCAAGGCCTTCGTTGGCTTCGGTCAGCGCCTGCTCGGCCTCGCGGAACGCGGTGATGTCGGTGAAACTCATGACGAAACCGCCGCCGGGCATCGGGTTGCCGATCAGCTCGATCACTCGACCGTTGGGGAACAGGCGCTCGGAGGTATGGGCACGGCCCTGACGCATCCAGTGCAAGCGGCGGGCGACGTGTACTTCCGCTTCGCCGGGGCCGCACAGGCCGCGCTCGGCGTTGTAGCGAATGATATCGGCAATTGGCCGGCCGACGCTGATCAAGCCGTCGGGATAGTTGAACAGCTCCAGGTAACGCCGGTTCCAGGCCACCAGTTTCAGCGACTGGTCGACCACGCTGATGCCCTGGGTGATGTTCTCGATGGCGCCTTGCAGCAGGGCGCGGTTGAACTGCAGCACTTCCGAGGTTTCGTCGGCAATCCGTACGACATCCTCCAGTTGCATTTCCCGACCTTCGATGGCGGCTTTTACCACCGCCCGGGTCGAAGAAGCGCCGAGTACACCGGCCAGCAAGCGTTCGGTATGGGCGATCCATTCATTGTCGGCGTTCTGGTTCGGGTTGAAGCCTTTGCCCTGGTGGTAGGCGAAACGGATGAAGCTCTGACGGGCGCGTTCTTCGCCGACAAAACGGGCCGCCAGTTGCAGCAAGTCGTCGATCTGTACCGCGAGCATCGAACGGGCGTTGGGGCGGGCGCTGATTTCCTGGCCGATGAAACGGCCGGCCTGCCAGTGCTCCGAAACCCGCGTACGTGATAGCACCGAGACCCAGGCGAATAAAGTGAAGTTGCCCGCCAGGGACAGCACCACGCCTTGAGTCAGTGGCGTGATCGGCAGGTTCAACGGGTTACTCTGCAGCCAGGCCAGGCCCGGAAAACTGCTCAAGGGCAAGCCCAGACCATTGGCGGCGATCGGCAACACCAGGGTGTAGAACCAGAGGAACGTCCCGGTGGCCAGTCCGGCGAACACCCCCTGGCGATTGGCCTGTTTCCAGTACAGGGCGCCGAGCATGGCCGGGGCCAGTTGGGTCACGGCGGCGAAGGCGATCTGGCCGATGGTCGCCAGGCTGGCGGTCGAGCCCAGCAGGCGATAGCTGACGTAGGCCAGCAACAGAATGACCACGATGCTCAACCGGCGAACCGAAAGCATCCACTGGCGGAACACTTCGAATGGTCGTTCGGCGTTGTTGCGCCGCAGCAACCAGGGCAGCAGCAGGTCGTTGGAGAGCATGGTCGACAGTGCCACGCTGGCCACGATCACCATGCCGGTCGCCGCCGAAGCGCCGCCGATAAACGCCAGCATCGCCAGGGCCGGGTGAGATTGGGCCAGAGGCAGGCTGATGACGAATGAGTCCGGTATTACCGAACTGGGCAGCATCATCTGACCGGCCAGTGCGATTGGCACCACAAACAACGCGGCCAGCGCCAGATAGATCGGGAATACCCACTTGGCCAGGCGCAGGTCCTGGGGGTCGATGTTTTCCACCACGGTCACGTGGAACTGCCGGGGCAGGCAGATGATCGCCATCATCGCCACACCGGTCTGCACCACCATGGACGGCCAGTTGATGGTTTCCTTCCAATAGGCTTCCAGGCGTGGGGCGAGCATGGCCTGATCGAACAGGTCGTCGAAACCGTCGTACAGGCCGTAGGTCACGAACGCGCCGACCGCCAGAAAAGCGAACAGCTTGACCAGCGATTCAAAGGCAATCGCCAGCACCATGCCGCGGTGGTGTTCCGTGGCGTCGAGGTTGCGGGTACCGAAAACGATGGTGAACAGCGCCAATGCCAGTGACACGATCAGTGCCGTGTCTTGGGCTCGCGTGCCCATGGCATCGGCGCCGGCGCCGATCAGCAGGTTTACGCCCAGCACGATGCCCTTGAGCTGCAAGGAGATGTAGGGCAGCACGCCGACCAGGCAGATCAGCGCCACCACCACCGCCAGGGACTGGGATTTGCCGTAGCGGGCGGCGATGAAATCGGCGATGGAGGTGATGTTCTCCTGCTTGCTGATCATCACCATTTTTTGCAGGACCCACGGCGCGCACACCAGCAGCAGGATCGGCCCAAGGTAGATCGGCAGGAATGACCAGAGTTGTTCGGCTGCCTGGCCGACGGCGCCAAAGAATGTCCAGCTGGTGCAATAAACCGCCAGCGACAGGCTGTACACCCAGGCACGCAGCCGTGGCGGCAACGGCGTGCTGCGACGGTCGCCGTAAAAGGCGATGGCGAACAGGATGGCCATATAGGCCAGGGCGACGGAAGCAATCAGCCCGGTGGACAGCGACATGGGAACTCCAGACAAAAGACATCCGGGACTATGCCCGATCCAGACAGTCTCGCATGACTGCCGGAGTTAGTCAGTGTCGACCAAGGTCGTGGCGTGGCGGGGTGTCGCAGGTTGGGAGTCAGTTCGATCTTTAGTGTCTTGTCGGGCCTCTTCGCGGGCAAGCCTCGCTCCTACAAGATGTAATACCTGTAGGAGCGAGGCTTGCCCGCGAAGACGGCGTTACTGCCTGGCAAAGTCTGTGGCGTCGATGTTCGATGACCGTTAGCCTTGGCACCGCCATTCATTTCGACGGACCGACCCATGAAGATCATCCGCAGCAAATCCTTCACCGGTGACCGCGCCTGGGCGGCGCTGGATATTGCCAACATGAACGGCATCACCACCCGTTTGCACTGGACCGATCAGCCCTATAAATGGCACGTCAACGATGGCCAGGAAGTGTTCGTGGTGCTCGATGGGCAGGTGCGGATGCGTTATCGCGAAGAGGGTGTCGAAAGGGAGACGCTGCTGGAAGTGGGCGATATTTTTTATGCTTCGGTGGGCACCGAGCATGTGGCTCATCCGTTGGGTGTGGCGAGGATACTGGTAATCGAGACTGAAGGTAGCGTCTGATGGCTTATCTGCAAAATAGATAACAGTTAGAGAAAATACCCGTTATATCGATATGCGATTCGGATCTACCATGAGCTCCACCTCATCAGAGGACAGGAGTTCACCATGACCTGCACCCAAAGCGTTAAACCCGGTCTCAAACCGTTCAGTCATTTGCAACACCCACGAGAGGCCATCCGCCAATTCACCCCCAACTGGTTCGCCGCGACCATGGGCACCGGGGTATTGGCACTCGCGCTCGCGCAACTGCCCCTCGTAACGCCCGGCCTGCATGCACTGGCCGAAGCCTTGTGGCTGTTCAATATGGTTCTGTTTGTCTTGTTCACGACCATGTATGCCGCGCGTTGGGTCATGTTCTTCGACGAGGCGCGGCGGATTTTCGGCCACTCCACGGTTTCGATGTTTTTCGGCACCATTCCCATGGGGCTTGCGACCATCATCAATGGCTTTCTGCTGTTCGGTATGCCGCGCTGGGGCGATGCCGTGATTCAAGCAGCCGAAGTGCTGTGGTGGCTGGACGTGGCGATGTCGCTGGCCTGCGGCGTACTGATCCCCTACATGATGTTCACCCGTCAGGAACACAGCATCGACCAGATGACTGCCGTGTGGCTGTTGCCGGTGGTGGCGGCGGAAGTGGCGGCTGCCAGTGGTGGCTTGCTGGCGCCGCACCTGGTCGACGCTCATTCCCGGTTGGTTGTGCTGATCACCAGCTACGTGCTCTGGGCATTCTCCCTGCCGGTGGCGTTCAGCATTCTGACCATCCTATTGCTGCGCATGGCGTTGCATAAACTGCCCCACGAGAACATGGCCGCCTCGAGCTGGTTGGCTCTTGGCCCCATCGGTACCGGCGCATTGGGCATGTTGCTGCTGGGCGCCGACGCTCCGGCGATCTTTTTCGCCAACGGTCTGCCGGGGATTGGTGAAATAGCTGAGGGGCTTGGACTGGTGGCCGGTATCACACTGTGGGGCTTCGGGTTCTGGTGGATGCTGATGGCGCTGTTGATTACCGTGCGTTACTTGCGCGCCGGTATCCCGTTCAACCTCGGCTGGTGGGGGTTTACTTTCCCGCTGGGTGTCTATTCCCTGACTACGCTGAAACTGGCCAGCACCTTGAACCTGACGTTCTTCAGTGTCTTTGGTTGCGTGTTGGTGGCCATGCTGGCAGTGATGTGGCTGATTGTCGCCAAACGTACAGTGCAGGGCGCGTGGCGGGGCGAGTTGTTTGTCTCGCCGTGCATCGCAGGATTAAAGAAATGACCGGTAAAGATTAGGTAATGTGTGTGGCCTGGATCGACGTTCGACATTCCAATAACAGTATCCACGCCACCCTTTACCAAAAAAATCAGGGACACATGGAAGATGAGTCACCCCTCGCAATTCACCTTGCTTCGCACTCGGCGCTTCCTGCCGTTTTTTATCACGCAATCCCTTGGGGCCTTCAACGACAACATCTTCAAGCAGTCGCTGATCCTCGCCATTTTGTACAAGCTGACGATCGAGGGTGACCGTTCGATCTGGGTCAATCTGTGTGCGTTGCTGTTTATCCTGCCGTTTTTCCTGTTCTCGGCGCTGGCCGGGCAGTTCGGGGAAAAATTCGCCAAGGACGCGCTGATCCGTCTGATCAAGCTCGGGGAAATCGTCATCATGGCGGTCGGAGCGGTCGGTTTCATGTTCGATCACCTGTCGCTGATGCTGCTGGCGTTGTTTGCCATGGGCACCCACTCGGCGCTGTTCGGGCCGGTGAAGTACTCGATCCTGCCGCAAGCGTTGCGCGAAGAAGAACTGGTCGGCGGCAACGGCCTGGTGGAAATGGGCACCTTCCTGGCGATACTCGCCGGGACCATTGGTGCCGGGGTCATGATGTCGGCCAGCAACTACGCACCGGTGGTGTCCACGGCAATCATCGGCATCGCGATCCTCGGTTACCTGGCCAGCCGCAACATTCCCCGGGCTGCGGCAGCATCGCCGCAGATGCGCCTGAACTGGAACATCTTCAGCCAGTCCTGGGCCACCTTGAAGCTGGGCCTGGGGCAAACCCCTGCGGTCTCGCGCTCGATCGTCGGCAACTCATGGTTCTGGTTTGTCGGGGCGATTTATCTGACGCAGATCCCGGCGTACGCCAAGGAGTGGATGCACGGTGACGAGACCGTGGTGACGCTGATTCTTACAGTGTTCTCGGTCGGCATCGCACTGGGTTCGATGCTCTGCGAGAAATTGTCCGGGCGCAAAGTCGAGATCGGTCTGGTGCCGTTTGGCTCATTCGGTCTGACCGTATTTGGCCTGTTGCTGTGGTGGCATTCCGGCGCAATTCCGGACAGCGTTACCGGCCATGGCTGGATCGAAATCCTTGGGTTCGGTCACACTTGGCTGGTGTTGATCGACATCCTCGGGCTTGGAGTCTTCGGCGGTTTTTACATCGTGCCGCTGTATGCACTGATCCAGTCCCGCACCGTCGAGAATGAGCGGGCTCGGGTGATCGCCGCCAACAACATTCTCAACGCCCTGTTCATGGTGGTATCGGCAATTGTGTCGATCGTCTTGCTGAGCATCGCCAAGCTGTCGATCCCGCAGCTGTTCCTGGTGGTGTCGCTGCTGAACATCGGCGTCAACGCTTACATCTTCAAAATCGTCCCCGAGTTCACCATGCGCTTCATGATCTGGTTGCTCGGCCATTCCATGTACCGCGTCGAGCATCGCAACCTGGAACTGATTCCCGAAGAGGGCGCGGCACTGTTGGTTTGCAACCACGTGTCGTTCGTCGACGCGCTGCTGATTGGCGGCGCGGTGCGCCGGCCGATTCGCTTTGTGATGTATTACAAAATCTACAACCTGCCGGTGCTGAACTTCATATTCCGCACCGCCGGAACGATTCCGATCGCCGGGCGCCAGGAAGACATCCAGATTTACGAAAAAGCCTTCACCCGCATTGCCCAATATCTGAAGGACGGTGAGTTGGTTTGCATTTTCCCGGAAGGCAAGTTGACCGCTGATGGGGAGATCAACGAGTTCAAGGGCGGGCTGACGCGGATTCTCGAAGAAACGCCGGTGCCGGTGATTCCACTGGCGTTGCAAGGGTTGTGGGGGAGTTTCTTCAGCCGCGATCCGAACAAGGGGATGTTCCGTCGGTTGTGGTCGCGGGTGACCCTGGTGGCGGGGCCGGCGGTGGCCGTTGAGGTGGCGGAGCCGGCGACACTGCAAGGGTTGGTGGGGGAGTTGCGTGGGACCGTTAGATAGTTGGTGAGTGGGTGGGCGCCATCGCGGGCTTGCCCGCGATGGCGTCAGTGGCCTAAGCGCTGACCTTGAGCCCAACCAACCCGGTAATGATCAACGCCACGCTGGCCAGCCGAAACAGCGCCATGGATTCACCAAACAGAATGATCCCGGCAATCACCGTTCCGACCGCCCCCACTCCCGTCCAGATCGCATAGGCCGTGCCCAGCGGCAATTCCTTCATGGCAAGGCCCAGCAGGCCAAGGCTGATCGCCATGGCGGTAACGGTCAATGCGGTGGGAAGAGGGCGGCTGAAACCGTCGGTGTATTTCAGGCCCACGGCCCAGCCGACTTCGAACAGACCGGCGAAAAACAGAATGATCCAGGACATCAAAGACCTCCATCGATGGATGGGGTCGTCCCCGGATTAATCACTCGATCGAGCCGCGAGGTCGTCCCCGCGCTGCGCAATAGAGTGCCCATCATTAACCCGAGGATCAAGTATCGACCTTGGTCAGATGCCTGCTGAGCGGCGAAGCGCCCTGAGGTAATCAGATCCCCTGCGGTGTCTCTTCACCGCCCAACGCTTCAACCAGCGCCGGCAGGTAGTCGCCGAAGGTCAGCATCATCAGGGTGAAGCTGGCGTCCAGTTGGCCCAGCGCTTCGTCGCCACCGTCCTGTTCCGCCTGATCTTGCAGCAGGTCTTCGAACTTCAGGCGCTTGACCACCATTTTGTCGTCGAGCACGAACGACAGTTTGTCCTGCCAGGCCAGCGACAGTTGAGTGACCACTTTGCCGGTGCTCAGGTGCAGCTGGATTTCTTCGCTGGTCAGGTCCTGACGCTTGCAGCGCACGATGCCGCCGTCTTCGTGGGTGTCGCGCAGTTCGCACTCGTCCAGCACGAAGAAATCGTCCGCGGCTTTCTGAGTGGTAACCCACTCGGTCATGGTCGCGGTCGGCGACATCTTCACCGTCAGCGGACGCACCGGCAGCGAGCCGATCACTTCGCGCAAGGTGGACAGCAGGTCCTCGGCACGTTTCGGGCTGGCCGAGTTCACCAGGATCAGGCCCTGTTTCGGCGCGATGGCGGCGAAGGTCGACGAGCGACGGATAAAGGCGCGGGGCAGGAAAGCCTGGATGATTTCATCCTTGATCTGATCGCGCTCCTTTTTATAGACCTTGCGCATTTGTTCGGCTTCGATCTCTTCGACCTTTTCCTTCACCGCGTCGCGCACGACGCTGCCCGGCAGAATGCGTTCTTCCTTACGGGCGGCGATCAGCAGGAAGTCCCCGCTGACGTGTACCAGCGGCGCATCTTCGCCCTTGCCGAACGGCGCGACGAAACCGTAGGTGGTCAACTCCTGGCTTGCACATGGGCGCGCCAGTTTGGTGGCCAGTGCAGTTTCCAACGCCTCGGCATCAAAAGGCAGATCTTGGGTCAGGCGATAGATAAGCAGGTTTTTGAACCACATGGGGTGAGTCTCTCCTTTATACAAAGGAGGGCATTATTCTCTTAGCGGCGTCATAGGCCAACCCTTCGCTAAGCCTTTGGAAGGCCTGAAAAAATTAATTAAAAAAGTGCTTGCCAGAGGTGAAGTCGCTCCGTAGAATGCGCGCCACACCGAAAGTGAAGGGTGATTAGCTCAGCTGGGAGAGCGTCTGCCTTACAAGCAGAATGTCGGCGGTTCGATCCCGTCATCACCCACCATTCGCTTTAGTGTTACGCGCAGCGGTAGTTCAGTCGGTTAGAATACCGGCCTGTCACGCCGGGGGTCGCGGGTTCGAGTCCCGTCCGCTGCGCCATAT
>NZ_JAAUOE010000030.1 GCF_017114915.1 Pseudomonas frederiksbergensis
GCCAAGGCGCTGGGCATGACCAGCACTCACTTCGTCGAACCGACGGGCCTCTCCCCGCGCAACGTGTCCACCGCCCGCGACCTGAGCAAACTGCTGATCGCCGCGCACAAGTACCCGCTATTGACCGAACTGAGCACCACCAAGGAAAAAACCGTCAGATTCCGTAAACCCAACTACAGCCTGGGCTTTCGCAATACCGATCATTTGGTCAACAAACCTGACTGGGACATCAGGCTGACCAAGACCGGTTTCACCAACGCAGCGGGGCATTGTCTGGTATTGGTCACTCACATGGGCAACCGTCCGGTTGCACTGGTGATACTCGATGCCTTCGGCAAATATACGCACTTTGCCGATGCCAACCGGATCCGCAACTGGGTCGAAACCGGCAGGAGCGCCAACGTGCCGTCCGTCGCCCTGCAGTACAAGTCCGACAAGAACCTCAAGAATCGCCAGAGCGGCGTGATTGAAGCATCGAAATAAGGTCGCCCCCCTGCCAATGAAAAGCCCCGAATCATCGGGGCTTTTCATTGGCAGGGGGGGGCGTCCGATGGTCAATCATTGGGCAACGGCATCTGATCGTCATCCGGAATGCCATCCCCGGCACTCGGATCCCGCCAGCCCTGTGGATGCTTCGTCGGCACCACGGTCGGCCTGGCCAAGGGGTCCCTTAACGGGCTGTCCGGGTCCATCACCGGATCCAGGTCAGACTCAGGTGTGGTTGGAACACTGTCTGGCGGGTCTGGACGTTTGTCGTCAAAGCTCGAATCGGTAGACATACACACCTCACTGAGACTTGGGTTTCAGATTACCGAGCGGGTCGTAAGGCTTGGCCGGTTTCTTCTTGCCCTCCTCACCCGGCTTTATATCCCTGGGCGCCCTGGCAGGTCCGATGGGGTCGACCTGAGGATCGGCCAAGTCCGGGGAATCGGGGTCGAACCCCAATTCATTATCGGACGAATGCTCGGACGAGTGCGGGCCGGTGGGAGTATTGGAATGTGCCATGGCGCCTCCTGATCATGGGCCCCGAAAAATCCGGGCCCTCTACTTGAGACTCCAGCATAGCGTGGCGGTGCCATGCCGATGACGAGCGGAAACCTACTGCGCAGTCAGCGCCTTCTTCGCCCTGGCTGCCGCCTGCTCCTGACCTGACTGGGCAAGATCGCTCGCCGCTTTCAGCCAGCGCTGCTGATCGACGTTGGCCGGAATCTGGTTCGGCTTCTGGATCAGAACGGCCCAACCACCGGCATCCTTGAACGCCGATTCAAAGGCGCCGAACCCCATCAGCAACCGCCGGTCCATTGCGGCGCGTAGCAGCACAGTCTGCTTCTGACGATTGTAACCGGCGAGTATGGCGTATCGAGGCTCTGCCCAGAACGCCGAGCCTTCGGTAAAGCGCACCATCACCGGATAACCGGCCGCCACCTGGGTCAGCAGCGCCGACAAATGGCTGTCGAGGGGATAAACCACCATCCCGTACTCGCGGGCAAGGTTCTGCATATTCTGCTGCAACCGGTCTTCGGCGCCCGGCAACTGCAGAGGCTTGTCGAGCAACCCCGGGGTGATCACGATATCCTGCTGGGACAACAGACTGGCCAACACCTGAGGCCCGCTTTGATAGCTTTGCCCACGGTAGAACGTGCCGCTGAGTTCGACACGTTCCGGCAGACGCTTGATCTCAGGCGCCACGCTGCCCGCACAGCCAGCCAGGCCGGCAACGCAACAGACGATCATTGCCAAAGATCGAATTCGAGAAAATACCTGCTCCATCGTCACTCTCTTGTTCAGACGCCAGGCGATTGCGCAGCCGGCTTGGCCGTCGATCATAGGATGCCGCGCGGTAGCGGTATAGCCTTAACCGGCAGTTGATTGCATTCGTTAGAGCGAACGGGTTGGGGACAGGCGACCTTTGGTCAATAGCCTGAAATACAGCAGCGGCTAGACTGTCATTTACCAAGGAAGAGTGTGCGCCCGCTGCTGGGCAAAGAGGAGGCACTGATGAGCCTGACAATGACCATTGTGATGTTGATTTGCGGTTGGCTGGCGGTGGCCGCCGCCATGCTGTGGGGCGTTTTGCGTATTACCCGCCGGCACCATCACCACCCGGTTCAATCGGCGCCTGTGGCGAAAACCGATAAACCTGCTTCCCACCCCGCCACTGCGCACTGATTGGCGCTTCAGTCGTACACATAAAAAAACGGCCGCCTGGACTCTTTCGAGTTCAGGCGGCCGTTTCGTTTAACGACAGTTACGCTTCAGCGGCGATGCGCTTCTGCCTGGCCCGCCGCGACAGCATGTTCAAGCCTTCGATCGTCGCCGAGAACGCCATGGCCGCGTAGACGTAGCCTTTCGGTACGTGGGCGCCGAAACCTTCGGCGATCAGGGTCATGCCGATCATGATCAGGAAGCCCAGCGCCAGCATCACCACGGTCGGGTTGTCGTTGATGAACTTGGCCAGCGGGTCAGCGGCCAGCAACATCACCAGGACCGACACCACCACCGCGATAATCATGATCGGCAAATGCTCGGTCATGCCGACAGCGGTAATAATGCTGTCGATGGAGAACACCATGTCCAGCATCAGAATCTGACCGATCGCAGCGGCAAAGCCCAAGGTCACGGTCGAGGTGGCCGACGTCGGATCTTCCGGCGACGGGTCCATGCTGTGATGGATCTCGGTGGTCGCCTTCCACAACAGGAACAGGCCGCCGGCGATCAGGATCATGTCTTTCCAGGAGAACGCGTGGCCGAGAATCTCGATCACCGGTTCAGTCAACTGGACGATGAATGCGATGGTGCTCAACAGCCCCAGGCGCAGGATCAATGCCATGCCAATACCAATGCGCCGCGCCTTCTGGCGATGCTGTTCGGGCAGCTTGTTGGTGAGGATCGAGATGAAGATCAGGTTATCGATACCGAGCACGATCTCCATCACCACCAGGGTGGCCAGGGCGACCCAGGCGGTGGGGCTTGCAGCAAGTTCTAAAAGGTATTCCATGGGTCAGTCCTGACTCGTTGTAGACGGTTTAGATTTCCTGGGACGAAGAGTCGGTTTTGCCCGTCTCTTTGGTCGTTTGTTCTTTCTTGCCGATCAGGCTGCCAGTGGCCTCGCTCAGTGCTTGCTCGGCGGCTTTGTGAGTATCGTCAATTGCCTGTTTGGCGGATTCGGCAGCCTTGCCCATCAGTTGCTGGGCACTTTTCTCGGCCTGCTCGCAACCGGCCAATACCAGTAACGATGTGATCAGCAGCGCAGTTGTTTTGAGCTTCATGATGTTTTCCTCGTTAGAACAGACAGACTGGAAAAGGCGATCTGCGATAGCGAGGCATTCTAAGCAAGCAAACACTTCAGAAAAATTCGTATTTTCAGCGGTTATACTTCGTCTTTTACGAATCCAAACCCGATCGTCATGCGTAAGGGAGGCTTAAATCAATGCTGAACTACCGACAGCTGCATTATTTCTGGGTGGTGGCCAAGACCGGCAGCATCGTGCGCGCCTGCGAGCAACTGAACCTGACGCCACAGACCATCAGCGGGCAGATTTCCCTGCTTGAGCAAACCTATGGCATCGAATTGTTTCGCCGGGTCGGCCGACAGCTGGAACTCACCGAAGCCGGGCGTCAGACCCTGCCCTACGCCGAGCAGATGTTTCAACTCGGTGGTGAGCTGGAGTTGATGCTGCGGGCGCAGCCCAATGAACAACAGATCCTGTTTCGGGTGGGCGTTGCCGATGTGGTGCCCAAATCCATCGTCTATCGCCTGATCGCGCCGACCATGGAGCTGAGCGAGCCGCTGCGCATCACCTGTCGCGAAGACAAACTGGAACGCTTGCTCGCCGACCTGGCGATTCAACGCCTCGACCTGGTGATCTCCGACGGCCCGATGCCCTCGCATCTGGACATCAAGGGCTACAGCCAGAAACTCGGCGAATGCGGCATCAGTTTCTTCGCCACCGCCGAACTGACGGCGCGATACGGCCAGGATTTTCCCCGCAGCCTGCACGGCGCCCCGCTGTTGATTCCCGGCCCCGAAACCGTGGTGCGCAGTCGCTTGCAACGCTGGTTTGCCGAACAGCAGATCCAGCCGCGGATCGTCGGAGAGTTCGACGACAGCGCCTTGATGCAGGCTTTCGGCCAGTCCGGTAGCGGGATTTTCATCGGCCCGAGCGTGATTGCCGACGAAGTGAAACGCCAGTGCAGCGTGGAGTTGATCGGCCAGACCGACGCGGTGCGCGAGTCGTTCTATGCCATTTCGGTGGAACGCAAGGTCAAGCACCCCGGCATTGTCGCCATTACCGAAGGTGCCCGACGCGAGCTGTTCACCGAAATGTGAAGCCTCAGGCGCAGATTTCCCGGGGCTTGAAGGTCATCAGCGCCATGGCCAACAGGATCGAGACGAGGATCAAACCGGCGGCCGCAAAACCAAGGCCTTGCAGGCCAACGCTGTCGATCACCCGACCGCCGATCATGGCGCCCAGGCCGATCCCGAGATTGGCGCCGGCAATGTTCAGCGACGCAGCAAAGGCCGGCGCCTCGGGCGCGGCTTTCATCAAGCGCACATGACTGACCAGAAATAGCGCGGCCTGAGTCACGCCCCAAATCCCCATCGCTGCCGCCAGCCCCAGCGGCGAATGAATGTTCGGCACCAACGCCACCATCCCGGCAATCATGAACGCGCAGAACGTCACAGAAGCGATCAGCGGATGTCGATCCACCGCGCGACCGCCCAGCGAGTTGCCGATCAGCCCGACCGCGCCGAAGCCCATCAGGCACCAGCCGACCACCGTGCCGTTGAAACCGGCGAGCCGCTCCAGGATGTCCGCCAGGTAGGTGTAAGCGGTGAACATGCCGCTGAACACCAGAATCGACAACAACACATGGCCCTGCATCAGCGGGCTGCGCAGGATCTTGAACTGCGAACGCAAGCTCACCTGATGCTGGTGCAGGTTGGTTTTGGGCAGGTAGATAAACAGCAGCAGCGCCTTGGCAAACGCGATCGCCGCCAGAATGCCGAAGGCACTGCGCCAGCCAAACGCATCGCAAATCAGCGTGCCCACCGGAATGCCAAACACCGTGGCGCAGACGATGCCGAAACCGATCTTGGCGATGGCCCGCCCGGCGTAGTCCGGCCCGACGATGTCCACCGCGGTTTCACTGGCCAACGCCCAGAACACCGGCAACCCCAGCGCCGGAATCAACCGGGCAACGGCCATCACCCAGATGTTGGGCGCCAGCGCCGCCAGTGTGTTGGCCAGGCCGAACATGATCAGCACGCTGATGAACAGTTTGCGTCGTTCAAACCTGGCGAAGTACGCCGTCAGGAACGGCCCGAACGCAGCCACGGTGAACGCAAACAGAGTCACCAGCAAACCCGCTTGAGGGATGCTGACGTCCAGATCGCGGGCGATTGCCGGCAACAAGCCGACAATGATGAATTCCGTGGTCAGCACCGTGAAACCGGCGGCGGACAACAGAAGAATGGGCAACAGCATGCAGAACTCCAGGAAAACGACGACACCAGCGATAGCCCGAAGGCCCACTGGCAGAACATGAAAATGAGGATGGCGAAGCTTAACAGAGTGTTCCGGGACGAGGTTGCACGAACCTGCAAATCACGTTGAACAATCGGTGGCAGATCGTCACAGGTCTGAAGGATCGCGGCTACGCTGTGATAAAGTTCGCGACCCTGCGGTACTTACACCTTGCTCATCGGCCATTGACTGGCATTGATGTGGCGACCTTCTTCGGTTCCCTCCATGTGGCCTGCCCGGCTTTTGCTGCATGAGCCAGAGAAACCTGCACCCTAATAAAATCAGAGATGCCGTCATGACCGCTTCATCCCCTTCTCTCTTGCAACGCCTGCAACGCAGCAGCCTGGTCACGCAAATCATCATTGGCCTGATCGCCGGGATTGCCCTGGCCCTGTTATCGCCTGAACTGGCGAAGTCCACTTCCTTTATTGGCAAAGTCTTCGTGTCCGCACTCAAGGCCGTCGCGCCGATTCTGGTGTTCGTGCTGGTGATGGCTTCGATTGCCAACCACAAGCACGGCCAGGAAACCCACATCCGGCCGATTCTGTTTCTGTATTTGCTGGGCACCTTCGCAGCGGCCGTGGTGGCAGTGATCGCCAGTACGCTGTTTCCGTCGAGCCTGGTGTTGTCGACCCAGGACGTCGCGGTGACCGCCCCGGGCGGCATCAGTGAAGTGTTGCAAAGCCTGGCGCTGAGCGTGGTCGATAACCCGGTCAGCGCGCTGATGAACGCCAACTTCATCGGCATTCTGGCCTGGGCGATCGGCATGGGCGTTGCGATTCGCCATGCCGGCGAGACGACGCGCGAGGTGCTGGGCGATCTGTCCAATGGCGTGACCTTAATCGTGCGTCTGGTGATTCGCTTCGCGCCGCTGGGGATCTTCGGCCTGGTGGCTTCGACCCTCGCCACTTCCGGTTTTGGCGCCTTGCTCGGCTACATGCAGCTGCTGGCCGTGTTGCTGGGCTGCATGCTGTTCGTGGCGCTGGTGATGAACCCGGCCATCGTGTTCTGGAAGCTGCGTCGCAACCCGTATCCGCTGGTACTCACCTGCCTGCGCGAGAGCGGCATCACCGCTTTCTTCACCCGCAGCTCGGCGGCGAACATTCCGGTCAACCTGGAATTGAGCAAGCGCCTGGGCCTGCATGAAGACACTTACTCGGTGTCGATCCCGCTCGGCGCCACCATCAACATGGCCGGCGCGGCGATCACCATCACCGTGCTGACCCTGGCCGCCGTGCACACCCTGGGTATCGCCGTGGATATTCCGACGGCCATTCTGCTCAGTGTTGTCGCGGCAATCTGTGCCTGTGGCGCTTCGGGCGTGGCTGGCGGTTCGTTGTTGCTGATTCCGTTGGCGTGCAGCCTGTTCGGCATCCCGAGCGAAATCGCCATGCAGGTGGTGGCAGTCGGTTTCATCATCGGTGTGTTGCAGGACTCGGCGGAAACCGCGCTGAACTCCTCCACCGACGTGCTGTTCACCGCGGCGGCGTGCCAGGGTGAAGAGCTGAAAGCTCAGCGTTTGGCGTAACAACACACCTGCAACAACGAAAAAGCCCGCCAAGGCTTACACCTTGGCGGGCTTTTTTGTACCTGGGCGGTTTAGAACGCGCCCATGTAATCGCGCTTGCCCACTTCCACACCGTTGTGACGCAGCAGCGCGTAAGCAGTGGTGACGTGGAAGAAGAACTGCGGCAGCCCGTAGCTCAGCAGGTAAGCCTGGCCAGTGAAGCGCTTCTCTTTAGGGGTGCCAGGACGGGTCACGATTTCGATGCCTTCCTTGCCGTTGATCTGCTCGGGTTTGATCTCGCCGATGAAGGCCAGGACCTTGGCGATCAAGGCTTGCAGTTCGGCGAAGGTGGTTTCGGTGTCGTCGTATTTCGGCAGTTCGACTTCAGCCAGACGCGCCGAAACGCCTTTGGCGAAATCAACCGCGATCTGCACCTGACGCACCAGCGGGAACATGTCCGGGTACAGACGGGCTTGCAGGAATGCATTCGGGTCGATGTTTTTCGCAGCGGCGTGGGCCTCGGCCTTGCTCAGGTTGTTGCTCAGGGCGTTGAGCATTTGCTGGAAAACCGGAACGGAAGCGGCGTACAGGGAAATAGTCATGGCAGTCTCGTGTAGTGACAGGAGTAAAAAACGTGGGCTCGATTATAGCCATGCCGGCGCGCCCTGCGACTTGTCTTTTATCCAGCAAGGATTAGGCTAGTCGGCTTCGACTGCCTAGGGAAAAGCGCGATGAGCACTGAGCAAGAAACGACCTTCGACGAACCACGGCTCAACAGCACGGAAATCCGCATTCTGGGCTCGTTGATCGAGAAACAGGCCACCAGCCCGGAAACCTATCCGCTGACCCTCAATGCGCTGGTGATCGCCTGCAACCAGAAAACCAGCCGCGACCCGGTGATGAACCTCAGCCAGGGCCAGGTCGGCCAGAGCCTGCGGGTCCTTGAAGGGCGTGGTTTCACCCGCCTGGTGATGGGCAGCCGTGCCGACCGCTGGGAGCATCGGCTCGACAAGGCGCTGGAACTGGTGCCGGCCCAGGTGATTCTGACGGGGCTGCTGTTCCTGCGCGGTCCGCAGACGGTCAACGAACTGCTGACCCGCAGCGGCCGCATGCATGACTTCGAAGATGCCGAGCAGGTGGTGCATCAACTGGAGCGCTTGATTGCCCGAGGTCTGGCGCTGTTGATCCCGCGCCAGGCCGGCCAGCGCGAAGACCGTTACATGCACGCGCTGGGCGATCCGGCGGATATCGAAGCGATCCTGGCGGCCCGGCAGAATCCGGTGGAACGTGGCGCCAGTGGCGGTGTGTCGGTTGAGCGAATCGAAGAGCTTGAAGCGCGGATTGCGGCGCTGGAAGAGCGCCTGGCACGCCTCGAATAGACCGATCGCGAAAGCGATCTGTCAGTCATATTGGTGCAAGATGTGCCGCCGCCTTCGCGGGCAAGCCCGCCCCTACAAGGCCAGCGCTGAACTTGCAGGAGCGGGCTTGCCCGCGAAGGGGCCAGTACAGCCAACACAATTGGTGATGATCAGCTCCGGGCAAACGCCACGGCTTTCTGAAACTGCTCTTCGGTCGGCCGCACGCCGGTGTACAACACAAACTGTTCCAGCGCCTGGATGGCAATCACCTCCAGCCCGGTGATGACCCGCTTGCCTTCGGCGCGAGCGCGCACGATCAACGGTGTTTCCGAGGGGATCGCCACCACATCGAAGACCGTTTCAGCGGCAGCGATGGCTTCAGGGGCGAACGCCAGTTGATCGGCTTCCGGGCCGCCGGTCATGCCGATCGGCGTGACGTTGATTAGCATCTGCGGGCGTTGGGCGCCCAGTTCCGCCTGCCATTGATAGCCCAGCGATTCAGCCAACGCCCGCCCGGCGCGCTCGTTACGGGCCACGATCAGGCCGTTTTTGTAGCCACCATCGCGCAAGGCACTGGCCACGGCCTTGGCCATGCCGCCGCTGCCACGCAGGGCAAAGGTCGACGTCTTGGGTACCTGATGGGTTTCGAGCAATTGCTCAATGGCAATGTAATCGGTGTTGTAGGCCTTGAGGTGACCGTTGGTGTTGACGATAGTGTTGATCGATTGAATGGCCTCAGCCGATGCGTCCAGCTCATCGACCAGCGCGATACAAGCCTCCTTGAACGGCATCGACACACCGCAACCCCGAATGCCCAACGCGCGAATGCCGCTGACAGCGCCCGTCAGGTCCTGGCTGCTGAAGGCCTTGTAGTAAAAATTCAGGCCCAGTTGTTCGTACAGATGATTGTGAAACCGCAAGCCGAAATTACCGGGACGACCCGACAGCGACATGCACAGCTGGGTGTCTTTGTTGGGGTTCATCTGCATCCGAATCTCCTTCCAATAGCACTTTCAGATGGACGGAATTAACCATTCCACCGGATTGTGGTCGATCATAAAGGTCTGTCGTGCGAGGCACAAAATACCGTAAAGAAACCGGTACAGACCTTACACAAAATTTACCCAATGGCTGTGCTGATTTTCAAAAAAAAGCTGTCTTAGAAGTATCCCCGCGAGACTCTTGTGTCTATTGCAAACGCAAGCGCCGGGTCGAAGAACCGAGGACTTATCATGATCCGTAAAATCCCCACAGTAGCCTTGCTGATCGGTGCTCTCGCTATCGCAGGGCAGGCAGAAGCAGGTGGTCGCGGCTGGGAAGGTCCGGCTGTGTTTGGTGCGATCGTCGGCTCGGCAATCATCGGCTCGGCAATCATCAGCCGCGACCGGCCGGTGTATGTAGAGCAACCGGTTTACGTTCAGCCTCAACCGGTTTACGTACAGCCACCGCCTGTCTATTACCAACCGGCGCCGGTCTACGTGCAACAACCGATCTACTACCGCCCGGCACCGATTTATTACGGTCCGCCACGCGGCTACTATGGCCCACCGCGCGGCTACTATGGCCATCCCCATGGTTATTATCGTGGTTATTATCGTGGCGACCGCTGGTAACGCACTCATCAGGCCCCGCCTCAACAGCGGGGCCTTTTTTGTGGCTGCGGGGGCTGGGAAGTCTGAATAAATCTCGCCAAGGTCGCTGTCGGAACAGTGCCGGCAGGCAAAGTTGGTCATATTTACGTCATATCAGGTCCGCAAGCTTGGATCTGTCCGCAAACAACAGGTTGATAAAAACAAGGACGACCTCATGCCCACACAAAATCCGCATCGCATTGTCGGCTTGTGCACTTCCAGCAAGGTGTACAACGCACTGACCGAACTCAAGCACCTGGAAAGCCATCGCAGCGCCAAGTTCCTCTCACTGCTGGCGCAGAACCTGGTGCGCAAAGGCCTGCTCAATGAGCAGGAAGTGATGCATATGCTCGATCAAGTGGTGGACTGACCGCAGAACTCATTGGCGTCAATGACGACTATCGAAAGCGTTGATTGTCCGTTCAAGCGTCCGATCCGTAAGGTAGCCCCATAGATTGATGGAGGTACTTATGGCTCAGGTTCAGATCATGTCCGTTATCGGCAGCGCCGTTCCCGCACCACTGAGGGCGTTGGGGTTGCTCGCCTGTTGGTATCTGGTGCAGGACGGCGAACCGATCAGCGGTCCACTCACCTCACTCCCCGCCGCCCAGGAATTGTCACAACGTATCGGCTCGAGCCAGCTCAGCGCTTAAGGCAGCTGAACCCGTGGCTTGGCATCGACGAAAATCGCCCAGCTCGACATGAATAACGCGGCGATCAGCGGCCCGATGACAAAACCGTTCAGGCCGAAAATCGCCAGGCCGCCCAGGGTCGAGATGAGGATCAGGTAATCGGGCATTTTGGTGTCCTTGCCCACCAGCATCGGTCGCAGGACGTTGTCCACTATGCCGATCACAAACAGCCCGAACAACACCAGCACCGTGCCCTGCCAGATCGCGCCGCTGATCAGGAAATACGCCGCTACCGGGATCCAGACGATACCCGCGCCCACCGCCGGCAACAGCGACATGAACGCCATCAACACTGCCCAGAGCAGCACGCTCGGGATGCCCAGATACCAGAAAATGAAACCGCCCAATGCCCCTTGCGTGATTGCCACCAACAGGTTGCCCTTCACCGTGGCTCGCACCACGCGATTGAACTTGAGTTGCAAGAGGCGTTTTTGATTGTCTTCCAGAGGTATCGCCGCGCGAACCTTGCGCGCCAGTTCGGAGCCGTCCCGCAAGAAGAAAAACAGCAGATACAGCATGACGAAAAAGCTCACCACGAACTCAAACGTCCCCTGACCAAAGCTGAACGCCTTGGTCGCGACAAACTGACTGCCTTGCATCGTGCTCTTGATGATTTTTTCCCGTAGGCCGGCCAGCTCGCCCATGCCGAAACGATCGAGCAAGTACTGAATGTACGGTGGCAGACTTTGCTTGAACTGTGACACATACCCGGCAATGTCCAGTTCGCCGCTTTCAATTCGACCATAAAGCGCCGCGCCCTCCTGAACCAGCAAGGTGCTGATGGTGATCACCGGCACAATTGCGATCAGCACACAGAGAATCAAGGTGCACAGGGTGGTCAGGTTGCGTGGCCAGCCGAACCTCATCTGCAACTGATGCTGCAAGGGCGCGAACAGAATGCCGAGGATGACTGCCCAAAACACCGCACCATAGAACGGCAACAGAATCCAGACGAAGGCAATGGTCACTAGCGTCAGCAAGACCATCAACGATGTGTTTTGCAGCTTCGTTTCGTTCATGTCCGGTCCATGCCATTGCGCAGGGGCGAAAATTCGCGTCCTTATGTTTAGTCCGCCAGGGTTCGCGCGAGTGCCATCTGTGTATTCATCAAGCATAGATCCAGATCAATAAACCCCGCGGGCAGGCCGCTTACCCTTGCCGGCTTTTGCGATCGACACCGCCATGACCTGCGCCATGACACTCATACCCCCGGAACTGCTCGCCCCTGCCGGCACCCTGAAAAACATGCGTTATGCCTTCGCCTACGGCGCCGATGCGGTGTATGCCGGCCAGCCACGCTACAGCCTGCGGGTGCGTAACAACGAATTCGATCACGCCAACCTCGCGCTCGGCATCGCCGAGGCCCAGGCTCAGGGCAAGCGTTTCTATGTGGTGGTGAACATCGCCCCGCACAACGCCAAGCTCAAAACGTTCTTGAAGGACCTGGAACCGGTGATCGCCATGGCGCCCGACGCGCTGATCATGTCCGATCCCGGCCTGATCATGCTGGTGCGCCGACACTTCCCTCAGATGCCGGTCCACCTGTCGGTGCAGGCCAACACGGTCAACTGGGCCAGTGTCGAGTTCTGGCAGCAACAGGGCTTGAGCCGGATCATCCTGTCCCGCGAACTGTCGCTGGAAGAAATCGCCGAAATCCGCCAGCACGTTCCCGCGATGGAGTTGGAAGTGTTTGTGCACGGCGCGTTGTGCATGGCCTATTCCGGGCGCTGCCTGTTGTCGGGCTACATGAACAAGCGCGACGCCAATCAGGGCAGTTGCACCAACGCCTGCCGCTGGAAATACTCGGCGACGCCGGCCAGCGAAAATCAGCTCGGTGACATCGTCCAGCACTACTCACCCGAACCGACACTGGGCCTCGGCACGCCGACCGATCAAGTGTTTCTGTTGCAAGAGGCCAATCGCCCTGGCGAACTGATGCCGGCCTTCGAGGATGAACACGGCACGTACATCATGAACGCCAAGGACCTGCGCGCCGTCCAGCACGTTGAACGCCTGACGCAGATGGGCGTGCATTCACTGAAGATCGAAGGCCGGACCAAATCGCACTTCTATTGCGCGCGCACCACCCAGGTTTACCGCCGCGCGATCGATGATGCGGTGGCTGGCCGGACATTTGATCGCAGCTTGATGACCGATCTGGAATCCCTGGCCCAGCGCGGCTACACCGAAGGCTTTCTGCGGCGACACGTGCATGACGAATACCAGAATTATCAGAACGGCAGCTCGGTATCAGAGCGCCAACAGTTCGTGGGCGAACTGACCGGCGAACGCCGGGATCGGCTGGCCGAGGTGCGGGTGAAGAATCGCTTTGCCCTGGGCGATCACATGGAATTGATGACCCCCAAGGGCAACTTCCATTTCGATTTGCATCAGCTGCAAAACGTCAAGGGTGAGGCGATTGAAGTGGCGCCGGGGGATGGGCACACGGTGTATTTGCCGATACCGGATGCGGTGGATTTGCGTTTTGGTTTGCTGATGCGGGATGTTGGCGCGAGCTAAAAAAAAAGAGCGACGAGCCCCTGTGGGAGCGTGGCTTGCCCGCGAAGAACGATGACTGGGTGTCACTGACGAATCAGGTGCCGCCCGCCGAAAAGCGATCGCGGCTGTTGGTCAGGTGCAACCCCATCGCCGTGTTTGGTGCGCTAGCCCTCGGGAAGCTCGCCTAACCTGCGTGCTGGGTTCGTTCCGACTCATCCAGGTGCTCCAGCAGCACCGCTATCGTCGCATCCCGCAGCTTGATGGCCTCCATCCAGTCCGGCCCTTGCGCCAACAGCGGAGGGCCGACGTTGACGTGGATTGCACCGTGGCGCGGGAACCACTGACCGTCGCGCAGCACCCTGCGCGTACCGCAGATTGCAACCGGCAGCAGCGGCACGCCGGCACGCGCGGCGAGCACGAAGGCGCCCATGTGGAACGTTCGCAATCCTGGCTCGCGGGTGAAGGTTCCCTCGGGGAAGAACACCAGAGACTGGCCAGTCTGTAGCGCCTCGGCCAGGGACTCGGTGTCTGCGGCGCTGCGCTGCAGGTCGAAGCGTTCGACGAAGCGGGCACCGAGCTTGCGCAGGAACCGGCCGGCGATCCACTGGCCAGCCAGTTCGCGCTTGGCAACGAAGCTGAACTGCGGCGGCAGGGCCGCGCAGAGAATGACGCCGTCGAGGTAGCTGGCATGGTTCGCGGCCAGCACGCTCACCGAGGAGGAAGGCAGGCGCTCAAGCCCCGTGACACTGAACGGCACACCCGCCAGGCGCAGGAACAGCCGGGAGGCCACGCGGGTAAAGCTGCGGCACCAACGCTGGCGCGGCAGGATCGCGACGGCCAGCCAGGTCAGCGGTGTGAACAGCCAGAACAGCAGCCAGATGTAAGCGGCATACAACGCGGCGCGGCAGGTCCGCCAGCCGCGACCGAAATGCCCGCGCAAGGCCTGCAACACCAGGCGCAGCAGCTGACGCCAAACGGCCAGGTGCGGCCGCCCCACTTCGCCACGCTCATACAGCTCGCGGCTGGCAGCACGGCGAAGTTTTCCGCTGGAAGTTTTCAGTACGCTATGCGGTGGCGCCAGAACGATATCGTCGGGCGCCACACCGGTGAGGTCGAACACGATGCGGTTGACCTCCTGCTGCAGCTGTTGCCGCGCGGCAGCGTCCTTCTCATAGGTTTCCGCCAACACCACCAGGCGCTCGGTGCCGGTGGCCGGCTCCGGACTGCCGAACACCGCGATGCAGCCTTTGCGCAGCCCGGGCAGATTGCCGACCGCGGCTTCGACATCGTAGGGGTAGATATTGCGCCCGGCACGGATGATCAAGTCCTTGGCGCGGCCGGTCAGGTAGACCTCACCGCCGGCCATGTAGGCGAAGTCGAGCGAGTCGAACCAACCATCGCGCAGCACCCGGCGGGTCTCTTCGGGGTTGCGGTAGTAGCCTGTCGAGGTAGAAGGCCCGCGAAATTGCAGGTGCCCTTCGCTGCGTTCGGGCAGTTCGATTCCGCTGCCATCGACGATACGAATCTGATGGTCAGGCAGTGGCCGACCGCTGGAGACGAAGCGCAGCGTTGCGCTGGCATCCGCTTCGGCGGGCAGTGCATTGCCATGGGTCTGAAATGCATCGCGCTGTACCCGGTCGATCAACGGCCCTCGGTCCAGGGGAGGAAAGGCCACGCCCAGCGTGGCCTCGGCCAACCCATAGACCGGCGCCAGCGCGGTAGGGGCCAAGCCGTAGCGAACGAAACGTTCGGCGAAGCGTTGCAAGGTATCCGGGCTGACCGGTTCGGCACCGTTGAAAGCCAGGCGCCAACTGCTCAGGTCCAGGCCCTCGAGGTCGCCGTCCGCGAGTTTGTTCAAACACAGTTCGTAGGCGAAGTTGGGCGCCGCCGACATCGTGCCGCGGAAGCGGTCGATGGCCCATAACCAACGCGCCGGCCGTGCCAGGAAAGCCAGCGGCGACATCAGCACCAGGCTGTAGCCGTAATACAGGCTGCCCAGCCAGGCACCGATCAATCCCATGTCGTGGTACATGGGCAGCCAGCTGACGAACACGTCCTGCGGCCCCACCTTCAGAGCCCTACCCATGGCGCGCAGATTGGCCAGCAGATTAGCGTGGCTGACCATCACTCCCTTGGGCTGGCCAGTACTGCCCGAGGTGTACTGCAGGAAGGCGATGTCATCCGGTTGCCGCACAGGTGTCATGCACTCGCCGCCCTCGCTCGTCAGCTCGGCCACACTGGCGATGCGCGTCAGACTCGGGACCTGCGGCTGGATCAGCCGGGCAAGCAGCTTGGCCTGCGTCACGGTAATCAGCATTTTGGCCTCGGCGTTGCACAGGATGCCGGCCTGGCGGCGCAGGTGATCCTCGATCTGCGACAGGCGTAGCGGCGGGTAAATGGGCACCGGTACACCACCGGCCAACAGAATGCCGAAAAAGCCATGGAGAAAATCGCTGCCCGTGGGCAACATCAGGGCCACGGTCTGACCGGCCCGCAAGCCACTGCGTTGCAACCCTGCGGCAACGGCCAGGGCGCCTTGGTGCAAGGCGCCATAGCTGATGTCCTGCGTCTGGTCGCTGTCACCGAGCAGACGCACATGGGGTTGCTGCGGCTGATGGTGCACATGCCACTCCAGTACCTCGATCAAGGTTCGCGCGCTATCCGGTGTCTGCCCCGTTGCTACCGGGGTCTCGCTGGAGCGCAACGGGCGTACCGCCTCGGCGCCAGGTCGGCTATGCAATACGCGCAGGACATCGGCGGGGGTGTCCGCCGAGGCGAACAGGTTTTCCGGTAAACGCACACCGAATTCGTGCTCGATGCGTGACCACAGTTCGACCCGCGCCAGGCTATCGATGCCCAGGTCCCGGTCCAGCACGCTGTGCAAGTTGACGTGCAAACCTTCTGCTGCCTGCGGGCGCAACTCGACCACGGTGCGCAGGACAATTTCGAGCAGTTTTTCCGCATCCCCATCGGAAGGGGGAACGACGCGGGTTTCTGGAGGCGGACGAGACATCGGCGGCCCCTCATCACAGGACACTCGGTGCGTAAATCCTTGCCCACTGCCATTATGCGCCTATGGCGGCGAGGCTCAATCCGTAGCAGCCGCACGCAGCCTTCGGCATCTGCTACGGTTTGGGGCTAGGCTCTCAAGGACCCGACGTCTGCAGGGAGATCGCCATGCCAGCCAGCCTTAACCCCGGAGTGACACGCCGAGAAGTCTGGGCCTGGGCGATGTTCGATTTCGCCAACTCCGGCTACACGACCGTGGTGATCACCGCCGTGTTCAACGCCTACTTCGTCGCCGTGGTCGCCAAGGGCGAAGCCTGGGGTACGCTAGCCTGGACCAGCGCCATCGCCCTCTCTTACGCCCTGATCATCCTGACCGCGCCGCTGATTGGCGCCTATGCCGACGCCTTCGCCTGCAAGAAACGCCTGCTGCTGTTCAGTACAATCGGTTGCGTCGTCTTTACCTCTGGACTCGCGCTGGCCGGGCCGGGGGAGCTCGGTGTCGCGATCCTTTTCATCGTGCTATCCAACTTCTGCTTCGGCAGCGGCGAAAACCTGATTGCCGCCTTCCTGCCCGAACTCGCCCGTGAGGATGCCTTAGGCAAGGTGTCCGGCTGGGGCTGGGGGTTCGGCTATATCGGCGGCCTGGTCAGCCTGGGCGCCTGCCTGGCCTTCGTCAGCTGGGCCCAGGCGCAGGGCCAGACGGCGGCGCAGTTCGTGCCGGTGTGCATGCTGATCACCGCGTCCTTGTTCGCCATCGCCAGCCTGCCGACCTTCCTGTTCCTGCGCGAACGCAGCCAGCCGCAGCCCGAGCGCGGCGACATGCCTATCGCACAAGCGGTGCTGGCGCGCTTCGCGCAGACGCTGCGCGAAGCCGACCGCTATCGCGACCTGCTGCGCTTCCTTGCCTGCACCGTCTGCTACCAGGCCGGTATCTCGGCAGTGATCGCCCTGGCGGCCATCTATGCCAATCAGGTCATGGGCTTCAGTACCCAGGACACGCTGCTGCTGATCCTGGTGGTGAATATCACGGCCTCCATCGGTGCCGTGCTGTTCGGTTGGCTGCAGGATCGCCTCGGCCATCGCGCCACGCTGGCGCTGACCCTGCTGGGCTGGCTCGGCATGGTCGGCCTGATCTGGGTCGCGCGCGGCCCCGAGCTGTTCTGGCTGGCGGCCAACCTCGCCGGTCTGTGCATGGGTGCCAGCCAATCGGCCGGACGCGCGATAGTCGGTCTGCTCGCGCCGCCGACGCGGCTGGCGGAGTTCTTCGGCCTCTGGGGGCTAGCGGTCAAACTGTCGGCAATCCTCGGCCCCATGACTTACGGCCTGACCAGTTGGCTGTCCGGAGGCGATCACCGCCTGGCGATGCTGATTACCGGCAGCTATTTCATTGTCGGCCTGCTGATCCTGGCCGGCGTCAACCTGGAGCGCGGGCGGCAGGTAGCTGTCAGCCCTACCGAGCGTCTCGGAAAGTGAATCTCCCACAGGAGTGGCATTCACGCTAACTGCACTGTGCCGCTTGCAGCAGCCACCCCCGGAACGCCGCCATCGCCGAGGTTTCGGGACGCGACTGCAAGCGGGTCAGCCAGTAGCTGCCCGTGGTGATCCCGATGGCGAAAGGTTGCTGGATCGCATCCGCGGCCAATTGCCGGGAGAACATCAACGCCGGCGCCAAGGCAACGCCTGCCCCTTGCAGCGCCGCTTCCATCATCGCCAGCGAGGAATCGAAGACGATGCTGCGCGGCGGTGCTGCATGGGTTGAGAGCCCACAAGCCTGAAACCACTCCGGCCATTCGTCCGTACGGTAGGAACGCAACAGCGTTTGCCGCAACAGATCGGCTGGCGTGTGCATCTGCCGGGCGATCTCTGGCACGCAGAGCACCGACAACGGCGCTTCGATCAATCGCACCGCCTCAATCCCGTGCCACGCTCCCGCGCCAAAACGAATGGCGTAATCCAGGCCTTCAGCCGCCACGTCCACCCGGTTGTTGTTGGTCGACAGGCGCAAATCTATGAACGGATGTTTCTTCTGAAAGTCCGCCAACCGCGGCAACAGCCAACCGACCGCGAACGTCCCCACAGCACCCACCGTCAGCACTTCGCGAAAATGTCCGCCCTCGAAACGCTCCAGGGTTTCGGCGATCCGGTCAAAGGATTCGCGTAACACCGGCAGCAGGGTTTCACCTTCGCTGGTCAGCATCAGGCCGCGGGGCAGGCGCTTGAACAAGGTCACGTTAAGCTGGGCTTCAAGGCTTTTGACCTGATGACTCACCGCCGCCTGCGTGACGCACAACTCCACCGCCGCCCGGGTGAAACTCAAATGGCGCGCCGACGCCTCGAAAGCGCGCAACGCATTCAGCGGCAGTTGAGGTCGAATCATACCCACTCCCAAAATTTTCTAATGGCTCATCCGAAATATCGTCGTTTGTCAGTCTTCGCCAAACTGACTAGATTTAGCCCGCCCAGTAGCGGATCGACTTGGAAAACCGCTCGGAGTTTAGCGGTTTACACCACGAACAATCATGGAAAGTGGCTCAATCATGTCTAAACAAAATCAGAAAAAACCAGCGTTCTACAGCGCTTTGGCACTTCTGCTCGGTGCCAGCCACAGCTTTGCTGACGAGCGCATCGAATCCATCGTCAATACCGCCATTGAACCGGTGATGCAGCAACAGCAGATTCCCGGCATCGCAGTCGCGATTACCGTCAATGGCCAGCCGCATTACTTTAACTACGGCGTGGCCTCGAAAGAAACCGGCAAAGCCGTCACCCAAGACACCCTGTTCGAGATCGGTTCGGTGAGCAAAACCTTCACCGCCACCCTCGCCGCCTACGCCCAGGCGAGCGGCAAACTGTCCCTGTCGGACAGCGCCAGCCAGGTGCTACCGGCCTTGCGCGGCAGCGCGTTCGACAGCATCAGCGTGTTGCAACTCGGCACCTACACCGCCGGTGGCCTGCCACTGCAATTTCCCAGTGAGGCAGACCATCAGGACAAGATGCTCGGCTACTACAAACAATGGAAACCGACCTACGCCGCCGGCACTCATCGCCAGTATTCAAACCCCAGCCTTGGGTTGTTCGGCTATCTGGCGGCCCACAGCATGGGTGCGCCGTTCGATGACCTGATGGAAAAAACCTTGCTGCCCAAACTCGGCCTCAAGCACAGCTACCTCAAGGTACCGAAGGATCAGATGGGGCTTTACGCTTGGGGTTACGACAAGAACGACAAACCTGTGCGGGTCGGGCCGGGCGCACTGGACTCTGAAGCGTATGGCGTGAAAACCAGCGCTTCGGACCTGCTTCGCTATGTTGAAGCGAATATGAATCCCGCTTCGCTGGAAAAGCCCTTGCGGCAAGCGATCGCCATCACTCATACCGGTTACTACACGGTTGGCGGCATGACTCAAGGGTTGGGATGGGAGTTCTACAACTACCCGGTGACGCTCGATACATTGCTGGCGGGCAACTCGTCGCAGATGGCGATGGAGGCTCATGCCGTCCAACCGCTGAACCCGCCGCAATCCCCACGCGATAATGTGCTGATCAACAAAACCGGCTCAACCGGCGGCTTTGGTGCCTACGTTGCTTATATTCCGGCCAAAGACATCGGCATCGTGATCCTGGCCAACAAAAACTACCCGAACCCGGAGCGAATCAAAATCGCTCACCAAATACTGAATGCGTTGGCCGAATAATCGAGGGTTCGGGGGATAAACGAAAAATGGGCGACCTGTTGAGGTCACCCATTGGGGTAAGCCCCCTCACCACAAGGATTCAGCTCAATTCAATCATCCGGCATTTCAGGCGGCTTGGCAGGCTTCGCCGGTTTGCCTTTTGCACCTTTGGCCGGCGGGACTTCAGCTACCGGCGCTGGCACTGGTACTGTCGCTTCCTTCTCGGTGGTCGGCAGTTGGTCGACGGTGTTGAATATCTCTTTCAGCTCGACCGCCTCCGATTGCTCAAGCTTCTTTTCGCCATCCTTGCCGATCAGGATGATTTTGCTCTTCACCCCGGCGCCCAGTTTCAGTGAGCGGATCAACGCCATCGTCGCTTGCGGGTCGAGGTCTTTGCCGTCGCGCTGGCCCATCGTATTGATCACGGTGTACAGCACCATGTTGCGCTCGGTGAAGCCCTTGCGATTGGCGGGTTCATCCAGGGATTTTTTCAGGTTGACCCAAACGGGGTCGACCGTGCTGGGCGCGATGACAATCAGGGGACGGGCCCTGCCCACGTCTTTAACCAGGGGTGAATCGTCATCGGCAGCGAACGAGGGACCGACGAAAGCCAGCAGAGTAGCCAGGGTCAAAGACCTGATGAGCATGCGCATCTCCTTTTGATATCCACGCTCTAATGATTGCGCATCGCGGCGATCGTTCCGGGTGACGCACCGCGATTGTGATTCGCCTTGCCCAAGCTTAGGTCAGGGCGGTCATTGCGCAACAGCCTGAGCTAATCTCTTACCTGATTCACCGTGAGGGTTGATCCATGAGCGCTCAACTGAACCACACCATCGTCTGGTGCCGTGACAAACAGGTCTCGGCCCGCTACCTGACCGACCTCCTCGGCCTGCCCGATCCCGAGCCGTTCGGGCCGATGCTGGTGGTCAAGTTCGATAACGGGGTGTCACTGGATTACTACAACAACGACCCGCCTATCGCGTCCCAACACTATGCATTTCTGATCGGCGATGACGACTTCGATGCGGCGTTCGCTCGTCTGCAAGCGCTCAAGCAGCCCTGGTGGGCCGATCCGGGCAAGCAACGACCCAACGAGATCAATGATTACGCCGGTGGCCGGCGGGTATATTTCGATGACCCCGACGGGCATCTGCTGGAGATTTTTACTCGGGAAGCGGTATAGGATCAGAACGCCAGTTTGTAACCGATCAGCACCAGCATCGTCGCCAGGCACGGACGCAGCAGTTCGTCGGAGATGCGCCCG
This sequence comes from Pseudomonas frederiksbergensis, assembly GCF_017114915.1. Taxonomy (GTDB): domain Bacteria; phylum Pseudomonadota; class Gammaproteobacteria; order Pseudomonadales; family Pseudomonadaceae; genus Aquipseudomonas; species Aquipseudomonas frederiksbergensis_I. The sequence continues at coordinate 21,163 of NZ_JAAUOE010000030.1, forward strand.
GTCAAATGGCTGCCCAAGTAAATCCCTGGCAGCGAGCCGACCAGCAAGTAGCCCAACACCTGCCAATCCATGTTACCCATGCTCGCGTGGCCCAGGCCGGCGACCAGGGTCAGGGGCACCGCGTGGGCGATTTCGGTACCGACCAGACGGCGGGTGGGCAACAGTGGGTACAGAATGAACAACGCGACGGTGCCCAGGGCACCAGCGCCGATGGAAGTCAGGGCCACCATGGTGCCAAGGACCAGACCGGTGATCACGGTCAGTACATTCAACCGGGAGCCGCTGGGGTTGTAGTGGCCGCCCGCCCGTTTGTGGGCGAAATCGAGCAAGCGTTTCTTGAAGAAAATCGCCAGCGCCGTGGCGAACAGTACAAAGCCCAGTGCCTGTTTGATGACGGCGTTCATCGCGTCGGGCGAGGTCTGCAAAGTGCTCAGGAACCACAACGTCAGGGCCACCGCCGGCACACTGCCGAGGGTCAGCCAACCGGTGATCGCCCAGTCGATGTTCTTGTTCTTGCGATGAACCAGCACACCGCTGGATTTGGTAATGGCCGCGTACAGCAAGTCCGTGCCCACCGCCGTGGCCGGGTTAACGCCGAACCACAACAGGATCGGCGTCATCAACGAACCGCCCCCGACGCCGGTCATGCCGACGATAAAGCCGACCACCAGACCTGCTACGACCAACCCGAAATTACCGAAATCCATTAATACGCCCAGAAATTCGTAGTAAACAAACCGGTCAGCAGCATAGCGATTTTTCTTATAACCACATATATCGATGCGGTCTATCGTTATGCCAATTCACCGATCTGGAACAGCGTTCCTCCCCCTCCATGCCAGCTCCCACAAAAACTCACTCCCACAGGGATTGGGTTCATTGCTCGAATTACTGCACCGGCAAGAAATTCAAAAACAGCAGACTCTGGGCGTAGTTGAGGCCGATCCGCCGGTAGCGTTCGTCGAGCATCTGGGTCAGCAGGTCCAGCCGCGCGACGATTTTGCCGAACTCCACGGCAAAACTCAGGTTGCTGCCCTCCTCCGAAATTTCGTTGGAAAACAGCAATGGCTCGCCTTGCCTGTTTTGCCGCTGGCTCAAGATCCAGGTGGCTTTTTCGATGTTGCGCGCGGCATTACTGACGAAAGTCGGGTTGAGCGCATCCGTCATGTAGAACTCCAGCCGATTGCCATGGGCCGTCACCAGCATGCTGCCGATGGCATAGATGAACGCGCCGACCCGGTCGCCGAGAAACTCCGGGCTCATGGCGAAGCTCAGCGCAGCGAGGTCTTTTTTGCCGCCAAGGGTGGGCAGCGGCTGTTGCTGCTCGATGGCCATGCGCACTTGTTTTTCTGCGGTGCCGACATCGAGGAAGCCGGATTTTTTCAACTCGTCCGGGTTGCGCAGGTAGAGCTTGTTCATCAGCAGGTAAAGGCTTTCAAGGTTATCGCGCATCGTCAGGGTCGCCATGCGGTCGACGCTGGTCTGGAGGAGTTCCTGGGGTTTGCCATTGCGAAACTGGCTGACGATGTCGTTTCCCGGCTGATGGCTGCACCCACTGGCGAAGAGCATCGACAGACTGATCAGTAGCAAGCAATGACGGCGAATGTGCAGGGTAAGACAGGGTAAAACTCGAGCCATGGGTTCTTGAACTTGGGCATGGGCCGGCAGTGGGGATCGCCGCAGGCTGGCCAAGGATAGAACCGTGAAAGCTGAGAAAGTGCGGTGCCGGTGGTCAGTAAGCGCTGGTAACCGTGAAAGCAACTTCGTATTAGTCATACTTTTTAATTGCGGCATTCAAAAAACAAGCTATAAATCCTTCCTTGATCGCGTTGAAACACGATCATTAGTATGACTACTTCTTAAAAACAACAAAAAGGAAGGTCAACCATGCTTCAATCCCGACACCTGCTCTCCGGCCTCGGACTGTCCCTGATGATCACCACCCTCTCCGCTCACGCCACTGGCTTGTCCAGCGAACAAAAAGCCTTCGGCAAAACCAATGACGGCACGCCCGTCGAGCAATACATTTTGCGCAACAGCCATGGTCTGCAGGCCACAGTCATTACCTATGGCGGGATTCTTCAATCCCTGAAGGTGCCGGACAAAAACGGCAAGCTCGATGATGTGGTGCTCGGCTTCGATGACGTGCAGGGTTATCAAAGCGGCACCGCGTTCTTCGGCGCGACCATCGGCCGCTTCGGCAATCGCCTGGCCAACGGCGCCTTCGAGCTGGATGGCAAGCGCTTTCAGATACCGCTCAACGACGGCAGCAATTCGCTGCATGGCGGGGCTCAAGGTTTCGATAAGCGTGTGTGGAAAGCCGAACCGAGCAAGGGCAAGGATTCGGTAGGCGTGACGCTGACGTACCTGTCGGCGGACGGTGAAATGGGCTTTCCCGGCAACCTGAAAACCGAGGTCACCTACAGCCTCACCGAGAACAATGAGCTGCGCATCGACTACAAGGCCAGCACCGATAAACCCACGGTGTTGAACCTGACCAACCACAGTTATTTCAACCTGGCCGGCGCGGGCAACGGCGATGTGCTGAAGCAGCTGGCGACCTTGCACGCCGCCCATTACACACCGGTCACCGGCAAACTGATCCCCACCGGGGAACTGGCCGCGGTCACCGGCACGCCCATGGACTTCACCCAACCGACCGCTATCGGTCAACACATCAAGGCCGATCACCCGCAATTGAAATTCGCCGAGCCTAAACAAGGTGGTTTCGACTTCAACTGGGTGCTGGACGCCAAGGGTGATCTGGGCAAACTCGCCGCCGACGTCAGCGATCCGCAATCCGGCCGTCGCTTGCAGCTCTACACCACCGAGCCCGGCGTGCAGTTCTACACCAGCAACTTCCTCGACGGCACGGTCAAGGGCAAGGCGGGCAAGATTTACCCGCACTGGGGCGCGTTCACCCTGGAAACCCAGCACTATCCGGACTCGCCGAACCAGCCGGCCTTCCCGTCCACGCGGCTGGATCCGGGCAAGACCTATGCCCAGACCACGGTGTTCAGGTTCTCCGCCCGGTAGATAAAAAAGATCGCAGCCCTGCAACGCCTACAGGGTGTACGCCGAACCGATGCAGGAGCTACCGCAGGCTGCGATCTTTCGACCTTGCCAGACGGAACCACCCTGCTATTTTGCTGCCAACTGTAGTATCGATCGGACTTCGACAAGGAGGATTCATGCGTACTCTTGAGCTGGCCGGCAGCCCTGTGCCGGTCATCGGCCAAGGAACCTGGCGCATGGGAGAGGAGCGCTCCCGACACACCAAGGAAGTTGCAGCACTGCGTTTGGGTATCGAGCTGGGCATGACCCTGATCGACACCGCTGAGATGTACGCTGAAGGGGGCGCCGAAGAGGTGGTGGGTGAAGCCATCGCAGGCAGGCGTGACCAGGTTTTTCTGGTCAGCAAGGTCTACCCCTTCAACGCCAGCCGCAAAGGCATCCCCCAGGCTTGCGAACGCAGCCTGCGGCGGCTGAATACCGATTACATCGATCTCTATCTGTTGCACTGGCGTGGCGAGTATCCTCTTGAGGAAACCGTCGAAGCCTTCGAACGCCTGCGTGAAGACGGCAAGATCGGTCGCTGGGGCGTGTCCAACTTCGACCTGGACGACCTGGATGAACTGGCCTCACCGGCCTGCGCCACCAATCAAGTGCTGTATAACCTGGAAGAACGCGGCATCGAATTCGATCTGCTGCCCTGGAGCCAACACCAACGCATGCCGGTGATGGCCTACTGTCCGATCGGCCAGGGCGGGCACCTGCTGGTCAATCCCACGCTCAAGCAGATTGCCGCCCGTCACGAGGCGACTCCGGCGCAAGTAGCGCTGGCATGGATTCTGCGTCAGAGCGGCGTGATCGCCATCCCCAAAGCGGTCCGCCCCGAGCATGTGCAGCTCAACGCACAAGCGGCGCAATTAAGCCTGGATGCTGGAGATCTGGAGGCGCTGGACCAAGCGTTTCACGCGCCACAACGCAAGCAGCGGTTGGCCATGGTCTGAGCCACCGCGGTTCTGTCAGAGGGCATCGGCATGAGAAGTACCGATCAGCTCGACTCCTTCAATTTGCCACGCTTCATTCAAGCGCAGGATCCTGTGTTCGAGTGGGTTCAGGAGGAACTGCGCGCCGGGCAGAAGCGCCGGCACTGGATGTGGTTCATCTTTCCGCAGTTTGCCGGGTTGGGTGACAGCGAAATGTCCCGCTACTTCGCCATTCGCTCAAGCGAAGAAGCCACGGCTTATCTGGATCATCCGATATTGGGTCCCCGCTTGCGCACTTGCACGCAATTGGTGCTGGATGTTCCTCAACGCTCGATCGCCAGGATCTTCGGTCACCCCGACAACCTCAAGTTTCACTCATCGATGACGCTGTTCGCCCAGGTTTCGCCAAAAGGCAGCCTGTTCCATCAGGCGCTGGATCAGTACTTTCACGGCATACCGGATGACTGGACGCTGTCGCTGCTGGACTCAAAACAGGCCCAGTTGCCCACCCATCAGCGTTGAGAAATCGTCATCCACGAACGGCAGGATCGCATCCGCCACCGGTTGCAGCTGCCGGGTGACGTAATGGTCGTAGTCGATGGGCGCGCTGCGCACTTCCAGCGGCTCGGGGCCGGCGACCGTGATCACGTAACTGATCCAGCCACCGTTGTGATATTGCCGCGGGCGCCCTTGCCGGTCGTTGTAATCGTCGGCGATGCGCGCAGCCCGCACATGGGGCGGAACGTTGCGTTGATAGTCATCGAGGGGGCGACGCAGGCGTTTGCGGTAGATCAGGCGTTCGTCGAACTCACCGGCCAAGGTCCTGCGCACATAGTCACGAACGTAATCCTGATAGGGCTTGCGATTGAAGATGCGCAGGTACAGCTCCTGCTGGAATTGCCGGGCCAGCGGCGACCAGTCGGTGCGCACGGTTTCCAGGCCTTTGTAGACCATTTCGTCGGTACCGTCGGCGCGGGTGACCAACCCGGCATAGCGCTTCTTGCTGCCCTCCTCGGCGCCGCGAATGGTCGGCATCAGAAAGCGTTTGTAGTGGGTTTCGAACTGCAACTCCAAGGCACTTTCCAGCCCGTACTCCTGTTTCACATGCTCGCGCCACCACTGGTTGACATGATCCACCAGCGCGTGGCCGATCTGCGCCGCTTCGGCCTGACCGTGGGGGCGGCGCAGCCAGACGAAAGTCGAATCGGTGTCGCCATAGATCACCGTGTGGCCCTGCGCTTCGATCAACTGGCGGGTGCGCCACATGATCTCGTGACCGCGCAAGGTAATGGACGAGGCCAACCGGGTATCGAAAAAGCGGCAACCGCTGGAACCGAGCACGCCGTAGAACGCATTCATGATGATCTTCAGGGCCTGGGACAACGGAGCGTTGTGTTCTCGCTTGGCGGTTTCGCGGCCTTCGGCGACCCGGGCGATGATGGCCGGCAGGCAATGCCGGGTTCTCGAGAAACGTGCACCGCGAAAGCCCGGCACCGACTCGCTGTCGTCGGGATGCCTGAGCCCTTCGATCAAGCCCACTGGGTCGATCAGGAAGGTGCGGATGATCGACGGATAGAGGCTTTTGTAGTCGAGCACCAACACCGATTCGTACAGCCCCGGCTGCGAGTCCATGACAAAACCGCCGGGGCTGGCCTCTGGCGGTTTATTGCCGAGGTTCGGCGCGACGAAGCCCTGACGGTGCATCAACGGCATGTACAGGTGAGTGAAGGCCGCCACCGAGCCGCCACTGCGGTCCGCCGGCAAACCAGTGACGCTGGCGCGTTCGAGCAGGAAGGTCAGCAACTCGGTCTTGGCGAAGATCCGCGTCACCAGTTCGCAGTCCTTGAGGTTGTAGGTGGCCAGGGCCGGCTTGTCCTCGGCGAACATGCGATTGATTTCGTCCATGCGCTGGTACGGGTTGTCGATGGACTTGCCTTCGCCCAACAGGGTTTGCGCGACGTTTTCCAGGCTGAACGACGGGAAGCTCCAGGTCGCCGACCGCAGCGACTCGATGCCGTCGATGATCAAGCGGCCAGCGGCCGAGGCGAAGTAATGATTGCCGCTGCCGTGCTCGCGCCATTGCATTTCTTCGCCGCCACGCCCCAGCTTCAGCGGCACCGCCAGGCGGCGAGCATGTTCGTGCAATACGCGCAGGTCGAACTGCACGACGTTCCAGCCGATGATCGCGTCAGGGTCGTGGCGGGCGAACCATTCATTGAGTTTTTTCAGCAGCAGGGTTCGCGAGTCGCAGTATTCGAGCTGGAAATCCACCCCGCTGTCATCGCCATTGGGCGGCCCGAGCATGTACACCTGACGCTCGCCGCAGCCTTCCAGAGCGATGGAATACAACTCGCCCTGAGCGGTGGTTTCGATGTCCAGCGAGACCAGTCGCAGGTTTGGCCGGTAGCCGGGAGCGGGTTTCATTTGTGCGTCGAGCAGCAGGCCGTCGGCACCGGGCGTGCCGCCGAACAAAACCGGCGCGGTGATGAATCGCTCCATCATGTAGCGTTCCGGCGGGCGGATGTCGGCTTCGAACACCTCGACACCTGATTTGCGCAGCGCGGTTTCCAGGCGCATCAACTGGCCGTGCTGCTGGCAATACAGGCCGAGCACCGGGCGGTGCTCGAAATCCACGAGGGCCAACGGCCGCAGCTCGACGTTTTTCTCGCCACGCAACACTGTTTCGGCTTGCTCGCGCATGGCCTGTGGAATGAACGCGACTGACGGTTGATGCGGCAGGCGTATTCGCCGGGGGCCGGCATCGGTCGCCAGCCAGAACTCGACTTCCGTGCCGGCCGGGGTGTCGCGCCAATGCCGGGTCAGGACGAAACCCTGCTGTAAATCCACCACTGCAACCTCAACGATTTGATTCAGGTGATAATTCTACGCGTGATCGTCGGTCAAGACGCAGAACCTGTAGGAGCGAGGCTTGCCCGCGAAGAACGATGACGCGTAATACCTGAAAAACCGCGGCGCATTCTTCGCGGGCAAGCCTCGCTCCTACAGGCATCAGGGGCGGGCTTTTACAAAGAAAAATCGCTGAATGACGCTTTTTGCGCGGTATGTGCCGCTTTCTCCCTTGCTCTGTGAGCGTGTCTCTACGATTCTTCAAGAACAACGACAAACCCGAGAAACCACCATGAAAACCGTCGCCCAACTGCTCAAGCTAAAGGCCCAACAAAATCAGGCAGTCCATACCATTGCGCCTCATCAAATGGTGCTGGAAGCGCTGATGGTGATGGCCACGAAAAACGTTGGCGCGTTACCGGTCCTGAAGGATGGCGCGGTCGTCGGCATCATCAGTGAGCGGGACTATGCGCGCAAACTGGTGCTCAAGGGGCGCTCCTCCGTCGGCACACCGGTCAGCGACATCATGGTGGCGCCGGTGATCACCGTGGACACCCATCAAACCGTCGAAACCTGCATGAGCATCATGTCCGACAAACGCCTGCGGCACTTGCCGGTGGTGGAAAACGGCGAGTTGATAGGTTTGCTGTCGATCGGCGACCTGGTCAAGGAAGCCATCGCTGAACAGGCTGAACTGATTCGGCAGCTGGAGCAGTACATCCGCGGCGAGTGATCTTGTGGCGAGGGGGCTTGCCCCCGTTCGGCTGCGAAGCAGTCGCAAAGCTTTTGGGGCCGCTTCGCGACCCAACGGGGGCAAGCCCCCTCGCCACAACAAAAGCTCTCTTGCCACAAACGCCCCCCGCATTTGTTTGGCGGTGTTCCTATGGCCAATGCCGCGAGAAGACCGGCGCCAATGCGGGGTGCCGGTCGAAGCGTTCGAGCCAGGCGAAGAACCCCGGCCGTGCAACCCGCAAGTGCTCCCGGGTACCCGCCCACCGCGTCACCACTGCTGCCAGAATGTCCAGCGCGCCCGGCTTTCCATCACCCAGATACAACTTGCCGGCAAACTGATCGGCAAACACCTCCCAATGCCAATGCAGGCGCTGGCGGGCACCGGCCCTGAGGTTTTTGCGGGACGCCTCGTCCGCCTCGTCCAGCCAGCGCTCGGGGTAATCGATGAGACCGATGGCGGCATAGCAATTGCTGACGATGTACACCAGCCCATGAATCACCTGATCGCGCTTGATCGGGTTTTCCGGCAGCAGGTTCGACTCGGGGAATGTGAGCCCCAGATGAATCAGGATCGCCGCACTCTCAGCGAGAACGCCGCCATCGGGCAGTTGCAGAGTGGGAACCTGCTTGAGCGGGTTGAGCTTCTCCAACGCATGCGCAGCCTCCGGGGACGCTGAAACGTCGATGAAGCGATAAGGAACCTCGCATAGTTCCAGCGCGGCCTCGATGGCGGCCGCCCCCGAATTCTGATGCCCGTAGAGCTGGTACATGACTAAATCTCCTCTGCGACTCTCTCTTTGTAGCAGCTATCGAAGATTGTGCGCTCATGCCTCATGATCCGGGCCTTTTTTAGCCATTTTCCGGCTCGGTTACCTCCCTGCCCGCTTCATGCAGCGCTGATAACGCTCATCGACCCGCTTGGCGAACCACGCCGTGGTGAGTTTGCGGGTGATTTTCGGGCTTTGCAGCACGATCCCCGGCAACACTGCGCGGGGTAACGGCCGGCCTTCGGCCTGCTCGGCCAACGCGAAGACCCGCCGATAGAGCCGGGTGTCCTCGAATTCGAGGCCATTGCCCTCTTCCAATTGATCGCGAATGGTCGGGTTGCGCATGTCCAATTGCTTGCCGAGGGTGCGCACCGCCAGTTCCGTGGTGCCGGGCATGATCGAACCGTAGCGCACCAGATCGCCATCTAGCGCCAGCGGGATACCCGTCGCACGACTGACCGCGTTCTGAAACGCCGCATTGCGGCTGGCGTACCAACCGGCGTTGAAATCGGCGAAGCGATACAGCGGCTGCTCGTAGCTCACCGGATAACCAAGCAAGTGGGCAATACCGAAGTACATACCGCCGCGACGGGTGAACACTTCGCGGCGAATCGAGCCGTTCACCGGGTAGGGATAATCCCGCGCCTGCTGCTCGGCAAAGTCGATGCTGACCTGCATCGGCCCGCCGGTGTGCACCGGGTTGAACCCGTCGAACAAAGTCCGGCCCATGGGCACCATGCCGATGAAGTCATCGAAAATCGCGCTGAGTTCTTTTTCGCTGCGCGCGGCATTGAGCCGGTCGCTGTAGCTTTTGCCATTGGGTGAACTCACCTGCAAGGCACCGCTGACCAACAGGCCGGGGATGTGGGCCTTATCGGCGCGACGGTCGATCTCGTCCCGGGCGATCTTGCCCAGGCCTGGCACCGACGGATCAGCCTGAAACGTCGACTCCTGTTCAGTGACCGCGAGTACCGAACACAGGTTTTGCGTGGTCGGGGAAATTTTTTGTGCGGCAAACGCCGCGTAGATGTCCGTGGCCCAGCCCTGACGGTCGACCGTCCTGGCCGGCAGCAGGCGCACGATCTCGGCCTTGACCTCGGCGGGCTTGCGGGGCTGTGGCTCCTGAGTGCGCTGGGTGCCGCAACCGGCCAGTACCAACAGCGCGGCCACGCTCATGATCAATCGATTGGCTTGCATGGTGCTCCATCAAATCCGTTGAGCCGGGTTAACCATACGATCAATGGCATGGCGCAGGCTATGACTGTCGCGGCCTCTCACTGTTCCGTAGCAGCCGGCGTTTTCCCGTTGAGCAGTCGGCCCACGGGTGCACCCGGGTTGAACCATACTTGATCCACATACCGAGGAGGACAACCTCATGAACCGTAGCGACGTGCTGATCATCGGCGCCGGCCCGACCGGGCTGGTCCTGGCGCTGTGGCTGAGCAAACTGGGGGTTCGGGTGCGGATTATCGACAAGACCTCGGCCCCCGGCACGACCTCACGTGCGTTGGCCGTGCAGGCTCGTACGCTGGAACTGTATCGCCAGCTCGACCTCAGCCACGCGGTGGTGCAAAACGGCCATCGAGTGTGCGCAGCCAATTTCTGGGTCAAGGGCGAACCGGTCGCACGCCTGCCGCTAAGCACCATAGGCGAAGGTCTGACGCCCTATGCGTTTCTGGAAATCTATCCGCAAGACGAGCACGAACAGCTGCTGATCGAACGCCTGGAGACCTTCGGTATTACGGTGGAGCGCAACACCGAACTGCAGAGCTTCGAAGAAACCGGCGACGGCATCACGGCGACGCTGCGCTTGCCCGATGGCCAACAGGAAACCTGCCAGGCCTGCTACCTCGCAGGCTGCGACGGCGCCCGGTCGATTGTGCGCAAAACCCTGGACACCGGATTTCCCGGCGGCACCTACCAGCAGATTTTCTACGTGGCGGATGTGCAGGCCCGTGGCCCTACGTTCAACGGTGAACTGCATGTGGACCTCGACGAAGCCGACTTCCTTGCCATTTTCCCCTTGTCCAACGAAGGTCGCGCCCGACTGATCGGCACGGTTCGCGACGAGCGTGCCGACCGCGCCGAAACCCTTCGGTTTGAAGATGTCAGCCACCGGGCCATCGAGAACTTAAAACTACAGATCGATCAGGTGAACTGGTTCTCGACTTACCGCGTGCATCACCGGGTGGCGGATCACTTTCGCACCGGGCGCGCGTTTTTATTGGGTGACGCCGCCCATGTCCATAGCCCGGCGGGGGGCCAGGGCATGAACACCGGGATTGGCGATGCGATCAATCTGGCCTGGAAACTCGCGGCGGTGCTGCACGGCGGCGCCACGCCCAAACTGCTCGACAGCTATGAAACCGAACGCATCGCCTTTGCCCGACGCCTGGTGGCCACCACTGATCGGGTCTTCAGTTTCGTCACCGCCGACGGGCCGATTGCCGACGTGATGCGCACTCGCATAGCCCCCTTTCTGATCCCGAAAATGATCTCGTTGGAGGCCGCCCGGGAATTCCTGTTTCGCACGGTGTCCCAGACCACCCTCAACTATCGCGGCATGCCGTTGAGCGAGGGCGTTGCCGGCCATGTTCACGGCGGTGATCGCCTGCCCTGGGCCCACGACGGTGAAGGGGACAATTTCGAATCGCTGAAGTACCCGACCTGGCAAGTGCATGTGTATGGCGACACCAGCGACGAGATGATCAATTGGTGCAGCGATCATCACTTGCCATTGCAGGTGTTCGACTGGCGACCGGTGTTTGAAACAGCGGGGCTGGCGCGCAACGGGTTTTACCTGCTGCGGCCGGATACCTATGTAGCGATCGCCGACTACAGCGCCGATCCGAAGGTGATCGAGCGGTATTTCCGGGATCATGGGATACGGCCTTACATCAGCTGAACCTGTAGGAGCGAGCTTGCTCGCGAAGGCGGTGTGTCAGTCGATATTTACGGTGACTGAGACACCGCTTTCGCGAGCAAGCTCGCTCCTACAAGTTAAATCCTCGGTTTTCCCCTTACCTCCGGGCCGCGATTCAAAGCGGCTGTCTGGGGATTTCCAGCCCGCGAATCACCGCCGGCCTTGCCAGGAAACGCTCCAGCACGCGGGTGACGTTCGGGAAATTCTGGATGCCGACCAGATCGCCGGCCTCGTAGAAGCCGATCAGGTTGCGCACCCACGGAAAAGTCGCGATGTCGGCGATGGTGTAGCGCTCGCCCATGATCCAGTCGCGTCCTTGCAGGCGGCCCTCGAGGACGTTGAGCAAGCGCTTGCTTTCGTCGACGTAGCGATCACGAGGGCGCTTGTCTTCGTAGTCCTTGCCGGCGAATTTGTTGAAGAAACCGAGCTGGCCGAACATTGGCCCGATACCGCCCATCTGAAACATCAGCCACTGAAGAGTCTCGTAACGCGCCGCCGATTCCTGGGCCAGCAGTTGCCCGCTCTTGTCGGCGAGGTAAATCAGAATCGCCCCGGACTCGAACAGCGCCAGCGGTTGGTCCCCCGGACCGTGGGGGTCGAGAATCGCCGGGATCTTGTTGTTGGGGTTCAGCGACAGAAATTCGGGGGATAGCTGATCGTTGGTGTCAAAGCCCACGCGATGCGGCTCGTAGGGCAGCCCAATCTCTTCGAGCATGATCGAAACCTTGACGCCATTGGGCGTTGGCAAGGAATAGAGCTGGATCCACTCCGGGTACTGGGCCGGCCATTTTCGGGTGATGGGGAATGCAGACAAGTCGGTCATAAGGGGCATCCGGTACTAAAGAAAGGGTTGAGCATAATCCAGGATCGCCGACAGGCGGTTGTGATCTTTTCATCGGCACCGCTGGCTTACTTAAATCCGCAACATCCTGTCGATATCCTTTGCCCCAATCCGTTCAAGGTTACCGCTAAAGTGCTGGGCGCCTCGATCAGATCGAAGCCTGGATCGAACCAAAAGGGCTTCAGAGGACTCTGAGCAATGCCCTGCAGGAAACTGGACCGGGTCAACGACATGGAAAATACCCAATGCCGGGGGGCTCGTGGTGTCAAGGTTTGTCAGCCTTAACCGAATGCGCTGAAGAAGACCTATTCGATGATGAATCCATTGAAATTCGCCAAACGCTTCAAACATCGCGCCTATGTCTTCCTGCCCTCCCTGCTGGCGGTCAGCGCGTTGTTTTTGTCGCTGGAGTCCAGTGAAAGCCGCGCCCAACCAGCTGACGGCACCCAGACGCTGGTGTTTTTACGCCATGCGGAAAAACCGGCCGGCGGTCTGGGTCAGCTCAATTGTCAGGGGCTCAACCGCGCCATCGACCTGGCCACCTTGCTGCCGGAAAAATTCGGCAAGGCCAACTACGTGTTTGCCGCCAACCCGACGCGTAATGTCGAGGAAGGTGAATTGGATAATTCCTACAGTTACATCCGCCCCCTGATGACCATCAGCCCCAGCGCGATCAAGCTCGGTTTGCCGGTGAACATCAACTTCTCGGCCAACGACACCAGCGATCTGGCGGACGAACTGCTTCACGACAAGTATCACAACTCGGTCATCTATACCGCCTGGTCCCACGGCTACCTGCCTGAGCTGATCAACAAGGTCGCCGGAGAAGCCGTCGGCAAGAAACAGAACATCACCGATGACTGGGCATCCAGCGACTACGACTCGCTGTACGTACTCACCCTGACCTGGCACAACGGCAAGGCCAGCTTGCAGAGCCACAGCTACAAGCAAGGGCTGGATAACGGTCGGGAGACCTGTCCGACGTAAGTGGTCGGGCACCTGCCCGGGCCCATCGCGAGCCTGCTCGCGATGGGCCGGCAAAAACAACATTACCCTGGCTGATGACCACGCGCTCGCAGGTACTCGAGCACCGCCCCCTGCTCCCCGGAAAATTCGATCCGCGCGCCCTTCTTTTCCCGCTGAAACGCATACATCGGGTCGTAATACTCGCGCAGCAAGCCTTCGATCCAGCCCCGGTGCAAGTCCACGGCACCGCTGCCCGCCTGTTCCGCCAGCGCGTCTTGCATCAAGGTCAGCATCCGCCGATGACGCTCACCGCCCAAGCGTTTCTGGACGTTGTTCAGGCTCGCCAACATCCGCTCGGAAAACAGCCTGAAGCCTTCATCGCCATACACCTCGATGAACTCGGCGCATAAATCCACCACGTAATCGCGCAGGATCCGCTCGACCCGCCCTTGCAGGCTGTCTTCCAGCCAGACCATCGGAAACTGCTGCATGCCCTGATACAGCGGCAATGGCAGTGCGCAGCTGCCGATCGCGCGGCTCTCGTCTTCGAGCACAAACTGCTCGATACCGCCGGCACGTTTTTTCAGCACGTCCACAGCCAGGCGGTTTTCAAAGTCGATGTTGGAGGGTTGCCCCGTAGCGCGTTTGCCGAAGCTGGAGCCGCGATGATGGGCGTGACCTTCAAGGTCCAGGGCGTTGCTCAATTGCATGAGCACCTCGGTCTTGCCGGTGCCGGTCATGCCGCCGAGCAAAACGAAATCGCACTGGGTAACGGCCTGGTCGAGCGTGTCGAGCAAGAACGTGCGCATGGCCTTGTAGCCGCCACCGACCCGCGGATAGTCGATGCCCGCTTCGTCCTTGAGCCACTGCTGGGTGATCTGCGAACGCAGCCCGCCGCGAAAACAATACAAATAACCATCCGGATGCGCCCGGGCAAACTCGGCCCAGGCCTGGATACGCTCGGCCTTGATCTCGCCGGCCACCAATTGATGCCCCAGCGTGATGGCCGCTTGCTGACCCTGTTGCTTGTAGCACGTGCCGATTCGTTGCCGCTCGTGGTCATTCATCAGCGGCAGGTTGACCACACCGGGGAATGAGCCCTTGAGGAATTCGATCGGCGCGCGCACATCCATCATCGGTCGGTCGTTGAGGAAGATGTCACGGTAATCGGTGAAGTCTCTGGACATCAAACCACCTCAACCGCGTGGGTCTGTCGCTCGACCAGCTCGCCGATCGGCTCAAGGGCCAGACCGAGTTCGGCCGCCACCGCCAGGAATACTTCGTTGCCTTCGGGCGTGACCGCGATCAACAGACCGCCGCTGGTCTGCGGGTCGCAGAGCACACGCTTGTGCAATTCCTGAAGCCGGCCGACCTTGCTGGCGTAGCTGTCGAAATTGCGCAGCGTGCCGCCGGGCACGCAGCCCTGATCGAGGTAATACTCGACACCCGGCAGGCGCGGCACACGGTCATAGCCGATGCGGGCGGTCACGTTGCTGCCGTCGGCCATTTCCACCAAGTGCCCGAGCAGGCCGAAACCGGTGACGTCGGTCATCGCGGTTACGCCGTCGAGTTTGCCGAAACGGCTGCCGGGTTTGTTCAGGGTACACATCCAGTCGCGGGCCAGGCCGATGTCGGCATGGCGCAACTTGCCCTTCTTCTCGGCGGTGGTGAGGATGCCGATGCCCAAGGGTTTGGTGAGGTACAGCAGGCATCCGGCGGTGGCGGTGTCGTTGCGCTTCATGTGGCGCTTTTCCACCAGCCCGGTCACGGCCAGACCGAAAATCGGCTCAGGTGCGTCGATGGAATGCCCGCCGGCCAACGGGATTCCCGCTTCATCGCAGACCGAGCGCCCGCCGCGAATCACTTCCCGGGCTATCTCCGGCGCCAGCACATTGACCGGCCAGCCGAGAATCGCAATCGCCATCAACGGATCGCCGCCCATGGCGTAAATGTCACTGATGGCGTTGGTGGCGGCGATACGGCCGAAATCGAACGGGTCGTCGACGATCGGCATAAAGAAGTCAGTGGTCGAGACCACGCCGCGTTCTTCATCGATGGCATACACCGCCGCGTCATCGCGCGAGGCGTTGCCGACCCAAAGTTTCGGGTCCAGGTTCTGCGCCCCGCTGCCGGCCAGAATCACCTCCAGTACCTGGGGCGAAATCTTGCAGCCGCAACCTGCGCCGTGGCTGTATTGGGTCAGACGAATCGGCTCGCTCATGGAATGCACCTTGTGAAGTCAATGGCGAGGATTCTACAGCAACCCTATTTGGCAGGAGCCGCAATAAACGATCCATTGTGGTGCGCTCCTCCACCCTGCCTTCTTTCCCCCGAATTCCATTCCTATTTCCACTTCTCGAAATCCTTGACCGAAAGGACAGCAAAACCGCCAATTCCTCCTGTTTTTCAGCGTATTGAGAAAACTGGTACAGCTTGTGCAAACGTTTGCGAGTCGCCGATACCGACCTGTTCACCACTTAAACCGCACAAGCCCGCATCACCGGGCCTTGGATCCGCACGAAAAGGGACTTTTAATGCATTGCACCTCCAGTCGCGTGACTCGCTCACGCATGTTTGCTGTTTCCTTGCTGCTGGCCAGCGTTACAGGACTACTCAGCAGCCACGTTTTGGCCCAACCGGCCACCGCCGAAGAATCCGCCCAGGGCGAAGCCCTCAGCCCCGAAGCCAACCCGCCGAAAAAAGGCGCGTACCTGTCGGACTGGTTCAACCAGGACCTGACCGTCATCGGCAGCAAGGACATCAGTTTCGGCCCGCAACCGGCCGACGACATCTACCTGGAATACGAGTACTTCGGCCGCAAGGGGCCGTTCGAGTTGTACGGCTACATCGACATTCCGAAGATCTTCGACATCGGCAACAGCCATGACAAAGGCGTGTGGGACCACGGCTCACCGGTGTTCATGGAGCACGAACCGCGCATCTCCATCGACTACCTGGCCGGCCGCAGCCTGGCCGTGGGGCCATTCAAGGAATGGTACGTGGCGTTCGACTGGATCTACGACCATGGCAGTAACAGTGCCAACCGCGCCAACACGCTGTACAGCGGCCTCGGCACCGACATCGACACCCATTCGCGGGTCAACCTGTCGGCCAACTTCTACGGCCGCTACCAGTGGGAAAACTACGGCGCCAGCAACGAGTATTCGTGGGACGGCTATCGCGCCCAGCTCAAATACATCGTGCCCATCAGCAGTTTCGGCAACGGCGCTTCGTTGACCTATATCGGCTTCACCAACTTCGACTTCGGCTCCGACCTGCACAAGGACAACCCCGCCCGCACCGCCAACGCCACCGTGGCCACCAACGTGTTGCTCTACGCCTTCACCCACTTGCGTTTCACCCTGGTCGGCCGTTACTTCCACAACGGCGGCAACTGGGACGATGGCAGCGAGTTGAACTTCGGCGACGGCGACTTCCGCGCCCGTTCCAACGGCTGGGGTTACTACGCCGGTGTTGGCTATCAGTTTTAAGGCTCATTTGAATCAGGAGGTTTTATGAAAGCAATGACGCGTCTTTCCCTGTCTGTCGGTTTTGCGGTAAGCACCCTGCTCTCTTCCTCTGCCGGGGCGGTAGAAGCACCGATCCAGCCGAAAGTGATGCTGATCACCATGTTCGCCCCCGAGGCCCAGCACTGGATCGATCGCCTGGAACTCAAGCAAGACGTCCGAGTACCGGGCCTGTCCGCCGAGTACCCGAACATTCGCTGCAACACCGAACAGGTGTGCCTGATGGTCACCGGCATGGGCCAGACCAATGCAGCGGCTTCGACCCTGGCCCTGGCGCTGTCGCCAAAATTCGACTTGCGCAAAAGTTACTTCCTGATCGCCGGAATTGCCGGCATCAGCCCGAAACACGGCACCATCGGCACCACCGCGTGGGCGCATTACCTGGTGGAATTCGGCACCCAGTGGGAACTGGACTCCCGGGACGCGCCGAAAGACTGGCCAACCGGTTACCTGGGCATCAACACCAAAGGCCCGAACGAAAAACCGCCGCTGGATTACAAGACCGAAGTGTTCGAGCTCAATCCGAAGCTGCAGGCCAAGGCCTTCGCCCTGAGTCATAAAGTCGAACTGAGCGAGAGCAAGGAATCGGCGGTGTGGCGCTTGAAGTACCCATCGGCCCCGGCCAATCAGCCGCCGGTGGTGACCCAGTGCGACACGTTGGCGGGCAATACCTGGTTTTCCGGGACGCGCTTGAGTGAACGGGCGGAAGTCTGGACAAAATTGCTGACCAACAACGAAGGCGTCTACTGCACCACTCAGCAGGAAGACAACTCCACCTACGAGGCACTGCTGCGGGCCAGTCGCGAAGGTCTGGTGGATGTCCGGCGTTTGGCGGTGGTGCGCGCCGGCTCGGATTTCGACCGACCGGCGCCGGGCCAGAGCGAGGTGGATAACCTGCTCAAATACGCCGATCAGGGCGGTTTTGTGCCGGCACTGGAGAACCTGTACCGCACGGGGAATCCGTTGGTGCAGGACATTTTGAAGCATTGGTCGACTTGGGAGAAAGGTGTGCCTGAAGCTTGAGTTCGGCTTGAGACCGCTTTCGCGGGCAAGCCTCGCTCCTACGGGTCCGTGCTGATTTCGAAATCGACACCAACCCTGTGAGCCAGGCTTGCCCGCGAAGCGCTTTACGGCAACAAAATCACCTTGTCACCGCTGCCCTGATTCACCTCGGCATACCGCTCCAGCCCCTCGGCCAACGGCGATTCAAACAACCCTTCCGGCAACGGCAACAGGTCCTGATCGAAAAACCTGCCGAATTGCTCAAGCATCGCGGCACACGCCTGAACCCCGTACAGCAACGAATTGATCCCCACCACCGAACCGCCCTTGCGATACAGCGCCAGGGCTGGCAATTGCACATGCCCATCGGCCGGCGCGGCGATGATTGCGATGCGGCCGAACGCGGCCAGCGCCGGGACCGAGGCCGGTAGCCAGAAACCGGTGGTGTCGAAGATCACGTCGGCGCCGCCGGTATATACGGCGTTGACCTGTGCCCCCAATTCTTCGGGCTTATCCAGTTGCAGCGTCTGATAGCCCTGGGCCTGTAAATCCTTGACCTGCTCCGGCCGCCGCGCCGCCGCCAGCACCTGGGCGCCCCGGACTTTGGCCAGCGCCAACGCCGCGCCGCCCACCGCCCCGCCGCCGATCACCAACAACCGCGTTCCGGTGGTGACAAGGCTGCGTTCCAGGGCATCCCAGGCCGTGGTGTACGGCACGCCAAGGCTGGCGGCCTGGGCAAAACTCAGGTGCGTCGGCTTCAACGCCACGCCATTGGCCGGCAGTTTGACGAATTGTGCGTGGGAACCGTCGGCAAAGAAGCCCAGCTCCCGGCCGGTGCCCCAGACTTCCTGGCCAATCAGCGCCTGTGGGCCTTCAACGACGATGCCAGCGAAATCACGACCGGGAACCCGCGCTAATGTGGTGTAGGGAAAGCGCCCCAGTACGTTTTTCACATCGCTGGGATTGAGGCCCGCGGCCTTGATCTGGACCAGCACTTCGTCAGCGCCGGGAACGGGGGTGGGCACCTCAACGTAGCGCAGGGCCGAGAGGTCGCCGGTTTTGTCGAATTGCAGTGCTTTCATGGGCATTTTCACCAAATGGATAAGAGGTTTCAGGAGATCCAGCCCGCCACCAGTTGCCGACCCAAGGGCCACAACTGTTCACCGGCAAGCATGCCCAGCAGGCCCACCAGCGCGATGGCCGGCGGTGCGGGGGAACGAAAATCCAGCGCGCCATAGAGCAGGCCGACGCCCAGACCGATACCCAACGAGATAAGGTAATTCATGACAGACTCCGTGGCATAAGGGGGTATGCGCAGAGTCTAGAGAGAGGTTGCCACGGACATCGGCCAAGTACTTCTGAATGTCGGCCAAAGCGCTTTTTACGCAGCTTCGCCCCGTTGCTGGCTCACGCAAAACTGCGAAGGTGCGACGCCCAGTTCCCGGCGGAACATGTCGCTGAAGCTGCTCGGCGAATAACCCAGCGCCCGGGCAATCGCGCTCACCGGCACACCCTGAATCAATTCGGCCGCCGCGGTCGCCAGTTGCACCTGTCGCCGCCACTCAGCGAAGCCCATGCCTAAACCGTCCTTGAACAACCGCGCCAGGGTGCGCACGCTGGCACCGGCATTTTCGGCGTATTGCTCGAAGGAAATGTCCAGCGACGGTGCGGCCATGACCGCCTGGCACAGGTTCATCAGCCGCCGATCGGAATCGTCCGGCAGCGGGATTTTCAGCGTTGAACGCCGGGCGCGCTTGAGCTCCAGCAATGCCAGGCCAACCAGCGCGTCGTAGTAATCCGGGTCACCGTCGTCGCCCTGTTCCACCAGCCCGACGATCAGTTCGCGCAGCAAGCCGCCGACTTCAATCACTTGCACACTGTCGTCCAGCGTCGCCGCCAATGACGGTCGCAGGTAGATGTTGCGCATCTGCAAGTCAGAGACCACGCGAATCCCGTGCGGCACACCCGGCGGCAGCCAGACCGCCCGTTGCGGCGGCACCACCAGCGCTTCATGGGGCGTCTGGACCCACATCACGCCGCTCATCGCGTACAGCAACTGCCCCCACACATGCTCGTGAGGCTCGATATACAACCCACGCGGGTAAGTACGTGCCAGCGGTTGCACGGGCACATCGGTATCGCTCAAATCAGGCGGCGCGGCCTTGGCCATAGGCTAGGATCATTGGGGGGATGGAAAGGCTCCATGGTAGCGAGGCGTGCGGCCTGTCGCCAGTCACTGTAACCGACTGACAATCCGACTGAATTTTCTGCGCGCCCAACGATCCTTCTATTACAACAGGGAGGAATACAGGCTTTATGAGCAATGCAAAACTTTTCGTCATTGAATACACCCTTCATGGCAAGCCCAAGTCTTTCATCATCCGCCTGGACAAAATGGACAATGCAGAAGCTTGGCACTGGGCAAGTTGCGACGCCGGAGTCGGCCGGATCCCGCGCTTTGGCCGAGAACGGGTACAAAAAACCAGCAAACCGGTGGCGGAGAAATTCGGCGTCGAGAATGTGACCTGGCGACCGGCGAGTTGAACGAATCCCCTGTAGGAGCGGGCTTGCCCGCGAAGGCGGCGGTACAGTCAACATTGATGTTGCCTGACACACCGCCTTCGCGGGCAAGCCCGCTCCTACAGGTCAGTGAGCACACTTGCAGCCTTTGGTGGAGCATTCTTCGCCATGTTCGTGGTGCTTGGCGCAGGCTTCACAGCAATAGTGCTTGCCGTGACGCACGATGGGATGCTCACCCAGTTTGCATGAGCATTTGGGGCAGTCGCAGGTACCGTCGTTCATAAGTCTGACTCCATGGTTAGGGTCGTCCGGGTGCGACGGATGCGCACCGTAATACCAGTGTAGGAGTTGGAGTCAGCCCTGCCCCGTTCACCGCATCAAATGCGGAATTGCCCGACCAGTTGCCCCAGGCGCTGACCGAGATCGGCCAGGCTGCGCGAGGTTTGTGCACCGAGCTGGGTTTCGTCGGCGACGCTGTCCACCGCCACCGCGATCTGGTGCACGCTGCGGTTGATCTCTTCGGCCACGGCGGTTTGCTCTTCGGCGGCGCTGGCAATCTGCGCGTTCATCGAGTTGATGGTGCCAATCAGCTGCGCCATGGCGTCCAGCGACGCCCCGGCCTCGTTGGCCTGGGCCGAGGTGCCGTCACCGGCCTCGCTGGAGCGGCGCATGGACTCGACCGCCGATTGGGTGCCGGCCTGCAAGCGGTCGATCATGCCCTGGATTTCCTGGGTGCTGATTTGCGTGCGACTGGCCAGCGCCCGCACTTCGTCGGCGACCACCGCAAAACCACGCCCGGCCTCACCAGCGCGAGCTGCTTCAATGGCAGCGTTGAGCGCCAGCAGGTTGGTCTGTTCGGCAATCGAACGGATGACCCCGAGCACGCTGACAATCGACGACACGTCTTTCTGCAGGCTGTCGAGGGACACACCGCTGCTGCGAATGTCGTTCACCAACGCATGAATCTTCACGATGCTGCCGGCCACCACACGCTTGGCGGCCTGACCTTCTTCGTCAGTCTGCTGGGCCGCGACCGCTGCATTTTGCGCACTCCTGGCCACTTCCTGGGCTGCCGCCGACATTTGGTTGATCGCCGTGGCCACCTGATCGGTCTCGTGACGCTGGCGCTCCATGGCCTGATCCGAACGCTGGGCCTGATCGGACACCTGATTCACCAGCCCGGTCAGCTGCGAGGTCATTTCGGTGATCTGACGCACCAAACCGTGGATCTTGTCGACAAAGCGGTTGAACGAGCCGGCCAGTTCGCCGAGTTCATCCTGGCTGGTGATGGTCAGGCGCCGGGTCAGGTCGCCCTCGCCCGCGGCGATGTCGTCGAGGTTGGCTTTCATCAGGTTCAGCGGACGCAAAATGGTGTTGGCCAGCAACATCCCGGCCGCGGCGATCACCAGCAGCACCACCACGGCAATCCCGACAATGCTCAGCACCACGCCTTGCATGCGTTCCTGGACCTTGGCCTCGACCACCGCCACTTGAGCCTCGATGCCGTCGAGGTTGACCGAGGTACCGAATGCCATGTCCCACTTGGGCAGGTATTCGGTGTAGCCGAGCTTGGGCACCAGCACTTGGGTGTTACCGGGCATCGTCGAGCTGTATTGCAGGTAGTGGGTCCCGTCCTTGGCGACTTTCACCAGGTCGCGGTTAATGTAGACACCGTTCGGGTCGCGGTTGTCCTTGAAACTCTGGCCCACGCCTTCGGGGCTGTTGGCCTTGAACAGGCGCACGATGTTGGAGTCGTAGCCGAAGAAGTAGCCGTCCTTGCCGTAGGTGATGCTCGACAGCAATTTGACCACCTGGGCCCGCGCCGCATCATCGCCGGGGGCGGCCGCGTCGTAGAGCGGTTTGATGGTGGTCATGGCCACGGCAACGTAGCTTTGCAGGGTCGCCTTGGCCTCGCTGAGCAGGCGCTGGCGGGTTTGCTCCACCTCCTTGCTGGCCTGTTCTTGCAGAATGAACAGCGTGGTCAGGCTGATGACCAGCGCAAAGAGCAACACCGGGAGGACGGCAAGGGACAGGACTTTGGCCTTCAGACTCATGCGCATGACGTTCACTCTTTTGATTTTATTGGCGTGGTTAAAGGCTATAACGGCACGCCAACGTAAAACTGTAGGAGCCCGGCTTGCCGGCGAAGGCGATTTCGAGGACGCCTTCGCCGGCAAGCCGGGCTCCTACGGGAGAGAAATCAGAGAACCATCGCCGCCACCCAGCCAAACGCCAGCAACGGCAGGTTGTAGTGCAGGAAAGTTGGAACCACGGTGTCCCAGATGTGGTGATGCTGGCCGTCGATGTTCAGACCGGAGGTCGGGCCCAGGGTCGAGTCCGACGCTGGGGAACCGGCATCGCCCAGTGCGCCAGCGGTGCCGACAATGCAAACGATCGCGATCGGGCTGAAGCCCAGTTGCACGCACAACGGCACGAAAATCACCGCCAGAATCGGTACGGTGGAAAACGACGAGCCGATGCCCATGGTCACCAACAGGCCCACCAGCAACATCAGCAACGCGCCGATGGCTTTGCTGTGACCGATCCACGAGGCCGAGGTTTCGACCAGCGTTTGCACTTGCCCGGTGGCCTTGATCACTTCGCCAAACCCGGACGCGGCGATCATGATGAAGCCGATCATCGCCATCATCTTCATGCCTTCGGTGAACAGGTCATCGGTGTCGCGCCATTTGACGATGCCCGACGCCGAGAAAATCAGGAAGCCCGCCAGCGCCCCGATAATCATCGAGTCCAGCAGCAGCTGAATAATGAACGCGGCGGCAATGGCCAGGCCGGCGACCATCAGGCTCAACGGGTTGTACTGCACCGCGACCTGCTCGACCTGTTCGATTTTCTCCAGGTCGTAAACGCGCTTCTTGCGATAGCTGATGAACGCTGCCGCCAGGCCAAACACCATGCCCAGCGCCGGAATGCCCATGGCGTGGGTGACGTTGATGCCGCTGATGTCCACGCCACTGCGGGCGACGTTGGCCAACAGGATTTCATTGAGAAAGATGTTGCCGAAGCCCACGGGCAAGAACATGTACGGCGTGATCAGACCGAAGGTAATGACGCAGGCGATCAATCGACGGTCCAGTTGCAGCTTGGTCAGCACATATAACAGTGGCGGCACCAGCAACGGGATAAAAGCGATATGAATCGGCAAAATGTTCTGCGAGGCGATGGCCACCACCCACAGCAAACCGATCAGCAGCCATTTGACATGGCCGCCGCCGTTGGCGTGCTGGCGATCGACCATGGCCAGGGCTTTGTCGGCCAAGGCATGGGCCAGGCCGGATTTGGCGATGGCCACGGCGAACGCGCCGAGCAAGGCGTAGGACAATGCCACCGTCGCCCCGCCGCCGAGGCCGCTGTTGAAGGCTTTGAGGGTCGCTTCGATGCCCAGACCGCCGGTCAAGCCACCGACCAGCGCGCCCACAATCAGCGCGATTACCACATGCACGCGGGACAGGCTGAGTATCAGCATGACGCCGACCGCGGCAATTACTGCATTAATCATCGTTACCTCAAGGCAAGCGGAATGAGTCCGGCCGGCAGTGCGCATAAGCGCCGCCAGCGGATTAAAGAGAGGGTTTTATTAGAGGGCGCGCACTGTGCCGGAGCGCTGCCGCCTTGTCAAAGCGAACACCTCCCTTTGTAGCAGCTGGCGAAGCCTGCGTTCGGCCGCGTAGCGGTCGTGATTTCAGACGATGCGGTGTTTCAGAAAGAACGCCTACACAGAGATTACGACCGCTTCGCGGCCGAACGCAGCCTTCGGCAGCTGCTACAGATTTGGTCGATTTCTATTTTCTCGCACTAATAAAGAAAGCCGAATCACGGCCGCTACAGTGCAAAGTCTCAGATATTTATCGAATAAAAAGGACGTTCCCATGTCGCTCAGACACCTTTCCATTCAATGGAAAATCACCCTGCTGGCCGGGCTGTGCCTGGCGGGCATCGTGACCCTGCTGGTAGGGCTTTCGCTGTATCGCATGGAGCACAGCTCGGCGCTGGTGAAAGCCTCGAGCATGGAAATGCTCACCGAGGCCGCCCAGGCGCGCATCGAATCCCAGGGCGAGGTCCAAGCGCTGGGAATTCGCCAGCAGTTCATGGACGCCTATCAATATGGCCATGGCTTTTCGCGGCAGGTGCTGTTTTTGCGCGATCAGGCCGAGAAGCGTTTTCTCGATGCCTTCGACCTGCGTGAAGACCTGACCCGGCAGGTCAAGTCCGCCCTGCAGGCCAACCCGGAACTGCTTGGCCTGTCGCTGGTGTTCGAGGCCAATGCGCTGGACGGCAAGGACGATCTGTTCGCCGGCCAGGCGGAAGTGGGTAGCAACGACAAGGGCCGTTTCGCCCTGTACTGGTCGCAACCGACACCGGGTAAGGTGACCTCCATGGCCCTGCCCGAAAGCGACATGGCCGACACCAGCACCGGCCCCAGCGGCGAGCCGGCCAACGCTTGGTTCACCTGCCCGCGCACCACGCTCAAGCCTTGCGTGATCGAGCCCTACTTCTATGTGATCGACGGCCAGAACGTGTTGATGACCAGCATCGTGTTCCCGCTGATGATCAACGGCAAAGTCATCGCCTCGCTGTCGGTGGACATCAACCTCAACAGCCTGCAAGCGATCAGCCAGAGCGCCAGCAAAAAACTCTATGACGGCCAGACCAGCGTCAGCATCGTCAGCCCGGTCGGTTTGCTGGCCGGCTACAGCGCGGACGCCAGCAAGCTCAGCCAGCGCCTGGACGCGGTGGACACCACCCACGGTGCCGAACTGTTGCGCCGGCTCGCCGCCAGCAGCAAGACCGAGAGCCTGCACAGCCATCAGCAACTGAAAGTGTTGTCGCCGTTCCAGCCGATTCCCGATGGCAAGTCCTGGGGCGTGTTGCTCGACGTGCCGGAGAAGGTCCTGGTCGGCCCCGCCGAAGCGCTGAAAAAACAACTCGACGACAGCAACACCGCCGGCACATTGATCGAGCTGAGCCTGGGCGTATTGGCGGCGCTCATCGGTTTGCTGCTGGTGTGGTTGATGGCGCGCAGTGTGACCCGACCGATCCTCGGCGTGGCCCGCATGCTGGAAGACATTGCCAGCGGCGAAGGCGATCTGACCCGGCGCCTGGCCTACGACAAACAGGACGAACTGGGCCAGTTGGCCGGCTGGTTCAACCGTTTCCTCGACAAGCTGCAACCGATCATCGCCCAAGTGAAACGCTCGGTGCAGGACGCCCGCAGCACCGCGGACCAATCGTCCGCCATCGCCACTCAGACCAGCGCCGGCATGGAACAGCAATACCGCCAGGTCGATCAGGTGGCCACCGCCTCCCATGAAATGAGCGCCACCGCCCAGGACGTCGCCCGCAGCGCCGCGCAGGCGGCACAAGCGGCCCGCGATGCCGATCAGGCGACCCGTCAGGGTTTGACCGTGATCGACCGCACCACCGCCAGCATCGACCACCTCGCCGCCGACATGAGCGCGGCCATGGTGCAGGTCGAAGGCCTGGCGGCGAACAGCGAGAAAATCGGTTCGGTGCTGGAAGTGATTCGCGCCATTGCCGAGCAGACCAACCTGCTGGCGCTCAATGCCGCCATTGAAGCCGCCCGTGCCGGTGAAGCCGGACGCGGTTTTGCCGTCGTGGCCGATGAAGTGCGCAACCTGGCGCAACGCACTCAGGAGTCCGTGGAGGAAACCCGTCAGGTGATCGAGCAGTTGCAGGGCGGTACTCAGGATGTGGTGAGTTCGATGAACAACAGCCATCGCCAGGCTCAGGGCAGTGTCGAACAAGTCGGTCAGGCGGTGACGGCGTTGCGGCAGATCGGCGAGGCAGTGACGGTGATCAGCGACATGAACCTGCAGATCGCCAGCGCTGCCGAAGAGCAGAGCGCGGTGGCCGAAGAGATCAATAACAACGTGGCGACCATTCGGGATGTGACCGAATCATTGTCTGGGCAAGCCAATGAATCGGCGCGGGTGAGTCAGTCGCTTAACAGTCTGGCAAATCAGCAGCAGGGTTTGATGGACCAGTTTCGCGTGTGACCTGACACCTGTAGTGAGGGAGCTTTTGTGGCGAGGGGGCTTGCCCCCGTTCGGCTGCGCAGCAGTCGTAAACCTGCCAGCTCGGTCTGCCTGATTACACCGGAGTGAATGGTTTTGGGGCCGCTGCGCAGCCCAACGGGGGCAAGCCCCCTCGCCACACCTTCAATCCTCCGTTAGCGCTTGGGCAACTCGATCATCACTTTCAGCCCGCCCCACTCGCTTTCCTCCAGCCTCAACACCCCGCCCCACGTGTCGACGATATNCCTTCAATCCTCCGTTAGCGCTTGGGCAACTCGATCATCACTTTCAGCCCGCCCCACTCGCTTTCCTCCAGCCTCAACACCCCGCCCCACGTGTCGACGATATCCCGCACGATCCCCAGCCCCAACCCATGGCCATCGGTCTGTTCATCGAGACGGGTGCCACGGCTGAACACTTGATCGCGCTGGTCTTCGGGAATCCCCGGTCCATCGTCTTCCACGCTCAACTGAAAACCTTCAGCCGTTTCGACCACGCTCAACCGAACCTGCGCATCCGCCCACTTGCAGGCGTTGTCCAGCAGATTGCCCAGCAACTCCAGCAAATCTTCGCGATCCCACGGCAGTTGCAAACCGGTCGGCGCCCGGTAGCTCAGGTCCAGGTGTTCACCGTGAATCATGGTCAACGTGGCCAGCAGCCCAGGCAGCTCGGCATCGCAATCAAACAACGCCCCCGGCAGTGCATCGCCGGACAACCGGGCGCGATTGAGTTCGCGATTGAGTCGCTGCTGAACCTGTTCCAGTTGCGCTTGAATCACCTTGCGCAGCTGCGGATGAGCATCGAGTTTGTCGCTTGAAGCCAGGCTCAACAACACCGCCAGCGGGGTTTTCAAGGCATGGCCGAGGTTGCCCAACGCATTGCGTGAACGCTTGAGGCTGTCTTCGGTGTGGGCCAGCAAATGGTTGATCTGCGCCACCAGTGGCTCCAGTTCAACCGGCACGGCTTCGTCGAGTTGCGAGCGCTGGCCCTGCTGCAATTGGGCGATCTGCTCGCGGGCTTTTTCCAGCGGGCGCAAGGCGCGGCGCACGGTGATGCGTTGCAACAGCAATATCAGCAACAGCCCTGCCAGCCCCAACCCGAGGCCGACCTGTTGCATGCGCTTGAAGCTCTCGCGCACCGGGGTGTAATCCTGGGCGACGCTGATGGAAATCGCCTGGCCCAAGCGCCGGTAGTCCGAACGCAACACCAGCAACTGCTGCCCTTCCGGCCCCAACTGCAGGTTGCTATGCAGGCCTGGTTGTTCGAGTCGCGGCAGGTCTTGATCCCATAACGAGCGGGAACGCCAATGGTTGTCGGCAAAGTCGATACGAAAATAGTGCCCGGAAAACGGCCGTTGATAGGCCGGCGACAGATGCCGCTCATCCAGCTGCAACCCCTGCGGGCCGCGCACCAGCGCCACCAGCAGGCTTTCGCTGTCATTGCGCAATCCGGCTTCGAGGTAGCGCTGCAAACCCATTTCGAACAGCCACAGGCTGGTTTGCGCCAGCACCAGGCCGACGATCACCATCACGCTGATCAGGCCCAGGCTCAAACGGCGCTGGATCGACCTCACTGCGCTTGCCCACCGAACAGGTAACCCTGGCCGCGACGGGTTTCGATCACGCTGCGGCCGAGCTTGCGCCGCAGGTGGTTGACGTGGACTTCGAGCACGTTGGAATCGCGCTCGGTTTCACCGTCGTAGAGGTGTTCGGCGAGATGGCTTTTGGAGAGGATCTGTTCGGGGTGCAGCATGAAATAACGCAGCAGGCGGAATTCGGCGGCGGTGAGCTGGATGTCGGTACCGTCGCGGGTCACGCACTGACGACCTTCATCCAGATGCAAACCCGCTGCCTCGAGCGTCGGCTGATTGGCCTGGCCATGGGAGCGGCGCAACAACGCCTGAATGCGCAGGTGCAGTTCTTCCGGATGGAAGGGTTTGCTCAGGTAATCGTCGGCGCCGGCCTTGAGGCCTTCGATCCGCTCGGCCCAGGAATCCCGCGCCGTGAGGATCAGCACGGGCGTGGCCAGGCCACCGGCCCGCCACTGCGCCAGCACCTCGAGCCCCGACAAACCTGGCAGGCCGAGGTCGAGGATGATCAGGTCATAAGGCTCGCTGCTGCCCTGGTACACCGCATCGCGGCCGTCGGCCAGCCAGTCCACGGCGTAACCCTGCCGATTGAGGCCGGCCATCAATTCGTCGGCCAGCGGCACGTGGTCTTCCACCAGGAGCAAACGCATCGGTCAGTCTTCCTTGTCTTTGAGTAAATGGCCGGTGGTGGCGTCGAGATCCAGCTCGCGCACCACGCCTTCGGTGGTCAGCAGTTCGACTTCATAAACATAGACGTCGTGTTTTTCTTCAAGCTCGGCTTCCAGCAGCTTGGCCCCGGGGTAACGGTCCAGCGCTTGCTTCAACAGTTGCTCCAGCGGCAGGATCACCCCTTGCTGGCGCAGGCGCAGGGCCTCGTCCTGATCCAGGTCGCGGGCCACCGCCATCGAGCAAAAAGCCAGTAGCACCAGTGCCAGGCGGCTGCTGGTGCGCCGATTTAAAAAAAACACCTTCATTACGTATCCTGATGATCCTTGAGAACCTGCCCGCCGACAGCGTCCAATTCCAGGTCCCACTCAATGCCCTGCGGGTCGCGCAGCTCCACCTGATAGATGTACTTGCCGTACTCTTCTTCAAGCTCGGTTTCGGTGACGATCGAGCCGGGGTGTCTGGCCAATGCCGTGGCGTTGAGTTTCTCGAAAGACACAATGGTACCAGCGTCGCGCAATCTCAGGGCTTCGTCGGGGCCCAGGTCGCGGGCATGGGTGGTGCTGGCGGTCAGGCTGATGAGGGATGCGGCGAACAGGGCAGTCAGGATTTTCATGGGGGTGGTTCCGTATCTTTTATGTGTTGCCTACACAGCGACCTTAGCGATTCGAACTTAATTGAAACTGAATTGCCATCATCAGGAATGGCAACGCGACATCATCCCCTCTGCATTGATCGGGGACAATCGCGGGTGCTTATAATCTCCACTCGCCAGACATCGAGCCCGGTATGACCGCTATCCACATCAAGTTCCCTGCCCTGACCCTCAAGGCCGGCTCGCGTGCCATGGCGCGCATCCGTGCCAACGGCTTGAGCGCCGCCGACGTGGGCACGCTGCCGGGTGCCGCCGGTGGCCCGAAAGCGCTGGGGATTCAAGGTCTGGACCTGGCGCTGTTCGGCGAGTGGTTGCCGGCGGCGCCCCGGGAGCGTTCGCTGATCGGCGCCTCGGTGGGCTCCTGGCGGTTCGCCAGCGCCTGCCTGCCGGATGCCGCCGAAGGCATCCGCCGCCTCGGTCAGCTGTACACCGAGCAGAACTTCGCCAAGGGCGTGACCATGGCGCAGATCAGCCAGAGCTCCCGGCGCATGCTCGATGATTTGCTCGACGGCCGCGATGCCTCGATTCTGGATAACGCCCACTACCGCCTGAACATCATGGTGGTCAAAAGCCACGGCCTGCTGGCGGACGATCATCGTGGTCGACTGGGGCTGGGCCTGTCGTCGGTGATCGCCGACAACCTGCGCGGGCGCGCACGGCTGTCACGGCATTTCGAGCGACTGATCCTCCACGACCCGCGCCTGGCGCCACCGGTCAATGCGCTGAATGACTTCCCGTCGCGCTTCGTTGCGCTGAATGCCGGCAACCTGCGCCAGGCCTTGCTCGCCTCGGGTTCGATCCCGATGGTCATGCAAGGCGTGCGCGACTTGCCGGGCGCAGGCGCAGGGACGTTCCGCGATGGCGGTCTGCTGGACTATCACCTCGACCTGCCCTACAGCGGCCACGACATCGTGCTGTATCCGCACTTCACCGACCGGGTGATCCCCGGCTGGTTCGACAAGACGTTGCCATGGCGACGCGCCTGTCCTGAGCGCTTGCAGGACGTTCTGCTGCTGGCGCCGTCGAAGGAATACCTGGCGCGCCTGCCCTACGGCAAACTACCGGACCGTAACGATTTCAAGCGCTTCATGGGCGACGCCCCGAGCCGGCAGAAATACTGGCGCACAACGATGGATGAA
This sequence comes from Pseudomonas frederiksbergensis, assembly GCF_017114915.1. GTDB lineage: Bacteria > Pseudomonadota > Gammaproteobacteria > Pseudomonadales > Pseudomonadaceae > Aquipseudomonas > Aquipseudomonas frederiksbergensis_I. The sequence continues at coordinate 51,384 of NZ_JAAUOE010000030.1, forward strand.
AGCCGTCGCCTGGGAGATGAGTTTCTTGAACTGGCTGCCAACGGTCGCCTTGGCGAACGCTTGCTGACCCTTTAGTCAGGACAAACTGTTAAACTCGCCACCTGCCCACATCGCCGCGGCGATCGCCACCTGACAGAGCTGAACATCACTGTGGAAATCTTCAAAGAATTTACCTTCGAGTCCGCCCACCGCCTGCCCCATGTACCGGACGGCCACAAGTGCGGTCGCCTGCACGGTCACTCGTTCAAAGTGGCGATTCACCTGAGCGGCGACCTCGATCCGCACACGGGCTGGATCCGCGATTTCTCGGAAATCAAGGAGATCTTCAAGCCGCTCTACGAACGCCTGGACCATAACTACCTGAACGACATTCCCGGCCTGGAAAACCCGACCAGCGAAGTGTTGGCCAAGTGGATCTGGAATGAATTGAAGCCATTGTTGCCGGAACTCAGCGCGATCCGCATCCACGAGACCTGCACCAGCGGTTGCATCTATCGCGGCGAGTAAACCGTCCCACAAGGGAACAACGTTTCGTCAGTGAATAAAGAAACAGCCTTCAATGGCTGTTTTTTTATGCTTATGCTTTTTGGCTCGCACACGCCAAGAGGACGCACCCATGACTGACTGGCCGCTGGCTCAGACCTTTCGCTTCAACGGGCACTCCGTTCGCTACGCCGTACGTGGCGACGGCCCGCCGCTGGTGTTCGTGCATGGCACGCCCTTCTCTTCCTATGTGTGGCACCGGATTGCGCCGCACTTCATCACCACGCACCGGGTGCACTATTTCGATTTACTGGGTTACGGGCAATCCGCACAGCCGGACGGCGATGTCTCTCTGGGCGTGCAAAACCAACTGTTGACGCAATTGCTGGACCATTGGGGCCTGGAACGACCAGACGTGGTGGCCCACGATTTCGGCGGCGCCACCGCGTTGCGCGCGCATCTGCTCAATGGCAAGGATTACCGCAGCCTGACGCTGATCGATCCGGTGGCACTGTCACCCTGGGGGTCGCCGTTCGTGCAGCATGTACGTGGGCACGAAGCAGCGTTCAGCGGGCTGCCCGATTACATTCAGCGGGCGATCGTACCAGCCTACATTCGTGGGGCGATCAAGCGCGAGATTCCCGAGCAGGAACTGGCGCCTTACGTGCAGCCCTGGCTGGGGGATTCGGGGCAAGCGGCGTTCTACCGGCAGATAGCACAGATGGATGAATGCTATACCCGCGAGATCGAAGCGCTGTACCCGACAATTCGCTGCCCGGTGCAGATTCTTTGGGGGGAAGACGATCAGTGGATCCCCATCGAGCGCGGGCGGGCGTTGCATCAAATGATTGCCGGATCGCAGTTTCACGCCATTGCCAATGCCGGGCACCTGGTTCAGGAGGATGCGCCGGAGGCGATCATGGCGGCGATATTGCGGTTTTTGCCGCAACACGAATCGCCCTGAAGAAACCGAATCCGTTGTAGGAGCAGGCTTGCCCGCGAAAGCGGTGTAACAGTCGACATTTTCGTTGAATCTTAAGCAGCCTTCGCGGGCAAGCCCGCTCCTACAGGTTCAGCGTGATCCCTGTGGGAGCGGGCTTGCCCGCGATGAGGCCTGCACCGTCAGCGAAAATTCAGAGCCGATCCGTCCATTGCACCACCGGCATCTGCCGCTTCATCAACACCTTGCCCCCGCGAACCGAATACAGCGGCAGACCCTGACTGCGGATCACCTCGTAATCACTGTCCGCCGACAGAATCAGCAGATTCGCCGGCCGCCCCTGTTCCAGCCCATAGCGATCGCCCAGGTTCATGGCCTTGGCACTGTTGTCGGTCACCAGGTCCAGCGCACTCTGCAAGTTGCGATAACCGAGCATGTGGCAGATGTGCAAACCGGCCTCGAGCACCCGCAGGATGTTGCCGTTGCCCAACGGATACCACGGGTCGACGATCGAGTCCTGGCCGAAGCACACGTTCATACCCGCGTCGAGCAACTCGTTGACCCGGGTCACGCCACGGCGTTTCGGGAAGTTATCGAAGCGGCCTTGCAGATGAATGCTTTCGGTGGGGCAGGAAACAAAGCTGATCCCCGAATGTCCGAGCAGCCGAAAGAGTTTGGCGCAGTAGGCGTTGTCGTAGGAGCCCATGGCCGTGGTGTGGCTGGCGGTGACGCGTGAGCCCATGTCGCGGCTGCGGGCCTCTTCGGCCAGCACTTCCAGAAAGCGCGAGTGCGGGTCGTCGGTTTCGTCGCAATGCACGTCCACCAGACAGCCCGTGCGCTCGGCCAGGTCCATGAGGAACTTCACCGAGCTCACGCCCTGATCCCGGGTGTACTCGAAATGTGGAATGCCCCCGACCACATCGGCGCCCAGGCGGATCGCTTCTTCCATCAGTTCCCGCCCGTTGCGGTACGACTCGATGCCTTCCTGGGGGAACGCGACGATTTGCAGGTCGATCAGGTGGCGGCTTTGCTCGCGGACTTCGAGCATTGCCTTGAGCGCCGTCAGTTCCGGGTCGGTGACATCGACGTGGGTGCGTACGTGCTGGATACCGTGGGCGGCGAGGGTCTGGATGGTTTTTTTTGCGCGGGTCTTGGTGTCTTCCTGGGTGATGGTGGCCTTGCGCTCGCCCCAGCGTTCGATGCCCTCGAACAGCGTGCCGCTCATGTTCCAGCGCGGCTCGCCGGCGGTCAGGGTGGCGTCGAGGTGAATGTGCGGCTCGACGAAGGGCGGCACCACCAGATTGCCGCCGGCGTCCAGGTCATCAGGTCCCAGGGACGGAGCTTCGGTTTGCCGGGCGATGCTGTGGATCAGGCCGTTTTCCAGGTGCAGTTCATGCAGGCCTTCTTGGTTGCGCAGGCGGGCGTTGATGATGTGCATCAGGCGAATCCTTTTATAGATCTTCTAGGGGTGCGTCGGCGGTACGGGCACCCAGTACGCCGGTCAATAGCACATACGTTAGCGCGGCCGCGGCAATCCCTACCAGCGGCGCGACCCACGGCGAGTTGAAGGCGGCGACCGTGCCGACTGCGTAAGCGCTCAGCCCCGGCCAGTTGAACGCGGGTAACTGCGTGTCGGCCAGGCGTGGGTAGCGGCCTCGATAGCGGAAGAAAAAGTCGGCCATGATCACCCCGCCAATCGGCGGAATCACCGTGCCCAGCAGAATCAGGTAAGGCACCAGCATGTCGTACATGCCCAGCAGCGCCAGTAGTGTGCCGATCACCGCGCCGGCCAGGGTCACGGTTTTGCGCCGGCCGGTGCGCAGCAGGTTGCAGCCGGCGACGGCGAAGTTGTAGATGGTGTTGTCCTGGGTGCTCCAGATATTGAGCAGCAGCATTGCCATCGCGGCCATGGCGAAGCCTTGCAGCAACAGCACTTCGACCACGTCCGGTTGCTGGTAGACGATGGCGCCGTAAGCACCGATCAGCACCATCAGACCGTTGCCGACGAAGAAGCCGATCAGGCTCGCCAGCACCGCAACCCGGGCCGACCGGGAGAAACGTGTCCAGTTGGTCGCCTGGGTCGCGCCACTGACGAAGGTGCCGAACACCAGGGTAATCGCGGTCGACCAATCCAGGGTTCCTGTCGGCGCCACCGCGAGCAAGCCCTCGAACCCGCCGACCTTCACCGTCGCGACCCACATCGACAGCATCAGCAGCAACATCATGGCTGGCACGGCGATGTACGACAGAATCTCCAGCCCGCGATAGCCGATGTACGCCGTGGCGCAAAAAACCAGGCCGAACAGCACCATCAGCCCCAAAACGGTGCCTTCGCTCAATTCGAAATATTTGCCGAGTACGACGGCGGCGGTCGCGGTGCCCCAGGCATACCAGCCGATCTGGGTGAAGCCGAGAATCAGGTCGCTGAGCTTGCTGCCCACTTCACCGAAGCAGAAACGTCCCATCAGTACCGAGTTCAGGCCGCTTTTGAACGCGATGTAACCCAGCCCGGCAGCGTAAATCCCCAGCAGCAGATTGCCGACGATGATCACCGCCAGCATCTGGCCGAAACTGAACGCCACCCCGAGCTTGCCGCCGGCAAACATGGTTGCCGTGAAGAAGGTAAAACCCAGCAGCACCATGGCCGTGGAGGCGAGCCCCTTGCGGGCATGCATCGGCACTTCGCTGAGGGGGTAATCATTGCCCGGATCGTTCTGCGTCATGTGGCATTCCTTGCGAGATGGAGGACGCGCAGGGTGCTGCAGTGCTCGTGCCAATGCGCGAGGGTGCTGTTATTTATAGCCGAGCAGGCGGATTTGGCCTGGGGGAAGGGGCACGAAAGCCGTGCAGTTGACGGGACACCGCCCCTTGTAGGAGCGGGCTTGCTCGCGATGGCGATTTTGAACTCAACCCATCAACAGCGCCGTACCAAACAAGCTGACTCGACTCAATTCGCCCTCCAGCTCCTCCAGCAGAATCGGCGCCGTGCCGCCGGGCATGACCACCTTCACTTCCCCGGCCGCCACCCAACCCACCCGCCACGCCGCGCACGCCACCGCACTGGCGCTGGTGCCCGACGACGCGGTCGGCCCTTCGCCACGCTCGAACACCCGCGCAACGATCCGTCCTTCGGACTCAAGCATCGCCCATTGCAGGTTCACGCCTGCCGCACACGGCTGCCCGGCCCCGGTTGGCGGGGCGTAAGCGATGCGGGTCAATCCTCCAGACAACCCCGGCTCGCACATCTGCGCATGACTCGGCAACACATCGCCGCCAGTCACCAACGTCACGCAATGGGGATTACCGATGCGCACGAACTGGCTGCGGTTCCAGGCAGGATCGAGCGCCGACAACGGCCGCACATGGCTGACATCACGCCCGTGCAACGTCGCGGGTTCAACCCCTTGCGCACTCACCGCTTCAGGGCCGAACGAAGGGCTTCCCAAGTCCAGCCAGAACCCTTGCACGCCATCGATTTCGGCAGGTTTGACCGATGTCTCCACCGGCGAAACCGCATCGCTCTTGTCGTGATGAACCCTGAGCAGGCAGGCCTCGTCCCCAGGCATCAGCCCTTGTTCACTCAGGGCCTGGGAAAAAATCGTCAGGCCATTGCCGCTGCGCTCGGCCAGAGTGCCGTCGGTGTTGACGATCAGCAGGTCAAAGGGTGGCGATGCCTGGAACGGGCCGATCAGCAGACCATCGCTACGGTGGGCCTTGCTACCCGCCGGACGCTGGCCGTCGGGCCAGTCGCAGCAGGCCGCCACCGCTGCGCCGCTCCACGATTGCCGTGAAACCGCACACTCGGCGGCGCTGGCCGGCAAGTCGATCCCCGCCTCACGCAACGCCTCGGGCGAAATCACACCGTACACGTTGCCCCGTGCATCATAGAACCGCACCATGAACCCCGCCCCTTCCTCTGCCTGATCGATGGGCGTCACTTTAAAGCTTCGACGACCGAACGGTCAGCGATTTAATCGCCAGCCTCGCGATACGGCACCAGCCTGTGCAAGGATGTGCGCCTGAACCGGATGACCTGCCCCCGCGATCGAACCTCGACGCGGTATCAGTGTCCTTCGGGGACGCGACGTTTTTTACCAAGGATCGACATGACCAGCCTCAACGCCCAAGACACGTTCATTCCCGGACGCCTGGAACAGATGTCCACGCGCATCGCCTTCTTCATCGCCGGGCTCGGCATCGCCGCGTGGGCGCCACTGGTGCCCTACGCCAAGGCCCGAGCCGGACTCGATGAAGGCACGCTGGGCCTGCTGTTGTTGTGTCTGGGCGTGGGGTCGATTCTGGCGATGCCGCTGGCGGGCATTCTGGCCACCCGTTTCGGCTGTCGCCGGGTAGCGACCGGCGGCACGCTGTTGATCTGTGCAGCGCTGCCGTTGCTGGCGACGGTGTCGTCGATTCCGGCGCTGATTGCCACATTGTTCATGTTCGGGGCCGGGCTCGGCACGGTGGATTCGACGGTGAACCTGCAAGCGGTGATCGTCGAGCGGGCCAGCGGCAAGCACATGATGTCGGGGTTTCACGGCCTGTTCAGCCTCGGCGGAATCGTCGGCGCGGCTGGAGTCAGCGCCCTGCTCGGCCTCGGGCTGTCGCCGTTGGGTGCGATGCTGGTGGTGGTGGCGATGCTGATCGCGGCCATGTTCAAGGCCGCGCCGCACATGCTGCCTTATGGCAGCGAAAGCTCGGGCCCTGCATTCGCGGTGCCGCACGGTATCGTGCTGTTCATCGGCGGGATGTGCTTCATCGTGTTCCTCACCGAAGGCGCGGCGCTGGACTGGAGCGCGGTGTTCCTGGCGCAGGAGCGCGGGATCGACACCGCGTATGCCGGGTTGGGTTATGCGGCGTTTGCGCTGACCATGACGCTCGGGCGCTTGACCGGCGACAGGATTGTTAGGTGTCTTGGTTATACGCGAGTGATTGTGTTCGGTGGGCTGACGGCCGCGGCTGGCCTGGCGCTGGCGACGTTCGCACCGGCGTGGGAAGCCGCGCTGGTGGGTTATGCGTTGCTGGGGGCTGGCTGCTCGAACATTGTGCCGGTGCTGTACACCGCCGTCGGCAAACAGACCGTCATGCCGGAAAGCATCGCCGTGCCGGCCATTACCACGCTGGGTTATGCGGGGATTCTGGCGGGACCTGCGGTGATCGGTTTTGTCGCCCATGGCAGCAATTTGAGTTTTGCCTTTGGGTTGATGGCGGTGTTGCTGGTGGCCGTGGCCATCGGCGGAAAGGTGTTGAAGGTTTAAAAGCATCGCGGGCAAGCCCGCGATGAAGTTAACTCAATCGATCAGAACCCGACGCTGGCCTGCACAAAGAACGTACGCGGCGCTCCGACGTACATCCCGGCGTTGTTGTCGCTGGAGCGGGTGAAGTACTGCTTGTCGAAGATGTTCTTCACCCCCGCCCCGACTTTCAGGTTCGACAGTTGCGAGCCGAAGTCATAGCCACCGCGCACGTTCCAGGTGACGTAACCCGGGATGTCGCCGTACTGACCGTCCGCGCTGCCTTCGGTGATGTAGTTGCCGCTGAAACTGCCGTCAGCGTTCACCGCAACGCCTGGCGAGCGCTGTTTGGACTGGGCAAAGGCATCGAGGTTGTAGGTCCAGCGGTTGATGTCGTAACGCAGGCCGGCGGTCGCCACCTGACGCGAGTAGAACGGCAGGTCACGGCCTTTGAAGCCTGGAATCTCGCCTTCATAAACGGCGCGGGTGTAGGTGAAACCGGCGTTGGCGGTCAGGCCGTCGAGCCGTGGATCGAGCGCCGCCATGTCGTAGTGCACCGAGGCTTCGAGCCCCCGGTGGGTGGTCGCGCCGAGGTTGGTCCAGCCCACATCGTTGCTGATGTATTGCAGCTCTTCGTCGAAGTCGATGTAAAACAGCGTCACTTCCCCGCCCCACACATCATCGTTGTAGCGCGTGCCGATCTCGTAGGTCTTGGCCTTTTCCGGGTTCAAGCCGTTGGCGGTGTTGTCACCCGAACCACCCTGGCCGAGCTGGAAATATTGCAGGCTGCCGAACGAGGTTTCGTAGTTGGCGAACAGCTTCCAGGCATCGGACAGTTGATACATCACGCTCAAGGCCGGCAGCGGTTCATTGCTGTCGATGCTGCGGCGTTTTTCCTGCACAGGTTTGCCGGCGGTGTCGAGCACCGGTCTGTCGTGCCATTGGGTGCTGATGCTTTCGAACCGGATGCCGGGGGTCACGGTCCAGTTGCCGACGTCGATCTTGTCATCGATGTAAACGGCGTGGGCTTCGGTGCCGCCGGTGCGGTCCTGGAACACATGGCCATCGGAGGTCTTGGTGACCACCGGCTGATTGTTCACCAGCGCCAGACGGCTCGACTCTTCGTGCATGCCTTCTTTGAGGTAGCGATAACCGACGCTGGCTTCCTGCGTGGTCGGGCCCAGATCAAACACATGGGACACCCGCGGCTCGATGCCGAAGGTGTAATAAGTGCGCGGATAGGAACTGAGGGTTCTCTGATCACGAGCCGCGATGGTGCTGCCGCGGAAGCTGTCGGAATAATAGGTCAGCACTTCGGCCTGGGTCCGGTCGTCGATCTGCCGCGCCCACTTAAAGGATACGTCCTTGCGACGGCCGCTGAAGTTGTCATGGTCGCGGTCGGACTGGAACGGATCGGCATCGTACTGCTGCTGCGTCAGGCCGCCGGGCATGTCGGCGCTGGCGTCGTAATAATGGAAATTGAGGCTGAAATCGTCCTGCTCGGTAGGCGCCCAATGAGTCTTGAGGATCACGTCGTCGATGTCGTTGCCGTTGTTGCTTTTGCGATAACCGTTGCCGTTTACCCCGGAATACAACAGCGCTACGCCCATGCCGTTATCGGCGGTGCCGCCGAGAAACGCGGTGTCGATGTGTTTCCAGCCACCGCGCTGGGTGGTTTCCAGGGTGGTGCCGATTTCGCCGGTGGCTTTCTCCGGAATCGCGCGGGTGACGAAGTTGATCACGCCACCGACGTTCTGCGGCCCATATCGCACGGAACCGGCGCCACGCACCACGTCGATGCTGTCGAGGTTGCCGGAGGAAATCGGCGCCATCGACAGCTGCGGCTGGCCGTAAGGGGCGAAGGCAGCCGGCACGCCATCGATCAGCACGGTGGAGCGTGGCGACAGGCGCGAGGTCAGGCCGCGCACGCCGACGTTGAGGGAAATGTCGCTGCCGCCGGTGCCGTTGGCGTCCTGCACTTGCACGCCGGGAATACGCTTCAACACGTCGCCGACATTCATAGCACCCTGCTCGACCATGGCTTCGCGGCGGACCACCGTGCGCGCGCCAGGATGATTTTGCACCACGGCGGCATCGGCATCACCGAGCCAGTCGCCGACCACTTTGATGTCGGTCACGCCCAGTTCCAGCGGGCCATTTGAGGCGGAAGTCGGGGCCGGCATCAGCGTGACCGAACCTTCATCGATCTGATATTGCAGACCGCTGCCTTGCAGCAATTGGCGCAGGGCCTGTTCCGGTGAAAGGTTGCCGTCGACGGCCGGAGCCTGTTTGCCCGCCACCAGTTCCGGGCTGAAAAAAACCTGCAGCGAGGTTTGCTGACCCAGTTGACTCAAGGCCTGACCCAGTGGCTGCGCCTGGATATGAATGACATCGGCGGCGAATGCCTGGGGCAGCGCCGAGCTGACCGCCAGGGCCAGAGCCAAGGGCAGCCAGGATGTTTTGTTGTTTTTAGCGGTGGTTTTTTTCACGTCGAACGTTGTCCTGTGGATCGCAAGAGTGTGCGTCTGTTAATGCAAACCAGTTGCAGTTGGACAAGAAGACGAAGAACTCGAAAAAAACCTGAATCTATCGTGAAATTATTTCCTGACTGCCGTCATCGAGGGTGCGGATGGCCACCGGCAGAATGTTCGGCAAAGCCTTGAGCAGCGCATCGGTGTTGTCGGATTTGAACACGCTGGTCAGGCGCAGGTTGCCCACTTTGGCGCTGCCGACCGTTAGCGGTTTTTCCCGATAGCGCGACACTTCCTCGGCCACTTCGCTGAGGCTGGCGTTGTTGAACACCAATTTGCCGCTGCGCCATGCGGTCAGTTCTGCAGGATTGACCGCATAGGCAGCGGCCACTTTGCCCTGGGCATTGATGCGAGTACCGAGGCCGGCGGTGAGGCTGACGAAATCGTCGCCATCCCCTTGAACCTTGACCGTGCCCTGCTCCACCGCGACCCGGGTTTCGGCGCTGTCGCGGCGCACGTCGAACCGGGTGCCGGTGACCGTGACCTTGCCGCTGCCCGCCTCGACCACAAATGGCCGGCTGCTGTCGTGCTCGACGCTGAACATCGCCTCGCCTTGCGTCAACTCGATGCTGCGCCGGCCCTTCTCATAGCGCACCTGCACCCGGCTGCGGCTGTTCAGATCGATCACCGAACCGTCCGGCAACGCCACATGCTTACGCTCGCCAAGGGCTGTGGAATATTCAGCCGTGTAGTTCGCCGGATGATTCAAACCACTGAACAACCCCAGGCCGAGCGCCACCGCCAACACGCTGGCGGCCACCGCATAACGCGCCAGCGGACGACGTTTGCTGCGGACCGGCGGCGTTTCACACAAGGCGTACAGACGCTTGGCCGGCAGCAGATCGGCTGCCCTCCACAAGCTCTGGAGCCGTTGATATTCGTTGCGATGCTGAGGGTGCTCGTCCAGCCAGATCTCGAAGAGGCGCTGCTCCTGGGCGCCGACCGCAGGTTCCTGCAAACGCACAAACCACCGCGCCGCGTCGTCGCGAACCGTTGTTTGCCCGCACGCACAGTCACGAGTATCCATCATGGAAAGTCCTGTTTGGCTGGGGATGAGAAGGCTGCGATCTTGTCCGGGCCGCGGCCAATCATGGTTGTAACCCGTCCAGGCGATCACGCAGATGCCGCAGGGTGCGGATCATATACTTTTCCACCATGTTCCTGGACAGCCCCAGGCGTTCGGCGATTTCGGCCTGGGTCAGGCCTTCGATCTTCTGCCAGACGAACACCTTGCGGCAGTTGACCGGCAACTCGGTGAGCGCCCGTTCGATGGAATCGGCCAACTGGATCGCATGCATGAAATGCTCCGGGTCGCCGGACGACGACACACTGTGATCGATCGCCTCCGACTCCATGGCGCCCCGCCGATCCTCACGCCGATAACCGTCCACCGCAATGTTGCGCGCGGTCTGGTGCAAATACGCCCGGGGTTGCTGCACCGCCGCCGAATCGGACTCGAGCACCCGCACGAAGGTGTCATGGGCCAGGTCCTCGGCCTGCTGACGGTTTCTCAGGCGACGGGTCCAGGAGCCGATCAACTCTTCGTAATGCTCGAAAAAGCCGGGTCTGCGGGGCAGCTTGGGGGTCATTGCGGTGTGCTGTGGCGAGGAGGCGTAAATAGTAATGCTTCCTATTAAGACCGGCAAATCATTCCTCAGAGTCGAAACGTCCGGCACCAGACGACCGGTAGCAGAAACCCATTGCCACCAAATATTACCTACGTCATATTACACGCATAATAAAGCACCGCTTTTCACAGGTAGAGATCCATGACCAGCATGCCCAGCCTTGAACCCGACCTTGCTGTTGCGGTGAACACACCCAAACCTCCCCTGCTCAAACGGCTGGTCCTGCTGACGACGGCCATCGCAGCCCTGGTGTTTATCGGGCTGTACGCGACTCATTGGTGGACTGCCGGGCGTTTCATCGAAGAGACCGACGATGCCTACATTGGTGGCGACGTCACGGTGATCGGGCCGAAGGTCGCCGGCTATATCGAAGAAGTGCTGGTGACCGACAACCAGAAGGTCAAGGCCGGCGATGTGCTGATCCGGCTCGACGCACGTGACTATCGCGCCAACCTGGCCAAGGCCGAAGGCAAGGTGAGCGCCGAGGAAGCCTTGCTCGCCAACCTCGACGCCACCGAACAACTGCAGCACGCGGTGATCGGCCAGGCCCGCGCCGGCATCGATGCCGCCGGCGCCGAAACCGCGCGCTCGCGGGACGACAATGCCCGCTACAAACGCCTGGTGAACAGCAATGCCGTCTCGGTGGAAAGCGCGCAGCGGGCCGATGCCACCTTCAAGACGGCCCAGGCGCAGAGTGCCCGGGCCCAGGCCGAACTGCTGGCCGCGCAACGCCAATTGAACGTGATCGAAACCCAGAAACAACAAGCCCGCGCCGCATTGATACAGGCGCGGGCCGAGCGTGATCTGGCGCAGTTGAACGTCGGTTACACCGAGTTGAAAGCCCCCGTCGACGGCGTAATCGGCAATCGCCGGGCACGGGCCGGCGCATACGCCCAGGCCGGTTCGCAACTGTTGTCGGTGGTGCCGGCCAGTGGGTTGTGGGTCGATGCCAACTTCAAGGAGGACCAGCTATCGCGGATGACCCCGGGCCAGCGCGTGATCATTCATGCGGACGTGCTCAAGGGCCGTGAATTCCACGGTCATCTGGACAGCCTCGCGCCGGCCAGTGGTTCGCAGTTCAGCGTATTGCCACCGGAAAACGCCACCGGCAACTTCACCAAAATCGTCCAGCGGGTACCGGTGCGGATCCTGCTCGACCCGGCTGACGGTGTACTCGGTCATCTGCGTCCAGGGTTGTCGGTGACGGCCGAAGTGGACACTCGCGCCAAGCCTGAAACCCCGACCGTGGCCAGCGCACCATGAGCCGCGCCCTCGCCGCCCCCGCGCAGCCGTTCAATGCCGCCAACATGGCAACGGCAACCAAGGTGTTTGCCTTCGCCACAATGTGCATCGGCATGTTCATTGCGCTGCTGGACATCCAGATCGTCTCAGCCTCGCTGCGTGACATCGGCGGCGGGCTCTCGGCTGGCACCGACGAAACCGCATGGGTGCAGACCAGCTACCTGATCGCCGAAATCATCGTGATTCCGCTGTCGGGCTGGTTGTCCCGGGTGTTCTCGACCCGTTGGCTGTTCTGCGCCTCGGCGGTGGGCTTCACCCTGGCCAGCCTGCTCTGCGGCGCGGCCTGGAACATTCAAAGCATGATCGCTTTCCGTGCCCTGCAAGGGTTTCTTGGTGGCTCGATGATCCCGCTGGTGTTCACTACCGCGTTCTTTTTCTTCACCGGCAAGCAACGGGTGATCGCCGCTGCAACCATCGGCGCCGTGGCCTCGCTGGCACCGACGCTGGGGCCGGTGATCGGCGGCTGGATCACCGACATTTCGTCCTGGCACTGGTTGTTCTACATCAACCTGGCGCCGGGGATTTTCGTCGCGGTGGCGGTGCCGATGCTGGTGAAAATCGACCAGCCGGAACTGTCACTGCTCAAGGGCGCCGACTACCTGAGCATGCTGTTCCTGGCGGTGTTTCTCGGCTGCCTGGAATACACCCTCGAAGAAGGTCCGCGCTGGAACTGGTTCAGCGACAGCACGATTCTGACCACCGCGTGGATCAGTGGCCTGGCCGGCCTGGCCTTCATCGGTCGGACCCTGCACGTGGCCAATCCGATCGTCGACCTGCGCGCCTTGAAGGACCGCAACTTCGCCCTCGGCTGCTTCTTTTCGTTCGTCACCGGAATCGGCCTGTTCGCGACGATTTACCTGACGCCGCTATTTCTCGGCCGGGTGCGCGGCTACGGTGCGCTGGACATTGGCCTGGCGGTTTTTTCCACCGGGGTGTTCCAGATTCTGACCATTCCGTTGTATGCCTTTCTGGCCAACCGCATCGACCTGCGCTGGGTCATGATGACCGGCCTTGGGCTGTTCGCCTTGTCGATGTGGGATTTCAGCCCGATCACCCACGACTGGGGGGCTAAAGAGTTGATGCTGCCGCAAGCCTTGCGCGGGATTGCGCAACAACTGGCGGTGCCGCCCGCGGTGACCCTCACCCTCGGCGGGTTGGCGCCGGCGCGGCTTAAACATGCTTCGGGGTTGTTCAACCTGATGCGCAACCTCGGCGGCGCGATGGGGATCGCCGCGTGCGCGACCATCCTCAATGACCGCACCAACCTGCACTTCACCCGATTGGCGGAAAACCTCAACAGCACCAACGAGGCCCTGAATCAGTGGCTGTCCCAGGTCGGCAATAACTTTGCCGCCCTCGGCCAGAGCGGCGACCTGGGCGTCACCGCCAGCCTGCGTCAACTGTGGCTGCTGACCTACCGCGAAGCGCAAACGCAAACCTATGGCGACGCGTTCCTGATGATCATGGTCTGCTTCATCCTCGCCACGGCGATGGTGCCCTTGATGCGCAAGGTGCAACCACCGGCCGCGCCGTCAGCTGATGCTCATTGA
>NZ_JAAUOE010000031.1 GCF_017114915.1 Pseudomonas frederiksbergensis
GCGTGGGAATGCAGCCCGTGACGCTCCGCGTCACTGGACGCGGAGCGTCCCTTGAAGCATTCCCACGCAGAGCGTGGTAACGATCGAATTTACGCACGATCAGGCATAATCCTCCCCAACACAAACAACAAGGACGCCGCCGTGAGCTCAGTCAACAAGTCGATTTTGTTGGTCGATGACGATCAAGAGATACGCGAGTTGCTGGACACCTACCTGACCCGTGCCGGTTTCCAGGTCCGCACCACGCCCGATGGCGCAGGGTTTCGTCAGGCGCTGAACGAGGCGCCGAGCGATCTGGTGATCCTCGACGTGATGCTGCCGGACGAAGACGGTTTCAGCCTCTGCCGCTGGATCCGCCAGCACCCGCGCCAGGCCCATGTGCCGATCATCATGCTCACCGCCAGCTCCGACGAGGCCGACCGCGTCATTGGCCTGGAACTGGGCGCCGACGACTACCTCGGCAAACCCTTCAGCCCCCGTGAATTACAGGCGCGCATCAAAGCCCTGTTGCGCCGCGCGCAGTTCGGTCAGGAGCGTTCCGGCGGCGAAGTGCTGGCCTTCGATGACTGGCGGCTGGACATGGTCAGCCATCGGCTGTTCCACATCGACGGCGAGGAAGTGATTCTCTCTGGTGCCGATTTTGCGCTGCTGAAACTGTTCCTCGATCACCCGCAGGAAATCCTCGACCGCGACACCATCGGCAATGCCACCCGTGGCCGTGACCTGATGCCGCTCGATCGCATTGTCGACATGGCGGTCAGCCGGTTGCGCCAGCGCCTGCGTGACACCGAAAAGCCGCCGCGGCTGATCCGTACCGTGCGTGGCAGTGGCTACCAACTGGCAGCCAACGTGGTTGCCGGCAATGGCCACTGAGTTCCTGCGCAAGCTCGCCGGGCGCGTGCCCGTGCCGCGCTCGCTGCTCGGGCGCATGTTGCTGCTGACCTTGCTGGCGGTGCTGTTTGCCCAGGCGCTGTCGAGCGTGATCTGGGTCTCGCAATTGCGCGCCACCCAGCTCGAAGGCCTGGTTACCAGCGCCCGCAGCCTGGCCCATTCGATGACGGCCAGCGTCAGTTATTTCCGCTCGTTGCCGGTGGCGTTCAGGCCGCTGGTGCTCGACCAGTTGCGCAGCATGGGCGGCACCCGGTTCGTGGTGACCCTCAACGACAAACCCTTGGGCATGGACGTGCTGCCGATCACGCCGCGCAAAGAAGCGGTGCTCAAAGCGGTGGACGAAGTGCTGCGCCAGTCTCTGGGCCAAGACGCCGATATTTCGGTGACGTTCGTCAGCCCCGAGGATCTGCGGATCTTCAACAGCGGGCTGAAACTCGATGAATTGCCACGCTCCTGGGCGCACTACGCGTTGACCCTGGAGCCAGTGAACCCACCGGTGCTGGTCACGCAAATCCAGATGGCGCCGGGGGAATGGTTGTACATCGCGTCTTTGCTGCCCGAGCCCTACACCAGCCTGGAGGAGCAAGGCTTACCGGCGCAGCAAGTCTGGTTCATTGTCCTCACCAGCGGCTTCTTGCTGTTGTTCATCGGCTTGTTGGTGCACTGGCAGAGCCGACCGCTCAAGCGATTGGCGCGGGCGGCGCGGGACATGTCCTTGGGCGCCGATGTCGAACCGGTCGCTCAGGGTGGCGGCAGTGAAGTGGTGGAAGTCGGTCGCGCGTTCAATGCGATGCGTGAACGCATCAGCCGTTACCTGACCGAGCGCAGCCAGTTGTTCAGCGCGATTTCCCATGACTTGCGCACGCCGATCACCCGGTTGCGACTGCGGGTCGAATTGCTCGAAGACGAAAAGCTGCAAGCCAAATTCGGTCGCGATCTGGATGAGCTGGAGTTGCTGGTCAAGGGCGCGTTGCAATGCGTGAAAGACACCGACATCCACGAAAACATCGAGCCGGTGGATCTCAATCATGTGCTCGACTGTCTGGTAGAGCCGTATCTGGCGCCTAACGGTAACGGCCGCGTGACTCAGCAGGGGCGGGCGTTGGCGCCGTATCCCGGCAAGCCGTTGGCGCTCAAGCGCTGCATCGGCAACCTGATCGACAATGCCTTGAAGTACGGGCAGAACGCGCATCTACACATCGATGATGACGAGAGCGCGTTTGTCCTGCATGTCGACGACGAAGGCCCGGGTGTGCCGGAGCAGCGGCTGGAGCAAGTGTTCGAGCCGCATTTCCGCCTGGCCGGGCAGCAGCAGGGTTATGGCCTGGGGCTGGGGATCGCGCGCAACATTGCCCATAGCCATGGCGGTGAAGTCAGCCTGCAAAACCTGCGCGAAGGCGGGTTGCGGGTGACGTTGCAGTTGCCGCGCTCGGTGGATTGAAAGCGACCCTGTGGCGAGGGGGCTTGCCCCCGTTGGGGCGCGGAGCGGCCCTGAAAGAGGGACCGCTGCGCAGTCCAACGGGGGCAAGCCCCCTCGCCACAAATAACCACTCACTTCAAAATTGGGGCGAATGTCACAGGTCGGTGACATAACGCTCCCCCTTCGTTACCTGCCCGCCACCGACCGTTGTTTAGACTGGTCCCAGTCATAACAACAAAAAAAGGTATCGCATGGACACCTTCCAACCCGCCTTCAGCAGTTGGCTGAACGCGCCTGCCCATCAGCAATGGCTGGCCGCCGAAGGCCTGCGCCTGTTGGCGTTTGCCAAGGCTTCAAAGCTTGCCGAAGGTTTCGGCAATCTTGATGAAAAGGGTCGCCTTCCAGTCAACGTGCAAGCCGAGACCATGAACACCGCGCGCATGACCCACAGCTTCGCCATGGCCCATATCCAGGGCTTGCCGGGGTTCGCCGAGTTGGTGGATCACGGCATCAAAGCCCTTAGCGGGCCGCTGCGTGACGCCGAACACGGCGGTTGGTTCGCCACGCCCGAACACCGTGATGGCAATACCGACAAAGCCGCTTACCTGCATGCCTTCGTGGCGCTGGCCGCGAGTTCTGCGGTGGTCGCTCAACGTCCCGGTGCGCAAGCCTTGCTCGACGAGGCGATCCACATCATCGACAGCCATTTCTGGAGCGAGGAGGAGGGCGCCTTGCGCGAATCCTTCAACCGCGACTGGAGCGAAGAGCAAGCCTATCGTGGCGCCAACAGCAACATGCACGGCACCGAAGCCTTCCTCGCCCTGGCCGATGTCACCGAGGACAACCGCTGGCTGATTCGCGCGCAGCGCATCGTTGAGCGTGTCATTCACGATCATGCTGCCGCCAACGATTACCTGGTGATCGAGCATTTCGATCGCGACTGGCAGCCGCTGCGCGACTACAACCACGACAACCCGGCCGATGGTTTTCGCCCTTACGGCACCACGCCGGGCCATGGTTTCGAATGGGCGCGGCTGTTGTTGCACCTAGAAGCTGCGCGGGTACAGGCCGGGATGCTCACGCCGGGCTGGCTCGCCACCGATGCGCAAAAACTCTTCGAGCATAATTGCCGTCACGGTTGGGACGTCGACGGTGCGCCGGGCATTGTCTACACCCTTGACTGGGACAATCGCGCGGTGGTTCGCCATCGTTTGCACTGGACGCATTGCGAAGCCAGCGCCGCCGCCAGTGCGCTGCTCAAACGCACCGGTGACGAGCAATACGAGCGCTGGTACCGACTGTTCTGGGAATTCTGTGACCGTCATTTCATCGACCGCTGTGACGGCAGCTGGCATCACGAACTCGATCCGCTGAACCGTCCGAGCGCCGATATCTGGGCCGGCAAACCCGACCTGTATCACGCCTGGCAAGCCGTATTGATCCCGCGCCTGCCGTTGGCGCCGAGCATGGCCACTGCGCTGGGGCAGTTGTCCCAGAGCGCTGCTGTGTAACCAGCTATGTAACCATATAGTGACATTCGCGCGTCCCTTCGTTACCTGCGAAGGGGCATCCCCTGTTTAGAATCCTATGCAGCGCAAGCACCAGACTTGCATGCATAACAACAAGAAAGGTACTACTAGATGAATGCGATTTCTCGCCTCGCTACTGTCATTTCTCTCGCCTCACTGCTTCCTGTTGCAGCATTCCCCGTCAGTGCCCTTGCCGCCGATTCCAAAGGTTCGGTGGAAGTCGTTCACTGGTGGACGTCTGGTGGTGAAAAAGCCGCGGTCGATGTGCTCAAGGCTCAAGTCGAAAAAGACGGCTTTACCTGGAAAGACGGCGCAGTCGCCGGCGGTGGCGGTGCCACGGCCATGACCGTACTCAAAAGCCGCGCCGTGGCCGGTAACCCGCCGGGCGTAGCGCAGATCAAAGGTCCGGACATTCAGGAATGGGCGTCTACCGGCCTGCTCGATACCGACGTCTTGAAAGACGCTGCCAAAACTGAGAAGTGGGACAGCCTGCTCGACAAGAAAGTCTCCGATACCGTGAAGTACGACGGTAACTATGTGGCCGTGCCGGTGAACATTCACCGCGTCAACTGGTTGTGGATCAACCCGGAAGTCTTCAAGAAAGCCGGCATTGAAAAAGCGCCAACCACCCTTCAGGAATTCTACGCGGCCGGTGACAAGCTCAAGGCTGCGGGCTTCATCGCGCTGGCCCACGGCGGCCAGCCTTGGCAGGACAGCACCGTGTTCGAAGCGGTGGTCCTGTCGGTCATGGGCGTCGATGGCTACAAGAAAGCCCTGGTCGATCTGGACAACGCGGCGCTGACCGGCCCTGACATGGTCAAGGCGCTGACCGAACTGAAGAAAGTCGCGACCTACATGGACGCCGACGGCAAAGGCCAGGACTGGAACCTGGAGGCGGCCAAGGTCATCAACGGCAAGGCCGGCATGCAGATCATGGGTGACTGGGCCAAGAGCGAGTGGACAGCGGCCAAGAAAGTCGCTGGCAAGGATTACGAGTGCGTAGCCTTCCCGGGCACCGATAAGGCCTTCACCTACAACATCGACTCGCTGGCCGTGTTCAAGCAGAAAGACAAGGGCACTGCTGCAGCTCAGCAGGACATTGCCAAGATCGTGCTGGGTGAGAACTTCCAGAAAGTCTTCAGCATCAACAAGGGCTCGATCCCGGTTCGAAACGACATGCTGAGCGACATGGGCAAGTACGGTTTCGACTCCTGCGCCCAGACGGCTGCCAAAGACTTCCTGGCGGACGCCAAGTCCGGTGGCTTGCAGCCGAGCATGGCGCACAACATGGCGACCACGCTGGCGGTACAGGGGGCTTTCTTTGATGTCGTGACCAACTTCATCAACGATCCGAAAGCCGATCCTGCCACTGCCGCCAAGCAACTCGGCACTGCCATTAAAGCGGCCAAGTAACCGTTAGCCGCGCCCCCCCTGTGGGAGGGATTTTGTGGGAGCCGGGCTTGCCCGCGATGCAGACACCTCGGTTTATCAGTTGCACCGAGGTGATGCCATCGCAGGCAAGCCAGCTCCCACAGAAGGCCGCTCCTACAAGGGGAAGCGCTTGTAATCCTTTCTCTTCGTACTGGATCTTCCCATGAGTTCTGTTGCTGTGTTCAGCAAGGCCTCGCCGTTCGATGCACTGCAGCGCTGGCTCCCCAAGCTGGTGCTGGCGCCGAGCATGTTCATTGTTCTGGTGGGGTTCTATGGCTATATCCTGTGGACCTTCGTCCTGTCGTTCACCACTTCGACTTTCCTGCCGACTTACAAATGGGCGGGTCTGGCGCAGTACCAGCGGCTGTTCGACAACGATCGCTGGTGGGTAGCGAGCAAGAACCTGGCGCTTTTCGGCGGCATGTTCATCGGCATCACCCTGGTGATCGGTGTGTTGCTGGCGGTGTTTCTTGATCAGCGCATTCGTCGCGAAGGTTTCATTCGCACCATTTACCTGTACCCGATGGCGCTTTCGATGATCGTCACCGGTACCGCCTGGAAGTGGCTGCTCAACCCGGGCATGGGCCTGGACAAATTGCTGCGTGACTGGGGCTGGGAAGGCTTTCGCCTGGACTGGCTGATCGATCCGGATCGCGTTGTGTACTGCCTGGTGATCGCGGCGGTATGGCAAGCCTCGGGCTTCATCATGGCGATGTTCCTCGCCGGTCTGCGTGGCGTTGATCAATCGATCATCCGTGCTGCCCAGATCGATGGCGCGAGCATGCCGCGCATTTACCTGAAGGTGGTGTTGCCGAGCCTGCGCCCGGTGTTCTTCAGCGCAGTGATGATCCTGGCCCACATCGCTATCAAGAGTTTCGACCTGGTGGCGGCAATGACCGCCGGTGGTCCGGGTTATTCCTCCGATCTGCCTGCGATGTTCATGTATTCCTTCACCTTCAGTCGCGGCCAAATGGGCATGGGCTCGGCCAGTGCGATTCTGATGCTCGGTGCGATTCTCGCGATCATCGTGCCTTACCTGTACTCCGAGCTGAGGGCCAAACGTCATGACTAGTTTCGCTGCCAAACCTGCCATCAGCCTGAGTCGCATCGCGATCTATGGCGTGCTGCTCCTTGCGGTATTGCTGTACCTGATACCGCTGGTGGTCATGCTGTTGACCAGTTTCAAGACGCCGGAAGACATCAACTCCGGCAACCTGCTGAGCTGGCCGACCGTGGTCAGCGGTATTGGCTGGATCAAGGCCTGGGGCACGGTTGACGGGTACTTCTGGAACTCGATCAAGATCACCGTTCCGGCGGTAATGATCTCCACGGCCATCGGTGCGTTGAACGGCTATGTGCTGTCGATGTGGCGCTTTCGCGGGTCGCAGTTGTTCTTCGGCCTGCTGCTGTTCGGTTGCTTCCTGCCATTCCAGACGGTCCTGCTGCCGGCCTCGTTCACCCTCGGCAAGATGGGCCTGGCCAGCACAACGACAGGCCTGGTGTTCGTGCACGTGGTCTACGGCCTGGCGTTCACCACGCTGTTTTTCCGTAACTACTACGTCAGCGTTCCCGATGCACTGGTGAAAGCGGCGCGGCTCGATGGCGCGGGGTTCTTCACCATCTTCCGCTTGATCATCCTGCCGATGTCCACCCCGATCATCATGGTCTGCCTGATCTGGCAGTTCACCCAGATCTGGAACGACTTCCTGTTCGGCGTGGTGTTCTCAAGCGGTGACTCGCAACCCATTACGGTGGCGTTGAACAACTTGGTCAACACCAGTACCGGGGCCAAGGAATACAACGTTGATATGGCGGCGGCGATGATCGCCGGGCTGCCGACCCTGCTGGTCTATGTGGTCGCAGGTAAGTATTTCGTGCGCGGGCTGACGGCCGGCGCAGTCAAGGGGTAATCATGGCTACGCTCGAACTTCGCAATGTAAACAAAACCTATGGCCCCGGCCTGCCGGACACCCTCAAGAACATCGAGCTGTCGATCAAGGACGGTGAATTCCTGATTCTTGTGGGCCCTTCGGGTTGCGGTAAATCGACCCTGATGAATTGCATCGCCGGCCTTGAGACCATCACCGGCGGCGCGATCATGATCGGTGACCAGGACGTCAGCGGCATGAGCCCCAAAGACCGCGACATCGCCATGGTGTTCCAGTCCTACGCGCTCTACCCGACCATGAGCGTGCGCGAAAATATCGCGTTCGGTTTGAAGATCCGCAAGATGCCTGCCGCCGACATCGACGCGGAAGTCGCTCGCGTGGCCAAGCTGTTGCAAATCGAACACCTGCTCAACCGCAAGCCGGGCCAGCTCTCCGGTGGCCAGCAACAGCGCGTGGCCATGGGCCGGGCGTTGGCGCGTCGGCCGAAGATCTACCTGTTCGACGAACCGCTGTCCAACCTCGACGCCAAGCTGCGGGTCGAGATGCGCACCGAAATGAAACTGATGCACCAGCGTCTGAAAACCACCACGGTCTACGTGACCCACGACCAGATCGAAGCGATGACCCTGGGCGACAAAGTGGCGGTGATGAAGGACGGGATCATCCAGCAGTTCGGCACGCCGAAAGACATCTACAACAACCCGGCCAACCTGTTCGTGGCGAGCTTCATCGGTTCGCCGCCGATGAACTTCATCCCCCTGCGTTTGCAGCGCAAGGACGGTCGCCTGTTGGCACTGCTCGACAGCGGTCAGGCGCGCTGCGAATTGCCGCTGGGCATGCAGGACGCCGGGCTCGAAGACCGCGAAGTGATCCTCGGCATGCGCCCGGAGCAAATCGTGCTGGCGAACGGCGAAGCCAACGGCCTGCCGACCATCCGCGCCGAAGTGCAGGTCACCGAACCGACCGGTCCCGACACCCTGGTGTTCGTCAATCTCAACGACACCAAAGTCTGCTGCCGCCTGGCACCGGACGTCGCGCCGGCCGTGGGCGAGACTCTGACGCTGCAATTCGATCCATCGAAAGTGCTGCTGTTCGATGCCAAGACCGGTGAGCGCCTGGGCGTTGCTGGCTTGCCGAAAACCGAAGCTCACAGTGCCAACGTGACCCAGTTCAAAGGCCGCTGAAGATCAGAAAGGTGGGAGCGGCAGTGCGGCGATCCGACTTGCTCCCACAGGGGGGATTCGCGGCGGATGGCTACATCCGCCGCAATCGTTGTAAACCGCGTTAGATAAAAACAGTTAATAACAATAAAGACGAGGATGTAGGGATGAAGAAGAACAACAACGCTCAGCTAATCTGCCAGTTGTCTGCGATTGCGGCGATGTGTCTGGCGAGCAGTGTGCATGCTGCTGAAGCGTTCAGCTCCGAGTCGCCATGGATGACCGGGGATTGGGGTGGCGAGCGGACCAGGCTGATTGAGCAAGGTATCGACATCAAGGCCGACTACGTCGGTGAAGTGGGCGCCAACCTGCATGGTGGCTACAACGACGACAAGACCGCACGTTACGCCGATCAGTTCGGCCTGGGCGTGGCGCTGGACCTGGAAAAGCTGTGGGGCTGGGATAACACCCAGGCCAAGATCCAACTCACCAACCGTAACGGCGAGAACATCTCCAATGACCGTGTCGGCGACCCGCGTGCCGGCACCTTGAGCTCCTCGCAGGAAGTCTACGGCCGTGGCCACATGGTCCGTTTGACCCAGTTGTGGATCAAGCACCAGTTCCTCGACAATAAACTGGACGTCAAAGCCGGTTACTTCGGCGAAGGCGAAGACTTCAACACCTTCCCGTGTGAGTTCCAGAACCTGGCGTTCTGTGGTTCCCAGGCGGGTAACTGGGCGACCGGTATCTGGTACAACTGGCCGGTCATGCAGGCAGCGATTCGCGTGAAGTACAACATCACGCCTGAACTCTATGCGCAGATCGGCGCGTACAACCAGAACCCATCGCAACTTGAGCACGGTAACGGCTTCAAGCTCAGCGGCAGCGGTACCAAGGGCACCGTCTTGCCGGTTGAATTGGTCTGGTCACCGAAGGTCAACAACCTGCCCGGCGAATACCGTGTCGGTTACTACAAGAGTACTGCCGACGCCGATGACGTCCGTGAAGATGCCAACGGCGATGATGCAGCTACCACCGGCAACGCCTATCGCAGCCACGATAGCAAGCACGGCTACTGGTTCGTGGCGCAGCAACAACTCACCACCCACAACGGTGATGCTTCACGCGGTCTGAACATTGCGGCCAACGCCACCTTCCACGACAAGGACACCAACTTCGTCGACAACTACCAGTCGCTGATGTTTGTGTACAAGGGCCCGTTTGATGCGCGTCCAAAAGACGACGTCGGGATCGGTTTCGCCCGTATCCATGTCAACGATGACGTGAAGAAAAACGCCGAATTGGTCAACGCCGCCAATGGTGTCAGTGACTACAACGATCCGCTGTTCTCGCCACTGCGCAGCACTGAGTACAACTACGAGATCAACTACGGTTTCCACGTTACCAACTGGCTGACGGTGCGTCCAAACCTGCAATACATCACTCACCCAGGCGGTGTGGATGAAGTCGACAACGCGCTGGTCGCCGGTCTGAAAATTCAGTCGGTGTTCTAACGCTGTTGCGATAAGCTCCTCTCTATGTGCGCATTTTTGCGGACGGCCATGGCTGTCCGCTTTTTTTTGGGGGTGGCGCACCCTCGGGTGATAGATGATTTTCAGGACCGTGGCACATGCTTGAGCATCCGCTACAACGCTTCTTCAAATCCTTGCGCGAACGTCCGCTGTTTGCGTGGGAGCGCTATCAGATGCGCGACGTGCTGGTGATTGATCATCCGCTGTGTCAGGCGGTGTTCAGTCGTCAGGGCGCGCAGTTGCTGCACTTCCAGCCAAAGGGTCAGAAACCCTGGCTGTGGTGCGCGGCGAAATGGCCTCACGTCGGTGCGATTCGCGGCGGCGTGCCGGTGTGCTGGCCATGGTATGGCCGCCACCCAAGCGAAAACGCCTGGCCGTCCCATGGCTGGGCGCGCCTGCTCGACTGGAAATTGCTCGACAGCAGCAGTGACGACGATGGCGTGCGCCTGCACTGGCAATTACAGCTGTGCGACTGGCAAGTGGACTTGCACGCCCATCTGGGCGAACGCATGGATTTACACCTGAGTACCGAGCATCAGGACGACATGCCGTGCCAGTTGAGCCAGGCGTTGCATGCCTATTGGCGTATTGGCGACGTCGGTGAGGTAGCGCTGTCTGGGCTCGAGGGAGCGCAAGGTTACGACCAGTTGAACCGCCAGGTTTGCCAGCAGGAAGGCGAGTTGCGGGTCGACGGTGGATGTCAGCGCGTGTTCCAGCATGACGGCGAATTGCAGCTCAAGGACCATGCCTGGCAGCGGGAACTGTGCATCGACACCGGTGACCATGCGGACACGGTGGTCTGGCATCCCGGCTCGCGGCCATTGCTGGGGGTGAGCTGGAACGAGATTTCAGAGTTTGTCTGTGTGGAAGCGGCCAGCGGCGGCACCGACAGCCTGTGCCTGGCACCGGGGGAGCGGGCGCATTTGAGTTTGCAGGCGCGGGTTGGGGCGTAATGATCATTCCCACGCTCTGCGTGGGAATGCCTCAAGGGACGCTCCGTGTCCAGTGACGCGGAGCGTCACGGGCTGCGTTCCCACGCAGAGCGTGGGAACGATCGGCGTGGGTTAACTAAACTCATCGCCAATCGGATACCGACTGGCATTCAGGCTTTCCTTGATCTTGCGCAAATGCGGCTGGAAATCCACGCCCCGGCGCAGGGTCATGCCGGTGGCGAGCACATCGAGCACGGTCAGCTGAATGATCCGCGAGGTCATCGGCATGTAAATGTCGGTGTCTTCCGGCAACGGAATGTTCAGGCTCAAGGTACTGGCCTTGGCCAGCGGCGAACCCTCGGCCGTCAGCCCCAGTACCGAAGCGCCGTTTTCCCGGGCGATGCGCGCCACTTCCACCAGTTCGCGGGTGCGACCGGTGTAGGAAATGATCACGAACAACTCACCGGTATGGGCTACCGAGGCAATCATGCGCTGCATCAGCACATCGGCATGGGCGGTGACGGCGAGGTTGAAGCGGAAGAACTTGTGCTGCGCATCCAGCGCCACCGGGGCCGAGGCGCCGAGGCCGAAGAAGTGGATCTGCCGGGCCTGGATCAACAGGTCGACGGCGCGGCTGATCAGGTTCGGGTCGAGGGCCTGGCAGGCGCTGTCCAGGGAGGCGATGGCGCTGCCGAAGATTTTCTGGGTGTAGGCTTCCGGGTTGTCGTCGGCTTCCACCGCGCGGCTGACATACGCCGCGCCACTGGCCAGGCTCTGGGCCAGTTGCAGTTTCAGTTCAGGGTAACCGCTGACACCGAACGAGCGGCAGAAACGGTTGACCGTCGGCTCACTGACCGACGCGGCCTGGGCGAGGGCGGCGATGCTGAAGCGCGTAGCCTGCTGTGGGTTGAGCAGGATCACTTCGGCGACTTTGCGTTCTGCCTTGTTCAGGTCTTCAAGGCGATTCTGGATTTGCTCCAGTAAATTTCGCACGCGGTCCATATGGGGTTCCTAAATTCACCTGCGCAAACAAGCGCTCGGCTATGCAAATTGGGCCTTTGGTACAGCCCATAACGGTGGCCTATCCTACTGATGGCTCCGACCGACCACCACTCGGAATCTATATTTTGCGAAAATGTTGTGTTTATTACTACATTTTCCCTTGAATGATGCCTTGAAAAAAGGTATTTGTAGCTTAACTTGATAAAAGAACAAACATCATGCCTTCGATTACGGTTGAACCGTGCACCTTTGCCTTGTTCGGCGCTCTCGGCGATCTCGCCTTGCGCAAGCTGTTTCCTGCCCTTTATCAACTCGATGGCGCCAGCCTGCTTCATGAGGATACGCGCATTATCGCGCTGGCCCGTGAACCCGGCAGCGAGCAACAGCACCTGGCGTTCATCGCCACCGAGCTGCGCCGTTACGTGGGCGCCAAAGAGCTGGATGAAGGCGTGCTCGAGCGCTTCCTGGCCCGTTTGAGCTACCTGCACGTCGACTTCCTCAAGGCTGACGATTACGTCGCCCTGGCCGAGCAGGCAGGCAGCGCCCAGCGGGTGATTGCCTACTTCGCCACGCCGGCAGCGGTTTACGGCGCTATTTGCGAGAACCTGTCAAAGGTCGGCCTGGCCGAAAACACCCGCGTGGTGCTGGAAAAACCCATCGGTTCGGACCTGGAATCCTCGCGCAAGGTCAACGACGCCGTGGCGCAGTTCTTCCCGGAGAACCGCACCTACCGCATCGACCACTACCTGGGCAAAGAGACCGTACAGAACCTGATTGCCCTGCGTTTCGCCAACAGCCTGTTCGAAACCCAGTGGAACCAGAATTACATCTCCCACGTGGAAATCACCGTGGCCGAGCAGGTCGGGATCGAAGGCCGCTGGGGTTACTTCGACAAGGCCGGGCAACTGCGGGACATGATCCAGAATCACCTGCTGCAGTTGCTGTGCCTGATCGCCATGGACCCGCCGGCCGACTTGTCCGCCGACAGCATCCGCGACGAGAAAGTCAAAGTCCTCAAGGCGCTGGCACCGATCAGCCCGGAAGGCCTGAGCACTCAGGTGGTGCGCGGCCAGTACATCGCCGGCCACAGCGAAGGCAAATCGGTGCCCGGGTATCTGGAAGAGCCTAACTCCAACACCCAGAGCGACACCGAAACCTTCGTCGCCCTGCGTGCCGACATTCGTAACTGGCGCTGGGCCGGCGTGCCGTTTTACCTGCGCACCGGCAAGCGCATGCCGCAAAAGCTGTCGCAGATCGTCATCCACTTCAAGGAGCCGTCGCACTACATCTTCGCCCCCGAGCAGCGCTTGCAGATCAGCAACAAACTGATCATCCGCCTGCAACCGGACGAAGGCATTTCCTTGCGCGTGATGACCAAAGAGCAAGGCCTGGACAAGGGCATGCAGCTGCGCAGCGGTCCGTTGCAGTTGAATTTTTCCGACACCTGGCGCAGCGCACGGATTCCCGATGCCTACGAGCGGTTGTTGCTGGAAGTGATGCGCGGCAATCAGAACCTGTTTGTCCGTAAAGATGAAATCGAAGCCGCGTGGAAATGGTGTGACCAGTTGATCGCCGGGTGGAAAAAGTCCGGTGATGCACCCAAGCCGTACGCGGCCGGGTCCTGGGGGCCGATGAGCTCCATTGCACTGATCACGCGGGACGGGAGGTCGTGGTATGGCGATATCTGAATTGAAACTGCCTCAGGGCGTCAGCGCCCATGAGTTCAAAAGCCCGGTGCTGCTGGCCGAAGGCCTGGCATTGGCGGTGGCCGGACAACTGAGCGACGCGATTGCCGCTAAAGGCACCGCGACACTGGTGGTGTCCGGTGGGCGCAGCCCGGTGGCGTTCTTCCAGCACCTGGTCAAGCAGGCGCTGGACTGGTCGAAGGTGGTGGTCAGCCTGGCTGACGAGCGCTGGGTGCCGGTGGAACATGCCGACAGCAATGCCGGTCTGCTCAAGCGTTACCTGTTGCAAGGCCCGGCGGCCAAGGCCCAGTTCCTGAGCCTCTACAGTGCCACCGCCAACCTGGAACAGGCCGCTGAGCAGGCGGATCGCTTGCTCGGCGAATTGCCCGCGATCGACGTGCTGGTGCTGGGCATGGGCGACGACGGTCACACCGCGTCACTGTTCCCCAACAGCCCGAACCTGGCCGACGCCTTGAAAATCGACGGTACCCGTCGCTGCTGGCCGATGCTGGCGCCGACCGTGCCCCATCAGCGCCTGACCATGAGTCGCGCGCTGCTGGCTTCAGCCAGGCACACCGTTCTCTCGATTTCCGGTCAGTCCAAGCTGACCACCCTGAGCGCCGCAGTAGCCGGTGACGATGTCGCCGCCATGCCGATTCGGGCGTTTCTGCAACCCACGTTAGAGATTTACTGGTGCCCATGAACCAAGGATCAGCCGCTATGACAAACACATTCCCGACCGTTTCCATGGCGGACAAAGTTGCCCTGATCGACAGCCTCTGCGCCAAGGCGCGGATCCTGCCGGTGATCACCATTGCTCGCGAACAGGACGTGCTGCCGTTGGCCGACGCCCTGGCCGCCGGTGGCCTGACGGCGCTGGAAGTGACCCTGCGTTCGCAGTTCGGTCTCAAGGCGATTCAGATCCTGCGCGAGCAGCGTCCGGAACTGGTGACTGGCGCCGGTACGGTGCTCGATCGCAGCATGCTGGCCGCTGCCGAAGCCGCCGGTTCGCAATTCATCGTGACGCCAGGCATCACCCGTGACCTGCTCGAAGCCAGTGTCGCCAGCCCGATCCCGCTGTTGCCGGGCATCAGCAACGCCTCCGGCATCATGGAAGGCTATTGCCTGGGGTATCGCCGCTTCAAGCTGTTCCCGGCGGAAGTCAGCGGCGGC
The DNA here is from genome assembly GCF_017114915.1 of Pseudomonas frederiksbergensis. GTDB lineage: Bacteria > Pseudomonadota > Gammaproteobacteria > Pseudomonadales > Pseudomonadaceae > Aquipseudomonas > Aquipseudomonas frederiksbergensis_I. The sequence continues at coordinate 14,645 of NZ_JAAUOE010000031.1, forward strand.
GTCGCGGCCATCAAGGCCCTGGGCGGCCCGTTCGGCGAAGTTAAATTCTGCCCGACCGGCGGCGTCAGCCCGGCCAACATCAAGAGTTACATGGCGTTGAAAAACGTGATGTGCGTGGGCGGTAGCTGGATGCTTGATCCCGAGTGGATCAAGAACGGCGACTGGGCCCGCATCCAGGAGTGCACCGCCGAGGCGCTGGCCCTGCTGGACTGATCGGATTTACCGGATTTACCAAACACCTCGTTGTGTGTTCTACGGCTTTACGGTGCGCTTGGTCGGTGCACCGTTTTTTTTTGCCTGAAGAAAACTGTAGAAGCGGGCTTGCCCGCGAAAGCGGTGTGTCAGTTACCCACAACGTAGAAGATGACACCGCCTTCGCGAGCAAGCTCGCTCCTACAGGACATCATGCGATACATAGTTACCGCATCTTGTCGCACGTCCGGCGTTAACCTGCGTTCATCTTATGGAAGAGAGAACGACATGGACGACAACGCTGCAATTGCTCCCCCTCAACCGGTTTGCCAACTGTCACCTGAACAGATCGCCGGTCCGTATTTTCGAAACCCGAAGCTGATCAGACGAAACATCAGCGAAGGCATGGATGGCATCCCCTTGGTGCTGCGGCTGACGATCGTCGATGCCATGACCGGACAGCCAGTCACCGGGGCGTTGGTCGATATCTGGCATTGCAATGCACGCGGGGCGTATTCGGGCTGGAGCAAGATCGACCCGGACAAGGAGGTCGACGTGGATGCCATCGGTTCGATCCCGCGCACCGATGACGACACCTGGCTGCGTGGTGGGCAATTCACCAACAAAATGGGCATCGCGCGGTTTACCACGATTTATCCGGGGTTCTATGCCGGCCGCGCTTTGCACATTCACGTCGCCGTACGCATTACGGCCGGCAACAACTATCTGCAAGAGCGGCATGTCGCCTGGGTCGGCCAGCTTTACTTTCCTCAAGTCACATCCAGGTCGGTGCTCAACGCCCGTGAGTACAGCGGGCGCGGCACCTGTGCGCTGAGCAACGAGCAGGATGTGATCTATCAGAGCATGGGCGGCGAAGCCTCGACCTTGAGCGTCCATACCATCGGTCGAGACTCGAATGAAGACGGCTTTTTCGGGCACATGACCATCGGTGTCGATACGTTTGCGGTGTCATCGCAGATCAAACCCGAGGACTTCGACAAGTACACGGTGTGACGTCAGCGCAATTCGTTCAACGCCCGGGCCAGTACATCCATGTCCGCTGCCATGGTCATGAGCCCCGGCGTAATGCGGATGCACGGGCCACACGCCGCGCCGCTGCGCGCCACGGTAAACAGGTTGTAGTCGTTGAGCAGGCGCTCGACCAGCGCCTGTTGGTCGGCCTGCCGGGTAAAACGCATCGAGGTGATGCCGCAATACAGGCGCGGGTCATCGGGGGTCATGACTTCGATCCCCGGTAACTCCCGAACGGCATCGACCCAGCGGTTGCGCAGGTAATTGAGTCGTGCGCCCTTGGCGACGGAACCGCCCATGGTGCGATGTTCTTCGAACACCAGTGGCAGGGTCAGCAAGGCCGGAATGTTCGGGGTGCTGTACGGCGTGCGGGCGCGAATATCCGTGACCGGAAAATGCATTTCACCCATGTCCGGGTCGATATCGGCCAAGCGCTCGGGCGCGATGTAAATGAAGCCGAGGGTCAGTGGCGCACCGATCCATTTGTGCAGGTTGTAGCCGGCAAAGGCGATGCCCAGTTCATCGAGATTGAATTCAATCTGGCCCAGAGCATGGGCGCCGTCGAGGATCACATCGATACCGTGTTCCCTGGCGGCCGCGGCAATGGCCTGCACCGGCATCACCAGCCCGGTGCGATGGGTGACGTGGGTCAGGGCCATCAGCTTCAGTCGCGGATAACGTACAAAAGCATCGCGGTAGGTGGCCAGTAAGCTGTCAAAACTGGCGGGGTGCCGGTGCTCGATCTCGATCACTTCCACGCCTCGATAACGGGCCAGCCAGCGCATCGCGCCCTTGACCGTGTCGTACTCCAGATCGCACAGCAGGACCTGATCGCCCGGTTCCAGGCGATTGTAGTTGCGGATCAGCGATTGCAGGCCATCCGAGGCGTTGCGGGTGAAGGCGACGGCTTCGGCTGGTGCTCCGATCAGCTCGGCCAGCTGCGCGCGAATCGTGGCGCTTTCGCCGTGTTCGAAGCGCTGGCGCACGTGCACCGAATTGCCGCGGTTGATGAGTTCGATATTGCGCTGATATTCCTCGACCACTGTGCGCGACATGCGCCCGAAGTAACCGTTTTCCAGATTCAGTGGGCCGGGTTCGACAGCGTAGCGGTCGGCAAAGGTCTGCCAAAAGGCTTCATCGCGGGTACGGCGGGCGTTATCGGGCATGGGGCTGCTCGGTCAGAAGGGCGGGTCAGTGGCGCGGGGCGGGTTTGCCGTGTTTGGCGCGCAGCGGTTCGAGCAGTTCCGACAGGCCGTTGTGGTCGATTTCCTGCATCAAGGCCAGCAAACCGCCCAGTTCCCCGTGGGGAAAACCTTCGCGAGCAAACCAGTTCAGGTACTGGCCGGGCAGGTCGGCGATGATCCGGCCCTTGTATTTGCCGAAGGGCATTACACGGGTAATCAGCAGTTCGAGCTTTTCGGGGTTCATCATCAGTCGTCATTATTCAAAACAGTCTGGAAAATACAGGCATTTTGCATGCGAAGTCAGGCGCAGGGAGGTGAGCGATAACGCTGCATTCACTGTGGCGAGGGGGCTCGCCACAGTGACCGGTGAATCAGCCGATGCTTATTGCCGGCAGGGTAGGCAATGTCACGGTCTGTTGCTTGCGCGGCGCCAGAATTTCCGCCTCGCCATCGACCACCAGCTCATCGCGCTGGTTGAACACTCGAGTGGCGATACGCACACGGAACTTCGGCAGTTTCTCGAGAATCTCCAGGCGCACCGTCAGCGTATCGCCAATTTTCACCGGCTTCTGAAAGCTCATCGTCTGACCAATATAGATAGTCCCCGGCCCAGGCAACTCGCAAGCCACCGCCGCGCTGATCAACGCGCCGCTGAACATGCCGTGGGCAATACGCTCCTTGAACATGGAGGCGGCGGCGAACTCGGCGTCCAGGTGCACCGGGTTGTGGTCACCGGACATCGCGGCGAACAGTTGAATGTCGCGCTCTTCGACGGTCTTGCTGTAGCTGGCGCTCTGGCCGATCTCGAGGGCTTCGTAAGGGGTGTTGGTAACTTGGGTCATCTGTCTCGATTCCTGTGACGAATTAAATGAATCCACAAAAAACTATTCGGCTCTGGGTGGCCGGCGGTTGCTCAAGGCCTGGGCGATCCAGTTCAGCACGTCGGCAGTCACTTCATCGCGGTTGCTTTCATTGAACAGTTCGTGCCGGGCCTGCGGGTAAATAGTCAGGTGCAGGCTCTGGCAGCCGGCATCGCGCAGGGCGTGGGCCAGATCTTTCAGACGTTTGCCTTCGCTCACCGGATCACATTCGCCGCCAATCACCAGCAGCGGCAGGCCCGGATCGATCTGGGCGAGATTGGACGCTTTGCTGATTTGCTGCAAGCCGCCGAGCAAATCGATCCATAACTGATTGGTGCAACGAAAGCCGCAGAGCGGGTCATTGGCATATTTGTCGACTTCGGCCGGGTCGCGGCTCAGCCAGTCGAACGGCGTACGGGCCGGTTTGAACTTCTTGTTGAACGAGCCGAACGACAGCCATTCGATCAGCGCACTGCGGCCCTTGGGACCCTGGCGCAGGCGTTCGAGGCGAGCAATCTGCCGCGCTACGCGATAGAGCGCCACGGGCTGGAAGTTCGAGCCGCTGAGAATCGCCCCGTGCAGGCTGGCGCTGTGGTGCAGCAAGTAAGCCTGGGCAATGTAACTGCCCATGCTGTGGCCCAGCAGCACAATCGGCACGCCGGGATGCTGTTGGCCGATATGTTGGTTAAGGCTGGCCAGGTCGCCGACTACTTTGCACCAGCCATCATCGTCGGCGAAATGGCCCAGGGTGCCGTTTTCGGCGGTTTTGCCATGTCCACGCAGGTCCAGTGCGTAGACGCCGTAATCCTGATCACAGAACGCTTGCGCCAGACGGGCGTAGCGACCGCTGTGTTCCGCCATGCCGTGGGCCAGCAGAATCACCGCCTTGAGCGGCGCGGCCGGCAGCCACTGATTGACGAAAAGGCGGCTGCGGTCGCTCGCGGTCAGCCAGAAAGTGTCGTGGATCATGGCGATTCCTTTGCATGGGACTGCAGCAGGCATGGGCGTCGTTGCATTGTATAGCGCATCCCGCGCGCGCCGACTGATCAGGCCATGCCGGGGCAGCGAGATTCACGGGATCAATGACGACAGTGCGCATATTTGCCTGATTCACCATAGCTGCTAGTGTCCGGGAAGCACCGCTTTTCAGAGGTGACAGAAAAGCGGCCCCGGATAGATTCAGGTAATGAGGACAAGAACAATGCAACCTGATTTCTGGAATGACAAACGCCCGGCCGGCGTGCCCCTGGATATTGACCTGGGGGCCTATAAGTCGGTGATCGAGGTGTTCGAGCGCTCCTGCAAGAAATTTGCTGACCGCCCGGCATTCAGCAACATGGGCGTGACCCTGACCTACGCCGAACTGGAGCGTTACAGCGCCGCGTTCGCCGGTTACCTGCAAGCCCACACCGACCTGGTGCCGGGGGATCGCATCGCGGTGCAGATGCCCAACGTCCTGCATTACCCGATTGCCGTATTCGGCGCCTTGCGCGCCGGGCTGATCGTGGTCAACACCAACCCGCTGTACACCGCGCGGGAGATGCGCCATCAGTTCAAGGACTCCGGTGCCCGGGCGCTGGTCTACCTGAACGTGTTCGGACAGAAGGTCCAGGAAGTACTGCCCGACACCGACATCCAGTACCTGATCGAAGCGAAGATGGGCGACCTGATGCCCGCCGCCAAGGGCTGGCTGATCAATACCGTGGTCGCCAAGGTCAAGAAAATGGTCCCGGCCTATTCGTTGCCGCAGGCCATTTCCTTCAAAAGCGCGTTGCGTCTGGGCCGGGGCCTGGGCATCAAACCGCTGAACGTCGGCCTCGACGACATCGCCGTGTTGCAATACACCGGCGGCACCACCGGGCTGGCCAAGGGCGCGATGCTGACCCACGGCAATCTGGTGGCGAACATGCAGCAGGCCCGGGCGTGCCTCAGTCAGCTGGGTGCCGACGGTCAGCCGCTGCTGCGCGAAGGCCAGGAAGTGATGATCGCGCCGCTGCCGCTGTACCACATCTATGCCTTCACGGCGAACTGCATGTGCATGATGGTGACCGGCAACCACAATGTGCTGATCACCAATCCACGGGACATTGGCGCCTTCATCAAGGAATTGAAGAACTGGCGGTTCTCGTTGCTTCTGGGGCTCAACACGCTGTTCGTCGCGCTGATGGACCATCCCGACTTCAAGACCCTGGATTGCTCCAGCCTCAAACTCACCAACTCCGGCGGCACCGCGTTGGTCAAGGCCACCGCCGAACGCTGGGAACAGCTCACCGGTTGCCGGATCACCGAAGGTTACGGCCTGACCGAAACCTCGCCGGTGGCCTGCACCAACCCTTATGGCGATAAGTCGCGCATCGGCACGGTCGGCCTGCCGGTGCCGGGTACGGCCCTGAAAGTGATCAATGATGAAGGCGTCGAGCAGCCGTTGGGCGAGCGCGGCGAACTGTGCATCAAAGGCCCGCAGATCATGAAGGGCTACTGGCAAAAACCTGAAGCCACCGCTGAGGTGCTGGATGCCGACGGCTGGTTCAAGTCGGGCGACATCGGGGTGATCGACCCGGACGGTTTCGTGCGCATCGTCGATCGCAAGAAGGACATGATCATCGTCTCGGGCTTCAACGTATACCCAAACGAGATCGAAGACGTGGTGATGGCCCACCCAAAAGTCGCCAACTGCGCGGTGATCGGCGTGCCAGACGAGCGTTCGGGGGAGGCGGTGAAATTGTTTGTGGTGGCCCGTGAGTCGGGGGTCAGCCTTGAAGAGCTGAAGGCCTACTGCAAGGAAAACTTCACGGCGTACAAAGTACCCAAGCACATCGTTCTGCGTGAGTCGTTGCCGATGACACCGGTGGGCAAGATTCTTCGGCGGGAGTTGCGAGAGATCGCCTGATCGTTGAATGGCCGCGCATCGCGCGGTTCGCGGGCAAGCCTCGCTCCTACAGGTCCAGTGTTGTTCACATAGCAGTGAACGACGCGAACCCTGTAGGAGCGAGGCTTGCCCGCGAAGCGCGCGATGCGCGGCCATTCAACGATCAGGCGATCTCTCGCAACTCCCGCCGAAGAATCTTGCCCACCGGTGTCATCGGCAACGACTCACGCAGAACGATGTNGGCTGTAAGCCCCGATTTCAGAGGCTCTCAGGGTCGGTATAGGTTTTTTGCTCTAAAATGACCGCTTGATGGTCTTGAGTCATTAATGTGACTGTAGAGGCTGATTTAGGCTCTAGTCGGCCCTTGGCAAAGCTGCTACTCTCGGCGCGCTTTGTGACTTCTCGGCCTATGTTAAAAGCCAGACTCACCAAAACACACACCAATAATAATCGCATCAAATGCGGTGAAGAATTCGCGTTGCTGAGGAGTGGGCTTCCATGATCGAAGACTTTTGGAAGGATAAGTACCCAGCTGGAATTGCTGCCGAGATCAATCCAGACGAGTATCCGAATATTCAGGCAGTGTTGAAGCAATCCTGCCAACGCTTCGCTGACAAACCGGCATTCAGCAACCTGGGCAAGACAATCACCTACGGTGAGTTGTACGAATTGTCCGGTGCCTTTGCCGCTTACCTGCAACAGCATACCGATTTGCAACCGGGCGATCGAATCGCCGTGCAACTGCCCAATGTGTTGCAGTATCCGGTTGCCGTCTTCGGTGCCATCCGCGCCGGGCTGATCGTGGTCAACACCAACCCGCTGTACACCGCGCGGGAAATGGAACACCAATTCAACGACTCCGGCGCCAAGGCCCTGGTCTGCCTGGCCAACATGGCGCATCTGGCCGAGATCGTGGTGCCGAAGACCGGCGTCAAGCATGTGATCGTCACTGAAGTGGCCGACCTGCTGCCGCCGCTCAAGCGTCTGCTGATCAACAGCGTCATCAAGTATGTGAAGAAGATGGTTCCGGCGTATCACTTGCCCAAGGCCATCAAATTCAATGAGGTGCTGCGCAAGGGCCACGGCCAGCCAGTGGCCGAAGCCAACCCGGCCAGCAGTGATGTTGCCGTGTTGCAATACACCGGCGGCACCACCGGCGTGGCCAAGGGCGCGATGCTGACCCACCGCAATCTGGTGGCGAACATGCTGCAGTGCAAGGCGCTGATGGGCTCCAACCTCAATGAAGGTTGCGAGATCCTGATCACCCCGCTGCCGCTGTACCACATCTATGCCTTCACCTTTCATTGCATGGCGATGATGCTGATCGGCAACCACAACATCCTGATCAGTAACCCGCGCGACCTGCCGGCGATGGTCAAGGAACTGTCGAAGTGGAAGTTCAGCGGTTTTGTTGGTCTGAACACGCTGTTCGTCGCGTTGTGCAACAACGAAGCGTTCCGCAAGCTGGACTTCTCGCACCTGAAAATCACCCTGTCCGGCGGCATGGCCTTGCAACTGGCCGCGGCCGAGCGCTGGAAAGCGGTCACCGGTTGCCCGATCTGCGAAGGTTACGGCATGACTGAAACCAGCCCGGTGGCCACGGTGAACCCGAACCAGAACATCCAGATCGGCACCATCGGTATTCCGGTGCCGTCGACCCTGTGCAAAGTCATCGACGATGCCGGCGTGGAACAGCCGTTGGGGGGCATCGGTGAACTGTGTGTGAAAGGTCCGCAAGTCATGAAAGGCTACTGGCAGCGCCAGGACGCTACCGATGAAATACTCGACAGCGAAGGCTGGTTGAAGACCGGTGATATCGCGCTGATCCAGCCCGATGGCTATATGCGCATTGTCGATCGCAAGAAAGACATGATCCTGGTCTCCGGTTTCAACGTGTACCCCAACGAACTGGAAGACGTGCTGGCGACCCTGCCGGGCGTGCTGCAATGCGCGGCCATCGGCGTGCCGGACGAGAAGTCGGGGGAGGCGATCAAGATCTTCATCGTTGCCAAACCGGGCGTGACCTTGACCAAGGAACAGGTGATGGAGCACATGCGCGCCAACGTCACCGGCTACAAGGTGCCCAAAGCCGTGGAATTCCGCGATGCGCTGCCAACCACCAACGTCGGCAAGATCCTGCGCCGCGAGTTGCGCGACGAAGAGCTGAAGAAGCTGGGTGTGAAGAAAGTCAGCGCCTGATCAAACAAAAGCCCCGCAGATGCGGGGCTTCTTGTTTAAAGCAGTATGATTGATCGTTCCCACGCGGAGCGTGGGAACGATCGAAGGTGTTACTGGCGGAACTGCGCGAAATTGACGTTGGTGCCCGCCGGGCGCATGTCTTGCAGGTACGAGTCCTTGTCGGCGCTCAGTTCCAGGCTCAATGCGGCTTTGCGTTTGCCCTGGTTGCGCACCACCAGGCCTTCGAGTTTCTCGCGCAGGAACACCGTCGGCACTTTCAGGTGCAGCAATTCGTCGGTATCTGGAGTGTGCATCAGCAAGTGAATCCACTCGTACTGACCAATGGCCAGGCGCGCGACCGGAATATCGAACCAGAAAATGTTGCGGTTGCGGTTCAATTCGGCGAAATGGCAGTTGTTGACGCCAAGCACAGCACCGCCCAGTTCCTGGTTTCTGCGGGCAATGGCCTGTTTTTTATCGATTTTCATAACGTTCCTACGGGGTTGGATCTTCAGCGCCATGGCCTGAATACGTTGCGCATTCTCGGGGCAAAGCCTGCAAACATAAAGCCTGATCTGCGTAGAACGATGAAATGTCGCAACGGTCGAACGACGAAATTGTTTCAAGGTCGCCAAGTAGGCTACTTTGTTGTAGAAAACGGCCCCCTGAGTCGCCATGACTTCAACCTTTTTGCGGCGAAAGGAGACGCTAATGTTTTTCCCGACCATGAAAGGTCTGCCCCTGCATCGCGTGATGATGCGCACGATCACCGAGTTCGTCGCCGACGAGATGTCGACCTATGCCTCGGCGCTGGCCTATCAGATGCTGTTCTCGCTGTTCCCTTTCATCCTGTTCCTGATCGCCCTGATCGGCTTCCTGCACTTGCCGGACTTCTTCTCCTGGCTGCGCCTGCAATCGGAACTGGTCCTGCCACCCCAGGCGCTGGAGCAGGTGAACCCGGTGATCGACCAGCTCCAGCAATCCAAAGGGGGGTTGTTGTCGGTGGGTATCGTGATCGCCCTGTGGACCGCGTCCGCCGGTGTGCGGCTGATGATGAGCGCCATGAACGCCGCGTACGACGTGGTCGAACGCCGCCCGGTCTGGAAGCGTTTTCCGCTGTCGATTTTCTACACTGTCGGTATCGCCGGCATGTTGCTGATTGCCGCCGCGCTGATGGTGCTCGGGCCGCAGGTGATGGGCTGGATCGCCTCGCAAGTCGGCCTCGAAGATTTCATCGTGACCGTCTGGACTATCGTGCGTTGGCCGGTGATCGTGATTCTGTTGATGATGGCGGTGGCGCTGATTTACTACGTCATGCCCGACGTCAAACAGGAGTTTCGCTTCATCACCCCGGGGGCGGTGTTGTCCGTGGTGGTCTGGATCATCGCCTCGCTGGGCTTTGGTCTTTACGTCAAAGCCTTCGCCAACTACAACGCCATGTATGGCAGTATCGGCGCGATCATCGTGTTATTGCTGTACTTCTATATTTCCGCTGCGGTGCTGTTGCTCGGTGCGGAAATGAACGCGGTGATCGAGCACATGTCGTCCGAAGGCAAGCAACCTGGCGAAACGGTGCACGAAGAACCCAAACAGCATGTTTCGGGACTGGGACGAGATCACTCAATCAAGCCGACCACTGACGAAGCCATAAAATGATCCGTGAAATTCTGAAAATGGGCGATGAGCGCCTGCTGCGTATTGCCCCTGCGGTGCCGGCAGAAATGTTCGACAGCCCCGAGTTGTGGCAACTGATCGACGACATGTTCCAGACCATGGAAAGCGTCGGCGGGGTCGGCCTGGCCGCGCCGCAGATCGGTGTCGACCTGCAACTGGTAATCTTTGGTTTCGAACACAGTGAGCGCTATCCGGACGCCGAAGCGGTGCCGCAGACGATTCTGATCAACCCGCTGATCACGCCATTGAGCCCGCTGATGGAAGAGGGGTTCGAAGGCTGCCTGTCGGTACCGGGCCTGCGCGGTGCGGTGGATCGCTATCAGCAGATTCGCTACGAAGGTTTCGATCCCAAGGGCGAGCCGATCGTGCGCATGGCGTCGGGATTTCATGCGCGAGTGGTGCAGCATGAATGCGATCACCTGATCGGCCGGCTATACCCGTCGCGCATCACCGATTTCAGCAAGTTCGGGTTTACCGAGGTGATGTTTCCGGATCTCGATCCTGCGGCGGATGACTAAAAGATCGCTGTTTATTTTCCCATCGCAATCATCGGCTTGCTGCGCGCATAACGGCTCAACCGTTCGGCCATGGCGTAGGGCAGGGGCGGGTCGAACGAAAATCCCTGACGCTCATAAAAGCCGCGCAAATCCGGATGGCAGAACAACCAGACCGGAGCTTGCACATCCTTTACCGCTGCGGCGATCAACCTGGCGGCAATCCCCTGCCCACGACAGCCCGGATCGACGAACAGTCCGGTCAGCCAATGCCCGCCGGCCACCGGCCGCAAACATAACGCCGCGATGATCTCTTCACGTCTTGCGACCCACAATTGAGCGTCGCGGACCGCTTTCATCGACGATTGGTGGGCGCGGTAGAACTTGTTCATCAACGGCCACAATGGCGCGTCGAGCAAGGTGTATTGGGTGTTGGGCATGGGCTCGGACAGTCGGTGGGCAGGACGCAGATTATAAAAGAACACGCGCGCCGGGATAGGTGTATACCTGATCTCACATCCCCTGTGAGTGGAGTACGCATCATGTCCAAAGGTATGGAATCAAAGAAAGCCGCGAAGAAAAAACCGGCGAAAACCGCAATTGAAAAACGCGCGGACAAGAAAGCCAAGAAAGTGAATGTGTTCGGCCACTGATCCCGCGTCCACGGAGCCCGAGTCCTCGGGCTCCGGTTTTTTGCGTCTATCGAAATCACCAAACAATCTGCAAGACATCCCGGCGCCGTTGCACAGGGGGATTGGTTCCCGTTCTGAGCAAAGGCTTGCCCGCGAAGCGATTCAACGCCTTACGCCAACTCCGCTACCAACGCCGCTTTCACGCTTGGCCGCTGATCAATCCGCGCCTGAAAGCGCGCCAACGCGGGCCAATCATCCAGATCAATCGCAAACAGCCGAGCCCAACGCAACACCGTAAACAAATACGCATCGGCAATACTGAACCCGCCGGCCATCAAGTAATCCTGCCGCTCCAGCGTCTGGCTCAACACCGCAAAGCGCTTGAACAGTTTCTCTTTGATGAGCACTTTCACCTCGTCCGCAAACTGCGGATTGAACAGCCAACCCAGCCCGCCATGAATTTCGGTCGAAACGAAATTCAGCCATTCCTGCAAACGCACCCGCTCGAACGTCCCGTTCGCCGGTGCCAGGTTTGCCTCGGAATGCAGATCCGCCAGGTATTGCAGGATCGCCGGGCCTTCGGTCAGCACATTACCGTTATCCAGCTGCAATGCCGCGACGTAGCCTTTGGGGTTGATAGCGAGGAAGTCATCGCCGGAGACGGTTTTCTTGCTGCTGTTGTCGACGCGGACCAACTCGAACGGCAGCTCCAGTTCGCGCAGCACAATGTGCGGCGCCAAAGAGCAAGCTTGCGGGGCGTAATACAACTTCATGGGCAGGACTCTGGTTGCGGATTTGCGCCAGTGTCATAGTGCGCGGCGCGCTCGGTAAAATTAATCTTTCAGAAAACTGCCATTAGGAAAGCTACTGCCATGATGAACCTGATGCACTGGCGAATGGTGGTGGCGGTGGCCGATACCGGCAACATTACCCGGGCTGCCGAGCGGGTCGGCATGACCCAATCCGGCGCCAGCCAGGCGCTGGCCTTGATCGAAGAAACCCTGGGCGTTCAGCTGTTCAGTCGGGAAAACCGTCAGACCTTGCCAACCGCTATTGGCTTGCCTGTGATCGAACAGGCGCGAACGATGCTCGGTGCTCTGGAAAACATTCGAAGCACCGTCGACGCTGCTAAAGGCATTCAACGCGGGACGATTCGTCTGGCGAGTTTTCCCTTGGTGCTGACGACCTTCCTGCCGCCGCTGTTGCGCCAGTTCAATCGGCTGTATCCCGGCATTCAAGTGGTGGCGCTGGAGGTCAGCGACGATGAGGTGGAAACGTTGCTCAGTGCCGGGTTGGTGGATGTCGGTGTGGCGTTGAACCCGGCGCCCGCGCGCAATGGCTGTCGTTTGGGGCGTGATGCCTGGATGGCAGTTCTGCCCGGCAGTCACCCCTTGGCGCGCCGATCGAGCGAAGAGGGCATCTCGTTGGCCGAATTGGTGGAGCAACCCTTCGTGCTGGCCACGGGCGGTTGTTCGACCAATGCCCGCAGCCTGGCCGCCGACGCCGGGCTGCAACTGCTGGATGTGCGCGCCGAGGTGCGAGAGTGGAGCAGTGCGTTCACCCTGGTGCGGGAAAACATCGGCGTGACCCTGGTACCGGAAATGACCCTGCCGGCCAATTGCCAAGGCCTGCGCGTAGTACCCGTGACGCCACGTATCGATCGCGAGTTTGCGTTGGTGGTCGCGCCCGACAAAGAACCAACGGTGGCGGTGCGGGCGCTGTTGGGGATGCTCGCGGAACATCCGCTATCGGTGGGCTAGTCAGGGAAGCTCAGGCGAAATCAAGGCACGCCATTACAGGCGTGTGCCATGAATCCCGGCCGCTGCGCCAGTCGTTGGCAATAGGCGTCGACGGCGGGGTAGTCCGGGCGCTCCATCGGGGTCATGCGCCAGCGGTTGACCGACAAGCCGATGAGGATATCGGCCAGGGTGAACTGAGACCCGGCGACATACGCACCGGTCGCCGCGAGTTGCTGTTCGAGGATGCCCATTTTCGCGTTCCAGCCGCGAACGCCATCGGCGATCCGCTGCGCGTCCTGGAAGTTCGGCAATTGCCGCACCAACGCAAAAAAGGCATAGCCCCAGGACGGATTGAGTTCGGTGGCCTGCCAGTCCATCCACTGTTCCACGCGAGCGCGCGCCGCCGGCTCGATGGGCAACAGGTCGGTGTTTTGGTATTTGCCCGCCAGATACCGGCAGATGGTGTTGGACTCCCACAGTGCGCCGGCTTCATCGATGAGCACCGGCACCTGTGCGTTGGGGTTGAGCTGGAGAAATTCCGGACTCTGGGTCGAGGCAAATCCGCTGCCCCAGTCTTCCCGTTCGTAGGAAACGCCCAGTTCGTCGCAGGTCCACAGGACTTTTCTGACGTTGATTGATGAGGCCCGACCCAAAATCTTCAGCGCATGTCCCATTGAGCTTCTCCGTTTGCTGTTCCAGGTGTGTCGGGAATCTAGCACGCGGAGAATGGGAATGGTCGCGTGGACCGCTGCCGCAGTTATCTTTGCGGAGCAGATCCGGATCATGTAATCGGTCAATCGGTGGGAAAACAATTATCAGACTATGTCGCCGAGCATGAAAAAGAGTCAGCCTGATAGGGATATCAGGCTGGTTGTTGCGGATAGCTTGAAGCTGATCACTACTTATTGGGTATCACTTCAATGGCGAAGTCGCCGACACCACTCCATACTCTTCCAAATTTATCTGAAAAATCAGCGGTGAAACTTCCGATGTATGTGCCGATAAAAGCATTAATTACAATGTTGCCATCGATATTTTTTGCTTCAAGGTAATTGCTTTGCTCTTTATACGACATCACCGCTAATTGGTCGCTGAGCGCGTAAGTTCCATCGGGAAGTGCGTCTTGAAAGCTGATGTGTACTGAGCGCTGTGAATTATCCTGAGTTTCGAAGCCTCGTGTTGGTAGGGGGGGAGCATTAGGGTACACATTAAATGTTGCAGCGATGTACTTGGGTTTAGGGGGGCGCCATCTAATGTAAGCGTAAGTTCAAAAGTGCTTGCCATAGTTAACTCCATGTATAGGTAGTTGAAAAAATCTTCCAAGATGTCCAACGCAAACATCATCAATTGAGGCGCAGAGGGTGTCTACTATCAGAAGTAACAGGTGCGCCATGAATCCAGACGAATGGTTAAAGTGATTCGTCAATGCCGATCGAAGTAGCCGCGGACACTGGGGATCAGGTACTTTCACGCACCTTCAACTCAAACCCCATGTCCTGCACCGGTTTGGCCACTGAATTGCCGGCCATCAAGGTCAGCATCAACTCGGCCGAACGACGGCCAATGGCTTCTCGCGGCGTATTGATGCTACTCAGGCGCGGCACCATGTGTTCTGACATGGGCAGGTCGTTGAAGCCGAGGATCGCCACTTGTTCGGGGATTTTGATGCCGCAACGCAGGGCTTCGAGCAATGCGCCCTGGGCGAGGTCGTCGTTGCCGAAGAAGATCGCATCGAGGTCCGGATGCGCGGCCAGCAGTTGCAGGAACAGTTCGCCACCGAGGCCGACCGATGAGGCCCGTGGCGTCAACACTTCCAGATCCGGGTCGTAGCGCCCGGCTTTTTGCAGCGCCCGGCGGAAACCTTCGCCGCGCAGCAATGTGCGCTGGTCCAGTTGCGCGCCGATATAGGCCAGGCGTTTGCGACCGCGGGAAAGCAAGTGCTCGGCCGCCGTTTCGCCGGCGGCCAGTTGCGAAAAACCGACGCAATTGAGCCCGGCCGCGCTGTCCAGTTCCATCATGTACACGCAGGGAATGTTGCTGGCCTCGATCATCCGCCGTGCGCTTTCGGTGCGGTCGAAACCGGTCAGCAGCAAGCCGCGAGGCTGATAGGCCATGTAATTGCGCAGCAGGTTTTCTTCTTCGTCGCGCGAGTAGTGGTAGTTACCGATCAGCACTTCGAAGCCCTTTGGTCGCAAAACCTGATGAATGGCTTCCAGCGTGTCGATGAACAGCAGGTTGGACAACGACGGCACCAAAACCACCACGGAATGGCTCTGGGCCGAGGCCAGGGCGCGGGCGGCGGGGTTGACCACATAGTTCAATTCGAGGGCCGCTTTCTGGACTTTTTCCACCAGTTCGGTGGCCACCGTGCTGACCCCGCGCAGGGCGCGGGAGGCGGTGATCGGGCTGACACCGGCCAGGCGCGCGACTTCGTTGAGGGTAGGGCGGCCAGTGGTGCGCGTATTTTTATCGTTTTTAGGGGTATTCATCGGACGGCTTGCCAAACAAAATTCAAGGCACTAAGGTAGCGCTGTCTCGAGGCGGCTGCAAATGCGTGAGCGGGGTTTGCCTGATCCTCGCTTTTTGGCATCGAGAACGAACATGCTGCAACCCACAAAAATGACAAGAAGGCGTCGGCAATTTCTGCTTTTGCACGAGAGTATCACGTAGCAAAGGTAGCGCTGTCTGCGCGCTGAGGTGTTACATGAATCATCCCATCACCGCCCTGGTCATCATGGGCGTTGCCGGTTGCGGCAAGACGTGCGTCAGCCAAGCCCTGTGCCAGCTCAGCGGCGCGACCGCCATTGAAGGCGACACTTTCCACCCTGGCGCCAATATCGAAAAGATGAGCGCGGGTATCCCCCTGAACGATGAAGACCGTGCTGGCTGGCTCGACAGCCTGTGCGATGAACTGCGTCGGGTCGACGCCCGGGGCGAGCGCCCGGTGCTGACCTGTTCGGCCCTCAAACACAGTTACCGCGAACGCTTGCGCAGTGCCTTGCCGGGCCTGGGCTTCGTATTCCTTGAGCTGACCCCTGAAGTCGCCGCCGATCGTGTGTCTCACCGACCGGGCCACTTCATGCCGTCGACCTTGATCGACAGCCAGTTCGCCACCCTTGAATCGCCCGTCGGTGAGCCCCTGACCCTGGCTCTGGATGCTTCAAGTTACAGCGTCGACGAGTTGGCCGCTCAGGCCCACCGTTGGTGGCTCGATCATGGCTTGAAACTCGCCAGTTGAGTTTTGCTGCAAAAGATAGCGCTGTCCTGACGGCTTCTGATTAACCGCTTTCATAACAACAACAAACAGGAGACACCCCCCATGTTTGGCATGTCCCACGAGACGTTTCTGCTGCTCGATGCAGTGGTCACGGTGATCGGCTTGATTGTCCTGATCACCAAATTCAAGTTTCACCCGTTCATTGCATTGATCATCGCCGCCGCTTTTCTCGGGCTGACCTCCGGCATGCCGATCGGCACCATCATCAAGGCATTCCAGGATGGTTTCGGCGGCGTTCTCGGTTTCGTCGGGATCATTCTGGCGCTGGGCACCATGCTCGGCAAAATGATGGCCGAGTCGGGCGGGGCGGATCAGATCGCCCAGACCCTGATTCGGGCCTTCGGCAAGGACAAGGTGCAGTGGGCCATGATGTTCGCGGCCTTCCTGGTCGGCATCCCGCTGTTCTTCGAAATCGGCTTCGTGCTGCTGATCCCGCTGGTGTTCATCGTCGCCCGTCGTACCGGCGTGTCGATCATCAAGATCGGTATCCCGCTGCTGGCCGGTCTGTCCGCCGTGCACGGTCTGGTTCCTCCGCATCCGGGTCCGTTGCTGGCCATTGGCGTGTTTGGTGCCGACATCGGTAAAACCATTCTTTACGGCCTGATCGTGGCGCTGCCGACCGCCATTATCGCTGGTCCGATTTTCGGTACGTTCATTGCCAAGCACATCCCTGGTCATCCGAATCAGGAACTGGTGGACCAACTGGCGCGTAAGGAGGATTCCGCCGATCTGCCGAGCTTCGGTATTACCTTGGTTACCGTGCTGTCGCCCGTGTTCCTGATGCTGCTCAAGACCTTTGCCGATGTGGCGCTACCGGACGGCAACTTCTTCCGCACCTTCATGGACCTGATCGGTCACCCGATCTCGGCCCTCCTGCTGGCGTTGCTGCTGTCGCTGTACACCTTCGGCTACAAGCAGGGCATCGGTTCGCAACAGATGCTCAAATGGCTGGACGCGAGTCTTGCGCCGACCGCCGCGATCATCCTGATCATCGGTGCCGGTGGTGGCTTCAAGCAGATGCTGGTGACCAGCGGCGTGGGTAACGTGATCGGCAACATGGCGGTGGCTGCACAGATCTCGCCGATTTTGCTGGCCTGGCTGGTCGCGGCGGTGATTCGCATCGCCACCGGTTCGGCGACCGTGGCGACCATCACTGGTGCCGGTATCGTGGTGCCGGTGGTGGGGATGATTCCGGGTGTGAACCGTGAGCTGCTGGTGCTGGCCACCGGTGCCGGATCGTTGATCCTGTCCCACGTCAACGACGCCGGTTTCTGGCTGGTGAAGCAGTATTTCAATATGACGGTGGCAGAAACCTTCAAAACCTGGACCGCGATGGAAACCATCCTGTCCGTGGTAGGCCTGGGCTTTATTCTGCTGTTGTCGTTGTTCGTCTAAAAGCTTCGCGGGCAAGTCGGATCGCCGCACCGCTTCCTGATCGTTCCCACGCAGAGCGTGGGAACGATCAGGCACAAAAAAACCGCAGCGATGCGGTTTTTTTATGCGCGACTCCTACAGGGGGTTATTTGGTGGCCAACCCATCTGCCCGGAACATCCCGCGAATCCCGCGCACGGCCTGACGAATCCGGTCCTGGTTTTCGATCAGCGCGAAGCGCACATGATCATCCCCGTACTCACCGAACCCGACGCCCGGCGAGACGCAAACCTTGGCCTCGGCCAGCAGTTTCTTGGCGAACTCCAGCGAGCCCAGGTGCGCGTAAGCCTCGGGAATCTTGGCCCAGACGTACATCGACGCTTTCGGGTTTTCGACCATCCAGCCCAGTTCATGCAGACCTTTGACCAGCACATTACGGCGCTGGCGGTATTGCTCGGCAATGTCGCGCACGCATTGTTGATCACCTTCCAGCGCCGCGATGGCCGCGACCTGCAGCGGGGTGAAGGTGCCGTAGTCGTGGTAGCTCTTGATCCGCGCCAGGGCGTTGACCAGTTCCGGGTTGCCGACCATGAAACCGATGCGCCAGCCCGCCATGTTGTAGCTCTTGGACAGGGTGAAAAACTCCACCGCGATGTCCTTGGCGCCGGGCACTTGCATGATCGACGGGGCTTTCCAGCCGTCGTAGACGATGTCGGCGTAGGCCAGGTCGTGCACCACCAGAACGTCGTACTGTTTGGCGAGGGCGATCACCCGCTCGAAGAAGTCCAACTCCACGCACTGGGCGGTGGGGTTGGACGGAAAGCCGAGGATCATCATCTTCGGTTTCGGGATCGAACCGCGAATCGCCCGTTCCAGCTCGGCGAAGAAATCCACGCCAGGGATCAGTGGCACCGACCGCACCTGGGCACCGGCAATCACCGCACCGTAGATGTGAATCGGGTAGCTCGGGTTTGGCACCAGCACGGTGTCGCCCTGGTCGAGGGTGGCCAGCATCAAATGCGCCAGGCCTTCCTTGGAACCGATGGTGACGATGGCTTCGTTTTCCGGGTCGATATCAACCTGGTAGCGATCCTTGTACCAATTGGAAATCGCCCGGCGCAGGCGCGGAATCCCTTTGGACGTGGAGTAGCCGTGGGTGTCTTCGCGCTGGGCGACGGTGACCAGTTTTTCGACAATGTGCGGCGGTGTGGCACCGTCGGGGTTGCCCATGCTCAAGTCGATGATGTCTTCGCCACGACGACGGGCGGCCATCTTCAGCTCGGCAGTGATATTGAAAACGTAAGGGGGGAGTCGATCTATGCGCGCAAAGCGGCGCGGCGAACCTTGTTCGGCCATTGTTGCCTCGGATAACGTAAGCGCCCGGAACCGTCCGAGCGACGCTGGCCACTGCGGTGGCCTGTGGCGGAATGTAAGGGCAGGTGTGGCAGACTGTCCAGCGTCTATGTAAACAATTTTTTCCGAAGGAAACGGGTTGATGGAATTTACCAGTGGCTTCCTGCTCAGCCTTTCGCTGTGCCTGGACATCGGCGTGGCCAATATCGCGATGATCACGCTGGCGATGCAGCGCGGCTATTTCCAAGGCTTTGCCCTGGGATTGGGGACCTGCGTCGGCGACCTGGTTTACGCGGTGCTGGCACTGGCCGGCATGACCGTCTTGCTGCAGTACGAAACCGTGCGCTGGGTGTTGTGGATCGGCGGGTCGGCGTTGCTGTTGTATTTCGCGGCGAAGATGATTCATTCGGCGATCTACCACGATGCCGTGTTGGCCGAGACCGCCGAAGTCGGCCACAACTCCCATCGCAAAGAGTTCTTGCGGGGGATTTTCCTCGCCATGTCGTCGCCCAGTGCGATTCTCTGGTTCGCCGCGGTGGGTGGCACCCTGATTGCCCGATCCGGTGGCGGGGGCACCCTCAGTTCGACGTTGTTTCTTGGTGGATTCCTCTGTGCGGGAATTCTCTGGTGCGTCACGCTGTGCTTCGCGGCGAGCCATGGCGGCAAGTTGCTCGGTGACAAACTACTGCGTTATTCCTACATGGCATCGGCGGCGATCTTCTGCTATTTCGCGGTCTACGTGATTCTATCGGGGTACAACGAGTTTGTCGGGGCGTCCGCCGCCGGGCCGCTTCCGGGGCTCTGACTGGGCGAATCGGGTTTGGCCTCTATACTCCCAGCCGAACCCACCTTTTTCGTTCTCAGGAGTCGAGTCATGGATGAGCAAACACGCGATGATCAGGTTGAGCCACGCTTCGAACACGGGCACTTCATGCTCATAGCGGGGCTTGGCGGACGGTTTACCCAAGCGACGGCCAAAAAACAGATTCCCAAGCTATGGGATCAATTCGTCCCTCACATCGGCAATGTGCCCGGGCAAATGGGCGAAGTGACCTACGGCGTTTGCTGCAACCCAGACGGCAAGGGCGGTTTCGAATACATCGCCGGCGTCGAGATCAGCAAGCTCGACGACTTACCCGAAAAATACCGTTGGGTCGAGATTCAGCCCCAGTATTACGCGGTGTTCAAGCACAAGGGCTCGCTGGATACCTTGCCCCAGACCTTTCAGTACATCTGGAGCACCTGGTTGCCGCAGTCCGGTCACGAGGCAGCGGATGCCCCGGAGTTCGAACGTTACAGCGACGATTTCAACTCGAAGCTCAATACCGGCGTGCTGGAAATCTGGCTACCGCTCAAAGCGTAACGAACGGGGCGAGGGGCGGATCGGCGGTCCGCCTTTCTGATCGATATGAACACCTGATTAATTTATGATCCCAGCCTTTCCCCCGCTGATTCCGAGCTGCCATGAACACCGTCATCCGCCACGTCATTCCCGCTGACCTGGACCGTTGCTACGCCATCGAAACCGTTGCCTACGAAGGCGACGAAGCCGCCACCCGCGAGAAAATCGCCACCCGCATCGCCACCTGGCCCGCGGGCTTCATCGTCGCCGAAGTCGATGGCGTCGTAGCCGGTTTCATCAATTCCGGTGCGGCGTTTGAGGTGCAAATGTCGGACGAGGCGTTCAAGGAACTGATCGGCCACGACCCGGCCGGCCCGCATGTGGTGATCATGTCGGTGGTGGTGCATCCGGACTATCAAGGGCAAGGCCTGGCGAAACGCTTGATGGGTGAATTCATCCAGCGCATGCGCGCACTGAACAAGGCCAGCATCCACTTGATGTGCAAAGAGCGGCATATCCCGCTGTATGCCGGGTTTGGTTTTGCTTACATCAAGCCTTCGGCGTCCGACCATGGCGGGATGGCGTGGCATGAGATGATTCTGGACCTGTAAGCCGTCACTGATCGTTCCCACTCTCCTGCCTGAGCAGCGGCCAGGTTGTCAGCCAGTCTTTGGATCTGAAGCGCTTTTGAAAAATCATGTGCTTATCTGAAACAAATCTTGCAGTAGGCCTGATGACCAAACGAAAAAGATCATCTAGTCCCAATGGCGCGGCAACCTGACAAACATCGCTCTGCACAAGTCTGACAGCGACCGCCGTTGCTGTTTCCGGCCAATATCTCATCGCATCCGTCGAGGACGTGTAGGGCTGGTCGCCGTTTTGAACATGCATCCTGGCTTGGTTTTTTACCGACCATTTGACAGTTCGATCCAGGTCCCGCAAAGCTTCTTCCAACTGTCGGTCATCCGTGGGGGTGCAGCGATCGGTGTCAAACCAGATGACGTCAATATCGGTCGAGACCGGGGACGGAACCCGGTTATGCAAGTGATCCCAAACGGCATTCCTGACAAACCCGGCACCGATCCAGCAATCCGGTAAGTTCAGGGAGTGAACAAGTTGAAGCAGGCGCCAGCGGTCGGGGTCGCCCGAAATGATTGCCTGGACCCTTGAGATGTTGTCCATTGCCATCGTCCTCCAAAAAAACGGTCATCCCTCCATGAATCAGAAAACCAGCCCCATCCGCCGTTCGTAACCGATCCGGCCTTTGTACGCTTCGCCGCTGTCGACAAAACCATATTTGGCATACAACGCGATGGCCGACTCATTGTCTGCATCCACCGACAACTCCAGCCCTTTGATCTCCGGCCAGGCCTGGCGCGCAACCTCGGGCAGGGCTTGCAGGCAGGCTTTGCCATAACCTTTGCCCTGGGCGCGGCGATCGACTTGCAGGGCGTGCAGGGTGGCGCTGTGTTCGTCGGCCCAGGCCGGCAGCACCGGCGGGCGCTTGAGCAGCAGGAAGGCCACCGGGACATCTTCGACCAGCAGGGCAAAGCCTTTGACGCCAGGGCCCGGTTTGGACAGCAAGGTGTGCAACGCACCGTGGATGTCACCGGAGAATCTGATTTGTTCGGCGTGGATTTCGATGGCCTCGACCTGTTGGCGCTGCAGGGCGTTCAGGCTTTCGTAAGGCACGAGTCGGGCTGTCACTGGAGTGTCCTTTTTCCAACACAAATGAGCCTCGGATTCTAGCGAGTTTGTGTTCATGGATTATTTTTATTTCGGTTGTCGATTTGGCTTTTTGCCAAGCGACTAAAGGTGTCTTCAACAAAAAACACGGAGAACCCTCATGAACGCTCATACACAAATCCATAACTTGATCGAGAACTACCGCCAGGCGGTCATCGCCAAGGACGTGGAAAAGGTCATGGCCCTGTACGCCGACGACATCGTCTCCTTCGATGCCGTCAAGGCCCTGCAATTCAAGGGTAAAGCGGCCTACCGTGCGCATTGGCAGGAATGCATGGAGATGTGCCCCGGCCCGCATATTTTCGAGTTTCACGAGATCGACATCGTGCCATCGCAGGAGATCGCTTTCGCTCATTGGCTGGCGCATTGCGGCGGCACCAATGAAAAGGGTGAAACCCAGGCTTGCTGGATGCGCGTCACTGCGTGCTATCGGCAGGAAGCGGGGCTCTGGCAGATCGTCCACGAACACTGGTCGGCTCCGTTCGACATGACCAGCGGCGCGACCCTGTTCAATCTGCAACCCTGATCGTCAGGCTGATTCGTCGGGCTGTTTATCGGAAAGCAGCGCCAAAGCGCCAATCGACAGCCATAGTTGATCAGTTCGGTCACGGCAAAGCCGACTGAAATGGAGAGTCCCATGAAGTATTTATGCCTGGTCTACAGCAACGAGCACGAGTTGCACTCGTTACCCGAAAGCCCCAACGACGCCGAGTGCATGGCCTATGCCGAGTCGATCCAGGGCAGCGGCCGGATGATCGCCGCCGAGGCGCTGGAGTCGGTGCAGACCGCGACCACCGTGCGCATGCGCAACGGAAAAATGTCGATCACCGACGGCCCGTTCGCTGAAACCAAGGAGCAGTTGGCCGGCTTCTACCTGATTGACGCCAAGGACCTCAATGAAGCCCTCCAGGTCGCCGGTAACATTCCGGCGGCCCGGGTTGGCTGTGTCGAGGTGCGGCCCGTTCGCCAGTTGAATCCCTGAACAACAATCCCGACAGGAGTTCTTTCATGAGTCCGCAACCCGTGCAACGAAGGCCCGCTGAAGGCATCCAGGACTGATGCCTGGCGAAGCGGTACGGGCGCAGGTCGAGCAGGTTTACCGCGAAGATTCGCGGCGAATCCTGGCGACGCTGATCCGCTTGCTCGGCGATTTCGACCTCGCCGAAGAGGCGCTGCACGAGGCGTTCTTCGTCGCGGTCGAGCGTTGGCAGCGTGACGGTGTGCCAGCCAATCCGCGCACCTGGCTGGTGTCCACCGGGCGTTTCAAGGCCATTGATGTGTTGCGCCGGCGTGCGCGTTTTAATGCGTCCCGGCCGATGTTGATCGCTCAACTGGAGGCGCTGGAACAGGCCGACTGGAGTGACGAAGACGTGGAAGACGATCGCCTGCGCCTGATCTTCACCTGTTGTCACCCGGCACTGGCGGCGGACGCTCAAGTGCCGTTGACCTTGCGCGAAGTCTGCGACCTGACCACCGAAGAAATCGCCCGGGCCTTTCTCTCGGCGCCGGCCACCATTGCCCAGCGCATCGTGCGGGCCAAGGCCAAGATCCGTGACGCGAAAATCCCTTATCAGGTGCCGACCCTGACGGAACTGCCCGAGCGGCTCGACAGTGTGTTGCGGGTGATTTACCTGGTGTTCAACGAAGGGTACTCGGCATCTGTCGGCAGCGAACTGACCCGCGAAGACCTGACGCGCGAAGCGATTCGCCTCGGCCGGTTGTTGATGGAATTGTTGCCTGAACCGGAGGTGATGGGGCTGCTGGCGCTGATGCTGTTGCATGAGTCCCGGCGCCCGGCCAGGACTTCATCGAGCGGCGAGCTGATTGTGTTGGATGAACAGGATCGCTCGTTGTGGGACGCCGAGTTGATGGCCGAAGGCTGCGCACTGGTAGAGCGGGCGCTGACGACGCGGCGCTTCGGGCCTTATTGCCTGCAAGCGGCGATTGCCGCGGTGCATGCCGAAGCGCCCACGGCGCAGGAGACAGACTGGCCGCAGATTGTCGGTCTGTATGACGTGCTGCTGCGGGCCGTGCCGTCGCCGGTGATCGAGCTGAATCGCGCAGCGGCGCTGGCCAAACGCGATGGCCCGCAGGCCGGGCTGACGTTGATCGAAGGGATTCTGGCGCGAGGCGAGTTGCAGGATTACCACCTGGCACATTCGGCGCGGGCGGAGTTTTACCGGCAGTTGGGAAGGGTGCAAGAGGCGCGGGCGGCGTATGAGCGGGCGCTGGAATTGACGCAGCAAGTACCGGAGCGGCGGTTTATCGAGGGGCGGTTACGGGCGTTGGAGTGATCATGGATGTGCGCTGTGGTCGGCTGACTGCGGAAGCGCCGATTTTTTCGCCGACCGTCACCACGATGCGTTTCCAGCCGAGTCAAAGGATGCATTCCCACGCGGTGCGTGGGAACGAGCGCCGAGATCTGTTTAATAATCGCGTCGCTTGCGAAACGCGCTCGCACGCGGCATGGGCCAGGTTCAGGTGCAGCCAGAGAAACTCGTCACCGTCGTCCGGTTGTTGCAGGCAGTGCAACGCCCTGGCCGAATCGATCTCTCGGCCGCGCTCGCCGGGGCGAAAACTGAAACCGTAAAGCAGGCCGAACAGATCGGAATCGCGATGGCGTTGGTCAATGCTGTGGTTCATGAAGTCTCGCTGCGAGGAGGCGCCTGTCACGGGTTTCACAGGTTCACTTAAGCCCCATCATACGCAACGTTTTTTGAAGGTTTTGTGACGGTTGGATAACGCCGCAGATCCGCCTGCTACCGGTGGTCGGGAGGGGCTAAAGAAAGGCTCTGGCCCGCCGATGAGGCTGATGTCGATCTTTCGATTCTGGTCGTGAACCAGCGTCGCTGACAGGGATGTCCAGACACCTTGCACGCCTGTAAGGCGTGTTTCATCCCTGCCATGAGATATCCCTCGATGTTTTTGCAAAAGTCCCTGCGAGCACAAATTCTCGCCCTGTTGAGCGGCAGCCTGTTGGCGATGTTGTTGATCGCTTTGGCCTGCTTTCACTTTCTGTCCAATGGCGTTCAGAGCTACGCGAACCTGATCGAAGGTCCGTTGCACACCTCACAGTTGATCGATGAAGCCAACCTGCAATTCAAGGTGCAGGTGCAGGAGTGGAAGAACGTTCTGTTGCGCGGCAAGGAGCCTGCGAACCTGGACAAATACTGGAAGCAATTCGAGGAACGCCAACGCGACGTGCAGGGCATCCTCGGTGACCTGGCCGGGCAGAAGGGCATCGAACCGCAACTGAAAATTCGCATCGAACGCCTGCGTGAAGAGCATCGCCTGCTGGGCGCTGCGTATCAGAAAGGCCGAGATGCCTACGTGGCGTCCGGTGCCGACCCAACGGCCGGCGACAACGCGGTCAAGGGGATGGACCGTGCCGCCAGCGAGCAGATGAGCGAACTGGTCAGCGAGTTGCGCAAGCAGGGCAGCGAGCAATCGAAGCTGATCAGCGCCAGTGCCGAGCGCACCGTGTTGCTGGGGACCGTGGTGATGTTGGTGTCGGGTCTACTGATTGGCCTGTTGAGTCTGTGGCTGGTCAACCGCAATCTGGTGGAACCGATCCGCAAACTGATCGACTACGTAGCGCAACTCAGCCAGGGCCGGTTCGCCGACCGCGTGGCCAGCACCCGTCAGGATGAGTTGGGCAACCTGGCCACGGCCGCCAACACCTTGCGCGATTTCCTCGCCGAAACCTTCAACCGTTTGCAGCGCAGTGCGTCCGACCTGGACAGTGCCAGCGGTGAGCTGAATTCGATTGCCGGCCTCATGGCCAGCGGCACCAACGAGCAATTCAACCGCACCGATCAGGTGGCCACGGCGATGAACGAAATGTCCGCCACCGCGCAAGAAGTCGCGCGCCACGCCGCCGAAGCGGCACGTGCGGCCGACGATGCCGATCAGTCCGCCCAACAGGGCGAGAAAGTCATGCAGGGCACCATTCACACCATCACCCAAATGCGTGGCGAAATCGCCAACACCGCCACGGTCATCCGTCGCCTGGAAGAAGACAGCGGGCGCATCGGCAAAGTGCTGGAAGTGATTCGCGGCATCGCCGAACAAACCAACCTGCTGGCGCTCAACGCCGCAATCGAAGCAGCACGTGCCGGTGAAGCCGGGCGCGGTTTTGCGGTGGTCGCCGATGAAGTGCGCAGCTTGGCCCAGCGCACGGCGGCGTCGATCATCGAGATCAACCAGATCATTCAAACCGTGCAAACCGGTGCGGTGGACGCGGCCCAGGCCATCGAAAGCGGCCAGTCGCGCAGCGAGCAAAGCGTCGAGCAAGTAACCCAGGCCGGCGCCATGCTCGAGCGGATCACCCATGCCGTGGAAGCCATTCGCGACATGAACCGCCAGATCGCCACCGCCGCCGAGGAGCAGACTTCGGTGGCCGAAGACATCTCGCGCAACCTCACCGAAATCACCAGCATCGCCAGTACCAACCTGGACAACGTGCAGCGCACCGAAGCGGCCAGTCACAATCTGCATGGGTTGTCGGGGCAATTGAATGAAGTGACGGCGCGGTTGAGCGCCTAGCGAAGTGGGTTGTGTACGTCGGCTGCGATGCAGACGGTGACGGCGGCGTTGTTGCAGGAGGAGGGGGGAGTACGTCGGGTTCGGTGGTCAGCACCACCGCTTGATCCCTAAGCATCGCAGTTGTACATCTTGTTAAGGTCGGTGTGCCGTTGATCGGGTACTTGCGATCAAGGCACCCGATTTCAGCGGTACCTGTTATTTCTGACAGTAGACAGGTTTTTTATCGTGACGTCTGATAGCCGCTCTGGTGTGACTGAACTACGCCAGCCCTATCACAAGGAGTTAGTCATGAAAGAAGAACTGCAACCCATGGTAGTTGTCGGTGGTCAGACGTTGACGGTGTACAGTGACAAATCCAGTCCGTTGTCTCCGAAAGTTATTATTCCGCAGCGAGATACTGCTGTCGAAGGTGAGGTCATCAACGTATGGGTAGGAGACGTACGGGTCGCCACTCACCAATATAGGCCTGGTGATTTCTTCCCAATACATACCCAATTGGACAAGGAGGCATTGGCTAAAACGTCTGCTGGCGCAGTAGCTATGTATGAAATTGTGCATCTGGATGGGACGAAATCCCAATCACCGACTTTTCACATGACGGCTGTAGTGTTTGATAGCAAATCGTCTTTTTCTTCAGCCCCTGCTGAGGCATCCAATACGCAGTGAGTGTTTTTTACTTCAATGCAAGTGTGAATGTGAAGTCGGTGCCCAGTGAGGGTTCTGACTTTACGTCCAGCTTCCCACCATGTGACTGCGCAATCTGATTGGCAATGTACAACCCCAACCCGAGGCCGGTCTGCGGTGCTCCGCCGACCGGTCGCGAGTAGGGCTGGAACAGGTGCGGCAGCGCATCTTCGGCAATCAGCCCCTGGCTTTTCACATTCAACACGAAGTGCCCGTCCTTGACCTGCGCACTGACTTCGACCGGGCCATCGGGGTCTCCGTGGACAACGGCGTTCGCCAGCAGATTGGACAGTAACTGCGCGACCCGTTCGCGATCGCAATGAACGTCGCTCAGGTCGCCAATCGACGACTCAATGATACGTTTGGGGTGAATGCTCCGGATCTCGGTAATCACGTGCTGCAACGCGTCCGCCAGGTCCGGGCACGGTTTGATGTTTACCGGGATGCCTCGGCCCAGTGAACCCCGCGCGAAGTCCAGCACATCGTCGATCAGTTTGGTCGCGCGTCGGGCGCTGGTGAGGATGTACCGGGCCCGTTGTTCATTCGCCGGGTCATTGAGTTTGCGCAGGAGCATTTCGGCGCCGGCGCTGATGGCGAACAAGGGGTTGCGCAAGTCATGGCCGAGCACGGCAATGAACTGTTCGCGCAGTTCGGTGGTTTTGCGTTCCTTGTTCAGCGCTGCTTCGGTCCGTTGCAGGTTTTCTTCGGCGTCGATCTGCAGCGCCAGCATCCGGGCGAACGACTCCATGGTGCTCTGGATCGTGCTGGACTTGAGCGACGCCGGATGGGAATCGAGGGCGCAAAGGGTGCCGAAAAAGCGTCCGTCGGTGCGCACGATTGGCACGCCAATGTAGCTTTCGAATGGATAGGTGCGGGGTGTGTGGTGGTCACGGTAGAGCGGGTCTTCACTGGCCTTGTCGATGACCACCGACTGCTGGCCCTGGCGAATTTCGTGGCTCAGCGTGCAGACCTGATCCAGTTCATCGCCCACCTGCCAACCGAAATCCAGTCGATCGAGTACCGCGCAGGCAGTCCAGGTGTTTTCGCTGACACGGGCCACCGCCGCGAACCGCAAGCCGGTCAACTCACAGATCACCTGAAGCATCGCCGGTACCGCGCTGATCCGGCCAATTGTGGCGATGTCTGCTGCCGCTGTTTGCCCCATATCCGTCGTTCTCTACATCAACATGCCGAATGGTTTTGAGGGATTCTAGCGGGCTTGCGCGATTTCGTTGGTCACTTCAGCGATTAGCCTGACGCGGGATGCAAAAAAGCCGCACGACCCGACGATCGTGCGGCTTTTTGCAGTTGAATCACTTGTCTTGTTTGTCGCTCAGAACCTTGCCGGTGGTGGCATCGAAGTCCACGTCCCACTCGGTGCCGTCTGCCATGCGCAGTTCGACTTCATACTCGTAACCGTTGAAGTGGTTATCCAGGTCGGTGTCGGTAATCGTGGCGCCCGGGTGCAACTTCAGGGCGGCCTGGTTCATGTCTTCCAGGGGTTTGATCTTGCCGCTTTTGACCAACTCGGGGATCTGATCGACGCGAACGTCAGCCAGGGCCAGGCCAGCGGTGAGGGTCAGGGCAGCAGCGGTGAACAGGGCAGTTAAGGTTTTCATCGGTTCATTCCTTGGGGGATTGCTTTAAGAGGGTGAGCTGTTTAAGTGAGTTCAGATTAATCGCCGCAACTTAACTCACCCTTAAAACGCCACTTCGATTGCGTCGTTTGTTCAAGTGCCTGCCGTCGCCAGCTTCCATGCTGAACCTTCGATCAATGGAGGTGAACATGAAACTCATCGTTGCCGGGTTGTACGCGCCGCTGTTCTGGGGGGGATTCATTGGGGCAGGGTTGTGGCTGGTGGGAGTGTCGACGCTATGGCTGTTGCCGCTGTTTCTCACGGCATTGGCGGTGGCGTTCGCCGCCGAATGGGCGTTGCCCTATGAAGCCTGCTGGAACCTTTCGGCCGGTGATCGCCGGCGAGACATCCTGCATGCGCTGGTGAACGAGGCGTTGAATGCCGTGGGTCTGCTGGCATTACCGGGTTTGGTGGCGCTGTTGTCGTTCGACGGTGCATGGCCAAGGGGTTGGCCGCTGTGGCTGCAACTGGCGCTGGCGATGTTCATTGCCGACGCCGGCTTCAGCCTGATGCACTACGCCAGCCACCGCGTGCGATGGTTGTGGCGGCTGCATGCGGTGCATCACAGCGTCCAACGGCTGTACAGCTTTAATGGCTTGATGAAACATCCGTTGCATCAAGCCATTGAAGCCTCGACGGGGCTGTTGCCGTTGTTGATGCTGGGCATCCCGTCAGACGTGGCGGCGCTGCTGGCATTCGCCATCGCCATCCAGTTGCTGCTGCAACATTCCAATGTCGATATGCAGCTGGGGCACTTGCGTTGGGTGTTCGCCTGGGCGCCGGTGCATCGCTTTCATCACATGAAATATGGACGGGCGGGCGACGTGAATTTCGCCTTGTTCTTCAACCTGTGGGACTGGCTGTTGGGGACCGGTTTTTACACAACGGCTTATGAAATCCGTCAGGGCGACCTGGGCATTGGCAGCCGCCCAGACTTCCCTCGGGACTATATGGCGCAACTGTTGGATCCGTTCGGGCCGGTGTCGTTGAGCAAAGAACCCGTGGTGCCTGAGCCGTTGCGGCGTTGAATCAAGCCAGTAGACGCAGATCGATGTGGTGCAACGCTTGGCGAGCGGTCACGCCGAAGAGCTTTTTCAGGCTCCGGGAGAAGTGCGCAGAATCGGCAAACCCGGCCTCGTGCGCCGCATCGGTCACGGGGCTGCCGGCCAGAATCAGCACCATCGCCAGTCGCAATCGCCGCCACAACACCAACCTGCGCACGGGCAGGCCGAGCTGGCTGGCGAACAGTCGTTGCAATTGACTCAAGGACAGGTGCGCCTCTGCGGCCAATGCGCTGCCTGGCACCTTGGTCGTCAGCCATCTGTCGAGGGCGGACAAGGCGCGTTCGATCCGAGGATCGCCAAGGGATCGGCGCGGGCAATGGCGAACCGCGTGGTCGAGGCTTTCCAGGGACAGGGCGGCGTCGAACACGGCGTTGTGCAATGCCTGTGCGTCGAACATCAAGGGCTCGGCATAGACCGTGAACACCGCATCCGGTGAATCGACAATGCAGTGGCGGATTTGAGAGGGGATGAACAGGCGATGGGCCGTCTGGTTCACACCGTCGAGACTGACGGTGACCGGTCGATCAGGGGCCAGGATCACTTGATGGGCGTAATGGGCATGGGGCGCGGTGCGCCCCAGCTCTGCGTGGATCAGGCCATAATCACGCCCTAACCACAGGCGGCCCGTCCACTTGGTGTTTTGTGTCACTCAGTACCCGTTGTTCTGCAACAGCTGCGCAACGCTCGCCGCCGCCGGGCGCTTATAGAACTTCAGCAGTTCGCTGGCGCGGTTGGTGAAGATGCCGTCGACCCCGGCATCCGCCACTTTCTGATAATCCACGGCATCGTCGACGGTGTAGACGTGCACCAGCAGGCCCTGATCGTGGGTGTACTGGTTCATCCACGGTTTCACCAGGTCCGAATAGCTCTGATCGCCACCCTTGGTCAGTGCGGCCGAAGGGCCGGTACCGATAGCGCCCTGAGTCTTGGCATAGTCGACCCATTGCTGGAATTCGGCTTTGTCTTTCGGTTCCTGTTTGGCGTAGTAGCTCGCTTTGTCCTTGTCACCGGACTCGGCGAACGTCACTTTGGATTTCGGTTCGATGCTGCCTTCGCCCACCCACAACAGCAGGATTTTCGGCACTTGCGGCATTTCCTTCTCGAGCAGTTCGAGGCTGCTCTTCTCGAAGGTTTGCAGCACCACTTTGCCTTTGCCCTGGCCAACCGCCAGATTGCTCTTTGCCAGTTTGGAACCGGCCGGGCTCAGCCAGCCACGGTCCTGCAATTTATCCTTGAGATCGCGTTCGATGCCGGGAAACTGCTTTGGCTCTTTGGTTTCGATGTACAGGCCCGGCTTGTGCAGCGGATTGCCTTGGGCGATGTCGATGATTTCGTCCAGAGTCAGGATCTTCAGGCCCGCGTAGCCCGGACGCGCACGATCCGGGTAAGCCGTA
Organism: Pseudomonas frederiksbergensis; assembly: GCF_017114915.1. Taxonomy (GTDB): domain Bacteria; phylum Pseudomonadota; class Gammaproteobacteria; order Pseudomonadales; family Pseudomonadaceae; genus Aquipseudomonas; species Aquipseudomonas frederiksbergensis_I. Next base: position 45,913 of record NZ_JAAUOE010000031.1, read on the forward strand.
TTGAACCAGCTGCCGGCATCCAGGGTCTTGAGCTCGGCAATGGTGAATTCGTTGGCCGGGCTGTCCTTGCGCTCAGGGAATTTGCTGGCGACGTCGGTGGTGCGTTGCAGGTTGTTGTCGTGCAGGGCGAACAGCACGCCGTCCTTGCTGCGCTGCAGGTCCAGTTCCAGGTAGTCGGCACCCAGGTCGCGGGCCAGTTTGTAGGCCGCGGCGGTGGATTCCGGTGCATCGAACGACGCGCCGCGGTGGGCGATCACCGCCGGGTGCGGAATGCCCAGGCGGGTCGCCAGGGCAGTGGGGCTTGGCTCGCTGGCGGCCTGTGCCTGGCCGAGGCCGAGCAACAGACTCAGCAGCAGGGCGCTCTTGGTGAAGGTGACAGGCATGCTCGAAGTCCTTTTGCGATGGGTTTTCAAAGACGTATCTTTTAACAAGTGAGCGCCGCTCGCGCTATCGTCAGACCGACATAAACGTATTTATAGGAGATTTTTTTCTGCGCTTCTGTGCGGTGCTTTGCAGTACTCTTGGCCCCTGAAGTTTCCCCGGCAGAGGGAAACCTGCTCGCTCGCCCTGCGTGTAAACCAATGATCACCGGTCCTTTGCGACCTTTTGTGAGGTTTACCATGCGCATCACTTCCCAGCTCATTTGCCAGGCCGCCGACCAACTCAAAGGCTTCGTCGGTCTCAATCGCAAGACCGGTCACTACCTCGTGCGCTTCAGCGAAGACGCCTTCGGCATGGACGTGGCCGACGACGGCATTATTCCTGTCAGCGAGTTTGTCTGGGCGCCGGGACCGGAGCAGACCATGACCCTCAAGCGCGAACTGATCCAGTTGTTGCTGGATCAGAACATCGATGACCGGATCAACATTACCGAGCCGTTGCGGGTGTACATGAATCGGCGGGATGTGCCGCAGATTACGGCGGTGAGGAGTCTGGTGCGGGGTATTTACTGATTGAACGCGTAGGCCCGCTCAACCCTGCACACCCGCGTATGACAGGACGAATACCAGGTCGACCGCCCGCGCTCACGAATCGCGCTGTGCTCGGGATGATGCTTCCAGGCCAGGATCGCCGCTTCGCTGGCCCAATAGGACACTGTAATCCCGAGCCCATCCGCACCCCGGGCCGATTCCACGCCCAGGAAGCCGGGTTGCTCACGGGCCAGTTCCACCATGCGTTCGGCGGCCTGTTCGTAACCGTGATCGCCTTCGGTGCGCAGCGAGGTGAAAATCACCGCGTAGTAAGGTGTTGCCGGTGTCTGGGCGATCATGGTTTTTGCCTCGCACAGGCCTCGATCAACGCCCGGACCAGCGGTGGCAGAATCCCCTTGAGCGCGGCGCGTTCCGGTTGAAACAGCGTCGCGACAAAGAACGGATGATCCATTAGCTCCACCGCCCGCAGATCCCCCGCCGAATCGTGGCCAACCGCGTGCAACTGTTGCGTCAGTAGCTCCCGTTCAAACTCGGGATTCACCCCATAACGGCAGCGATATCCCTCGCGAATATCAACACTTTCGTACGCCTTGGCGATCAACGAACCTTCAACCAAATGAATGCTGTCGACGGCTTCCACCAGCGCACAGGTCAGCGGCGTGAGTAACGCCCGAGTCGCGTCAGGCGATGTCTCGCCGTGCTCGGCATCTTTCCAGCCTAGAACGTTGCGGGCGAATTCCAGTACTGCGTGCTGAAAGCCGCCACATGTGCCGAGGAACGGTCGCTGCTGTTCCCGGGCAAAGCGGATCGCCCGTAACGCGCCGTCCATATCGCGATAAGGGCTGGCGGGCACGCACCAGAAACCATCGAAGTTATCCAGCGGCGTATCGGCGCTGATGCGGTCGGTGGCCAGCCATTGAAACTGAATGTTCTGGCCTGTGTGCTCGGCGGCCATGCCGAGGGCGATGGGGATGGCTTGGTGGGCGGTGACCTGTGGGTCGTGGTCGCCGATCAGGGCGATGCGGATGGCGCTGGTTTCCATGAGTGATCTCGACGCTTGTTGATTCCTGGCACTCACTATAGATTGGCGTTCACGCAATCAATATTGGCGTTATCCCAAGTGATCAATGCATCGGTGCACTATCGACTGGATTACCCGGACCTGTCCCTGATCCTCGCCCTGGTGCGCGGCGGCTCTCTGGCCCGGGCCTCGGCGTTGTTGAAGGTCGACGTTTCGACGGTATTTCGCGCCGTCCGCCGACTGGAAGCCGCGCTGGGCCAGCAATTGTTCGAAAAGAGCCGCGCCGGTTACCTGCCGACCACCCTGGCGCAGACCCTGGCCGAACAGGCTGAGCGCGCCGAACAAGCGCTGGAGGCGGCGCGCATTGGTGTGGAACAGGGGGGTGAAGTCATCAGCGGCACCGTGCGCCTGACTTGCACCGATTCAGTCCTGCAAAGTTTGCTGTTGCCGGCGCTGACGCGGTTCATGCCGTCCTATCCGGCGCTGACCATTGAATTGTGCACTTCCAACGACTTCGCCAACCTCAGCCGCCGCGATGCCGACATCGCCTTGCGGCTGACCCGCACACCGCCCGAGCATCTGGTCGGCCGGCGTTTGGCGGACATTTCCTACCGGGTCTGTGCCAGTGCGGCTTATCTGCAATCGGTCGATTCCCACGACCTGGCCTCATTGACCTGGATCGCCCCGGACGACTTCCTGCCTGATCACCCCACCGTCGCGTGGCGGCGTCAGCAGTTACCTGGCGTGACACCCGGTTATCGCTGCAACAGCATGTTGTCGGTGACCGAGTTGGTGCGGGCGGGGTTGGGCGTCGCGGCATTGCCGGACTTCCTCATCGGTGACGAACTGCAACCGTTGACCGAGCCTTTGCACGGTTACGACACTGCACTGTGGCTACTGACCCGCCAGGACTGTCGTGCGTTGCGTTCGGTGGTGGCGTTGTTCGATGAATTGGGGCGGACGCTGAAGTTGCCTTGAGTCGGATCAAGCCTTCGGTGGTTCCTTGCCGATGAAGTGTTGGTGCATTTCCGAGGTCAGGCTTTCGATGCGCTCGGTCAGGGTCTTGGTGATTTCGGTGAGCCGGGTGTTTTGCTCCAGCAGCTCCTTCAGCTGCGCGGTGTTTCGCGCGGCCTGGGCCTGACGTTCACTGTTAGCGATGGCCAAGGCTTCGCGATGGCGCGCATCGGCGTCTGACTGGGCTTTGTCCCGCGCCGCCTGACGCGTCTGGGCCAGCAGAATCAGCGGTGCGGCGTAGGCCGCTTGCAGGCTGAACGCCAGGTTGAGCAGGATGAATGGGTACACATCGAATTGGGTTACGCCGGACAGGTTCAGGCCAATCCAGACCATCACAATCAGGGTCTGGGCGCCGAGAAAAGTCGGTGTGCCGAAGAACCGCGCAAAGGCCTCGGCGCGCAGGGCAAAGCGGTCGGTTCCGAAAGTCGGTGCGAGGTGAGCGTGAGCGCGATGGAAGCGCAGGTGATCGATGGGGCCGGTGGGTTCGGTTTCGATTTCGCTGGTTGGAGTGCTCATGATGCTCTCTGAAGGCTGCAGGGACTGAGGCTCACTATAGCTCCGGCGCCAGTTTCATTCTGAAACACATTGCCGTGTTCTTTTTCAGAGCAACCGGTCAGCGATAGAACGGCGGACATTGTCATTTTTTGCAGCGCGATTCAGAACTCATAACACGCCAGGAACATGTCCAGCGCCGACTCCATCACGGTGTGCTGCGTCTCGGGCGACAGGCCCGGTTGACCCATGGAGATCTGTGGCCAGAACGCAAAGGCCTTGAGCAATCCCTGCATCTGTTGCGCGGCAAACTCAGGCGCGACCGGTTTCAAACGGCCATCGGTCTGGGCGGCGCGAATCCACACGGTCAGGCTTTCTTCACGCTCACCCATGCGGGCGATTATGTTTTGCGCACGCTCGGGAGAATGAATGGCGGCGGCGATCGCCACCCGTGCCAGGTCGAGAAAATTGTCATCGGCCAGTATCTGCAGCTTCGCCAGCAATATCAGCCGCAACTGATCGCGCAGGGGCAGGTCAGGGCGGTAGGCCGTTTCCTGTTCGGCCGTCACCCGTGCCCATAACTGATTGAGGATCTCGGCGAACAATTCTTCCTTGCTCGGGAAATGGTTGTACACAGTGCGCTTCGACACGCCGGCGGTGGCGGCGATCTTGTCCATGCTGGTGATGTCGAAACCGTGGGTACGGAATTCGGCAATCGCTGCCTGGATGATGGCTTCGCGTTTTCGGTCGGTGAGGCGCTGTGGAGCTGTCATAAGTACGCTTCGGCAGAGAGAGATGGAGAATTACACTTGGCAGTTTACTTGTGATCGGCTTTGATGCAACCTAGAAACTACACTGTGCAGTGTAATGTTTTGTTAATCCTGTCCAGTGAAAAAGAATCTCCGGCTGATGCGTGCGTGCTTTGGCCATTTATCCTCCCAAGCGGAAAATCGTGAATTGTGCGGTTTTTCTGGAGTCATTCAGTCATGGCCACTTCAACTTCCCCAGCGAATAACGCCTCAACGCCTGTAGCGTCTCGACAGGCTCAAGGGCAGTACCGAAACCATGCGTCGGTGCAGCGCGAAGGCTTTCGCAAAACCTTGCGCATCCTGTGGAACCTCATTTTCCATAAACCGCGCGACACCCGGCCGTCGGCCCCTGTTCCGGTGCAAACCCTGACCCAGGCAGCGTTGATCGCCGCGCCCAACCACAGCGCCTATCGCCTCGGCCATTCCACGGTTTTGCTGAAGTTGCGAGACAAATTCTGGATCACCGACCCGGTCTTCGCCGAACGCGCCTCGCCGGTGCAATGGGCCGGCCCCAAGCGTTTCCACCAGCCGCCCATCAGCCTCGAAGACCTGCCGCCGATTGAAGCGGTGATCCTGTCCCACGATCACTACGACCACCTCGATCATCAAGCCGTCCTCAAGCTGGCGGACAAGACGCGATACTTCCTCACACCGCTGGGCGTGGGCGACACCCTGATCAAGTGGGGCATCGATGCCAGTAAAATACGGCAACTGGATTGGTGGGAGGGTACCGAGGTCGATGGCCTTCAATTCGTGGCCACACCTTCGCAGCACTTTTCCGGTCGTGGCCTGTTCGACGGCAACAGCACCCTTTGGGCGTCGTGGGTGATGATCGATGGCGATACGCGAATCTTCTTCAGCGGTGACAGCGGCTACTTCGATGGCTTCAAACGTATTGGCGAACAGTATGGCCCGTTCAACCTGACGCTCATGGAAACCGGCGCCTACAACGTCGAGTGGCCTCACGTTCACATGCAGCCCGAGCAAACCCTGCAAGCGCACATAGACCTTAAAGGGCGCTGGTTGCTGCCGATCCACAACGGCACCTTCGACCTGTCGATGCACGCCTGGTACGAACCCTTCGACCGTATTCTGGCATTGGCCTGGGAGCGGAGCGTGTCGATCACCACGCCGCAGATGGGCGAGGCGTTCAATGTGATGTATCCGCAGCGTGGCAGTGCGTGGTGGTTGGGGGTGGAAGGCGTAAACGATCAGGTGGCGGCTCAGAACGCTTGATGATGTGCGACCGGGCCGCTTGCCGTGCAAGCGGCCCGGGTTTACCAACCGATCTATCTGCGTTCGTCCACTGGCAGGTTGAGATACTCCGAGATCTTTGCCACGGTCAAATCGTGCAATCTTCCTTGGAGTATCTCGTTCAGTTCCTCCTCAGACAATCCGAGCCTTTGCGCAGCCTCAGCCTGACTCAGATGACCGGTTTGGAGGAGCATGCCTATCTTCATGACGTGTTCGGCTTTGGCCTGCATCTGCTGAAACCTCACTCAACCATCGCATAATCTGCCCGCCCCACCGGATCCGGCGTTGCCCCTTTCACATTCATCCCTCTGCCCGGTGCAAACCCCGGGAAGAACACCAGACCTTGCGACTCAAACCGATACGCCAACGCCAGTCGCGTGACATCCAGCACATCACGCCCAGCTTCGAATCGCTGAATGGCGTCAACGGAAACCCCGGATTCCTCGGACAACTCTTCCACACTCCAGCCCAGCATCGCTCGGGCCTGGGCGCAGTGGGCGGGGGTGAACTGGAAGAGGGCGATACGTTCCAGGGTGATTTTCATTGCAAGAGAGGCCATGGTTTTCTCCGGGGTTCGAGCGTGGCGATTCAAAAAAATACTGTGTTTTTGTACAGTTGTTTTTCGCCCGGATCAAACTCATTTTTTGATCGATTCTCTTTTTTCGCTCAGACAGGGGCGTTGGACCGACTACGCTATCTCTAGGCGGTTTCCTGAACGCTCCAAATGATTGAACGTCAGCTTTCTGATCTTCAATGCAGGAAAGGTGGCGTTTCAAAAGCAGTGCGCCACAGCGTTATGCGGGGAAGGGAATCATGAAAAGACTACGTCTGCTATGTGCCCTGATCAGCTTTACAACTCTGCCTGTCCTGGCCAATACGGCATCGCCAAACAAAGATGCCTTTGTCACCAACCTCATCAATCAGATGACCCTCGACGAAAAAATCGGCCAACTGCGGCTGATCGCTATCGATGAAAACATGACTCCCGAAAGGATTCGCCAGGAGATTACTGCCGGGCGCATCGGAGGGACGTATGGCTCTGTAAGCCGTTACGTAAACCGCCCCATGCAGGATGCAGCTCAACAGAGCCGCCTGAAAATACCGATGTTTTTCGGTTGGGACGTGATACACGGTCATCGAACCATTTTTCCCATCGGCCTGGCCTTGGCCTCCAGCTGGGATATGGACGCCATCGAGTTGGCCGGTCGAACGGCGGCGAAAGAAGCCAGTGCGGACGGTATCGATATGACCTTTGCACCGATGATCGATGTCGCCCGTGATCCTCGCTGGGGGCGAACGTCCGAAGGCTTCGGTGAAGACACCTATCTGGTTTCGCGGATTGCCAGAGTGATGGTCCAGGCCTACCAGGGCCAAAACCTGAACGCCGCCGACAGCATCATGTCCAGCGCCAAACACTTTGCGTTGTATGGGGCTGTCGAGGGGGGGCGCGACTACAACGGCGTCGACATGGGCCTGGCCCGGATGTACCAGGACTATCTGCCACCTTATCGTTCGGCGATCGAGGGTGGCGCTGGAGCCGTCATGGCGGCGCTTAACTCGATAAATGGTGTGCCGGCAGCGGCCAATACATGGTTGATGCAAGACCTGCTTCGCAAAGCGTGGGGCTTCAAGGGACTGGTCATCAGCGACCATAACGGGGTAACCGATCTGGTTCAGCATGGTGTTGCGAGGGATCCTCGCGAAGCGGCCAGGCTCGCCATCAGGGCCGGCATTGATATGAGCATGAACGACTCCTCCTATGGCCCGGAGTTACCGGGGCTGCTTGAGTCTGGCGCTGTTTCCCAGAACGATATTGATAACGCGGTGCGGGAAGTCCTGGGTGCCAAGTACGACATGGGGCTGTTCGAAGACCCTTACCGGCGCCTCGGCGCTGCCAGTGAAAGTGCTGCTGATAACAACGCCGAAAATCGTCTGCACAGAGCGCAGGCCCGTGAAGTGGCACGCAAGACACTGGTGTTATTGAAGAATGAAAACGGGCTCTTGCCGCTGAAAAAGGAAGGCACGATTGCGCTCATCGGCCCGTTGGCAAAAAGTGCCGTAGACATCATGGGCAGTTGGTCGGCAAGCGGTGTGCCCGCGCAATCGGTGACGATCTACGACGGGCTGAAAAGCGCGATGAAGCAGGGCTCGCTGATCTATGCCCGAGGAGCCAATCTCGAGGAGGATCAGGAGGTTGTTAAATACCTGGAGTACCAGGGAGTGTCCGAAATCGCCAACGACCCTCGCCCGGCAGCAGAGATGATTGACGAAGCCGTCAAGGCTGCACAGCAAGCCGATGTTGTGATTGCCGTGGTGGGCGAGCCCCGTAGCATGTCCCATGAAGCGGCCAGTCGAACCAGCCTCGATCTGCCTGGGCGCCAGAGTGAATTGATCACCGCCCTGAAAGCTACCGGCAAGCCGCTGGTACTGGTATTGATGAACGGCCGGCCGCTTTCCATCGGCAAAGAGCAGAAACAGGCCGATGCGATCCTGGAGACCTGGTACAGCGGCTCCGAGGGAGGCAACGCCATTGCCGATGTATTGTTCGGTGACTACAACCCGTCCGGCAAATTACCCATCACCTTTCCACGTTCCGTGGGGCAGATCCCCAATTACTACAGCCATCTGAACACCGGCCGCCCGTACCTGCCGGGTGCGCTTCGCAACTACACGTCGCAATATTTCGATCAATCCCATGGGCCGCTTTACCCCTTCGGCTATGGGCTGAGCTATACCGATTTCAGCCTGACCGACATGTCCCTGTCTTCGACCACACTGAACAAGACCGACAACCTCGTCGCCAGCGTCATGGTGAAAAATACCGGCCAGCGTGACGGCGAAACAGTGGTTCAGCTGTATATCCGCGATGTCGTTGGCTCCGTCGCCCGTCCGGTCAAAGAACTGAAAAACTTTCAAAAAATCATGCTCAAGGCCGGCGAGGAGAAAGCAGTCCACTTCAGCATTGATGAGAACGACTTGAAGTTCTTCAACGCCCAATTGGAATACACCGCCGAGCCTGGCGAGTTCCGGGTGCAAATCGGCCTGAATTCCCAGGATGTGAAGGAGCAGAGTTTTGAGTTGCTGTCAGAACAAGGCAGTCAAGACAATCACGCGCCTAGTGCAGAACCTGTAGGAGCGAGGCTTGCCCGCGAAGAACGATGACGCGTAATACCTGAAAAGCCGCGGTGCATTCTTCGCGGGCAAGCCTCGCTCCTACAGGCGCGCGATAAGCTTTAGTGGTCATTCGCCCCCTCCAACCAAACGGACGGGGCCTGCCCCAGCACACGACGAAACATGGTCGAAAATGCAGCCGGGCTGTCGTAGCCAAAATCCAGGGCAATCCGCGTCACCGGCGTGCCCACTGCCAGCCGCGCCAAGGCCAGCACCACACAGGCCCGCTGTCGCCATTGGCTGAAACTCAGCCCGGTTTGTTGGCGGAACAGGCGATTGAAAGTACGCAGGCTGATATGCAACTGATCGGCCCATTGTTGTGGCGATTGATGAGCGTTCGGTTGCTGGAGAAACGTCTGACACAACCCGAGCAGACGCGAATCCATGGGCAACGGAATGTGCAACGGCAAATGAGTGCTACGAGCCAGCTCATGCAGCAACAAGTCGATCAGAGCACCGTCACGCCCGGTCTCGTCGTACTCCAGCGCAACCTCCACCGCCTCCATCAGCAAATGCCGCATCAACGGCGAAACGCTGATCACCTGGCAGCGGTTTCCCAGATCAACCGCCCCCGGTTCGATATACACGCTGCGGGTACTCACCCCCAGCATCAACACCTCATGCGCCACCCCCGGCGGAATCCATACCGCACGTTGCGGCGGCACCACCCAATTGCCGTCGTGCGTACTCACCTGCATCACCCCGGTGGCGCCGTACAACAACTGCGCCCGTCGGTGGGTATGGCGCGGCAACCGATGACCGTCGGAGTAATCCGTGCCGATGGCCACCACCGGTCGTGGCGTGTCGTCCAGCAGATCAATCGAAACATTGCGCATCGAGCGGCACCCAAGGGTTGGCGTAAACGCAAACATTATTGGCTGACTTGCTGAAGCAGGCCAAGCCCCGTCGCTCTATCGTCGACCACTCTCAACCTACGGACGATGCGCGATGTTCTTCTACCTCTTGCTGGCACTCTTCGGCTGCATGACCGGCGTTACCGCGGTGCTGTTCGGCTTCGGCGGCGGCTTCGTCGTCGTGCCCTTGCTGTACCGCATGCTCACCACCAGCCACGGCACCGACGACCCCATCAGCCAATCGGCGATGCACATCGCCGTGGCTACCTCGACCTGCGTGATGATCGTCAATGCCCTGATCGCCACCAGAAAGCATCACCACGCCGGTCATCTCATTCGTCATTATCTGTGGCCGTTGGGTGGGTTCATCGGCCTCGGCGCGATTGTCGGAGCCGTTGCCGCGATGTGGGCGAGTGGTGAGCTGATCCGGTTCGCCTTCATCGTTTACCTGGGCGTGACCATTCTGGATTGTTTGTTCAGACGCGGTTTTCTTACGCAGTCTGACGCTGTCATCCCACGGATGTTGGATAGGGCAGAAGTATCTGGCGGCGGTGTGGGAATTGGTGCTATCGCCACGTTTCTTGGTGTGGGCGGTAGCGTCATGACCGTGCCGTTGCTTCGGCGTTGTGGGCTGAGCATGTCTCAGGCGACGTCCATGGCTAATCCGTTGAGCTTGTCTGTGGCGTTGGCCGGGACGCTGACTTACATGGCGATGGCGGGATTTTCCGAGTTTGATCTGGGGACGTGGTTTGTGGGTTATGTGGATGTGCTGGCGTTTGTGGTGCTGACGGTTGGGTCGCTGATGGGGATTCGGTTGGCCACGCCGTGGATTGGGCGGATACCGGATCGGGTGCATGCGCGGGTTTATGTTGGTTTGCTGGTGTTGGTGTTGCTCAGCCTGATGCAGAAGTAAGGTGCAATGAAGCTCGATTCCCCCCGCGCAACCTCGCCATAATCTATCCTCATTCAACCTGCGCCGCATTCAATCTGTCCGGCGCTGTTTCCAGCTCATTCAGGGATCGATCAATGCTCAAAGGATTGTTACGCCTGGCGCCAGTCGCGCTGTTACTCATGTTGTGTTCCACGGCTCATGCCGAAGCCGGGAGACGGGTGTTCACCGGCACGCTGGGCAAGATGCCAATCGTGCTGGAGGTGAGTACTGCTAGCGCTGAAAACATAAGTGGTCGCTATTTCTATGAGAAGTACCGCAAGGACTTGGTGCTCAGCGGCAAGAAGGAAGGGGCGATGCTAGTTCTCGACGAGGGAGAGCAGCGTTATGGAGAGAAAGCACCTCGGCCTCAAATTCATCTGAACATCGAGCCCAAAAGATTTTGGGGGGATTGGAGCAACGACGAAGGAAAAACTCTGAAGATTGAATTGGTGGAAGCCAAACTGCCGGCAATGCCTGCCGGTACTCTGCCTTACCTCGCCAGACTCCATGAAACTGATCCGTACGAATATCTGCGCCTTCAAGGCATGACGCTCAAACCAGGAAAGACAGAAGCGTTCAATGGCTACTCACTGCAATGGTGGAGCGAGCCGCAAACAAAGACGACGCTGTTTGAAGTCATTTCGGGCTACACCACCGAAGAGCGTCAACGTATCAATCAACAGTTGATGGGGCGCTTGTGGCAGGAAGTGGTGGGCTATTACGGATGTCTCGCCGGCGGTGGTGTGAACTTCTACCACCAAACGATCAAACCGTTGTTGATGACGCCTTCGGTCATCAGTGTGAACATCGGTACGGAGTACAGCTGTGGCGGCCCTTATCCGGATCAGAACGATGTACCGCTTAACCTCGATGCCAAGACCGGCAAACCCCTGGAGCTTGAAGATGTTCTTTGGGTAGGGGAGGGAAAACCGCTGCATTACGAAGAACTCTACGGTGAAAGCGATCAGTCACCTGACACGTTCACCGCGTTTTCCGCGTACCGCTCCAACGAGTTCGCGCCCTGGCTGGTGGCGCAGCTCAGTAAACTTTATCCGGATCAAATGACCAGCGATGAGGATTGTGCCTACAGTGACGAAGATCCGTGGCGTTTCCTGTCTTGGCACTTCACCGAAAAAGGTATCAAGCTAGAACCTTCATTTCCCCATGTAGCCGCTTCTTGTGGGCATGTTGAATGGAGCGTCCTGCCTTACAGCCTCATCAAGCAACACCCCGGTGGCGTAGCGCTGCAACTGCCCTGAGGTTGGGTTACTTACCCGCCAACCCCGGCGCTTCCCGAATAATGAAGTGATCCAGGTTCTCAATATTGGCACTGAACACCCCGAACGTCTGTTCGGGGTTTTTCTTGCTCGGCACCTGCTTCAACTCCGGCGTCACGCCATAAAAGAAGCAAAACAACTCGGCATCACTGTCGATGGCGTGCTTGATCTCTTCCAGGAACGCTTTGCGCTTGCGGTAGTTGTCGATCAGCTTTTTGCTCAAATAAACGTTGACCAAGTAAGGCTTCTTCTTCGCCTCGTCCGGTTGCTTGAACCAGACCTTCTGTTCGAAATCGATGCGAAAACTCTGGGTGTAATCCTTGATCTCCTTGATCTTGCCCCAGTAAATCAACCCCTTGTTGTCCTGCAGATACTCGATCTTCTTAAAGAACGACCCATAAGGTGCCGTGTGCTCGCCAATCTTCAGCGGCATGCGCTTGAGCAGCTCCTTGTCCTCGAAGTTCGACACAAAACACTCCACCGGATGGGCGAAGACACTGGTCTTGTCCGGCGCCGACTCCCGGCTCGGCTGCTCGACGTCGCTGGCCGCTGAAGGGGGTTTCGGATCGTCCCGCATCACACCCGCCGCCATCACCGGGTTCGACGGCTTACGCACATACTCACGCCGAGCCAGCAACAACTCCGACGGGAAATGCTCCTCCCGACTGTCATCCGATTCCGCACCATCCACCTCCAGGCCCGACGCCGGCGTCTTCAGACTGACATAAGGACAACCCTCGACATGCCGCGTGCTGGGCATGTTCTTGAAGTGCGGCGTGCGCACGTAATTCACATTCTTGGCGTTGAACGTCCCCAACACGTTGGTCGCATCAAACGCCAAACGGCAGGCATCGTTGGGGCACTGGAAATGCTCCTTGGCGGAATCGAACTCCATCGTCTCGTCGAAATTCAAATCGCGCACGTCATAGATCGACAGCTTGTCGTCGAGGCTGAGGCAGTAGGCGAGGTCGAATTTCATGGCGGGCTCGGGTCCTTGAGTGGGGAAAGGTATTAATAGCGGGAGGCGGGGTGGGTTGCACTGACTGTTTTCAGCGCGGCGCAAAACCTGTGGCAACAATCCAAACCTGTGGGAACGGGCTTGCCCGCGATTCTCAAAAACACCGCAGCGATCAAGTCCATCGCTCCCTCGCCACGGACAGCATTCAATCTGGTTACTCGGGAATTAGCCGAGCGACCCGCTTATAGAGTAACGCTGTGAACTCAGTTTTCTCGTCGGAATGGTGGCAGCTCCGATGACAGTTCGGACACAACGCTACAGCGTTGGTGATGCGGTCTGAACCTTTCTCGGCGAGTGGCTTTACGTGGTGAACCTCCAGAAAAGGCAAACCAAGTTTTTGAAATGGAGCGGGCTCGCCACAACCTTCGCAATGGCCTTCGGCTTCATTTCGAACCCAGGCTCTGACTTCTGGATCACGAACATATACCGCGCTTGAGCTTGATGCTCGCTTCGGTTTCAGAATGCCCTTCGGCGGTTCCTTTATCTTTTGCTTCTGAAGCGCAACCGTGCGGCGTTCTAGCGTTTCTTCGTCGGCTGTCGGAGCGGAGGGGTCACCAGGCTGAATGCCCCTTTCAGTTAGTGCAGCTCGAATTAACTGTTCAACATTCGAACCAACGTTTTTGGCAGGTTTGTATCCCTTGATAGGATTCCGATCCATCGTCACCAGAACTCTAGAAATGTTCTGCATTCGGAATTCGACCGAGCCTTTGGTGCGGGTCGACAAGGCCGACTCACGCAGTACGCGATTTTCATGTGCCTTGTTGAATTTTTGGCCGTTTAGCTCTAGCTCAAGCATCTTCAGATAGGCATCAACCGCCGCCGTAATCTCAGAAACGCTCCAGTCGCTGTCTTTCTTCTTTTCGCTCATACAATCGCCGAGGGTTGAAAACCCTCGGACGATACTGAGTGGCCATTACACCTGTCTACGAAAAATCCTACAGAAAAGACCGACGCATCGCTCAACCGATCCTACAAAGACACCGTCGCTCTAACCCACCGAATGCTTCGATGACTGAAATACCTGCACAACCTTCCGCCACTAAGGCTTAACCATCGGCACCCGCCGTTGTGTATTTTTGCACCCTAGCTCTCACCTCCAGATCACGCGCATAAGCAGCATGTAGGACATATCCCAAAACCCCGTAAGCCTTTTTTGATTCCCCTATAACATGATCTACAACAGCCCAAAATAAAGGGCTATCCATGCCCATACTCAAATAAAGGACGTATCCGTGAAGCTGGAACGTGCCAGCGGCAGCTTCGGCGCAACCGATATCGACTCCGACTATGCCAGCGTTACCGAACAGTCAGGCATCAAGGCCGGGGACGATGGCTTCGACATCCGCGTGGGTGGCAACACCGACCTGATCGGCGGGGTCATCGCCAGCAGCGACAAGGCCGTGCAGGACGGCAAAAATCGTCTGGTCTCCGCCAGCCTCACCAGCCGTGACATCAAAAACAAAGCCGAGTACGACGCCAGCACCGTCAGCCTCGGCGGCGGCTACCGGGAAGTCGGCAAGGACCAGCAAGGCACCGCCCAGAGCGGCGCCGCGCAAACCCCAGGCACCGACCTGCCGAAGAATGAAAATGACATCGGCGCCACTATGCCGATTGCCATCAGCGCCAGCGATAACGCCAGCAGCGTCACCCGCAGCGGCATCAGTGGCGGCACCATCGTCATTACCAACGACGCCGAGCAACAAAAGCGCACCGGCCAGAGCGCCGAACAAACCATCGCCAGCCTCAACCGCGACGTTTCCAGCGACCGCGACACCAGCAACGCGCTCAAGCCGATTTTCGACGAAGACGAGATCCGTGCCGGTTTCGAGATTGTGGGGGCGTTCGCCAACGAAGCCAGCACCTTGCTCGCCAACAAGGCCAAGGAAGTCGACCTCAAACGCCAACAGGCCAGCGATGCGCAAGCAAAGGCCCTCGACTCCAACGCCCAATTGACCGACACCGAACGCCTGGCGTTACTCAACAGCGCCCAGCAGCTGAACGCAGAAGCCCGCGGCATCGCCGACAACTGGGGAGCGGGCGGCACCTACCGCCAGATCACTACCGCATTGGTGGGTGCCGCCAGCGGCAACATCAGTGGCAGCAACAGCGCGTTCGTTCAGGGGCTGGTGGTCAATTACGTGCAACAGAAGGGCGCCAGCTACATCGGCGACCTGGTGGCGGACGGCAAACTCACCGAAGGCTCACCCCTGCACGCAGCCCTGCACGGCATCGTCGCCTGCGCGGGAGCTGCGGCCAGCAGTCAGAGCTGTGGCAGCGGTGCAGCGGGCGCGGCGGCGTCGAGCTTGCTCACCGGCTTGTTCTCCGAAGCCAGCCCCAACGAAAGCGAAGCACAGCGCGAAGCCAAGCGTAACCTGATCATCAGTTTGGTCACCGGGCTTGCCTCCACCAGCACCTCACTGGATGCCGCCACCGCCAACAGTGCGGCAGGCGCAGCGGTGGACAACAACTGGCTGGCGACCCAGCAACTGGTCCAGGCCGACAAAGAATACACAGAGGCCGTCGGTCCGGCGGCCAAACTGCAAGTGATCGCCAAATGGGCCTTCATCAATCAAAAACAAGACGTACTGACTCGCTTCGGCGTGGGCAAAGGCTTGGTGCAGGCGGGTTGGAGCGACGTCGAGGGCCTAGCGCAATTCCTCCTGCATCCTGTTGACGGGCTCAACGGCCTCAAAGCCTTGGTCAACGATCCCGAGGCCCGCAAGCAGTTCGGCGACGGCGTAGTCAATGAACTCAACGCCAAAATCGACCGCGTCAAAGACGCCCTGGAAAAGGGCGGCGACGACCGCGCCGTGCAACTGGGCCAGGATTTGGGTGAACTCGTCTGGCAAGTCGGCAGCATCGCCACGGGCGTTGGTGGGGCGGCCAAGGGTGGGGTTGCCTTGGCGAAGACCGGGATCAAGGTGGGGGCGGAAGGGCTTGAGGCAATGGCCGGTCTGGCCAAGTTCGAGAAGCTGGTGGCCCATGGTGGGCAGTTCAACCCTAACGGCATCCCCCTGATGGATTTTCGGGCCTTGACCAACGCGCAAAAAAGCATCGTGGGCGATGTCATGGGCGGCGAGAAGATCAAGGCACTGGTGCCGGGCGCCGAGAAAATTGGTCGGGCTCCGGATATTGGGCAAACCGGTATTGATGACTTGTACAAGGTTAACAAGCCGGGTATTGATTACCTGATTGTGGAGTACAAGTTTGGTTCGTCTGCGTTGAAGCCGACCAAGGATGGTTTGCAGATGAGTGATAACTGGCTACAGGGGACTGTCACAAATTATGATCGCATCCGGGAGTCGGTCAATGGCAACCGGAAGGTGGCTGACAGCATCAACGATGCATTACGGACCGGCCGGGTTGAAAAGTGGTTGGTTCATACGGATCCCTTCGGAAACGTCACCGTAGGTGTTCTGGATAAAAGTGGGAAGTTTATGGCCGATCCGGTTGCAGCATCCAAGTTGTTGAGGGGTATTAAATGATTCGGGCGCCACTGGGGGATTCCCGCTATTGGTCGGAATGGGTGGAGTATGGTGATGAACGTATCGTCAAAGCGTTCGAAACCGCGCGTACACCTGCTGGCGATCCCGACTACGCACCACAGTACGCCTTTATCATCGCCCAGAACCACTGGCACCAGATGCTAAGTCGCTATTCTGCAGGATGCCCCATTGCCGACCTGCCGCGTTATTTCCCTGGGCTACTCGATGCCTGGGAAGAGGCTGAGCGTCTCGGCGCGTCAGTCTGGACCCCGAAGCAGCAATTCACCCGCCACAGCTGGCGCGTCAACTACGATCATTACATCGTCTGCTTCTGGCTGATCGGCTTGGGGCTGGCGTTGGAGATTCCGGATGATCAATGGCAACGGTTGTTGGCGCTGATCGGCAACGAAGGCGAGGACGTGCTGCTTGACCGCGTCATCGCCAGTCGCAGCCCAGAGCGCAAGATAGGCTCCGTGCTGCTTTATCCAAAGCCCTATGGTCGATTACTGAAGGCGGTGGACGCTCCAGTGGATTCGCAGCCGTCAATGTTGAGTGCCTTCGTGACGCATTGGTACAAGGAAGTGCGCACCGGTGCCAAGTCCGGTTCTGAGCCGCAAGTCGTCAATTACAGGCATCCCTATTGGTACACCTACGGCGACGAGAACTTCGAAGGCGGCGCGTATTTCGGTCGCTGGTGCGTGGAAGCCGTGGCGGCAGTCAAAGCATTCGATATGGATGATTCACAGTGCCTGGGGCTTGAGCATTATCCGGGAGATTTATTGAGGCCCAACGGCCCGAGTACGCACCCGGTGAGGCAGGAAGCGGAACCGCCTGCAACGGTGGCTGTGGAGAGTAAGGTCGGTTTTTGGGTAAGGTTGTGGGGCCGTCGATAGCTTTCGGAAGTATTCGATAGATAAAAAAAGACCGCCTTTCGGCGGTCTTTTCAAGAGAGCTCGGTTCAGCGGGAATCAATCCCAGCTCAAGGCCCCACCCGTCTGATACTCAATAACCCGAGTTTCGAAGAAGTTTTTCTCTTTCTTCAAGTCCATGATTTCGCTCATCCATGGGAACGGGTTAGTGGTGCCTGGGTATTCTTCTTTCAGACCGATCTGCGACAGGCGACGGTTGGCGATGAACTTCAGGTAGTCCTCCATCATCGCCGCATTCATGCCCAACACGCCGCGAGGCATGGTGTCCCGCGCGTATTCGATCTCGAGCTGAGTGCCCTGCAGAATCATCTGCGAAGCTTCTTCCTTCATCTCGGCATCCCACAAGTGCGGGTTTTCGATTTTGATCTGGTTGATCACGTCGATGCCGAAGTTCAGGTGCATGGATTCGTCGCGCAGGATGTACTGGAACTGCTCGGCGACGCCGGTCATTTTGTTGCGGCGGCCCATGGAGAGGATTTGGGTGAAGCCGCAGTAGAAGAAGATGCCTTCCAGAACGCAGTAGTAGGCGATCAGGTTGCGCAGCAGTTCTTTGTCGGTTTCGACGGTGCCGGTTTCGAACTTCGGATCGGAGATCGAACGGGTGTATTTCAGGCCCCAGGTGGCTTTTTTCGCGACCGATGGGATCTCGTGGTACATGTTGAAGATCTCGCCTTCATCCATGGCCAGCGATTCGATGCAGTACTGGTAGGCGTGGGTGTGGATCGCCTCTTCGAAGGCCTGGCGCAGGATGTACTGGCGGCATTCCGGGTTGGTGATCAGGCGGTACACGGCCAGGACCAGGTTGTTGGCAACCAGGGAGTCGGCGGTGGAGAAGAAGCCGAGGTTGCGCATCACGATGCGGCGCTCGTCGTCGGTCAGGCCTTCCGGGTTTTTCCAGAGGGCGATGTCGGCGGTCATGTTGACTTCTTGCGGCATCCAGTGGTTTGCGCAGCCGTCCAGGTACTTCTGCCATGCCCAGTCGTATTTGAATGGCACGAGCTGGTTGAGGTCGGCGCGGCAGTTGATCATGCGCTTTTCATCGACAGCAACACGGGCAGAGGCGCCTTCCAGTTCGGCGAGGCCTTCGGCGACGTCGAGGGAATCCAGGGCAGCCTTGGCGCGGGCGATCGCGGCGGAGTCCGTCGCGGTTACGGCGCGGGCCTCTTGAGCGGCGGCACCACCGGCGCTGTCGAGGCGGTCCATGTTGGCTTCAGAAGCGCGGCCGGCGTTGGCGCCTTTTACAGCGACTTCGCCGTCATCTTCTTTGTCGAATTCGTCCCAGCTCAGCATGACGTGTCGTCTCCTGCGTGAGGGCCAGTTGCCCGTGTGAAAATTGATAGGTTGATTTTTCACACGGCCGTTTCTGGCCGCGTTGGATCTAAAGGAAATCGTTTGTTGCAGCGGTACAACGCAGGCAATAAACAGAATTTTGTACGGGTATTCCGAAGCCGCTGATGGGCGCAGAAAGCGTGAACCGCTCTGCGTGGGCTTCAGACTGGCTTTTCACCCCTGTAAGGGAATATTGCAGGCCCGTTTAAGTCCGCATTATAAGGAAATTTTCGGCCCCGTGGTGCGGCGAAATGGCACTCGGAGCGCTCGGCGGGGGGCGTTTTCAGGTTGGAGCGAGGGTTTACAGGGCTTTGGCGGAGGAAGTTTTTTTTTTGTCTTTTTTGGCTGGTTTTTGACGGTGAAGGCTGGGTGTTTGCGTTGATGTGGTCTGTTGTTGTGTTGCAAGCCAGGTGGGGCGGGGCTTTCAGGGGAGGGGGAGCGTTTTTGTGGGCGGGATTGTGTGCAGTTTTTGGCTGAAAATGTTCTTGAAACGTGTTGCTCAAAAAACAACCAAAAACGGCGTTTTTTACTATATGTAGTGGTTTTGGTCGATTTTTGACCACTTCAGACA
>NZ_JAAUOE010000032.1:0-25000 GCF_017114915.1 Pseudomonas frederiksbergensis
ACCTGACCGGCCCGCAGCGCTACACGGCGCTGGCGATTCAACAGAGCATCATGCTGGCGGAGCTGGCGGTGAACCGGGCGCTGGATAACGTCGATCCGGCGTAGACCGCGTTATCGTTCATCGCGAGCAGGCTCGCGATAGCGGTTGGTCAGTCGGCACAAAACCCGACTGACCAGCTGCAGCCTGCAGCCCCCGAGACAGGTATACTGCCGCCTTTCGCGGCTCGCCCACCGGGCCCGACTCTTTGAGCATCACCCGGAGCTTTCATGACTTCCCCGACACAACCGCCGGTTGCCGACGCTTTACGCGACGATCAGGCAGACCTGCCCGACAGCGTCGACTCCAGCGCAGACAGCGAAACCAGAGCAGCGATCCCGGCGTTCAAGTTTCCGTTCAAACCGGGTGAGTTGGCTGCCGCGAAAAGCGCCAGCCAGCCTTGGTACAAGAACGGCGCCAAGAATGGCCACACCAAGACCCCGGGTGCCGCGCCTCCCGGGACTCGTCGTTCGATGGGTAAGCGCTGAGTTTTTACCTGCGCGGTGCGTGATCTGCCGTCATCGCGAGCCTGCTCGCGATGAGGCCATTTAAATACGACACACCCTCTGGCTCAGGCCGCCCGCAACGAAATAAACGCATAGCTCAACGGTGCTTCAGTCACCACCTGTGCCCCGGCCGCCAGCACTTGCCCGGCGATATCATCGCCAGACACATGAAACACCCATTCCCCGCCCGACCCCGTCAGCGATTGCTGCGCCACCTGATCGATAACCATGGCAAACGCGGTCATGTCCGGTAGATAAGCGGTAAACCCATCGCCCTTCAGCGCTGTCGTCCGAATCCCCAATAGCGCGCAAATCGCATCCTTGGTCTGAATCTCATCGCGATCCGCCTGACGGGAGTGCTGGATCAATCCCGCGAGTTCCTGATCTACCAACTCACCGCCAACAATCAAATCCCGGCCTTTTTCCCACGACTCGGGCGGGCATTCCTTTAGCGCAGGGTTGAGGGGGATGTGCGGATTGATTTCCATCGGATAAATGCGGCACACCAGCGGTCGGCGTTCGTAGATGCGGCAAAGGTTGTCTTCGTCAAGATTCCGGCAAGGACCGACGTTGTAGGCAGCGAAGGTGATCGCCACGTGCGCCTCGCAGGTACCGCTGCGAACCACCACCGAGCGGCGTTCGGCGTGTTCGCGTTGCTGTGCTGGCAGGCCCAGGCCATTGGCGAGAAAGGCTTCCACCAGCACGATCACCTGACCGCCATCGGCCGCCCACATCCGGGCTTCGGCCAGTGTCAGGGGCACGTGGTGGTCGGTGCAGCATTTGCCACAACCTACGCAGGAAAACGGTGTATTCATTGAACGGCCAGCGACCTCTGAGGGCATGAAGTGGCGACAAAAAGCCACCGCAAAGGCCTGTGCCGAAGCAAGTTATGCGCCATTCACTGCGTTTTTGCCGTTGGGCGGATGGAGTCCCATTCGGTCACGTAAGCGGTTTTGCTTTTCTTGTTGTAGAGGCACAACTCGGTGCCTGGCTGGCCTTTCATGTGTTTTTGTGGGTACTGGCCTTGCAGCAGGAGTGCGGTGTAGCCGACGCGGTCATCGAACTGCGCGGCGTTGCCGACGGGTTTGCTGTTCTTCAGGCCGCTGGCTTTGGTGCAGCTGGCGAGTACGGCTTTGTCGTGGGCGGCCCAGGCGTCGGGGCTGGAGGCGTAGGCCTGGGTGGCGAGGGTGGTGAGGCAGAAGAAGGTCAGGGTGGTGGCTTTCATGGTTTGGGCATCCTTGGCGTGTAGTGGCCGAGGTCGGAGTATGCCTGATGGTTTGATGTGGTTAGCGTTGGCCTCTTCGCGGCAAACGGTGTCAGACAGGCACGGGCTCCCGGCGGACTACATACATCCCGGCGCTTTCATACAAGCGTTGCGCCCGAAGGTTGTCTTCCCGCACCTTCAAATCCACAAAACCTTCGCGGCGTTGTTGAAACACTTTGAAAGCATGGAGCAGCAGCGCACGGCCAAGTCCCAGGCCTTGAACGCGTGGGTGTACCACCAAATTCTTGATGTAGGCACTGGTCCAGCACTGGGCGACGCCGACAATCCCTTCGGCATCCCGGACGATGAAGCACAGGGTCGGATCGTATTCGGGATCGGTTTCAAACCGCTGTTGCCAGACCTCCAGTGCCGGTACGCGACCGCCGCCTTCCCGATAGCCCAGTTCCATCAAGTGATGAACGGCAGCGGCGAGTTCGGGACGGTACTCGATCAACTCAACGCCATTTGGCCAAGTGAACAGCGGCACACCCTCAACGAGGTTGCGCCGCATCAGCCAGCAAAACGCCTCGGCCAACCCTCAGTGACCTTGTTCGGCGACGGCCCTGGCCGCCTCGATCAGGCACTTGGTCAGTTCCGGCGAGGAGAACTTGGTCAACACCCCGTTGGCCCCGGCCAGTCGCGCCTTCTCGCTGTTCATTGCGCTGTCCAGCGACGTGTGCAGCAACACATAGAGGTGCGAGAAGTCCGGGGTTTCCCGCAAGGTGCGGGTGAAGGCATAGCCGTCCATCTCCGACATTTCGATGTCCGAGACGATCAGGTTGATCTGCTGGGCGGTGCCTTGCAGGTCCAGCAGGCAGTCGATGGCTTCCTTGGCGCTGCGGGCGGTGTGGCATTGCAGGCCGAGGTTGCGCAGGGTGTGCACCGATTGTTGCAGGGCGACCTGACTGTCATCGACCACCAGAATTCGTGCGTTCCCCAGTACTTCGGCGTCTTCCATGCTCAGTTCGACGGGGGCCATTTCGATTTGCACCGGGGCGATGCCATGGATGACCTTCTCGATGTCCAGCACTTGCACCAGCGTGCCGTCGACCGAGGTCACGCCGGTGATGTACGAGCGCACACCGCCGGAGCCAAAGGGCGGTGGACGGATGTCGGTGGTCAGGCAATGGACGATCTTGCTCACGGCCTGAACGTGCAGGCCCTGCTTGGAGCGGCTGACGTCAGTGACGATCAGGCAGCCGCCGTTCGGGTCTTCCAGCGGTCGTTCGCCGATGGCGCGGCTCAAGTCGATCACCGACAGCGACGCGCCGCGCAGGGTGGCGATGCCTTTGACGTGGGGGTGCGACTCCGGCAGCTTGGTCAGCGGCGGGCAGGGGATGATTTCGCTGACTTTCAGCAGGTTGATCGCCATCAGCTTGCCGCTGCGCAAGGTAAACAGCAGAAGCGAAAGTGAATCTGCGCGGGCTTTGTTGGAAGACATAAAAACCTTCTGTGGAAAAGGTGAGGCGATTATGAGCATCGCCAACAGCTATCGATGCCGGGTTATCGACTTGTTGGGGGCTGGCTTTAGCGCCAATAAAGGTTCGGACGATCTTTGCTTATTTCATGCCCAACCGCTTGGCCATCCGTCCAAGGTTCGCCCGATCCAGACCCAGCTCCCGCGCCGCGCTGGCCCAGTTGTGCTGGTGCCGTTCCAGGCACGCGCTGATCAGTTGGCGCTGATAGTGCTCGGTGGCTTCACGCAAATCTCCTGAAACCAACGCCGCCACCGGCACAGCAACCATGGGCTCTGGCGCGTGCTCAACAGCGCCATTGGGCAAATCCAGATCCGCCGCGCTCAAGCTGAGAATCTTCGGTCGTTGCGTGCAATTACCCAGCGCCTTCAACGCGCTGCGGCCAATCAAGTGCTCCAGCTCCCGTACGTTCCCCGGCCAACCATACCCCAACAACGCCGCTTGGGCATCGCTGGTCAGGCGCAGGCTGTTGAGGCCCATGCGTGAGCGGTTTTGCTCCAGGAAGTAGCCGCTGAGCAACAGTACATCCCGACCGCGATCCCGCAGCGCGGGCACCAGCAACGGGTAAACGCTCAGGCGATGATAGAAGTCGGCGCGGTAGCGACCGCTGCGCACTTCTTCGGCCAGGTCGCGGTTGGTCGCCGCGATCAGCCGCACATCGACCTGATGTTCCTTGTCCGACCCCAAGCGCTGCAATTGCCCGCTCTGCAGCACTCTGAGCAATTTGGCCTGCACTGTTAGCGACAGTTCGCCCACTTCGTCGAGGAACAGCGTACCGCCATTGGCCAGTTCGAACTTGCCGCGACGATCATTCAGCGCCCCGGTGAAGGCGCCACGCACATGGCCAAACAATTCGCTCTCCACCAGCGTGTCCGGCAAGGCGGCGCAGTTGAGGCTGATGATCGGTTGGTCGGCCCGGGGCGATGCCGCGTGGATGGCCTGGGCCACCAGCTCTTTGCCGACCCCGGTTTCGCCGGTGATCAGCACCGTCAGATCGCTGCCGCCCACCAGGTTGATCTCTTCCATCAAGCGTTTGTAAGCCTTGCTCTGGCCGATCATTTCGCGGGTTTGCTGGCCGCTGGCCTGGCGGTAAACCTCGGCGCGCTGGTGTTCGTCTTCGGCGCGATTGGCCAGTCGTTCGATGCGCTCGGCGGCATTGACCGTGGCGGCGGCGAGGCTGGCGAAGGCTTGCAGGGCGTCGAGTTCGATCGGTTCGAAACGTTCGGGGGCGAGGGCGTCGAGGGTCAGCAAACCCCATGGCCGCTCGTCAATGAACAGCGGGCAGCCCATGCAGTCGTGGACTTCCAGGTGATCGTGCAGACCCTCGACCAGGCCGTCGTAAGGGTCGGGCAAATCGCTGTCGGCGGCGAAGCGGGTCGGGCCGGGACTGCTGAGCAAGACTTCGAAGCGCGGGTGTTCGCTGACCTTGAAGCGTCGGCCGAGGGTGTCGGTGCTCAACCCGTCCACGGCCAGCGGCACCAGCCATTCGCCGTCGAGTCGCAGCAGGGCGGCGGCATCGCAAGGGAGCAGGGCGCGCATGGCTTCGAGCAGGCGCCGGTAGCGCTCGCCTTCGGGCAGTTCGCGGGACAGGTCGGAGACCAGGGGCAGCAGGGTCGTGAGCAGTAATTTTGCAGTCATAATGACTCCGTGTAGTCGATGTGACTATAAAACCATGTGTGTCTATATGACTACTTTGTTTTTAACTATTTGATTTATATGGATTTAGTTGTTGGCATGGAAACTGATAAGCAAAGGGTATTCATATAAAGCTCAGGAGTTGCTCTTATGCTTAGCGTTCAAGACCGTGCCATCATCAAATCCACCGTGCCGTTGCTGGAAAGCGGTGGCGAAGCGTTGATCACGCACTTCTACCGCATGATGCTCTCCGAATACCCGGAGGTCCGTCCGCTGTTCAACCAGGCACACCAGGCCAGCGGCGATCAACCTCGCGCCTTGGCCAACGGTGTATTGATGTACGCGCGGCACATCGACCAGCTCGATCAGTTGGGCGACCTGGTGGCCAAGATCATCAACAAGCACGTGGCCCTGCAAATCCTCCCGGAACATTATCCGATCGTGGGCAGCTGCCTGTTGCGGGCAATCTCTGAAGTGCTGGGCGACGAAATTGCCACGCCTGAAGTGATGAGCGCCTGGGGCGCGGCCTACGGCCAATTGGCCGAGATCCTGATCGGTGCCGAAGCCAGCATTTACGACCAGAAGGCACAGGCGCCGGGTGGCTGGCGTGGGGCGCGGGAATTCATCGTGGCGGCCAAGGTCCAGGAGAGCGCGGAAATTATCTCGTTCTACTTCGAACCGGCGGACAAAGGCCCGATTCTCGCCGCCGAGCCTGGCCAGTACATCGGCATGAAACTGATCCTCGATGGCGAAGAAATCCGCCGCAACTATTCGCTGTCGGCGCTGGCCAACAAGGGCCAGTACCGCATCAGCGTCAAGCGCGAAACCGGCGGCCGCGCCTCCAACCATTTGCACGATCAACTGCATGTCGGCGCCAGCATCATGCTGTTCCCGCCAGCGGGCGATTTCACCCTGACCGCCAGCGATAAACCGCTGGTGCTGATCAGTGGCGGCGTCGGCATCACTCCGACGCTGGCGATGCTCGAAGCGGCGCTGGAGACAGAGCGGCCGGTGCACTTTATCCACTGCGCGCGCAACGGCAGCGTTCATGCCTTCCGCGACTGGATCGACGGGCTGGCCGAGCGTCATCCGCAGCTCAAGCGTTTCTATTGCTATGCCGAAGACGATGGCGTCAGCCCGGCGGCGGACAAGGTTGGCCTGTTGAGCCAGGCGCAACTCGGCGAGTGGTTGCCGCAGCAGCGCGATGTGGATGCTTATTTCCTGGGGCCTAAAGGCTTCATGGCGGCGATCAAGCGTCACCTCAAGGCCTTGGGTGTGCCGGAGAAGCAAAGCCGTTACGAGTTCTTCGGGCCGGCTGCGGCGTTGGAGTAAGCGGTTGCGGCGACTCGGGAGACCGAGTCGCCTTCATCGCGGTCTTGATTCGTAAAAAACGCTTAAAGGTTAATCCGTTCTTAACCGGTTTATCGTTTATTCCCCGATGCTGATGATAGGCGCTCGTTCGTTTACATGATCAGGATCGCCCCATGACTCACATCACCTTCTCCCGCCGTTTATCCCTGGCCGGCTTCAGCCTGACGGCTGCACTGCTGGCCAGTCCATTTGCCTCGGCCGAACCCGCCTTGCTCCAGCCGCAAACCCTGGTCGTCGATCAGAGCTTGCCCCAAGCGCAGCGCGATTCCATGGCGTTGGCGGCCAGACGTTACGCCAGCTTCTGGAACACCGGGGAGGAGGCGTTGGCTAAGGTGGCCTTGTCGGAACAGTTCGTCGACAAGACCCCGCCTGAAGGCCGGGTTCAAGGGCCGACCGGGCCGTTATTGGCATCGAAGTTCTTTCGCACGGCGGTGCCGGATCTGAGCTGCGAGATCGAGCAAATGATCATCGCCGGCGATCGGGTGGTGGTGCATTTGCACTTTCGCGGACACTTCACCGGCCCGTTCAAGGCTCTCAAAGGTCAGGGCCAGCGTGTAGACTTCCGGGCAACCGATATCTATCAGATCGACAACGGTCGCATTGCGGCCAATTGGCATATCGAAGACAACATCAGCCTGGTGCAGCAGCTGCAAGCGCAGCCACCGGCGAGCTGATTCATGGACACAGAAGGGAAACGCGATGAGCGAGGAAACAATGCGGTTGGGACGTGAGCGGCGCTATCTGGTGCTGCTGGGCATTATCTGTCTGGCGCTGATCGGTGGCGCGCTGTACATGCAAGTGGCGCTGGGCGAGGCACCGTGCCCGTTATGCATCCTGCAGCGCTACGCGTTGTTGCTGATCGCGCTCTTTGCCTTTATCGGCGCGGCAATGCGCACCCGCCGCAGCATCACGCTGTTCGAAGCGTTGGTGGTGATCAGCGCCATCGCAGGCGCCGGAGTGGCCGGGCATCACGTCTATACCCAGTTGTACCCGGAGGTCAGCTGCGGCATCGATGTGCTGCAACCGATCGTCGACGGCTTGCCGCTGGCGAAGGTCTTCCCGCTGGGCTTCCAGGTCGATGGTTTCTGCTCCACGCCGTACCCGCCGATCCTCGGTTTGTCCCTGGCACAGTGGGCGCTGGTGGCGTTCGTGCTGATCGTGGTGCTGGTGCCGCTGCTCACTTCGCGTAACCGCAAAGCGCTGCGCTGAGGCTGTTCGTCGTACCGTTGCCTGAAACAAAAAAACGCCTCGGTCCTCGTTAAGAGGCCGGGGCGTTTTGCCTGTTCAGGGGGGCACGCAAAATGACCTTGATGCACGACAAGGAAGGGTGCGACATGTGTGCGACACGTTGTCACAGCTTGGGTGTCGCAAGGCCTTTCAAGACGCTGAATCGGGGCACCGTCATGCACCCAAAACGGGTTCTGCAAGCCGCTGGCTGTTTCAGTGCTCATCCGCTGAAACAGGCAGTTTTAACAGCGCCTGGCAAATGGCCAAATCCCTTGTTGCATAGGGGGTAGAGCAGGGTCGAAGGCGGGCGCAGAGCCCTGGAAGCTGTCTGAATTTCGCGTGTTACACCTACATTTTTTGGTGTTTTTGTTGAGAATTAATTTCGATACCATGGCTCACTTTTGCAAAAATCGACATTGATTGTTGTTGGAACGGATAAAAATTATTTCGGGATAAGACATGGTTTATGAATCGCGACATATCTACAATCGCCCGCACTGAATTCCCGGCACTGCTCACCCTGACTCAGGTGCATGAGCAGAACCAGGGTGTCGAGAGGCCTGATGGCTTCATGCGACTCCCGGGTGTCGGTGCCTTCCGACTATCCGCACCAAATGGAATTGGTCTGTAACAAGGCCCTTGACCACGAATTCGAATAAGAACACATCGCAGGCCCAGGAATTGTCGAACAGCGTCTGACGCGCGACGGGCAAGCCCTTATTCAATCCAAGAAAATGCCAACCCTTGGCAGGGTGAAGTGTTGGCGATCAAAACCCAACTGCATTGCGCAAGCTGCTTTAGAGGTCGTGAGATGAGTAAAAACAGGTACCCCAGACTACTAGGCTTATTGCCGCTGCTCGGCACGTTGTTGCTGGGAGGCTGCAACATGACCTTGCTCGATCCCAAGGGCCAGGTCGGCCTGGATGAGCGAAACCTGATCATCACCGCAACGCTGCTGATGCTGTTGGTCGTTGTGCCGGTCATCGTCATGACGTTCCTGTTCGCCTGGAAATACCGTGCTTCCAACAAGGACGCCGTCTACACGCCAAAATGGTCCCACTCCACCAAGATTGAAATCGCGGTGTGGACTATTCCGGTACTGATCATCATTGCCCTGGGTTACATCACCTACAAGTCGACCCACGCCCTGGACCCATACAAGCCGCTGGAATCCGACGTCAAGCCGATCACCATTGAAGTGGTCGCGCTGGACTGGAAGTGGATGTTCATCTATCCGGAGCAAGGCATCGCCACGGTCAACAAGATCGTGTTCCCGGCGCACACGCCGATCAACTTCAAGGTGACGTCCGACTCCGTGATGAACTCGTTCTTCATCCCGGCCCTGGGCGGCCAGATCTACGCGATGGCCGGCATGCAGACCAAACTGCACCTGATCGCCAACCAGAATGCTGAAATGGACGGTATCTCCGCCAACTACAGCGGCGCAGGTTTCACCGGCATGAAGTTCAAAGCTATCGCCACCTCTCAGGAAGATTTCGACGCCTGGGTAAGCGAAGTCAAAAAGGCACCTAAACAGCTTGAAAAAGCTGAATACGAAGCCCTTTCCAAGCCAAGCCAGAACAACCCAGTCGAGCTCTACTCCTCGGTCACGCCGAACCTGTTCCAGATCATCGTCGACAAGTACGAAGGCATGAAACCGGGCAAGCCGATGCACCACGAGAAGAAAGAGAAGGAAGTGGCGCACAACATGGAAGGGATGGACATGAGTTCGCATTCAGCTGCCGGGGCAGAGGAGTAAACGATGTTTGGTAAATTAAGTTGGGAAGCGGTCCCGTTCCACGAACCGATCGTGATGGTGACCCTCGCCATGATCGCGCTCGGTGGTCTGGCGCTGTTCGCTGCAATCACCTACTTCAAGAAGTGGACCTATTTGTGGACCGAGTGGTTGACCTCGGTCGACCACAAGAAAATCGGCGTGATGTACATCATCGTCGCCATGGTCATGCTGCTGCGTGGTTTTGCCGACGCCATCATGATGCGTACCCAGTTGGCCATGGCCACCGAGGGTTCGCCTGGCTATCTGCCGCCTGAACACTATGACCAGATCTTCACCGCTCACGGTGTGATCATGATCATCTTCATGGCGATGCCATTCTTCACCGGCCTGATGAACCTTGCAGTGCCGCTGCAGATCGGCGCCCGTGACGTTGCCTACCCGTTCCTGAACTCCCTGAGCTTCTGGCTGCTGGTATCGGGCGTGGTGCTGATCAACCTGTCCCTGGGCGTTGGCGAATTCGCCAAGACCGGTTGGGTTGCCTATCCGCCGCTGTCGGGCCTGCAATACAGCCCGGGCGTGGGGATGGATTACTACATCTGGGCGCTGCAGCTATCCGGGTTGGGTACGACGCTGACGGGGGTCAACTTCCTGGCCACCGTGCTGAAAATGCGTACCCCTGGCATGAAGCTGATGGACATGCCGATCTTCACCTGGACCTGCACCTGGGCCAACGTCCTGATCGTGGCTTCGTTCCCGATCCTGACCGCCACCCTGGCTTTGCTGACGCTTGACCGTTACATGGATTTCCACATTTTCACCAATGAACTTGGTGGCAATCCGATGATGTACGTCAACCTGTTCTGGGCTTGGGGTCACCCCGAGGTTTACATCCTGATTCTGCCGGCGTTCGGGATCTTCTCCGAAGTCATCTCGACCTTCACCGGCAAGCGTCTGTTCGGCCACCACTCGATGGTTTACGCCAGTGGCGCGATCTCGATCCTGGGCTTCATGGTCTGGCTGCACCACTTCTTCACCATGGGTTCGGGTGCCAGCGTCAACGCCTTCTTCGGTCTGGCGACGATGCTGATTTCGATCCCGACGGGTGTGAAGCTATTCAACTGGCTGTTCACCATCTACCAGGGCCGTCTGCGTTTTACCAGCCAGGTGCTGTGGACCCTGGGCTTCATGGTGACCTTCGCCATCGGCGGCATGACCGGCGTACTGCTGGCCATCCCGGGTGCTGACTTCGTGCTGCACAACAGCCTGTTCGTGATCGCGCACTTCCATAACGTGATCATCGGCGGCGCGGTTTTCGGTTACATCGCAGGTTTCGCGTTCTATTTCCCGAAAGCGTTCGGCTTCAAGCTGCACGAAGGCTGGGGCAAGGCAGCGTTCTGGTTCTGGATCACCGGCTTCTTCGTCGCGTTCATGCCGCTCTATGCACTGGGCTTCATGGGCATGACCCGTCGTCTGAACGCCACCACCAACCCTGAGTGGGTACCGTACCTGTACGTTGCCATGTTCGGTGCGGTGATGATCGCTGTCGGTATCGCCTGCCAGCTGATCCAGTTGTATGTCAGCGTGCGTGACCGCAACAAGCCAGAAAACATGTGCGAACACGGCGACCCGTGGAATGCCCATACGCTGGAATGGTCGACCTCGTCGCCACCACCGTTCTACAACTTTGCCGTGCTGCCAAAAGCCGAAGGCATCGATCCGTTCACCGAAGCCAAGGAAAACGGTACCGCGTACAAGGCTCCGGCCAAGTACGAACCGATCCACATGCCAAACAACACCGCCACTGGTGTGGTCATGGGGGCTCTGTTGACTGTGTTCGGTTTCGCGATGATCTGGCACATCTGGTGGTTGGCCATCGTCAGTCTGGTTGGCACCGTGGGCTACTTCGTGATCCACGCTGCACGCGATGATCAAGGCTATATGGTGCCGGTCGACGTAATCGAGCGCATCGAAGCCGAGCAGCACAAGCGTCTGGTAGCGGCCGGGAAAATTCCAGCCACCGCCACCCGTGTTGAAACCTCGTTGGAACAGGCTTAAACCATGTCGAACTTAGTGACCAATGCTGGACACACCCATGTCGATGGACATGGGCATGATGACCATCACCACGACTCGGGCGAGATGACCGTATTCGGTTTCTGGCTCTACCTGATGACCGACTGCATTCTGTTTGCGTCGATCTTCGCGGCGTACGCGGTACTGGTTAACAACGTAGCGGGTGGCCCGTCGGGCCACGACATCTTCGAGCTGCCATACGTACTGGGCGAAACCGCTCTGCTGCTGTTCAGCTCGATCACCTACGGCTTCGCCATGCTGGCGTTGTTCAAGGGCAAGAAGAACCAGGTCCTGGGCTGGCTGGCCATGACCTTCCTGTTCGGCGCCGGCTTCATCGGCATGGAAATCAACGAGTTCCACGTGTTGATCTCCGAGGGCTTCGGTCCTAGCCGCAGCGGCTTCCTGTCCGGGTTCTTCACCCTGGTCGGCACCCACGGTCTGCACGTGACCAGCGGTCTGATCTGGATGGCGATCATGATGTATCAGGTGCAGAAAAACGGCCTGACGGCAACCAACAAGACCCGTCTGAGCTGCCTGAGCCTGTTCTGGCACTTCCTGGACGTGGTGTGGATCTGCGTATTCACCGTTGTTTATCTGATGGGGACTATGTAAATGGCTAACGCTCATTCCCATGACAGCCACGACGCCGGCCACGGCAGCGTCAAGTCTTACGCTATCGGCTTCATCCTGTCGGTGATCCTGACCGTCATTCCTTTCGGCCTGGTGATGTACCCGTCGCTGCCCAAAGCCCTGACCCTGTGGATCGTACTGGCCTTCGCAGTGATCCAGGTGCTGGTGCACCTGGTGTACTTCCTCCACCTGGACCGTTCCGCCGCGCAGCGTAACAACGTGATTGCGTTCGTTTTTGCCGCGATCGTGATTGTCCTGCTGGTTGGCCTGTCGCTGTGGATCATGTTCAGCATCCACACCAACATGATGGCGCACTGAGGTAAGTCCGGATGTCCTTTAAGCACTTTATCCAAATCACCAAACCGGGGATCATTTTCGGTAACGTGCTTTCTGTGGCAGGCGGATTTTTCCTGGCCTCCAAAGGGCATGTCGATCTGGCCATTTTCCTGGCCGCGATGATCGGCACGTCCCTGGTCGTGGCTTCCGGTTGTGTGTTCAACAACTGCATCGACCGCGACATCGACCTGAAGATGGAGCGCACCAAGAACCGGGTGCTGGTCCAGGGCTTGATCTCCCTGAAACTGGCCCTGGCCTATGCGACCGTCCTGGGTGTTGCCGGCGTTGCGTTGCTGTACAAGGTGGCCAACCCGTTGGCCGCGTTGTTCGCGGTGATCGGCTTTGTCATCTACGTCGGCTTCTACAGCCTGTACCTCAAGCGCAAGTCGGTTCACGGCACGCTGGTGGGCAGCCTGTCGGGGGCGATGCCGCCGGTGATCGGTTACGTCGCAGTCAGCAATAACTTCGACATGGCCGCACTGACGTTGCTGGTGATGTTCAGCCTGTGGCAGATGCCGCATTCCTACGCCATCGCGATCTTCCGCTTCAACGATTACCTGGCCGCATCGATTCCGGTGCTGCCGGTGAAGCGCGGTATTGAAGTGGCCAAGAAACACATCCTGCTCTACATCCTGGCCTTCCTCGTGGCGACCTTGATGCTGACCTTCAGCGGCTACGCCGGCATGAGCTACCTCGCCGTCGCCGCAGCCATGGGCATGTACTGGCTGTACATGGCCTGGACCGGTTACAAGGCAGTGGATGACACGGTCTGGGCACGCAAGCTGTTCGTGTTCTCGATCTTCACCATTACTGCCTTGAGCGTGATGATGTCTTTGGACTTCAAAGTGCCGAGTGAGTTGTTGCTGACGTACGCGCCTTAAGCGTCGGATGCTGTAAGAAAAGCCCCGCCCTTTGAGAGAAGGGTGGGGCTTTTTGTTTCGGGTCAGGATTAAGTATCGTGAAGGGAAATGGAATCAGAGGGCAAGGACGTGCAGGATTTTCAGCGATCTCTATTATTTTCAGTCGTGTTGTCGATCACCTTTGGGCCGATTGCCTTGATTATATTGAGGCAGTCCATCTTGCATGGACGATTGAGCGCCGTACCTGGCGCGTTCGGAGCGGCCTTGGCGGACGCACTGTATGCCGCAGTCGCGTTGATGGGGGTAGCGCTGATCAAAACCTTTGTATTGGGCTATTTGGATCTTCTGACAGTTGCCTCAATAGCCTACCTCTTCTATTTGGGTGTAAAGATCACTGCATCCTCTGATTCGACAATGAGCGTCACACGCCAATCAGGTTTTTTCTCTGTGTTTGCGTTAACGCTGAGCAATCCGTTGACCATTGTGGCAATCACCTCTTATGTCATCGCTAATCACTCAGACGAAGCGACGGTTAACGTGCCTCTTTCGCTCGCTGGTTTTTTCATCGGTAGTCTTGCC
This sequence comes from Pseudomonas frederiksbergensis, assembly GCF_017114915.1. Classification (GTDB taxonomy): domain Bacteria; phylum Pseudomonadota; class Gammaproteobacteria; order Pseudomonadales; family Pseudomonadaceae; genus Aquipseudomonas; species Aquipseudomonas frederiksbergensis_I. The sequence continues at coordinate 13,731 of NZ_JAAUOE010000032.1, forward strand.
TGCCAGATGGTGTATGTATTCGGGGGCGATGTTATTGGAAGGGCATTGTCTGGAAGGAAAAACATTCGCCTATTGAATTGGTCTAGTGGCCTTTGTCTGATCGTTTTCTCTTTATGGAAACTTCAAGACTTCATCAGGGCTAAACCGTTTTTGTGGGCGGGCTGAGTTATTGATGCCGACAGGCTTTGACTTAGTATCAGAGGCTGCACAAAAAGCCCCGCCTTCAAGAGAAGAGCGGGGCTTTTTCGTTCACGCGTGGTTGTTACACGGTGCTTCGAGCACCTTCACCACATCATCGATGATCGCCTTGCTCAGACCCTGCAAGTAATGCGAGGCCCAGGCATGTCGGTCGGTGTCGCGAACCATCGCCGCGTCTGATGCGAGGAGTTTGGCGACGTGGAGCAGGTCGGAGGCGTGGGAGAGGGCTTCGATCACCGGAACTCCGGCGTTGATGCGGAACAAAGGTGTGTTGGCGTGGAAGGAGAAGTGGGTGAGGCCGATGGTTTTCAGGTCTTGGGGATTGGTCATTGGGCACCTCCGGTGGTTGGGCGGTGGTGGTTTATGGCCAATGGAAAAGACGGAATGAATGCGTTCATTGCAACTCCTATAGTTCATTGGAGCTGCCACGTTCGTTATCAGGCGAATGGGTGGCAGCTGTACGCAGGCTGATAAACCGGTTATAGGCACCCGGCAGACCCGAAGGTCTCCCACGCACAGCCGCCATTGCACGATTTTGCAGGCATAAAAAAACGCCGACAATCGTGATTTGGGCGCTGAGGCACCTATATGTTACCCGGGTTATCAGGCCCGGTCGCTGAATTGGCAGCGACGGTTTGAGGTTAGCGGGCAAGGGTAGGGCGCACAATCGTAGCGACGTACTGGCCTGTGTAAGATTTTGTGTGCGGTTTGAGAGGGCGTGCAGCACCTGAATCGAGTGCCAATCCCAGGCGTACAGGCAAAAAAATCCCCACTCTGATGGCGGGGATTTTTGTGTGCAGCGTTTAGCGTTACTGCGCGGCGATGCTGTAGCCGTTGAACGCGGTTTGCTGCTGAAGCGCGGTGATGATGTTCTTGCGGTTGACCGCTTGTTCGGTCCCGGCATTATCCAGGAACGTTTCGCTTTCCAGCTCCGCTTCTTCGCCTTCGCCGACGAACGTGAAGCCCAGGAACTCCAGCGCTTCACGGTCAACGTTCAGGCGCGAGCGCGGGGTGCGCAGGGGCAGGGTGACGCTGATGCCGTCCTTGCTGATGGTGAACACTTCGACTTCTTTCTTGGCGCGAACCGCTTTGCTCTTGCCGCTGCTTGGGTTGCTGATGGCTTGGTGAGTCTGGTTCAGCACTTTCAGCGCCAGGCCATAAACGATTTCCTGGAACGCTGGGTCGTCCTTGAAACTGGACAGAATGCGGCTGATCGGGAATTTGCTGCTCAGGTCTTCCAGGGCGGCAATGTCGGCCGCTTCGGCGTCTTTCAATTGCTTGAGTTCGCCCATCAATTCGTAGGCTTTATCGTCGTCGAAGCTGTCATGAGCCTGGCGAATCGCGGCGCGCAGTTCGCGGATCTGGTCGCTTTCCCGGGTGGATTGAAAAGCGTCCAGCACCATCTCGCTGATGGTCTTGGCCTGAGGCACGTGTTGTGAAAGATTGATGGAGTTTTCGTATTCCGCTTTGGACGACAAGGTGACTACGGATTCAGCGGTATTGGAATCGGACATTGAAATTTCACTACTTCTTTAACTTGGATTGAGGCGAGAAAGCACGGGGCCTTTTCAGGCCGCCTAATCTATTGGACCAGCGCTGCGTTGTCACGGATGAACCGGTGGTTGGTCAGCATTTTTGGTGAGAGCGCTTTTAGCCGACTGATATCTGTGGGCGTTTTGCCTGGAGTGTCTGCAGCACCCGATAAAATTTCACCGCCCGACCGCTGATCAAGCCGCAGACAAACCCTGACGCCGAAGCCTTGAGCAGCAACATCTCAACCGTGACGGCGAACTCCGGATGCACCTCATCCTGATAGCCGAAGTAATAGTTCACGGCAAAAAACAGCAGGTAGAGCACCAGTGTTTTAACCGTGCCCGGCACGATCAGCCCGGTTTGCGGATCATCCAGCTCAATACCCTTGTGCGCAAATACAACCAGTGCCATGAGGCTGCCCATAATGACGGCGGCCAACCAGCAGCCAATCGATAGTTGAGGGTTCAGCGTCAGGTTCAGCGAGTACAACGACCAGCCGAGCAAAAGCGGTGGAGTGACAAGCAACGACGTTTTGCTTTCATGGGTTGGGGATAAGGCTTTGACGCCGTAGTAACAGAGCAGCAGAAAGATCGCATAAACCCATAGCGGGGTGTTTTGCAGGATATTGGGCATTACGTAGTATCCGTGCCGGGAATGAAGAGTCCGGATATTAGCTGCTGCCATGGCCGAGGCTATCGACTATTTCCCCATCGAATTCATATTCATCGAACGAGTCATCCACTGCTCCGCCGTTTGCTCATCCATCGGCAAGGAGAAGCGAAAGGTCGCGCCGCGTCCCGGCACATCGATCAGCTCGATCTCGCGACCGTGCAATTGCAGGATCCGGTGCACGATCCGCAGTCCCAGCCCGCCATCGCGCCGTGCGCCACCAATGTTGAACGGACGCAGGAACAGACCTTCGCGCATTTCGGGTTCGATGCCGGGGCCGGTGTCGCTGACAGTCACTTCGATAAAAGCCCCTTGAGGGCGGAGGCTGAGTTCGATTTCTCCACCTTGGGGAGTGTGGCGCAGGGCATTGTCGAACAGGTTGCTCAGCACCCGCTCGATTAGCCCCAGGTCGGCGCAGGCCACGGCGACGTTGGGGGCGAAGGTGGCCTTGAGTTCGATCTGGCGCGCTTCGGCGCTGAGTTCGAATTTCTGAAAGATGTCCTGCACCAGATCGGTCAGGGAGAAGCGCTCCAGCACCGGTTGCACGAAACCGTGTTCCAGCCGCACCAGTTCCAGCAACGATTGCGCCAGGCCGCCGACCTTGCGGCTCTGATCCAGGGCGATCCCCAGATAACGGCGGCGATCGGCGGGGGACAATGTGGCGTCCTTGAGCGACAGGGTTTCCAGGTAACCGTGCAGCGACGCCAGCGGTGTGCGCAGGTCGTGGGAGATGTTGGCCACCAGTTCGCGACGCTCCTGATCCTGACGGGTCAGCGAGCGCCATTGCTCTCTGAGGCGCGCTTGCATCTGCCGGAAGGCGGCGTCGAGTACGGCGATTTCATCGTGGCTGGCGGCCTTTTCTGCCGGCTCCGGTTCAGGTTCGGGCGAAGCGGTCGGAACGCCGTTGATATCGAACTGACTGACTTTCTCGGTCAAACGACGCAATGGTCGGGTGATCAGGGCAAATGCCGTGAGGCCGGCAATCAGGCACAGCAACGCCACCAGCCCGATGGACCACAACGCGGTATTGAGCGCCGCGCTGGTGGCGCCGCGCTCGGCGAAGCGGTCGTGTTCCTCGCTGAGCAACACCACGTAGAGATAACCGGCCGGCTGCCCGTTGACCCGCAAAGGTGCGGCGCTGAATACCTTGCGACCCTCGACGCTGCGCGGATCGTCGCCGAGAATCGGCAATGCCTCGCCTTTGAGCAGACGCTGGATCGGCGCCAGATCGACCTGCTCCCGGCGTATCCGGCCCTCGGGCGCGGCGCTGCCGACAATTCGGCCCCCGGTGTCCAGCAGATAGACCTCGACACTGGGATTGACCAGCATCAGCTGACTGAACAGTTCACGCACGGCATTGGGCATCGGGCCGTTGCGGTCCATCAGCACCGTGTCGTGGGCGATGTGTTGCGCCAGGTCCCGCGACAAGCCTTGCACCACTTCCAGTTCATGCATCTGGTTGGAGCGAACCTGCATCCATACCGAGGTGCCGCTGCACGCCAGCAACAGCACGGCGAACACCAGAGACAGGCGTTGGGTCAGGGTCAGCCTCATGGCTGCTCTCCGCTTGCTGCGAATTTGTAGCCACGGCCCCATACCGTGAGGATGCGCGCCGGTTGCGCCGGATCGGCCTCGATCTTGGCCCGCAGGCGGTTGATGTGAGTATTGACCGTGTGTTCGTAACCTTCGTGACTGTAGCCCCACACTGCGTTGAGCAGGTCCATGCGCGAGAAGACCTTGCCGGGTTGGCGGACGAAGAAGTACAGCAGGTCGAACTCCCGCGGCGTGAGGTCAAGCCGCCGGCCGTCGAGGGAGACTTCGCGGGTGATCGGGTCGATGGACAGGCCATCGCTGATCAGACCGCCGGCATCCATTTTCAGGTTGCGGGCCATGGCGTCGACCCGTCGCAGCAATGCCTTGACCCGCGCCACCAGCTCGAGCATGGAAAAGGGTTTGGCCAGGTAATCGTCAGCGCCCAGCTCCAACCCCAGAATCCGATGGACTTCGCTGGAGCGCGCACTGGTGATGATGATCGGTGTGTAGCGGGCCATGGCCCGGGCGCGGCGGCAGATTTCCAGGCCGTCGACGCCGGGCAGCATCAGGTCGAGGATCAGTGCGTCCCAGCTTCCTTGCTGCAGCAGTCGCATGCCCTCATCGCCGTCGGCGCAGTGCACCACCTCGAACTGCTCATCGCGAAGATGCAGGCAGATGAGGTCGGCGATATGCAGGTCGTCCTCGACCACCAGCACGCGTTTGGTCTGTTCCATGGAGCTCGATCCTTTGTGACGCAATGAACACATTGTGCGGGTTTTCCTGAGGTTGAGTTATCACGAATTATTTAACTCCTCGTGAGGATTTGGCGATCAACTCAAGCCTAGGCTGTGTTCCATGCAAGGCACCTGGAATTTTGGAGAAAGGCCATGTTTTCACGGCGACAGTTTCTTGTAGCGAGCGGCGGGCTGGGGGCTGCAGCCCTGGTGATGGGTGTATTGCCAAAATTTTCCACAGGCGTCGAACTGGTCGATGAGGCCCACGCGCAGGAGATTTTCGAGGTGACTCACAGCGACAGTGAATGGCGCGCCCTGCTCAGCGCCGAGCAGTACGAGATCCTGCGCGAAGAGGGCACTGAACGGGCCTACAGCAGCCCGCTGAACAACGAGCATCGCAAGGGCATTTTTGCCTGCGCCGGGTGTGGTCTGCCGTTGTTTTCTTCCGACACCAAGTTTGACAGTCGCACCGGTTGGCCGAGCTTCTGGGCTCCGCTGGACAATGCGGTGGCCACTCGGCAGGACCGGACCTTCGGCATGCTGCGCGAAGAGGTCCACTGCCGTCGTTGCGGCGGTCATCTGGGTCATGTTTTCGAAGACGGGCCAAAGCCCACCGGTCTGCGCTACTGCATGAACGGCCTGGCGCTGACTTTCAAGCCACAGGCGTAATCCATGGGCACTTCCTTTCACTCACTTCACTCAGGTCGACGTTATGTGGCTTCTGGTCCTCGCTTATCTCGGTGGTGTGCTGACGATCGTCAGCCCGTGCATTCTGCCGGTATTGCCCTTTGTCTTCGCTCGCACCGGGCAGCCGTTTATGAAGGGTGGCTTGCCGCTGCTGGCGGGGATGGCGCTGACCTTCGCGCTCGTCGCCTCGTTGGCGGCGGTGGGCGGCGGTTGGGTGGTGCAAGCCAATCAGTACGGTCGCTGGCTCGCGTTGCTGTTCGTGGCACTGTTCGGGCTGACGCTGTTGCTGCCACGGTTGGCCGAGCGGCTGACGCGTCCATTGGTGGCGGCCGGCGGTCGGTTGTCGGAAGCCGCGGGCGTCGATGCCCGGCCGCGTCCCGGCGCTTCATTGCTGATCGGCGTCGCCACGGGCCTGCTCTGGGCACCCTGCGCCGGGCCGATTCTCGGCTTGCTGCTGACTGGCGCGGCGCTGCAAGGGGCAAGCATCGCGACCACCCTGTTGCTACTGGCTTACGCGGCCGGTGCCGCCACTTCTCTCGCCGCGGCACTGCTGCTGGGCGGTAAAGTCTTCGCCGCGATGAAGCGCTCGATAGGCGCTGGCGAGTGGCTACGTCGAGGCCTGGGCGTCGCGATGCTGGTCGGTGTAGTGGCTATTGCCCTGGGGCTGGACACCGGGATTCTGGCGCGGATTTCGACGGCATCCACCGGTGGAATCGAACAGGCGCTGGTCAACCGATTGGCCAGTAAGACATCGGCCGGCAGCGGGACGATGATGGCGCAGATTCCTCGGGCCGGCGATCAACCCGCCGGCAGCATGATGGCCGCTGGCGACGCCATGAAAATGACCGCGAAGACACCGGCCGCGCTGCCGATTGAAGGTAACCTTCCGTCCCTGGACGGCGCTGTGCAATGGCTCAACTCGCCCCCACTCACCGCCCAGGCGTTGAAGGGCAAGGTTGTGTTGGTGGATTTCTGGACTTACTCCTGCATCAACTGCCTGCGCACTCTGCCGTATGTGAAGGCCTGGGCCGAGAAGTATCACGATCAGGGGTTGGTGGTGATCGGTGTCCACGCGCCCGAGTTTGCCTTCGAACGGGATGTGGGCAATGTCACCAAAGCCATGAAGGACCTGGGCATCACCTACCCGGTGGCCATCGATAATGACTACAAGATCTGGCGTGCTTTCAACAACCAATACTGGCCGGCCCATTACTTTGCCGATGCGCAGGGACGCATTCGTTATCACCATTTTGGTGAAGGCAAGTACGCCGAATCCGAGCGAGTGATTCAGCAACTGTTGCGTGAGGCGGGGGGCGCGAAAGTTGCGGATGGGCTGATCAATGCCAACGCTCAGGGTGTTCAACTCGCCGCGGACATGAATGAAGTGCAATCGCCGGAAACCTATGTCGGCTATCGGCGGGCGGAGCATTTCGTTGCTGAAACCGGTCTGGTTCCGGATAAGGCGACTGCCTATAACCCACCGTCACAACTGGCCCTGAATGACTGGAGCCTGGGTGGCCAATGGACTGTCGGTCCGGAGCGGGCTGTCTCGATCGCAGCGGACAGTCGCATCGTCTATCGCTTTCACGCTCGCGACCTGCACTTGGTGTTGGGCCCTGGTGCTGACGGCAAACCGGTGCGTTTCAAAGTGTTGATTGACGGCAAGCCCCCTGGTGATGCCCACGGTATCGACGTCGCGCCCGATGGCAGCGGCAGCGTCACCGAACAGCGGTTGTATCAACTGGTGCGTCAGACCGCAGGCGTAAAGGACCGGACATTCAGCATCGAGTTTCTCGATCCGGGTGTGTCGGCGTATGCGTTTACCTTTGGTTGATAGCCCCCATTCATTCAGGAGACAGCCCATGAAAACCCCATTCAACTGGCATCGTACCCTGCTGGGTTTGGCCGCCGCCGGCGTTATCGGTCAGTGTTCTGCGTTCTCTTTCGGAGGCGCCGAAGAGGCGGTCATCATCCCCGCGCCGACGCTCGACGAAACCACCCAGGCGCACAGCGAAACGGCGGTTTTTGCCGGCGGTTGTTTCTGGGGCGTCCAAGGCGTGTTTCAGCATGTCAAAGGGGTGAAGAATGCTGTTTCCGGTTATGCCGGTGGCGCAGCCGATACCGCTCAGTACGAGCGGGTTAGCGCAGGCAATACCGGTCATGCGGAGGTCGTGGAAGTCACTTTCGATCCCGCTCAAGTCAGCTACGGTACGTTGCTGCAGATCTATTTTTCGGTGGCCCACAACCCTACCGAACTCAACCGCCAAGGCCCGGACACCGGCACCCAGTATAGATCGGCTCTTTTCCCGAAAAACGCCGAACAGCAACGCGTCGCCCAGGCCTACATCAGCCAGCTCAACGCTGCCCATTCGTTCAATAAACCGATTGTCACCAAGCTGGAAAGCTACAACGGTTTCTACCCGGCAGAGGAGGAACATCAGGACTTCTTGACCGAGCACCCGACGTACCCCTACATCGTGATCAATGATCTGCCGAAAGTGAGGCAGTTGAAGCAGCTATATCCGGATCGCTACCAGGAAAAACCAGTGTTGGTGAAAGCGGGCATGTAGGCAGGCGGCTGACGGGACGGAGTCGCTTCACCCCGAAATCGATTAGTTCATGGCGTATTGCCCCCTAGTGCTTGCCCCACCGCTGCAGTGCAAAATCGACGAAGCTGCGCAGTTTCGGCAAACGGTAGCGGTCCTGGGCGTACACCAGGTTCATCGGTCGACTCGGCAGTTGGTAGTCCTGCATCAGGGCCACCAGTTTTCCGTCCTGAAGGTCCTGCTCCACCAACGCATCGGGCACCATCACGATGCCCATGCCGGTTCGCGCCGCTTGATGCAGCCCCGCCGAGCTGTTGATCAGCATCGGTCCGCTGACCGCCACCATGACTTCGCCTTCGGGTCCCTTCAGGCGCCATTGCTTGGCGACCGAATGCCAGTCATCTCCGGCCGGGTAGGCGAAGGCCAGGCAGTCATGGTGTTGCAGGTCGGCGGGTTTTTCCGGTGTGCCTCGCCGCGCAAGGTAGTCCTTCGATGCGCACAGGGTCATTGTGTAGTCGATGAGTGGACGAGAAATCATGTTGGACAGTTCGGTGGTGCCCAAACGAATTGCCACGTCGAAACCGTTGTCGAGCAGGTCCAGGCGCTGGTTGGTCAAAACGACGTCGAGTTTGACTTGCGGCCAGCGCAGACTGAATTCGCTCAGCGCTGGCGCCAGCCGTTCGGTGCCGAAGGTCAGTGGGGCGGTGATGCGCAGGGTGCCGCTGGGTTCGTCGAGTGTCTGTTCGGCCATGCGTTCGGAATCGGCCACCAACCCCAGCACTTCAAGACAACGCTGATAGTACGCCGTGCCGAATTCCGTCAGCCGCTGGCGCCGTGTCGTACGGTTGAGCAGGCGAACACCCAGGCGTTGCTCCAGAGCCCGCAGATGATTGCCGACCATGGTTGTGGACATTTCGCACTGCAAAGCGGCGGCGGTCATGCTGCCGGTTTCCACCACTCTTACGTAAACGGTCATTGCCTGGAACAAATCCATTATCAAGCTCTGCTTTAAAATGATTGAAGTGTTGCAGCGTTTATCCATCTCAGGTGGCTAACCATACTGCAAAAACACCGACTATTAATGGAGCTTGATGTCATGACCGCCGCCTGCCTGATGAGCACTTACCAACCCTTGGCCCTGAGTTTCAGCAAAGGCCTGGGCACTCGCCTGTGGGATCAGGCCGGTCGTGAATACCTGGATGCGGTGGCGGGCGTGGCGGTGACTAACGTCGGCCATTCCCATCCGCGAATCGTGTCGGCCATCAGCGAACAGGCCGGGTTGTTGTTGCACACCTCCAACCTGTACAGCATCGACTGGCAACAGAAACTGGCGCAGAAACTGGTTCAGCTGTCTGGCATGGATCGGGCGTTCTTCAACAACTCCGGCGCCGAAGCCAACGAAACCGCGCTGAAACTCGCGCGGCTTTACGGTTGGCACAAAGGCATCGAGCAGCCGCTGGTGGTGGTTATGGAAAATGCTTTTCACGGCCGGACCCTCGGCACCTTGTCCGCCAGCGATGGCCCGGCGGTGCGCCTGGGGTTTAACGAATTGCCGGGGGACTTCATCAAAGTGCCGTTCGGCGACCTCGCGGCCTTGGAGACGGCGCTGAAAGCCCACGGCCCGCGCATCGTGGCGGTCCTGATGGAACCGATTCAAGGCGAAAGCGGTGTGCAAATGGCGCCGCCCGGTTATCTCAAAGCGGTGCGCGAACTGTGCAACCGGCGCGCCTGGTTAATGATGCTCGATGAAATCCAGACCGGCATCGGCCGTACCGGCCAGTGGTTTGCGTTTCAGCACGAAGGCGTTGTTCCGGACATCATGACGCTGGCCAAAGGCTTGGGCAACGGGGTTCCCATCGGTGCCTGTCTGGCCCGGGGCAAAGCAGCCGACCTGTTCACCCCCGGCAGCCACGGCAGTACGTTCGGCGGTAATCCGCTGGCATGCCGGGTGGGCTGCACCGTGCTGGAGATTATCGAGGAACAAGGCCTATTGGAAAACGCCAGACTACAAGGCGAACGCCTGCTTGCCAGATTGCGCGTCGAACTGGCCGACAATCCGAGCGTCTTGGCTATCCGCGGGCAGGGCTTGATGATCGGTATCGAACTCGCCCATCCGATCCGCGACCTGACCCTGATTGCGGCACGGGATCACGGCTTGCTGATTAACGTGACACGGGGCAAGACCATTCGCCTGCTACCACCGCTGACGATCGATGAGCGGGAGGTGGAAATGGTTGTCAGAGGGGTGGGGCGGGCGGTGAAAGCGGCCTGACATTTTCTGGATAGACGCCGTTTTCCTTACAGAATCGGCGTCTCCGTGAGTGGAGTAACGAAAGCGGTGACTTCAGCCCGGCTCATCAGTTGAAGTTTTGAACCGCTAAACCCATCAAACAAACGCTGATGCGCGGCAAACCCGCTGGACCCTTCGCCAGTACGGTAGCTACCGGCCCATTCCAGTAACGCCATCAGCAACTCATCATCCTCGTCCCGCTTCGCTTCTCGCTGGCGAATGTTGTTCACGCAGTCTTCGTCCTCCAGACACAGCCAGATCAGTGCTGTGGCCTGCTCCACAAGTTCGCTGACTATCCAGTCGTAAACACCCTCGATAACCCAGTGCTCCTCGCTCGCCGCCACCCGAGCCATGTCCAAGGCTTCGGCGCGGGGACGGGCGATGCTGTGTTCATCGGATACCCAGTGAATCAGGTCGAGATCAATCCAGGGCACTTGCAGATGCTCGGCCAGTCGTTTGGCCAGCCAGCTTTTGCCCGAACCGGAGTTGCCGATGATCAGGGTGCGGGTGAGATTCATGGACGCTGGGTAATGATTGCTCATGGTCATTCGTGCAAAGTCAGTCAGCCGCTTCGGAAATTTCAGGCGCAATCATCCGCGTCTTCGGCGATCCATCCGCATTGAATTGATAAATATCTTGCGGTTGGCCCTTTTCATTGAAGAACACTTGGCCGATCCCTGCCGAGTTCCACAGCCGTTCTCCCGCTTCGGCGTGTTCGGGAGTGTGCGGAACAATGCGCATGCGTCGGCGTTTGGTCAGCCAGTTAAGGGGCGAGCGGGGCGAGTAGAGCCAACGGTTGAGGCGGTCGAACCATTCGAGCAGGGCGGGCGGGAATTCGTTTTTGATGCCGCTGCTGGTGATCTGCCAGATGCGCGGGCCGGCCTTGTGGTGTCGGATCAATACTTCGTAAACGAAGGAATAATGCACATCGCCAGACAGCACCACGTAGTTACCGGGTGTGCGGGAGTGTCGGAAAATATTCAGGATTACCTGGGCTGCGCCACGATGGGCCATCCAGTTTTCGGCGTCCACCAGCAGTGGATATCCACACCAACTGAATACACGCTGCACGGTCTCGAT
>NZ_JAAUOE010000032.1:30000-64725 GCF_017114915.1 Pseudomonas frederiksbergensis
GAATACCTACAAGTGCCGAGCATGGGAGACACACGGCGGGTGCTAACGTCCGTCGTGAAAAGGGAAACAACCCAGACCGTCAGCTAAGGTCCCAAAGTTATGGTTAAGTGGGAAACGATGTGGGAAGGCTTAGACAGCTAGGAGGTTGGCTTAGAAGCAGCCACCCTTTAAAGAAAGCGTAATAGCTCACTAGTCGAGTCGGCCTGCGCGGAAGATGTAACGGGGCTCAAACCATACACCGAAGCTACGGGTATCACTTAGGTGATGCGGTAGAGGAGCGTTCTGTAAGCCTGTGAAGGTGAGTTGAGAAGCTTGCTGGAGGTATCAGAAGTGCGAATGCTGACATGAGTAACGACAATGGGTGTGAAAAACACCCACGCCGAAAGACCAAGGTTTCCTGCGCAACGTTAATCGACGCAGGGTTAGTCGGTCCCTAAGGCGAGGCTGAAAAGCGTAGTCGATGGAAAACAGGTTAATATTCCTGTACTTCTGGTTATTGCGATGGAGGGACGGAGAAGGCTAGGCCAGCTTGGCGTTGGTTGTCCAAGTTTAAGGTGGTAGGCTGAGATCTTAGGTAAATCCGGGATCTTAAGGCCGAGAGCTGATGACGAGTGTTCTTTTAGAACACGAAGTGGTTGATGCCATGCTTCCAAGAAAAGCTTCTAAGCTTCAGGTAACCAGGAACCGTACCCCAAACCGACACAGGTGGTTGGGTAGAGAATACCAAGGCGCTTGAGAGAACTCGGGTGAAGGAACTAGGCAAAATGGCACCGTAACTTCGGGAGAAGGTGCGCCGGTGAGGGTGAAGCATTTACTGCGTAAGCCCACGCCGGTCGAAGATACCAGGCCGCTGCGACTGTTTATTAAAAACACAGCACTCTGCAAACACGAAAGTGGACGTATAGGGTGTGACGCCTGCCCGGTGCCGGAAGGTTAATTGATGGGGTTAGCTAACGCGAAGCTCTTGATCGAAGCCCCGGTAAACGGCGGCCGTAACTATAACGGTCCTAAGGTAGCGAAATTCCTTGTCGGGTAAGTTCCGACCTGCACGAATGGCGTAACGATGGCGGCGCTGTCTCCACCCGAGACTCAGTGAAATTGAAATCGCTGTGAAGATGCAGTGTATCCGCGGCTAGACGGAAAGACCCCGTGAACCTTTACTATAGCTTTGCACTGGACTTTGAATTTGCTTGTGTAGGATAGGTGGGAGGCTTTGAAGCGTGGACGCCAGTCTGCGTGGAGCCATCCTTGAAATACCACCCTGGCAACTTTGAGGTTCTAACTCAGGTCCGTTATCCGGATCGAGGACAGTGTATGGTGGGTAGTTTGACTGGGGCGGTCTCCTCCTAAAGAGTAACGGAGGAGTACGAAGGTGCGCTCAGACCGGTCGGAAATCGGTCGTAGAGTATAAAGGCAAAAGCGCGCTTGACTGCGAGACAGACACGTCGAGCAGGTACGAAAGTAGGTCTTAGTGATCCGGTGGTTCTGTATGGAAGGGCCATCGCTCAACGGATAAAAGGTACTCCGGGGATAACAGGCTGATACCGCCCAAGAGTTCATATCGACGGCGGTGTTTGGCACCTCGATGTCGGCTCATCACATCCTGGGGCTGAAGCCGGTCCCAAGGGTATGGCTGTTCGCCATTTAAAGTGGTACGCGAGCTGGGTTTAGAACGTCGTGAGACAGTTCGGTCCCTATCTGCCGTGGACGTTTGAGATTTGAGAGGGGCTGCTCCTAGTACGAGAGGACCGGAGTGGACGAACCTCTGGTGTTCCGGTTGTCACGCCAGTGGCATTGCCGGGTAGCTATGTTCGGAATAGATAACCGCTGAAAGCATCTAAGCGGGAAACTAGCCTCAAGATGAGATCTCACTGGGACCTTGAGTCCCCTGAAGGGCCGTCGAAGACTACGACGTTGATAGGTTGGGTGTGTAAGCGCTGTGAGGCGTTGAGCTAACCAATACTAATTGCCCGTGAGGCTTGACCATATAACACCCAAGCAATTTGCGTCGAAAGGCCAGATTGCGGTGTGTGAAGACGCAATGAACCGAAAGTTCGAGAGCAACACACAAACTATCGCATACCCAATTCGCTGGAACGTCGAAAGACGCGTCAGCTCAAGAATTTCTTGACGACCATAGAGCATTGGAACCACCTGATCCCATCCCGAACTCAGCAGTGAAACGATGCATCGCCGATGGTAGTGTGGGGTTTCCCCATGTGAGAGTAGGTCATCGTCAAGATTAAATTCCGAAACCCCTATCTGCGTATGCAGGTAGGGGTTTTGTTTTGCCCGCAGGAAAGTTCGTACAGCATCATCGGACCGCTCCCGGCTGTCACAGTCTGCTGACAGTGCTAAGGTTCGGCCCTAGTTTTTGTATTTTCCCAAGGAAGCCTTTATGCCGGACGCTACGTCCCTCAGTGCTGGTTTTATGGTGGTTCATGGCAACCGCCTGGACGAGCTGCGCAGCCTGGCGGTCAGCTGGATGCGACGCTACCCGTTGGCTCCTTTGGAAAATGAAATCGCCCTGGTGCAGAGCAACGGCATCGCCCAATGGCTGAAGCTGGCACTGGCCGAAGACCCGGCAGATGACGACATGGGCGGCTGCGGAATCGCCGCAGCCATCGATGTGCAGTTGCCAGGCAGCTTCATGTGGCAGCTCTATCGCATGGTGTTGGGACGTGACGAAATCCCGGCCAAATCCCTGCTCGATAAAGCCCCGCTGACCTGGCGTCTAATGCGTCTGCTACCACAGTTGATCAATCAACCGCACTTCGAACCTTTGCAGCGCTTCCTTACGAATGACACCGACTTACGCAAACGCTATCAATTGGCGGAGCGGCTGGCGGATCTATTCGACCAATATCAGGTGTACAGGGCCGACTGGCTTGAAGACTGGGCAGAAGGCCGTCACCAATTACGAAATGGCAGAGGCGAAGCCAAAGCCCTGACCCCGGCCAACTGCTGGCAGGCGGAGCTGTGGCGTGCGCTGTTGCTGGATGTCGGTGAGCAAGGCATGGCGCAAAGCCGCGCGGGTGTCCACCAACGCTTTATCGAGCGTATCAATGGTCTCGACACAGCGCCCAGTGGATTGCCTTCACGGGTGATCGTTTTCGGGATTTCTTCACTGCCCGCTCAAGCCCTGGAAGCACTGGCCGGGCTGGCTCGATTTAGTCAGGTCCTGCTGTGCGTCCACAACCCATGTCGTCACCACTGGGCGGACATCGTCGCCGATAAAGACCTGTTACGGCATCAGTACAAGCGTCAGGCTCGCAAGCGCGGCACGCCGATTGTGCTCGACCCGCAAACGCTCCATCAGCATGCCCACCCGCTATTGGCGGCGTGGGGCAAGCAGGGGCGTGACTACATCAATCTGCTCGACAGTTACGACGACCCCAACAGCTATCGCTCGGCATTTCGCGACGGGCGTATCGACCTGTTCAGCGATAACCAGCCACAAAGCATGCTCAATCAACTGCAGGACGACATCCTGGAATTGCGTCCTCTGAACGAAACTCGCGAGCGATGGCCTGCTGTCGATCTGGATAAGGACGAATCGATCCGATTTCACATCGCCCATAGTGCTCAACGCGAAGTGGAGATTCTCCACGATCAGTTGCTCGCACGATTCAGTGCTGATCCAGACCTAAGGCCTCGCGACGTGATCGTGATGGTTCCGGACATCGACAGTTATGCACCCCACATCCGTGCTGTCTTTGGTCAGCTTGATCGGCACGACCCGCGCTTCATTCCCTTCACGCTCGCGGATCAAGGCCAGCGCGGCCGGGATCCGCTACTGATCGCCGTCGAGCATCTGCTGAAGCTGCCCGACAGTCGCTTCCCCGTCAGCGAAATTCTCGATCTGTTGGATGTTCCAGCATTACGCGCTCGCTTTGGTGTCGAGGAACGTGACCTGCCGACCTTGCACCGCTGGATCGAAGGCGCTGGTATCCGCTGGGGGATGAATGCCGGACAGCGTGCGAGTCTGGGCCTGCCAGAAGAACTGGAGCAAAACAGTTGGCGTTTCGGCCTGCGGCGGATGTTGCTTGGTTATGCTGTGGGCAGCGCCAGTGCATGCGGAGGTATCGAGCCCTATGACGAGATTGGTGGGCTGGATGCCGCGCTCATAGGCCCTTTGGTCGCACTGCTGGATGCGCTGGAGATTGCCCATCAGGAACTCACCCAGCCTGCGCCCCCAAAACTCTGGGGCATCCGTTTGCAAGCACTGGTGCAGTTGTTCTTCCAGGCCAGTAACGAGCACGACGACTATTTATTGGCCCAGCTCGAAGATCTTCGTGAGACCTGGATTGAAACCTGCGAGTCAGTAGGCTTGCAGGACGAATTACCGCTGACCGTAGTCCGTGAAGCCTGGCTGGCGGGTCTCGACCAAGGTCGCTTGTCTCAGCGCTTTCTCGCCGGTGCCGTCAACTTCTGTACCTTGATGCCCATGCGAGCGATCCCGTTCAAACTGGTCTGCCTGCTGGGCATGAATGACGGTGATTACCCTCGCGCGCAGCCGCCGCTGGACTTCGACCTGATGGGCAGCGACTACCGGCCCGGCGATCGTTCCCGGCGCGAAGATGACCGCTATCTATTGCTGGAAGCATTGTTGTCGGCGCGGGACCAACTCTATATCAGCTGGGTCGGCCGCAGTATTCGGGACAACAGTGAGCGCCCTGCCTCGGTATTGATAGGACAGCTGCGTGACCATCTCTCCAGCGGTTGGCGATTGCACAATGACGATGATGATCTGCTTGAGTCCATGACTCAGGAACATCCTCTGCAACCCTTCAGTGCACGCTACTTCCATGAAGGCGATGATTTGTTCAGCTACGCCAGCGAGTGGCAGGTACTTCATCAAGCCAGTGACCTGACGTCTGATATCGAGATTCTTGAACCCTACATTCAGGACGAGCCGTTGAGTCTGGGTCAATTGCAGGATTTTCTGCGCAATCCTGTACGGCATTTCTTCAGTCAGCGGCTCAAAGTGTTCTTCGAGGCTGCCGAAGTGCCTTTGGCGGATGAAGAGCCATTCGTACTCGACGCGCTGCAACGCTATAGCCTCAGCGACAGCTTGCTCGAGGCAGCGCTGGGGCAACTGGATCAAAGCGATCAGGTGCTGGAGGCGCAGGCGAAACGACTGCAAAACAGCGGGCTCTTGCCCATGGCCGGTTTTGGCGAATGCCTTCAGCGAGAGTTGATCGAACCGTTGCCGGATCTGTTGGAGCGCTATCAGCAGCTTCTAGCGTTATGGCCGACCCCGCTCACCAGCGCGTTGCCGGTGAATCTGGAGCTGCACGGCCTGCGCCTGGAAGGCTGGCTCAGTGGCCTGCATCAACGCGCGGACGGTAGTTTGTTGTCGGTCACCACGATCCCCAACAGCATCGGATCGCTCAAGACCCGCAAATGGCATCGCCTGACGCGGCCATGGGTCAACCATCTGGTTGCGTGCGCCAGTGGTAGGGCGATGACCACTGCATTGGTGGCCAGCGACGACAGTTTACTGCTCGGCCCGATGGAAGAGGCAGCAGCGCGCCGGATTCTGGGCGACCTGCTGCTGGCCTGGCAAACGGGCATGCGCCAACCGCTGCCGATTGCCGTAAAAACAGCCTTCGCCTGGCTCGCTCAAACCGGTCCGGCCAAAGCCGACGCTGCTGCCCGCAAAGCCTATGAAGGCGACGGTCAGACCACTGATGGCGAGCGCCGCGAAAGCCCGGCACTCGCTCGGCAATACGCCGACTACGATGCCCTGCTTGCCGACGAGACCTTCCCCAATTGGTGCGACGCTTTGTATCGGCCGCTGCTTGAGGCTCCCTGGCGTTCACTGACCAGCGAGGAGGCGCGTCCATGACCACGAAAACACCGCTGGCCCTGGCATTCCCCCTGCGTGGCAGCCAACTGATCGAAGCCAGCGCCGGGACCGGCAAGACCTTCACCATTTCTGCGCTGTACTTGCGTCTGGTCCTTGGCCATGGCGACGAGTCGAGTAGTTTTGGCCGTGAATTGCTGCCGCCGCAAATCCTCGTGGTGACCTTCACCGATGCCGCGACCAAAGAACTGCGCGAACGTATTCGCACACGGCTGGCTGAGGCTGCGCGGTTTTTTCGTGATGAGACCCCGGCGCCGGATGGCCTCATTGCCGAGTTGCGCGAGCAATACCTCCCCGAACAGTGGCCAGGTTGTGCAAACCGTCTGGACATCGCTGCCCAGTGGATGGATGAAGCGGCGGTATCGACCATTCACAGTTGGTGCCAGCGCATGCTGCGCGAACATGCGTTCGACAGTGGCAGCCTGTTCACCCAGACCCTGGAAACCGATCACAGCGATTTGCTCGGCGAAGTCCTGCGCGACTACTGGCGACTGTTCTGCTACCCGATGCAAGGCGATGCGCTGAATTGGGTTCGCGGCAACTGGGGTGGCCCGGCGGCGTTGTTGCCGCGAGTGCGTGGGTTGTTCGCCAGCGAGCGTGACAGCGTTGAAGGTAAAGAACCTGCCGAGTTGATTGCCGAGTGCCTGGAGGAACGACGGGCCGCTTTGCTCGAACTCAAGATGCCCTGGCGTCAATGGGCCGATGAGTTGCTTGCCATCTGTCACCAGGGCGTCGCGAGCAAGAGCGTCGATGGTCGCAAGATGCAGGCGCGCTACTTCGAACCCTGGTTCGAAAAGCTCCGGGCCTGGGCCGAAGACGAATCTCTGGAGCAACTGGATATTGGCACCGGCTTCACTCGCCTGACGCCCGATGGCATGGCTGAAGCCTGGAAAGGCGAAGCTCCCCGTCACCCTGGTCTCGATGCGATGCCCGGCCTCAAGGCCAGTCTCGATGGCTTGCCGACCCCCGATGCCGCCGTGCTGCAACATGCGGCCCGCTGGGTCGGTGCTCGGTTCGAGGAAGAAAAGCGTCGCCGCGCGGAAATGGGCTTCGATGACATGCTGTTGCGCCTCGATGCGGCCTTGCAGTCCGATGGCGGTGAGCGCCTGGCGACCCTGATCCGCGAGCAGTTCCCGGTCGCCTTGATCGATGAATTCCAGGACACCGACCCGGTGCAGTACCGAATCTTCGAGAGCATTTATCGCATTGGAGACAACAATCCTGAATCCGGTCTATTTCTGATCGGTGATCCGAAGCAGGCGATCTATGCCTTCCGCGGTGCCGATATCTATACCTATCTGCGCGCCCGGCAAGCCACCACTGGCCGCCTGCATACCCTGGGCACAAATTTCCGTTCCAGCCATGGCATGGTCAACGCGGTGAACCATGTGTTCGAGCGCGCCGAATCTCGTGAGCAGGGGCGCGGAGCGTTCCTGTTCCGTGAGAAGAATGGCGAGAATCCGGTACCGTTTCTGCCCGTCGAATCCCAGGGGCGCAAAGAAGCCCTGCACGTTGATGGTCAGGTTGTACCGGCCCTGAACATCTGGCACCTGTCCGCCGATCAGCCTCTGTCTGGCGCGGTGTATCGACAACAATTGGCCGCCGCCTGCGCCAGTGAAATCACTGCACTGCTCAATGGCGGTCAGCAAGGGCGTGCGGGCTTCACCCAGGATGGTAAGAACTTCAGAGGCCTGCTGCCGGCGGACATCGCGATTCTGGTGCGCGACGGCAAAGAGGCCCAGGCCGTGCGGGGCGAACTTTCCGCCCGTGGTGTGCGCAGTGTTTACCTGTCAGACAAGGATTCAGTGTTCGCCGCGCAGGAGGCCCATGATCTGCTGACCTGGCTCAAGGCCTGTGCCGAGCCAGATGTCGAGCGTCCCCTCCGTGCCGCGCTGGCCTGTATCACGCTGAACCTTTCGCTGGCTGAGCTGGAGCGGCTGAATCAGGACGAACTGGCCTGGGAAGCAAGGGTCATGCAGTTCCGCGGTTATCGCGAGCTCTGGCGCAAGCAGGGCGTGCTGCCCATGTTGCGGCGATTGCTACATGACTTCCAGCTGCCCCAGGCGTTGATCGCGCGCAGCGATGGTGAGCGGATATTGACCAACCTGTTGCACTTGTCCGAGTTGCTGCAGCAGGCCGCCGCCGAACTCGATGGCGAGCAAGCGCTGATCCGTCATTTGTCCGAGCATCTGGCCTTGTCCGGTCAGGCCGGCGAAGAACAGATCCTGCGCCTGGAAAGCGACGAGCAACTGGTCAAGGTCGTGACCATCCACAAATCCAAAGGGCTTGAATATCCGTTGGTGTTTCTGCCGTTCATCTGCTCGGCAAAACCGGTGGATGGCAGCCGTCTGCCGCTGCATTACCACGATGCCGCGGGCAAGGCACAGGTGAGCTTGAAACCGACAGCCGAGTTGATCGCCCAAGCCGATGATGAACGTTTGGCCGAGGATCTTCGACTGCTCTATGTGGCCCTGACCCGGGCACAACATGCTTGCTGGCTCGGCGTGACTGACCTCAAGCGTGGCAATAACAATGGTTCGGTTCTGCACCTTTCTGCGTTGGGGTATCTATTGGGCGGTGGTGCGCCATTGGCTGAGTCGACAGGGTTGCGGCGTTGGCTGGAAGATCTGCAGCAGGACTGCCCGGCGCTGAACTACGGTGAAATGCCTGACGCGACCGCCGAGCATTACCATCCGCCGCGCAATGAAGCGACCTTGCTTGCGCCGCTGATACCCAAGCGCAAGGCCAGCGAAAACTGGTGGATCGCCTCATACAGCGCCTTGCGCATTGGTGACAGTCTGAGCGTGGGCAGTGACGAAGCCCCGGAGAGTCCGCAAGCACAAAAGCTGTTTGATGACGAGCGCCTCGATCCCGAAGCACCACGAGAAGTGGCCGCTGGCGGCGCTGATATCCATCGATTCCCTCGTGGTCCGAACCCCGGCACTTTTCTTCATGGATTGCTCGAGTGGGCCGGTGACGAAGGCTTTGCCGCTGCACCGCAAACCGTGGAAGACGCCATCGCTCGTCGCTGCAATCGCCGTGGCTGGGAAGGCTGGATCACCACGCTGAGCGGCTGGCTGCAGCACTTGCTCAAATCCCCGTTGCACATCGGTGGCGGGCAGGCGCCGGTGGTATTCGAGCAACTGACTCAATACCGGGTCGAGATGGAGTTCTGGTTCGCCAGTCATAAAGTCGATGTGCTCAAGCTCGACGAGCTGGTGCGCCAATACACCCATAACGGCGTGGCCCGTGTGGCCGCCGAACCGGTGCTGCTCAATGGCATGTTCAAAGGCTTCATCGATCTGACGTTCGAGCATGAAGGCCGCTACTACGTCGCTGACTACAAATCCAACTGGCTGGGCGTCGATGACGCGGCCTATACCGAGCAGGCCATGGAGCAGTCGATTCTCGATAACCGTTACGACCTGCAATACGTACTGTACCTGCTCGCCTTGCATCGCCAACTCAAGGCGCGGCTTGTCGATTACGATTACGACCGACATGTCGGTGGGGCGCTGTACCTGTTTCTTCGCGGTACTCGCGCGGCCAGCCAGGGCGTGTATTTCGCCCGTCCGCCACGGGAGCTGATCGAGCGCCTGGACCGGTTGTTCCAGGGCAAGCCAGAGCCCAGGGTCGAACCCGCCTGGGAACAGGGAGTACTGCTATGAGTCGCACTTTCGCCGATCTGCTGCCCACGCCATTGGCGGCTGAAAGTCTGGCGGACCTGGCCCCGTTGAGTCGTGCTGATGATTTGTTGCTGCTGCTCACGCGCTGGGTCGAACGCGGCTGGCTGCGGGCGCTGGACAAGGCCTTCGTCGCCTTTCTCCATGAGCTCGCTCCCGACGATGACCCACTGGTACTGCTAGCCGCCGCGTTGATCAGTCACCAGCTAGGCCACGGTCATGTCTGCCTGGATCTGTTCGAAACACTGAAAGAGCCGGACTTCGCCTTGTCACTGCCTCCGGAAGGCGATGTTCAAAGCGGCGCCATGCTACTGCCGTCGCAATTGCTTGAGGCGCTGGACGGCGCCCATTGGTGCAAGGTCCTGGCGTCCAGTCGTCTGGTGGCTCTGGCCGTCGACGGGCGTGAAGCCGCACAGCACCGGCCGTTGGTGCTGTCGGGTAAACGCCTGTACCTGCGCCGCTACTGGGCTTACGAACGGCGCATCGACAACGCCCTGCGCCTGCGTCTGGCGGCACACGAAGCAACGCCGGGTGATTTGCCCCAACGCCTGACCGGCCTGTTCGGTCCAGCCAGGCCTGATGAAGTGATCGACTGGCAGAAGCTCGCGTGTGCCCTGGCTACCCGCAGTGCATTCAGTATCGTCACCGGCGGCCCGGGAACCGGCAAGACCACCACGGTCGTGCGCTTGCTGGCATTGCTCCAGGCACCCGCTGTGGAGGCCGGCAAACCGCTGCGCATTCGTCTCGCGGCACCCACCGGCAAAGCGGCCGCACGATTGACCGAGTCGATCAGCCAACAGGTTCAAACCCTGAAAGTGGCTGAAACAGTGCGCGAGAAGATCCCGTCGGATGTGACCACCGTGCACCGTTTGCTTGGCAGTCGTCCCGGTACCCGGCATTTTCGTCACCACGCTGGTAATCGCTTGCCGCTGGATGTGTTGGTGGTGGACGAAGCCTCGATGATTGACCTGGAAATGATGGCCAACCTGCTCGATGCATTGCCGGCCCATGCCCGTCTGGTACTGCTCGGTGACAAGGATCAACTGGCGTCGGTAGAGGCCGGTGCCGTGCTGGGCGATCTGTGTCGCGATGCCGAAGCCGGTTGGTACAGCCCGCAGACCCGTCAGTGGCTGGAGGCGGTCAGCGGTGAAAACCTTGATGCCAGCGGTTTGCGGGACGACACCCACGAAGCGCATCCACTGGCCCAGCAAGTCGTGATGCTGCGCCACTCGCGCCGTTTCGGCGAGGGCAGCGGCATTGGCCAGTTGGCCCGTTGGGTCAACCAGCAGCAACCCGAGGGCGCGCGCAAGTTATTGGCCGCTGCAAATCATGACGACGTATTTTCCCTGTCCCTCAAGGGAGAGCAGGACCGGGCGCTGGAGCGCTTGCTGCTCGAAGGCCATGGCGAGGGGCCCAAAGGCTATCGGCATTACCTGAATCTTTTGCGCAGCCAGCGACCACCGCTCGACCGCCCGCTCGATGATCCATGCTGGGCCGATTGGGCTCGCGTGGTGTTGCAGGCCTTCGACGCTTTCCAGCTGTTGTGTGCTGTACGCAAAGGGCCTTGGGGCGTGGAAGGCTTGAATCAGCGAGTAACCGACGCGCTGCTCAAGGCTCGGCTGATCGACAGCGCCCACCAATGGTACGAAGGTCGGCCTGTACTGATGACCCGCAACGATTATGGCCTGGGTTTGATGAACGGTGACATTGGCATTGCCCTCAAACTGCCGGAGCGTGAGGGCCCAGAGGCCGAGCGGCACGTGCTGCGCGTGGCCTTCCCGCGCAATGATGGGCAGGGCGGTGTGCGCTTTGTCCTGCCAAGCCGACTCAACGATGTCGACACCGTGTATGCCATGACCGTGCACAAATCCCAAGGCTCGGAATTTGCCCATACGGCGTTGATTCTGCCGGATGCTTTGAATCCGGTGCTCACCAAGGAACTGATCTACACCGGGATAACCCGGGCCAAAGACTGGTTCACCCTGATTGAACCTCGGGCCGGTGTGTTCGAAGAGGCCGTGCGGCGCAAGGTCAAGCGCTTGAGCGGGTTAATGCTGGAGCTGGAAGAGGGTATCGAACCGAGTCATTGAGCGGTGCGGTGCCAGACGCCGGAATCTGTCCGATGGGCCGAGTGCGTCGCCTCGCTGGTGTTTCAGTGCTGTGCTATCGTTGCGGCATCATCTTGTTGCGATCGTAGAGAGTTCCTGCATGAAGGTGGCTGTCTGGGCGACAGAGCGCATCGTTGGCTGCAAGCAGGTGCTACTTGCCGGTCTTCTCTGTTTGTTGACGGGCGTTGTCAGCGCTCAACCGGAAGCCGTCGTCAGCAAGGCCGACCAGCGCGCCAGTTCGGTCACTCAGGTGGTGCTCGGGATCCTCAGTTATGCCCGGTGGCCCGTTGAACCCCAGCAGGTGCGTCTGTGCGTGGTCGGTCCCACCGAATACACCGATGATCTGGTCAAAGGCACCGCTCAGGCCGTGGGCCGGCCGGTCACAGTGCGACGACTCTTGGCCGACAACCCGGCCATCGCCAGTGAATGCGATGCGGTGTACATCGGTAAACTGACCAGCGATGAACGCAGTCGGCTATTCGCCTCGCTGACGGGGCGCCCGGTGGTGAGCATCAGCGAAGGCGGCGATCAATGCACTGTCGGCAGCCTGTTCTGTCTGCGCGTGGGTGATGAACAGGTGTCCTTCGAGGTCAACCTCGACTCGGTCGCCCGCAGCGGTGTGCGCATTCATCCCAGTGTGCTGCAACTGTCGCGCCGCCAGCCGGCGGCACCATGAGTCTATTCAAACCTGATACACGTCCGACCCTGGGGTCGGTTATCGGCCGCGGACATTTGATCGTCGCCCTGGTGGGCGTGGCCATGGCCAGTGTTTCGCTGACCCTGCTGGGTGTTCTGGCCTTGCGGGTTTATGCCGATCACAACTTGCACTTGATCGCGCGTTCGATCAATTACACCGTGGAAGCCGCAGTGGTGTTCAACGACAAGGCTGCCGCCACCGAAGCGCTGGCATTGATCGCATCCACCGAAGAAGTGGCCGATGCACAGGTGATGGACGAGCAGGGTGAGTTACTCGCACGTTGGCAACGACCGGCAACGGGATGGCTCACCGATCTCGAAATGCAAATCGCCCGGATGATTCTGGAAAAACCCATCAGCATGTCGATCGTCCATCAAGGTCAGGAAATCGGCAGCATTTTGCTCATCGGTCACGGTGGCAGCCTGATGCGTTTTTTGCTCAGCGGTCTGGTGGGGATCGTCTTGTGTACCGCTGTCAGTGCCTGGGTTGCGCTCTATCTGGCGCGTCGGCAATTGCGGGGGATCATCGGCCCGTTGCGCAGTTTGGCTGCCGTGGCTCACGCCGCCCGTAGCGAGCGCGCTTTCGACCAGCGCATGCCGCCCGCCGACATTGCCGAACTCGATAACCTGGGTAACGACTTCAATGCCTTGCTCGGTGAACTCGAGTCCTGGCAGACCCAGCTGCAAAGCGAAAACGAAACCCTGGCCCACCAGGCCAGCCATGACAGCCTTACCGGGTTGCCGAATCGGGCGTTTTTCGAAGGCCGTCTGATGCGCGCCTTGCGCAATGCCGGTAAGTTGGATGAGCGAGTGGCGGTGCTGTTTCTCGACAGCGACCGGTTCAAGGAGATCAACGATAACTTCGGCCATGCTGCCGGCGATGCGGTACTGATCGCCGTGGCGACCCGGGTTCGTGCGCAGTTGCGTGAAGAGGATCTGGTTGCGCGTCTGGGCGGCGACGAGTTTGCCGTGCTGTTGACGCCGCTGCACAGGCCCGAAGACGCCGAACGGATTGCCGACAAAATCATTGCCAGCATGGAAGCACCAATCTCGTTGCCGGGCACTACCCAGGTGCTGACTTCACTCAGTATCGGCATCGCCGTGTACCCGGATCATGGGCTTACGCCGGGGGCGCTGCTCGATGCTGCCGACGCCGCGATGTACCAGGCCAAACGCCTTTCCCGAGGCGCACACCACACGTCAGGGGCGGAGCCCCCTGTCGCCCATGTTCAAACCAGGAGCTAATTTCTGTGTTCACATTTTCTCAGCGTTCCCTGCGCTTTTTCGGCAGCAGCAAACCCGTGAGCGCGGGTTAATCGGCGAACACCATCTCCCGGCTTTCCCCCATCAACAACGCTTGATTCTGCTCGGTGACGGTACGGATGTAATCCCACAACAAGGTGATCCGCTTGAGCTTGCGCAAGTCCTCCCGGCAGTACATCCAGAATTGCCGGGTGATGGTGATCTCTTGCGGCAATACCGGCAGCAGCCGCGGGTCCTGGGCTGCCAGGAAGCACGGCAGAATCGCCAGCGACCGTCCCTGCTGAGCGGCCACGAATTGCGCGATCACACTGGTGCTGCGCAGGTTGGCACTGGCGCCAGGCAACACATTCGCCAGGTACAGCAGCTCAGAGCTGAATGCCAGATCATCCACATAACTGATGAATTGATGCTTGCCCAAGTCTGCCGGGTGGCGGATCGGTGGATGTTTGTCCAGATAATCCTGGGTCGCGTACAGCTGCAATCGATAGTCGCAGAGTTTGCAGCAGACATAGGGGCCGTGTTCCGGCCGTTCCAGGGCGATGACGATGTCGGCCTCGCGCTTGGACAGGCTGATGAAGTGCGGCAGCGGCAGGATGTCCACCGAGATCGCCGGGTAGGCGTCGACGAAATGGCTCAGTTGCGGGGTGATGAAAAAGCTGCCGAAACCCTCGGTACAGCCCATACGCACATGCCCGGATAGCGCGACGCCTGAGCCCGAAACCTGCTCGCAGGCCATGTGCAGGGTGCTTTCGATCGATTCGGCGTAACCCAGTAGTCGCTGGCCTTCGGCAGTCAGGACGAAACCGCTGGTGCGGGATTTTTCGAACAGCAACGTACCCAATGCCGTTTCCAGCGAACTGATGCGGCGCGACACGGTGGTGTAGTCCACCGCCAGGCGCTTGGCCGCAGAACTAGCCTTGCGAGTGCGGGAAACCTCGAGGAAAAACTTGAGGTCATCCCAGTTCAACGAGCCTAAAGATGTGATGTTTTTTTGCATGATGGACCGGCTTTTATGTGCGTTCTTATTAGAAGTTTGCACATCTATACTCCAAAAACAGTCCGACAACCAATTCGCGACACACGCCTCATCTCAAGGCGACTTTCTCGCCTTGGCTCCCAAGATAGCTCTCTAAATAAGAACAACGTCCCGGAGACCGACATGAACGCATCGCAAGAAACCACCGTGCAAAAGGTCAAGCTGTTGATCGATGGCGAGTGGGTCGAATCCCAGTCCACCGAATGGCACGACATCGTCAACCCGGCGACCCAGCAAGTGTTGGCCAAGGTCCCGTTCGCGACAGCCGCCGAAGTCGATGCCGCCATCAGCGCCGCCCATCGCGCTTTCCAGACCTGGAAACTGACGCCGATCGGCGCGCGGATGCGCATCATGCTCAAGCTTCAGGCGTTGATTCGCGAGCACTCAAAGCGTATTGCCGTGGTCCTCAGCAATGAGCAGGGCAAAACCATCGCCGACGCTGAAGGCGATATCTTCCGTGGCCTGGAAGTGGTGGAACATGCCTGCTCCATTGGCAGCCTGCAAATGGGCGAGTTCGCCGAGAACGTCGCCGGCGGTGTCGATACCTACACCCTGCGTCAACCGATCGGCGTTTGCGCCGGCATTACCCCGTTCAACTTCCCGGCAATGATTCCGCTGTGGATGTTCCCGATGGCCATTGCCTGCGGCAACACCTTCGTGCTCAAGCCTTCCGAGCAAGATCCGATGTCGACCATGCTGCTAGTGGAGCTGGCCATCGAAGCCGGGATTCCGCCGGGTGTGCTCAACGTCGTTCATGGCGGCAAGGATGTGGTGGATGCGCTCTGCACCCACAAGGACATCAAGGCTGTGTCGTTCGTCGGTTCGACCGCGGTCGGCACGCATGTCTATGAGCTGGCCGGCAAACACGGCAAGCGCGTGCAATCGATGATGGGCGCCAAGAACCACGCTGTTGTGCTGCCCGATGCCAATCGCGAGCAAGCGCTCAATGCACTGGTCGGCGCCGGTTTCGGTGCGGCCGGGCAACGCTGCATGGCCACTTCGGTGGTGGTGTTGGTGGGCGCGGCCAAGCAATGGCTGCCGGATTTGAAAGCACTGGCGCAGAAACTCAAGGTCAATGCCGGCAGCGAGCCGGGTACTGATGTAGGGCCGGTGATTTCCAAGCGGGCCAAGGCACGGATTCTCGACCTGATCGAAAGCGGCATCAAGGAAGGCGCCAAGCTGGAGCTGGACGGTCGCGACATCACTGTTCCGGGTTATGAGCAGGGCAACTTTGTCGGCCCGACCCTGTTCTCCGGCGTAACCCCTGAGATGCAGATTTATACCCAGGAAATCTTCGGCCCGGTGCTGGTGGTGCTGGAAGTCGACACCCTCGATGAGGCCATCGCCCTGGTCAACGCCAACCCGTTCGGCAACGGTACGGGGTTGTTCACCCAGAGCGGTGCGGCGGCGCGCAAATTCCAGACGGAAATCGACGTTGGCCAGGTCGGCATCAACATCCCGATTCCGGTGCCGGTGCCGTTCTTCAGCTTCACCGGTTCCCGTGGTTCGAAGCTCGGCGACCTCGGTCCGTATGGCAAGCAAGTGGTGCAGTTCTACACTCAAACCAAGACCGTCACTGCGCGCTGGTTCGACGATGACAGCATCAACCACGGTGTGAACACCACCATCCACTTGCGTTAAGGAGCCGGACATGAAAATCGCTTTTATCGGTCTCGGCAACATGGGCGCGCCGATGGCGCGCAACCTGATCAAGGCCGGCCATTCGCTGAACCTGTTTGACCTCAATCAAACCGTGCTGGCCGAACTGGCTCAACTCGGCGGCACCATCAGCACTTCGCCGAAGGATGCGTCGAAGGACGTGCAACTGGTGATCACCATGTTGCCGGCCGCTGCCCATGTGCGCAGCGTCTGGCTGGGTGAAGACGGCGTGCTGGCGGGCATCGCCAAAGGCGTGCCGGCGGTGGATTGCAGCACCATCGATCCGCAGACGGCGCGTGACGTGGCCGCAGCGGCCGCAAAGCAAGACGTGGCCATGGCCGATGCGCCGGTTTCCGGCGGTACCGGCGGTGCCGCGGCCGGGACCTTGACCTTCATGGTCGGCGCCAAGCCTGAACTGTTCGCCACCCTGCAACCGGTGCTGGCGCAGATGGGCCGCAACATCGTCCATTGCGGCGAAATCGGCACCGGGCAAATCGCCAAGATCTGCAACAACCTGCTGCTGGGGATTTCCATGGTCGGCGTCAGCGAAGCCATGGCGCTGGGCGATGCCTTGGGGATCGACACAACGGTGCTGGCGGGGGTCATCAACAGTTCCACCGGGCGCTGCTGGAGTTCGGAGATGTACAACCCGTGGCCGGGCATCGTCGAAACGGCGCCAGCCTCGCGCGGTTATACCGGCGGTTTCGGTGCTGAACTGATGCTCAAGGATCTGGGGCTGGCTACTGAGGCGGCACGTCAGGCGCACCAACCGGTCGTGCTCGGCGCGGTGGCCCAGCAGTTGTATCAGGCGATGAGCCAGCGTGGAGAAGGGGGCAAGGACTTCTCGGCGATCATCAACAGCTATCGCAAACCCCAATAAGCGGTTGTGGCGAGGGAGCAAGCTCCCTGGCCACAGGATTCATGCATACCTTTTTACCGAGAGACCACGTCGGGTGGTCTCTCGGTTTTTTGTATCAGGCAAACACGAAATACTTACGCACGGTTTCAACCACTTCCCACGTGCCTTTCATGCCCGGCTCGATGACGAAAATGTCACCGGCGCGCAGGTGGATCGGCGCCATGCCTTCCGGGGTGATGATGCAGTAGCCTTCCTGGAAATGGCAGTATTCCCACTTCACGTATTCCACATACCACTTGCCCGGCGTGCAGATCCAGGTGCCCATGATCTTGCTGCCATCTTCGCTGGTGTATGCGTTGAGGTTGACAGTGTGCGGATCGCCTTCGAGCTTTTCCCATTTGCAGGCGTCGAGCACGGGCAGCGGGTGAGTGTCGCGAAGAACGGTAATCGGTGCGGTCATGTGGACTCCGGGCCTTGGAATATAGAGAGTGGTACTGAAGAACTGAAGTCGCACCCTATAGCGACCGCTCACCGGTCAGTTGTCTGTACTCGACATCGAGCTGTCCAGAAACGCGCAAACGCTCAGAGATTTTCCTGCGGGCAAAAGTCTGCCCCTCAGGGGAGAGTCAAGGCGTTCAGCAAGGCCTGGGCATAACCGGGCAGCACGGTGAAGTCCCGGGCGCACAGCAGCAGTTTGCGGCGGGCCCATGGCTCTTCCAGTACGACGCTTTTGAAGGCTGTTTCAGCCGACCGGCGTTCGACCGCCGCCAAGGGCACGATCGCCAATCCGGCACCCCGGGCGACCATGCGCATCACGCCCTCGAAACCCTCGGCGCGGATGCGGACCTGCATCCGTAAGCCGCTATGCAGTGCCTGCTCTTCCAGGTACACCGCCAAGGCGCTGTTGGCGTTCAGGCCGACGTAATCGTGGTGCAAGGTGGCGCCGAAACTCAATGGTTCGGCATCGGCCAAGGGGTGATCACACGGCAAGATCAGCACCAGTGGATCATCACGGAAATAGCGGGTTTGCAGGCCGTCGGTATCCACAGCGTCGGACACGATCCCAAGGTCTGCCGCCCCCTGGCGCAAGGCGTGGGTGATGCGCGTGCTGGGCAGTTCTTGCAGGTCGATGTCGAGGTTCGGATGGTCGCGCAGAAAGTCAGCGAGCAATTCCGGCAGGTACTCGGTGATCGCCGTGGTATTGCACAACAACCGCACCTGGCCTTTGACGCCTTTGGCGTATTCGATCAGGTCCTGCTGCATGCGCTCGGCCTGTTGCAGAAGAATTCTGGCGTGCTGCGCCAGGGCCTTGCCGGCTGGGGTCGGGCTGACGCCGCGGCGACCGCGCTCAAGAAATTCGATGCCCAGTGACGCTTCCATCGCACGGATTCGTGCACTCGCCGCCGCCAGTGACAAATGGCTGCGGGCGGCGCCGGCGGTGATGTTGCCGGTGTCGAGGATGTTCAGGTAGAGGCGCAGGTCGGTGAGGTCGAAGTGCATACAGTGTCCCGATCAAAACTTCAGCCTCTACCAAACCAAGAGGCAACCTCAGTATATGGCAGATTTTCAAGGCACTCTTCAGGGCTCAGGATAGCCCCATGAATACACTTGCCGCGTTCTATCAAAATCTGGGTTTGGCCTTGTCTTTACTGGTCATTGCCACCTTCCTGCTGGCCGGGATGATCAAAGGCGTGATCGGCCTGGGTCTGCCGACCATTGCCATGGGCTTGCTCGGTCTGGCTATGGCGCCGTCGCAGGCTGCGGCATTGCTGATTATTCCCGCGACGCTGACCAACGTCTGGCAACTGGCATTCGGCGGTCATTTGCGCGGGCTGTTGAACCGGTTGTGGCCGATGCTGCTGGCGATTTTCATCGGCACCGGCGCCGGCACGCTTTGGATCGGCATGGCCGGCGGACACTGGGTGGTACGGGGGCTGGGGGCGGCGTTGTTGATTTATGCCTTGAGCGGGTTGTTCCTGCCGACCTTGCGCGTCGATAGCCGCACCGAGGGTTGGCTCGGTCCGTTCTGTGGTGTGCTGACGGGCGTCATCACCTCGGCCACCGGTGTCTTCGTGATTCCGGCGGTGCCTTATCTGCAAGCGTTGGGCTTGAACAAGGATGAACTGGTGCAGGCGCTGGGCCTGTCGTTCACCGTCTCGACCCTCGCGTTGGCCGCCGGCCTGTTATGGCGCGGCGCCCTCGGCGGTGGTGAGTTGAGCGCGTCGCTGCTGGCGCTGATTCCGGCGGTGCTCGGCATGTTGCTGGGGCAATGGCTGCGCCAGCGGATCAGCGCCGTGTTGTTCAAGCGCGTGTTCTTCGTCGGCCTCGGCGTGCTCGGCGGCCACTTGCTGATCAGCGGCTAGCGGACGACGGGCTGAGCATCTCGATCGGGCGGATGTCGAAATCCCGCTCCAGATACTCCATGCGCTGATCGAGGAACTGCTTCATGTGCGGCAGGTTCGAGTGCTCGTCCAGATGGGCCTGGGATTGCCAGATCTCATAGAAGATAAACAGCGTCGGGTCCTGTTTGTCTCGCAGCATGTGGTACTCGATGCAACCGGGTTCGGCGCGACTCGGTTCGACATAGGCGCGAAAGAGTGCTTCAAAGGCCTCGGCTTTTTCCGGGCGGGTCTTGGCGTGCAGGATGAAGCCTTGCTGTTCGCTCATCAGAATTTCCTTAACAGTCAGAATCGGCGCAAGTCTATGGCAACAATCGCTTATTGATTCGTGCGTATTGGTCAAATGAATTTTGCTGATTGAGCGCTTATTCCACGCGAGGCTGATCGCTACTCTGCCGCCATCGAATTTCATCCTTGCGAGATTTCTCATGAAAAAAGTCCTGTTGCTCAATGGCGGCAAAAAATTTGCCCACTCCGATGGTCGCTACAACACCACGCTGCACGAAGCGGCGCTGAGCGTGCTGGATCGCGGTGGTGTGGATGTGAAAGCCACGTTCATCGACGAGGGGTACGACATCGCCGAAGAGGTCGCCAAATTCCTCTGGGCCGATGTGATCATTTATCAGATGCCTGGCTGGTGGATGGGCGCGCCCTGGACCGTCAAGAAGTACGTCGATGAAGTCTTCACCCAAGGCCATGGCAGCCTCTACGCCAGCGATGGCCGCACGCGTTCCGACGCTTCGCAGAAGTACGGCAGCGGCGGTTTGTTGCACGGTAAAAAATACATGTTGTCGCTGACCTGGAACGCGCCGCAGCAAGCCTTCGACGACCCGACCGACTTCTTCGAAGCCAAGGGTGTGGACGCGGTGTACTTCCCGTTCCACAAGGCCAACACCTTCCTTGGCATGACCGGTTTGCCGACCTTTTTGTGTGTCGATGTAATGAAGCGCCCGAATATCGAAGCTGATGTGGCGCGCTATGAGCAGCATTTGACCGAGGTGTTTGGCCTGAAGGCATAACGCTCGGCTACTATCGATATCTGAAGCGGCCACCGTAAAACGGCGCCGCAGGGCTATCGATAAGGGACCCCCCGTGAAAGCCAGATCCGATGAGTTGCAGATTTTCGTCTGCGTAATTGAATGCGGGTCGATTTCGGCGGCGGCCGAGCAGGTCGGGCAAACGCCGTCGGCGGTCAGCCGCACGCTGTCGCGGCTGGAGGCCAAGCTCGACACCACGCTGATCAACCGCACCACCCGGCGCATGGACCTGACCGAGGAGGGCAAGTACTTCTTCGAGCACGCCAAGCTGATTCTCGATCAGATGGATGAACTCGAAGAGCGCTTGTCCTCACGCCAGCAAACCCCGTCCGGGCGTCTGCGAATTAACGCCGCCTCGCCGTTCATGCTGCACGCCATCGTGCCGTACATCGATGAGTTTCGCCGTCTCTACCCGGACATCCAGCTCGAACTCAACAGCAACGACCTGATCATCGACTTGCTCGAACAAAGCACCGACATCGCCATCCGCATCGGCACGCTGGCCGACTCGACCTTGCACGCCCGCTCCCTGGGTTGCAGCCCGCTGCACATCGTCGCCAGCCCGGCGTATTTGGAGCAACACGGCGTGCCGAGCGCTGTCGAGGATTTGAGCGAGCACACGCTACTGGGTTTTACCCATAACGAAGGCCTCAACCAATGGCCACTGCGCTATGTCCACGGTGACCGCTGGCCGATCGAGGCGTCGATCAGCGCGTCGAGTGGCGAGACGATCAGGCACCTGGCGCTGGCCGGCCAAGGCATTGCCTGTCTGTCGCACTTCATGACCATCGACGACATCCGTGCCGGTCGCTTGCAGGTGCTGCTGGCGCAGTTCAACAGCGGATATCGTCAGCCGATCAATGCGGTGTACTACCGCAACTCGCAACTGGCCCTGCGGATTCAGTGCTTTCTGGACTTCATCCAGGGCAAGTTGGCGGCGTATGCGATTGCGGATTTCAGGGGCTGATTCGGGCAACGCGTTATCGTTCATCGCGCGGGGGCTCGCGATTGCATTTTCGGCCGCCCATTCACTGGCCGGCCCGCCCTCAATTCCGTAACATCCGCCGCTCTTCTCCCGCCTGCATTTTTAGGTAAGCCATGAAACCCAAACGTCTGCGCGCCGATGTCCTGGCCGGACTCACCACCTCTTTCGCCCTGCTCCCCGAATGCATCGCTTTTGCGCTGGTGGCCCACCTCAATCCATTGATGGGGCTTTACGGCGCTTTCATCATCTGCACCCTGACCGCGCTCTTCGGCGGCCGGCCGGGGATGGTGTCCGGTGCCGCCGGCTCGATGGCCGTGGTGATCGTCGCGCTGGTGGTGCAGCACGGCGTGCAGTACTTACTGGCGACGGTGCTGTTGAGCGGGTTGGTCATGCTGGCGTTCGGTCTGTTGAGGCTGGGCAAGCTGGTGCGCATGGTGCCTTACCCGGTGATGCTCGGCTTCGTCAACGGCCTGGCGATCGTCATTGCGCTGGCTCAGCTGGAGCACTTCAAGAACGGTGAGGCCTGGTTGAGTGGCTCGCCGCTGTACATGATGATCGGGCTGGTGGCGCTGACGATGGCCATCGTCTACCTGATGCCGCGCCTGACGCGTGCCGTACCGCCGGCGCTGGTGGCGATTCTGGGCGTCGGGCTGGCGGTTTATCTGCTTGGTCTGCCGACCCGCACCCTGGGCGACATGGCGCACATTGCCGGTGGCTTGCCGGTTTTTGCGCTGCCAGACATCCCCTGGAATCAGGAAACCCTGCGCATCATCGTCCCTTACGCAGTATTGATGGCAATGGTCGGCTTGCTGGAAACCCTGTTGACCCTGAACCTGACCGATGAGATCACCGAGAGCCGTGGCTATCCGGACCGCGAGTGCGTGGCGCTCGGGGCCACCAACATTGTCTCCGGTTTGTTCGGTGGCATGGGCGGCTGCGCCATGATCGGGCAAACCGTGATCAACCTCAGCTCCGGCGGGCGCGGTCGGCTGTCGGGTGTCGTGGCCGGGGTGATGATTCTGCTGTTCGTGCTGTTCCTTTCGCCGCTGATCGAGCGTATCCCGCTGGCCGCACTGGTCGGGGTGATGTTCGTGGTGTCGCAGCAGACTTTCGCCTGGGCCTCGCTGCGGGTACTGAACAAGGTGCCGCTGAACGATGTCTTGGTGATCATCGCGGTGACAGTGATTACGGTGTTCACCGATCTGGCGATCGCCGTGTTGTGCGGCATCATCATTGCGGCGCTCAACTTTGCCTGGCAACAGGCTCGGGAGCTTTATGCCGACAGTCACGTTGACGCCGACGGCAGCAAGCTCTACCTCCTGCATGGCACGTTGTTCTTCGCCTCGACGACGCCTTTTCTCAACCAGTTCGATCCCGCCAACGACCCGTCCGTGGTCACCGTCGACTGTCGCCACCTGAGCTTCGTTGACTACTCGGCCATCGCCGCGCTGATGACATTACGTGAGCGCTATAGCAAGGCTGGCAAGCAGCTACGCGTACGGCACCTGTCCGAACGCTGCAAGACACTGCTCAAACGCGCCAGCGTGCATCACGACTGAGGGGTTGTTTCTCGCGGGCATGCAGATCGCAGCCTTCGGCAGCGCCTCCGTTGGAATGCAATACAGAGCTGCCGAAGGCTGCGATCTTTTGATCTATGTCTCGCGGTGGGACATAGCGGCTTCCACGGGATATCAAACCCGGAAGTGGCTCACCATCGTCTGCAACTGATTGCCCAACCGCGCCAGCTCGACGCTGGACGCAGCGGTTTCGTCGCTGGCGGCGGCGGTCTGTTCCGACACGTCGCGTACGTTGATGATGCTGCGGCTGATCTCTTCGGCCACGGCGCTTTGTTGCTCGGCGGCGGCAGCGATCTGCTGGTTCATCGACTGGATGTTGGACACCGTGCGGGTGATGTTTTCCAGCGATACGCCGGCCTTGCGGGTCAGCGCCACGCTGCTGTCGGTCAGGGCGCGGCTGTTATTCATCACTGCCGATACTTGTTGAGTGCCGTTCTGCAGGCCGGCCACCAGGCCTTCGATTTCTTCGGTGGATTTCTGCGTACGCTGGGCCAGGCCACGGACTTCGTCGGCCACCACGGCAAAACCACGACCGGCTTCACCGGCACGGGCCGCTTCGATGGCGGCGTTGAGGGCCAGCAGATTGGTCTGCTCGGCCACGGCCTTGATCACGTCCATGACACTGCCGATCTTGTCGCTTTCCTGCTGCAGCACGCTCATGGCGTCGGTGGAACGCACCACTTCGCTGGCCAGGCGTTCGATCTGGGCGATGGCCTCGTTGACGACTTTATCGCCTTCGCGAGCTTCACCGTCGGCGGCGGCTGCGGCCTGGGAGGCTTCTTCGGCGTTACGCGCGACTTCCTGCACGGTGGCCGTCATCTCGTGCATGGCGGTGGCCACCTGATCGGTCTCGATTTTCTGGCTGTTGACCCCGGCGCTGGTTTGTTCGGTCACGGCCGACAGTTCTTCGGCGGCGCTGGCGATCTGAGTGACGCCATCGCGGATGCCGCTGATCAAATCCCGCAGGGTGACGCCCATGCGCGCAATGCCTTGCTGCAACACGCCGAGTTCGTCGCGGCGGGTCACCTTGATGTCCTGAGACAGGTCGCCACCGGCGATGCGCTCGATCACGGCCAGGGTATCGCGCAGTGGACCCGTGATCTGACGGGTGATGATCACGGCGGCAATGATGCCCACCAGCAACGCCAGCAAGGTGCTGATCAGTTGCAGCATGCGGGCCCGGGCACTTTCGGCGTCACGGCGGTCGAGCTGGATCTGATACAGCTGATCGCTGAGGCTCACGATAGTGGCGCCCTGGTCGGTCATTTCCTTGCGCGCCTGTACCGCATCGGTATTGGCGGCTTTATACGCTTGCAAGGCGCTGCGGTAATTGCTCAGGGCGGTTTCCAGTTGATGCAGAGCGTCTTGCTGGGTCTCGGCGAAATACACGTTGAGCTGTTTCAGGCTGGCGATGGCCGTGTCCAGTTGGGCGACGGCTTTTTGCTCGGTCTCGGCGTTGGTGCTGGCGGTGTAGCCACGCACTTCGTAGCGGGCCAGCATGAACGCTTCCTTGGCGGCGGTGATGGCCTGGAACTGTTCGAAACGCTGATCGCTCAAGGGCATTTGCTTCACGCGGGTGTTGATCGCGTCGATCAGTTTGCTGGCGGTTTCGGCGTTGGCGCCCATGGTGTCGCGGGCGCTGTTGCCGGTGCGGTAGGCGCTGCGCATTTTGTTCAGCGATAGCTGGTAAGCGTTGATGGTCGCGTTCTGCTCTTTGAGCAGCTTGAGGTTTTCCGGGCTCTTGAAGCTCGATAGCAGCGATTGTTGCTGCGCGACGAAGCCGTCGAGGGTGGTTTGCACATTCTGCGCGGCGGTTTCGTCGCCGTTGGTCAGCATGTACTGCAGGCGAACCACGCGCAGCTTGGTCAGGCCGGCGTTGAGCGCAGTGATGTCGCTCATCCAGTTGCTGCGGTCAATCAACCCGCCCAGACTCGTCCAGCCGGTCAGGGCGAGGACGCAGGTCAGTGCCAGGACCAGGCCGAATCCCAGGCCCAGTTTCAGGTTCACGCTGATGTTACCGAACCAGCTATTCATCAGATTCCTCCAGGAACGTTGCGCTTTAGATCGTCGGTTGGCTGGAAGATTTTTGTTTTTAGGAGCCAGCAAGGTGTGTAGCAGGTCTATATCGGCAGCGATCGCGTGAGCTGAAAGGATTTTGTTGTACCGATTCTGTAACAAGATTTTTGGGGGCTCTTAAATTGGGCGGCTCTTAAGCTTTTTTTCACATGGGTTTCACCGGCCGCCGACGCAAGGCTCTCTACCCTTGCGGCTTCGAATGATTGTGATGTGTGCTGTCGAGGCGGCTTGATGTGGAATTGAGACTGAGTCTGTTCGGGATAAAACGCTCGCTCGATCTGAGCCGTCTGGCCCGTTATCGAAACGCTGCAGTCATCATGGCGTCGGCGCTGTTGGTTATTCCGCTGACCGTGTGGCTGTTGCGGCCTGCAGCGGTGCCGGACCTGGCCCATGGCAATACGGCAGGTGCCCGGGCGTTGGTGGTCGGCTGGGCCAAGGGCGACATGATTGTGCTGGTGCGCCATGTTGAACGCTGCGATCACTCCACCGCAGCCTGCCTGATCGGCAATGATGGCATTACGGCTCGCTCGCGCGGCGTGGCGGTGAGTGTCGGCGCGCAGTTTGAACATCTGGGCCTGAACAAGGCCGACATCTACAACAGTCCGATCATCCGTGCGGCGCAAACCTCGAGTTACATGTTCAACAAGGTCGGCGTCGGCGAAGACTGGTTGATCAACTGCCGGGGCAGCATGCTGCGCGATGCCCTTGCGCATAAAGTGGCCGGGCGCAATCTGATTCTGGTGACTCACAGCGAGTGCATGGCGCAACTGGAAAAAGACCTCAAGTTGCCGACCGCTACCCTCGGCTATGGCGCCTCTTTATTTGTCTTGGCCGAAAAGCCTCAGGCACCTCGCATGCTCGGCTCCATCGAAGCCTCTGACTGGCAT
The DNA here is from genome assembly GCF_017114915.1 of Pseudomonas frederiksbergensis. Taxonomy (GTDB): domain Bacteria; phylum Pseudomonadota; class Gammaproteobacteria; order Pseudomonadales; family Pseudomonadaceae; genus Aquipseudomonas; species Aquipseudomonas frederiksbergensis_I. Next base: position 56,135 of record NZ_JAAUOE010000032.1, read on the forward strand.
TCCTTGAGCACCGAATGAGCTTCACCATCATCCCCCTGAATCCGGACGTACGATGCTGACTTCTTCCCGTTACCGCTTTTACTGGGTGAACTTCGGTATTCCACTGGCCTGTGCGGTCGTGGTGTTCCTGATGTTTGACCTGACTAAAATCGACATCGCCTTCAGCGATCTTTTTTATGATCCGGCTACCCGAGTGTTTCCATTGGAGCATGTCCACCTGTTCGAACAGATCACCCATAAATGGGCGCGGATCATCCCTAACTGGACCGGTGAGGTTGCGATCATCGGTGCCTTGCTGTCGTTTCTCTGGCCGCGACTGAAGGCTGAAAAGCATTCGACGATCATCGCGTTCCTGGAAAAAATCAAAGTTGCCCCAGTGCTTCGGTTCGCCACGAAACACCGTCGGGACTTCCTTTACGTGGTGTTCGCGTTTTCCATCAGCACCGGTGTTATTCACTACCTCAAGGGCCATACCAGCGTGTATTGCCCGGTCGAAACGACGCAGTACGCCGGGAAAATCGAACACAAGGAGTGGTACCAGAATTTCGACCTGCTGAAAGTCGCCGGTGACGGCCGCTGCTGGCCGGGTGGACATGCGTCGGGCGGCTTCACGATGCTCGCGCTGTATTTTGTGGCTCGCCGCTACCGCTGGCGGTACGCCAAAGCGGTGATGTACGGCTCGCTGCTGCTCGGTTTCGTCTATGGCACGACACGGGTTCTGCAGGGCTGGCACTACATGTCCCACACCTTCTGGGCCGGGATCTTTGTGTGGCTGGCGTGTTTGCTGACGGCATTGGCGTTCTATGGGCGGGCGCGGCTGGAACTGCAGGTGCTGCAAAAGACTGCGCTACCGGTGGTTGAGCCGTTTGCTGGTTCACCCTCCAATGCGGATTTCGGCCGGTAGATACGTCTGAGTAGCAGCGTCCTTCCTGGCGCTGTTACTGTCTGACGTCACGGAGTTTGAATTCAAGGAAGATGCAATGGAGCTTGCGCTGACGGTTGGCACTCACACATTGAGATTAAGCGCCCCCGACCCCGAATGGTGTAATGCGCTACAACATGCGCTTAACGCCAGTTTTACCGCCCATTGCCAATTTCTGCCCTGGGCCAAACCCTATACCACCGAGGACGAGGCCCGATCGTTCCTCGCGCGGGCGGTCGATGAATTCAATAGCGAAACGGATGAGCGGCGGCTATTTATCGTCGACGATGCCGCGCACGCGATCATCGGCTGCATTGGCTTGAAACCCCGGCGCCGCAACCGGTATGTCGTCGGCTACTGGGTCAATACCGAGTATTCGGGCAAAGGCTACATGCGCACGGCGCTCAAAGAACTGATCAAAAGCCTGCCCGGTTTCACGTTTTACCTGACCATCGACTCGGCCAATGTAGCGAGCCAACGGCTGGCCGGAGCGGCCGGGTTTGGTTTGATCAGAAGGTGTTATCAGATGCCTTGTTTGCAGCCGCATGAACAGCAGGATACGTATTTGTATCGGTTGAAATGATTGTGGGAGCGGTCACTTGAACTGACCGCTAACCAAATCGCAGACAAAAAAAGCCCGCGGGAGGCGGGCAAACCGTAGTTTCTTGAATGAGCGAGGGCAATGTACAGCTTGGAGAGAGGTGGTGGGGTGAAGAAAAATTCATGTGGATGGCGTGTCCGGTAGCTCAGTTGTTTAAGGCAAATGGATCCGCCGCCTATCGGCCTCTGAGTGAAGGAATACCCTGGAGTCGCGTATTAATGTTATGTATACGGTACATTTAAATGAAAATGTCACGGTAACGGAACATGGATTATTCTTTGTTGATCCACCGCTTGGGTAAGCAAATACACGAGAAGCGTATGAATCGTGGCCTGACGCAAGCAAATCTTGCCGAACTCGCCGGGCTGACTCGGCAGAAAGTCATCGCTGTGGAGAAGGGCACTCTTTCTGTGAGCATGAGTGCTTATGCGCGGGTGTTAGGTGCTCTGGATTGCGAATTTGCCGTCATTCCGGCAGCCATGCCGACCCTGGAAGAACTTGGTGAGCTGTTCTAAATGAAAATGACCTCGCTCAAAGTCAGTACCCCCGAAGGGAGTAGCGGCCGGGTCCTCACCAGCGCGGAGGATTTCATTTTCCGCTATGACGAAGATGCTTTGCCCAATATGGCAATCAGCTTGACGATGCCCGTTCGCCCCGAAGAATTTCGTCGACGAGACCTGCACCCTATCTTTCAGATGAACTTGCCGGAAGGCTATGTGCTGGAGTCATTCGCTGGCACAACGGTTGGAGCTCGACGATGAACAGGTCGTCTGGATCGACCATGAGAACCGTCGCANATACGTAATCGTCTGGCTAAAACCGTAAACGTTGATCCCATGCTGTTACTCGCTCTGTCCGGTAGCAGTTCACCTATCGGCAGGGTTCAGGTGCACTCGGAGACGGTCGATGCCCTGTTGGGGGAGAAGACATTTTCAGGAGAAAAGCTTGAAGAAATTCTGACGTGGGACGGCACGGAAGATATCTTTGCAGACCTGCTTGATCGCTACATTCTGCGTGCAGGTATTTCAGGTGTTCAACCGAAAGTCCTGGTGCCGGAGCAGCCGGAGTCACAACCACGAGTCACCTCGAAAACGTCTGACTTGATCATCAAAAGTGGTCGAGACGAGTTTCCAGGTCTGGCGATCAACGAGTTCCTTTGCATGTCCATTGCCAAGGAGGCGGGCATCCCCGTTCCGGAGTTTTTTCTCTCCGACAATGCCAAGTTATTTGTGATGCGTCGCTTTGATCGAGACGACCAACTCAATCCACTTGGCTTCGAGGACATGGCGGCACTGATGGGGCTTTCAGCCGATCAGAAGTACAGCAAAAGCTATGCAGCAATCGCCAAGGCGATTCGCCTCTTCTGCCCTGTGCAGCATCTGCGATCCTCCCTTGATCAACTCTTCGATAGCGTGGCGCTGAGCTGCATCGTCGGAAATGGCGACGCTCATCTGAAGAATTTTGGTTTACTGTACTCGGAACCTACGCAACGCGATGCGCGCCTGGCGCCGGCTTATGACATCGTCAATACCACGGCTTATATCCCGGAGGATGTATTGGCACTGGATCTGGCAGGCAACAAGTCAATATTTGCCTCGCGACAAGGTCTGCTGGAGTTTGCGCAGACGTGTGAAGTCACCCATCCGAAGGCGCGTATACAGACGCTGCTGACTGCGTTGGAGGTGGTGTTGGAGCGTTATCCCCAGCATCGAGAACAGGCACCTCATGTGGTCAGCGCTATCCAAAAAGCGGCGGCGCCGTTTGCACTGACGTTTGGGTAGCGATCCATTTTCGCGGGCTCGACGATAATTCGTTGCTTATGAAACACACTCCACAGTAAGTTACACAAAGTGAAACCTTCTGTAGAGTCATGAGCATGCTCTCACACTCAAAATCCACCCAGCCAATGGGGCGCCTCCTCCGGAAACTGACCCAGTTGGCCAGTGAAGAGCGCTATCTGTTCACCCCGGACGATCTCAGGGCGTTGGTGCCCGACATTTCTGAAGGCGCCTACAAAACCTTGTTGAGTCGTGCGGCTTCGGAAGGTCATCTGGCTCGAGTGTGCCGAGGGCTTTACCTGTTTGAAGCGGCCATGCCGTCCAACGGACTCGTGCTGTTTCATGCCGCCGCCAGGCTGCGTGCCATGCAGTTCAACTACATCAGCCTAGAAACAGTCTTGAGTGATTGTGGTGTCATCTCGCAGATCCCCATCAACTGGATCACGTTGATGTCTTCCGGGCGCAGCAGCACCTTTTCATGCGGACGTTGGGGCACCATCGAATTCGTGCACACCCGCCAGAAACCTCAGGACCTGGTTGGTCAGCTCCACTACGACGCACGTTGCCGCCTATGGCGCGCAACACCGCAACAGGCATTGCGAGACATGAAGGCAGCGAAACGAAATATGGACTTGATCGATTGGAGCGTTGCCAATGAGTTTGTTTGATGAATTGGTAGATGAGGCACTAAAAAACAAGCAGGATCTGGCGCCATTGCGGGTCGTGGTAGAAAAGGAATTGCTGCACCACGACATCATGTTGGCGCTAAGTTCTGCTGGCATGCTCGCCAAACTGACCTTTATTGACGGTACCTGTTTGCGTGCTTGCTACGGTTCTAACCGTTTGAGTGAGGACCTGGATTTTACCGGTGGCGCAGATTTCAATCGCGAAAGCCTGACCGAACTTGCCCATGTATTGGTCACCACACTAAAAACCAAATATGGCCTTGAGGTTGAAGTCGGTGAGCCTGTTCGTGAGGAAGGTAATGTCGACACCTGGAAACTGAAGGTTCAAACCAGACCTGGGCGCAAAGACCTGCCGGCACAGCGCATTAACATTGACGTGTGCTCCATCCCAAGCTATCAGCCACAGCCCATGCAGTTGCTTAACCCTTATGGTGTCGAAATGGGTACAAGCGGTCTGATCTTACAGGCTGAAACACGCGAAGAAATCTATGCGGACAAGATCGTAGCGTTTGCTCTGCGCCCTAACCGAATCAAGAACCGTGATCTCTGGGATATGGTTTGGCTGCGTCAACAAGGCGTAACACCGCAACTGGATCTGATTGCGAAAAAACTGGCTGATCATCACTGCGAACAGAACGAGTTCTTGAGACTATTCAAGGAGCGTTCAATGCTGCTCGACACTGATCCGAAAGTCGTCATCGAATTTCGCAAGGAAATGAGTCGGTTCCTGCCGGGTGAGTTGGTCAATCAAACCGTTAATGAACCGGCGTTCTGGACGTTTTTGGTTGGGCATATACGTGGCTTGTATGTGACGACGGAGAAAGCGCTGAGCGGCGATGAGACCATTCAGGACTTAGGCTTCAAGATGTAGCAACGAAGGACAATCGACGGCGTCAACAAAAATGGGCGACCTCAATGAGGCCGCCCATTTTGCTTTTCTACGCCGAAATCCGCGTCTGTAGTCGTCGCTGGATCAACGAGCGCGTGATCGCTCAGTGAAAGACGGGAGGCTCGCCTGCGGCCACCGACGCGTTCGGATCGAGGTTATCCCGCGCACGGTTGACCAAAAGTTCGGTCAGCATCGTCAACTGCTGAAGCGCCAGTGCCACATTGCGCTGTGGGCCTTCGAGCCGGTCGGCAAAGTCCATGGTCATGACGTTGAGGGAAGCCAGGGTTTCGCTGGCATGAGTGAGCAGGGTGGGCATGTCGACGTCGGGGCGGACGCTGAAGATGTTCCTGTTCACGTTGCGCCGGCGGGCGCTGACGGCGCGCTCGGTGGCTTTGGGAAGTTGAGTTGGTTCGAGGGTTTCAGGCTGTGAAGTGGTCGGGTTTTTAAGTGGGATTCGGGTGATCTTTTTCATAAGGGCGTTCCATTGGTTTAGGGATCCTTACGTAATTTCGGCTTGTTAAAACCATCCGCAGGGTTGCAGCGAAGGGTGAAGACTATCTGCCGCGAATGTTGTTCACCAGTTCATGGCGGTCGCTACGGGTTGCGGGAAATTTCCCAGGGTGACGTGGTTCAGGTCCGACAGAGAAACCCTTTTCCACGCTAGAGCGAAAGCGTGTTTGCTACGCGTCCATTGAGTCGACAGAAAGTTACAGATTATGAAACCTACTGTTGAGTCATCGGCTGTTGCATTGTTTCGTATGCGTAACATTCAGCTCCGGATGTCACGTATTCGGAACATCGCTATCCACTCAATCCAAAAAAGGCACCGGCGATATTCTCGTCAGGTGCCTTTTTTTGTTGGGGTAGCGGCAATGTATGCCGGGTTCGTTATAACGCCGAAACCTGCATCTGCAACCGCCGCCCCACCACATCCAGCAAATCGCAGCCATCGCGCAACGAAGTCACCAACACCCGCGCCAGCTCGCTGTGAACGCCTTCACTTACGGCGAAGCTCTCCAGCAATTGAGTCGCGGTGCGGATGCGGTAGGCCGCCGTTTCATGCAGTACGTCCAGCGGCGCTTCGGTGTCGATCAGCAGCGACGCGATGGTGCAGTCGATGCCGGTGATCGGCATGTATCGATCCATGACAAAACCTCCATTCGATCAACGAGCGCGATTGCTCAGTGGCAGACGGGCGCAACCGCCGGCGTGGGCGAGTCGAGGTTATCCAGCGCTCGATTAATCAACATCTCGGCCAGCACGGCCAGTTGCTGCATCGCCAATGCCACGTTGCGATGCGAGCCTTCGAGCTGGTCGGCCAGGTCGGTGGTCATGACGTTCATTGAGGCCAGGGTTTCGCTGGCGTGAGCGAGCAGGGTGGGTGTGTCGACGTCGGGGAGAATGGTGAACACATGGCTTACGGGATCGGGCTGTTTCGGGTTGCGCAAGCGGGCGCTGACGGCGCGTTGGGTGGCTTGGGAGAGTTGGGGCAGGTCGAGGTCTTCCGACTCTGAAAGTGTTGGGTTTCCAAGTGGATTGGTCTTTTTCATGGAGGAACTCCGAAAGGTTAGGGATCCCTACGCTTTTCGGCCTGTCAAAACCGTCCGCTGGCTTGCAGCGAAGACGGAAGGCTATCTTCTCGGATCGTTACTCGCCAGTTCATGAGGTTCGCCACAACTTGAGGGAAATTTCCTAGGACGGAGCGGGTGCCAGCCAGAATTGTTTTGGAAGGAGGTTCTGGATTTGTCGTGGCGTTTGAGGGGGTGACGCTGGGCTAGCTGCCGATGGGTGCCTGGACGCCAAACCCCAGATGCAACAAAGCCCGCACTTGGCGGGCTTCGTCAGCTTGGATTGGTGGAGCCGGGGGGAATTGAACCCCCTGCCGAAGGCTCTAGATCAATAGTTTCAGGGGGTATGTTGCCCAAAGTTGCCAGACTATTTAGCTGTCTTAAGACATGTTGTGACTGTCTGGTCACGCAGCCCGTGCTACATCCCACCTACAAGGTCACCTATGTTAATTGTCTGGTGAATAATAGGTGATCGTTCGGTCAATAAATTGACTTTGCTAGCTCACTTCATGGCGCCGGGGAGTTCCGTCCAAAGCTTGGAATGCGAGGTGTTGAGGCACTAGACTGGCAGCCTTTTCTCACAAGCTAACAGTTTTGTATTTCTTATATTTTTTCTTAAGATCATCAATCGACTTATTCTCAAGTGAGGCCATTGCCCCCAGAACCTCCATGTCATCTCGTTTTGCAATGATTGCAGTGTATGCCGATCCAGATTTTAGAAGTGATATTTTATGCAGCTTAATTTCTAGTCTGGGAGAGCGTGAGCCTTTAGTTTCAGTTAAGAAATGCCTAATGTCGTCCAGCCTGCTTTTTTTCTTTAGCTTGCTCTTAGTACTCTTACTCATGGTAGTTATCTCATGTGTACAATTGGGCAGGGTTTTTTTCTGTGGCTTCAATTATTTTTGTTGGGTTGTTCTCTGTGCATACAGAACCTGTTGATGCCCATTCGGTATCTTTGTACATGTAGTAATAGCTCAGTATGGGGTCGTTGCTATATCCATCAAATATTAAAGATATTGGTACGTATCTTGTAGTTGTATCGAATCTTTGTAGTGCTCTCTTGGTGGCGCAGAGTCTGTCAGCTTTTACCAGTGTTAGATGGACTTTGTACCCGAATTGTATGAGGAGGTCCCTTAGGTGTCTTATTGAACCCGCTTTTGCACCAATTTTGGGGATGACCATGTTTATGTCTTCAGAAATGCAATAACCAATTACGTTGGGTTCGTCGATATATATTGCATCTTTAATTCCAAAGGTTACAAGTGCTGATTCTTCATGGACTAGTGCTGCGCCGTACTCGTCCTTGAATTCTGGGAATTTTCGTTTTGCAAGGTCTGAGTCTACAATGTATGCACCGTACTCGTCGGCTATCCTATTGGATATTGATGACTTTCCGGATGCNAATGTATGCACCGTACTCGTCGGCTATCCTATTGGATATTGATGACTTTCCGGATGCAGGCAGCCCAATCAAGATGAAGGCTTGTTTTTCTTTGAGTATATTAATTCCTTCTGGAGGGGCAGCTCCACCATGTCCTTTTGCTACATCATCATCGTTAGCTGGACGCTTAAGACTAACTAGCTCTTCAAAAATTTCTTGTCTAAGGGCGACCCTGTCGGCATCTCGAGAGTAGCTTGGGTGTCGATAGTTTGTTCTTCTTAGTGTGTCTTGAGAGGCCATTTTGGCTAGCAGTACTTCTGCTTTTGTTACTTTTACTGCTAGATCGCCGGTTGCAGGGCAGTCTTTATAACCTAATACTCTCTTTAAGAAGTCTGCGGTCAGTTCGTTGTCAGACAGCGGTCTCGCAAAAATCGCGCTCATTGCCTCTCCTTTGTTTGCGGATGCCCCGCAGGCTTCCCTTGGCGGAGTATTTTGTTTGGCCTGCTGTATTTAGATAGCTTTGATTATTGATTCTGTCCACTACCGTTTGTAAGCGTTTGCGACCCTTCGGGCCAGTTCGTACCTAGGTTCGGAGTGAGGTGCAGAATTAGCAGACCCCCATCGCGGTAAGCTTCGCTCCTACGGGGCGTTTTTTCCAAACCCTGAATGCAACAAAGCCCGCAATTAGCGGGCATTGTCGTCTCGGACTGGTGGGCCTGGGGATTTGAGCCCTCGATCGAAGCTCTGGCTCGCGGCAATGGTTATC
>NZ_JAAUOE010000033.1 GCF_017114915.1 Pseudomonas frederiksbergensis
GATGCCTGTAGTACCTAACCAGCTCTATCCGTTTCCAAACATCCGGTAAGCCTCGTAGAATCAGGGGCTTAGGGCTTATCGGCGATTTCATGCTGTACCAGCCAAAATGATCATAGTTCAGTCGAATGTCCCCCTGGAACGTCCCCCTAATGCTTACGGAAAAACAAATTCGGGCACTGAAGCCCACCGAGAAAGAATACGAAGTTTCTGACGGCCGCTCAGCGAAAGGAGAGGGTGTTCTCATCCTCCGGGTACGGCCTAACGGCGCGAAGGAGTTCTTTTTCCGCCGGCGAGTCAACGGCAAGAAACCCAAGGTCAAGCTCGGCAACTGGCCCGCTCTGGGGTTGGCTGAGGCGCGGGATCTGTGCCGGGTGAAGAAGGAGGTTATTGTTGCACCAGGTACATTGCAGAACCTGATGGACGCATACGTCACCAAACTGCGCGAGCAGGAGGCAACCTCAGCCGAAGATGTGGCGTGGTCCTTCAAGCATTATGTCACCGAGCCATTCCCTGACCTTGCCGAGCGGCCTGTTGCGTTGATCGGCCCTGCCGAGATTCGGAACATCATTGCGAAGATGATCGGCGCTGGCATCACCACCTACTGCAATCGTGTTCGAGCACGTCTACACGCTGCGTTCCAGATGGGGCTTGAGCAAGAGTTCAACCCTCGGAGCTATCAGCAAAGCGCAACGAAGTTCGGCTTGGTGAGTAACCCTGTTGCCAGCGTGCCCGTACAGAGTGACTGGGAGAACCCAGGTGAGCGTGCGTTGACGCAGAAGGAGCTGGCTATCCTGTGGCAGATGCTACCCGAGCATTTGTCGCTGGTGACATCCGAACTAATTAAGTTCCTAGTTGCTTCTGGTGGCCAGCGTCCCGAGCAGCTCCTGGCCGTGCCAAGAAAGCAGTATTACGACGACCACCTGCTGATCAGGAATAAGAAGACGAAGGATGGTAGGCCGGTTATTCACACGGTCCCCTATAACGAGCTGATGCTTGATTGTTTGCACGCCATGAAAGAAGTCAGTGAGACCAGCGCCTTCCCGTTCGAGGGGAAAGCCGAGGGCAAATCGCTACACGCCAACTCTCTGTCCAGAGCAGTGACAAAGCTGTATAGCCGGCACGCCGATAAGTTTGAAGGGCCGTTCACACTCCGTGATATCCGACGAACCTGCAAAACTCTCATGGGAGTTGCTGGCATTGAAAAGGAACTGAAGGACAGAATACAGGGCCATGCTTTCAGCGACGTATCGTCCAAGCACTACGATCGATACGACTATTTCAAAGAAAAACAGATTGGGCTCGAAAGGTGGGGTAACTGGCTGTGGGAAAACGTCATCACAGCCGAGTTATCCGAGTAGTAAGTTCTGCACATGTTGTGCGCTGTTCCGGACTAGGGCATCTATTCAATTCAATCGGGCTCTATTTGGCTTGATTGGATGTGAGTTGGAGTCCTACCTCCTGGAGGATACGTTGAATTCTTCCGGCCATTAGACCTTTAGTGAATACATCATTTAGTAATTTGTCATCAAAACCACATTCTTTTAAAAGAATAGCAGGGTAAAGGTACGTGAGCGCATTGTTTAGAGAGTGGATTTTTTGAAGAAAAGCATCATAGCTCCCGGGGGTGCGCTGCCCACCAAAGTGTGAAATGTCGTTGCGCCTATCCGCGCACTCTATGCAGAACGTATTAATTTCGCTTGGCGCGATTTGTAGTGGTAGTTTTTTAATGCAATCAACCAAGCGCTCTGCTAGTGAGGGCTCAGCAGAATGCTCTAGCTTGCCTTCTAACCATCTCTTGTCCTTGGTGGCTGCGATTTGCGCAATAATACGTTGAACCTTTTCTTCTAGCTTTGTTGGCGGGGCGTCTTTATTTAATGTGCGGTGTAATGATTCTAGTCCCCATATAAGGTTCACAAACCGATGCTCAACGTATAGCTGAATGCCGCGACGCGTTCCTAAATACAGACTCATCCCGGGGCCCAAGTCCTTCCGTTTTTTCTGCCATTGCTGAAAGATCTGACCAAAGTTTTCGCGGATATGTGGGAATATTAGCCAGCTACTATAGTGAGCGGGTGGAGCCGCCGAGGTTCGGGACCTTAGGAAGTAAAGCTTATACGTTCTTAACGTATTTTTTTTTCCTTCAATTGTTATAAAAGGCCACTCCATGCTGAAGTCTGAACCAGTTAACACCAAGAAAAGGTCTGAAATGGATGAGAAACATTTTTGCATGTCTGCTGACGATTGTTTGTCCTTGGTCAAATATTTTAGGTAGATTTTTTCGGTGATTTTTACACTGTGACTATTGCTATGCCCAAAATATGGTCCTAGTAGATCGAACTCTATGGAAAGTTTGCTTCCATCATCCAGGGGGTATTGGATGTTCTTTTGAGTTTTGTAGGTGGATGTAAGTTTTCTTTTGGTTCTAATAGTGTCGATGGAACTAATGCATAACCAATCCTCGAAGCCGGTCAACGGGATGCGGAGGCTGTCGTATTGTATTTCTTCTCTATCTGAGGGGAATTCCTGAGCGCCAATTAGGCAGCTTGTTGCGCCATACTTCTCAAAAGATATTCCACCAAACGCTGCTCTTCCGCCGTTGTTGTAAACGTCGCTAAGTAGCACGTATTCGCTTGTGTTTTTGAGTCTTCCCAGTATATCGGGGCAAGCGCTACCCAATTCGTTGAAAAGTCTCGGGACTAGGTCTTCCTCTGATGTTAAATAACCATGCAGTTCAAGGCTTATTTTTCCATCAGTAGTAATGGTCAGAACGCCAGCAATTGCAGACTCTGGCGCAACACTTCCCTCTGGAATAGGCGTGTCTCGCCACCAAAAATAGCCATCATCTTTAATCGTGTTGTTTTCCATAACGAACTCAAATTTTCAAATTGTGATGGTTCATCGCCCTTGTATCCAAGATGCAGAGACCGGCCTCAAGGTAGCCCGGCACAAGGAGTACGTCCACTGTCCGCTATGCGCCGTCTCGGCCTACTAAACCTGTGATAGCTGTTAGCCAAGTCGAGCTCCAACCGATTGGCTAGATCCAGTGATAGCCTGAATAGTGAGACCGCTTATGCGACCTCGGTGGCTTTCCAACACTCAGGGTTTTGTTGCCAGTTTGCTATGGCTGATTCTCGCCATCCAACCCGCCCAGGTGAAATCCTTACCGGCTTCGGGAATGCTCCCTTTTTCACCTCACGCCATAGGGTTGCATGCGAAAGCGTGGTCACCTCGATCACCTCTCTCTCCTTCAGGAATCGGTCCAACTGTCTCACTTCGGTTAACTCTCGTGTTCAGGCGGCTTGGAAGATCCAGCACCGCACAGTTTTGGGTTTGTTGGCGGCATCGGTATCCCATGCGGAGCAGACGTTCCTGTTGGTCTCCACGAACTTGGGGCACTTGCTGGTTTTAAGGTGGCGTTTTAGCTCGGTCAGATCCGGTACTTTTTGCCGTTTCTCTGCGGCTTCCTTGGCGAAGTCGTTTAGGTTTACCGCGATCAGGCCGTTATTTCGTGAGTGGTTGAGCCCGCCTGCGGTGCTGTTCAAGTACTCGTACAGCTCCCAGAACTCGACGACTATTGGGTGATCAGCGTTGATGGCCAGCTGGCGCTCCTTGGCCATGCTCTGGATCTCGTTATGCGCTGCTTCCACTTGGTGATTTTTCAGCGGGACCACGTGAACCAGCGCGTCGACCAAGGCGTGCAACTGAGCGTGATTCTTCGCGATCCGGACGGTGCGGATCTCCGGCAGGGCGAGAAGTTTCTGCTCATAGACGGGCACTTTTTCGCGGACGGTGTGCATCACAATGCTTTCCTTCATCGTCGCCTTCACCAAGAACCCGCTCACGCGATCGACCGGCATGCGCTCGAGCTTTTCCACCAGTAACTTGGTCTGCGGCGTCTGGCCGTCCTTCGTCATGGCGATGTGCACCAAGCGCTGCAGGATTGGCTCGGAAGCATTCACCGCATGGTTCTGGCCGATCACCACGGCCCCTCGGAATGGAGGTTCACGGGTGTCGTTGCCGTTGTTCTTTACGCCGGTGGAGCGAACACTCCGGCCGTTGTAGGCAGTTTTGAGTTCGTCCCAGTCGTACTGCTTGGTCTGGCTGCCATCAGTCTTTTCTCGCTCTGACTCGATGAGTACCACTGGCAGATTGCCGACTTGGGCGAAGTTCCGTGCTCGAGCAACAGGGGTGCCCTTGGTTGGGTCGAAGCCCTCATAGTCGATGCGACCGCACAGCTTCCACAGGAACTCGATCAGCGTTGACTTACCGGCGCCGGGCTCACCGATGATCTCGGCGAAGGGGTAGCTCTTCTGGTGCTGGCGGATCTGCTCGGCAAACAGTGACCCGAACCAGAATGCGAGCGCGACCAGACCCTTGGCACCGAAGCATTGCCAGATGATGTCCAGCCACTCGATGCCGAACTTCTCTAGGTCCGTGTTCAGGTTGAGGATCACCGACTGGCTGAGGGTTTTGATGCTCAGCCGGTCCATGTCGAAGAAGTCCTCTTCGTTCAGCTTGAACACTTTCCCATCGCGGACCGCTACCTCGCCGTAGACGTACGCGCTGTGCTCACGGGTGTAGCCGGTGAAGTCAATGGTCTGAACGGTCTTGAGGGCATCGGTTTGCTCCTCAATGAAGGCGTCTAGCTGTTGGGTGGTACCGGTGAACATCCCGCCCGGGGCAATGCCGAGCAGGCGCTTCTTAAACTCTGCAGACGAGGCGATCTGCGAGCTGGTGAAGGTGTTCTTGATTGGCGCAGCGTCGTGGGCGAACGTGATCCGGAAGTAGTACCAGGACTCGTCGGTAAGCTTGTTCTCCTGGTAATACAGGGCCTTTGGGTTACAGGTGGCGATGCGCTGCAGCGCGCCACACTGCTGCATGGCCTTGGTTCGCATCTGCTTGTTGTTCAGCAACTGGTCGTCGTGGTGGTCGCTGTCCTCGAGCTCCTGAATCGCTTTGTTGTACTTCTCTAGGTCGAGCTTGAACCAGTACAGACGGTTGCCGTACTCCAGGTGGAATTCGCTACGGCGCTTCCAATCGAACATCACCATGGCCTTCTCAGTGGCGTTCTCAGCGATCAACAGGGCACCGTGGTGCCGTGCAGTGGTGATGTCTTTGTCGAACTGAGTATCCCGCTTCTCGCCTTCGTCCAGGAATTGCCAACGCTGGTGCAGATCGTTCCAATCGACCTTTCTGTTATCCCGTTGGGGGATCTGGGCTGCTTCGCAGGTGAAGCCCAGCTCGCGGGCCATACGAACCCAGCGCTTGGTGTAAGCGTGTGCACCTGGTTCATTATCAAGCGCCCAAACCAGCTTTGGGAGGTTGCCCGGACGAGCTTCTACCAACGCTTTCAGAGAGTCAGCCGGGAAGGCGTTTGAAGACATTGCCGACACGGCGGCAATGTTGTGGTGCACCAGGGCGATGGCGTCGAAGATGCCCTCGACAATCCAGATCTCCTTCGCCTCAAGTACATCGACGCATGGCGGGCACCACCACACTCCGCGATAGCTATCACCCGGCGCGAAGCGCGCCTTCATCTTGCCGAAGCGTGCAGGCTTATCGATCAGGCGTTCCCAGTAGCCACCTTTCTCCAGGGCGAAGCGCACTGTCGCGCTGCCGGCGTTTTGCTGGGCCGAGTAGTACGTCTCCTGGGTAAACCAGCCTGCAATCAGCTCGATATTGAAGCCGCGGCCGAACTCCAGGTACGCCCGGGCTGTAGCCGTTGGAGCGTTATCAGTTGCCGGAGCACGCTTGCTCCAATCTTCGAACAGATCGTCGTAGATCTCTTTGACGTGCATGGTGTGGCCGCACTTCTCCGAGCGGCCGCAGATCACCAGCCAAGGTTTGTCGTGTCGGGAGTACAGCTCGCGTTTGTGACACTTGGGACATTCGCCACCGCGCATGTACTCGGTACCGGTACGGTGCTTGAGGCCGTAGTCGGATTCCAGGCGCTGCAGGACGTCGTGACGTAGGTCGTCTCTCATGATTGCTTCACTGCTTTAAGGCTGAGGCCAAGGCTTTGGGTGAGGGCGCCGATCAGATGTTTCTGAGCTGCCATCACCGGGCTGTTGGCGAGAATCGATCCGTGGCGTAGGCCATCAGGAATCAATCGATACTGGTCTGCGTACCAAAGGTCATTGAGGCTGAGACGGTATTGCTCGCGCAGGTTGGCCAAGAGCGCTTGGGCCTCAACTGGTGTCAGTTTTGCGTTGATGTTCATGGCGTTTTCCATCGTCAAACCTCAATTTCGGGCGCAGCTCACCCAAACCCACGGGAGTGGGATAGGCGGTTTATTGGTCGGGGATTACGGTGCAGTTACGCGGAAACGACCGTTGTCCGGGGTGTTGAGAATGCGTTCGTAGATCAAGCTGACTGGCACTGCCCAAGCGTTACCTGTGGCAGGGTCGATGATGACGGTGTGTGTCGAGGTGCTGCTGACGATGTCCAGGCGTTGTCGATCGCGTACCGCTGACATGTCGCTGCAGGCCAGGTGCACAAGCTTTTCAGCGGTCTGAGTCAAAACGTCATAGTCGCTAACCAGGTGCAGCACTGCGCGATCGAACAACTGTCGATCATCGCCCAGGTGTTCGCATTGGTGGCGTTCTAGGAACACAAGCGCGGCGGCTTGGAGCATGTCCTGGTATTCAAGTACTGCAGACGGACCGATCATTTGGATTTCTCCGACTTCGAAGCGTGCAGTTGAATAAGTGCGAGAACTTCGGCGTGTCTGGCTGCTAAATGCAGGCTGTCTGCGTGAAGGATTGCCTCGGCCTCGGCTTCGTTAATGGAACCGTCTTCCAGTGCCTTGGCGATGATCTGGTCAACGCTTCCCTTCTTGGCTGCTGACAGCACGCACCTTGCGTACATCTCGACGTTATCCAACGACTCAGGCTCAGCAACGGGAACGAACATCCCGCCGTACATGGCTGCGATGTACTCAGGCAAATAGGTTGTTTTTGCCTCGAGCTCAAGCTGGTAGATCTGCGCATCAGTCAGCGGGCGACTGCTGTTGTTTTCGTAGGCGTGGTTATCGAACTTCTTGAGGGCCAGACCGATTCGTGCCGCCGCACATTCGCGTCCACCTGGATAAGCACAAATAATTGCGCTAACTACCTGTCGCCGAGTCTTTAGAACTGGGTTCTTCATCTTCTGCTGTTCCCTGTGGCTCAGTGCTATTACTGTTCGATCACGCCGTCTTTGATGCCGAGTAGTACGGCGGCTCGATGTGCCTCCCCACGGCGACATTGGCTTTGGCCACTCAGTACGGCGTAAACCGTGCTGGGGTTCAGTTGATGTTGAACAGCAAAGTCTTTGGCTGACTGTCCTCGCTTTTCCAACGCTTCACGCGCTTTCTGGCGGGCTTGCTCGGTGATGCTTGAGTTGGGCATAGTGCAGATCCGTGCAATTTCATGTGGTGTGAGATGCACAATGATGCACTTAGGTGCACTTGTAAATAGTAAGGATGAAAAAAGGTGCATCTTTCTCAAGAGATTGGCTCCCGGCTGCAAGAAGAGCGGAAGCGATGTGGATTGACGCAACTTCAAGTCGCTGACGCGCTTGGAATCGCCAAACGGACACAGGCGAACTGGGAAGCGGGATCGAGTGATGCGACGGCGTCTTACCTGAGTGGGGTCGCAAGCAAACTCAATTTTGACGTTGCTTACATACTCACCGGCGAGAGAACCACGCTGGCCAGCGACGCGCTGAGTCAGGCAGAGGACGTGGTGGTTAAGCAGTATCGGAGCCTTCCAGAGGACGACCAGAGGGCTATACGCCGTTATCTGAAAGCGTTGGCAGATGTTGCTGCCGCAGAAGCTAGAACGAAGTAGCTCGTAACAAAACATGCCGATCATTCGGAGCCCCTTTTACCTGTTCGCGATTCCCGCCCCAATAAAGCCGATTCAGCAATGCACTGTATGGAGTAGTTAGCATGTTGGATCGTATGAACGCCGTTGTCGGCACCGTTGAAATGTCTGCATCTGCGTTGGATGAGCTTTCGCATCTCGAACGGCGACTGATTGATTTTTATCGCCAGTTGAACACCCGGGAACAGGATCATCTGCGCAGACTGACTGAGGCGCTGGGGGCTCATCCGGAACAATTCGAGGGCGAATGATTCCGATGCCGCCGGCTCTACCAGGTCGGCGGTTTGCATCACGCGACGGCCTGTGGTCCGAGTTTTTCAAACAGCTCGCGCTGCTGCGCTTTTGGCATGTCCCTCAGGCGGTCGAATAGCATCCTGTCGAAGGTCTGAGCTGATGGGCTGAGCGTGTGTGAAAACGTCAGGTTAGCTACCCAGGTGTGCCCACATTTAGCATCCAGGCATTGGCAATAGAGCTTTGCGAAATCTGTCGACAGCGCCTCACGGGACGCAATCCTGCCCTTGTGACCACACTTGCAAGTTACTCGCATATATCCCTCCCCAGGGTGCATCAAATTGCCACCATCCTATCGCAAGATGCAGATATTTTCTCCTTTGTGGGCGCGTTACGCAGTTGTTTCTCCTATCGACGGCGTCTCTCTCCAGGCAATCCGCCTGTCCGGCCGCAGCGTGTTATTCACCTGCTCGAAAAGTTGACAGATGGGTCTGATTTCGTTGCTTGTGTACACCCGATCGATCTTCTCGATATCGCCAAAACCGGCGCTGTTTTCCGGAATGATCCCGGCCAGTGCGGGGTTCATTCTCCACGCGGCGATGACGTCATTGCGCGTGATGTTCTTGACCTTTTCCAGCTCATCCTTCGCCTGGAAGTCACCCACCGGGATGATCTGAATCGCCTTCTCGGCGCCGCCCGGGATGTTCACGAACATTGATCTGAAGTTGCCCACGCCCTTGCTGGCGGTGATCTGAGCCTTCAGCTCGGCCTCGTCGTCGTCACTCAGGTTCGGGTCATTGGTGTAGAAGATGTAGCCCGCGTGTGCGCCGTTACTGTAGTAGCGCCGGCGGAACAGGGTGGCGGCTTCGTTGAGCAACAGCGCCTGCAGGCCACCCAGATAGTCCGGAACGCCATAGATGTTCTGTTCTACGTCGTAGTTGAAGACGTGTTCGATCTCTTCCTGGTCGAACTCTACTTCCTTGCCGTCCGGCAGCAGCTGCAGGAACCCACCGCCGAGCTTCACCCGCATGTTGATGGCTGGCAGGTGCTCCATTTCGATGACTTGGCCAAACGCATTGGGCTTGCGATACAGGTACGTTTCGCCAAACACCATGAAATCCAGCGCCGCACGACTCATGGTGGCGGTGGACAGGCCCAGCGATGGGATGAATTCACGCAGCAACAGGTTGCGTTTGAACCCCGGGATCGCGCCGTGGTGAGCGTTTGCCTTGAGCAGCTTGGCCAAGCCTTGGCGCGATACCGGTGGAGTGTAGATGCGTCCGTCGTGACTGACGAACACGCCGAGGTACTGCGCGATGTTCTCCGACAGGACCGGCTCGGGTGCACCGAACGAAAACATGCGCGTTGGCCCTGGTGCCGGTGGTTTGGGCTGTTCTGTTTTGCGTCGTTCCATGGGTTCCGGATCCGGTGAGTGAGTAGCGGCTGCGCCGCGACTTGTTGGTGTTAAGGGGTTCATTGGCCAGCGCGTGCATGATCGACCAGGCGACGTCTGCGTGGCCGGTGGCATCAGTGCGTGATGCGCTGTAGGTAACCTGTCCGCTGCCAGTTGTGCCGCGTTTGATGGTCAGGAATGCCTGGGCGATATCGCTCCAGCCGGCGTCCCACTCGATGCGGCTTTGTTGGATAGTGTCCTGTGCCTTGAGCACCAAGGTGTTCTTGGTTTCGAGGCTGTAATGGATCGCCGTCGTGCGCGGGTAGAAGTCGCGCACCAGGTCGAACACGCCGTAGCCGATGCCAGTGGTGTCGATGCCGATGTGCTGCACGTTGAACCGCTCGGTGAGCCGCTTGACCTGTTCCGCCTGGTACTTGAACGACTGACCGCGCCAGCTGTATTTCTCCAGGATCCGGAACTTGCCGCCAGTCTCCAGTGGCGGGGCGATGACCACGCAAGTTGCGTCGTCGCGGGTGCGGCTGGGGTCGTAGCCGATCCAGACCGGGCTGTTGCCAAATGGTCGATCGTCTTCCGGGTCGTAGTCGGTCCACAGCGACAAATCCGAATAGCAGCGCTCCAGATCTGCCAGGGAAAACGCGCTCTGTGTGCTGTCGATGAATTTGCACATGAACAGCTGTTCAAACTTGTCCTCGTCGTACTCCAGCTGCAGCTGTTCCAGGTCGAATAGATCACAGCCGCCTGCCATGGCGTCGAGGATGGTGATGATCTTGCGCCACTGGCCATCGGGGCAGAGTGCTCCGGCGGCAATGTGCTGGTCGCTCGGCCAAGGCTCTTTCGCCTTCTTGCGCTTGCTGTTGCGGAATCCTTCGCCCGTCCAGAACGGATAGGCTTGGTGTGACACCGCGCTGGGCGTTGAAAAGTAGGTCTTGCGCCACTTTTTGTGTGTCGCCATGGCGCTGGCAACGGTATTCAGTTTCTCGAAATTCTGAATCCAGAAGTATTCGTCGACGTAGACGTGGCCGTGGTGTCCCTGCGCCGTGCTGCTGTTGGTGCTGAGAAAGCGCAGTTCAGCCCAGGGCTTGCCGTCCTTGTTAAGCACGATCGGGTTGCCGGTCAGCTCCAGACCAAA
The DNA here is from genome assembly GCF_017114915.1 of Pseudomonas frederiksbergensis. Lineage (GTDB taxonomy): Bacteria > Pseudomonadota > Gammaproteobacteria > Pseudomonadales > Pseudomonadaceae > Aquipseudomonas > Aquipseudomonas frederiksbergensis_I. The sequence continues at coordinate 10,640 of NZ_JAAUOE010000033.1, forward strand.
CCACTCTTGGGCAAACGAGATGATGTAACTGCGGAAAATCTCGGACTGGGCGCGGCTGGCTGAGAGGAATACCTGGTTGTCACCGGTCAGCACTGCATCCATGAATGCTTCGCCAGCGAAGTAGTACGTCAGACCCACTTGACGACTTTTCAGGATGTTGCGAATCCGCGCCGTCAGCGGGTTCTGTTTGGCGGCAAACAGCTCCTTCTGATAGCCGTACATTTTGCTGATGAACTTGTCGAGGAAGTCTGACTCGGTCAGGTCGCTGACGTCGTTCTTGACCTTCTTTTCCCGCTTCTTCCCACCTTTGCCGTCCCGGTCACCACGCTCACGGCGATTGCTGCGTTGATCATCATGACGTTGGCCTCCGTCTTCTTGCGGCTCGCTGGGCGCCACTGGAGTCTGTTTTGCGCATTGTTTTGCCAGGCGCTCGCGGATCGTGGTCAGGCGGTCCAGCTCGTCCAGTTCGCCCTTGGTCAGCGTGGCCTGTTTTTCCAATAGCAGAGTGATACGCCTGCTGACGGCCGTCAGCGGTTCCTCGTCCGAAAGCATGTCCTCCCAGCTGCCCTGACGGATCCAGTAATAGACGATCCGAATGTTGGGCAGGTTGAGTTGCGCCTGAATTTCCTTCGCTTTGCAGCGGCGCAGGAAAAGGCGTTTGGCGGCTTCTTTGACTTCGGTTGAGTAATACATGGGCCGCAGTCTATGCGGCGAAAACGCTTGAAACGCGGGGTTAATTTCCGCGAATAACCTACATCGTGATTGTAGGAGAAGCGCGCAGGACAACCGTTTGTTAGATGGGCAATCGGTCCATATCGTGGGGCCTCAAATCACCGATTGAGCGCAGTTAACGCCCATGCCCCGTTCCCTAGTTTCGTATTGGAAACGTGTCGCCACCAGCGGCCCGACCGTTGATGGTCGCGAAATCCTTCCCCAGGAACTGCGCGATATCGCCGAGACCTATGCACCATCCAAGTACACCGCCGTTATCTGGTGCGAGCATGAACGCTGGAGCGGCTCCCACGGCACCGTCTTCGCCGTGCGCCTCGTTGAAGAGGCTGACGATCTGGAGCCTGGTCAAATTGCATTGGAAGCCCAGCTCAAACCGAATCAAAAACTGCTTTGGCTCAATGACCAAGGCGAGAAGCTGTTCTCCAGCATCGAAATCTGGCCGAACTTCGCCGGTACCGGCAAAGCCTACCTGACCGGCCTGGCTGTGACTGACCAACCTGCCAGCCTCGGCACCCAGGAACTGTACTTCTCGCAGCGCACCAACAAAGCCACTTATTACGCCGCCTCTGTCGAGCTGGGCGCGCTGAACGAAGAGAAGCCCCAAGGCGAACTGGCCAAGCTGGCAACGATGATCACCAGTCTGTTCAAGCGCTTCGCCGTCGAGCAGCCAGCAGCCTCCGACACCACCGACACCCCAACCGAGAGCAAACCCCCAATGGATGAAGCTACAGCTACGGCTTTGAAGGCCTTGCTGGCTCAACTGCTTGTTGTCGCTGCCGGCATTCAGGCAGTGATTGAGCCTGCCGCCGAAGAAGCCCCAGAGCCTGACCAGGCGCCGATCGATGACGTGCAAAGCGCCGTTGACGACATCGTGACGACTGCCGAGCAGGAGCGTGAGTTCAGTCGTCAAGGCAACTCCAACAAAGCCGTTCTCAAAAGCCTGGCTGAGCTGCAAAAGCAGTTCAACACGCTGGTGAACACTCCGAAAGGACGTGATCTGCCGCGCACTACTGGTGCCGCCGATCAAAAGAAAGCGCGGGTGCTCTGATATGGCTCAATCCCTGAGTACTTTGGGCGCCAAGATGTACGCCCAGATGCAGCTGGACATCGCTGAAAGCTACGGTGTCGAGCTGTCGTCCAAGATGTTCAGCGTCGAGCCGACCATCGCTCAAGAGCTGAACGACGCGATCACTGCCAAGTCTGACTTCCTGCAGCGCATCAACGTCATCGGCGTGAGCGAGATCAAGGGTCAGAAGGTGTTCCTGGGCGTTTCCGGTCCTGTGACGGGTCGCACCAACACCAAGACCACCGACCGCGAAGCCAAGGATGCGTCGGCGTTGGATGACAGCACCTACGAGCTGTTTTCGACCGAATCCGACGTCAGCCTGCCATACGCCAAGATCGATGCCTGGGCCAAATTCCCGGACTTCCATCAGCGCTATTCCGCGGCCGTGCAGAAGCAAATCGCCCTGGACCGCATCATGGTCGGCTTCCACGGTACCAGTGCTGCTGTTCAGACCGATATCGTCGCCCATCCGATGCTGCAGGACGTTAACAAAGGCTGGCTGCAGATTGCCCGCGAACAGATCCCGCAGCAGGTCATGTCGCAAGGCTTGAATGCCGGCAAGGTCGAGCTGGGCGAGGGCGGCGACTACGCGAACCTTGATGCCCTGGTGCATGACACCAAGCAGATGGTCGACGAGCGTCTGCGCGACGGTGGCGACCTGATCGCGATCATCGGCAGTGACCTGCTGGCTGCTGATAAAGCCAAGCTGTACGCCAAGCAGGGCGATGTCCCGACCGAGAAAGAACGCATCGAAGACGCCCAGGTCATCGCGACTTATGGCGGTTTGCCGAGCTTCAGCGTGCCGTTCTTCCCGGTCAATGCCGTGGTGGTCACCAGCTTCGACAACCTGTCGATCTACTTCCAGGACTCCAGCTGGCGCAAGCAGACCATCGACAACCCGAAACGCTCCCGCGTCGAGGATTACAACAGCCGCAACGAAGGCTATGTGATCGAGCAGCTGGAGAAGTTCGCGATGACTGAAAACGTGGAGCTGGTCTGATGAGTCTGGCACTGGCGCACAAGCGGCGCGTACTTGCACAAGGCCCAGCGATGGCTGTCGCCGGTGCCGCAGCGGGGGGCTACTCGCCGGCCGCTGCACTCTCCAGCCCTGCGAATGCGCAAAAGCATTTGAAGCTGATGGAAGACGCAATGGCGCAGGACCTCGAGCGTCTTGGCGCGATCGACAACCACGGGTTGCGCCAGCTCCTCAAGCGTGACGAGCTGCTGCCCAAGTACCTGGATTACGTGCAGCGCTACCGCGATTCCGGATTGAGTTTCCCGAACTCGGTGGTGATGCAGGTTCTGGTCTGGCTGTTCGACACCGAGAAATTCGACGCGGGGTTGGACCTGGCGAACTTCGCCATGGAACAAGGCCAGCCGATGCCCGAGCGCTTCAAGCGCAATGTTCAGACCTTTGTCGCGGATGCGGTGATCGAGTGGGCCGAGGCGGAGCAGAAGGCTGGACGCAGTCCTGAGCCATACCTGTCCGACCTTCTGCCGCGTGTCGATGACGAGTGGAAGCTAACCGAGCAGATCCCGGCCAAATACCACAAGTTGATCGGGATACGCGCCCTGGACGCCAGGGAGTGGACGAAGGCCATCACTCACTTCGAGCGAGCCGAAGCCCTTCACGACGGTATTGGCGTCGGCACACGCCTGATAGGCGCACGCAAGGCGCTGGCAAAAGAACTGGCTAACAAAGCCGCCGAATAACCCGACTACCCCCCCGGCGAGAAACTGTGGATGTGAGCCAACCATTTATGGACCTGACCCACTGAAACAGTTTTCCCGCCCCTATTCGAGTGCCCAGCAATGAGCTTTTCCGGGAAACCCACGACCTTTGTGGAGCAGGCGATCGAGAACGACGGCTTTTGGCCGAACCTCTCCGTGACCGAGTTCCAGAAGGGTTACCGCCTGCCGGCGGAGTACCTGGTAGACATGCTGGTCACTGATCTGACCACGGCGATGATCGAGGTCAATAACGACCTGGCCAAACGGAAAAGCCAATGGCAGTCCGTAGGCATCACCTCCGTGGAATCTGCTGACCCTATGGTGCTGCCCGAGCGCACATTTCACGCAGCGACGTACAAGCGCGCCGTTTATTGCCGCGCCAAGGCCAGCTTGCTGACTCAATTCGCCACCGTAACCCGCCGTGAAAGTGCGGAGAACAACGGCAAAGAACTGCCCGAGCGTGGCGAAACCTTCCTGGAGTTCAGCCAGCAGGCCATCCGGTCGCTGCAGGGCCGTGGTCGCATTACGGCGGTGCTGCTGTGATCAAACTTCGCGCCCTCACCACGTACCTGATCGAGCGCCATCTGGTGCTGCCGGAACAGCTCGACAGCTGGACCAACCAGGTGAACCTGGAACTGATCTGGAAGCCCGACGTCGGCGGCCTGCACATGGGTGACATGCGTTACACCGCCACGATCGCCCTCGAGCGTTTCGCCGATCACCCGGGGCGCCTGATGGCATTGGTGGGCAGTTGGCTGGAGGGCAACGACCAAGACCGCGACGAACTGCCGGCGCCGAAGTTCGACATCACCATGCTCGACAACGACCTGGCCGACGTGGACATCACCCTCGAATTCAACGAACCGCAGTACCTGGCCGAGGATCCCGCCGGCGAGATCGAGGCTTTCGGCAAGACCTGGGCATTTGTCCCGTTTGACTTGTGGATTGCCGAGCACGGCGAGGTGTCGAGCCATGGCGGGGCGTAGCACCTTCGAACTCGATGCCCGGGGCTATCTGGGCGTGCGTGAGCAACTGGCGTTGCTCAGCCTGCCGCCGCAGCTGCGCCGGCGTCTGCTGAACAACGTAACCAAGCGCGTGCGGACCATGAGCCGCAAGCGTGTGCGCGATCAGCAGAACCTCGACGGCTCGCCGTTTGAAGCGCGCAAAGGGGAAGGGAAGGGCAAAAAGAAGATGGAAGCGGGGCTGGCCAAGTTGATGTTGGTCACTCGCGTAAGTGCCGATGAAGCCGAGCTTGGATGGCGTAACGCCCTGACCAGTTGGGTCGCGGCGCAGCAGCACAACGGCGTCAGCGAGCGCCGCACTGCCGCGCAGATGAAGCGCTGGAGCACCGTTCCCCAAGGTCTGGCGGCCACGGAAAAGCAGGCAAAGCGCCTACGTCGCCTGGGCTTCAAGGTTCGCCAGGAAGGCAAAAAATCTTTGTCCCGGCCATCAGTGGCCTGGATTCAAGAACATGTGAATTACGCCAAGGCGGGGCTGCTGATCCGAATCCTGGGCGATGAAAAAGCCGAGAGCAGCGGCGCGCAGAGCTGGGAAATCACCTTGCCCAAGCGCCAATTCATCGGCGTCAGCACCGAACGAGACACTGGCTTGCTGCTGAACCAGGTGCTCCAACAAATCCTTAATTCACCCCGCTAGCGAGGCACTGCATGGCACTCGGCAAAGTCAGCGTAAACAATCTCAATCTGGGCCAGGGTGCCGTGACTGAGATCGAACGCTATTTTCTATTCATCGGCCCCGGCGCGAAGAGCATCGGTCAGCTGATTCCATTGAACACCGACAGCGATCTGGACAGCGCACTGGGCATTCCGGCCAGCGACCTGAAAACCCAGATCACTGCAGCCCGCCTGAACGGCGGCGATCGCTGGGCCTGCCTAGCTGCCCCGATCGCGGCGGATGGTGAATGGTCCGAAGCACTCGAAAATGCCCAGCAGCAGGGTTTTTCGGTCGAGGCGGTGGTGATCACCAAACCGGTGACTACTGCAGCGCAACTGTCGGCCATGCATGACGCGGCTATCTCGCTGAACAACGTCTACGGCCGTCGGGCTTTTGTGATGGCGGCGAGTGCCGGCATCACCGCGCTGCAGACGTGGGATCAATACCTGCTCGAGCAGCGAGCGGTCACTGCAGCACTGGCCGCGCCGCGCGTCCTGGTCGTGCCTCAGCTACACGGCAATGACCTGGGCGTGTTGGCCGGTCGCCTGGCGAATGCGGCCGTGAGTATTGCCGACAGCCCGATGCGCGTGGCTTCCGGTGCGGTGTTGGGCTTGGGCGCTGTGCCCGCCGACGTCGAAGGCGTGCCGCTGCCATCGGCGATCCGTACCGAGCTGGATAAAGCGCGTTTCTCCGTGTCGCAGACCTACCCGGATTATCCAGGTGTGTTCTGGGGCGACGGCAACATGCTCGATGCGCCGGCGAGTGACTTCCAGGTGGTGGAGTACTTGCGCCTGGCTGACAAAGCCGCTCGCCAGGTGCGCCCGCTGCTGATCCGCCGCGTGGCCGATCGCCGACTCAACAACACCCCCAACAGCATGGCCGCCGCGATCAGTGCGCTGATGAAGCCACTGCGCCAGATGGCCAAGTCCGCCACATTCGCCGGCCAGGTATTCCCGGGGGAGATCGAGGCGCCAAAGGACGGCGACATCGTCCTGGTGTGGCTCAGCAAAACCAAGGTCGAGCTCTACATCAAGATCCGGCCGCTCAACTGCCCGAAAGACCTGACGGCCAACATCGCCCTCGACCTTTCCAACGACGATTCGGAGTAATCCCCTATGTCACGTATTGGCGGCAAGAACTTTGACGTGAACCTGGGCGATCTGCTGGTTCACGTCGAAAGCTGCACCCTGGATATCACGGACAACACGGCTGTGGCGCAGAGCGGGGGCGTCCCCAATGGACACGTTGACGGTGATGTCGCGGCCAGCGGGGAGATGGAGTTCGACACCAGTAACTTCAACCTCCTGATTGAAGCCGCACGCACTGCCGGCAGTTTTCGCGAGCTCGAACCTTTCGACTCTGTTTTCTTCGCCAAGGCCGGCGAAGAGGAACTGCGTATCGAGGCTTTCGGCTGCAAATTGAAGGTTTCCAGTCTGCTGAGCATCGATCCGAAAGGCGGTGAAAAGTCCAAACACAAGGTGCCGTTTGACGTCACCAGCCCGGACTTCATCCGCATCAACGGTGTGCCGTACCTGGCCGCCAAAGAGATCGAGGGCCTGCGCTGATGGGGGATTGGCTCGACAACGCCAAGGCGATCGAGGAGTTGGAGCGTGAGCGTTTAATCGCTGCCCAGCTCGCCAAACCGCGGCCAACGGGGCCGAGCCGATCCCATTGCGAAGACTGCGACAACGAGATCCCTGCTGCGCGCCAGGCGCTGGGCGGAAAAACTCGTTGTGTCCTTTGCCAGACCGAACACGAGCGGAGTAACCACCGATGATGACTATTGGACAACCCGCCGAGCCGGCTACTGGTGCCGACCGCCTCGGGCGGTTAGAGCGAAAAATGGCTGTGGTTGAACACCGTGTTAACCAAATAGAAGAGCGGCACGAAACCGTACCGACGCGGGTGACCAAGTTGGAGCAGCAGTTCGAACACATGGCCGGTCAGCTATCGGACCTCAATGAGGGCCAGCACAAGCTGACTGTAGCAGTGACGGACATCGGCTCGAAGGTGACCCGGTTGTTAACCATCCTGACTTTGCTGGGTGCCGCTCTGCAGATGATTGTTCCGGCCCTGCTGCGAGTGTGGTTCCCATGAGCCTGCGTGCCAAGATCGCTGGCGGCGCAATCGCCCTCTGCAGTTCGGGGTTGGTGCTGTTCCTGGGCACTTGGGAAGGCAACGGCCAGAACGTCGTCTACGCCGACAAGCTGGCCCGGGGACTGCCGACCGTTTGCAAAGGTATCACCCGACATACCAGCCCTTATCCGGTCGTGATCGGTGACTACTGGTCAGACGCTCGCTGTGACCAGGTGGAGCAGCTGGTGATCGAGAAAGGGCAGCTGCAGCTGGCCGACTGCATCACCAATCAGCAGGTGGGGCAGAACACCTTCGATGCGCTGAGTAGCCATGCGCACAACTTCGGTGTGCCGAGTACTTGCGCCAGTCGAGCGGTCGGCCTGATCAATGCCGGACATGTCGCTGACGGCTGCAAAGCGATCGCCTGGGCCCCGGATGGCAAAACACCGGTGTGGGCATTCGTTACCGACGGCCAGGGCCGCAAACAGCTCGTGCGCGGTCTGCATGCGCGGCGTGTGGCAGAAGCGGAGCTGTGCGCGAAATGATCATTACCCCGTTGCGCGTTTTTCTCGCGGTGGCTCTGACCGGCTTGATTCCGCTGTTTTGGTTCATCCAGGTCGTCCAAGACCGCGACACCGCCCGCCATGAACGCGATCTCGCCCAGTCCGAGGTCACCGGCCTGCGCGAAGCGGCCCGAATCAGCGGCGAAATGTTGGCCGCACGCGAAGAGATCGATCTTCAACGTACTCAGGAGCTGAGCGATGTGCTCAATCAAAACGATGGCTTGCGCCGCGATGTTAACGACGGCCGTCAGCGGTTGCGCTTCGCCGCCACCTGCAGCGCCGCAAAGCCCTCTCAAGCCGGCGCCGGCAGCGTGGCTGATGCAGGAACCGCCGAACTCACAGCAGACGCTCGATCGGATTATTTCACCCTCAGAGATCAACTCGCCCTCAGTCGGCAAATGATCCTGGGTCTGCAGGACCACGTGCGCCGGATCTGCCTGCGCTGACCATCACCCTTCAATCTGAATGGAAAAACACGATGACCGATAAACGCGAAATCACCCTGGAAGTTGGCGACAAGGAATTTACCTTCTCCATGACCCCACAGGACGTGACCAAGTACTTCAACGCCATGACCGCCAACAACAAGGTCGCGCCGTCCCACAACCTGCTGAGCAATACCGTAACGGCCGATCAGCGCACTGATCTGCGCTCTCTGCTGGCTAACCCAGTGATGACGATGCAGATCGCCGGTGCCCTGCTCGAGGAGTACGCGCCGGACGTTGAAATCATCGTAAAAAAGCACTCGACCACGCTGAGCGCCTGAACGAGGACGGACTAGGTCAACTGATGGCCTTGTCCAGTCGCTGGCTACCTGGTCAAGAGCCCACACCCGAGGTGATGGGCACGGCCAAGTGGCTGGAGGACGAACACTGGAAACGTATGGAAATCGCCGTGGCTAACGGCATCGCCCATGCACTGAACGGATAAATACACATGGCTGACCGCGCTGCCCGCCTGGCCTTCATCTTGAGCCTGACCGACAAGGTCACCGCGCCCCTGAGCAAGGTGAAAATGGGATTCTCCGACCTTGCCGAGCAGAGCGAAAAAAACATCAAGACGATGGGCCTGGGGTTGGGCGGTATGGTCGGCGCCGGCGTGGCGATCACCCAGTCTTTGGCGCCTGCCCTGGAGATGAATCGCGCCTTGGGCGAGGTCAGGTCGTTGGGTGTGGCTGAAGACGCTCTGACTGCGCTCAATCAAAAGGCGTTGGAATTCTCCGTCGACTATGCCGCCAACGCCCGGGATTTTGTGGCGTCAGCGGCCACGATCGACGGCGCCATCAAAGGCTTGTCTGCCAGCCAGCTGACCTCGATCACCAACACCAGCAACGTGCTGGCCAAGGCGACCAAGGCCGATACGGAAACCACCAGCGCCTACGTGGGCACCATGTACAACCTGTTCAAGGGCCAGGCTGACGCCTTCGGCAAAACCGAGTGGATCGAGAGGTTGGGTGGGCAGACGGCGCTGGCGGTGAAGCTATTCCGCACCGACGGCGCGCAGTTGAAGGACGCCTTCAAGGAAGTGGGGTCGATCGCCACCACGGCCGGCGTGGACCTGGCCGAGCAGTTCGCGGTGATCGGCTCGCTCAGCAGCACCATGGAAGGCGGCGACGCCGGCGGCATCTACAAATCGTTCTTCGAGAACATCGGCAGCGCCTCGGAAAAGCTGGGGATGAAGTTCGTCGACCAGAACGGCAAGTTGCTGCCGATGATCGACATTCTCGGCAAGCTGGAGGGCAAGTTCGGTGATTTGAACAGTGCAAGCGCCGGCGCCAAGCTGATCGAAGCCTTCGGCGGCGAGGGCGCCCGCGTGATCACGGCACTGGCCAAGGACACCGATCGGCTGCGCATTGGCATGGATCAGTTGGGCAAAGTTCGCGGCCTGGAGAACGCCGAGCAGATGGCAAAGGCCATGGTGGATCCCTGGGCGCAATGGGCGTCCCTGGTGGAAAGCATGCGCGCCCTGTTTGGTCAGGTGCTGATTCCAGTCTTGGCCCCGTTTATGGAAAAAATGGTGGCGATCGGCAAGACGCTGATGCGCTGGGTCACCCTCTTTCCCAACATCACCCGCGTGATCGGCATCACCACGCTGACCATCTTCGGCATCATCGCCGGCATGTCCTTGCTGACCCTGGCTGTTGGTATGTCAAAAATGGTGTGGCTGGGGATGCTGACCGTCTGGAAGCTCCTGACCTGGACGGGCTACCGCAGTATCGCCATGTTCCTCTTCCACACGGTCATGACTATCGCCTTCGTTGCCGGCCTGATCCTGATGTACAGCTGGATGGGCCTGGTCAAAGTCGGAATGCTTGCCTGGCAAGCCGCAATCTGGCTCGTGAACGGCGCGCTGCTGGCCAACCCGATCACGTGGATCATTGTCGGGATCGTGGCCTTGGTCGCGGCGGTGGTCGCTGCAGTCTATTACTGGGACGAATGGACCACGGCGCTGCTCAACAGCGACGCCTTCAAGTGGGTCAGCGATCAGTTCAAGACCTTGTCCGACTGGTTTAACTCCATGGGCGGGTGGTCAGCCATGGCCAAAGGCGCGTGGGACAGCATCGTCAGCGTCTTTTACAAGGCGATTAACAGCCTGATCGAGATGATCAACAGCATCCCGGGCGTAAACATCGAAGCGCGGTTTGGCGGCATGCCAGAAGTGCCGGGTGTCGACGCTGCGGTGAACGCGGCCAATACCGCCGGCACCGGGCAGAAAGCCCAGCAAACCATCAACGCGGCCATCCCCAGCCTTTCCCCGTCGCGGGCCTCTGCGGTGCCTCCGGGTGGTCTGCTGACCAGCATTCAGAACTCCAGCAGCCAGAACAAGGGCACGCACGTCGAGAACGTGAACATTCACACCGCCAAGCCAATGACCCCATTGGAGCTGGAAAACATGGTGGCGATGGGAGTCGGCGGATGAGCCTCTACATCGATCTGTTGATCACCAATAACGACCTGACCCTGGACCCATCGAGCCAGCCCCTGCTGGTGGACGATCGGGCCAGCATTGCCCAGGACATCGGTCACATGATCCGCGAAAGCGGCCTCCTGGTAACGCTGGTGGCCGAGCGCGATCGCTTTCGTCAGGCCGACTGCATCCAGCAGCTGGAACTGTTGGTTGAGGATGACGTGCGCCTGGTACCAGGCACCGTCCGAATCCTTGAACAAGGGAAGGGCCTGTACCTGGTCACGGCCAAAACCGTGGAATTCGGATCTGTCGAGGTAGTGCTGTGAGTGACGTAGATTTCAAACAGGCGTTGAGTGACGCCGGAATCCCGACCACCGAGGCCAAGCTGCGCGCCGCCTGGGAATTTGAAGTCGTCGCCCAGGGCAGCAAGTTGAGTAACACGAGCGCCTGGTCACCGTTCTGGCGGGTGATCACCGCGTTGGTTACCAAGCCTGTCATGTGGCTGATCGACTTCATCGCCGGCACCGTCTTGCCGAACTTCTTCGTGAAGACTGCCATCGGCGCCTGGCTGGACATGTTGGCCTGGGCGGTCAACGTCACCCGCAAACCGGCGACCAAGGCCGAGGGGTTGTTGCTGTTCACCCGCAGCGCGTTGGCCGGTTTGCTGGAAATCCCGGCCGGTACCCGTGTGCAGTCGATCGCGATCAACGGCAACGTGTACGAACTGGTGACGATTGCTGCGGCCAGCTTTGCTGATGGCGAATCCCAGATCAGGGTGTTGGCCCAGGCCAAGCAGGCAGGCAGTGGATTCAATCTCGCACCAGGTTACTTTTCAATTTTGCCGGAGCCCGTGCCCGGGGTTGTCCAGGTGGTGAACGCTGACGGCTGGCTGAGCCAGCCAGGCGCGGACACTGAGCCCGACGACGAGCTGCGTTTGCGAGTGCGCAATCAGTTTTCAGCGGTCAACCAGTGGCACACCGACGCGGTGTATCGCGCCATGATCGCCGCATTCCCGGGCGTGCAGCCCGACGGCGTTTACTTTGAACACAACGCGCCCCGAGGCCCCGGCAGTGCCAATGCCTTTGTACTGTTCGAGGCTGATTCGCCGGCGGACACCTTCCTGGCTGAAATCAATAGCTACATCCGCGACCAAGGCAACCATGGCCACGGCGACGACCTGCTGGTGCTGGAAATGCCCGCCACGCTGCACGCCGTCAGCTTGACGGTCTGGCCCAAGGCGGAAGTAGGTGCCGAGCGTTACTCGAAGTTGAAGTCAGATATCGAGCTGTACATCCGCGCCGCGTTTCGCGAGAGCACTGCCAGCGACTACCAGCCGACGCTGACTCACCCACAGTCCCGTTTTTCCTTCAGCCGTTTGGGCGAAGAGCTGCACCAGCAGTTTCCAGGGATCGATTCCCTGGACTTCGACAACGACGACATCATTTCTCAGCTGACCATCCCGCGCTTGTCCGGGGTTGAGGTTGCGTTGAATGCTTAAGTTGAGCCTCCCTTTCTGGCTCGACGGGCCGGAGCTGGCCAAGCTCAAGGCCGCCGCGCAAGCCTGGTGGGGCAAGGTCGAGAACTGGCTGCATTGGCCGTTGCTGCAGCTCGACGCCGAAACCTGCCACCTGAGCGTGCTCGATCTGCTGGCCTGGCAGCGAGACATCCAGCGCTTCCATGGCGAGCCGGAAGGGCTGTATCGCCTGCGCGTGAAGTACGCCTTCATCAATGCTGTCGACGCGGGCAGCACGGCCGGCATGGTCCGCATTTTCGAACGCCTGGGCGTGGGTTATGTGGAGATCCAGGAGCGCTTGCCGGATCTGGATTGGGACGTGGTCCTACTGCACCTATCCGACACCCAGCTGAGCGAAAACCCGGTGTTGCTGCGCGTCTTGATGCAGCAATACGGCCGCACCTGCCGGCGATACGACTTCGTCACGATCACCCCCGTGAAGCTGAACATCGGCGTGGCCGACTTCAACGACGACCAACAGACCCTGATTGCCACGCTGGACCACAGCGCCAGTCGCCTGGTCGTGATCAACGAGCTCGCATTGCTCACCTTCTTGAACGACCCATTTAGGAGCACCCATGGGAGCTAGCATTACCCTTGCCGGCGAGAGTCTGATCGCCCAAAAACAAGGTGCTCAGGAGAGGCTTGAGGTTGCTCGCTTCGTTCTGGCCCTTGTTCCTGGTCTTGATCCGAACGCCCCGGTTGATCGAGCAGCTGGCAAGCCACCTGCAGATCAGATCGTCTTCACCAAAGCCTATGACCGCAAAGGCTACGTCAGCCCCAATCAGGTGATCTACAGCCTGATGGTGGGCTCGGACGTGGGTGACTGGGACTTCAACTGGATCGGTCTGGAAGCCGCCGAGGGCGTGTTGCTGGCGGTCGCGACGGTGCCGGTACAGCAGAAGCGCAAGAACATCCCGCCGCTGCAGATCGGTAACAACGTCACCCGCAACTTCCTGGTGGAGTTCAACGGTGCCCAGGCACTGACGGGCATCACCGTCGACGCCAGTACCTGGCAGCACGACTTCACGGTACGCCTGAACGGTATTGATCTGCGTGAGCGCTTGAGCAATCGCGACGTCTTCGGCCGCGTCTGCTACCTGGCCAACAGCCTGCAGATGGAGCGCAGTTTCGGGCTGTACCAGATTAAGGCGGGGATTGCCTACGTCGAAGGGATTCGCGTCGAACTGGCCGAACCTGTCCAGGTGCAGTTGCCGGCGCTACCGGCCAAAGCCTGGCTGGACGTCGCGCTGGCCCGCGAAGGCAGTGACGCGGTCGCCGTCTGGAAGGTGGTATTCGGTGCCGTGAAGACGGACTACGTCGACAGCAACGGCACAGCCCATTACCTGGTGGAGCTGGCCAGCGTAGACGCATCAGAAACCATCATTGATCTACGCCAAAGCGAGCCCGTCAACGGCGCCCTGGTGAAGCAATTCGCACTGCGCAACGGCGACTACGAGAATCTGCGCGCCCGTGCTACCACCAAGGAGGACGTGGACCTGGGCGAGCTGCCCAACGCCAAAAGCGATGACCCGGACACGGACAGCAGCGACGTTCTGGCAACCACCAAGGCGCTGAACGCGCTGCGCAAGATCATTGATGACTCAGAGGTCGGCCGCATCGGCACCTTTGCCATGGCCACGCCACCGCCCGGATGGTTTCGGGCCAACGGCGCAGCGGTGTCGCGCACGGTGTATGCCGCGTTATTCGCCAAGATCGGCACCACTTATGGCGCCGGTGATGGTGTCAATACGTTCAACCTGCCAGACCCTCGCGGCAAGTTCATCCGTGTCCTGGACGATGGCCGGGGTATCGACGTCGGCCGGTTGCTGGGGAGCTCTCAAACCGACGACATCCGCAGTCACACCCACACTGGCAGTTCCAGCGCAGCCGGCGGTCACACCCACTCCGCCTATAGCGATTCACAAGGCTCACACGCGCACCAGGTGAAAGAGGGGTCAACCGTTCCCAGCATGCCTGGCGGTGAGGTTCTGGCTTCCGGTGATGACGTCACTCAAGTCGCCGGCTCCTATTCATCGACGTCTACCGATGGCGCGCACGCGCACAACATCACCGTCAACGGAGTGGCTGACCACTCCCACGTCATCACGATCAACGCGACCGGTGGAGGCGAAACCCGGCCTCACAACATCGCGTTCCTCGCTTGCATCAAGTACTGAGGCCATTCCATGGACACGAAAATCGTCTATCAAACAGATCACCTGGGAATCTTTACCGGCGAAACCATAGCCGATCGCTCGCCGCTGGAACTGGATGTTTGGCTGATCCCAGGCGGGTGCGTTGAAGTCGCACCGCCGGCCGTGCCGGAAAAAAAGGCCGCGTTTTGGGACGGTCGACGCTGGCAGCTGGTTGACTCCTACCAGGGACTGACGGCCTACAACATCGAGACTCGCGCTGCCCTGGTGATCGAGCGAGCGGGAGCGCTGCCGATCGGTTACACGCTGGAAGTACCAGGCCCGGGCCAGATCTGGAGCAATGGCCACTGGATCGACGACATTCCAGCCGTGATCGAGCTGCGCTACATGGCCCAACTTTCGGCAGTCAACCTGGCCTGTCTGCAGGAGATCACCGGCGGGTTTTGGTCGGTGGCGTTGGGCGATCGCTTTTTCTACGAAACCCAGCTCGAGGACCAGCTGAACCTGACCAGCATGATTCTGCGCGGGTTGGATGGCGCCTACGCCTGCCGCGATGAAGCCGGGATGAAAGCCTTCCTGGATCACTCCGCCGAGCAGCTGCGCCAGATCGGTGACGAATTTACCGAGTTCAAGCTGCAGCGTCTGCGCAAGGCGAACGAACTCAAGCAAGCCCTGGCAGCGGCGCGATCGGCGTCAGACCTGGACGCGATCAACGCCGCGGTGTGGGAGTCCACGCCGGTATGAACTGGGCACCCATTACCATGCATTGGCCGGAGCAGTCGACGCAGTGGCTCAGCGACCTCGAGGCGGCCAAGGATCTGGCCAGCAGCGAGCTGTCCAGCACCGGGCAACGCCTGGAAGGTCTGGTCGACCTGGCCACCACCTCACCCGGCCCGGTCGGCGCCGCTGCAGAAGCCGCCGTGGCCGCCGGTCGTGCAGGGCTGGCCGAGGCTTTGGGCGAGGTGCCGGCCTGCCTGGTGGTGACGCCCTTTCAAAGTGGTGTGGGGCAGGGGCGTGGTTACCAGCGTTACCTCTCAGCACCCAACCTGCTGCAGCAACTGGGCGAGAAGCTCGAGGACACCGGTGACGACGGTCGTCCGGCGGGTTCGCAGTACGCCTTGGCAGTGATGTTCCTGGGCACGCGCTACGACAAGTTTGCGGCGACCTTGGCCCGATTCAATGCTGTATTACCGATGCCAGACCTCCAGCGCGCCGAACGTCGAGCGAAAAACCTGTTCGCGCTGGACGCTGAGAAGTGGGAACTGCCCACCGCCGGCACGCTGCCGCGCTGGGGGGCACTGCCCCTGGAACGTTGCACCGTGACCAAGGCCGCCACGCAAGCCCTGAACAGTCAGCTGTCGGCACTGGAAAGCTACGCGGACAGTTCGCCGATGGCCGATCTGGCGCAGCTGGCTGCCCGCAAAGCCAGCCAGGCCCAGGGACAGGCTCAGAAGCTGGCCGACCTCAAGGCGCAGTTCGCCGGCGGATCTGCAGACGACACCATGCGCGCGTGCCTGATCGGCCCAGGTAATGCCGTCGAGTTGCGTCGCCAGCTGCTGCAGGGGGAAACACCCGGTCACGAATGGGGGCTGTCTGCAGGCGTGCTCCTAGTCGGATCACTAAAGGGATTGGGTTTTGTTCGGGAATTGGTGGGCCTATGACCTTATTGCTCGATGGCGAACAGGTGCGCGGTAAAAACCTCAAGGTCACTGCCAACTTGAGAATCGAAAGCGACGACCTGTCCGGACAGACCAGTAACACCGATTCGGCACACAAAGGGTTCAAGCCCAAGACACTGGCGGTCACGTTGCTGATCCCCTTCGTCGATGAGGCGCACCTGCGCAACCTGATGCGCCTGGCCGAGGCGACCGGCACCGGTGGCCAGCTCAAAACCTACCGGGTGGTCAACGACACCGCGTCCGCGTTTGGCGTGCGCCAGGTGCAGTTTTCCGACGGCGTCAGCGCCCGGGAAGACGATTCGCTGAGGGGCTGGCTCGTTCAATTCACGTTGTCGGAAAAGCTCTCCAACCCCGAACGTGTGGAGACGCGCCGAGCCGGCAAGGGCGTGACACAGCAAGGCGCGCCGGGGCAGTCCGTCACTGCTCCAGGTGCAGGCGAAACCGGTTCACCAGGTCAGGAGCTGACCGGCTTTGAAGCCACCCTGAAAAAGTTGGATAACTACCTGGGCGGTGGTGCATGAGCATGAAGCTGCACAAGGTGCTGACCATCGGCGGTGTGGTGTATCCCCTGGTCAGCGAGGACGTTCGCCTGGAACTGCGCAACCCCGGCCGTGCAACGCTGACCATTAAGGCGGCGGCACCGGTG
This sequence comes from Pseudomonas frederiksbergensis, assembly GCF_017114915.1. Classification (GTDB taxonomy): domain Bacteria; phylum Pseudomonadota; class Gammaproteobacteria; order Pseudomonadales; family Pseudomonadaceae; genus Aquipseudomonas; species Aquipseudomonas frederiksbergensis_I. Next base: position 27,383 of record NZ_JAAUOE010000033.1, read on the forward strand.
AAAGGCTTGGTGACGCTGGATATCGGCTACAACGACGGCCCGCTGCAGCGCCATTTCATCGGCTATGTCGAGCGCTGCACGTCATCCAACGCGATCGAGCAAGTTCTGTTCTGCCGCGAGCTCGCCGCGATCCTGGCCAACCCGTTACCGCTCAACCTGCGCCATGCGGATCTGAGCACGGTGTTGGGTGAAATCAACCAGAAAACCGGGCTGAGTTTTCGAGTTCCTGACAAGGCGTACGCCAAGGTAAAAGCCCCGTTCTTCTACAACCTGGCCGCCGGCTATCAGGCGATGGACAGCTTGGCCCGGGTGTTCGGGATCCCTGACTTCATGTGGCAACAGCAGGGCGATGGCGAAGTGTTTGTGGGCAGTTGGGCTGACAGTTTCTTCGGTTCCCGATCGCCGCTGCAACTGCCCGTCGAGCTGTTCAATGGCTACCAAAACAATCAGAGCGCGATGATCGCGGCCCTTCCCGGGTTGCGACCAGGTGCATCCATCAACCAAGGCGAGCGGATCACCAACGTGACACTCACCGGCAACCAAATGGCGATCCGATGGAAGACGCAATCCGCCGCAGCGTAGAGCGGCAATTTCCCGAACTCACCGGCGGCTATCACCTGCCGCGCTTTGCCCGTGTGGTCGGTGTGGCGGATGCCCCGGCCGGCGCCGGCATCTGTGACGACTTCCGTCCGCGTTTCGCGGTGGATCTCGAATTGTTGGGCGAGGATGACGAGCCTGATCCGGAGTTGCCGGTGCTGGCAGGCGTCCCGCTGCCAATGCCCATGGGCGGCGACGAGATGGGTTTCTTCGCCTTTCCCGAAGAAGGAACCAGGGTGGTGGTGTCTTTCGCCTACGGCCTGCCGAGCAAGCCATTTATCCAGGCGATCCTGCCGCACGGCCTAAGCCTGCCCAAGGTGCCGAAGGGTGACCAGGTGTGGCAGCACAGCGAAGCCGCCCAGCAACGCATTGATGCGGACGGCAACTGGCTACGCCAGACCGACGGCCGGATCCTGGACAAGTCGATCGAGCGAGAGGTTGAGAGCCTGACCAACGTCGAACACCACCAAAGCAACAAGGTGACGGTGGACGACCATTCGAGCGAGTCGGTTGGAGGCATCAAGACGATCGAGGCGATCGGCGCGCTCAAGTTGTTATCGGGCGGATCCTCCAGTCTGGCCGCACTGGATGACCTGCATCTGGCCAGCGGCCGCGACCTCAACCAGGTCGTGGCCAAGAAACTGAATCTGACGGTGGGAGGCGACCTACTCGAGCGAATCGAAGGTGCCCGCCGCAGCATCGCCCCCACGACCTGGCTGGGCTCTGAGTCGGTCAACGTGCTCCAGGTGTTGTGCGATCTGATCGACCTGGTTACCCAGATGAACGCCGAAATAGCCGCACACATGCACGGATCCAGCCCGGTCCCCACCAACGCTGCGAACTTCGCCACCAACGCCGGTACCGGCCTACAGCTTATTGGGCAGCTTAAGCCCATCACCGGAGCCTAATTTGGAACTCAAGAACTACTTCGCCCAGGACGACCAGGGCAACAAGCTGCCAGGCGCGATGTGCTACCTGTATCAGCGTGGCACCGAAAACCCCGCCGGCGGCGCCAAGAAAGCCAACGGTGTGGCGCTGGAATACCCGTTCCACGCTGACACGTCGGGCCTGGTCCAGTTCGCGGCACCGAATGGTCTGTATGATCTGCGGGTAGTCAGTGGCGATCGGGATTTTCGTATTCCGGTGCAGTTCAACGACGTGGGCGAGTCCGTAGCAGCGGCTGAATTGGCTGCACTCCAGGCAGCAACGGCTGCAGACGCGGCGCAGCTCTCGGCGGGCGTGTACCAAACTATCGCGAGCGGCTTGCTGGCCACCGCCCACGACCGATACTTCAGTGTGCCGAGTCCGGAGAGCGACGAGTTCCTGATTCTTTACCGCAACAATGCCGGGGTTGAAGTCGAGGTCAAACGGTACTCGTCTGCCGCCGCCATCACCCAAATGAAGGCGCTGATCAATTCCTTCTCCGATGGCGGATCTACCGCGTTCTCCTTTGAAGATGAAAACCGCTTCCCCCTGATGAAACTGTTGGTCGACGGCTCGCTCGACATGCTGAGCGCGAAGCTGCGCAATGCGGGTGACGGGCTGGAAGTCGCGGACCCCAACGGTTTTGTTCTTGCGCGCCTCGGTGCATCGGGAAGCAACATCAACGGCCTGGTGACGAAGCCGAGTGAGGCCAACGGTATCGAGTTTCTTGACGATCATGGGTTTGTGATTGGTCGCTTTGATAGCAATAAAGCGTTTTTTGGTCCGCCCCCACCGGCGCCTGCTGTGCTGCCCCCGCCGTCCGCCCTGCTCGATCAGCAGCTGCGCACCGACATTATCCAAGTCATTGGCTACGGTCAGTCGTTGTCTCGTGGCGTGCAATCGATCCCCGCTATTTCTCTGGTCCAACCGTTCCAGAACATCATGCTGGCCAGCGGTGTCCGTACTCGGGCCACGGACCCTGGTTACAACCCGTCTGCGTTCGTCCCGTTGGTCGAGGCGGGTGACGTGGGGGAGGGCGAAACCCCTGTGGCCGGGATTTGTAACGGCGTCACACGACGGGCAGTCGCAGACGGTGAAAGCGAATCGCGCTGGGTGTTCGTTGGTACTGCACCAGGTCGCAGCGGTCGGTCGGTCGAACAGCTTTCCCCGCTGCCAATGGGCAGCAGCAATGATTTTGAAAACATGGTCAAAACCGTGGCCGACACCAAGGCGCTTGCCGACAGCTTGGGCAAAAGCTATTCGGTCTGGGCGTATGCCTGGGAACAGGGCGAAAGTAACTACATCGATACGTTTGAGACGTCGCCCTATCAGTACATGCAATACCAGCTCAACCTATTCGAAACGCTGACAGAAAAGGTCGTCGGCATTACCGGGCAGCGGTTTCGGCCCTTCCTGTTCTCCTACCAGGTGGGGGCCCATCGCAAGTATGGAAAGGATGCGATGCCGATCGCGTTGGCCCAATGGCGGATAAGCCGGCAACGGGAGGATGTGGTTTTGGCGGTACCGGTCTACATCTTCAAGGTGGCCGCCGACAATCTTCACCTGACCAACGAAGCGAGCTGGCTCCTGGGTGAGTACAAGAGTCGCGCCATGTTCGAAACCATGATCCGCCGCAATGGCAAGTGGCGTCCGCTGGAGCCAATCGCCGTGGACTGGAAACAGGATCATGTGGATATCCAGTTCCACGTGCCCCGGGGAGAGTTGGTGCTGGACGCGGAGTTGGCCGCGCTGACCACAAACTTCGGTTTTGACATCCGCGAGGCTGGTGCTGTGGTACCAGATCTGATCACCGGTGTAACCGTCAATGCTCCCGGGTCTGTGCGACTGACCCTATCGCGGCCTGCCGCCGCTGACGCGATCCTGTCCTATGGCCGTGGCCGTCCTAGCGATCCTGCCCACTCAGGCCCAGCTACCGGCGCCCGGGGCAACCTGCGCGACACCCACGGCCTGTATGACACCGCTGTCTCCCCGCTGGGCAATACCTTTGCCCTGCACAACCCATGCGTGATGTTTCAGTACGACCGCAAAACTGGTTTCTAAGAAGAGGATTTATCGATGGGCGTTCAAGTAGTAGCAAAAGGCGTCGACGCTGAGCAGTACGCAACCGAATACGCGGCGCCGGTACGGCGTGGTCTTGAGGGGATTTTCTTCACCAACACTTCGCTGGAGAAGTGCGCCCGCAACTATGCGGCGGGCAAGCCGGCGGGTTCCATCGTGGGAGCTCCTGCGCCGGCTGCCGGTTATGTGAGCTTGAAGGGCAACACCAATTACATTCAAACGCAGATTCAAGAAACCGAAAGCATCACCATGCTGGTTATCGCTCGGCAGGTCCTTGACCCGGCGAACCCGGCCGCCATCACGATGTTCTGCGGCACTTACAACAGCGGGCAGGTGAGCGGAGTCAGTATCTACATCCCGGCCGCTGATCGTGTTTCGGGCACAGCCGGTTTTGGTATCGACGATGCTGGCAACGCCAACACCGTGACGTCGGTTAGTCCGCTTGTTCCGACTAATTGGGGCTTGTACTCGGTGACTATCTCGCCGACTGGTGTGACCACCAAGTCGCACACCGCCAACCTGTCGACCACTAATGTGCGAGTTGATCCCCGCCGACCGTCAACCCGAACCGTGCGCATCGGCATGGGCTACTACGCGGCGCACAGTGGCCTCAGCGACATTGCTGTGTACCAGCACCACAGCGTGGCGTTGACCGCCGACGAATTGACGAAGACTGTGGCGGATTTGCGCGCTTACGCGGCGCGGCGCGGTATTGTGGTTTGATGAATTTTCCCTGGTAACCAAAGCCCGCTGAATGCGGGCTTTTTTGATATAGGGGCTATTTTCAATAGTATCTAATGTTTTTAATGGAAATGTGAGGAAGCTGCCTTATGCTGGAGATTAGTGATTTGTAATCAGTCGATTTGGCGAGGTTCATATGACATTGTTGGTCGCTATTAATTATGGAAATTTTGCACTGATTGCAGCAGACAAAAAGATGGTTGAGTACGCCGATGGAAAGATCGTCTATTCAAATGAGGAAGCTTTGAAGATTGTTCATACCAAAATAGGCTTTATCACCGGTCAAGGCTCCGTCGAACTATTGGATCTGGTCAAAAACAGAATAGCCAGATCTGAAGTGGTAAGCACAGATCAGATAGTAGATGTAATTGTTTCCGAACGATCTTCGCTTCAGGTGAATAAAATGGACGACGATTCAATCAACCATTGGCTACGTTGTACTGGCTGGATACTCAGTTATTGCACGGTAGACGATCTTGATAAACCGATCGTGCGGATAGCCCAGTACCATCCCTCGCTCCATGAATCAGCGCTCGCAGTAGTTGACAAGATAAGGATTGGATTTCCAATTGGTGTTACATTGGAAGACTCTCGGAAGTGGATGTCAGAGTTTGAAGGTCGCATTGGTGCCATCAATAAAGATTTATCTTTTGAGGCGGTTCTCGGTTCGTCTATCTTTCATATATCTTGGCTCATGGATGAGTTGTCAAAGATGACTGATAGTGTTTCTAGTTGTTTTGATATTGGGGTTTTGTTTGATAATCATGAGTCTTATATGGCTGAGAATATTTCCAGGGCTTCCTCTGAGTTTGAATTGATAAAGGTTTAATATAGGGCCTTTGTAAGATGGCTTCTATTAATAAAATTGTGTCCTATTACTCAAGTCGGCACCACCAGGACTGCGCGTAGGCGCATCCGTCGATGTACTCAATGCCACTCAGCACAAACCCTGTAACCGCCATCCCTGCCAATGTTGCATCCAGCAACCAGGGCAAAGGATCTGGATCATTCGGCAACCCGACACTGACACTGGCGACGTTGACGCTACGACCGAGCTCACTGCTGTTCTGTGAGCTCACCATCACATTCCCCCTGATCGCGGGATAGCGTTGCCGTTCCTTAGGCGTGAGTGCGATGCCTTTGCGCCGCATAGGAGTAACGAGCATATGCATGATCTACCCTCTACCTACTCGCCACTTTGACGGTCAAGCAGTGCTTCCACGGCATAGGCCAACGCACCATCTGCCTGCTCCAGGAGATCGCTGAGATCATCACAATCGATTACCTGTTCCTGGTGCAATGCATGGGCTTGCCTTAACAGCGCTTTATGGTGAGCACCTGGGGCTGCAAGTAATGCTGCATCGTTCTGCAGTAGCAACTGCCATTGCGCGAGCGCAGTCGCCTTATCGGGCGATGCTTCAATATTTTTCTCGACCATCGCCATAACCTCTCTAAGCCAATCCGAAAAAAACTGTATGTATAAACAGTATATCGGTGGTGCATGGTTTGGCTACATCAGTCCGATGAAGAACCTACGGGGCAGCGAAACGCGCTGCCGACGAAAATCGTTTGGCCAAGAAAAAAACTTCGAAAAAAGCACTTATCCCCCTCCCGCCGACGGGCCTTGTGTCCTTTTTTTGTGCAAATCCGGATGTAGTGCAAACGAACCCGCAGCCCAGGCGGGCCATGGGGCTCTGCAGGCGATCGGCAATTTCACAGAGTGCAAAGTTTTGAAAGGAAATGCAGCGCGGTTGCACAGCGGCGCAGGGGGCTGTCACGGAAGGGATAACGCTGGAGTGCCTGGTTCCATTGAGTGGAAAATTCGAAAACGCCAAATAACGTGTGTTTTGAGTTTCTGAACCGCTTGCATCTGAAGCGAATTCAGGCAGTTCCACTACATATCAAAATACCTTGGAGGCCATGCTCTGCAAGCCTTTCAGGTGACCGGAGGTATTTCAAAAGTTGAGTCAGTGCAATCAGCGATTTCCAAGCGTGGGTGGAGAAGCTTAATCACCGGGCAAAAGCATGTTCAGTTGAACCAATTCCTCGGATTTATGCGCTGCCACCAATTGGGTGCATTCCGGGGGACAGAGACGAAACCAGATAGCCATTTTTCGTAATCCTCGTCTTTCGGGATCCATCCTTCCTGACGCGCCCCTTCAAAGTCGAATCTTGAAATTTCTGGCGGATCTCCCCTCAAGCGCGATTTAAAGCGTTGGTTGAGAATTTCGCCGTGGTCTCGCACGTCCTCGCAGAGCTTAATACAGAAGAAAATTACGTCATCGGTGTACGTCGAAATGGCTTGTATGGATCCCCCGTACTCTTGGTTTGTATGTCCTTCTCCATAGCGTAAGCCTAGGTACATATGCTCAAGGGTAGCTCCCTCCGGAAACTGTTTGTTCTTAAAAACCTCAAGAAGCTCGTTTCGCATGGATAAGGCTCCATTCAAGTTTGCCACGGCATCAGTGAGTGCGGTTACAGTGGAAATAGCCCGTCCCAAGGTAGACAGGCGGCTCAAGACGATTTCTTGAATAGTCGCTATAGGAGGTGATATTTCCTGTAAATACAAAAGGTTAGGGTTTATTACCAAAGGTGTGTTTGCTGCAATCTGACGGTTAAGAATTTTCTCTCTGTGCGCTTGATAATTTCTTTGATCTTCATCATAGGCCTCCTTTAAGCCCTTGATGTGCTGCTTTTTTAGAGCCAATGCGACACTCGCGGTCGCTATTGCGAGCACGATCACTGCATTTGTGTGATGAAATTCTTTTACTAACTCCTCTCGAAATTTGCCTTTTTCCGCGATGCGTTGCGCCGCTATTGCACCGGCGAAAGCCCCGGCTAACGAAGTGGTGAAGGCAGAATTCGCAAATCCCTTGATGTTTTCCCATAGGGGGGACACAAGAGGGGAGAGCTCTGCGTATATGGAGGCAATGTTAGGCACGTACGAATATCTCACTGGAAGGTAGTGATGCGAGAGTAGCGATTCGATCGGTAGCGTTGGACTCGCGTGTCTACAGGGATAGCACTGCCAGTGTAGGCACACTCTTCGAAAGCTACATACCCAACCTCATGAAAATCATCGCTTTATTGAGATTGATTCTTAAGTTGGTGGTGGTCGTTTCAAAAAGAGCGATATCAGCTATACAGGGGTGCCAATGGGTCTGGAAGCCCCGGTTTTAAAGGCGTTTAGATATTACATGGCAAAGTAATATGAAGCGATATGAAAAGTAATATTTCCGCCAAACCCCCGGATTCATTGGGTTTTAAGGAATAGAAATATAGCTTTATAGAAAGGTAATACTATCGCCTTCTTATCGCTAAAAGATCGCCTTTTCCTGAAACGGCTGGACGCCTTGATTCGCAAGGGGTGTAGCCGATTTTCGGAGGGGATATTACTAATATTACTTTTTTTTCAGACCCCCACAGATTTTAGGATTGGCACCTATACGGGGGCTGGGGTCAGGCTGTGCAGCTGTTTGCGACTGGTTTAGATCAAACGTCCCCCAATACGGCCCCCAGCGGGGTGCGGTACAGGCTGAACACAGCTACAGGCCTTGAAATCAGTGGAGCGGGTGAAGGGAATCGAACCCTCGTTATCAGCTTGGGAAGCTGGAGTAATGCCATTATACGACACCCGCTCAGAGCGGCTGACTTTGTACCAGATGTGGGCGCGGATTTGAAGTTTTTCTTTATGCGCGATGGCTTTAGCGCCGGGTGAAACACAAGCAGGGACCGCGTTGACGATCATTCGCGGGCAAGCCTCGCGCCTACAGGAGTGCGTTCAACACAGTAGGGCGGGGCTTGCTCGCGATGACTCTGTTTCAGATTGCCAATGCATGGTGGTCCTGGACGTAGTGGTAGCGCGGTCGGCTTTCGTGTTGCGTCGGTTTCAGGAAGCCCAGCAGTGCATTGCGGCTGTCTTGGCACGCAGTTTTATGTTCCATGTCGAGAAAGTGGCCGGTGGCCTGAAGGGTGGTGAAGGTGCTGCGCTCCACATGGCCAGCGAACAGCCTGGCATCTTCGGCGGCGGTGTACTCGTCCCATTCGCCGTTCATGAACAGCACCGGCACGTTGATTTTCTTTGCCGTGTTCAGATAGCAGTTACGGTCGCTGTTGAGCACGTCGCTGATGTGGAAATGCATCTGCCCGTATTCGTGTTCGGCCAACGAACTGACGTGACGGTGGTTGAAGCGTTTGAACAGCGAAGGCAGGTGTTTGCCGATGGTGCTGTTCACCAGATGGCCGACGCGGTCACCATCACGATTGCCGAGGTAATCGACACCGCGCTGAAGGTAGTCGAGCATGTGCTCGTTGACCACCGGCGAGAACGAACTGATCACAGCCTTTTCGATGCGCCGTGGCCGTTGGGCGAGGGCGACGAGCGTGGCGGCGCCACCAAAGGAAAACGACAGCACGTGTTCGGCGGCGAAGTGGTCGATCAGCTCCAGGAGGATCTGCCCTTCGATTTCCTTGGTCAGCATTTTCTCATGCAGGTTGTGGGCCTTGGACTTGCCCGCGTAGGGCTGGTCGTAGCACACCACATTGAACTGCGGATAAAGGTTTTTCACGGTTTGGGCAAACGACGCAGTCGTGGACATCGAGCCGTTGACCAGAATGATGGTCTTTTCTGCGGCGTCTGCGCGATAGAACTCCGTGTAAACCCGATACTGACCCTGTATATCCAGCACAGCGATTTCTGGCCTCATGACATAAGACTCCTGGCAAGCGGGTATGCGCGCAAATCAGATTGCACGAGCTTTGTGACAGGTAGGCATACGCCTGGAATTTTTGAAGGCCCATGTCGATCCATTGCACGCTGGTCGACGGGTATTGTTATAAGCGGGCAGTTTGCCGGGGGAAGGCGGAACCTGAGGGTTCTCTGCCGGCAAAAAGTTTCTTAGAGTAGTTTTGGTGACTCGTCGGTCACGTTTCGCGCCGACGTCCTGATTCAAGCAGGGGTCACGTCATCGCGCAAGTATCTTTCGAAAATTCTTCGACAACTTCTGCTGAGCGGTCGTCTGCTTAGATCAATCGGATCTCTTCGACGCTCAGCGGCCGGTACTCGCCGGGCTTCAACGCGTCGTCGAGCAGCAGCGGCCCCATGCGTTCGCGGTGCAGGCGCAACACCTTGTTGTCGAAGTGGCCGAACATCCGTTTTACCTGATGGTAGCGGCCCTCGACGATGCTCAGGCGCGCCGATTTTGCCCCGAGTACGACCAGCTCGGCAGGTTGGGTGATGAGGTCTTCGAAGGCGAAGTACAGGCCTTTGGCGAACGTGATCGCGTAGTCGGCGGTGATGTCCTGCTCTGTTTCGACGTAATAGACCTTGGGCAGTTTGGTCTGCGGTTGGGTCAGGCGTCGCGACCAGCTGCCATCGTTGGTGATCAGCATCAGGCCGGTGGTGTTGAAGTCCAGGCGACCGGCGATGTGCAGGTCATTCTTGTCCGGTTCATGGATCAGGTCGAGCACCGTCGGGTGTTGTGGGTCGCGGGTGGCACTGACGCAGCCGGGCGGTTTGTGCAGCATGAAGTAGCGGGCCGGTTTACCGAGCTGCAACACTTCGTCGTCGACTTCCACGCGGCTGAACTCAAGCACCTCGGCATGAGGGTCGCTGACGATGGTTCCATCGACTCTCACGCGCTTTTCCACCAGCAACAGGCGTACCTGCTTACGGTTGAAGCGGGGCAGGTTGCTGAGGAAACGGTCAACACGCATGGCCAGGGTTCGGTTGGAAAGTTCGGTGGGAGGGTTCGGAGGGAGAGCGCTGCGTATCTTACGTGATCGGCCCTACGGCTGCTTGCAACTGCGTTTCGACCCGGGCGCAGGTCGGGCACAGGCAGGACTTGTCGCGCAGCTCGGCGGGCAGCGCTTGGAGCACCGCCGGATCGATGCTCACGCCGTAGCACCAGCAGGCACGATCGACAGTTCGCGGATCAGCCAGGCTGCAGTCGTTGGCGGCGCCGCAGGCCGGGCAGAGGTCAGGTTTATTCATGGAGGGTATTCGGTTATGGCCGGTTTGCTTGGCCCGAGCTGCGCATGATCGGCCGACAAGCACCCGTGCGCAAGCCGGCGTCGGCTGGCCGCTGATCCGAAGGCCGACGCGGTCTGGCACTCGGTGCAGGTTTGAAAGTCCAAACAGGTGTGACTCGACTGCTGTTGCAGGTCTTTCAGGAGGCCTCCATGTTCTGTCAAAAAAAGCTCCGCCAAATATTGCTCAGTGTGTTTTTTGGTTTGGGTCTGTCCGGGTGTTACTACTATGTAGGTGGTGCCGATGTTTATCCGGCACCTTATTACTACCCCGGTTATTACTACTCGCCTTACTACTACGGCGGTCCGCGCTTCTACGGTGGCTATCGCTACTATTACTTCGGTGGTCCCCGTCATCACCATCGCGGCGGACACCATCGCGGGCACCGTTAACCGGCTCACGAATACAACGGCGCGTCCGGCTTGCGCGAGCGCCGTTTTCTTTGGGGCAAGATGAAAAACCTTTCATCGGCTACTTGTTTCAACGTGTTGCGGAAACGCACCAGATCCCGATTTCACGGTCTGATATTTCGACAGTCGCCGAACCATTGACTGTCGCCTGCCAGCGTCGCTGGTATGGCTCACTCGCGGTCCAGGAGGCCGCCATGCTCTGTCAAAAAAAACTCCACCAAATTCTGCTGATTGCTCTATTAGGATTGTCTCTTGGTGCGTGCGTGCCCTATTCCGATGGAGGAGCCAGCTACTACCGTTCCGAGGTCTACACATCCCCAGCGCCGTATTACTCCGGTGGCGGGGCCTACTATTCCGATGGTGGTTATTACACGGCCCCGCGCCGGTATTACTCGCCCCCCGCACGGTATTACCAGCCATCGCCGCGTTATTACTACCAGCCGCGGGTTTATCAACCGGCACCGCGCTATTATGACTACCGTTACCAGAATCACGGATGGGACCGTCATGACCGCAGGGGTTGGGACGGCCATAACCGGGGCGGTTGGGACGGCCGGAACAGAGGCGGCCGGGACGATGGCTATCGAGGCCACAGTCGGCGGGATCATCGTGACGGAAGAGGCGATCACCGCGGTCGCGGCGATCACGATGGCCGAGGCGGCCGCTGGTAAGCCACTCATGAAAAACGGCGCATGAAGCGCCGTTTTTGTGCCCGGATTTCAGTATTCCGACAGATCCGCCAACGGATGCCGACCTTCCCAGACCTTGTGAAAATGCGCTTCCACCGCCGCCTCCGGCACCGTGTTGATATCCGGCCAGTGCCAGTGAGGTTTCTGGTCTTTGTCGATCAACCGCGCACGCACGCCCTCGCTGAATTCCGGATGACGGCAGCAATTGAGGCTCATGGTGTATTCCATCTGAAAGACTTGAGCTAGCGACAGGTGCCGGGCGCGGGCGATCTGTTCCCAAACCAGATGAGCGGTCAGGGGCGAGCCTTCAATCATGGTGCAGGCCGCACGACTGAGCAGCGGGTCTTTATGAACGCGTAGCGCACTGATGGCCTTCCAGGCACAACGAACGTCGCTGACATCCAGCAACTCGTCGATCTGCTGGCGTCGCGGCAGCCACTGCGCTTCGGGCATTTTTACGAGCGCTTCTTGTTGCAAGGCCTTGAGCAGGCTGTTGAGTTGCATGGCGGTCTGTTCCTGCCAGTTCAATTGCAGCAAACCTTCGATCAGGTCTTGCTGTTGTTGATCGAGCAAAAAGCGATCCGCGAGGTCCAGATCGATTGCATCGCGACCGTTCATCCGGGCGCCGGTCAGGCCGAGAAACAACCCGAGCTTGCCGGGCAGCCGCGACAGAAACCAGCTGGCGCCGACGTCCGGGTATAAGCCAATGCCGATCTCCGGCATCGCCAACCGGCTGCTTGGCGTGACAATTCGAATGCTCGCCCCTTGCAACAGCCCCATGCCCCCGCCCAGCACATAACCATGACCCCAGCAGATCAACGGTTTGGGGTAGGTATGCAGGCTGAAGTCGAGGCGATATTCTGCCGCAAAGAAGTGGGCAGCCAACGGCGGTACTTCTCCGGGATGGGCGAGACACGCCTCCACCAGACTGCGTACCTCACCCCCGGCGCAAAAAGCCTTGGCGCCATGGCCGCGCAACAGCACGCAAACGATCTGTGGTTCCTTGGCCCAGGCGTCCAGTTGATCGCGCAAGGCGTTAATCATCGGCAAGGAGAGGGCGTTGAGGGACTTTTCGGCATCCAGGCTGGCGATGCCGATGCGTGCGCCATCGGTGCCGGTGAGTTCTTCGAAGTGCAGATTCATCGTGACCTCGATCGGGAACTTGAGCGTTCAGTATGATCGCTCTATAGGAAAATGCCGGATCTGCGTCAGATCAATTGACAAGCGCGATGGGCTTTCCTAGGGTTCGCCCCATTGTTTTTGCCGGATGTAACCATGACTGCTGACGACCGTATCAAACTCGAACCGAGCTGGAAGGAGGCACTGCGTGCCGAATTCGATCAGCCCTACATGGCAGAGTTGCGCACATTCCTGCAACAGGAGCGCGCGGCGGGCAAGGAGATCTATCCGCCGGGACCGTTGATCTTCAACGCGCTCAACTCCACGCCGCTGGACAAGGTCAAGGTGGTCATCCTCGGGCAGGATCCTTACCACGGCCCGGGTCAGGCTCATGGGTTGTGCTTCTCGGTGCAACCGGGCGTACCGGCGCCGCCGTCGCTGGTGAATATCTATAAAGAGTTGAAGCGCGACCTGAACATCGATATGCCCAATCACGGTTACCTGCAGAGTTGGGCGGAACAGGGCGTGTTGATGCTCAACACCACCATGACCGTGGAGCGTGCGAATGCCAACGCCCATGCGGGCAAGGGCTGGCAGCACTTTACCGACCGGATTATCGAAGTGGTCAGCGAGCACCAGCCACATCTGGTGTTCCTGTTGTGGGGGGCGCATGCCCAGAGCAAGCAGAAACTGATCGACGCCACTAAACACCTGGTGCTGACGTCGGTCCACCCGTCGCCGCTGTCCGCCTATCGCGGCTTCCTTGGGTGCGGGCACTTCAGCCGGGCGAACAAGTTTCTGGAACAGAATGGCGAGACGCCGATCGAGTGGCGGTTGCCGCCGGTTTGATGCGCTGAAATGATCGTTCCCATGCAGAGCGTGGGAACGATCACGGATCAGACGGAATCGGGCTCCCGGTTCCAATACCTGAACAACGGCTCCGCCAGAAACAACACAAACAACAATCGCATCACCTGCATCGCCGTCACCAGCGGTACCGATAATTGCAGGGTCTCCGCCGTCAGGCTCATCTCGGCAATCCCGCCAGGCATCATGCCCAGCGTCAGCGAGCGCAGATCCAGATGGGTCAGTGCACTCAACCCCAGCGCCGCCAGCGTGGCGATCAACATGGTCAACGCCGTACCAAGCAGGGTCCGGCCCATGAAGGACGGTGCCCGCCGAAAGAACTGCCGATTGAAGTGGCAACCCAATCCGCTGCCGATCAGCCACTGGCCAATTTGACTGCCGCCGTTGGGCAACCCGATGTGCAGGTCCCAACCAATGCTCACCGTCGCACTTACCAGCAGCGGCCCGAACAGCCAGGGGTTGGGTTGACGCAGGCGCTGCCAGATCCAGGCGGCAAGGGCGCCGGCCGGGAACAGAATCGCCAACCACCTCCAGTCCACGGTTGTTGCATGCAAGACGGGCGCACCGTCGCCCAACAGGTACTTGAACGCCGCCGGCACGCAAAGTACCACCACCAACACCCGCAAACTCTGCCCCGCCGCGACACGGCTGAGCACCGCGCCGTTGCGGGCGCCGAGGTTGACCATCTCCCCGGAGCCGCCGGGCATGCTGGAAAAGAACGCGGTGGCGCGATCTTCACCGGTGCGCCGCATCAACCAGACCCCGACCACCGCGGACAGGCTGGTGACCAATGCACCGAAGAAGATCAGACCGAAATGGCTCAGCACCTGCTCCATCACCACCGGGGTGAAGTGCAGGCCGATGCCGATGCCGACAACCCACTGGCCGCACTTGCGCCCGCCAGGGATTTCCGCCAATTGCCAGGGAGTCAGACAGCGCATCAGGATGATCGCCAGCAACGAGCCAACCATCCACGGCAGTGGCCAGCCGATCTGGCTGGCGAGGTAACCGCCCAGCAGACCGACCAGCGGTGTTCCCCACCAGCTTTTGAAGGGGGTCCTATCAGACATCGGCAATAACGCGTCGGGCGACCGAACGTTTGCGCCAGATACGCAGTAGCGGCATCAGCAGCATGATTGCAGTCAGCACCCAGCAACCGAACGTGATCGGGCTCGACCAGAGGATCTCCAGTGCACCGTTGGAAATCGACAGGGCGCGACGCAGATTCTGTTCCATCAACCCACCGAGAATGAAGCCCAGCAGCACTGGCGACAACGGGAAGTCTAGCTTGCGCAGGATGTAGCCGAAGATGCCGATGCCGATCATCAGGAACAGGTCGAAGGTGGTAGCGTGTACTGCATAGACGCCGATCCCGGTGATGATCGCGATCACCGGCACCAGTGCCCAGTTCGGCACGGCGAGGATGCGGGTAAAGATGCGGATCATCGGGATGTTGAGGATCACCAGCATCACGTTGGCGACGAACAACGACGCGATCAGGCCCCAGACGATGTCCGGTTGTTGCTGGAACAGCAGCGGGCCCGGGGTGATGTTGTACAGCGACAATGCGCCGATCATCACCGCCGTGGTCCCCGAGCCCGGAACACCGAGGGTCAGCATCGGCACCAGGGCACCGCAGGCTGCGCCGCCGATGGCGGTTTCCGGAGCCGCGAGGCCACGCATATCGCCTTGTCCGAAAGTGCCCTTGGCACCGGCGATACGTTTTTCGGTCATGTAGGCCACCGCGCTGGCCAGCGTCGCGCCGGCACCCGGCAACACGCCCATGATAAAGCCCAGCAAACCGCAACGGACGTTCACCACGAACACCGCCGAGGCTTCCTTGAAGTTGAACATCATGCGCCCGGTGGCTTTCACCGCTTCCTGGCCACGGTGGGTTTTTTCCAGCAGCAGGAGGATTTCGCTGATGGAGAACAGGCCCAACACCAGCACGACGAACTGAATGCCGTCCGTCAGATGAATGTTATCCCCGGTGAAACGGTATACGCCGCTGTTGGCGTCGATCCCGACGCTCGACAGAAACAGACCGATCAGCGCTGCAATGAAGGTCTTGAGCGGTCGGTCGCCGGCCATGCCGCCGAGACAGACAATCGCAAACACCATCAGCACGAAATACTCCGCCGGTCCGAAGGCAATCGCCCATTTCGCCAGCAGCGGGGCGAACAGCACCATGCCGCAAGTCGCGATGAAGGCACCGATGAACGAACTCCACGCCGACAGTGACAGCGCTACACCGGCCAGACCCTTGCGGGCCATCGGGTAACCGTCGAGGGTGGTCATGACGGTGGAGGCTTCGCCCGGAATGTTCAGCAGGATCGAGCTGATCCGGCCGCCGTATTCGCAACCCAGGTACACCGCCGCCAGCAGGATCAGCGCCGACTCCGGTGGCAGGCCGAGGGCGAACGCGATGGGAATCAGCAACGCCACGCCGTTGATCGGCCCCAGTCCCGGCAACAGCCCGACGACGGTGCCGATCAAGGTGCCGCACAATGCGGTCACCAGGTTGTACGGGCTCAGCGCGACGCCGAAGCCCTGACCCAAATAGCCAAGAGTATCCATATCAGTTCTCCAGAACGTCGAGCACGCCCAGTGGCAGTGGCACGTCCATCAACTTGTCGAACAGCAGATAAAGACCGATGGCCATCAGGCTGATGATCACCGCGCTGGGCAGCCAGCGGCCGCCATACAGGCGTGCCATCGGGACCCCGATCAGAATGCTGGCGACGATGAAACCAAGGGGTTCGAAGGCCCCGGCGAACACCAGCAACAGCAGCACGCAGATGCCGATTTTGATCAGGGTTTCGCGGTCCAGTTTCGGGTCGTCATCGCTGTGCACGATCGGCGCCGGCCGAAATACCATGTACAGCAAGGCCAGGCCCATCAGGCCGAGCATCAGCAGAGGGAAGGCGCGAGGGCCGACCGGTTCGTAGGAAAAAGCCGCTTGATACGGCCACGCCATCAGCGCCAGGCCGACACAGGTCAGCAACAGCACCGAAGCAAAAATGCGTTGTAAGAGCATGGAAAACTCCTGGGCCACGACCCCGAGAACCGGGGCCGCAGCCGCTAGACAGAGGCGATCACTGGATCAGGCCGAACTCTTTGGCCAGCACTTTGTAGTCCGCGACCTGCTTCTTCACGTAGGTGTCGAGCTCCGGGCCGGTCATGGCGAACGGGAACAGTTCACGCTGATCGCGCAGCTTGGCGAAGTCCTCGGAGGCCAGCAGTTTGTCGAAGGCGTCTTTCCACCAGGCGTAATCTTCGTCGCTGACTTTTGGCCCGAGGTAGAAACCGCGTACCACCGGCCAGACGATGTCGTAGCCTTGCTCTTTAGCGGTCGGAATGTCTTTCATTTCCGGCTCGTCCAGACGCTTCTCGGAGAACACCGCGAGCAGACGCATGTCGCCACTCTGAATGTGTGGCATGGAGTCGGAGATGTCGGTGCTGCCGACCTGGATGTGGCCGCCAAGCAGGGCGGTGGCGATTTCACCGCCGCCTTCGAGGGCGACGTAACGCAGGTCGCGCGGGTTGATCCCGGCCGCTTTGGCGATCAGGGCGGTCTGCATCCAGTCCTGACTGCCGACGGTACCGCCGGAGCCGATCACCACGGAGCTCGGATCTTTCTTCAGGGCTTTGACCAGATCGTCCAGGGTCTTGTAGGGCGAATCGCTTTTCACCGCGATGGCGCCATAGCTTGTTCCAACTGCGGCCAGCCAGCGCACCGCGCCTTCATCAAACCGCCCGAACTTGCCTTGGGCCAGGTTCAGCAGCGAACCGCTGGACCAGGCCACCAGCGTACCGGCATCGGCCGGGCGCTGAGCCACCACCGCGTTGTACGCCACCGCGCCGACGCCGCCGGGCATGTAGGTCACGCGCATCGGTTTGGTCAGCAGTTTTTCGTTGACCAGCGCGCTTTGCGCCAATTTGCAGGTGAGATCGAAACCGCCGCCCGGCGAGGCCGGGGCGATGCATTCCGGGCGTTTGGGTTCGGCCAGCAATTGGCCGGCGAACAGCATGATGCCGGTGGCCAGAGCAACTTTACGCATTGATAGGTTCATTCAAGTCTCCTTAAGAGTTTTTGTTATGGACGTACTGAATTACCAAAGGGCAACGCTATCGCTCGCCCCAGATGCACTGGGCGCTGGTGCGACAGTCGTGGTTGAAATACAGGTTGCGGGTTTCGAAGGTTGCCGTACTGTCTTCGAGGACGGCAGCCTGGCTGAACGGCGAAAAGCCGGCGAGGGTGGTAGGACTGAGACGGGAAAACGAGCAGGCGGGCAAGCCTGAAGCTGCATGGACTGCATGGTGACGTACTCCGTTTATTGTTCTTATTAGACGAAAACGCTTCGAGGCGTTTTTCGTTGGCAGCAACGGCAGTCGAAACTGTCCGTGGCTGGACTCTAACCGGCCAACCTTTCACTAACCTTTCAGCTGACTTTCACGGTTTTCGGGCTTCACAGCGGCGGATGCGGCTGTAAACTCCGCGCCAAAGAATGGCGTCGACCATCCCTGAATGAGGTAAAGATCCATGCGTGTTCTGCTCGTCGAAGACCATCTGCAGCTTGCCGAAAGTGTCGCCCAGGCGCTCAAGAGCACCGGGCTGACCGTGGATGTGCTGCACGACGGTGTGGCGGCCGACCTGGCCTTGAGCAGCGAGGAATACGCCATGGCGATTCTCGATGTCGGCCTGCCGCGCATGGATGGTTTCGAAGTGCTGGCGCGCCTGCGGGCCCGGGGCAAGAACCTGCCGGTGCTGATGCTGACCGCCCGCAGCGATGTCAAGGACCGGGTCCATGGCCTGAACCTCGGCGCCGACGATTACCTGGCCAAACCTTTCGAACTGACTGAGCTCGAGGCGCGAGTCAAAGCCTTGCTGCGCCGCAGTGTGCTCGGCGGTGAACGCCAGCAGCGTTGCGGTGTGCTGGCCTATGACCTGGACACCCGGCGCTTCACCCTCGGCGAAGAATTGTTGACCCTGACCTCCCGCGAGCAGGCGGTGCTCGAAGCCCTGATCGCCCGTCCCGGTCGGGTGATGAGCAAGGAGCAATTGGCGGCCCATGTCTTCGGCCTGGACGAGGAGGCCAGCCCCGATGCCATCGAAATCTACGTCCACCGCTTGCGCAAGAAGCTCGACGGCCAACCGGTGGCCATTGTGACCTTCCGCGGCCTTGGCTATTTGCTGGAAAGCCGCGATGCATAAGCTCAGCAGCCTGCGTTGGCGGTTGCTGTGGAACCTCGCGTTGCTGCTGGTGGTGTTGATGCTCGCCAGTGGATTGAGCGCGTACTGGAACGGTCGCGAAGCCGCCGACACCGCTTATGACCGGACCTTGCTGGCCTCGGCGCGGACCATCGCCGCCGGCCTGTCCCAGCGCGACGGCAGCCTCAGCGCCGACGTGCCCTACGTGGCTCTCGATACATTCGCCTACGACAGTGCCGGGCGGATTTTTTACCTGGTCAACGACATCAATCAGAAGCTGATTTCGGGCTACGAAAACCTGCCGGCACCGCCACCGGGAACGCCACGCACCGATGACTATCCGGCGTTGGCGCGGTTCTATAACGCCACTTATCAAGGGCAGAACGTGCGGGTGGTCAGCCTGCTCAAAGCGGTCAGCGAGCCGAACATGAACGGCATGGCGGAAATCCGTGTGGCGGAAACCGATGAGGCGCGGGTCCGCATGGCGCGCAGCCTGATGGCCGACACCTTGTTGCGTTTGGGCATGCTGGCGATCGGTGCGTTGCTGTTGGTGTGGTTTGCGGTCAGTGCGGCGCTGCGTCCGCTGGAGCGTTTGCGCACGGCGGTGGAAGAGCGCCAGCCCGATGACTTGCGGCCCTTGCCGTTGGTGGAAGTGCAGCACGAGTTGGGGCCGCTGGTGCGCGCGCTCAATCACTTTACCGAGCGTTTGCGCGGGCAGTTCGAACGCCAGGCGCAATTCATCGCCGATGCCGCCCATGAGTTGCGCACGCCGTTGGCGGCGCTCAAGGCACGACTCGAACTGGGCTTGCGCTCGAACGACCCCGAAACCTGGCGCAGCACTCTGGAAAGCGCCGCCCAGGGCACGGATCGCCTGACCCATCTGGCCAATCAATTGCTCTCGCTGGCCCGGGTCGAGAATGGCGCCCGGGCCATTGCCGAGGGCGGTGCACAGTTGCTCGACCTCAGTCAGTTGGCTCGTGATCTGGGCATGGCCATGGCGCCGCTGGCCCACGCACGTGGCGTGGCGCTGGCGCTGGAAGCCGACGAGCCGGTGTGGCTGCGCGGCGAGCCGACGCTGTTGAACGAACTGTTGAGCAATCTGGTGGACAATGCGCTGGCCCACACGCCGCCGGGTGGCAATGTGATCCTGCGGGTCACGGCACCGGCGGTGCTGGAGGTCGAGGACGATGGCCCGGGGATTCCCCTTGAAGAGCGGGATCGGGTGTTCGAGCGCTTTTACCGGCGCAACCAGCAGGTGGCCGGGTCGGGACTAGGCCTGGCGATTGTCGGCGAAATCTGCCGCGCCCATCTGGCGCAGGTCAGCCTGCACGATGGCGAGCGGGCGGGGTTGAAGGTTCGGGTGAGTTTTATCGCAGGAGACTAAACACCGCCCTGTGGCGAGGGGCTTGTTGTGGCGAGGGGGCTTGCCCCCGTTGGAGCGCGAAGCGGTCCCCAGCGTTCCGTCTGGCAAATCGTACATAACAGTTTTTTCGACTGCTTCGCAGCCGAACGGGGGCAAGCCCCCTCGCCACAATGATCAGTAAAACATCGACCGCGATTCTTCCAGATCCTTGCACATCGCCTCGTCCTGCGGATCGACTCCCAGCTTCTTGAAGGCCGGCACGGTGAACGGGTCGATACGGGCCAGGGGATGCTCGCTGTCCTTGTGGCAGTACAGGCTGGCCACTTGTACCAGATCGACATAATCGACCCGCTCCGATTGCCGCTGGAAATCCAGATACAGCCCCGGCAATTGCACCAGCATTTCCGGGAATTCCCAGACCCTGAGCAGCTTGTCGCCGAGCAGCGGATGAATGCGGTCGATCACATGGTTGAGGCTGACCGGGTCAGACAGCAATTCATAGTGATCTTCGGCGTAGGTCAGGATCGGCAGCACGCCAATCTGATGCACCAGCCCGCCGAGCGCCGCTTGATCAGGCTTGAGTTGTGTGTAACTGCGGCACAACGCATAGCTGACGCCGGCGATTTCCAGGCTTTTGCGCCAGACCTCGCGCATTTTCTGTTCCACCACTTCGGAACGGGCATTGAAGATCTGTTCCATCACCAGGCCGATGGCCAGGTTGCTGCTGTAATTGACGCCCAGCCGGGTGATGGCCGTGTGCAAGTCAGTCACTTCCTGGGTCGCACGCAGCAGCGGGCTATTGACCACTTTGATCAGGCGCGCCGACAGCGCGGTATCGCGGCCGATCACTTTGCTCAGGGTGCTGACACTGATTTCCGGGTCTTCGGCGGCCTTGCGAATCTGCAGGGCCACTTCCGGTAATGTTGGCAGAACCAGGTCATCGTTATCGATGGCCTCAACCAAATCCTGTTGGACCTTATCCGCCAGCTCACTCATTTCTTTTCTCTAGGGTATTGCGACAAATGCTGCTGTTAACGCTGGATTTCGCGATCACGATCCAGTTGGTAAGGCAGGTCGAGCAAATGCAGGCCCGGACCTTCAAGTGCGCCAAGGTGCAGGTTGCCATCTTCTGCGGCTTCGGCTTGCAACACGGCCAGTAGTTCAATGTTTTGCCCGGCGCGGGCGGCCAGCACCACTTCACCGATCGAGCTGCCGTGAGTCGGGGAGAATAGTTGAGTACCGGGTTCCGGCAACTCGCTGGCCGCAAGTTGCAGGCGATACAACCGGCGCTTGAGTTTGCCCAGGTACTGCATGCGCGCGACGATTTCCTGGCCGGTGTAGCAACCCTTCTTGAAGCTCACGCCACCGACGGCTTGCAGATTGAGCATCTGCGGGATGAACAGCTCGCGGGTGCTTGGCATGACCTGACCGATCCCGGCGCGGATCTGGCCCAGCAACCATTGATTCAGATCGCCTTCGGCCAACAGGGCGGACAGCTTGCCCTTGACGGTGTCGGCTTGATCGGCACCCACCCACAGTTCAGCGCGGTCAGACGAGACGCGAAGGGCGATCAGGCCGTCATTACGAACGACGCTGTCGGTGTCTGCCGGTAGCGCCAGGCCCAGGCTGGCCAGTGCCGCATCGCCATGCTCAAGGCCAAAACGAACCCAGCCGGCACTTTCGTCGGTCAGTTTCGATTTGGAGAACACAGCGTACTTTTTCAGGTCCGCCAGTTGCGGCTCCAGCAGTTCGCAGGCCATCGCCATGAGCACACCGTCACCTTCGAGCAGAATGCGGAAGCTCGACTGCATCCGGCCTTTCTGCGTGCAGCGCGCGCCAAGGCTGGCCTGGGTATCACTCAGATAATTGAGATTGCAAGTCAATTGGCCTTGCAGGAATTGGCTGGCATCCGCGCCGCGTACCGCGAGAACGCCTTCGTGAGACAGGGTGCAGAAAAAAGCAGAATCGGCCATGGGTCATCGCAGGGTAAAGAGTCCGAGGGACATCATAAGGGGGCGCCCTTGAAATGGGTAGTTCACAAAGGATCGTCGGGGGCGACCAAAGCCGACTGTTCGACCGGCCTTGGGGCTGTATACTTACCGTCTATTTGAGGAGCGCTCCATGGTCGATAACGTTGAACTGAACCGCCTCTTTTGGCACAGCCGTCGCGGCATGCTGGAACTTGACGTGCTGCTGGTGCCGTTCGTGAAAGAGGTTTACGCGAATCTGAACGAAGTAGATCGCGCGCTGTATGTCCGCCTGCTGGAGTGCGAGGATCAGGACATGTTCGGCTGGTTCATGGAACGCACCGAATCGGAAGATCCGGAGCTTCAGCGCATGGTTCGCATGATCCTGGATCGTGTCCAGCCCAAGTAACGTGTTCGAATGCCGCTGGCATGCCTCACGGCAGTTGCTGGCGGCCTATCTTCTCGCCCAGCTGTTCGCGTTGGGTTCGCTGTTTTTTCTCTCTATCCCGCTCTGGGCCCGCCTGCTCGGCGTTGCGCTATGTGTGACTCACAGCGTTTGGGTATTGCCGCGACAGATTTTGCTGACTCACCCGCAGGCCTTTCGCGGCTTGCGTCGCGATGCCGATGGCTGGCAGTTGTGGAATCAGGTGCTGGGCTGGCAACCCGTGCAGTTACGACCGGACAGCCTGGCGTTGCCATTGATTGTGGTACTGCGTTTTCGTTTGCGGGATGAGCGACGTATCCGGACGATATGCGTACCGCGGGATTCGCAGGCGGCGGATTTACACCGACGCCTGCGGGTTCGGCTCAAGTTCAGTCGGCGTAGGTGGGTGGCACCAGAATAGTATCCAGGGCGACCGGCAGCAGGTTCGGGTAGTCGAGCGTGTAATGCAGGCCGCGACTTTCCTTGCGTTCCATGGCTGAACGGATCATCAGGTCGGCCACCTGCGCCAGGTTACGCAACTCGATCAAATCCCGACTGACCTTGTAGTTGCTGTAGAACTCGTCGATTTCGTCCAGCAACAACTGTACGCGGTGCTGGGCCCGTTGCAGGCGCTTGTTGGTGCGCACGATGCCCACGTAGTCCCACATGAATCGCCGCAGTTCGTCCCAGTTGTGCGCGATGATCACGTCTTCGTCGGAATCGGTGACCTGGCTCGCATCCCAGACGGGCAGGGCGGTCGGAATCGATACGTCTGGCAACTGCTCAAGAATGTCCGCCGCCGCCGAACGGGCGTAAACGAAACATTCCAGCAGCGAGTTGCTCGCCATGCGGTTGGCGCCATGCAGGCCGGTGAAGCTGGTTTCACCAATTGCATACAGGCCCGGCACGTCGGTGCGGCCCCGCTGATCGACCATCACGCCGCCGCAGGTGTAGTGCGCCGCCGGCACCACCGGAATCGGTTGTCTGGTGATGTCGATGGAGAATTCCAGGCAGCGTTCATAGACCGTCGGGAAGTGAGTCTTGATGAAGTCATCGGGCTTGTGGCTGATGTCCAGGTAAACGCAATCGATACCCAGGCGCTTCATCTCATGGTCGATGGCGCGGGCGACGATGTCCCGTGGTGCCAGTTCGGCCCGCGGGTCGAAGCGTTGCATGAAGCGTTCGCCATTGGGCAGCTTCAGGTGTCCGCCTTCGCCACGCAGGGCTTCGGTGATCAGGAAACTCTTGGCTTGCGGGTGATAAAGGCAGGTGGGATGGAACTGGTTGAACTCCAGATTCGCCACCCGGCAGCCCGAACGCCAGGCCATGGCGATGCCATCACCGCAGGCGCCATCAGGGTTGCTGGTATAGAGGTAGACCTTCGCCGCGCCGCCCGATGCGAGGATCACGAAGCGCGCGCCGTAAGTGTCGACTTCACCGGTACTGCGGTTGAGGACATAGGCGCCGAGGCAACGGTCGCCTTCAAGGCCCAGGCGTTTTTCGGTGATCAGATCGATTGCAACCCGCTGCTCCAGCAATTCGATGTTGGGTCGCTGCATGGCCTGATCGAGCAGGGTTCTGAAGATCGCCGCTCCCGTCGCGTCGGCGGCGTGGATGATGCGCCGATGGCTGTGACCGCCTTCGCGGGTCAGGTGAAACTCGAAACCGCCATCTTCGGTGGCGGACTGTTCATCGCGGGTAAAGGGCACACCTTGGTCGATCAGCCATTGAATCGCCTCCCTGCTGTGCTCGACGGTAAAGCGCACCGCGTCTTCATGGCACAGGCCGCCACCGGCGTTGAGGGTGTCATCGACATGGGATTCGACAGTATCGGTGTCATCCAGAACGGCGGCGACACCGCCCTGGGCCCAGAAGGTTGAGCCATTGGCGAGGTCGCCTTTGCTCAATACGGCGATGCGCAAATGACCGGGCAAGGTCAGCGCAAGGCTCAAGCCGGCAGCACCGCTGCCAATTACCAGAACATCGTGTTGAAACTGTTGGCTCATTTCAGGATTCCGCTCAAAGCGACCCGGGTCGGGGGTGGCGCAAGACAGCTGGATCGGCGAGTCAAGACAGCCACACAGCCCACTAGTATATAGAGGGGGGGAGCGGCACAATAGTCGGGCCCACATGGCATTGTGAAACTACTGTGACGGAAAAGACTGGACGCTTCGTCGGAAGTTTTTTTGGGTGCTTGGGCAACAAGGCGACTGTATCGTGGATTTAACAGTCTTTTTCCTTGCGCGGTTGCACAATGTCGGTTTCGGGCGGCTATAAATATGGAACTTTTGCCAAAGGCCCAAGATCATAGACGGTGCCTGAAAACAAGGGACAGTGTCGGCTTCGGTGCGGGACTTGCGGTTGGGTCCTTGCTGACGGAATCCGATGACAAGATTATTCGCGCAGCCGGGTAAATCCGCGCTGCGCTTTTCGTGCGTGCCAAATCAGAGCCCGCAGGAAACTTGCTTGGAGGGGGAGAACTTTTGCGAGAAGCCCGAGTCTATGTTTGCAAGTCTGGTCGTTCAGTGATGCAAGCCTCCTCCGAGCTTATCGAGGAGTGTTCATGCTAACCCAGGAAGAGGATCAGCAGCTGGTCGAGCGCGTTCAACGCGGCGACAAGCGAGCTTTCGATCTGCTCGTGCTGAAATACCAGCACAAAATTCTCGGGTTGATCGTGCGTTTCGTGCACGACACCCATGAAGCCCAGGATGTCGCACAGGAAGCCTTTATCAAGGCATACCGTGCACTTGGTAATTTTCGCGGAGACAGCGCGTTTTATACGTGGCTTTACCGTATCGCCATCAACACGGCGAAAAACTATCTGGTTTCACGCGGCCGCCGGCCGCCGGATAGCGATGTCAGTTCCGAGGATGCAGAGTTCTACGATGGCGATCATGGCCTCAAGGATCTCGAGTCGCCAGAACGTGCATTGTTGCGGGATGAGATCGAAGGCACCGTCCATCGAACCATTCAGCAACTGCCAGAAGATTTGCGTACGGCTTTAACTTTACGTGAATTCGATGGTCTGAGTTACGAGGACATTGCCAGCGTCATGCAGTGTCCGGTGGGTACCGTGCGCTCCCGGATTTTCCGCGCCCGGGAGGCCATCGATAAAGCCCTGCAGCCGTTGTTGCAGGAAAACTGAGACAGCGGCGACAGCCAAGAGAGGAACGCCATGAGTCGTGAAGCCCTGCAGGAATCGCTGTCCGCAGTGATGGATAACGAAGCGGACGAACTGGAATTGCGTCGGGTGTTGAATGCCTTCGACGATGTTGAAACCCGCGAAACCTGGGCTCGTTACCAGATCGCCCGTGCAGTCATGCACAAGGATCTGCTGCTTCCTCGTCTGGACATTGCTGCGGCAGTCTCTGCTGCGCTGGCTGATGAAGCCGTACCGGCAAAAGCCTCCCGTGGTCCATGGCGCAGCCTGGGTCGTCTGGCTGTCGCTGCTTCGGTGACCGTTGCCGTGCTGGCGGGTGTTCGTCTGTACAACCAGGACGAGATCGCGGGTGTCGAACTGGCTCAGCAATCGAGTCAACCAGGTCTGGCCGCTCCTCAAGTCAAGGGCCCTGCCGTATTGGCAGGCTACAATGAGAGTTCGCAAGCCACTGGTCCCATGGCCAATGGCGTATTGCAAGGTCAGCCAGGCTGGCACGATCAGCGTCTGCCAGGTTACTTGCGCCAACATGCTCAACAGGCTGCACTGAAAGGTACTGAGAGCGCTCTGCCTTACGCGCGTGCAGCGAGCCTGGAAAACCGTTAAGGAGGATCATGCGCGCCATACCTCTACTTACGCTTCTGCTCAGTGGCTGGTTTGTTGTTCCAGCCCACGCCGATGAGGCCCAGGACTGGCTGAAGCGTCTGGGACAGGCCGAGCAAACGCAGAGCTTTCACGGTACCTTCGTCTACGAGCGTAACGGTAGTTTCTCTACCCACAACATCTGGCACCGCGTCCAGGATGGCAAAGTCCGCGAGCGTTTGCTCCAGCTCGACGGCTCGGCTCAGGAAGTCGTACGCATTGATGGGCATACTCAATGCGTCAGCGGCACGCTGATAGCAGGGCTGGGGGACTCACCCAACTCCGCCGCTCGTGCACTCGATCCACAAAAACTAAAGAACTGGTATGACCTTACCGTCATCGGCAAGTCGCGTGTGGCCGGGCGTGCGGCGGTGATCGTCTCGTTGACGCCTCGCGATCAGCACCGCTATGGTTTTGAGCTGCATCTGGACAAAGAAACCGGCCTGCCGTTGAAGTCATTGTTGCTCAATGACAAAGGGCAACTGCTGGAACGGTTCCAGTTCACCCGGCTGGATACTGCCGAGGTGCCTTCCGACAGTGATTTGCAAGCGGGTTCCGATTGCAAACCCATTAACCTCGATAGTGACAAGGCTTCCGCCATCAAAACGGCGCAGGTCTGGCATTCGGACTGGTTGCCACCAGGTTTCGAGTTGACCAGTAGCACCTCTCACAAAGATCCGGATACCAAAGTCCAGGTCAACAGTCTGATGTTCGACGACGGTCTGGCCCGATTCTCGGTGTTCCTGGAGCCATTGAACGGGGCAACAGTCACCGACACGCGTACCCAGCTGGGGCCAACAGTCGCTGTCTCTCGTCGCTTGACCACTCCGCAAGGCGAAATGATGGTGACCGTGGTCGGTGAAATCCCGATTGGCACCGCCGAACGGATTGCGCTGTCCATGCGCAACGATGCTGCGGCCACCAGCAAGCAGTGAGCTGATCAGCCATGCTCATCAATCGGGGGCTGGAGGGTGAGGGAGGTCGGCAATGGCTGCCCTGTCGTTGAGGCCTCGAAATGTTTTGCCGAGCATTTTCATTTGCAAATATCCCGAAAATTTTTTATAGGTCAGAGCCCCTCGGTTCTGGCCTTGTTTGTTGTTCCCGGAACAAAAATACCGGCGTATCGTTTCCGGTGTTCCTTGCTCCATATCGCTTAACCATGCTCGTCGTAACGGGAGCCGTATGTCGATACCACGCTTGAAGTCTTACCTCTCTATTTTTGCCACCGTGCTGGTGCTCGGTCAGGCGGTCACTGCGCAAGCGGTCGAGTTGCCTGACTTCACGCAACTGGTCGAGCAGGCCTCGCCCGCGGTGGTGAACATCAGTACCACCCAGAAGTTGCCGGACCGCAAGGTGTCCAGTGAGCAAATGCCAGACCTTGAAGGCTTGCCGCCGATGCTGCGCGAGTTCTTCGAGCGTGGCATGCCGCAACAGCCACGCTCGCCTCGTGGCGATCGCCAGCGCGAAGCGCAGTCCCTGGGTTCGGGTTTCATCATTTCGTCTGACGGCTACATCCTGACCAACAACCATGTGATCGCCGACGCCGACGAGATTCTTGTACGCCTCGCCGATCGCAGTGAGTTGAAAGCCAAGCTGATCGGTACCGATCAGCGTTCCGACGTCGCCTTGCTGAAAATCGAAGGCAAGGATCTGCCGGTTCTGAAACTCGGCAAATCGCGGGATCTGAAACCTGGTCAGTGGGTCGTGGCCATCGGCTCGCCGTTCGGCTTTGATCACACTGTGACTCAAGGCATCGTCAGTGCCATAGGCCGTAGCCTGCCGAACGAAAACTATGTGCCGTTCATCCAGACCGACGTGGCGATCAACCCGGGTAACTCCGGTGGTCCGCTGTTCAACCTGGCGGGTGAAGTGGTCGGCATCAACTCGCAGATCTACACCCGCTCCGGCGGCTTCATGGGTGTGTCGTTCGCAATCCCTATCGATGTGGCGATGGACGTTTCCAATCAGCTGAAAAGCGGCGGTAAAGTCAGCCGTGGCTGGTTGGGTGTAGTGATCCAGGAAGTGAGCAAGGATCTGGCTGAGTCGTTCGGTCTCGATAAGCCGGCCGGTGCGCTGGTGGCGCAGATCCAGGACGACGGCCCGGCTGCCAAGGGTGGACTGCAAGTGGGCGACGTGATCCTGAGCATGAACGGTCAACCGATCGTCATGTCCGCTGACCTGCCACACTTGGTGGGTGCGCTGAAGGCTGGCTCGAAAGCCGATCTCGAAGTGATCCGCGAAGGCAAACGCAAGAATGTCGAGCTGACCGTCGGCGCTATCCCTGAAGAAGGCAAAGAGCTGGAAGCCATGCCTAAATCCAGTGTCGAGCGCAGCAGCAATCGTCTGGGCGTTTCCGTGGTGGAATTGACTGATGAACAGAAGAAAGCCTACGACCTTAAAGGTGGCGTGGTGATCAAGGAAGTTCAGGACGGTCCTGCTGCCCTGATCGGCTTGCAGCCGGGCGATGTGATCACTCACCTGAACAACCAGGCGATCGGCTCCGCCAAGGAGTTCACGGACATTGCCAAGGCGCTGCCGAAGAACCGCTCGGTGTCGATGCGGGTTCTGCGTCAAGGTCGCGCCAGCTTCATCACCTTCAAACTGGCTGAATAAACCGGTTGTCGGCTGAATAAAAAACCGCCTCGAAAGAGGCGGTTTTTTTGTGTCTGAAGCGCTTAGCCCATCATGTCCTTGACCATGCGCTCCTGCTCCATCAGCTCACGTTGCCGCGCATCGATCCGCGATGACAACGGGAAGTTGCTGCCCGCCTTGCGCTTGGCGAAGTCCAGTTGCTGGATCGCCTGGCGATAATCGCCGACCAGCGCAAAGTATTCCGCACGAGCCTGATGCAGGCCGATGATGTTGCCCGACAGGCCGCGAGTCTCGGCCACCATGTACCAGACGTCCGGGTCGTCGGGACGGGTCTTGAGCAGGTTCTCCAGCGCTTTTTCCGCATCGGCCGCTCGATTCTGCTTGAGCAGCAAGTCAACCCGCACCTGATTCAGCGGGTAGTTGCCGGGATACTGAGTGAGCATCCGGTCAACCCGTGACTGTGCATCGGGCAGGCGATTGTTGGTGATGTCCAGATCGACCTGCGCCAGGTTGTAGATGATCTCGTTCGGCGATTTGGCCAGCAGCAGCTTGAGGTTCTCGCGAGCCTCATTCAACTGGCCGCCTTTGATCTGGGCGATCGCCAGGCCATAGCGCGCGACGTCGTTTTTCGGGTTTTCATCGAGTTGAGCCCGAAAGCGCTTGGCGCCCAGGCCGGGGGTTTCTTCATAGATCAGCTGCACGCGCGTCCGAATCAGTTGGTAGCGCATGCTGTCTTCGATACCGCCCGGCTTGGCCTGTTCGGCGCGGTTGCGGGTGTCGGCGATCCGCGATTCGGTGACCGGGTGAGTCAGCAGGAATTCCGGTGGCTTGGCGTCGAAGCGATACTGGCGCATCAGTCGTTCGAACATGGTCGGCATTGAGCGTGGATCGTAACCGGCCTTTTCCAGATTCATGATGCCGATGCGGTCGGCTTCCTGTTCGTTCTGGCGTGAGAAGCGTCGTTGTTCCTGAATCGCCGCTGCCTGAGTACCGGCAATGGCTGCGATCCCGGCATCGCCCGCGCCGGCCGCGGCAATCACGATCCCGGCCAGCAGTGCAGCCATCATGGGTACTTGCATGCGTTGCGAAGCTTCGACGCCACGTGCGAAGTGACGTTGCGACAAGTGCGCCAGTTCGTGGGCCAGAACCGAGGCATATTCGCCTTCGGTCTGAGCATTGAGGAACAAGCCGCCATTGACGCCGACGATCCCGCCCGGCGCGGCAAAAGCGTTGAGCTGCGGGCTATTGATCAGGATGAACTCCAGGCGTCGGTCATTGACCTGGCTGGTCTCTACCAGCCGGTAGACGCTGGACTCGACGTAATCCTTGAGTTGCGGATCGTTGAGCTGCGACACCTGGCTGCGCAACAGCGCCAGCCACGCACGGCCCAGTTGATGTTCCTGTTGCGGCGAGACGATGGCAGAACTGGCGTCGCCGAGTGACGGCAAGTCGTCAGCGAAGCCCGGTGAGGCGAGCAGGCAAGCGAGCGTCAGCAGGGTAGGGCGCAAAAAAGTCATGCACAAAGCCTTAGTCGACAAAGACCTTACTGTAGCCGGACACTACACTTGGGACCAGATATTCTAAGCTCTCAACCCCTGCCCCGGAGTGATTCGATGACTGACGCTGTAACCCACGATGCCGAGCTGGACGCCAGCGGTCTGAATTGTCCACTGCCGTTGCTCAAGGCCAAACTGGAACTCAACCGGCTGGCCAGCGGTGCGGTACTCAAGGTGATCGCCACCGATGCGGGCTCTCAGCGCGACTTTCGCACCTTTGCCCGATTGGCCGGTCATACGCTGCTTCGTGAGGAAGATGAGGCGGGCGTTTACCGCTATTGGTTGAAAAAAGCCTGAAACCTGCTGCGTTCGTTCCTAAGGATTATTGATGTTCAAAGTGTTACGCGACTGGATTCAGCGCTACTTCTCGGATGAAGAGGCCGTGGTGCTGGCGGTGCTGCTGTTTCTGGCATTTACCGCCGTGCTCACCCTGGGTGGAATGCTTGCGCCCGTATTGGCCGGGATGGTGCTGGCGTATCTGATGCAGGGGTTGGTAGTGACTCTCGAGCGCCTGCGCCTGCCCGGTGGCGCGGCGGTGGGGCTGGTCTTCGCGCTGTTCATGGGGCTGCTGCTGGTCTTTATCGTCGTTGTGGTGCCACTGCTCTGGCATCAACTGATCACGCTGTTCAACGAATTGCCCGGCATGCTCGCCAAGTGGCAATCACTGTTGTTGCTGCTGCCCGAGCGTTATCCGCATCTGGTGTCGGATGAACAAGTGCTACAGGCGATTGAAGTGGCGCGCGGCGAGATCGGCAAGTTCGGCCAGTGGGCGCTGACGTTTTCGCTATCGAGTTTGCCGCTGCTGGTGAACATCATGATCTACCTGGTGCTGGTACCGATCCTGGTGTTCTTCTTTCTCAAGGACCGGGAAATGATCGGTCAGTGGGTCCGCGGTTACCTGCCGCGCGAGCGGACGCTGATCACCCGGGTCGCCCAGGAAATGAACCGGCAGATCGCCAATTACATTCGCGGGAAAGTCATCGAAATTTTCATTTGCGGTGGTGTGACCTACATCGCGTTCGTGGCGCTGGGGCTCAATTACGCGGCGCTGCTGGCATTGCTGGTGGGGGTATCGGTGGTGGTGCCTTACGTGGGGGCGGTGGTGGTGACCGTGCCGGTGCTGCTGATTGCACTGTTCCAGTGGGGCTGGAGCGATCAGTTCATCTATTTGATGGCGGTCTACGGGATCATTCAGACGCTGGACGGCAATGTGCTGGTGCCGCTGCTGTTCTCGGAAGCGGTCAACCTGCACCCGGTGGCGATCATCTGCGCGGTGCTGTTGTTTGGCGGGTTGTGGGGCTTCTGGGGGGTGTTCTTTGCGATTCCTCTGGCGACGCTGTTCAAAGCCGTGCTGGATGCCTGGCCGCGCAAGGAGCCGATAGTGGCGCCGCTGCTTTAACGGTCAGGCCTCTTCGCTGGCAAGCCAGCTCCTGCAGGAGCTGGCTTGCCAGCGAAGGCATCCAAATAGACGCCAAAAAACTCAGGCCTTGTTCAGCGCCTGAGCAGCAGCCAATACCGCATCCACATGCCCCGGCACTTTCACGCCGCGCCATTGCTGACGCAACACGCCATCCTTGTCGATCAGGAACGTGCTGCGATCCACGCCCAGGTACTCCTTGCCGTAGAGCTTTTTAAGCTTGATCACGTCGAACAGCTGACAGATGGCTTCGTCCTTGTCGCTGATCAACTCGAAGGGGAATTGCTGCTTGCACTTGAAGTTTTCATGGGACTTCAGGCTGTCGCGAGATATACCGAACACCTCTGTGTTGGCCGCTTTGAACGCCGCGTACTGATCACGAAAACCCTGACCCTCTGTGGTGCAACCCGGCGTGCTGTCCTTCGGATAAAAGTAAATCACCACTTGCTTGCCTTTGAGGCCCGCGAGGCTGACGGTTTGTCCGCTGGTGGCGGGTGCTTCGAAGTCGGCAACCGGTTGGTCGATGGCTACGGCCATGAAAGCTTCCTTACATTGGGTTTTGTGGGCGCCACGGCTCAATCAGTGCGTCCAGGTTCATCGCGTCGGCGAAGTCCAGGAACTGGTCACGCAGCCAACTGATCTGGGTTCCGGCCGGCAAGGTCACGGTGAACGTGGCGTTGAGCATGGTGCCGCCGGTCTGCGGGGCCTGATAGGTGTCGCAGGTCAGGTTTTCCAGCTCGACGTTGTGATCCATGAAGAACTGGCACAGCTCGTTGATGATGTCCGGGCGGTAGGCCGAGCTGACGTAAGCGACATACGGCAGGGCCTGAGGACGGTTCTCCAGGGCTGCGCTGCGCACCACGTTGACGGTGAAGGCATGCCGTTTGGCCAGTACTGGCAGGCTGCCTTCGAGACGCGCCAGGGCGTCCCAGCTGCCGGAGATCTCGAGGATCAGCGCACTGCATTCGCCATGACGCGTCAGGCGAGAGGTAACCACGGCGCAGCGGTTTTCATGGCTGGCGCGGCACAGAACGTTAGTCAGCTCCATGGGGTTGGCGCCGAGGGCACTGATAACAAGGAATTGTTCGCGAACTGTGGGGGTGGACATGCAGCATTCCTAAAGCGATGAGCGGTCGATACTGGTATGGGCTTTATTTGCCGGGGACACGCCTGCGGATGCGAATTCAGAAAACCCGGCCGAAGGTTGCAACGTGCTCCAATACGGCGAGAGCGAGGGGTGGCAACGCAGGATCGGGGCTTGTGATGCCGAAAATGGAGGCAGGAACCCGGCGTACGAGCTGATCAGTACCGATCAAAGTCTGAAGGGTAGCGAAAAGCAGCGCCAAGGGGAATGGCAGCAGCGCAGTACTTCGCTTGTGCAAGCATCTTGGCGCCAGTACCATTACCGCTCTCTTTTTCCGGCAGGAGCGGTTGCATGATTGCGGGCAGTATGGTGGCACTGGTCACACCCATGGATGCACAAGGTCGTCTTGACTGGGACAGCCTGAGCAAACTGGTGGACTTCCACCTGCAAGAGGGCACCAACGCCATCGTGGCGGTCGGCACTACGGGTGAGTCGGCCACGCTTGACGTGAACGAGCACATCGAAGTGATTCGTCGCGTGGTTGCCCAGGTTGCAGGGCGTATTCCGGTCATCGCCGGTACGGGCGCCAATTCGACGCGCGAAGCGATCGAACTGACCACCAATGCGAAGAACGCCGGTGCCGACGCGTGCCTGCTGGTAACCCCTTACTACAACAAGCCGACGCAAGAAGGCCTGTACCTGCACTTCCGCGCCATCGCCGAAGCGGTCGATATCCCGCAGATTCTCTACAACGTGCCGGGCCGTACCGCGTGCGACATGCAGGCCGAGACGGTGATCCGCCTGTCGACCGTGAAGAACATCATCGGCATCAAGGAAGCCACGGGCGACCTGCAACGCGCCAAGGACATCCTGGCCGGCGTGAGCAGCGACTTCCTGGTCTATTCCGGTGACGATGCGACCGCGGTCGAGCTGATGCTGCTGGGCGGCAAGGGCAATATTTCGGTGACCGCCAACGTTGCACCGCGCGCCATGAGCGAGCTGTGCGCCGCAGCAATGGCCGGCGATGCCGTCAAGGCCCGGGCGATCCACGAAAAGCTGATGCCGCTCAATAAAACCCTGTTTATCGAATCCAACCCAATCCCCGTGAAATGGGCACTGCATGAAATGGGCTTGATGCCGGACGGTATCCGTCTGCCGCTCACCTGGCTCAGCGCTGCCTGTCACGAACCGCTGCGGCAGGCCATGCGCCAGTCCGGCGTCCTGGTTTAATTGAGGAAGTACAACGCATGAAGCGAATGGCCGGACTTTCCGCACTTGCCTTGATTATCTCCAGCACCAGTGGCTGCGGATGGATCTGGGGCCCGGAAGGTTACTTCCGTGACCGTGGTAGCGATTACCTGGAAGCGCAACAGACTGCACCGATGCAACTGCCACCGGATGTCAGCACCTCCAAGCGTCTGGATCCGCTGTTGCCGATCCCGCGCAACGTGGCCGACGATACCGTCAAGGGCGAATACATCGTGCCTCGTCCGCAGCCGCTGTCGGCAGCGGCTGATATCAGCGCCTACTCATTGCAGAAGAGCGGCGATTCGCGTTGGATCATGGCTCAGAACCCGCCGGCCGAAGTCTGGCCAGTGGCCGTGCAGTTCTTCCAGGACAACGGTTTCCGTCTGGACGAACAGCGCCCGCAAACCGGTGAATTCACTACTACCTGGCAGCATTCCGATGAACTGTCTGCTGCCATGGCCAAGCGTCTGAGCGCGGCCGGAGTCGGCGCCGACAGCGAAACCCGGGTACGGGTGCGTATCGAGCCAGGCGTGCAACGCAATACCAGTGAAGTCTATGTGGTCAGCGCCGAACGTCCTGCCGGCAGCACCGCCAACGTGGACTTCACCAATCGTTCGGTCAATACCGGCCTGGACGCGGCACTGGTCGACGACATGCTCGCAAGCATGAGTCGCACCGCGGAGAAGGGCGGTTCGGTCTCCATGCTGGCTTCGCGTGATTTCGATACGCCAAGCCGTGTCAGCCTGACCGAAGATGGTAGCGGCAACCCGGTGCTCAACGTCGGTACCGACCTGGATCGTGCCTGGTCGAGCGTCGGTCGTGCGCTGGAACAGGGCGAATGGCGAGTTGAAGACATCAACCGCAGTCTGGGCCTGTACTACATCAACCTCGCCGAAAAAGCCGAGAAAAAGGACGAGCAGCCAGGTTTCTTCGGCAGCCTGTTCGGCAGCAAGCCGAACAAGGAAGAAGTTGAAGCCCGCGCCGAGCGTTATCAGGTTCGCCTGAGCAAGGTCGGCGAGAACGTACAAGTCACCGTCGAGAAGAACATCAATACCGTGGCGCCAGCAGACGTGGCGCGTAAAGTGTTGACCGTGATTCAGGACAACCTGGGCTGATCACATGCGTTTTGCCGTTCTCGGCAGCGGTAGCCAAGGGAACGGCACGCTGGTAGCCAGCGATGACACGTATGTACTGGTGGATTGTGGTTTCTCCCTGCGGGAAACCGAAAAACGCCTGCTGCGCCTTGGGGTGAACCCTGCGCAGCTGAGCGCGATACTCGTGACCCACGAACATGCCGACCACGTGCATGGCGTGGGTTTGCTGTCTCGGCGTTACAATCTGCCTGTCTACCTCAGTCGCGGGACCCTGCGCGGGATGCGCAAACCGATTGAACCCGCAGGCCTTCTGGCTGGCGGCGAACAACTGCAAATCGGCCCTCTGAGCATCGGCGTCATTGCCGTGGCCCATGATGCGCAGGAGCCGACGCAGTACGTCTTCAGCGACGGTCAGCGGCGTTTCGGCCTGTTGACCGACCTGGGCTCGTACTGCAACAAGGTGCTGGACGGCTATCGGGATCTCGATGCATTGATGATCGAGTCCAACCATTGCCGTGACATGCTGGCTCGCGGTCACTACCCGTACTTTCTCAAGCAACGGGTGGGCGGCGAATTGGGACATTTGAACAACCATCAGGCGGCATTCCTGGTGGCCGAGTTGGGCTGGCAAGACCTGCAACACCTGGTCCTGGCCCATCTGAGCAGCAAGAACAACCTGCCGCAGCTGGCCCGGCAATGTTTTGTCGACACCCTCGGGTGCGACCCGGACTGGCTGCAACTGGCCGATCAAGATTCAGGGCTCGACTGGCGATACATCGCCTAGCCCACCTACTTAGCAAGCGGAGCCCATCATGGAAAAACGTGAAGAACTCTACCGCGGCAAAGCCAAATCGGTTTACAAGACCGACGACGCTGACCGCTTGATCCTGCTGTTTCGCAACGACACTTCGGCGTTCGACGGCAAGCGCATCGAGCAGCTCGACCGCAAAGGCATGGTGAACAACAAGTTCAACGCCTTCATCATGCAGAAACTCGAAGAAGCCGGCGTGCCGACTCAATTCGACAAACTGCTGGGCGACAACGAATGCCTGGTGAAGAAACTCGACATGATCCCGGTCGAGTGCGTCGTGCGTAACTACGCCGCCGGCAGCCTGGTCAAGCGCCTGGGCGTGGAAGAGGGCATGAAGCTCAACCCTTACACCTTCGAACTGTTCCTGAAGGACGACGCCAAGGGCGACCCGTTCATCAACGAATCCCACGTCGTGGCATTCGGTTGGGGCACCGCCGAGCAACTGGTTCGCATGAAAGAACTGTCGCTCAAGGTCAACGAAGTGCTGAGCAAACTGTTCGACGACGCCGGCCTGCTACTGGTCGACTTCAAACTCGAATTTGGCGTGTTCTCCGACGGTTCCATCGTTCTGGGTGACGAGTTCAGCCCGGACGGCTGCCGTCTGTGGGACAAGGCCACCGGCAAGAAAATGGACAAGGACCGCTTCCGTCAGGGCCTCGGTGATGTCATCGAATCCTACGAAGAAGTTGCCAATCGTCTGGGCGTACCGCTGTAATCGACGCAAGCATCTGATAGCACGGAAAAAAATCGCTAAAGGGGGTTCGCTTCCGGCGATTGTGCTGTTATGATGCGCGCCGTTGGAGAGATGCCAGAGTGGCCGAATGGGACGGATTCGAAATCCGTTGTACCTTCACCGGTACCTAGGGTTCGAATCCCTATCTCTCCGCCATTATTGAATAAGACTAAGCCCCTGTAATCGTTGAAGATTACAGGGGCTTTTTCGTTTCTGAGATTTGATGCAGGGCATTGTCAGGGCAGAAATCCCGGCAAGAGGATTAGTCGTAGAAGGCCTCATCGTAGCGTTAAAAAGTGATGCCTAATTTTACGCCGTATTCGTCCCTGGTTTGTTTGTCGAAAT
>NZ_JAAUOE010000034.1:0-23626 GCF_017114915.1 Pseudomonas frederiksbergensis
GCGTGGGAATGCATCCCGTGACGCTCCGCGTCATACCCAACACCCGCCCTACACCTGAAGAAACACAATTCTGTAGGAGTTGCCGAAGGCTGCGATCTTTTGATCTTGATGCCCGCAAACCTCTCGGACATTTCCTTCAAAACGCCGGGCTGTCCGTGAACTAGGCACTCTTGGTCTTCACCGATAACCTCTGTTCGTCATCGCAAAATCGGTGACTCGGACGTGCAAGTCCGGAATCGGCACACAATCGGTTATGGCTATTCATTGAGCGTTTTCTTATGCTCCCGAATCGTTATGGCGGCTGTGTGTGGGAGACCTTCGGGTCTGCCGGTTTGCCGATTCCGGTCTTGCACACCTATACACAGCTGCCACCTCATTCGAAGTGCAAGCGAAACGGTGCTAGCCCCTAATATCGGTACTACTCCAATGTTCAAGCCAACACCAAATCCTCCTGAAAACGAAGCCACATCCCCCTACGAATCCTTCGATTCCAGAAAACTCCACGAAGCCGCCGAACGCGCCCTCGACCACCATTTCGCCCCACCACCCAACGAAAAACCCAAGCGCAAAGGCAAACTCTTCACCGTCTCCCCCGACATCGACACCGAAGCCCTCCTGGCCAACGCCTCCGAAGACCTGAAGTCCATCAGCGCCATCGCCGCCGACCTGGCTGACGACATCGAAGGCACTCGAAGATCAGTCGCCCTGGCGCTCAGCAGAATGGCGGATGGGGTTCAATTGTTGGTGGAGCGAGCGCTGGATCATATTGATTCGCCGAATCCGGCGGAGCATCGGGCTAAGGCGTAGCAGGTATAGATCACTCCCTCGCGCAGCAAGAAATGCCTCAAGAGACACTCTGCATTCCAACTCTGCGATGTCACGGCTAAAACCGAGCGTGACACGGAGCATCATGGGCTGCATTCCTTGCTGCGTTGGGAAACAATAAAAAAACCAATGACGTCATCAGTTAACGTCATCGAAGTCGAAAATGCTGCTAAGCGGAATTGGCTTCACAATTCTGCAAGACCAAAAAACCCGTGCCTGTCCATTCAGCAGGCGCGGGTTTTGGTTGCAACCAGACTAAGGCCTCCGACAACGACGGGCTGCCCCATACATTCAAACTTTTATGGATGTAGGCGCCACCCGCGAGCGCGGTATTCCGTGCTCATTACAGCCCCTTTTTGCGTACTAAATATACAACTTAGCCCGTCAAAGTTCTTCTCCGATGACAACCATGTCCCTCCTGGGCCGTAGTTCATGTCTTGTGCGCCAGCCGAATCATAACGCCGAGCCACAGTGAACTGCTCTTCGCTTTTTCCTAATACCAGAATTCTGTCAGCATCATCTACATCACACTTGACCCATACCCGGACGCCACTATTGTCGACTACCGGATTTCCTTCGTTGAATTCCGATGGAATCTCACCAAATGGCGTTAGCTTAGCAAGCATCGCATGACCGTTAGACCCGCCACAAACTACAAGACCATCATCACTACCCAGCACCCCATAATATGGAGCAACACCAGAAGGTAACTTTCCAATACCGCCCTCACCATATGAACTATTTGGCGCGCCTTTGGATGTCAGACACACTACAGCGGAATAATTGCCAAACAAATGATGCCCGACAACCAATATTTGGTCATCGGGAGTGACAACGACGGTCATAATCTGGGTTATTTCCCCCGGTAAGTTAAATTCGACTATACCGTCTTTATTGGGGCCAAAATTGGTATCCACCGCTCCCTCACGAGTAACTTTCAGCAGAGCATGATTTAACCCTTGCCCGATAGGAATTACATATCCGCCATCTGCAGTGCAGGCACCAGGCACTGAGCAATTACCTACATTATCAAGCGACACTTCTAACATGCCATTATGACCAAAGTCCTCATTCAGTCCGCCATCAGCAAGATATTTTAAAACAACAAAAATCCCCTCCCCGGAAGGAGTTTTGGCGGAGCCAGCCACGATATACCCATCCGACAACGAGATGAGTGAGCTAATAAGAAAACCTGTATTCCGTGGGGGAATAACATCACGCCTTCCCTCTGGGCCGAAAATCAAATTCCGCTGGCCGTCTCCATCAAAATGCACTAACCGACTTACAGAGTCCGGTGTTACAGGAGCGAATAGTATCCCATTTAGCCACTTAACCACTGGTCGAGGACTAGAATTATTAGGCTCAGGAGGGTTCGTATAGCCATCAATGCCGTATGTTTTATCGAGATGTCCCGGCTGATTATTTGTTGTACTCACAGCAATTCTCCATCACGTTGAATTAAGTGGGGCAATCGCATTGAAGCGCATTAAATGTTCCGACAGCACCTGCCAGTATTGATAGTTCTATTGTCTATTGAAGCCAAAAGACATGCCTTGCTGGCCAAAAATACCAAATCTGCCCGTAGCGTTACTCAGGTTCCACTAACAGCACAGTCGTATAAATCAGCTCAGCCGAGTTCTCAACTTTCGACGGGCAAGCAGAACTCTAGCTCTTCACCGTTTCCCCCCGATATCGATACCGAAGCCCGCATGGCCAACGCCTCCGAAAACCTGAAGTCCATCAGCACCATCGCCGCCGACCTGGCTGATGATATCGACAGCACCCGCTGCTCAGTCGCCTTGGCGACTCAGCAGAGTGGCGGATGGGGTTCACTTGTTGGTGGAGCGAGCGCTGGATCACATTGATTCGCCAAACCCGGCGGAGCATCGGGCCAAGACGTAAACCCAATAAAGAGCGCGCCTTGATCGGCGCGCTCTTTATGAGTGTCTAAAGTGCGAAATCCGAAACGCCTGCAAGCGCTGGCGCCGCTGTTCTGAATACTTCCTTCGCTCTGAGGAATTTGGTCACGATGGGCCAATAGTAACTCGCAGGTTTTGGGCCGAATTTCGCTGTAGCAGGACCGGTACTCGTTTGAGCACCAAAGAAATGTCCAACGTGGGTAGCCGGATTGAAGTCTTCAACGATGCCCGTATGAAACACAGGTGAACCGGCGGAATTAGGGGGCGCTTTAATCCAAAGCGCGATGTCACCCCGTCTCACGTCTTGCGGCAGAACCGTTGTGTAGTAGGTGGAGTTTTGCATGACACGCGTGTCTTCAAACGGAATGTTGTAGCCGGCGCTTGTCAGCAACACGTTCACCATATGTGAACAATCGATCAGTTTTTTACCTGCCGCGTTCGTTTTGAAACCGTCCCCGCCCATCCGGTATACGTAGTCCCCGCCGGTGTACTTGTTCTTGAAATCAAGTGGTTCTTTCATTTCTGCATCCTTGCGTTTTCAATCGCAGACGTTGCAACCAAGATGATGTGGCGCCCATAGCGTCATGCAGTTGGGCGGCAGTGATCGTTCGATCCGCCGCGTCGAAAGCCAGTGCTGTTCGCAGGACTGGCCAGCAGTGTTTGGGTAAGTTCTTCGGTGCTTGCAGCTCGCGGTCCAGGTGCTCGTCGCGGGCCTGGGTCGAGGGCAAGCGGCGAAACGGGTGTTTGCCACCCGCCAGTTCGTAGAGCACGCAGGCCACGCCGTACACGTCGGCGCTGGCCGAGAATGGCTGGCCTTCAAGCAGTTCGGGGGCGGCGTAGCCGGGGGTCCAGGCGTTGAAGCGGCTGCGGCTCAGGTGCGGCAGGCCGGGCAAGATGCCCTCTTCTGCCTGGCCGAGACCGAAGTCGAACAGGCGCACGCCCTCTTCGCAGAGCATGACGTTGCTCGGTTTCATGTCGCCGTGCAGCACGCCGCGAGCGTGGGCATAGGCCAGCGCGTCGAGCAGCGGCAGCGCAATGTCGCGCAGTTCTTTCCACGGCAGGCCCAGGGGCCGCTCGCAGAGTAATTTGTCCAGGGTCAGCCCGCGCATCAGTTCCATGGTGATGAAGGCCCGCTGGCAGTCGGTGTCCACTTCGAAGGTGTGCGGTCGCAGCACGTTGTCGTGGCGCAGTCGTCGGGTCAGGGCGAACTCGCTGTAGAGCAAGGCACTGGCGTCCGGCGACTCGGCAAATTCTTCGCTGAGGATTTTCAGCGCGATGTAAGGATCGGGATCGCCAAACTGTTCGCGCAGCAGATCCCGTGCACGGTAAACCGCGCCCATGCCACCGGCCCCCAACAGACGTTCGACGCGGTAACGCCCCGCGAGCACGTCGGGCAGTTCACTGATGCTGGCCCGGGTCGGCGCCAGCGCAGGTTCGGCCTGATGCGGCTTTCCGTTCAGAGGCGTGGCGAAGGCGAAGTAAGTCAGGCTATTGGCTTCTTCCTCGGTCACCAGCAGGTCGTCGATCGGTGGCATGAACTCAGTCATTGGCGGATGACCACAGCGGTCAGATTGTCCCGCGCGGAGCCACGCAGAGCGCCATCGAACAGACGCTCCAGCGCAACGTGCGGCGCGGTCAGGCTCAGGGCGGTGCCCAGGGCATCGCTAGTCAGCCCTTGATACAAACCGTCGCTGCACAACAGAAACGCATCGCCGGGGTAGACCTCGAGTTCGAGCACGTCCAGGGTCAGTTGCTCGCTGGCCCCGACTGCACGGGTCAAGGCGTGAGCGGCAGGATGCGTGCGAGCGTCTTTGATGCTCATTTGCTGCTCGTCGATCAGTTGCTGTTGCAGCGAATGGTCCTTGGACAGCTGATACAAGCGCTGGCCGCGCCACAAGTAGCAGCGGCTGTCGCCGGCCCAGATGCAGGCCGCGCGATTACCTTCCACCAGCAGCGCCACCACGGTGCTGCCCATGATGCTGTCGTGGCGTCCGGCGGTGACGGTCAACTCCTGACCCAAGCGGCGGTTGAGCCAGTGCAGGCACTGGCGAATACCTTTGAGTCGTTCGTCGAAGTCGTCCTGCACCGGCAACTCCGCCAGGCTGGCGACGATCAATTGGCTGGCGATGTCGCCCCCCTGATGACCGCCCATGCCGTCCGCGACCACCCACAGCCCCTGCTGCGGACAGTCGAGAAAAGCATCTTCGTTGCGCGCCCGAACCTTGCCCGGATCGGTACGCGCAGCGCTGCGCCAGGGCCTGGCAACCCGCATCAGAGCTGCACCGGCATACGGAAGGTACGCAGCACGCCCATGTCGAACGGGTTCGGCGTGCGCTGGCTCGACAGCAAGTAGTTGGCGCGCAGGCCGCCCACGTCAGCTTTGAGCACCAACACGTCGCGACCGGTCAGGTACTCGGTCTGCATCAGATCGAACAGACGAAACAGCGACCATGGGCCGGTGTTCTTCTCGATGCCGATCGGGCGGCCGGCCATTTT
Source organism: Pseudomonas frederiksbergensis (assembly GCF_017114915.1). Classification (GTDB taxonomy): domain Bacteria; phylum Pseudomonadota; class Gammaproteobacteria; order Pseudomonadales; family Pseudomonadaceae; genus Aquipseudomonas; species Aquipseudomonas frederiksbergensis_I. Next base: position 5,241 of record NZ_JAAUOE010000034.1, read on the forward strand.
GTCGAGGACCAGGCTGGTGCGACCATCTTCGGCGTCGGTCGGCCATTTGAACGACACCGGCACAATCGGGCCGTGACGGTATTCAATGGTCTTGTCGCCAAACTTGAACTCGGAACGGCTGACCGCCGGGTCAAGGGTGTACGGCTCCAGTTTGAACTGCACTTGCGGCTCGGCCGGGTTGATGGCGAAGAAGCTCTGGCGGATCACTTGTGTCGCGGCCATCTGGTCGAGGTAGACCTTGGAGATCGGCAGGCTGTGACCGTCAATGCTGCGCAGGCGGTAGTTGCCTGGGTCGCCACTGACGAATGGACGCATGTAGGTATCAAAGAACCGATCGGCGATGCCCTGGGCCTTGAAGAACTCGCGGAAGTCGCTGATCGCGACGTCGCTGGTGCTGTGGGCGCTGAACGGGTAACGCTTGTTGATCGCCTTGCCGTAGAAGCTGTACAGCTCGCTCTGATAACGCTGGTTCAGGTACTGGTAGGAATCGTTGAGCACCAGACGCCAGGTGTCTTCGGCCAGCACGTTGAACCACACGCTCACCGGGCGCGGCAGACGGTTCGAGGCATTGCGCAGGTTGCTCAGCGCATCACGCTGGCCGCTCATGCGGATCTTGGCCATTTCGAACGCGGCCTGCTCCGGCGCGCTGGCACGGGCCAGGCTCGCCAGTTGCAGTTGCAGGTCGTTGAGCGCCGTCAGGGCCGGGGTCAGGTCAGCGGCCGGGCCGTTGTTGTCATCCAGCAAACGGTGCAGCGGTTCGAAGCGACGTTGCAGGGATTTCTTCGCGGTGTCCGGTAAGTTCTTCGCCATGTCCGACGCTTTGTCCGCGGCGGCCGCAGCGAGCTTGCCGAGCTTGCCGCCCTTCTCGCCCAGTTTGTCTGCCGCATCGGCGGCTTCGTCGGCGCTGTCTGCGATCACCGGGAAACGGGTGTTCTCGCGCACTGCCACCAGCAGTTGCAGCACTGGGGAGTTGGCGGAAGTCAGGCCCGCCAGTTGCTCGGCACCCTCACTGAAATCGCTGATCGCGGGCAGTGCCATTTGGCCCACGGCTTCGCTCCAGAAGTTGGCGTAGTCGCGGAAGTACAGCTGCTCCAGTTCGACCATCAGGCGACGCAAGTCCATGCCGCTGATGCCCGAGCCTTCGCCCAGCACCCAATTGTCACGCAGGATATCGGTAACCAGCGCAGTGCCCTGGACCGAGAAATACTGCTGATAACCCTGTTGGGTGTAGAACCCCGGGATCACGTAATCGGTGCCGACAAACAGCGCACCCTGCGGGCCCAGGTGTTGGCTGAAACGGTATTCCGGCAGGTTACGGGCCTGCTCGCGCAGCATCCGGTAAACCACGTTGGCCAGCGACTCGCTGCGCAGCACCTGACGGGCCTGAGTCACCAGTTGATCGTTCAGCGGGTAAATAAATGGCTGCTTGAGCAAACGCTCGAAGTGGGTGTTCAAGCCGTTCTGCACCGCGGTGTTGCCGGCGTAGCGCAGGGACCAGTCAGTGGCGACCCAATCCTTGAGCCACGTAGCATCGCGGCGATCTTTCATGTTCAGCATCAGGTACGCGCGCAGGCTGTTGAGCAGGCGTTCGCGATCCTTCATGTTGGCGCGAATCTGCCCTTCCAGCAGCGTCGCAACCCGTGGCAGCAGCTGCGCTTCAAGCTCACGCTCGTAGGCGCTCTTGACCACTGGGTTGACGTCTTCGCCTTGGTACAGGCCGCCGCGCTCGTGGTACGACACGTCACCTTTGTTCGGGAACACCTGCGTCGCCGCGTAGCGGGTGTCGAGGGTCTTGAGCACCGCCATGGAATCGTCGCGAGCGGTCAGGGCCGAGCGTTGTTGCTTCCAGGTTTGCGCCAGGGAACGCAGGTTCTCCAGACGCTCATAGTTGGCCGAGAAACCGCCGGCCCAGAGCATGCCGAACAGCGCCAGTGCCGCCAGTGCGCCCACGTACAACGCACATTGGCCCCAATGGATGCGGCTGCGCTCGCGCTGGTCCAGACCGGCCAGATCGGCCTCGGGGAAAATCACCCGGCCGAGCAAATGGTGAATGAAGCGCGAACGGCCACTGCGCAGGGTCGGCAGCATGCCGGCGTTCATGCCCAGGCTGGCGCCGATGCCGGCGGTGGTCGGGTCCATCTGTTGAGTCAGGTGCGGTGCGCTGGTCAGGTAGAAACCGCGCAACTGGCTGACACGCTGGTAGCGGTTGCCGGTGAACGCCAGGTCGACGAACAGGCACAGACGCTCGCCGATCTGCCCCAGTTGATGCGGGAAGTCGAGGATGCGGCCACGGCGCTGGGTGTCGCGCTCCTGGTGCATGCGCATGATCACCTGGTTGTTCAGGCGACGCAGCAGCTCTTCGAACTCGGCGCGCAGCACGGCCACATCGGTGCCACTCTGCTCTTTACGGAAGCTGGTACCGAGGACCTGATCGCTTTCTTCACGGGTCAGTTGATCGAAGAATTCGTCGAAGCCGAGCAACTTATCGGCCTTGCTCAGCACCAGATAAATCGGCACATCGACGTGCAGTTTCTGATGCACGTCTTGCAGACGCGCACGCACCTGGCGGGCCAGGGTTTCCAGATCCTGCTCGCTGCCGCCCAGCAGGGTTTCCGCCGCAATGGTCACTAGCACGCCGTTCAATGGACGGTTGCGGCGACGCTTGCGCAGCAGGTCGAGCAAGGTGCTCCAGGCGCTGCCATCGACTTCGGTATCCGGCTGGGTCAGGTAGCGCCCGGCGGTGTCGATCAGCACACCGTGGTCGGCGAAGTACCAGTCGCAATGGCGAGTGCCGAGGGTGTCGCGGGTGAGTTTGCGGTCGATCTTGTTGATCGGAAACTCAAGGCCCGAGAAGTCCAGCAGGCTGGTCTTGCCGCCACCTTGCGGGCCGATCAGCAAGTACCACGGCAAATCGCTGCGCCAGCGCTCGCTGCGACCGCGATACAGGCTCGAGGTCTTGAGGGTTTTCAGGGCGTCCTTGAAACGCGCCTTCAACTCTTTCTCTTCTTCGTCGATCAGCTCTCCGCGGTGGATACGGTCCTGGCCGTCTTCGGTTTCTTCGATGGCCTTGTTGCGCACACCGGCGCGCCAGCTGACGAAGACCATGGTCAGGCCCCAGATCAGGCACAGCACACTGATGGTCAGCAGGCGGGAGGTCGAACCTTCCCAGAACTTGTAATCATTGACCGCCAGCAACGGCCCGACGAACCACACCAACAGCGCAACGAACAGCACCATCAGAAGGGACCAGACCCAGGTCTGACGCAGGAAGGCGCCGACTTTCTTGAAAAACTTTTTCATCACACGTCCCTGTTTACGGCTGCGTCTGCGGCTGAACCGCGGCTGGATCCAGTGGCTGATAAGGTTGCAGAACGGTTTCGCGTTGTTCGCCCAATACCCAGGCGAAGCCCGAATACATCACCACCAGGCAGACCACGGTGAACATCACCACCATCCATGCCGGCACGATACGCACCAGGCTGCGGCGCTGATCGTTCAAGCCTTCCCAATGGGGCGACAGTTCGCGCGGCACGTCGCCGCGCAGTTGACGGATCTGCCGATACAAGCCGTCGCGGATGCCTTCGAGTTCGAGCATGCCGCGGGCTTGCACCCGGTACTTGCCTTCGAAACCGAGGGACAGGCACAGGTACATCAGCTCCAGCATCGGCAGGTGCTTGACCGGGTTTTTTGACAGGCGATCCAGCAGCTGAAAGAACTTCTCGCCACCGAAGGTTTCGTTGTGGAAGCTGCTGAGCAGGCTCATCTGCGACCACTCGCTTTCGTTGCCCCACGGTGTGGTGACGACGGCTTCGTCGACCACGGTGCAGAGCACGTAACGGGCGGCCATCACCTGGCTGCTTTCGGCGCCGTTGTGCAGCGCCCGTACTTCAAATAGCTTGAGCCCGGCGCTCAGGCGCTCGTTGAGCGCGAACAGGTCTTCGCGGGTTTCGCTGTGCTTGAGCCGCACCACTTCCGACAGCAGTTCGGACGACGCTGCCACCAGCGAATTGAGGCTGATGTTGAACGCTTCGGCCGGGCGCAGACGCGCGGCGTAGATCATCCGTTCTTCCAGCTGTTCGAAGCGTGGCGGCGCAGCGAAGTCAGTCAGCGGACTTGACGCCGGGCCGTGGCCCTGGCGGTCGAGCAGGACGGTTTTGTCGTCCTGGGTGTGTTCCATGTCCTTGATCATGTCGGTCAGTTCCTGATGGCCCAGAATTTCAGTTCAAGCTCGGCGAATTCGCCGGACACGTGGAACGCGAAGCCGCCGGAGCGCTCGAGTTGCGCCAGGTCTTCAGAACTGAGTTCGAGGATGAAATAGGTTTTGTTGGAGTGGAACGCGATCTGCCGTGGGGCCACGGGCAATGGTTTGACCTTGATGCCCGGCAGGGCCAGGTTGACCAGTTGGCGGATGCGCTCCACCGGGCCGACCTTGAGGTGCGCCGGCAAGCGATGGCGCAGTTCTTCGGAGTCACAGTTGGCACTGGCCGCCAGCACGAACGAGACCGAGCCCAGTAGTTTGTGGTCATGCAGCGGCGACACGATGATCCCGTACTGACGCGCTTGCAGCACCAGTTCGATGGCGTGCTGCTCGAGCACCATCGACAGCACCTGACGAATCGCTTCCATCAGTTTGCGGAAGCTCGCGCCCTGGTCACTGTGCTGATAACGGCTGTCCAGACGCGGGCGTTTGTTGTCGCTGGAGAACGTCGCCAGATCGCCGAGCATGGTCAGCAGCGTGCGGTACAACTCTTGCGGGTGAACCTGTTCCAGGCCGAGGTAATGGCGCAGCAGCATTTCAGTGCGGTTGATCAGTTGCAGCATCATGAAGTCGCCGACTTCCGCGCCGCCGACCTTGCCGTTGGAGCGGATCCGCTCGGCGATGGTGTCGCCCCGGTGGCCGAGCATGCTGATCACTTCCTTGAGGCACGACAGCAGGTAGCTGGACGAATGCGCCTGAATGTAGGTCGGCACGAAATCCGGGTCGAGGCTGATCACGCCGTCGGGCGTGGTGTCGAGCACTTCGCAGATTTTCAGCTTCACGTAGGCCTGATCACTCTGCTGTTCACCGAGCAACAGGCGGAAGTCCGGACGACCGCAACTGACCTGGCTGGCGGAGTCATCGCCGGCGTTGGAGTCGGCGACTTCCGCTTCGTACGCGGTGTAGCGCGCCAGCACGTCGGATTGATCCGGACGACGGGCCTCGATGTGGTTGCCGGTCACCAGCGGCAGCGCCAGGTAGATCGGCGTGTTGCCGGTGTTCGGCGGCACGTCCAGGGCCAGCGGCTCGGTGTTGCCGCCCAGTTCGAACAGGCTGCCGTCCGGCAGAATCCCCGAGGCCTGGCTGACCACCAGTTTGCCCATGTTGAGGAACTGCAAGTCGACTTCCAGATGGAGGAAGCCCCAGGTGTAGCTGCCCAGCAACTGGGTGCGGGTCTTCATCTGGTGGTCGTAGTAACGATCGTTGTGCTGGAAGTGCTGCGGACGCAGCAGCATGCCTTCCTGCCAAATGACTTTATGGGTGTTCATGTTCAGTCATCCGTCTTGGCGAGCGTTTCGTGGGTGTTGCGGATACCGGCCTGATCGAGGGTCAGGTCAGCCGCGGTGACTTGCACCGCAGTGATTTGCACGGTGTAGCGCCACTTGGTTTCCGGCAGGTCGCGGTAGGCGGCGAGCACGCCAACGTAACGGCTGCCCTCTTCCACACTGAGCTTGAGCTCGACGGTTTCGCCTGGGCGCAGCTCGAGTTCTTCGCTGGCCACCAGGTCCGGGGCCAGGGATTCCTTGGCGCGCTCGTAGAGGCTGAAGAAGTCAGCGTTCTCGAAGGCCACCGGGTGCTTGAGCTCGAACAGGCGCACGACAATCGGCGACGGACGACCGTTGAGGTCCGGGTTCAACTGATCGCTGGCGGTCAGCTTCAGGTTGAGTTTGGTCACGGTGGAATACGGCGACAGCGAGGAGCAACCGACCAGCAGCACGAAGGCAATGAGCGCCGTCAGCATCTTGAAAAAAGCGGTGGAGCAGCGAGACATGCGCATCATCCTTGGTGGTCGGTGTGGAGGGTGGAAATCAGACGGATCTGTTCTTCGTAGGCCCGGGCGAAGTCGCGGGCCAGCAGGCGCTCGCTCCAGTCATCGTCCTGACGCAGGGCCTGGTGATAGCGCCCATAAGCTCTCCAGCGACTGCCGGAGGTGGCGAGCAACGGTTTGTTGTCGCGCTCGAAACGCAGGGTCAGCTGCTGCGGCGAGAAGTGCTCCAGAGTGCCGCGAACGGCGGCGCGGCTGGCGGTCAGCAAGGCCACCTGATGTGCCTGCAGATCGCGGAACGCACGGGAGATCGCTTGTTCCGCCGGCAATTGGCCCGGCTTGTTGCCCTGCAACAAAATGCCCAGCGCTTCACCGGCATCGACGGCGAATTTCAGTGGGTTCTTGTGGGTGCCTTGCACGGTGGTCTGGGCCAGGCGCAGTTCGTTTTTCAGTTCGCTGCGGGTGCGCAGGCTCTGCTGCAAACCTGCGACGCTCTGCTTGAGCAGGTGCGCGGCGTTCAGCGCCAGGGCTTCGCGGGCGTCGTGGTCGAGGCCTTTGAGGTCCACGCCCAACGCCGCACCAAAGTGCTCCCAGAAACCTTCGCTCTGGCGCTTCATCGCTGTCGGCGGCGGGGCTGGCGCAGGTTCTGCCGGGGCGGCTATCAGCTCCGGCACCATCAGGCTTTCCATGTCGATGCGCGCGTAGTCGGCCCGCTGACGAGTGTCCTCGATCACCGTGCTCGGGGAGATCAGTTCGTCGATTTCCGAGTACACGCGTTCTTGCTGGTCGAGTGCATTGAGCGGATCGAGGTCGAGGAACGCATCGTCCGGAATGATGCTGCCCGCGGCCTGCGGACGGCCGACTTCGACATCGAACGTGGCCGGGTCGCGCACCAGCCGCGCGCGAATCTCGAAGTCACCCAGCACGTACACGCTGCCGTGCTCGATGCGCATCGGTTCGCCCTTGCGCAGGCGTGCGCCGCTTTCGCTATCCTGGATACCGTTGCTGCTGGTATCGGTCAGGAAAAACGTGCCTTCGCGGTAGCTGATCACCGCGTGGTGGTTGGACAGGTGACGCTTGCGGTCGGGGATGATCCAGTCGCAATCCTCGCCCCGGCCGATCACGCCACCGGCCTGTTTGAAGGTCTTCTGGCACAAATCCGTGGGCACGAATTGCTTGGTGTCCAGCATTTCGAAAACCAGTTCCATGATGATGCTCCTTGCGGTCACTTGCCGCGATTGACCGCCTGCGGATCACCCAATGGGCGATAGGTGTTGTCGTTGTATTTGTAATTGCCGCTACAGCCGCCGAGGCCGCATAGAACGACGAGGGTCAGCAGGACGGCTTGCCAGTGACGAACAGGCATCAGAGGGTCTCCAGGGGTAGACAAAGCGCAAAGCGCCGGCCGTTTCGGGCGGCGCTATCAGAAGCGAGTGCGGTGAAATCGACGGCCTTTTGCCTATCCATCAAAGTCACCCAGATTGATATTCAGGCGCCCGAGGCGGTACAGCAGCGTGCGGCGTGGCAGTCCGAGTTCGCGGGCGGCGAGGGTCTGGTTGCCGTCGTTTTTGCGCAGGCAGTCGAGCAGCAGGCTGCGTTCGACCTGCTCCAGGCGTTCGCGCAGGTTCAGGCTGCTGTCTTCCGGCATGGCTTCCATGCGCAGGGAGAAATGCTCGGCCAGCAACTCGCCGCCCTCACACAGCAATACCGCACGCTCGACCAAACCCTTGAGTTCGCGAACGTTGCCGGGGAAGGCATAACCGGACAGGTGATCCAGCGCCGTGTCGGACCAACGCACCGCATCTCGCTGCAGAAACGCGCAAGCCTTGTCGGCGAAGTACCGGGCCAGGTCGAGGATGTCGCCTTCGCGCTGACGCAGGGCCGGCAGCTCGATCGGAAATTGCGCGAGGCGGTAGTACAAGTCCTCGCGGAATTTGCCTTCGCTGACCAGCACCGATAAATCCCGGTGCGTCGCGGCGATGATGCGCACGTCGATCTTGTGGGTGTCGTTGGAGCCCAATGGGCGGATCTCGCCTTCCTGCAATACGCGCAGCAATTTGGCTTGCAGGGATAACGGCATGTCGCCGATTTCATCGAGCAACAAGGTGCCGCCATTGGCCGCATCGAACAGCCCGGCACGGTCTCGATCGGCACCGGTGAAGGCACCTTTGCGGTAGCCGAACAGCTCGCTTTCCAGCAGGTTCTCGGGGAACGCCGCGCAGTTCTGCACGATGAACGCCTGGGAACGTCGCGGGCCGCAGTCATGAATCGCCCGCGCGACCACTTCCTTGCCGGTGCCCGTCTCGCCGCGCAGCAGCACGGTGTACGGGCTGTGCAGGACTTTGCTGATCAGCGAATAGGTCTGGCGCATGGCCGCGCTTTTACCGATCAAGCCATAACCGCTGGCGCTCGGAACGTTGACCGGCGCCGGCCGTGTATCGCCGCTCGGTTGACGCAAGCGCTGCAGCAAGTGCAGTTGGCCGAGCACGAACGAGCCCAGTTGACCGAGGGAATCGGCAAAGCCTTGCAGGTTGATGTGCCGGTGACTGGCACACAGCAGCAAACCTTCGACAGCCTTCTGCTGATTGACCAGCGGCACGCACAGCAGCGACTGCCAGGGCGTGGCCTGGGGCGGCAGGAAACTGGTTTCGTGCAGGCTGCCGCTCAGCGCGCTGAGGCACACCACGCGGTTTTGACACAGGGCGAATTGCAGCAGTTGTTCACCGTTGTAATCCGCCGGCAGGCTCGCCCCTTCCCGGGGTTGCAGAATGCCGTTCAGACACTCGGCGTTCATCCCCAGGCAAGTGTGGGTCGCGTCCAGCAGGTACAACTGCGTCAACTCACAACCGCTGAGTTCGGTCAGACCGCGCACGAAATCACCCAGCAACGCAGCGCTGTCCGCCGCCCGCGACAGGCTGGCGAACTGCGCCAGCAAGGCTTCGGCATACACCAGCGGTTGCGGCACTTGAGTGAACATCACACCCACCTCAGGCGAACTCGCACGTCACGCTGGCATTGCCGTCGAGCGTCGCATGCACGCGCTTGAGGCTTTCACCGGTGGCCATGGCATCGAGCAAACGGTCGGCCACCAGCGGCAGCACATGCAGGTCCAGCAAGTGATCGATCAGGCGCGCACCGCTGTCGCTCTGGGTGCAGCGGTCGGCCAGGTGATCGACGAGGCTCTGGCAGTAAGTGAAATCCAGCTGACGACGGTTCAGGCGCTCGCCCAAACGCCCGAGGTTGATTTCGATCAGCTCGCGCAGCACCGGGCCGCCGACCGGGTAGTAAGGCACCACGCGCATGCGCGCCAGCAGCGCCGGCTTGAAGTGCTTGCTGAGCACCGGGCGAATGGTTTCTTCGAGCACTTCGGCGGTCGGCCGCGCGCCGTTTTCGCAGAGCTCGCTGATGCAGTCGCTGCCCAGGTTCGAGGTCATCAGGATCAGCGTGTTGCGGAAATCGATCTCGCGCCCTTCCCCGTCGTTGGCCACACCTTTGTCGAAGATTTGGTAGAACAGGTTGAGCACGTCCGGGTCGGCTTTCTCGACTTCATCGAGCAGCACCACCGAGTACGGTTTCTGCCGCACGGCTTCGGTGAGCATGCCGCCCTCGCCGTAACCGACGTAGCCCGGTGGCGCACCGATCAGGCGCGACACGGTGTGCTTCTCCTGGAACTCGGACATGTTGATGGTGGTAATGAAACGATCACCGCCGTACAACAAGTCGGCCAGCGCCAGGGCGGTTTCGGTCTTGCCGACACCGCTCGGGCCGACCAGCAGGAACACGCCGACCGGAGCGTCAGGTTTGTTCAGGCCAGCGGCGGTGGCGCGCATCGAACGGTCCAGCGCATGAACCGCCTGCTCCTGACCACGAATGCGCGTGCGCAGGTCGGTGGCGAAGCTCGCGACCTTGGCGTTGTGCTCGCGGGCCAGTTGCGCCAATGGCACACCGGTCCAGGCGCTGATCACTTCGGCCACCAGACGCGGGCAGACTTCGAAGCTCACCAGACGTTCTTTGACCTGAAGCTCGGTCAGCGCTTTGTGAATTTCGTTGAGCGCGGTTTCCAGGGTTTCGACGCTTTGCGCTTCGTCCACCGGCAACGTTTCGATCACGGTGCCTTCGGCGTCCTCCTCGACCGTGATGGTCGGTTCGACAGCAGCAGCTTCGCGAGCCTTGGCCAGTTGCTGACGCAGATCCAGCAGGCGTTCGGCCAGCTCTTTTTGCTCGGTCCAGAGGGTTTCCAGCGCCGCCATTTCTTCTTCGGCGTCGGCCAGGCGATTTTCCAGCGCGTCCAGCGCTTCATGGTCGATCAGCAAACCGGCTTCGGCATCACGACGCAGTGCCTGACGCTGACGGCCACCTTCAGCCAGCTCGCCACGCAGGCGTTCCAGGCTTTCCGGGGCAGCGGCGAGGCTGATGCGTACGCGGGCGCACGCGGTGTCGAGCACGTCGACGGCCTTGTCCGGCAGCTGACGGCCGGCGAGGTAACGGGCGGACAACTCAGCGGCGGCCACCACCGCGTCATCGCGCAGGTAGATGCTGTGGCTCTTCTCGTAGACCTGAGCCAGGCCACGCAGGATGGTCACTGCTTCGCTGACAGTCGGTTCGTGCAGTTGCACCGGTTGGAAACGACGGGCCAGGGCCGGGTCTTTCTCGAAGTATTTTTTGTACTCCGCCCACGTGGTGGCGGCGATGGTGCGCAACTCGCCACGGGCCAGGGCCGGTTTCAACAGGTTGGCCGCGTCGGAACCGCCGGCATTGCCGCCCGCGCCGATCAGGGTGTGGGCTTCGTCGATGAACAGGATGATCGGTTTCGGCGAGGCTTTGACTTCGTCGATCACGCCTTTGAGGCGACGTTCGAATTCGCCTTTAACGCTGGCGCCGGCCTGCAACAGGCCCATGTCCAGGGACAGCAGCTCAACACCTTTCAAGACTTGCGGCACTTCACCGGCCACGATACGCGAAGCCAGGCCTTCGACGATGGCGGTTTTACCGACGCCCGCCTCACCGACCACGATCGGGTTGTTCTTGCGCCGACGGGCTAGGATGTCGACCATCTGCCGGATCGCGCCATCGCGGCACAGCACCGGGTCGAGTTTGCCGTCGCGGGCCTGTTGGGTCAGGTTGTGGGTGAAGCGCTCCAGCAGCGATTCGCCCGGCACGGCAGGTTTGCCGGTGGCCGGTTGTTCTTTCTGCGACAGGGCGAATTCTTTCAGGCGCTCGATGTTCAGCTTGGCCAACAACGACTGATAACGGCTGCCGGCGTAGCGCATCGGGTTACGCAGCAGCGCGAGGATCAACGCGGCTTGTTCGACCTGGCTCTGGCCCAGTTCGAGGTTGGCCACCAACAAGGCATCTTGCAGCCACTGAACCAGTTCCGGGGCGAACACCGGGTTGCGCGACGCGCTATGCTCGACCCGCGATTGCAGCGCGGCGCTCAGTTCACCGGCGTCCACTTCGGCATCCTGCAACGCCCGGGCGAGCAGGCCTTGCGGACGCTCCAGCAGGCCCAGTAGCAAGTCTTCAACGAGGATCTTGCTGCCGCCACGGGCGACGCAGCGTTCGGCAGAACTTTCCAGATCACGACGGGTTTCGGCGTCCAGCGCCTGGATCAGTTGTTGCAGGTCTACGTTGATCATGTGTCATCTGTCCTTAATGAATTTTGCTGCCCAGGGTCACCACGCCGTCCGCTTTTTCGCGGCCCAGCCAACTGGTCCACCCCAGACGACAGGCGTTCTGCTCACCGATGCGAAGTTCGCGGATTTCTTCCTGGCGCAGCACCAGGCGAATGTCGTAATCGAGCGGGTCACGCAGGGTGAACCGCACCAGCGCGCACAGCGGCTGGTAGCCGAAACCGATCGGCAGGAATTCGTGGAAGCGTTGCCAGTCGAGCTCACGGACGTGAATGCGGAATTTGCCGCTGCGGTCGCGCACGTGCTCGCCCAGCACCAGGTCTTCGCCGAGCATGCTGTTAGCGCGACCGAGGCGATTGCGCTGCTCGTCGAGGATTTCGACGCGGCGCTCAATGCACTGCTCGATGGTCAGCTCGGCGTGCTTGAAGTAGTAGCGCAGCACCGCTTCGATCAACGCCGCCGAGTGCGCGCGCAAGCTGAGCAGGCCGAGGTACGGCAGCAGGCGTTTCCAGTTCAGCTCCTGGGCCTTGCGAATCTCTTCGCCACCCAGGCCAATCAGGGCAAACAGCTGCGCCGAAAACGGGTCGAGGGCGCCGCTCTGGAAGCTGGCGCGGTAGCGGTATTTGCGCCAGATCGGCAGCATCAGCCGTTGCAGGCGATGGTGAAACAGATCGAGGAAGTTGCGGGTCGGATTACCGTCTTCGCTGTCGCCCAGGGCCTGTTCGCCATAGAACGCCGGCAACGGCGAGCCGGAACCGACCAAGCCGATCAGGTTGAAACACAGGCGCGCGCGCATCTGCCCGTGCTCTTCGAAAAACTCCACACGATCAACGTCACTGCCAGGGAAACCCAGGCTCGGGTTGGCCTGGAATTCCAGCTGGTCGTACAGGTCGTCTTCGCTCAGGTCCGGGTGTTCCCCACGCAATCGGTCAATGACCAGCAGCACGGCCTGGAACAGCGAGTACTCGCGTATTACCCGGGTCAGCCCACTTAAAGCAGGGGCTGCAGGCCCATACGTGGCGTCCATTGGTACACCTCTCCCTGTGTGCTTTTAACCCGCAGCTCGTGGTACGAATTGAGACTGGCGTAGAGTGCGAAAAACTCGTTAAGAACCGAAGCGAACACGAACAGGTCGCCCTCGCCGATATACCCTTGCGGATCGATGGTCAGCTCGGTGCGCAACCCGCGAACCGGCAACCCTCGGTGCAATCTGTCGACGTGCTGGTGCTTGATCGACTTGAGCCCGCTGAGCAGGCGTTTGCTGACTTTTCCCGCGTGCTGGTCGTAGTAGCGCGGCAGGTCGTAGGTTTCGAGAATCACCTTCAACGCATTGACGTCGGCCAGCGACAGGTAGTTGAGCGACATGTTGCTGATCAGCTTCCAGAGGAAGTCACGGTTCAGCGGCGGCGCAAAACTCGATGTGGCCGGGGTGATGTTGCGGAAACTGAGGAACTCCGGGGTCTCTTCGCAGGCCTTGCAGATGTCGCCGAGTTTGAGCTTTCGCGGCAGGTTCTGGTTGGTGCACATCAGCTCGATCGACAGGGTTTCATGGGCCTCGGTGTGTCGGATGCCGAAGCTCAGGTAGGTGTCGAGGCCGTCGTGCAGCAAGGACGAACGCTGGCGGATGCTGTAATGCGGACGGCTGGTGGGCACGTCGAAACTCGGGTCGTGTTCGAAGGATTCGAACGGCACGTATTCCTGATAACCCAGGCCACCGGGCTTCCAGCCAGTTACGGTTTCGACCGAGAACACGCCGCAATTTTCCAGGTCGTATTCAGCGGGCAGCAGCAGGTATTCGTCCTGCTTGCCGTCGAGGCGGATCGGCAGTGCGTCGTGCTTGAACAGGTTGACGATCGGCGTGCAGTAGAGCTTCACGTTATCAAGGGTCGGGCGCATACGCATGATGCCGCTCTTGCGAATGTCGAAGCGCAATTCGAGACCGCGCATTTGTTTAAGCGTGTCTTCCGACAGCGCCTTGAGCAGGTCCAGACCGTTGATGTCGATGAACAGGAACTTATCCTGGAAGGCGAAATATTCCTGCAGGTAGCGATAGCCACGGAAAGTGTTCAGCGGATACGGGATCAACGCCTCCTCTTCGGCAAAACCCACCGGCTGCACCCGGTCGCCGGGCATCTTGAACGCCATCGGCTGGCCGCTCACCCCGTTGATGGCCTTGCCGGCACCGTCCAGCGGGATCAACTCGATGCCTTCGAGATTGCGCAACAGGCTCAGGTAAAGCATCTGGCTGATGTAGCGCTCGCCGGCGAAGTGCAGGCGCAGACGACTCAGCGCCAACTCGCCGAGATGACCATCAGCGCTCATCTCCAGGCGCAGACTCAACAGTGAACCGTCGCCCTTCACCGAGTAATTCAGCGCAACCAGATCCAGCGGCAACACCTCGGTCGGGTAGCACGTACGGAAACGGCAACGCACATCATCGACCGGCACACTCTCCACCGGTGTGTCACGCTCGACCCTCAACGCAGGCCCGGAACGCTTCAACGGGTCGAACTGCAAAATGCTGAACGCCGGCAGCGGCCGCATGTAGTTGGGCCACAACAGTTGCATCAGCGAATGGCTCAGCTCCGGCAACTCGTCGTCGAGCTTCTGGCGCAGGCGACCAGTCAGAAAGGCAAAGCCCTCCAGCAACCGCTCCACATCCGGATCCCGCCCGGCCTGACCGAGAAAAGGCGCCAACGCCGGGCTACGCTCAGCGAAACGACGACCTAACTGGCGAAGTGCGGTGAGTTCGCTTTGGTAGTAGTGGTTAAAGGACACGGGGGTTACCTGAAAGTCGTTAGCTGACGTTGACTTGACCGCTGCCATCCAGGCGCGCGGCGAAACTGACCTGGCGCTTGAAACCATCAACTTCCAGCAGGCCTTCGATGCTGAAGGACAGGCGAAGCTGATCGTTTTCACGCGGCAGGGAGATGACACGCACATTACTCAGGCGCGGCTCGTAGGCTTCGATGAAGCTTTCGATGGCCCGACGGGCCTGGCTCAGGGAATCGTGCAGGCTCAGGCGCATGTCATTGAGATCGGGTAGCCCGTAATCGGACAGCGTTTGCACGCTGCCCGCACGGGTGCTGAGCATCTTGGCCAGATGGGCAGCCACCGACGCCATGAGGGAAACCTCGCGGCTCCAGCCAACGCGTTGCTCCGCGTCGCCATTCAGGCGCTCGAAAAGGCTGCCGTATCCAGTCATGAGTCGCTCCGTTTACTCTTTGTCCAGCTTGCCAACCAGCGACAGGGTGAAATCGGCCCCCATGTACTTGAAGTGCGGGCGCACGTTCAGGCTGACGCGGTACCAGCCCGGCTCACCTTCAACGTCGCTGACGATGATTTGCGCAGCACGCAGCGGACGACGGCCACGGACTTCGGCGCTCGGGTTTTCCTGGTCGGCCACGTACTGGCGGATCCACTTGTTGAGTTCCAGTTCGAGGTCGGTGCGTTCTTTCCACGAACCGAGTTGCTCGCGCTGCAGCACTTTCAAGTAGTGAGCCAGGCGGTTGACGATCATCATGTACGGCAGTTGGGTGCCGAGTTTGTAGTTCAGCTCTGCAGCCTTGCCTTCAGCGCTGATACCGAAGAACTTCGGCTTCTGCACCGAGCTCGCGGAGAAGAACGCCGCGTTGTCGGAGCCTTTGCGCATGGTCAGGGAGATGAAACCTTCCTCGGCCAGTTCGTATTCACGACGGTCGCTGACCAATACCTCGGTAGGAATCTTGGTCTCGATTTCGCCCATGCTTTCGAAGTGGTGCAACGGCAGGTCTTCAACCGCGCCACCGCTCTGCGGGCCGATGATATTCGGGCACCAGCGGAATTTGGCGAAGCTGTCGGTCAGCTTGGTGCCGAACGCGTAGGCGGTGTTGCCCCACAGGTAGTGCTCGTGGCTGTTGGCGACGGTTTCTTTGTACACGAACGACTTGACCGGGTTTTCTTCCGGGTCGTACGGGTTACGCAGCAGGAAACGCGGCACAGTCAGGCCAACGTAACGGGAGTCTTCCGACTGGCGGAAGCTCTGCCATTTGGCAAATTGCGGGCCTTCGAAGTGATCTTTCAGATCCTTCAGGTCCGGCAGGCCGGTGAAGCTTTCCAGGCCGAAGAATTTCGGGCCGGCCGCGGCGACGAACGGCGCGTGGGACATGCAGGCGACGCTGGACACGTACTGCATCAGTTTCACGTCCGGCGAGCTTGGGGACATGTAGTAGTTGGCGATGATCGCGCCCACCGGCTGACCACCGAACTGACCGTATTCAGCGGTGTAGATGTGCTTGTACAGGCCCGACTGCATCACTTCCGGCGAATCTTCGAAGTCGTCCAGCAGGTCGTCCTTGGAGACGTTGAGGATTTCGATCTTGATGTTTTCGCGAAAGTTGGTGCGGTCGACCAGCAACTGCAGACCACGCCACGACGATTCCAGGGACTGGAAGTCCGGGTGGTGCAGGATTTCGTCCATCTGACGGCTGAGCTTGGCATCGATCTCGGCGATCATGCGGTCAACCATGGCCTTCTTGACCGGCTCACCGTTGTTCTGCGGCTTGAGCAGCTCTTCGATGAACGCCGACACACCGCGTTTGGCGATGTCGTAGGCTTCGTCGTCCGGGGTCAGGCGGGTTTCGGCGATGATGCTGTCGAGAATGCTGTATTCGCTCTCGTTGCTCTTTTGCTGTGCTGCGCTAGTGCTCATTGTTGGCTTCCTTGGCTGATGGGGGCTCAGGCGTCCGGGGCTGCGGCGTTCAGGCCCAGCTCACCCAGTACGCGACCGCGGGATTCGTCGTCGGCGAGCACGCCTTCGATGGCTTTGCGGAACGCAGGCGCGTTACCCAGCGGGCCTTTGAGGGCCACCAGCGCGTTGCGCAGTTCCATCAGTTTTTTCAGCTCGGGCACTTGCTCGACCAGCGAGGCCGGGTTGAAGTCCTTCATCGAGTTGACGCGCAATTGCACGGCCAGTTCTTCAGTGTCGCTTTCTTCCTGAAGACGGTTCGGCACGCTCAGGGTCAGGCTCAACTCTTGCTTGGCCAGCACTTCGTCGAAGGTCATCTTGTCGATGCTGATCGGCTTGCGATCTTCGACTTTGCGTTCGTCCTTGCGGTGGGTGTAGTCGCCGATTGCCAGTAGCTTCAACGGCAGTTCAATCTCTTCCTGAGCACCGCCAGTGGCGGGTTTGAAGGTGACGTTGATGCGTTCCTTGGGGGCGACCGAGCCTTCTTTGGCCATGGCTTTTCTCCTTGCGGTTGTGGCCCTGGGGCCTATTCGAGTACCACTTCGAGATCGAGGTGGCACAACCTGCGATAAATCTCTTCCTTGCGTTCACGCACTGCATGGTTCTGCGGTAACAACTCGCAGCAGCTATACAGCAGGTGCAGCACTTCCAGCGCAAGATCGGGCTCCCAGGCGTGCAGGCCTGAGTCCTGTAATGTTTGGTCGAGGGTTTCGAGCTGGGTCTTGGCCAGTTCGTATTTCTTGGCCATGAAGCACAGCCGCGCGAGGGCGAACTGCCAGAAGAATTGAACCCGCCCGCCGTGGGCGCTTTGCAGGCCCTGCTTGAGGATTTGCACGGCGGCCTTGAGGCCGTCCTTGCGCAGAATCGGCATGACCTCTTCCAGGGCCAGTTCCCAGGCCGGCTGGGTATCAGCGACTTCGACCTTGCGCGGCGCACTGGCGCTTTGCAGATGCGGCATGACGTGAGCGCCGATCCAGGCGCGGGTGGCCGGATCGGCGAACGGCGCGCCGTCGTGGAAACGCAACTCGATGATGCCGGGCAGGCGCTGAACCAAAAGCGCGAAGTGGATTTCCACTTCGCGCATGGCCATCTCGGCGTTCAGCCCCTGAAGGCACTCCCAGACCATTCGCTGGCCATCGAACCAGAACGGCGCCTTCGCCAGGCTCGCCTCCAGCTCCACCAGCAGGTCAGCGTATTTCCCTTGGTCGAAGCGGTCCTGATAGGTCTTGAGTTTGTCTGCCGGCACGCCGCGCAGGGCGGTGATCTGTTCGGCATTGCGCTCGGGCACCGCGTCGATGGGCAGCCACAGCAGCGTACGATTGAGGCGCAGGGCACGCAGGTCGGTGGTTTTCTGCTTGAGCCACCAGGCGCACAACGGACGGGCGCTTTCCTGCTGGGCGCGCAGGGCCTTATGAGCTTCTTTTTCGTTGTCGATCGGCGCGCCGGGGGTGAACAGCTGCGTCGCGGCCTGCTTGACCTGGGCTACCGCCGCGCCCACTACACCGGGCTCCGGCTGGTTGTCAGCGGCGCGCTGGACCATGTTTTTCAAGCGACGGGAGATCGGCAGCAGCAATGGCGCGTCATCGCCCAAGTGCTCGGTACACGCGACGTCGAGGCCTTCCAGATGTTCGACCAGACGGCGGAACAGCGGCAGCTGCTCTTTGATCGCGACGTTTTCGTTCAGCACCTGCT
Organism: Pseudomonas frederiksbergensis; assembly: GCF_017114915.1. Classification (GTDB taxonomy): domain Bacteria; phylum Pseudomonadota; class Gammaproteobacteria; order Pseudomonadales; family Pseudomonadaceae; genus Aquipseudomonas; species Aquipseudomonas frederiksbergensis_I. The sequence continues at coordinate 23,312 of NZ_JAAUOE010000034.1, forward strand.
CAAGGCGCGGCAACAGCCAGCTGATGGCGGCGGAGCGGGTGCGGGCCTTGTTCGGGTGAATCTCGGCCCAGTGATTTTCACAGAGGTGGTGCAGCAAACCGAGGCCGGCCAACAGCCCCTGGAAGGATTCGCGCTGGTACAGCGCCCAGGTCAACCACGCGCCGACACGCAAATCCTTGGATTGCGTGCGCAGCAGGTTTTCGCTGTTTTCACGGATTTTCAGCCAGTCGACCTGACCGCTTTCGTGCATGGACTGAGCTTTGGCCAGCTCGCTTTCCAATGCCTCGTATTCGCTCGAAAAACGAACATCCTCGC
>NZ_JAAUOE010000034.1:23691-60887 GCF_017114915.1 Pseudomonas frederiksbergensis
TCGGAAACAGAGACTTTTGCGAGTTCAAGGTAATGGGCGGAAAGTTTGCTTGAGTGGGACATCTGTGGCCTTTAGTTAGAAAAACTGTCATTGCCCATTGAAATCCCAATGACTTTTGGCAGCATAAAAGAACAACTAAGAGCCTCTCCTTATTGAGGCCTTACTCCTTCAAAGTTGGCACATTGCAACCACTGGAAAGCATCTAATCAGATAGCAAGACGAAGTATCTCTGCCGCTCGTAGGAATTTTCCCTATATGTAGCAGAAGCACTAATGATGTCGAACCGACATCTCATCGCATGACAACCTCGTCACAAACCACTGGAATAGAGCCATCCTTTGGATAAATCACAACCATTTCCGCATTCAGTAATGAGTCTGCTCTTGATGGGGCGTGAAGCATGCCAAAAATAAAAAGCGTTGAATGTAGGACCATTCCGAAACATTACTGATATCAACAAACAATTCGGCGAACACCAACAGCCAAGTAAAAAACAACATTAAATTGATAACAATTTATGTGCCCAACATTCTGAACTTGGGAAGTTTCTGGCCGGACGTCGCGATCCCTTCCTACATCAATCCCACTCATGCCTTGTTAGCGTGTTCAGCCATTGACGCCTGTCCAGACCAGGTTTGGCTTGGGCATCGCGATTTGAATCTCTTTCAGCTTAAGGATGAGCGACTAAACAGCAAAAGGATAAGCGCATGTTCGCACCGGCCAATGCTGCCCAGTTCACGCTTGTGATTCCGACGGTCCGCAACGATTTCAAAGTGCTGGCCTTTGAAGGCACTGAAACCATCAGCTCCTTGTATTCAATTCACGTCGACCTGGTCAGCGAGTACCCCGATGTCGATCTGGAGAGCCTGCTCAGCCAACCGGCCTTTCTCCAGTTCGGCCTGAACGGCGAAGGGATTCATGGCCGTATTGAAGACGTGGGCGCGGGAGAATCTGGTGAACGCCTGACCCGCTATCACCTGACTCTGGTGCCCGCGCTGTACTACTTGCAGTTCAGCCACAACCAACGGATTTTCCAGCACCTGACGGTGCCGCAAATCGTCACCAAGGTGCTCAAGGGTCACGGCATCCAGGCCAATGCATTTACTTTCCACGTCAGAACAAGTCCCGAGCGCGAGTACTGCGTGCAGTACGGGGAAAGTGATTTCGAATTCGTCCAACGGCTGTGCGCCGAGGACGGTATTGGATGGCATCACCAGCATTCCCGGGACGGCCATTTGCTGGTGTTTACCGAGGATCAGGTCTTCGTTCCCACACTGGGCGAAACCCCCTACCGCCAAAGCTCGGACATGGTGGCGGAGCACCCGGTTATCGACCAACTCTCCCTGATCTACAAGACCCGAACCAGTAAGGTCACTCGCCGGGACTATGACTTCCAACGCTCCAGTCTGTTATTGGAAAACAGCGTCACCTCCGAAGTCGCCCCAACTCTCGAAGATTACCGCTTCCCATTGCAGATGGTGACCGGAAAGCGCGGTAAACAGCTGGTCCAACAGGCACTGGAACGACACCGTACTGACTATGCAGTAGCCAAGGGGCAAAGCGATCAACCCATGTTGCGCTGCGGCCACTTCTTCGGAATCACCGAACACCCATGCAAAAAGTACAACGATCTGTGGTTGTTGCTCAGTGTTACTCACGTAGGGAAACAGCCTCAATCTCTCGAAGAAGCGCTTATCCACGACCCCCAACCCAAGGACGGATTCACCCAAGGCTACCGCAATAAATTCACGGCAATTCCGTGGGACGTGGCCTTCCGACCACCGCTGCCCTACCGAGAACCCTTGGTCAGCCAGACCGCCCGCGTCACCGGGCCGGTGGGCGAAGAGATTTATTGCGATGAATACGGGCGCGTGAAAATCGAATTCCCGTGGGACCGGGCAGAACTCAACAACCAAATGAGCAGTTGCTGGGTGAGGGTTTCATCCAATTGGGCGGGTGAAGGATACGGGGCGGCGACTATCCCGCGTGTCGGCATGGAAGTCGTCGTGACGTTCCTGGACGGTAATCCCGACAAGCCGCTAATCACCGGGTGCGCGTCTAACAGCGTGACGTCTGTGCCCTACCCCTTGCCCGAAAACAAAACCAGAACCGTACTGCGCAGCCACAGCTCTCCCTCCACCGGCGGTTACAACGAACTGTCGATTGAAGACCGCGCCGGGCAGGAGTTGATCTATCTGCGTGCTCAGCGGGATATGGAGCAGAAGGTCGTCAATGACAGCCGGCTGGAAGTGGGCAACGAGCGCCGGGAAACCATCAAGGGCGACAGCATTACGGTGCTGGAGGCGGAAGAGCATCGCACGGTCATGGCGGATCGCAAGGTGCAACTCAGGACCAATGACTATCTGCAGGTGGCCGGGAGCAGCCATACGAGAGTTGATGACACGCTGGTCATCGAGGCCGGCGAGCAGCTGCACATCAAGGCCGGTACACACCTTGTACTGGATGGGGGCGAGAGCATTACCTTGAAGGTCGGCGGTCAGCACATCGTGATCAATGCTGACGGGATTTTCAGTAGTAGCGAGATTGAGCAGGGCGGATCACCGATGGCGGGCATGGCCGCTCAAGCCTTGTTGCCGGGAGCAATGGCGGGCTTGCTGGCGCCAGCCGTGCCTGTGCCAACGGAAGACACTGCGGCAGAGGCGCTGGAGGAAGAGGAGGAAGAGGTCGAAGCTGAAGAAGGAATTACATTACGGATCGGGGTGTTTTTTGATGGCACCGGGAACAACCGATCCAACAGTGAGAAGGTCGCAGGGTGTTATGCCCGGGATGTGAATCTGCTGGAGGAGGCTGAAGATATTCAGCGGTTTTGTCAGGCGCATGGGTATGACGGTTTGGGGAACACGCCGGATGACAGTTATGGGAATGACGCGAGTAATGTGGCGAAGTTGTATGAACTGTACACCGATGACAGTCAGCGGTTATTGCCTGATGACGAAACCATCGGGTACATCCCCGTTTATCTGGAGGGTATCGGTACCAGCAGTGGTGGAGAGGATTCACTTTTTTCACCCATGACCGGCGTAGGTGCACACGGTGTATCAGCGCGGGTTGCGCAGAGTCCAGCGCTTATTCTTGAAAGGGTCGAGCAGTTCAAACTGTCTAATCCTGATCGAAAGGCTGAACGTGTCGAGTTCGATATCTTCGGTTTCAGTCGCGGTGCCGCAGCTGCACGGCATTTTGCCAATGAAGTACGGAAAGGAGAGAAGAGCCCATTGGCAGCGCTGCTATCAGCCAATGCGACGTTGTTTACCGAGGACTTTTCCTGGCGCACCAACACCGATGTCTCCATCAACTTTATCGGCATCTTCGACACCGTTGCCGCAGTAGCCAACATGGCTGACGGTGACTTTAGCGTTCACGACGCCAACAATCCCGGTGTCAACTTGTATCTAGCGCCCGATGTGGCAAAAAAAGTCGTGCATTTGGTGGCTCGGGACGAGCGCCGCCACAACTTTTCGCTCAACAACGCCGGTGCTGCCGATATCGAGCTGCCCGGCGTCCACTCCGACTTGGGTGGTGGGTATATACCAAACTTCATTGAACGAGTTCTGCTTAGCAAGCCGCGCTGCAGCCGCGACATGGAACTTTACGTGCCTTACACAGCGTCAACCGCCTATCGTTGGGCTGAGCAAGAGCTAGGTCGCCTTCAGGATCAACTTAACCTGTATGGGCTTGCACTGGAGGTGCAAACCTGGGCCGAGGAGGTAACCAACAACGCAAAAGGCGACAGATCCAAGTCGAAAAATGTGTATGCAGCAGTGCGCAGTCAGCGGACTGTGCGCAACGATCTGGCGTTGGTTTACCTGCGAATCATGCGCGAGTTGGGGGCCCGGCACGACGTCCCGTTCAAGGTTATTGACGAAGAGGATCAAACGTATGCATTACCGACAGAGCTGAAATCGATTGCCGAAAAACTGATGGCTTACGCGTTAGGCGCCACTCGCCGAACGAACCTGAGCCTCGACGAAGAGGAGTTGCTCTACCGCCGCTACATCCATCTGTCTGCCAACTGGAATGCTGCCAAAGGCTGGAACAACAGCGATCTGAACATCGTGTTTATTAATCGACCTGCCGAAAACTATAAACGCGTGGTGCATCCCAATGCATAGGTGCTCACCCTTGCTTAAGTCCGGCTTTGCGCTGCTATTTGTGTTGTTGGGAGGATGTGCCTCTGTCGAGAGCAGATCACTACCTTATGACGCGTGGAGCCTTGATTTTTTTTCGCCTGACTATATGGAAGTCTGGATCGAAACGGCCAGTGTCGTTGATATCAATGAGCGCGTGTTCCTTCGCGCGGGCAGCGGTATACCGGCTATGGGGTATCCACGAGCAATGAGCAAAGGCGTACCGTCCGAGTTCAGAGGCAAACCAGCGGGATGGCGAGAAAATCCCGGAGGAAAAGGCCGGTATGTCATCGGGGCTGACCTGCCTCGTTTGGTCTATGTACGTTGGCAGTCCATGGCAGAACCGCAGACCTACGGGGCCTACATCGAGATCCCCGAATCTGCGCGTGACACCATGCTCAAGGGTGAAAAAGCTTATTGCGGTGCGGTAGGCAAATGGAAAACCGATTACCGAAAGTTTTTGACCATCGGTCTGGCGCCAGGAGGAATCGCCAAGGTGTGGTTGGGTGGGCCTTGTCTTAAATCGACCGAAGTCACCCGAGTCCAAGGCACTATCAGCCCCAAAGGTCCCTACGGGGGCACGTCCAATGGAAAACATCGGCCGCTTTCAGAAGAGTCCAAAGCCTACATCGACAAGTTCGGTATCCCCTATGGAAGTTGGTAAGGAGCGCAAATACATGGATTTAAGAACATTACTTTTCGCAGCGCTTATGTGGCAGCCTCTTGCCTACGCCGCAGCAGAGTCCAGTTCGCTGGACGGGCATTATTTCTTGCACGGCGCAATGGAAATAGGAGCGGAATTGCTGCTGCGAAAGGACGGCACTTTTGCCGGAGGGATAACTTATGGAAGCGCAGACGGTATTGCCAAAGGGACTTGGCATGTCGAAGGCAACACCCTGACGCTAAAAGCTGACACCTTGCCCGACAATACGAAAGAAAATTTGGGAGTCTTGTTCGACGACCTCCAGTTGGCGATTGAACCCGATTGCCTCGCGGTGGATTTGGGCTCTGGTAAAGCGTGCTTTCGCCGCCGTTAACATCCTGCAGGTTTTCATTCCATCGTCGCCGACCTCGCCGACGATATGGACGGCTCACGCCGCTTTGTAGCCTTGGTACTCAGTCGCATGGCCGACGGGTGCATTGCTGGTGACGCGAGCGCTGGATCATTTACAAGCGCAGGAGATGGCGGCGCATGGCGCCAAGGCATAGCCAGTACAGATCATCCCCACGCAACACGTGGGAATGATCAAAGCCCTACAGAAAACTCAATCAAACATTCGGGCAAGGTACCGGGGCCCAGTCGCCCAGATCCGGGTTCTTGCACATGCTGTTGACCTGAGTGGTGCCTGCGCTGGCGACTTGTTTGCTTTCCGCCTGTTTGGCTTGTGCGGTTTGCAGGGTTTTCTCGGTGGTGACCGCTTCTTTCGGCACGGTTGGCAGCACCGGTTTTTTCGCCGGTTTCACCGCTTTTTTGCTCTTGGTTGGCGTCACGACCGGTGTGGTGTCGGCGGTCGCCACGGTGACCACGTCGGTGCGCTGCACGCCGACTTGCTGCAGGTCTTTTTCGTAGGCCTGGGTGTAGTTGTTCAGGTCTTCGCTGGCTTTACCGTTCACCGCGACGATCAGGTCGTTGGACTCTTTGAGGCCCGCGACGATTTCTGCCAGGCGCTTGCGGCCCTCGGTGTCGTTGACGGTCTTGGCCTTGCGGTCGGCGACCAGTTTGGTGAACGCGCTCTGGTAGCACTGTTGCGAAGCCTTGGCATACGCGGTGCTGCGGTCGATGTCGGCGGCGCTTTTGTTGACGTCGGAGGCGTAGGACGCGATGCGCTGGTTGTCATCGGCGATCTGCTTCTGACGTTCGGTGTAGTAGCCAGCCGCGCCACCCGCCAGGGCACCGCCCGCTGCACCGATGGCGGCGTTGCGGCCACGGTTCTCGGAATCGGTCAGGGCACCCAGCAGGGCACCGCCGACAGCGCCGACGGCCGCGCCGGTGACGACCGACTTGGTCATGTTCGAATCGGTGGCACGCAGGTGCTGCACCGGCTCGTAGCAGTTCGGGTAGTACTCGACTTTGGTGCTCGAGGCGACCTTGGAGGTCGGCGACGTGGCGCAGCCGGTCAGTACGGTGCTGAAGCCGACGGCGACCAGCAGCAGATGACGCTTGGAAACCGAAGCAAAAGGTTTACGAGAGGAAAGCATAGTTGTGTTCTCTTTTAAGTTTGACTCGCTCAGCACGGCCCACCGCCGCCTGAGTCCCTTCCAGGCTCGCTGTACAACGAACGATCAAGACCGCTGAGCGTTCGATGCGAGCAGTTCCTTCAATATCGCCGCCGGGTCGGCTCGTCGTTGCTGACGATAGTCACCGACATGGCGAACGAATAACGTCGCGCGCGTCACCAGGCTTTTGCCCAGTACCGGCTTGCGCTCCAACTCTTCCTTGATGCGTTGAAACTGCGCCTGGATCACGGCATCGGTGTAGCGCGTGCCGGTCGCCAGGTTGTCGATATAGATCGCCACCGCGCCGTCCAGCGCGCTGCGGCCGTTGTCGATGGCCGTGGCGAACAGCTTGGCGCTGGCCTCGTCCTTGGCGTCCACGGCCTGCTGGCGACTCTTGTGCAAATTGGTCAGGCGAATGTTGTAGTTGTTGATGGTCTCGGCCACCAGGGCCGCCGACTGGATCAGGTTGCCGGCCGCTTCTTCGCGCTGCTGGGCGATGAGCGAGACGTTGCGCTTGAGCTCTTCGTTGACCAGCCCCAACTCGGCTTGCAGGCGCGGGTCGACGCTGGCAGCAATGATGCTGTCCAGGCGTTTGGTCGGGTCCTGGGCGTCGTCGATGGCATCGGTCAGCGAAGCCAGCCGCCCTTCTTTCTGCCACTGGGCAAACAGTTCCTTGTAGCGCGAACGCGGTGCCGACAACGCGCCAATCGCGACCCGGAACCCGGTGGTTTCGTTGTTTTGTTCGGTGCCGTCGGTGGCAAACAGCGGGTACTCGCGGCGCATCCCGGTGAACAAGGTGCCCTCGCCTTCCAGGTAGTTGCCGCCCTTGACCACGAAGCCGCCATAAGTGCCCTGGCGGCGTCCGGCGTGCACCAGTTGGAAGGACTCCTGGACCATTTCGGCGGCGTTGCCGATCACGTCGAACAAGCCAATGGGGTTTGGCAGTTTGGTACCGATCGGCATCAACCGCGCAGCCTGGCCGGTGCCGCCGGCGACTTGATTGAAGACTGCCCAATCGGCCAGCGGTCCGTCGCTTTCGCTGCCGTCCAGACGCCGGGGAAACAGGCGCCCTTCCAGGTCCTGACGGCTGACGGCTTGCCCGCCACGGGCAGCGAATTCCCATTCGACTTCGGTCGGCAAGCGCACAAAACCCAGCCCGCCCTCCTCGGCCGAGGTGCCGCGACCGCTCACCGGCAGCAGGTCCTTGTGGTATTTCATCAGCCAGGCGCTGTACACCGCCGAAAAGCGTTCGGCCTCGAACCGCGACAATTTCACCTTGGGCAAACGCCCGGCCATGCCTTGGGGAAGCTCGGCTTGCAGGGCTTCACAGGCCGGCGCCGGCTCGCCGCTGGCCAACGATTGCGCCTGGGCCATGACCTGCGCGTATTGGCGGGCGGTGACCTCGTATTTGCCGATGAAATAGAGCATCGGTTTGAGCGGGGTGTTGGCGTCGGTCTTGGGCATCAACGGGGTGATGCTCTTGCTCCAGTCCTTGGGCAGATCCTTGAGGGTGAACTGGCCGTTGATAAAGTCCCGGCGGTAACCGGAGATGAACGACTGTTGATACCCGGCCTCGCCTTCGCTGAACGGGTAACCGAGGCTGATTTCGCGGTCGTCCAGACTGCCCTGCGCCAAGATGTAGACGTAACGGAACACCATCTGCCCTTCGCACGGCAGCGGCAGGCTGACGTCATCGGGCAACGGCTTGGGGTTGTCCAGTTTGTCGGTGCTTTCATTAGCCCAGACCATGCCGGCCAGGCTCAGCGCCACGGCGGCGCCCAGTAACTTATACATCTCGGATTCCTTCACACGCCTGGATACGCGCCACTCGCCAGCCGCCACAGACCGCCGCCACGGCACTGACGCCGAGCACTGCCGCCAGGGCCAACGCGTAGTGACGCGCCAGCAGATGGCTGGCGTACTCGCCCGGCATCTGCGCAAATAAATGGTTCAGACCCGATTGCGCCAAGCCATACAGCCCGGCACTCAACAGGGCGGCCAGGCCGGCGCTGTACAGCGCCTGCACCACTACAAACAACAGCAACGCCGCCGTGGAAAACCCCAGCAGGCGCAACACCGATAACGCTCGACGCTTGCGCTCGACCGCCGCCAGTGCCCCGGCAAAAATCGCCGCGAACGCTCCCGTCAGGGCCAATCCGGCGATGATCCAGAACACGATCGACAGGTTGCGGCTCAGCGATTGCACCTGGGCAATGGCCTGGGCCTGGGTCGAGACCAACAGATTCTGCGCAGCGAAGTACTGACGCAGCGGCTCGACATCCTGGAGGCTGCGGGCGTACAGGCGAAACGCCGGATACACCCGCTGCTCCGTGGCGCCCACAGCATCACCTGGCCAACCGAACACCGGCACAGCGCGGCCGTCCCGGTAATCTTCAGCCGCCTCCAGTAACGTCAACGGTGCGAACAATCCGTCCCGGGCGAAGGCTTCCAGCGGCAGAACCTGCAGCACCTGAACGCGAGTACGCTGCGCCTCGCCACGACCGGCCACCTGCCGGCCAAAACTGGCCTGCAACCAATCACCGGCCTTGGCTCCGAGTTTTTCGGCGGTGGTCTGGCTGAGCAGCACCTGATCCAGCCCTTGGGGCACCGGCAGATTGCCGAGTAACGGATCGTGGGCGGCGCTGGGGATCATTTCGACGGTCACCGTCGAAGCGCCAGCGCTCAGATCCGCTGTCGCGGCAATTTGTCGGGTGCGCGGCAAGGCGAAAGCCACGTCGCTGCGCTGGCTCAATTGTTCGATAAACGCGGCACTGAATCGGCCGCCACCCAAGGGGATGATTTCCCGGGTGGCCGGGTCGTTTTCCAGGCGCTCGGTCAAACTGCTGACCAGGCCGAATTTCAAACCGAACAGCACCAGCAGCGGCGCGATCACCGCCACCAGCGCCAATACCGAACAGGCCGACAGCCACGCATCGTTGCGGTAATCCTGCCAGGCCAGGGAAGCCACCAGCGCGCCGCGCATCAGCAGGCCTCCCCTAGAGTGGCGGTGACACCGCCATCGACGTCGCGATGACAACTGATGCGCCGCACCTGCAAACCGCTGGCGCGGGCCAGTGACTCGTCGTGGGTGGCGACGACGCAGCACACGCCGAGTTCGCGGGCGTGGGTCACCAGTAACTGCATCACGCGTTCCGCGTTCAGCGGATCGAGGGCGGCAGTCGGCTCATCGGCCAGCAACAGACGCGGCCCATGGGCCAGGGCACGGGCGCAACTCACCCGTTGCCGTTGGCCGACGGACAAGCCGCCCGGCCTTTTGCCCAGTTGATCGGCGATATCCAGTGCCCCGGCCAGGCGATCCACGCTGCCATCGTCTTTCAAGCCGAGCAGTTGGCGCGACAGGTCGATGTTGCCGCGCACGTCCAGAAAATCCAGCAGGCCACCGGTTTGCAGCACGTAGCCCAAGTGCCGGCGGCGCAGGTCCGCCAAGGCACTGTGCGCCTCTGCGCGCCATAGCCTGGCAATGTCCGTCCTGATTTGGCCGGGCGCAAAATCAAACTGCCCGGCCTGATCCGGCGCCAGCACCAGCGCCAGCAAATCGAGCAACGTGCTTTTGCCGCAGCCACTGGGACCGACCACCGCCCATTGTTCACCGGCACGCAGTTGCAGCCGTGGAATCACCAGGCTGTAGCGCTGGCCGCCGACGCCCCGGCTTTTGTGCACCGCGCTCAGGTTCATCATCACGGCAGCGTCGACAACGGAACGCGGTACAAAGCATCACCGGGTTCGGCATCGCCGAAACGCACCCAGTTGGCCAGGTCGTTGTGGAAGGTTTCGTAGAGGCGAATTTTGGAGTCCAGCTCGTCGATAAAGTCCTCCTGCTCGGCCACGCTCAGCGAAAGCCACAAATCCTGGGTCATGTTCAGCGACTTGCTGCGGTAGGGCAGCCCTTCCAGGTACTCACCCAGAACCCCGCCATCGGCCAGGTTGCCACCCTTGCGCAAAGCCGAGGGATCGCGGCTCATGTAGGCACTGGCGCTGGCGATTTCCTGGAAGAAATCCTTTGGTGAGGTCTGGGTCTTGCGGGCGGCATCGACGATCAGTTTCAGCGATTGCTGCAAGTCGTTGAGCTGCAATTTGGTCAGCATCACGCACACCTGGAACGCCGGCAGTGCCGGGTTGGTCAGGTCGCGGTCGGCGGTCCAGGCGCTGACCAGTTGCGGCGCCTGGCTGGCGGCTTTACGCCCCAGAAAGTCCATGTGCATCGCGTAGCCAACGGCCGCCGATTTGTCGGTCAGGCTCGGCGCGGCGCTCAGCAGCGGGACGGTTTGCGGTTTGTCGCTACGCACCTGATGCACCAGGTCGGCAAACACCGAACCGATCTCGTCCACCCGTTCCCCGAACTTGCGCACATCGGCGCCCGGCACCGGAATGTACAGGTCACCGATCTGCGGGTTGGCGTCGGCGGTCAGGGTGCGGTACTGGCTTTGCGCACCGCCATGGGTTTTCTTGCCGGCATCGCTGAGCAGGTGCAAGGCGTAGATCTTGATCTGCTTGCCCAGCGCGGCCTGACGCACTTCGGCCTCGTTCATTTGCGTGGCGGCATACGGGTCGTTCTTGCGCAAGGCACCGGCATCGGTGACCAACAGAATCACGCGCCCGCCATAGCCGGACCAGTCCATGCCCTCGACCGCTTCCATCACACCGGCAAAGGCATCTTCGTTAAACGAATGGCTCGAGACCGTGGACGCCTTGACCTGACGCGCCAGGTCCATGAAACGCTGCGGGTCGCGTCCTTGTTCGAGGGTGATCAAGGTTTTGGCGACGTATTCAAGGCCCGGGGTTTTTTGGGTGCTACTGCGAAACCCCACCAGGCCGAAGCTGACACTGTCCAGCTCGCCGCGCTCGGCGATGCGGGTTTGCAGTTGATGCACCACGTCACGGACTTGATCGATGTAAGGCTGCATGGACACGGTAGTGTCGACGACCAACACCACGGCGGTGCGGAACGCGTCGGCATTAGCGGTGCTGATGGGCGTGTTGTTGGCAGCGGCCTTCGGCGCATTGCCGGGGTCGATGGACGCCACGTTGAGCAACTGCACCGGCTGGCCGTTTTCGTCGAAGCCCTCGCGCGAATCGAAGATCGGCAACAGGTAAAACTGGTTTTGCGGTACCGCGCTGGCGGCCGGTTCCAGGGCCAGCACCTGCTGGTTGTCTTCGTGGTTCTGCTGGGCCTTGAGCAACAGGTTTTTTGCCACCGAAGGGTCGGCCAGCAACCGCTCCACTTCGCCGGGTTGACGCAAAAACATCACCGGCGCACGGCCGGAGCGTTCGGTGAACTTGAGCACCAGGCTTTGCTTCCAGTCACTGACGTGTTCGGCTGGCAACCAGCCGTCACTGCGCCCGTCGGTGGCGGCGCCGACGCGCAGCCATGGGCTGCCGGCAACCTCTTTGCGCTGATAGACGTACAGCACGGAAAACGCCGGCAAGGCCTTGCCGGGTGTGGCTCCCGGATCACTGGCGAGTTTCGCCCCCGGCTTGCTGAGCACCCGCTGGAACAAGGTTTTCTTGCCGGCCATCAGCAGCGGACGCTGACCGTCATCCACTTCCGTCGCCACGGGCGGGTTCACCGATGGCGCCACGGCTGGTGGCGGTGTTTTGACTGCAGGCACTGAAACCACCGGCGCCTTGGCGTCCGCTTCGACGTCACCGGACAGCCACCAATACCCCCCGCCACCCAAGGCCAGCGCGACGGCTATCGCGACGGCGGCGAGTGCGAACACCGGCCCCTTGCGCTGCTCCGAAACCGTGGACTGCGACATCGGCTTCACCGTCGGCGCAACAGGCTTGGCTTGAGGTTGTGGCTGCGCGGGGCTGGTCGGTATGTCGATGGACACCGGCGTCAGTCCCGCCAGGTCATTGCTCACCGGAAGGGGCAACGGCCGGATCGTGGTCGCTTCAGCTGATTCCCCGGGCAGATTATCCAGCGCCTGCAACAGCGCTTTTGCATCCGGGAAACGCTCGGCCGGATCCTTGGCCAACAGCTTGCGCAGCACCTCTTGATAACGACCGTGATGCACCGGCAGCTCCGGCAGCGGTTCGGTCAAATGCGCCAGGGCCGTGGAGAGCGCGTCGTTGCCGGTGTACGGCAGTTTGCCGACGAGGATTTCATAGAGCACCACGCCCAGGGCATACAGATCGGCCCGGCCGTCAATGTCCTGGCCGCGCGCCTGTTCCGGGCTCATGTAGCTGGGCGTACCGACGGCGAAACCGGCTTGGGTGAACTGGGTGCGGTCGTCCAGGGACTTGGCGATGCCAAAGTCCGAGAGCACCGCTGTGCCATCGGCGCGGAACAGAATATTCGCCGGTTTGACGTCGCGATGAACCAGCCCCAACCCATGGGCATAGCCCAGGGCCGAAGCGATCTGGCGGATGTAGATCAGGCCCTGCTCCGGCGTCAGGCCAGCGGCAATGCGCTCCTTGAGCGTGCCATTGGGCAGGTATTCCATGGCCATGTAATACAGCTCACCGACATTGCCGATGTCATGGATGGTGACCGTATGCGGGTGAGACAGGCGCGCCAGGGTTTTGCCTTCGCGCAGGAAGCGTTCGCAGAAACTCGGGTCGGCTGCCAGCGCGGCGGCCATGACTTTCAACGCCACCTTGCGCTCCAGCGAGCGCTGGGTCGCCAGGTAAACGCTGGCCATGGCGCCTTCGCCGATCTCACCGTCGATGTCGTAGCCCGGGATCAGAATGCTCGCGGTGAGGTTCATGACGGCACCTTCACAACGATGACGGTGATGTTGTCCGGCGCGCCGCGCATCAGGCTCAGGGACACCAGGCTGCTGGCGATTTCGCCGGGCTCGTCGTGGCCCAGCACGTCGCGGATCTCATGGTCTTCAACGGTCTTGTTCAGCCCATCGCTGCACAACAGGTAACTGTCGCCGGGCTTCAACAGCAACTCGACCATCGCCAGCTCCAACTGGGCCTGGACCCCGATGGCGCGGGTGACAATATTGGACCGTGGATGCACCCGGGCTTCGGCTTCGCTGAGCAGGCCGCTGTCTTGCAGATCCTGGACGTAACTGTGGTCCCGCGAAATGCGCTTGAGCCGGCCGTCACGCAGGCGATACAAGCGACTGTCACCCGCCCACAGGCATACCCCGCGCAAGTCACGCGCCGCCAGCACCACCACCGTGCTGCCCATCATGGTCACGCCGCGGTTGGCGGTTTCTTCGCGCACGGCCGCGTTAACCCGCAGCAGGTCGGTTTTCAGCGCCGCGACGTATTCATCCAGCGAGCGGCCCACGGCAATGCTACGCAGGCTGTCGACAATCAGACTGCTGACGTAGTCGCCCGCCGCGTGCCCGCCCATGCCATCGGCGACCACCCACAGGCCTTGTTGCGGCAGGTCCAGGCAAGCGTCTTCGTTAACCTGGCGGACCATGCCGACATGACTCTTGCTTGCAGACTTGAATGTCTTTCCAACGCTTGGACACATTTACACGACACCTTCTTGGCCGAGCAAAAATTGCGCAAAATCAGCGGCGGCCGGCAGTCCCTGGCACCGCAATAAGCCGGGGGCAATGCGCTCCGACCCCTGCCCCCACCACACACTGGCCCCATCGCAGGCCTGTTCGGCGAGGGCAGTCATTCGCGCCTGCGGATCGGTGGCATCAAAGCGGTTCAGGCCGGCAATACGGCTGCTCGGGGTGCGCGGCAGGCAGGTCGGACTGCCCAGCACCTCCAGCGCTGCACTGAAGGCTTCGAAGCTCGCCTCCACGCTCAACGTGCTCAACAGCAATTGCTCGACCTGTTCAAACCAGGCGTCCGAACCGCTCACCACCGACGCCGGGTCGGCATCGTGATCCAGCAGCACCGCGACGGTCAGCGGAAAATACCGGCCCACCCGATCGACGCTCGGCATCACCACCCCCACGGCGGCCTGCGGCCCACACACACCGGGCGCGACCATAAAGCGCCACAGCGGGCTGACCAGATAGGCATTCAGCCAACGCTCCCCGAGGCTCTGACTGGCGAGCAAACCCGCCGCCAGCCATGAATCCCAAGGGCCGATAAAACTCTGCGGCAAGCCACGGCTGACAAAATCCCCGCGACTGGCCAACTTTCCATAGAAGCCCGGCGTGCTCATAAACGCTCCGGCAGGCTGAAACCGCTGAGCACACGGCTCTTGAACGGGTTGAAGGCACTGTTGGCCCGCAGCTCATAAGAAGCGCTGGCGCCGTCGACCCGCAGCCGCAGGTTGAAGCGGTCCGGCGAGTTGCCGGCGGTCAGGTCCGATTGCTCGAGCAGGCGGAACCAGGCCCAGGGGCCATCCAGGGTAATGCCGGACCGACCGCTGGCCGCGGGCGGCATGATCGAAATCCGCACCACGCCGATGCTGCCGGGGTTGGGCCATTGCATGGCGGTCGGGCGGCTCGGGCCGTGGTCGTAGCTCAATTGTTGGCCATCGAGGTCGAGCAAAAACTGGGTGATGGTGGCGTCCATTGCCACGGGTTTGAGTTCGAAGCGCACCATCGGCTGGGTGCCGCCGGAACGGAAAAACGCATCCCGGATGGCCGCTGCCCGCTGGAAGGTTTGCAGCACGCCCGGGGCGATGCCGAGCTTCTGCGCGGCGCCCGGTTGCCAGCGCCAGGCCTGGGTCGAGGTATCCACGTACGGCTGCAGGTATTTGCGGAAGTAGTTGTCCATCACCCCGCCCACGCCGAAGAACTGGCCGAAGTCGTCCAGGGTCGCGTCCCGCGCGCTGCCCGGCGACATCGGATAACGCCCGGCCAAAGACTGGCGATAGATATTCACCACTTCGCTGGTCCAGGCCGCGTTCAGTTGATTGCGAACACCCCCCATCATGCTGTTGGTGGTGGAGTTGACCACCGACTTGACCAGGCCCTGCACCAACGCTGGTTGACGCTCGGCGTTGAGGCTGACCCGTGTCGCGGCCGCCGCGGCCTGGTTCTTGGCTTCACCGAGCAAGGCGTCGCCACTGGCACCGACCATGGCGCTGACTTGCACATACAGGGCGTTCATGTCGGCCAGCAGGCCGTCGATGGCCGCCGGCTCGCCTTCGTTCTTGCTGACGAGGCTGTTGAGTTCAGCAAAATGCGCGGTGACGGGATCGTCACTGGCCGCAGGTGTGTTTTGCGTTGCCTGCTCCTGGCCGAGCAAGGTGCCCAAACGCTCCTTGAGCTTGTCGACCCCGCCGTCCACCGGCGCGCCCTTGGCGGCCAGCAGGCGTTCTTCCTGTTGCAGGTCAGTTTCCTTCGCCACCGCCACCAGCAGTTTTTTCAACGGCGAGGTCGGCCCGGAAATCACCCGCAGCACATCGGCGGCCTGGGCCACGCTGGTGATCGGTACGAAGTCGATATCCGCCAGCAAGGCGTCCCACTGACGCTGGAAATCCTGGAAATACAGGCGACGCACGTCGGCGGCCAGGCTGGCGACGTTCTGTTGTTCTGCCTGATCGTGACCGAGCACCCACTGCTCCTCGGCCAGGGTGCCGGTCTGGTTCAGGCTGGTGAGCAAAAACCCTTGGCGGTAACCCTTGGCTGTGAAGAAGCCACTCAAGGGTTCGCCCAGCGGCTTGCCGCTCTTGCGGCTGAACACTAGCGCGGCATCGCGCCCGGCCGCTTCGTTGAGACGAAAGTCCGGGATGCCGTCCGGCAGTTTCTGCCGCTTGATCCGGTCATAGACACGCTGGGCCACCGGCAGTTGCTGCAACTGCCGGCGCAGGTCATCGATCAGTCGCGAGTCGAGACGCGCGGTGGGCGGATGGCGCTCGAACAGTGCCTGCAAGTGCTCCCCGAGGGCTACGCGCTGCTCGGCCGGCAAGTCGCGCGGCAAGCTGCGGTCCCAGTCCAGGGCGATCCACGCCTTGATGAAGTCGGCATCGTAATGCTCGCTGTCGGCGAGCATCAGGTAGGCCTTCAAACCTTCATAAAGGAAATCCGAATGGCCGCCGCCGTGCAGTTGCTCTTCGATGCGCGTGAGCAAGCGTGGCGCGAAGACCGCGATCAACAGCTTGCGATAGACGCTGCCGGACTCGGCTTCAAGCATGTCGCCCTGATACAGGCCCAGGCCTTCGGCCCAGTTCGGTGAGTCGTCGGCCAGATGCTTCACTGCGTTGAGCAATGGCAACACCGCAAGCACGTCCCGCTGTGCCGGGCTGAGGTTCTGCACGGCCTGACCCAAGGGCACGACTTTCTGATCGACTTGCGCGATATACGTCTGATTGGCGCGGTAGCTGATCCACCACAAGGTCCCGACCACCAGCACCAGGGCCACGGTCGAGGCCAGCACGCCCTGAGCGATCCATTTGCGCCGACGTTCGACTTTCGGGTTGACCCCCACCAGCCCACGCTCGGCAAAGGCCACGGCGGTGAACAATTTTTCGATGAAGTAACTGCGCCCGGTGCCGGTCTGGCGCGCCAGGTGCTGGCGGTCCAGGTTCATGCTCTGGGCCATGGAGCCGATCAGCCGGTCAATCGGGCTGCCTTCCTGGGTGCCGCTGGTGAAATACACCCCGCGCAACAGCACTCGCTCTTCAAAGGCATTGGGTTTGAACACGCCCTCGAGGAAGCTTTGCAGGCAATCCTTCAACGCGCCGAACTGCTGTGGGAAACCGTAGATCAGATCCCGTCGTGCGGGATCGCGCTCCTGCTGCAAGCGCTCCACCAGCCGATCGTTCAGGCGTTGCTCCAGGCCGACGAATTCGCTTTGCAGATGGGCCAGCGGGCTGTCATTGCTTTTACCGTCGTCCAGGGCGAAGGTCATGCCCCAGACTTGCGCCCGCTCTTCCTTGCTCAGGGTGTCGAAATACTCCATGAAGCCGGGCACCAGATCGAGCTTGGTCAGCATCAGGTAGATCGGGAAGCGCACGCCCAATTGGGTGTACAGCTCCTGAATCCGCAGGCGTATCGCGGCGGCATGGGCGGCGCGTTCGGCGTCGCTGCCCAGCAGCAGGTCGGAGAGGCTGATGGCGATAAACGCACCGTCGATCGGGCGTCGGGCCCGCTGTTTTTTCAACAAGCCGAGAAAACCCAGCCATGCGGCTTTATCGACCGTCGCGTCGCTGTCTTGGGTGGTGTAGCGCCCGGCGGTGTCGAGCAGCACGGCCTGATCGGTAAACCACCAATCGCAATTGCGCGTGCCACCGACACCACGGACCGCCCCGGCGCCCAACTGCGCCGCCAACGGAAAATGCAGCCCGGAATTGACCAGCGCCGTGGTCTTGCCCGAACCCGGCGGGCCGATGATCACGTACCACGGCAATTCGTAGAGGTTGCGGCGTTCGTCACCGCCCAGCCTGGCTTTCTTCAACAGTGCCAGGGCTTCGTCCATGCGCTGGCGCAGGGTTTCGAGCTCCTCAAAGGTGGCGATGCTGGTCGGGTCCGGCGGGGTTTGCGCCGCCAGGCTACGCATGACTTCGGCGGCCTGACGGCGGGCCTGGATGATGCGAAACACCCGGTAGGCGATCCACACCGCGAACACCAGAATGATCAGCGCCCAGCGCCGGCCTTCGGGCACCAGGAATTCGAGCAGCGGCCCGACGAACCAGATGATCAGGCTCAGGGCGATCAGCCCCAGCAATGGAATGATCCAGCGGATGATAAAACTGAAAAACGCCTTCACTCGACTCCCTCCGCCAACACTGTGATTTCGACCCGACGGTTGCGTGCGCGGCCCTCGGTCGTGGCGTTCGAGGCCAACGGCTCGGTGTCGCTGCGGCCTTCGGCGCTGAAGCGCTCGGGCTGGCCGGTTTTGGCCGAAAGGATTTGCAGCACCGACGTGGCCCGCGCCTCGGACAAGGCCCAGTTCGATGGAAACCTGAGGGTGGCAATCGGGCGATTGTCGCTGTGGCCGGTCACCCGGACCTGGCCCTTGACCTTGCGCAGGGCATCGGCGATGCGCAGCATCAGCGGCTGGAAATTGTCGACGATGCTGGCGCTGCCCGAGGCGAACAGTTCATCGCCACGGATGGTCACCACTGAACGGTCAACGGCATCTTCGACAGCCACCCGACCGGCCTTGATTTCATCGGCAAGGAAGCCCGCCAGACGAGGACGCTCGATCAGTTTCGGTTGCACCACCGGACGGTCGATGGCCTGCACCGGAATCTCGCCCAGCGCATGAATGTTTTTGAACACCGGCTCGGCATCGGCGGCCAGTTTCAAGCGCAGGCCGAACAGCAATGCCAGCAGCAACGCCACGCCGATGGCCACGGCGATCCAGGGCGGCATGAATTGCGCCAGCCGGTCGCGGGCTACGGTGACGCCGCGCCAATGGGGCGACAGTTCACGCTCATAATCGCCACGGGCGCTGCGGATGACCGCACTGGTGCGTTCGCGCAAGGCCTCCAGTTGGCTGCGACCGTCGTTCATGACCCGATAGCGCCCTTCGAAACCCAGGCACATGCACAGGTACAACAGCTCCAGCAGATACAAACGTTCGCGGGGGCTTTGCAGGCAATGCTCCAACAACTGGAACACCTTTTCGCCGCCCCACGCTTCGTTATGCACGGTGATCAGCAGGCTCTGCTTGCCCCAGTCGCTGGTGCCGCCCCACGGCGTACTCAACACCGCTTCATCCAGGGCAGTGCACAAGGCGTAGCGAGCCAGCAACACCTCGTTGCGCACCACGCCGGCAGCCTCGGCGCGTTCCTCGAACTGGCGCAGGTAGGCCAGCAGTTGCGCCCGCAGGCTCGCCGGCGCCGGGTGGGCAATGGTGTTGCGCAAGCGGGTCAGCAAAGCCAGCAGCGGACCAGCGGCGCTCTCCAGAGGGTTGAGACCTTCGGCGTTGCCGGTCAACACCGGCGCGGCCGGCATCGACAGCGGTGCGGGCTGGGCGCGACCGGCGTCCGTGCCGACCGGGGCGGCGCCACGGCCACCGGGGGTCGGCATGAACTGGGTACGATCGTCGTTGTTCATCGCGGTTTATCCTCGGATCGCCCAGAAAGCCAGGTTCAATCCCGGGAACTGACCCGCGATGTGGAACGCAAAACCGCCGGAGTTGGCCAGTTGTTGCCAATGCTCGCTGCCCCGGTCGAGTTCGTAATAGGTGGAGCCGGCGTGATACGGGAGCTGGCGTGGTGCCACCGGCAGCGGCAGCAGGCCGATGCCCGGCAATTGCAGGTTGACCAGATCGCGAATGTGCTCCACCGAGCCAATTTTGCTCTGCTGGCCGAAGCGGCTGCGCAGGGTCTCGGCAGGCACATCGGCGCGCACCACCAGGATGAAACTGGCGCTGTCGAGCAGGGTCTTGTCAGCCAGCATGGCCACATGAATGCCGTAGGCTTTTTCGACGATCGGAA
This sequence comes from Pseudomonas frederiksbergensis, assembly GCF_017114915.1. Lineage (GTDB taxonomy): Bacteria > Pseudomonadota > Gammaproteobacteria > Pseudomonadales > Pseudomonadaceae > Aquipseudomonas > Aquipseudomonas frederiksbergensis_I. The sequence goes on from NZ_JAAUOE010000034.1 coordinate 43,339, forward strand.
TCGGCGTGGCCTTGCTGTCGATCAGCATGGACAGCGCCTCACGCAGGGCTTGCATCACCGGCGCAAAACTCAGCGCCAGGTCATCGTGCTGGTACTGCGGGTACTCCTGCGGTCGCCGCCCGGAAGCGGTAAAGGTCGAGAACTCCCCGGCCAGGCTTACCAGCTCGCTGTAGAACCGCTCGGGGTGCAACGGGCTCAACTGGCTCAAATGCTGGATCAACGGCTGGGCACGGTTGACCAGTTGCAGCAGCATGAAATCGGCAATCTCCGAGGCACCGCCGGCACCGGACGCCACCACCCGCCCGGCAAGGGCTTCGCCGCGTTGATGCAGCAGGCCCAGCAGTTCGTTGCGAAACGCCGCCAGGGGTTTGGAGGCGCCCACATCCAGCAGCGGCGGGATGTACGTATCGTCGAGCACCAAGGCGCGGTCGGCGCGTTTCTCCTTGATTCGCACCAGGCCGATGGCGGCGTAATCGCTGATGCCATCCTGGGCGATCAATAATCGCAGCGCCCTCGAACCCACGGCCACCGGGGCCTGGTTTTCGAACGGTGCGTTGTCGTCCCGCACTTCGCGCACCTGGCTCACGTAGCGCGCAGCGCCCAGGGCTTCGCCTTCGTCAACGGTGTCACGCGCACCGGCGCGCTTGAGCGGCAAGGCCAGGTACACCAAGCCATCGCGCAGGTTGTCATCGACATTCAACGGGCTCGGCGCCAGGTCATCCTGGGGAATGTTGAAGGGCGTGCCATCCGGCAACAGGCCCCGCGCCGAGATGATCGCCAGTTTGCCCTGGGCCAGCAGGCCCTGGTCGATCAGCAATTCGGAGAAGCCCCAGGCGCCGGCCGACAACGGGCGGCTGCGGGCGTCGATGAGGTTTTCCAGGTAACGGTCATGCTGCTGAAAGTGCTGCGTTCCGATGAACATGCCTTCCGACCAGACCACGCGATTGTTCCAGGACATGGGGGCTCCGATTGCTTATTGGGCAGGGCTGGATGGGGAAACCGCGACGGCGCTGCGCACGGCTCGCACATCGAGGCTGATCTGGTACTCGGTGTATTGGCGCGGCGGGACGTTCATCACCGTGCGCCACAGCGACTGATCCAGCTCGCGATACCCCACCAGTACGCCGATATGGCGGGTGGCCGGGTCGAGGTCGCGCTGCAGGCTCAACTGCTGGCCGGGCTGGATCAGCACTTCGTCCTGGTCGATCAGATCCGCGCCGAGCGTCGCCTGGGCCCGTTCGGCCAGGGCGAAATAATCGGAGCGACCGAAGGTGGCGGCATTCTTCAGTTCGAAAATGCGCACCCGGACCGGGGCCGGCTGGCCGGTGGCGCCGGGGTTGAGGCCGGCAATGGCGTGAAAGTGCAGCTCGACGGCGGCCGTGTCGGCCTCAGCCTCTTCGGGCTGGGGTTTGGCCGTCTCCCTGGCACACGCGGTCAGCAGCAGCGCGGTGGCGACTGTGAGTAAAAACCTGCGAATCATCCTGCGTCCTCAATGACGTTTCAGCTTTCCGTTGTTCCATTCTTTGCTATGTAGCGTTATGCGACGGCGACGCTAGGGGCGGCGCTGTCGTGAACTGTGTTCTTCGTAGGCGCGGCTGAATTCCCGACCGAACAGGTCCTGGAAATCCTCTTGGGCCTCACGGGAAATATTGCTGTAGAGCTCGGTGAATTGCTGCCAGTACTGGGCCTGTCGCGAGCCATTGAAAAGGCTCGACAGGCCACCGGGCCTGCCCATGCGCTCTTCCAGTTGCGCCGGCTCGAAGCGCGCCAGCAGATGTTTGATCGCCGCCTCCACGCCGGCCATCACCGCCAATTGGTGGGCGCGCAAGTCATCGAAGCTGTCGCGTACCGCCAGGTCCGGCGCCATGAACGCCTGATTGCCGTGGCGCAATAGCAACAGCAAGGCTTCATCGACGTTGGGCGCGAATTTCAGCGGGTTGTTTGCCACCGGTTGAATCATCGTCTGCTGAATACGGAACTCGCCCTTGAGGCTGCTGCGGGCGCGCAAGACATCGATCAGGCCTTCGACCATCAGCCGATAACTGCGGCCGATGCTTTCCATTTGCGCTTCGGCCTCGGCCTTGTCCAGGCGCACTTGCTCCAGCCCGGCGCCGCGTAGAAAGGCTTGCAACAGGTCGGGTTGAGAGTTGTCGGCTGGATTGACTGGGCGCTCGACGATGGCGACGGGCGGTTCGCGCAAGGGGGCCGGTTCGATCGGTTCGCTGATTTGAGGTGCGGGTGGCGGCGCAACTTCTGCAACCGGCAAGGGGGCAACCGATACCGGCGCCGGCTTGTCGCTGAACAGGTCCCAATCTTCCGGAATCACCGGGGCTGGAGCCGACGCCAGCGGCGCAGGCTCGGTCATGGGCGCCGGGTTGGAGATCGGGGTCGGTGGTCGGAAGTCATGTTGCTCGACCGGGACATGGTCGGGCTGGGTGGCCGGCGGGATGCTGCTCGGTGCCAGAAAGTCGAACAGGTCCGGCAGTGTGTCCATAGCCGACACGCCCTGAAAATGTGCGGGGGGTTTCACGGGCAACGGGGTCGGCGCCTTCACGACGGCGCCCTGGCGCCCCATCAAGGCATCGAAGCTGCTGGATGCATCGGCAAACGGGCGGCTGTCGGTCCCCGGCAGATTGAAATCGATGCGCGCCTGGATTTCATAATCACCGATGCGAATAACTTCCCCATCTTGCAGCGGCTCGCTGTTGCCCTTGCGCAGACGAATGCCGGCCTTGACCAACTCCACACCATTAGTGCTGTTATCGGTTAAGTAATACCGGCCATCTTTATATTGAATAACGCAATGCTTTCCGGAAACCAGACGCTCTGGATCGGGCAATACCCAGTCATTGTCAGAGTTACGACCTATTGCCATCACCCCCTGATCCATGGACTTTTCAGGGCACTGGCCAGGGGTAATCTTGTGATAACTAGTGATAGTCAAACACAGCGGCATCTTGCCTCCTTGCTGCACACTTTGCGCGCCGGCGAGTGAGGGCACCTACCCCCAGACGACTCCGACAACCCTTGCAAACAACCTAAAAAAACGGCTTTTTAACAGCATAATTGCTGATATTAACCGAGTTGCATGACAAAAAACCTGCGTCGGTACCAGCCTCGACCTATTGGTCGCGCTGGTTGTTAAGCACCTCACAATTGTCACACAGGAGAAATAGCTTACCTTGACAAGCCACAAGTACTACACCAAAAATGAACAACTTTTCGAATATCAATGATGGCACTTTAAAATCATTGCATATCCAAAGAGCCATTACACTCAAGGAAACATACGAAGTTCCATCTGGAACTTACGTGTGAACGGCCCGACTCTGTCAGCGGGCGATAGGGAGATCCAATTCAGTGGAAGTGCTTTCGCTGCTCGCCGCCGTTTCCGCGACTTCGCCTTGTGGCGAAGATCTGGAATATGACGCGGACTTTTTGCGCCTGGAACGCGATTCCCAAGGCCAGCCCGAGCGCAGCATGGGCGATTCGATATTGCCTGCCGAACCCCCTGAATGGCGCAGCATCCAGCAGCAAAGCCTGGAGTTGCTACAACGCAGTAAAGATCTGCGTATCACCCATTTCCTGTTGCAAAGTTCCCTTGCCCTCGAAGGCGTCACCGGCCTGGCCCATGTCCTGACGCTGATCAGCGAATTGCTCAAGCAATACTGGGCCGATCTGCATCCGCGCCTGGATGCCGACGACGATAACGACCCCACCGTACGCATCAATGCCCTCGCCGGCTTGACCTCCGATGTCACCATTCGCCTGCTGCGCGAAAGCATCCTGGCCCGGTCGCGAACCTTCGGCGCAGTCAGCCTGCGCGCCGCCGCCAATGCCAGCGGCCTGCAAAGCTTCCCCGGCGAAAACCTCGGCGCCGAGCAGCTTGCCGGGGCGTTCCTCGACAGCGATCCCGAGCAGCTGGAAATCACCCGCAAAGCCTTGCACGAGGCCCGCAGCGCCGCCGAAGTCATCGAGCAACAGGTCAGCGAACAGGTCGGTTCCGCCCAGGGCGTTGACCTTGGCCCATTGAAGCAACCGCTCAAGATGGCCTTGCAGATTCTCGGCCAGTTCGCCCCGCAGAGTGGCGACAGTGCCCTCCCCGACTCCGTCAGCGACGACAGCGCCGCGCCGGTTGAATACGCCACCACGCCGAGCGCACCGCGCAACACCGGCACCAGCACCAGCACTGGCGAAATCAACAACCGCGACGACGTGTTGCGCAGCCTGGACCGGATTCTTGCGTACTACACCCGTCATGAGCCCTCCAGCCCGCTGCCGGTGCTGTTGAACCGGGCGAAGAATCTGGTGCACGCCGACTTCGCGGCGATCGTGCGCAACCTGATTCCCGACGGCATGAGCCAATTTGAAAACCTGCGCGGACCAGACAGCGAATAAAAGCGTACGGATCACGCAGTCACGTCACCGGCACCGCCGATGACGCCAACACCGTCGCTTGAGCGACCAGGAGCAGCAACGTGGCGAAGCAAAGTTCTCAGAAATTCATCGCGCGCAACCGCGCGCCTCGAGTGCAGATCGAGTACGACGTCGAGCTCTACGGCGCCGAGAAAAAGGTTCAGTTGCCCTTCGTGATGGGGGTTATGGCTGACCTCGCCGGCAAGCCCGCCGAGCCTCTGGCACCTGTGGCCGACCGCAAGTTCCTTGAAGTGGACGTGGATAACTTCGACTCCCGCCTCAAGGCCATGCAGCCACGCGTCGCGTTCAACGTACCCAACGAGCTGACCGGCGAAGGCAACCTGAGCCTGGACATCACCTTTGAAAGCATGGACGACTTCAGCCCGGCCGCCGTGGCGCGCAAGGTCGACTCGCTGAACAAGCTGCTCGAAGCGCGCACCCAACTGGCCAACCTGCTGACCTACATGGACGGCAAGACCGGCGCCGAAGAAATCATCATGAAGGCGATCAAGGACCCGGCGCTGCTCCAGGCGCTTGCCAGTGCGCCCAAGCCCGCCGAGCCTCAGGCTTAATCAGGACGAATGATCATGACCGATTCAGTACGTGCAGACGCCCAGACACTGGGCACCACCGAAGAAGCCAGTGAGTTCGCCTCCCTGCTGCTTCAAGAATTCAAACCCAAGACCGAACGCGCCCGCGAAGCCGTCGAGACCGCCGTGCGCACCTTGGCCGAACAGGCCCTGGCGCAGACCGACCTGGTGTCCAACGATGCGATCAAGTCGATCGAGTCGATCATTGCCGCCATCGACGCCAAGCTCACCGCCCAGGTCAATCAGGTCATCCACCACCCGGACTTCCAACAACTGGAAAGCGCCTGGCGTGGCTTGCACTACCTGGTCAACAACACCGAGAGCGACGAGCAGCTCAAGATCCGCGTGCTCAACATCTCCAAGACCGACCTGCACAAGACCCTGAAGAAGTTCAAGGGCACCGCATGGGACCAGAGCCCGATCTTCAAAAAGATGTACGAAGAAGAATACGGCCAGTTCGGTGGCGAACCTTACGGCTGCCTGGTGGGCGACTACTACTTCGACCAGTCGCCGCCGGATGTCGAGTTGCTGGGCGAACTGTCGAAAGTCTGCGCTGCCATGCACTCGCCGTTCATTGCCGCCGCCTCGCCGACCGTGATGGGCATGGGCTCGTGGCAGGAACTGTCGAACCCCCGCGATTTGACCAAAATCTTCACCACCCCGGAATACGCCGGCTGGCGCTCGCTGCGTGAATCGGAAGACTCGCGCTACATCGGCCTGACCATGCCACGCTTCCTGGCACGCCTGCCATACGGTGCCAAGACCGACCCGGTGGAAGCCTTCGCCTTCGAAGAAAACACCGACGGCGCCGACAGCTCCAAGTACACCTGGGCCAACGCCGCTTACGCGATGGCGGTGAACATCAACCGCTCGTTCAAACACTTTGGCTGGTGCTCGCGCATTCGTGGCGTGGAGTCTGGCGGTGAAGTGGAAAACCTGCCGGCACATACCTTCCCGACCGACGACGGTGGCGTGGACATGAAGTGCCCGACCGAAATCGCCATTTCGGACCGCCGCGAAGCGGAGCTGGCGAAGAACGGTTTCATGCCGCTGCTGCACAAGAAAAACACCGACTTCGCCGCGTTCATCGGCGCCCAGTCGTTGCAGAAGCCGGCCGAGTACGACGACCCGGACGCCACCGCCAACGCCAACCTGGCCGCGCGCCTGCCGTACCTGTTCGCCACCTGCCGTTTCGCCCATTACTTGAAGTGCATCGTGCGCGACAAGATCGGCTCCTTCAAAGAGAAGGACGAGATGCAGCGCTGGTTGCAGGACTGGATCCTCAACTACGTCGACGGTGACCCGGCGCACTCCACCGAAACCACCAAGGCCCAGCACCCATTGGCGGCGGCCGAAGTGATCGTCGAAGAGGTGGAAGGCAACCCGGGGTATTACAACTCCAGGTTCTACCTGCGCCCGCACTATCAGCTCGAAGGCCTGACCGTGTCGCTGCGCCTGGTATCCAAGCTGCCTTCGGCAAAAGGCGCGTAACACCGCCCTTGATGTGATCGCTCCCACGCTCTGCGTGGGAACGATCAGCAAAAACACAATGTGGTAGAGACCACACAGGGAGAAAACATGGCTGTTGATATTTTCATCAAGATCGGCGACATCAAGGGCGAGTCCATGGATAAGGCCCACAAGGACGAAATCGACGTCTTGAACTGGAGCTGGGGCATGTCCCAGTCCGGCAATATGCACATGGGCAGCGGCGGCGGTGCAGGCAAGGTGAACATCCAGGACCTGTCGCTGACCAAATACGTCGACAAGGCCACACCGAACCTGATGATGCATTGCTCCAGCGGCAAGCACATCGACAAGGTCAAGCTGACCGTGCGCAAGGCCGGCGGCGAAAGCCAGGTCGAGTACATGATCATCAACCTGGAAGAAGTGCTGATCACGTCCCTGAGCACCGGCGGCTCGGGCAGCGATGATCGCCTGACCGAAAACGTCACCCTGAACTTCGCCAAGGTGCTGGTGGACTACCAGCCGCAAAAAGCCGACGGCACCAAGGACGGCGGGCCGGTCAAGTACGGCTGGAATGTTCGTCAGAACATCAAGGTGTAAGCGAACATGCCCCCGGTGTTACACGCCGGGGGCGTTTTGGCGCTTGCTCGAATCCCATCCTTTCCCACCCGGTGTCTGAGTCATGGCCAAGCCTTCGTTTATTAATTTGTGGAGCAGCTATCCCACCGTCAAGGATCCATGCGACCAGCCCTGGGGCAACCAGTGCGCGATTCGCATGAGTGTCGCGTTGAATGGCGAGTTGACGATCAAGGTCAACAAATCGACCTACACCGATCCCAAATGCAAGCATGAACATGCCCGTGGCGCCGAGTCCCTGGCCAACTGGCTCTGGCGGCATCATTTGGGTCGCCCGACCATTCTGAGCGGCAGCGCAGCTGACCGGCTGACACTGAGCCAAAAGACCGGGATCATTTTTTTCAAGGATTGCTTTGCCCGTTCAAACGAGCTTGAAAGCCAGCGTTCCGGCGACCACATCGATCTATGGAATCGTGGCCGAACCAAGGGCTTCTTTGATGGTGACTTCCTTTCCAAACAGGTCTGGTTCTGGGAGCTGACATGATAGGGCCAACGCTACGGGCGACGCTCCTGTGCAGCCTGCTGATCAGCTTGAATGCCTGCGCTGAAACTGACCCTGATCAACTCGACGCACCCGCTCGCACTCAGGGAACATTCGCGGGCCAGGCACTTAAGTTAGTCGACCTGAACGGTCAATGTGCGGTCCTCAAACCAGATCAGACTCATCTGGTACTGGGCATGGAGTGGCCGTGCTACTTCAACCTGAACCCAAGGGGTGAATTGCGGGTAGAAATGTTCAGAGGCGTTCCGATCTTTCTAGTAGAACGGAGCGTGCCCGAGCCACCGCCGAGTCGGGACTGCGACGCCAAATCCCAGGCTGTACGCAAGATCAATGGTGTTCTGGAAGCCTCGTCGGTCAACCCCAGCGCCATGTGCGGGCTCGGCCAACAAGACCAGAAAATGTTTACGGCGCTGTTCCGGTGGTAACCGACATCGCCAGTCGTGATCGCCTGCAACTGTCCATGCTGGACCGGTTGAACGCGCCGAGGGTGTCCGAGTCATGGCCGGGTCATCGTTTATCCGTGAAAAAGCACCTGCTCACCATGTGCCTGGCGATGAACCTGATCAGCCTGAACGCATGGGCCGAACATACCGAGATGCCTACAACCCAGGCCGTCTTTGTCGGGCAGCAACTCAGGCTGATTGACGACCAGGGTCAATGCACGCTGGTCAAACCCGACCAGAGTCGCATGAAGCTGGACATGGAGTGGCCTTGCAGCTTCAGCCTGAATAAACAGCAGCAACTGCGCGTAGAGACGTTCAACGACATCCCGATATTTTCGGTCTGGCGTAGCGAACACATGCCTGCGCCCAGCCGCGACTGCCTCAGCAAAATGCAGGCTATTCGCCGGATCAAGGGGAGCCTGGAGGCGGGAGCGGTCAACACGTTTGCGTCCTGCGGCTCGGGCGGGGACCAGAAAATGTATGTGGGGCCATTTACGTGGTAACCGAAATCGCCACCCGCGATCGCCTGCAACCGTCCCTGCTGGACCGGTTGACCGATGACGATCCGAGCAATCTCAAGGAAAGCGCCGACAAGCGCGTGCTATCCCTGAGCCAACTCAAAGCCTCCGTGCTGCGTGACTTGGCGTGGCTGCTCAACACCACTTCATTGCTCAGCGCCGATGCGACCCTGCACACCCCGGCGGGCACTTCGGTGGTCAACTTCGGGCTGCCGGCTCTGGCCGGCAACAGCGCGTCGAACGTCGACATCGCGGCGCTTGAAGCGCTGATCCACCAGGCCATCGCCACGTTCGAACCGCGGATTCTGCGCCATACCCTGCGCGTGCGGGCCCGGGCGTCCGCCGAAATGAACCACAACGCCCTGAGTTTCGAGATCGAAGGCGATCTCTGGGCGCAGCCGGTGCCGCTGCGCTTGATGCTGCAAACCGACCTGGACCTGGAATCCGGCCATGTGCGGGTGGTCAACGCCGACCAGCGGAGACGCTCATGAACCCGCGCCTGCTGGAGCTGTACAACCAGGAATTGCACCACGTGCGCGAAAGCGCGGCGGAGTTCGCCCAGGAATACCCGAAAATCGCCAGTCGGCTGACGTTGTCCGGCATGGACTGCGCCGACCCATACGTCGAGCGTTTGCTGGAGGGCTTCGCCTACCTGACGGCCCGGGTACAGCTCAAGCTCGATGCCGAGTACCCGACCTTCACCCACAATCTGCTGGAAATCGCCTACCCACATTATCTGGCGCCGACACCGTCGATGACCGTGGTGCACTTGCAGGCCGACCCCGATGAAGGCTCGCTGAGCAGCGGCTTCCCGCTGCCCCGGGACACGGCCCTGCGCGCCACCCTGGGACGCGAAACCCAAACCTGCTGCGAGTACCGCACCGCCCACGCGGTGACGTTGTGGCCGTTGCAGGTCAGCCAGGCCGAGTATTTCGGCAACCCATCCGCCGTGCTCGGGCGCCTGGCCGCCAGCGCGCCGAAGGCCAAGGCCGGCCTGCGCCTGACCCTGCGCACCGGTGCCGAACTGCCGTTCAACAGTCTGGCCCTGGACAACCTGCCGTTGTACCTCAACGGTGCGGACGAGCAGCCCTTCCGCCTCTACGAACAGCTGCTGGGCAACGCCTGCGCCGTGTTCGCCCGTCAGCCCGGCGCCGATTGGGTCGAGCGCCTGCCGCAGGACGCCCTGCGCTCCGTGGGATTCGACGATACCGACGCCGCGCTGCCCGTGGTCTCGCGGGCCTTCCAGGGCTATCGCCTGTTGCAGGAATACTTCGCCCTGCCCCATCGCTTTCTGTTTGTCGATTTCACCCAACTGAGCCGGGCGGTCAAACGCTGCGACGGCCAGGAACTGGAATTGATCGTGCTGTTCGAGCGTCACGATCCGAGCCTGGAAGGCAGCGTCGGTGCCGCGCAGTTCCTGCCGTTCTGCACCCCGGCCATCAATTTGTTTCCCAAGCGCCTGGATCGCATTCACCTGTCGGAACGGGTCAATGAACACCATGTGATCGCCGACCGTACCCGGCCGATGGATTTCGAGATTCATTCTCTGACCGCCCTCACCGGCCATGGCACCGGGGCGGAGCAGCCTTTCTTGCCGTTCTATGCCGTACGCGATCCGTCTCGCTACGGCCGCGATCAGGCCTGGTACACGGTGCGGCGCGAACCTCGCGTGCTGTCCAGCGGCCAGCGGCGCAACGGCCCGCGCTCGACTTACATCGGCAGCGAAACCTTCGTCAGTCTGGTGGACAGTCAGCAGGCGCCCTATCGCCACGACCTGCGCCAACTGGGCGTAACGGCGTTGTGTACCAACCGCGACCTGCCGCTGTTCATGAGCGTGGGCAATAGCAAGACCGACTTCACCCTGGCCGATAGCGCCCCGGTAGCGGCGGTGCGCTGCGTGGCAGGCCCGAGCCGCCCACGCGCCAGCCATGCCCACGACGCCAAGGCCTGGCGATTGATCAGCCAGCTGTCGCTCAACTACTTGTCCCTCAGCGAGCAAGGCCAGGGCGCCGCCGCCCTGCGCGAGCTGCTGCGCCTGTATGGCGACGACAACGATGCAGCCTTGCAGTTGCAGATCGAAGGCCTGCGCGAAGTCAGCAGCAAGGCCTGCACCCGACGCTTGCCAATGCCGGGCCCGATCGTGTTTGGTCGTGGCCTGGAGATCACCCTGGAATTCGATGAAAACGCGTTTCGCGGCACGGGGGTCTTCTTGCTCGGTGCCGTGTTCGAGCGCTTCCTGGCACGCTACGTGTCGATCAACAGTTTTACCGAGACGGTGATCCGTACCACCGAACGCGGCGAGATCATGCGATGGAAAGCCAAGCCCGGACGCCGTCCGACCCTGTGAGTACCCTGGACGCGATGCACCAGAAGCCCTGGGAATACGACTTCTTCCAGGCGTTGCGGCGCATCGAGTGCGAATCGCCTGACCTGCCGCGCCTGGGCCATTCATTGCGCCTGGCCGATGATCCGCTGCGCCTTGGGCAACAGGCCGATTGCACCTTTGCCCCTTCGACCCTGGCCTCGGTGCAGCCGGGCATCGACGGTTCGCCGGCGCGCCTGGAGCAGTTCTTTTTCGGCCTCGGCGGCCCCAACGGTCCGTTGCCGTTGCACCTCACCGAATATGTGCGCGAACGCCAGCGCAACAATGCCGACAGCACCAGCAAACGCTTCCTGGACGTGTTCCACCATCGCCTGCTGAGTCTGTTTTACCGGGCCTGGGCCGAAGCGCGGCCGACGGTCAGCCATGATCGCCCGGACGATGACTATTGGTCGGCACGCCTGGCGGCACTGAGCGGCCGAGGCATGCCGAGCCTGCTCAAACAAGGGCTGATCCCCGACACGGCGAAGCTGCATTACAGCGGTCATCTGTCGGCGCAAACCCGCTACCCGGATGGCTTGAAAGCCATTCTCAGCGACTACTTCGGGCTGCCGGTGGAGATCGAAGAGTACGTCGGCCAGTGGCTGGAGCTGCCGGAACGCAGCCGCGTGGGCGTCAGCGCCCATCAATTGGGCACGGATTTTTGCCTGGGCCGTTACGTCTGGGATCGCCAACACAAATTTCGCATTCGCCTGGGGCCACTCAAGCTCGATGACTACATGGGCATGCTGCCCGGCAGCCAACCCTTCAATGAGCTGGTGACGTGGGTGGCCGAATACCTGGGCCATGAACTGGACTGGGATCTGAACCTGGTTCTGAAACAACCCGAAGTACCGGCGCTGCAACTCAATGGCCGCTTCCGCCTGGGGTTCAATACCTGGCTGGGCAGGCCTGCAAACGATGCCAAGGATTTAATACTGGCCCGGCATTACGCCGAGCAAGCCAACACCTCACAGATCTCAAGGAGCCAAGAGCATGGGTGAAATCAGTCGCGCCGCGTTGTTCGGCAAACTCAACAGCGTGGGCTACAAAGCCATCGAAGCCGCCACCGTGTTCTGCAAGTTGCGCGGTAACCCTTATGTGGAACTGGCCCACTGGTTTCATCAGTTGCTGCAATTGCAGGACTCGGACCTGCACCGCCTCATCCGCCAGTTCAATATCGAGCCGGCGCGCCTGGCCCGGGACCTGACCGATGCCCTGGACCGTTTGCCACGGGGCTCGACGTCCATCACTGACTTGTCCTCCCATGTGGAAGAAGCCGTGGAGCGCGGCTGGGTCTACGGCAGCCTGATGTTCGGCGAAAGCCAGGTGCGTACCGGTTACCTGGTGCTGGGCATCCTCAAGACGCCGAGCCTGCGCCATGGGTTGCTGGGGCTGTCGGCGGAGTTTGACAAGATCAAGGTCGAGGCCCTGAGCGAGCGTTTTGACGAATACGTCGGCGACTCGCCGGAAAATGCCCTCGGCGCCAGCGATGGCTTCAACGCCGGCAGCGTACCCGGCGAAGCCAGCGGCGCCATGGCCCCCAGCGCCATGGGCAAGCAGGAAGCGCTCAAGCGTTTTACCGTCGACCTCACCGAGCAGGCCCGCAGCGGCAAGCTAGACCCGATTGTCGGGCGTGACGAAGAGATCCGCCAACTGGTGGACATCCTCATGCGCCGTCGGCAGAACAACCCGATCCTGACCGGTGAAGCCGGCGTCGGTAAAACCGCCGTGGTCGAAGGTTTTGCCCTGCGCATCGTTGCCGGTGACGTGCCGCCGGCGCTCAAGGACGTGGAACTGCGCAGCCTCGACGTCGGCCTGTTGCAGGCCGGCGCGAGCATGAAAGGTGAATTCGAACAGCGCCTGCGCCAGGTCATCGAAGACGTCCAGGCCTCGCCAAAACCGATCATCCTGTTCATCGACGAAGCCCACACGCTGGTAGGTGCCGGTGGTGCCGCCGGCACCGGGGATGCGGCCAATCTGCTCAAACCGGCGCTCGCCCGGGGCACGTTGCGCACCGTGGCCGCCACCACGTGGGCCGAGTACAAGAAGCACATCGAAAAAGACCCGGCCCTGACCCGTCGCTTCCAGGTGGTGCAAGTGGCCGAGCCGTCCGAAGACAAGGCGCTGCTGATGATGCGCGGCGTGGCCTCGACCATGGAAAAACACCATCAGGTGCAGATCCTCGACGAAGCCCTGGAAGCCTCGGTCAAACTGTCCCATCGCTACATCCCGGCGCGCCAGTTGCCGGACAAATCCGTGAGCCTGCTGGACACCGCCTGCGCCCGGGTCGCCATCAGCCTGCACGCCGTGCCGGCCGAAGTGGACGACAGCCGTCGGCGCATCGAGGCCTTGGAAACCGAGCTGCAAATCATTGCCCGCGAGCACGCCATCGGCATCGTCATCGGCGCCCGCCAAACCCAAAGCGAAAACCTGTTGAGCGCCGAACGCGAACGCCTCGCCGAGTTGGAAAGCCGCTGGACCGAAGAAAAAGCCCTGGTGGACGAACTGCTCGCCACCCGCGCCACCCTGCGCGAGCGCGTCGGTGTGGTGGACAGCGAGGACGGCAGCGAGACCAACCACGCCTTGCGCGAAAAACTGGTGGACCTGCAACAGCGTCTCAGCGCCCTGCAAGGGGAAACGCCGCTGATTCTGCCGACGGTCGATTACCAGGCCGTGGCCTCGGTGGTCGCCGACTGGACCGGCATTCCGGTGGGCCGCATGGCCCGCAACGAACTGGAAACCGTGCTCAACCTCGACCAGCACCTGAAAAAACGCATCATCGGCCAGGACCATGCCTTGCAGATGATCGCCAAACGCATCCAGACCTCCCGCGCCGGCCTCGACAACCCGAGCAAGCCGATTGGCGTGTTCATGCTCGCCGGCACCTCCGGCGTGGGCAAGACCGAAACCGCGCTGGCGCTGGCCGAAGCCATGTACGGCGGCGAGCAGAACGTCATCACCATCAACATGAGTGAATTCCAGGAAGCCCACACCGTGTCCACCCTCAAGGGCGCGCCACCGGGCTACATCGGCTATGGCGAAGGCGGCGTACTGACCGAAGCCGTGCGGCGCAAACCCTACAGCGTGGTGCTGCTGGATGAGGTGGAAAAAGCCCATCCGGACGTGCACGAGATTTTCTTCCAGGTCTTCGACAAAGGCGTGATGGAGGACGGCGAAGGCCGGGTGATCGACTTCAAGAACACCTTGATTCTGCTGACCACCAATGCCGGCACCGAGCTGATTGCCCAGGTCTGCAAAGACCCGCAAAACGTGCCCGAACCCGAGGAAATCGCCAAGGCCCTGCGCCAACCGCTGCTGGAGATTTTCCCCCCGGCATTGCTGGGCCGCTTGGTGACCATTCCGTACTACCCACTCAGCGACGACATGCTCAAGGCCATTACCCGCCTGCAACTCAACCGCATCAAAAAGCGCGTGGAGAACACTCACGAAGTGGCCTTCGATTACGACGACGCGGTGATCGACCTGATCGTCTCCCGCTGCACCGAAACCGAAAGCGGCGGCCGGATGATCGACACCATCCTGACCAACAGCCTGCTGCCAGACATGAGCCGCGAGTTCCTCACCCGCATGCTCGAAGGCAAAGCGCTGGCGAGCGTACGGATCAGTGCCCGGGATAACGAATTGCACTACGACTTCAGCGACGCCGCCTAAGCGGCGCCTCCTCCGGAGGAAGGAATCCAGCAGTGACAAGGGATAATTGATGCTATTCAAGCAACTCTCACGCCTGGCAAAAATCACCAGCCCCCTGGGGCCGGATGTGCTGTTGCTCAAGGACATGGGCGGCGGCGAAGAGCTGGGACGGCTGTTCAACTATGAGCTGCAGCTGCACTCGCTGGACAACGCCATCGACCTCAACCAGTTGCTGGGCAAACCCATGTGCCTGAGCCTGCAACTGGACGGCGGTGGCGAGCGTCATTTCCATGGCATCGTTGCCCGTTGCAGCCAGAACGTCGACCAGGGCCAGTTCGCCAGTTACCAGGCCACGCTGCGGCCGTGGCTATGGCTGCTGACCCGCACCTCCGATTGCCGGATTTTCCAGAACCTGACCATCCCGCAGATCATCAAGCAGGTGTTTCGCGACCTGGGTTTTTCCGATTTCGAAGACGCCCTGAGCCGGCCCTATCGCGAGTGGGAATACTGCGTGCAGTATCGCGAAACCAGCTTCGATTTCGTCAGCCGCCTGATGGAACAGGAAGGGATCTACTACTTCTTCCGCCATGAACAGGGTCGTCATGTGCTGGTGCTGGCCGATGCCTACGGCGCGCACACCAGCGCGCCTGGCTACGCCTCGGTGCCCTACTACCCCAAAAATGAACAGCAGCGCGAACGCGATCACATCCACGACTGGCACCTGGCCCAGCAAGTCCAGCCGGGCTCGCTGGAGCTCAACGACTATGACTTCCAGCGCCCCAGCGCGCGCATTGACGTGCGCTCGGCCATGCCCCGTCCGCACACCGCTGGCGATTATCCGCTGTACGACTACCCCGGCACCTACGTGCAAAGCGAAGACGGCGAACACTACGCCCGCACCCGCATCGAAGCCTTGCAAACCCTGCACGAACAGGTCGAGCTGGCCGGCAACGCCCGGGGCCTGGGCTCGGGTCATTTGTTCAGCCTCACCGGCTTCAGCCGCCAGGACCAGAACCGCGAATACCTGATCGTCGGCGCCCGCTACACCATCGACCAGGAAAGCCTGGAAACCAGCGGTGGCGCCGCCACGGCACAGTTCGAAAGCAGCCTGACCTGCATCGACGCCCAACAAAGCTATCGCCCGCTGCCCAACACCCAGCGCCCCATCGTCAAAGGCCCGCAGACCGCACTGGTGGTCGGCCCCAAGGGCGAGGAAATCTGGACCGACCAGTTCGGCCGGGTGAAGGTGCATTTCTATTGGGACCGTCACGACCAATCCAACGAAAACAGTTCGTGCTGGATTCGCGTGTCGCAATCCTGGGCCGGAAAAAACTGGGGCTCGATGCAGATCCCGCGAATCGGCCAGGAAGTGATCGTCAGCTTTCTCGAAGGCGACCCGGATCGGCCGATCATCACCGGTCGCGTCTACAACGCCGAACAGACCGTGCCCTACGACTTGCCGGAAAACGCCACCCAGAGCGGCATGAAGAGCCGTTCGAGCAAGGGCGGCTCACCGGCCAATTTCAACGAAATCCGCATGGAAGACAAAAAAGGCGCCGAGCAGTTGTACATCCATGCCGAGCGCAACCAGGACATCGTGGTCGAGGTGGATGAAAGCCACGCGGTGGGCCACGACCGCAACAAAAGCATTGGGCATGACGAGACGGTGACCATCGGCAACAACCGCCTGCGCATCGTCAAGCAGGAAGACATTCTGTCGGTGGGTCAGCGCAAGACCGACAGCATCAGCCAGAGCTATGTCATTGAAGTGGGCGAGAACCTGCGGCTGGTGTGCGGTGAAAGCATCCTGGAGCTCAATGCCAGCGGCCAGATCAACCTGACCGGCGTGCAAATCAGCGTCTATGCCAGCGGTGATGCCGAGTTCAACACCGGCGGCGTGCTGCACCTGAACAACGGCGGCGGCCCTGGCGCCACGCCTGATGGCCAGGGCGTCAAGGCCAGCATCGACGCCAACATCAATGCCGCGTTTCCCAAGCCCAAGGGCTAATCACGAGATCTGTGTTCCATGACTTACCGAATCAATGAATTCCAGTTCCAACTGCCGGCAAGCGAACTGCAAGACGCGTCGATCAACATCCTCAAGTTCCCTGAACTGGGCACTTCGCTGATTGTCAGCCGCAGCTTGCTGGCCGAGGGCGAAACCCTGCAAAGCAACTTCGACGACCAGCTCAAGCGCCTGGAAAAACAAGTGCAGGACTTGCGTTTTCAGCCGGGCGTCGCCGTGCGCCTGGGCGCCAGCCAGGACGTCGAAGGCATCGAGTTGCGCAGCCAGTTCAACAAGGGCAACGACAAAGTCTTCCAATACCAGTTGGCACTGGTGTTGCCCGGCAGCCGCAAAATGCTCGCCTTGAGCTACGTGAAGGCGGAAAAACTTGGCGATGCCGAAGCCGCGCATTGGGCGACCATCAAGAGTTCGTTGCTGTTCGACGTTCCGGCCTGATGAGCACCCTGCATGTCTGACGCACTCTGGGCCGCCCGGCTGGGCGATGCACTCAGCCACACCTCGATGATGGCCGACATTCTTGGCGGCGTGCTGGAGGTGGCAGCCAACATCGCGATCACCGCGGTGGCGACGGCTGCCGTGGTGGCGGCCACGGGCATCACGGTCGTCACCGGGGGGTTGGGCTGCTTCGTGCTCGGCTTGGTGGTGGGTACGATCGTCGGCCTCGCCATGAGCAAGACCGGGGCCGACAAGGGTCTGAGCAATTTATGCGAGAGTTTCAGTAACGCGCTGTTTCCGCCCACGGTGCAGGCGAACATTCTTACCGGCTCCACCAACACCCTCACCAACAACATCCCTGCTGCCCGGGCCGCTGGGGCGATTCAATCCCATGTCGCGCCGGCCGGCACCGAGCTGGAGGCACCCGAGCCCGAAGCCGAGCCCAGCTATCTGGACATGGCCGAGAGCTTCTTCTCCCAGATGTGGCGCCCCACCGTCGCCAC
>NZ_JAAUOE010000035.1 GCF_017114915.1 Pseudomonas frederiksbergensis
AGGCGTGCGTGTTCGCCCTCTTTGTAGGATTTGGCGTGATGTCTAAGCGAGCGCTCAAGGGTGTTTTCGCCCTCGGTCCAGTTCAGTGGGTCTATCGTCGATACCGAACCGAGTGCTGCGATATGTCCATCACGCAGTGCTCGTTCGGCAATGACTTGGCTGATAATACAGTGGACGTTGACGCCAGCGCTGCGTAGCGCGGTGACCTGTGGAACGATTGAGCTGCGAAGCGTAGCGTATCGAAATTCAGGATTACCCAGCTCAATGGCGGGTTCCAGATAGAAAAGGACGTTCAATTCAATTCCTTGAGATCTACTGGAGTGTTTTTTTAGGAGCAATCCTTCTCAGCTTTTAGAAAGACCGGAATGCTAATCCCCGTCCTTTAATTTATTAGCGCTNACTGTCGCCTTGAGTTTTCAACGCGACAGTTGCGCAGGAGCAAGGTTGCTTCTGTTTAGTTCGAGGTCACACCCGCTGCACGGCCTAGTACGAGCGTCTGAACTATAGGACCGATAATTTTTTGCCACTCGTAGACCGCAGCGTTAGTCACGTAAATCGTGTCGTCTGGTTTGAGCATGACTTGCCGTGCATAAAAGATCGCTGCGGGGTCACGCATGTCGATACGCATGACGACTGGTTTCGCTGGCGCTGTTGGGCTGGAGTCGCCCATGCGAAACACAAAAACGCCTTGAGGGTTCGCGTTGGACTCTTTCAAGCCACCAACGGAGCCTAGGGCGTCCAGCAAGTTGGTGTTTTGAGCGGGCAGATCATGCAGGCCAGGTTCGCCTACAGCACCCATTGCTACGAAGCGCTGGCGAGCTCGGTCCAAAATCACTTCTGAGTTTGGCTTCAGAACGAAGTTGCTTCCGGCCAGAACCTCTTCATAGTTGAAGGTGCTTACTTGGCTGCCATTACGGACCGTCACATTGACCAGATGCGGCTCCATTACCGGTCCGCCTGCTTGATTGACGGCGTCGAGAAGGGTCAGTGGACCTTGAAGAGTGGAGAAACGGCCCGGAGTTTTCACCGCGCCTGCGACCAGTACTGAGCCCGATAGATCGCCGACCAGGTCCAGAACTTGGCGAAGAAGCCGAACAGCACAAACAGCAGCACTGTCGACAGCAGTGGGTCACCGTCCAGCGCNCCGATGTCACCCCTTTCAGCTTCTGACGAATCATGTCTTCGACTTCAATCAGCGTCATGCCTGCAACGAACTGACGTCCGACATAGGGAAGGGAGATCATCCCTTGCGAATCGATACGGACTTTCAGTTGGGTGCCGCCAGTCGACAGCGGGGCAAACAGGGCAGTCCCCTCTGGCGCATTGTCGGTGATCAATACGTTGATCACGTCGCCACCCATCAGGCGTACGGCTGACGTAGTCGGATTGGTGATTGTCGCTACCGCAGGCTTGGCGGCTGGACGCATAAACGGCGCAATAGTATTGGCGTTGATATCCACCAAGTCATAAGCGGTGTTCTTTTCTTCAATGGTGCCTTTGTAGGGGCCGGCACCGGACAGGGTGCCACCGCAGCCTGCCAATGTCAGAGTCACCAGCATCAAACCCGCAACTGCGCTGTTTCGCATGCTCAAGTTCAGGGGGCGAAGGGGCAGGCCAGAAATGGATTTAATCACGATGATCCTCGATCGATGCAATTAGGAAGCGAGTAATGCCGTAAAGCAGAAACAGAGCCAGGAAGATGGTCGCCAGGTTGTACCAGCGCTCTGGATACAGGGCCATCTGAGGTGTGTTGGGGGTGACCACGGTGACCAGCGTGCGAATCTTTTTGCTGGCTTCGATACGTGCGTTGTCCAGTGCGGCAACGGCGGTCTTGTAGGTTTCTTCGGCAATGCCGGAGTCCAGGGTCAACTGTTGGAAGCGCGAAGCGACGACGTTGAGCTGGTCGCCATCGGGAGCCGACACCAGCAGGCGTTTTTCCGCAGTCAGCTGTTCACGAATGGCGTTGACTCGTTGCTGCTGTTGTTTGACCTGAGGGGAGTCCTGGCGAAGTTTGTAGAGCATTTCGGTCAGCACTGCGCGCTCTTTGGAGTACTCGCCTTCCAGAGTGTCGATAATGCTGGCGCGGCCCTGGGCCGAACTTTTACCGTCCAGTACCTTGTTCACGTTCTGGAAGCGCAGCAGCTCTTCTTTGCGTTTGGTGTAGTTCTTTTTCGCGCCTTCCAGTTCGCTTTGGGCAAAGCGCATCTGTTCGCGGGCGATGCTGTGGGAGACTTCGTTCACGAAGTGCTCGCTGGCTTCAAGGATGGTCTTGACCATTTGTTCAGCCAGTTCCGGGCTGAAGGCTTGTACTTCAACCCTGAGCAAACCGGTGGTTTCGTCATAGTGAGCCGAGACCATGCGCTGGTAGTACTTGAGCAAGTCTTCGCGCTCGGTGTCTTTGGTCAGCCAGAAGAAGGGGTCGCTGCGTTGTTGGGTGTATTGCTCGACCCAGTGCAGACGATCTTCAAGCAGTTGCATCATGTCCATCGACACGATGTATTCGCGCAGGTAAAGGGTCTCTTCCCGGGAGGCGGGGTTCGTGCCACTGAGCAGCAGGCTCAATCCTGGTAGTTGGGCACCCGAATTATTACCGTCCTGACGAACCACTACTTGCGCGGAGCTGATATAGCGGTCCACGGCGAAAAAGCTGTAGTAAACGATGGCCAGGGCCAGCGGTACCACGATCAGCCCCAGTGTCAGGCGCCAGCCCTTGAATTTACCCGTACTGCTCATATGCACACGCATCCTTGAAATAAACAATTACGCCACGGTCGGGGCGATCAGGTGTTGTAGGCCTTGATGCCTTCGGCGACATCGTCATAGATCTGCACTCCGCCATCTCGTACCAACAGCACGACATCACAGAGCTTTTGAATTTCATTCATGTTGTGCGAGACCAGCACGACTTTGGACTTCTGCAGTCGCTCTTCAAAAACTTCGGCGCACTTGCGTTTGAAGTGTGCGTCGCCGACGGACATGACCTCGTCGATCAGGTAGTAGTCGAAGTCGAATGCCATGCTCAGGCCGAAGGCCAGGCGCGAGCGCATGCCCGATGAGTAGGTTTTGACCGGCTCGTCGATCCAGCTGCCGATCTCGGCGAAGTCTTCGACGTAGCGGACCTTCTCGCGCATGGCTTCGCCTACGGCGCCGTAGACGCGGGCGACGAACTTGATGTTTTCGCGACCGGTCATGCTGCCCTGAAAGCCGCCGGACAAGCCCACGGGCCAGGAGATGCTCTGGTCGGTGGCGATGGTGCCGGAGTCCGGAACGTCAGCGCCGCCCAGCAGGCGTACCAGGGTTGATTTTCCTGCGCCATTTCGACCGATCAGGCCGATATTTTTTCCGGCGGGGATCTTCAGCGACAGGTCACGGAAAACGTGGCGTCGGCCTTTGGGGGTCAGGTACGACTTGGTGATATTTCTGAGCTCGAACACGGGAAGCCTGCGGTTAGCCGTTCTTGGTGGAGATCAAATGCAGTCGACGAACCCGGTAAGTACCAAGCGATACGAACAGCAAAACCAGGGTGAAGGCGATGACGTAATGGAGTGAAACGCCATCGACTGGAACGTAGAACGGAAAGATTTCGGCGCGGATCAGTTCCAGCAAATGCAGGAACGGGTTGAGCAGTAGCAGCGGCAGCATCGCGTGCGGCAGATAGGCTGCCGGGATCAGTACTCCGGAGATGAAGTACAGCGGGAAGAACATCATGCGAATGAACAGTTTGCTGCCGGGAATGGCATGGGCGATCAGTGAGAGCGACATGCCCAGGCCAAAGGCAAACAACACCCCCAGCAGGATGGTCAGCATCCATTGGATGGGGGCCTTGATCGACATGTCGAAGCCGGACCAGGCGAAGCCGAACACCAGAATGGCGTAGACCGTGGCAGAGATGCTGAACTCAACCAGTGCGCGGGCGATATAGGTGTCGAGAGGTTTGATCTGCTTGTAGGCAAACAGCGAGCGGTTTTCCCTGGGGCTGTCCATCAGGCGTAGCGCAATGTTACGAAACAGCAGGAAGGGGGCGAGGCCCACCAGCACGAATACCGGGAAATCCAGACCCGCCACGCTCCGGCCGCGAATCAGCGAGAACAGCACGCTCAGAATCAGCAGGTGACAGATCGGTTCAAGCAACATCCACACCGCGCCCATGCGGCTTTCACCGATACGCGCACGCGCTTCGCGTAATACCAGAGCAAAGATGACGGATTTTTTGATTTGGAGGGGCGAACGAGGTTTCAAGAGTAATTACCGCACAGCACAGCCGCGCGATAAACGCGTTGCTTGAATTCATTTTCAGAGGACTGTCTGTCGAAGTAAAACAGACGGCTTCCGTTCGTGGGGCGCGAGGTTAAACGGTGGCGAAGACACTCGTCAAGCCGATTGGTTCCCTTGCACTGACTGACAAAAAATAACGGTTATGACCCGCAGTTCGGGCGTCAAAAAAGCGATTTCCTCAGTGTTTATTGGGTGTTGCCACGGGCAGCGTCAAAATAGCGTGGTCTATCGGAACAACAGAATGACCAATGCGATAATCGTGCCACGGCACACTGGGTGGCACCGGGTTCGGTTCTGTTTTCAGTCTGTGGTTAGTTACCCGGCCAACATCGGATAAGTGAACAATCCGAAGTGCAGCAGATTCAAACCGAAGTGGGTGGCGATGGCTGCACCCAGCCCGCCAAAACGATAGGCCAGGCCATAGCCGATCCCCGCCAGACTCGCCAGCAACACCCATTGCCAGCCAGCGCCCAGATGAGCGAGACCGAACAGCAGCGAGGCGAGCAACAAGGCAAGGTTGTCGCCATAAGACAGATGTCTGAACTGCCGGCTGAGTCCGCCCTGGATGTAACCGCGAAACAGCGCTTCTTCCACCAGGGTTACCAGCAACAGATTGTTCAGCAGCCACAGCCAGGCCTGATCCGGCCATTTCGGCGCCCAACTGATCACCCCCAACAACAGCGCGCCACCCAAGGCCAGCACAGCGCTCACGGTCAGGGCGAGGGCGGTGGCGTAAACGGACAGTCGCAGGGAGCGTCGGCCAACAATCCATGGGCAAACCAGCAACAGCCAGAAACCGATCAGGGGTTTGTCCTGATTCAGATACAGGGCGAATGGCACGGCATCATCGGTGAAACGTTGGGGGGCGATGACGCGACCGTTGTAGAAACCGGGAAGCCAGTGAACCGCCAGTGCCACTGCCAGAACGATGAACAAGCCGTGGCCGAGGTAGCGGCCAATCGGAACCTGTTGCTGGCGAACGGCGAAACCGGCAAACAGCAGCAACGCGAAAGAGAGGGCGGCCAGCCAGCCGAGATGTCCGTAGATCAGCGCCAGGCTGTAGCCGAGGGAGAGAAGTGCCAGATAGGTCCATGGCAGAGCGATCATTTGAAGTCCTTATTCCTGTAGGAGCGAGCTTGCTCGCGAAAGCGGTTTAACATTCAACATTTTTGTTGTCTGACACACCGCTTTCGCGAGCAAGCTCGCTCCTACGTTGGTTGTCGTACACAACGAGACGTAAGCCCCCCCAAAAAAAACACCGCCCGAAGGCGGTGTCGTTGTCAGCAAGCCATTACGCCGCAATCAGCTGCCGCAACACATAGTGCAAAATCCCGCCCGCCTTGAAGTATTCCACCTCGTTCAGGGTATCGATCCGGCACAACACTTCGATCTTTTCCTGGCCGCCGTCTTCACGGGTGATGACCAGCGTCAGGTTCATCCGCGGAGTCAGTTCGACGCCTGTCAGGCCCAGGATATCCAGGGTTTCCTTGCCGGTGAGGTTCAGGCTCTTGCGGTTCTGATCGAGCTTGAATTGCAACGGCAACACGCCCATGCCTACCAGATTGGAACGGTGAATCCGCTCGAAGCTTTCCGCGATGACCGCTTTGACCCCCAGCAGGTTGGTGCCCTTGGCCGCCCAGTCGCGGCTCGAACCGGTGCCGTATTCTTGCCCGGCAATCACCACCAGCGGCGTGCCCGACGCCTGGTAGCGCATGGCCGCGTCGTAGATCGGCAGCTTCTCCCCGGTCGGAATATAAAGTGTGTTGCCGCCTTCTTCGCCGCCAAGCATCTCATTGCGAATCCGGATGTTGGCGAAGGTGCCGCGCATCATCACTTGGTGGTTACCACGACGCGAGCCATAGGAGTTGAAGTCCCGCGGTTCCACCCCTTGTTCGCGCAGGTAACGGCCGGCAGGGCTGTCGGTCTTGATGTTACCGGCCGGGGAGATGTGGTCGGTGGTGACTGAATCTCCGAGCAGCGCGAGGACTTTCGCCCCTTCGACATCCTTGACCACCGGCGCAGGGCCGCCAATGTCATCGAAGAAGGGCGGATGCTGGATATACGTCGAATCGTTGTTCCAGACATAAGTCGCCGCCTGCGGCACTTCGATGGCTTGCCACTGTTCGTCGCCGGCAAACACTTCGGCGTACTCCTTGTGGAACATCGCGGTGTTCACCTGAGTCACCGCGTCGGCGATTTCCTTGGTGCTCGGCCAGATGTCTCGCAGATAAACCGGGTGGCCGTCCTTGTCATGACCCAAGGGCTCGCTGCTGATGTCGATGCGCACCGTGCCGGCCAGCGCATAGGCGACGACCAGGGGCGGGGAGGCCAGCCAGTTGGTTTTCACCAGCGGATGCACGCGGCCTTCGAAGTTGCGGTTGCCCGAGAGCACCGAGGCGACGGTCAGGTCGGCTTTCTGGATAGCTTTTTCGATCGGCTCCGGCAACGGCCCGGAGTTGCCTATGCAGGTGGTGCAGCCATACCCGACCAGCGCGAAACCGAGTTCATCAAGATAGCGAGTCAGGCCGGCCGCCTTATAGTAGTCGGTCACCACTTTCGAGCCGGGGGCCAGCGAACTCTTGACCCACGGTTTGCGCTTGAGGCCTTTCTCTATGGCTTTCTTCGCCAACAGCCCGGCCGCCATCATCACGCTGGGGTTGGAGGTGTTGGTGCAGGAGGTGATCGCGGCAATCACCACCGCGCCGTTTTTCAGCCGATAAGTACGGCCTTCGTGGTCGTAGTCCGTTTCGCCGATCAGATCGGCGTTGCCCACCGCAACGCCACCGCCGCCCTCGCTTTCCAGGCGACCTTCTTCCTTGCTGGTGGGTTTGATTTGCAGGCCGAGAAAGTCAGTGAACGCTTGTGCGACATTCGGCAACGAGACGCGGTCCTGCGGGCGCTTCGGCCCGGCGAGGCTGGCTTCGACGCTGCCCATGTCCAGGGCCAGGCTGTCGGTGAACACCGGCTCCTTGCCGGGCAGGCGCCACAGGCCCTGGGTTTTGCTGTAGGCCTCCACCAGTTTTACGGTTTCCGCCGTGCGGCCGGACAGGCGCAAGTACTCCAGGGTCACGTCGTCCACCGGGAAGAAGCCGCAGGTGGCGCCATATTCCGGGGCCATGTTGGCAATGGTTGCGCGGTCGGCCAGCGGCAAGTCGGCGAGGCCGTCGCCGTAGAACTCGACGAATTTGCCGACCACGCCTTTCTTGCGCAGCATCTGGGTGACGGTCAGCACCAGGTCGGTGGCGGTGATGCCTTCCTTGAGCTTGCCGGTAAGTTTGAAGCCGATCACTTCCGGAATCAGCATCGACACCGGTTGGCCGAGCATCGCCGCTTCCGCTTCGATCCCGCCGACGCCCCAGCCGAGTACGCCGAGGCCGTTGATCATGGTGGTGTGGGAGTCGGTGCCGACCAGGGTGTCAGGGAAGGCATAGGTGCGACCGTCCTCGTCTTTGGTCCAGACGGTGCGACCCAGATATTCAAGGTTGACCTGGTGGCAGATACCGGTGCCCGGTGGCACCACGCTGAAGTTGTCGAAGGCGCTCTGGCCCCAGCGCAGGAAGGCGTACCGCTCGTGGTTGCGCTGCATTTCGATGTCAACGTTCTGTTCGAAGGCGCTTGAGCTGGCGAACTTGTCGACCATCACCGAGTGGTCGATCACCAGGTCCACCGGCGATAGCGGATTGATTCGCTGCGGGTCGCCGCCGGCCTTGGCCATGGCGGCGCGCATGGCGGCCAGGTCGACCACGGCGGGAACACCGGTGAAGTCTTGCATTAATACCCGCGCCGGACGGTACTGGATTTCGCGATCGGAGCGGCGCTCCTTGAGCCAGGCGGCAATCGCCTTGAGGTCGGCGCCGGTGACGGTTTTTCCATCCTCCCAGCGCAACAGGTTTTCCAGCAGCACTTTCAACGACATCGGCAGCTTGTCCAGATCACCCAGGCTTTTGGCGGCTTCGGGCAGGCTGAAATAGTGATAGGTCTTGTCGTCGATCTGTAAGGTTTTAAGGGTTTTCAGGCTATCGAGGGACGGCATTGAAATGACTCCTTTAAGTCCACACGGCTACGGACGGAGGGAAGGGCAGAGGTTTAAACCTAGTCCTGTTTGGTGCTTAAGGCTAATAACTGGACTCAATGGACAAATCCAGGGTTCCGATCTCGGCTATCATGCGCCGGTTTTCGTGACAGGCTTTGCTTCAACGCAAGTCTTGGCATCGCGCAGTGGCGCAATTTTTCCGCCAACTGCCCAGGAGTAAGAATGAACACCCTCTTTATGCATTGCCGGCCGGGCTTCGAAAGCGAAGTCTGTTCCGAGATTTCCGAACACGCCGCGCGGCTGAATGTGGCCGGTTATGCCAAGGCCAAAACCGCCAGCGCCTGCGCCGAATTTATCTGCACCGAAGAAGACGGCGCCGAGCGTCTGATGCGCGGTCAGCGTTTCGCCGAGCTGATTTTTCCGCGCCAGTGGGCCCGGGGGATTTTTATCGATCTGCCGGAAACCGACCGCATCAGCGTAATCCTCGCGCACATGGCCGACTTCCCGGTGTGCGGCAGCCTGTGGCTGGAAATGGTCGACACCAACGATGGCAAAGAGCTGTCGAACTTCTGCAAGAAGTTCGAAGTGCACCTGCGCAAGGCGCTGATGGCGGCCGGCAAGCTGGTGGAAGACGCCAATAAACCGCGGCTGCTGCTGACATTCAAGAGCGGCCGCGAAGTGTTCATGGGCCTGGCGGAGTCGAACAACTCGGCGATGTGGCCGATGGGCATTCCACGCTTGAAGTTTCCCCGTGAGGCACCGAGCCGTTCGACGCTGAAGCTGGAAGAGGCCTGGCATCACTTTATTCCACGCGACCAGTGGGACGAGCGCCTGCACAGCGACATGACCGGCGTCGACCTCGGCGCCGCCCCTGGTGGCTGGACCTGGCAACTGGTCAACCGTGGCATGCTGGTGACCGCCATCGACAACGGTCCGATGGCCGAAAGCCTGATGGACACCGGTCTGGTGCAGCACTTGATGGCTGATGGTTTCACCTTCAAGCCCAAGCAGCCGGTGGACTGGATGGTCTGCGACATCGTCGAGAAACCGGCGCGCAACGCCGCGATGCTGGAAGAATGGATTGGCGAGGGGCATTGCCGGGAAGCGGTGGTCAACCTCAAGCTGCCGATGAAACAGCGTTATGCCGAAGTGAAGCGCTTGCTGGAACGCATCGCCGACGGGTTCAAGGCGCGGGGCATTCGGGTCGAGATCGGCTGCAAGCAGCTGTATCACGACCGTGAAGAAGTCACCTGCCATTTGCGCCGATTGGACGTGAAGAAATCCAAGTCCCGCT
This sequence comes from Pseudomonas frederiksbergensis, assembly GCF_017114915.1. Classification (GTDB taxonomy): domain Bacteria; phylum Pseudomonadota; class Gammaproteobacteria; order Pseudomonadales; family Pseudomonadaceae; genus Aquipseudomonas; species Aquipseudomonas frederiksbergensis_I. The sequence continues at coordinate 9,603 of NZ_JAAUOE010000035.1, forward strand.
GACTTTGTGTTCCGATCGTTCCCACGCTCTGCGTGGGAACGCCGCCGGGGACGCTCCGCGTTCCGCTTTTGGATGTGACGCAGAGCGTCACGGGATGCATTCCCACGCAGAGCGTGGGAACGATCAGCTGCCAGTGACTAGACACCCGGCAATGCGCGACAATGCCGGCACGTTTCAGGAGTAAACCATGAGTGAAATGATCGATACGCCGGTCGACGGCACCCTCGACGCCACCGGCCTCAATTGCCCGGAGCCGGTGATGATGCTGCACCAGCACATCCGTGACCTGGCGCCCGGCGGCCTGCTGAAGGTGATCGCCACCGACCCGTCGACCCGTCGCGACATCCCCAAGTTTTGCGTGTTCCTCGACCACGAACTGGTCGCGCAGCAAGAAGAGGCAGGCACCTACCTCTACTGGATCCGCAAGAAACTCGCTTAACCCGCCGAACGGCTGATGCGGATCCGCTTGCGTGCACTGCGTGCCAGGCGGATCGACAGCATCAGCGCCGCGCAACTCAAGCCGACAATCAAACCCTGCCACAACCCGCTCGGGCCGCTCGGCGCGCCGAACCAGTCGGTCAGGCCCAGGGCGTAACCCACCGGCAAACCAATGCCCCAATAAGCGAACAGCGTCAGGATCATCGTCACGCGCGTGTCCTGATAGCCCCGCAGTGCGCCGGCCGCCGTCACCTGAATCGCATCGGAAAACTGGAACAGCGCCGAGTACACAATCAGCATCGCGGCTACGTGAATCACCGTCGGATCGGCGGTGTAGATTGCGGCGATGGGTTCACGCAGCAACAGCATCATGCTTGCGGAAATGCACGCATAAGCCAGTGCCGTGCCCATACCGACCCCGGCGGCGAAGCGTGCTTCACGTGGTTCTTCACGGCCCAGTGCCTGGCCGACCCGCACGGTCACGGCCATGCCCAGGGAGTAGGGGATCATGAACACCAGCGAGCTGAAATTCAGGGCGATCTGGTGCCCGGCGACCACAGTGGCGCCGAGGCTGCCGATCAGCAGGGCGATTACGGCGAAGATGCTCGACTCGGCGAACACCGCGATGCCGATAGGCAGGCCAATGCCCAGCAAGCGTTTGATCACCGCCCACTGTGGCCAGTCGAAACGGCTGAACAGCTGGCTTGACTGGTAGGCCGGCGCCCAACGCTCCCACCCGGCCATGCCCAGCGCCATCACCCACATCACGATCGCCGTGGCCCAGCCGCAGCCGACACCGCCCATGGCCGGCACACCGAAGTGGCCATAGATGAAGATGTAATTGAGCGGAATGTTCAGCGCCAGCCCGCACAAGCCAAGGACCATGGCCGGGCGGGTGCGACCCAGGCCATCACTGAAGCAACGCAACACGTGATAAAACGCGACAGCGGGCAGGCCGCTGGCGATGCCGTGCAGGTACTGCATGCACGGGCTGATCAGTTCGGGGTCGACCTTCATGAGGTGCAGGATCGGTTCGGCGCTGAACAGCATGCCGGTCGCCATCAACCCCACCACCAGCGCCAGCCACAAGGCCTGACGCACAATCGGGCCAATCTCGCTGTGAGTGCCGGCGCCGAAGCGCTGGGCGACTTTGGGGGTAGTGGCCAGCAGTGTGCCGGTCATCAACAGAAACACCGGCACCCAGATCGAGTTACCCAGCGCGACGGCCGCCAGATCCCGAGGCCCGACCCGACCGGCCATCACCGCATCGACGAAGCCCATGGCGGTGGTGGCCAGTTGCGCGATCATGATCGGCAACGCCAGGCCGAGCAGGTTTTTCAGCTCCAGGCGAACCCGGGCCGGGCGGTTGAAGGAAAGAGCGGTGGGGCGGTCAGTCACGGTATTCAAGGCGAAACGTCCAAAGGGTTTTGATGCGCGAGGCGGCGCATTCTACGCCTTGACGCAATGGTCAGGAAAAATCCTGTGTTACCGATTTGTAATCCCTCAACCCGGCAGCTCACAGAAGATGTGTGCTAGGCGCAGAGTGTCATCTGCGCCTAAACTGCCGGTCCGCCAAAGGAGCCTGCCATGTTGATTGTTGCCGACGAAAATATCCCGCTGCTCGATGCCTTCTTCGAAGGTTTCGGTGAAGTCCGCCGAGTGTCGGGGCGTTCCGTCGACCGCGCCACCGTCGAGCAGGCCGATGTGCTGCTGGTGCGCTCGGTGACCAACGTCAACCGCGCATTGCTCGAAGGCAGCAAGGTGCGTTTTGTCGGCACGTGCACCATCGGCACCGATCACCTGGATCTGGATTACTTTCAGCAGGCCGGCATCACCTGGTCCAGCGCACCAGGCTGCAATGCCCGGGGTGTGGTCGATTATGTGCTGGGCAGCCTGCTGACCCTGGCTGAAATCGAAGGCGCCGACCTGACTCGGCGTACCTATGGCGTGGTCGGTGCCGGCGAAGTGGGCGGCCGGCTGATCAAGGTTCTGCAAGGCCTGGGCTGGAAGGTGCTGGTCTGCGATCCACCCCGGCAAGCGGCTGAAGGGGGCGATTACGTCAGTCTCGAGCAGATCATCGAACAATGCGACGTCATCAGCCTGCACACGCCGCTGAGCAAACAAGGTCCTCAGTCGACCTGGCATCTGTTCGATAAAAACCGTTTGAACCAACTCAAGCCCGGCACCTGGCTGATCAACGCCAGCCGTGGCCCGGTGATCGACAACACCGCCCTGCGCCAAGTGCTGTTGCAGCGTGAAGATCTGCAAGCGGTGCTGGATGTCTGGGAGGCTGAGCCCGAGGTCGACGTAGCGCTGGCGGAGTTGTGTGTCATCGCGACGCCGCACATTGCCGGATACAGCCTCGACGGCAAACAGCGCGGGACGGCGCAGATCTATCAGGCGTTTTGCGCATTCCTCGGGCAACCGGAACAGGTCCACCTGAGCGACTTGCTGCCAGCCCCTTGGTTGTCGGCAGTGACGTTGAACGCCGACAGCGATCCGGCCTGGGCGCTGGCGATGTTGTGCCGTGGTGTGTACGACCCGCGCCGTGACGACGCGGATTTCCGCCGCAGCCTTGTAGGCAATGTGAACGAGCAGCGTGCGGCGTTCGATGCGTTGCGCAAGCATTACCCGCTGCGGCGTGAGATCGATGGGTTGAAGGTGCGGATCGAAGGGGATTCGCCGGCATTGCGGCAGATTGTGGCGGCCTTGGGTGCAACCTCGGGCTAAAGAAGCTGATCGGATCCCCTGTAAAGGCCACTTAAAACAGGCACCCATAAAAAACCCGGCCAAGGGGCCGGGTCAAGAAGACGGTGGCTATTTCACTTTTGTTCGGCAGGCTTGACCAATCGCTTCTCCAGTTCGCGGCAAGCGTCCTGGATCATGTTTTCAGTGATCGGTACTTCACGCCCATTCTCATCAATAATCGAGCACCCCAGAGACTGGTCCGGCTGCGTGCGGATCACTGGAATCTTGTCATCGCTGCTGTTTTGCAAGGACATGGGCCTGTCTCCTCATCAGGTTGTGTGCTTACTGTAAAACCGCCAGGTGACCGGGCTGTGACAACTCCCTGCGTTCTTCAGGTCGGCCTCTTCAGTCCATCAGAAATACCCTGACGTTTCCACCCGGACTTTAGACCAATAATCTCTAGCCACTAGTCTTGGCGGTCATAATTAACCTGACTCATTGTGTTTTACAGCGTTCAACCCGATTGACCGGTGTAGGCTTGATCGGGTCAAAGCCATTGGTTACATCATCGGATGATCTTCATGCTCTCTGCCCGTCACCGCCGCGCCATTCGCCTGGCCAGCCGTTTCATCGCGCCTTATCGCTGGCCGGCCCTCGGCGCTTTGCTCGCGTTGATTGTCACGGCTGGCATTACCTTGTCCATGGGGCAGGGGATTCGCCTGCTGGTGGATCAGGGCTTCATGACCCAGTCGCCGCATTTGCTCAATCGATCCATCGGGCTGTTCATGCTGCTGGTGATCGGTCTGGCGATCGGCACCTTTGCGCGGTTTTACCTGGTGTCATGGATCGGCGAGCGCGTTGTTGCGGACATCCGCCGTCGGGTGTTCAACCATTTGGTCTACCTGCATCCGGGCTTCTACGAAGACAATCGCAGCTCCGAGATCCAGTCACGACTGACCGCTGACACCACGCTGCTGCAATCGGTGATCGGCTCTTCGCTGTCGCTGTTCCTGCGCAACGGGTTGATGGTGATCGGCGGGATTGTCTTGCTGTTTATCACCAACCCCAAACTCACCAGCATCGTGGTGATCGCGTTACCGCTGGTGGTCGCACCGATCCTGATTTTTGGCCGCCGGGTGCGCACCCTGTCGCGCCAGAGCCAGGACCGGGTTGCCGACATCGGCAGTTATGTCTCCGAAACCCTGAGTCAGATCAAAACCGTGCAGGCCTACAACCATCAGGTGCAGGACGAGCAGCGTTTTGCCGCAACCGTGGAAGAGGCTTTCAACACCGCCCGCAAGCGCATTTTTCAGCGGGCCTGGTTGATTACCCTGGTGATCGTGCTGGTGTTGGGCGCGGTCGGGGTGATGCTCTGGGTGGGCGGCATGGATGTCATCGCCGGACGGATTTCAGCGGGTGAGCTGGCGGCGTTCGTCTTTTACAGCCTGATCGTCGGCGGCGCCTTCGGCACGTTGAGTGAAGTGATCGGCGAACTGCAGCGAGCGGCGGGGGCGGCGGAACGGATTGCCGAGCTGTTGCGTTCGGAAAACATCATCCAGCCACCGACCCAGGGACTGGTGACGCTGCCTGCACGGGTGAAGGGCGATCTGGAGCTGCACGATGTGCGCTTTTCCTATCCGTCGCGTCCTGAAAGCTATGCCGTCGATGGTCTGAGTCTGACGATCAATGCCGGTGAAACCCTTGCATTGGTCGGACCGTCCGGTGCCGGTAAGTCGACGGTGTATGACCTGCTGTTGCGTTTCTACGACCCCGCCGAAGGACGCATCCTGCTGGATGGCGTGCCGCTGACTCAACTCGATCCTCTGGACCTGCGTCGCTGTTTCGCCCTCGTCTCGCAAACCCCGGCGCTGTTTTTTGGCAGCATCGAAGAGAACATTCGTTACGGCCACCCGACGGCGACCCTGGCCCAGGTCCAGGAAGCCGCGAAAATCGCCTACGCCCATGACTTCATCGAGCAAATGCCCAACGCCTACCAGACTCACCTCGGCGACGCGGGTCTCGGTTTGTCTGGCGGTCAGCGTCAGCGTCTGGCCATCGCCCGGGCGCTGCTGGTGGACGCGCCGATCCTGCTGCTGGACGAAGCCACCAGCGCCCTCGATGCCCAGAGCGAACATCTGATCCAGCAAGCCCTGCCCAGCCTGATGAAAAACCGCACCACGCTGGTCATCGCCCATCGCCTGGCCACGGTGAAAAACGCCGACAGGATCGCAGTGATGGACCAAGGGAAGCTGGTGGCGGTGGGGACGCATCAAGAGTTGATCGCGAGCAACGCGCTGTATGCACGGCTGGCGGCGTTGCAGTTCAACGATGGCAAGGCCGAATTCGGTCTTCACCCGTAGGAGCCGGCTTGCCGGCGAAGGCGTTTTCAGGGGCACGGCAAGGCTTGAGGCCGCCTTCGCTGGCAAGCCAGCTCCTACATAACCGACATTACCGGTTATTGATCGTCGAAATACCGCTCATGCCAATCCACCAATGGTTGCGGTGAGTTGAGCTTCTGGCCGTAGATCACCGAGTACGACAGCACGTTTTGCACGTACTGGCGGGTTTCGTCGAACGGGATGCTTTCCACCCACACATCGAAGCTCAGGTGATCGGCGCCGCGCAGCCATTGACGTACGCGACCGGGGCCGGCGTTGTAGGCGGCGGAGGCGAGGACGCGGTTGCCGTTGAACTGGCTGTGGACCTGGCTCAGGTAAGCGGCACCGAGCTGGATGTTCTTGTCCGGATCGAACACTTGCTGCGGCGAGGCCAGAGGAATGCTGAATTTGCGCGCGGTTTCCTTGGCAGTGCCGGGCATCAGTTGCATCAGGCCGCTGGCGCCGACGCCGGAGCGTGCGTCGGCCATGAAGGCGCTTTCCTGGCGGGTGATGGCGAACACCCAGCTCGAGTGCAGGCCACGGACCTTGGCTTCGCGTACCAGGGTTTCACGGTGGGCCATCGGGAAGCGGATATCCAGGTCGTCCCAGTATTGCGCCTTACTGATGGTACGGATCGCCGGGAAATACCATCTCAGGTCGTAGGCCAGTTTCGCCTGGGCGACCATTTCGTCACGGCTGAAGTGCTGGCTGACGTGGTACCACTCACGTCGACCGTCGACGATCTGCCCGCGGGCATGGAATTCCAGGGCGCGTCGTATGCCCGGGGTATTGCGCACCTTGTTGATCAGTGCCTGACTGAGCATCAGCGGCTTGTTGTTCAGCGAATAGGGGGATTGCGAGCGATCGGCCGCCAGGAAACCGTAGAAGTCGCGCTCACGCGCCAGGCCCTTGTACAGCGTCTGCGCTTGCGGATTTTGCGGCTCTGCCAGCTCCAGGCTGCGAGCCTGCCAGTAACGCCAGCGATTGGTGGTGGCCAGGTCCTGGGGCAAGCGGCGGGTCAACTGATAGGCGTCGTCCCAGCGGGCCAGGCGCAACAGCAGGCGCAAGCGCCATTCGGAAACGGTGTTGTCCCGCAGCTCCGGGTCGTATTTGGTCATCACATCCAGGGCGCGACTGTCGAAACGTCGAGCGAGGGTCAGGCCGATTTCCCGGGCAATCGCGACTTTTTCGTCACGGGAGAAGTGCATGCTGCTGGCATAGCCGTCGAGCAGGGCCATGGCCTTGTCCGGATCCTCACGGGCCAGACGGCGCAGGCCGAGGCTGACGATATCGGACATCGGCTCATCGGCCGGGATGAAGCGCGACGGCTGGTTGAGCAACTCGGGTTTCTGCGCCACATCCACCAGCAAGCGGCCGCGCGGGGCGAGGGTCGTCAGGCCATTGATCAGGCTGTTGGCCAGCGGGTAGTTGCGTGCCTGGGCGGCGAGCTTGGTGCGTTCCCAGCGTTTCTGCTCCGTCAGTTGACCGTCGGCGGCCCACAGGCCGAACACCGCATCGCAAGCGTCGGGCCGGGTTTTGCCGCTCAGCCAGAGCTTTTCGGCATTGGCGTAGCCTTCGGCCTTGCGGTTATGGCTGATCTGATACTGCGCGTTCAGGCAGTCCAGTTCAGTGAAATTGAGCTTGGGGTCATAATATTTGACGAAGGTCGCCCAATCGCCGCGTTCGGCCAGCCAGCGCAACCAGCGCAATTTCATCCAGTTGGCCTGGGGCAGGTCGCCGTGTTCGGCCAGGAATGTCTCGATTTCGGCGTTGCTCGCGGTTTTCAGTCGCGCGGTCAGTTCGTCATAAGCCAGATAGGGCTCCAGCGGATAATCGCGCAGGGCCTGGCTGTAACGGAAGTAGGGGCCGGAATCGCCCTTGGCCAAGGCACGCTTGGCTTCATCGTAATACTGGCGTTGGGTAGACAGGTCCACCGCCTGGGCGGTTTGAGCGGCAGCGGCGGTAAGAAGCAAACACGTAAAAAGACTGAAAAGGCGACTGCGCATGAGACGTCCGGGCAGAGAAATCATGACAAGTGCCAGCAAGGGCGGCACTGAATTATCTGTAGCTTAGCCTTTTGCCAGCAACGGGCGAAAGCTTTGCCGAGCGGCCGGCACAAGTTCGCAACAATTGTTGTGCAGAGTGCTTCGACATTGAAATTGCCGGCCTTCTGCAGCCTCAAGTCAGGTAGAATGCGCGCCCGGTTTTTGGAGAAGCTCATGACCCTGCTCAAATTCAGCGATGTGTCCCTTGCTTTCGGCGCTATGCCGTTGTTGGACAAGGTGTCCTGGCAGATCGCCCGTGGTGAGCGGGTGTGCATCATCGGCCGCAACGGCACTGGCAAGTCCAGCATGATGAAACTGGTCAAGGGCGACCAGAAGCCTGACGACGGTGCAGTGTGGCGTGCCCCCGGTCTGAAAATCGGCGAATTGCCGCAAGAGTTGCCGGTAGCCGACGAGCGGACCGTCTTCGACGTGGTGGCCGAAGGCCTCGACGGCGTTGGCGCGTTGCTGGCCGAATATCACCACCTGAGCCAGAACATCGTCACCGACGCCGATCTGGACAAACTGATGCACGTCCAGCACGACCTCGAAGCCCGCGATGGCTGGCGTTTGCAGCAACTGGTCGACAGCACCTTGAGCCGCTTGCAACTGCCGGCTGACAAGACCCTTGCCGAATTGTCCGGCGGCTGGCGTCGTCGCGTCCTGCTGGCCCAGGCCCTGGTTTCCGAACCGGACCTGCTGCTGCTCGACGAACCGACCAACCACCTGGACATCGGTGCCATCGCCTGGCTCGAAGAAGCGCTGAAGGATTTCCAGGGCGCCGTGCTGTTCATCACGCACGACCGTTCATTCCTGCAGAACCTGGCAACCCGCATCCTGGAACTGGATCGCGGCGGCCTGATCGACTGGAACGGTGATTACGCCAGTTTCCTCGTGCATAAAGAAGCCGTGCTGGCCGCTGAAGAAACCGCCAACGCGTTGTTCGACAAGCGTCTGGCCCAGGAAGAAGTGTGGATCCGTCAGGGCATCAAGGCCCGTCGTACCCGTAACGAAGGTCGCGTGCGTGCCTTGAAAGCCTTGCGTGTTGAGCGCAGCGAGCGCCGTGAGCGCACCGGTAAGGCCAACATTCAGCTCGATACCGCGGAAAAATCCGGCAAGCAGGTGATGGTGCTGGAGAACGTCAGCTTCGCGCACCCGGGCGGCCCGTTCCTGATCCGTGATTTCTCCATGGTGCTGCAGCGCGGTGACCGTATCGGTCTGCTGGGCGCCAACGGCACCGGCAAGACCACCCTGTTGAAACTGATGCTCAGCGGTCTGCAACCGACCAGCGGCAAGGTGGAAGAGGGCACCAAGATCGACGTCGCCTATTTCGACCAGTTGCGCCATCAGTTGGATCTGGAAAAGACCGTAATCGACAACGTGGCCGAAGGTCGCGACTTCATCGATATCGATGGTCAGAGCCGTCACGTGCTGAGCTACCTCGGCGACTTCCTGTTCAGCCCCCAGCGTGCCCGCACGCCGGTCAAGGCGCTGTCCGGTGGTGAGCGTGCCCGTCTGTTGCTGGCCAAACTGTTCAGCAAACCGGCGAACCTGCTGGTGCTCGACGAACCGACCAACGACCTGGACGTGGAAACCCTTGAGCTGCTGGAAGAGGTCTTGCTGACCTTCAACGGCACCGTGCTGATGGTCAGCCACGACCGGGCATTCCTCGACAACGTGGTCACCAGCACCCTGGTCTTCGAAGGTGAAGGCAAGGTTCGCGAGTACGTCGGTGGTTATCAGGACTGGCTGCGTCAGGGCGGCTCGCCGCGTCTGCTGGGCGTGACCGAGAGCAAGTCCGGCAAGGCCGACCTGAACTCGGCTGTTGTGACGGCCGAGCCAGCGCCAGTCGCTGTGGTGGAAGCTCCGGCGCCAGTGGCGAAAAAGAAGCTCAGCTACAAGTTGCAGCGTGAGCTGGAAGCCTTGCCAGGCCAGATCGAAGCCATGGAGCAGCAGATTGCGGTGGTTGAAGCACAGATGGCGGATGCCGGCTTCTATCAGCGTCCTCCTGCCGAGACGGCTGCAGTGATCGCTCAGCTTGAGCAGTTACAGGCTGAACTCGACGTGATGGTCGAGCGCTGGGCCGAGCTGGATGCCTGATTGATCCGGCTATAAAAAAGCCCGACCTCGGCCACTCGAGTGTCGGGCTTTTCGTAAGAGGTTTTGTGCTGTCAGCTTTTTTGCAGGCGCACTGCGAGTACATCGCAAGGCGCGCCGTGCAGCACGTCATTGGCGGTGGAGCCGAGCAGCAGTGCCAGACCATGTCGGCCATGACTGCCCACCACGATCAGGTCGCATGTTTGTTCCTTGGCGAGGTGGTGAATCTCCTGGCGCGGCTGGCCGTAAGTCAGGTGGCTGTATTCCTTGGAGAGCTCCGGATATTTCACGATCAACCGCTCAAGGCGCTCCTTGGCCTGATCGAACTGTTGCTGTTGCAGCTGGGAAAGGTCCATCGGCACGTCGCCGCCAAAGGCCATGGCCATCGGCTCGACGATATGCACCAGGGACAGCTTTGCGCCATTGCTCACCGAAAGTTCGCGGGCGCGGTGGATGACAGGATCGCACTCTTCGGTTAGATCTACAGCGACCAGAATATGGTGGTAGGGCATGAGGTGCTCCTCCTGGGGATTGCAATATTGGTAAGTATGGCTGGTTTCAAGCGCATTGGTTTCAAAGTGACTCAATGGGCTCATCAAGAATCGGGAGTACAGATATGACGGTCTGGATAGTGATGTCAATCCTGCTGGTGGTGCTGAGCCCGCTGGCCTGGTTGCGGCCGTCTCGTGTTCAGAGCGGTCGCATGGCCCTGCGCATGGAGGCACGGCGCATTGGCCTTGCCATGCAGCTGGCGCCTCAGGAGTGGCCGCACTGGCTGAGCCAGGAGCCGCCAAGCCCTTGCGCCCAGTACCATCGGCCGCGCCGGGGGGCTCAACCGGCGTGCTGGAGCTATTGGCAGAAGGGGCCAGGTCTGTGGGTCAATCAGTGGCAGGAAATCTGTGAGGATGGCACCTTGCTGAGTCATTTCGAAAAGTTGCCGGCCAACGTCTATAAGGTCGAGGCGGACAAGCAAATGATTGCCCTGTATTGGGGCGAGAAGGGCGAAGCAGAGGTTTTGCAACAAATCGACGCTACGCTCAAAGCACTCGCCTGAAAACCCGATCCCCCGTAGGAGCTGGCTTGCCAGCGAAGGCAATTTCATATTCAACGATAATGTTGGCTGGCACGCCACCTTCGCTGGCACGCCAGCTCCCACGAAACGCCAAGCGCCTGGCAAGCAGGCAATAAAAAGCCCGACATCATCATCGGGCTGGGTTGGCCAGGCAGGCCGGTAATTCTTTGTGGCACAGATCTTACGCTGGACATTCGTCAAAAGCGTTCAAATTTTCTCTTCAGGGTCACGCCAGCGTAGCTTGTTAAACACAGGCTGCCGCGAATTAGGGCGACTTTTCTAACTATTGATTCTATGAATGGCCGCACATGCATCAGCGTGTTGCAGGGCTTCGTGGTACGGAAGTGACCGGAAAGTCGCGTTTCAACCAGTATTTTGGGCGATTGACAATTGCCGGAAATTCCGTGAAGGTGACATACCCAAATCAAACGGGCGTATGAATTGAGCGTTTGTATTACAGATCGCTCCTACAGAATCCCGACTATCGCGTTGGCGGGTGTGCCGGGTGAGTTGGCGTTAGCATTGACGATAAACGTCCCTGCCGAGCCAGCCGCCTGTGTCCGACGTGTACTGTTCAGCTTCCATATCGTGGAGATCAGTTGATGATTTACGAAGGTAAAGCCATCACGGTTAAGGCTCTTGAAAGTGGCATCGTCGAATTGAAATTCGACCTCAAGGGTGAGTCCGTCAACAAGTTCAATCGTCTTACCCTGAACGAACTGCGTCAGGCTGTAGACACCATCAAGGCAGATGCTTCGATCAAGGGTGTGATCGTCAGCAGTGGCAAGGACGTATTCATCGTCGGCGCCGACATCACCGAATTTGTCGACAACTTCAAGCTGCCGGATGCCGAGCTTGTTGCTGGCAACCTCGAAGCCAACAAGATTTTCAGCGATTTCGAAGACCTCAACGTCCCGACTGTCGCCGCGATCAATGGCATCGCACTGGGCGGCGGTCTGGAAATGTGCTTGGCGGCGGATTTCCGCGTCATGGCCAGCACCGCCAAAATCGGTCTGCCGGAAGTCAAGCTGGGCATCTACCCAGGCTTCGGCGGTACCGTGCGTCTGCCGCGCATCATCGGGGCCGACAACGCCATCGAGTGGATTGCCGCCGGTAAGGAAAACCGCGCTGAAGACGCATTGAAAGTCGGTGCCGTTGATGCCGTGGTCGACTCGCAGAAGTTGCACGAAGCGGCGTTGAACCTGATCAAGGGCGCCATCTCCGGCAAATTTGACTACAAGGCCAAGCGTCAGCCGAAGCTCGAAAAACTCAAGCTCAACGCCATCGAACAAATGATGTCGTTCGAAACCGCCAAGGGTTTCGTGGCCGGTCAAGCGGGCCCGAACTACCCGGCGCCGGTAGAAGCGATCAAGACTATCCAGAAAGCCGCGAACTTCGGTCGCGACAAGGCACTGGAAGTCGAAGCCGCCGGTTTCGTCAAACTGGCCAAGACCTCTGCCGCGCAGAGCTTGATCGGTCTGTTCCTGAACGATCAGGAACTGAAGAAAAAGGCCAAGGCTTACGACGAAATCGCCAAGGACGTGAAGCAGGCCGCCGTATTGGGCGCCGGCATCATGGGTGGCGGTATCGCTTATCAGTCGGCCTCCAAAGGCACGCCGATCCTGATGAAGGACATCAATGAGCACGGCATCGAGCAGGGGCTGGCCGAAGCCGCCAAGCTGCTGGTTGGCCGCGTTGAAAAAGGTCGCATGACCCCGGCGAAGATGGCCGAAGTGCTCAACGGCATTCGTCCGACCCTGTCCTACGGCGATTTCGGTCACGTCGACCTGGTGGTCGAAGCCGTCGTCGAAAACCCGAAGGTCAAGCAGGCCGTTCTGGCTGAAGTCGAAGACAAGGTTAAAGAGGACACCATCCTCGCATCCAACACTTCGACCATTTCCATCACCTTGCTGGCCAAGGCCCTCAAGCGTCCGGAAAACTTCGTCGGCATGCACTTCTTCAACCCGGTGCACATGATGCCGCTGGTTGAAGTGATCCGTGGCGAGAAGTCCAGCGAAGTGGCCGTTGCCACCACCGTTGCCTACGCCAAGAAAATGGGCAAGAACCCGATCGTCGTCAACGACTGCCCGGGCTTCCTGGTCAACCGCGTGCTGTTCCCGTACTTCGGCGGTTTCGCCAAGCTGGTCAGCGCCGGCGTGGACTTCGTCCGCATCGACAAGGTCATGGAAAAATTCGGCTGGCCGATGGGCCCGGCGTACCTGATGGACGTGGTCGGCATCGACACCGGCCACCATGGTCGTGACGTCATGGCCGAAGGCTTCCCGGACCGCATGAAGGACGATCGCCGCTCGGCCGTCGACGTGCTCTACGAAGCCAAACGCCTGGGTCAGAAGAATGGCAAGGGTTTCTACGCCTACGAGACCGACAAGCGCGGCAAGCAGAAGAAAGTCGCCGACCCGTCGGTGCTGGAAGTGCTCAAGCCAATCGTTTTCGAACAGCGCGAAGTCACTGACGAAGACATCATCAACTGGATGATGATCCCGTTGTGCCTGGAAACCGTGCGCTGCCTGGAAGACGGTATCGTCGAAACCGCCGCCGAAGCCGACATGGGTCTGGTCTACGGTATTGGTTTCCCTCCATTCCGTGGCGGTGCACTGCGCTACATCGACTCGATCGGTGTTGCAGAGTTCGTTGCCCTGGCTGACCAGTACGCTGATTTGGGCGCGCTGTACCACCCGACCGCGAAGCTGCGTGAAATGGCCAAGAACGGTCAGAGCTTCTTCGGTTAAGCGCCCACACTAGAGCGAGAGTGAACGTATATGAGCTTGAATCCTAGAGACGTCGTGATTGTCGACTTCGGTCGTACACCGATGGGCCGCTCCAAGGGCGGCATGCACCGCAACACCCGCGCCGAAGACATGTCGGCACACCTGATCAGCAAATTGCTGGAACGCAACGTCAAGGTCGACCCGAGCGAAGTCGAAGACGTGATCTGGGGCTGTGTGAACCAGACTCTGGAGCAGGGCTGGAACATCGCCCGCATGGCGTCCCTGATGACTCAGATCCCGCACACCTCGGCCGGCCAGACCGTCAGCCGTCTGTGTGGCTCGTCGATGAGTGCGCTGCACACTGCCGCGCAAGCAATCATGACCGGCAACGGTGACGTGTTCGTCGTTGGCGGCGTCGAGCATATGGGTCATGTGAGCATGATGCACGGTGTCGATCCCAACCCGCACATGTCCCTGTACGCGGCGAAAGCCTCGGGCATGATGGGCCTGACCGCGGAAATGCTCGGCAAAATGCACGGCATTACTCGCGAACAGCAGGACGCCTTTGGCATGCGCTCCCACCAACTCGCCCACAAGGCGACCGTGGAAGGCAAGTTCAAGGACGAAATCATCCCGATGCAGGGCTACGACGAGAACGGTTTCCTGAAACTGTTCGACTACGACGAAACCATTCGTCCGGAAACCACCCTGGAAAGCCTGGCGGCTCTGAAGCCAGCGTTTAATCCGAAGGGCGGCACCGTGACCGCCGGTACTTCGTCGCAGATCACCGACGGTGCTTCGTGCATGATCGTGATGTCGGCGCAGCGTGCCCAGGATCTGGGCATCCAGCCACTGGCGGTGATTCGTTCGATGGCAGTGGCAGGTGTGGATCCGGCGATCATGGGCTATGGTCCAGTACCGGCAACGCAGAAAGCACTGAAGCGCGCGGGCCTTGGCATCAACGATATCGACTTCTTCGAGCTCAACGAGGCTTTCGCCGCACAGGCTCTGCCAGTGCTGAAAGATTTGAAAGTACTCGACAAGATGAACGAGAAGGTTAACCTGCACGGCGGCGCGATCGCCCTGGGTCACCCGTTCGGTTGCTCCGGTGCACGTATTTCGGGCACTTTGCTGAACGTGATGAAGCAGAATGGCGGCACCTTCGGGGTAGCTACCATGTGCATTGGTCTCGGCCAAGGCATCTCCACCGTCTTCGAACGCGTTTAAGCGTTTCGTCGATGGAAGCCGGGGCCAAGTGCCCCGGTTTTTGTTTTTCCGGGTTTATTTTGTTTTTATTTTGAAAAGATTTGAGTGAGGGCCAAAGCATGCCGATACAACCTGGGCTCTATGAACATTACAAGGGCCCGCAGTACCGCGTATTCGGTGTTGCGCGGCATTCGGAAACCGAAGAGGAAGTAGTCTTCTACCAAGCCCTGTATGGCGATTACGGCTTTTGGGTACGCCCCTTGAGCATGTTCCTGGAGTCAGTCGAAGTTGACGGCGAACAGGTGCCACGCTTTGCTTTGGTGCAAGCCGAACCGAGCATTTTTCCGCAGGCATAAGGGGAGTGCGCGCAGAACCCTGCGCTTGACCTCACCTTGTAGCCACTATATATAGCGGTGCCGCGTCAGGCGCCAACCGCCTTTCACTACTAGAATTCAGGAATTTTCTGATCCATGGGCAAATCGCTGGTCATTGTGGAATCCCCGGCTAAGGCCAAGACCATCAACAAGTATCTGGGTAACCAATACGTGGTGAAGTCGAGTATCGGCCATATCCGTGACCTGCCCACCAGCGGTTCGGCTAGCGCCAGCAAAGAGCCTGCCGCCAAGCGTGGCAAGGCCGCCGCAGGTGAAGGTCCGGTGCTCACGCCGAAAGAGAAAGCGCGCAAGCAGCTGGTCTCGCGCATGGGTGTCGATCCCGATCATGGCTGGAAAGCCAAGTACGAGATCCTCCCGGGCAAGGAAAAGGTCATCGAAGAGCTGCGCCGGCTCGCCAAAGATGCTGACACCATCTATCTCGCAACCGACTTGGATCGCGAGGGGGAAGCCATTGCCTGGCACCTGCGCGAAGCCATCGGTGGTGACGACAGCCGCTACAAGCGTGTGGTGTTCAACGAGATCACCAAAAAAGCGATCCAGGAAGCGTTCTCCCAGCCGGGTGAGCTGGACATCGATCGTGTCAACGCGCAACAGGCGCGTCGCTTCCTTGATCGCGTGGTCGGTTACATGGTTTCGCCGTTGCTGTGGGCCAAGGTCGCCCGTGGCCTGTCCGCCGGTCGCGTGCAATCGGTTGCCGTGAAGCTGGTGGTCGAGCGTGAGCGTGAAATCCGTGCGTTCAATCCGGAAGAGTACTGGGAAGTTCACGCCGACCTCGGCACCGCCAAGGGCGCGACCGTGCGCTTCGACGTGGCTCGCGAGAAAGGCGAAGCCTTCAAGCCGCTCAACGAAGCCCAGGCCATGGCTGCGCTGGAGAAGCTCAAGGCTTCCAGCTACAGCATCGTCAAGCGCGAAGACAAACCGACCAGCAGCAAGCCGTCGGCACCGTTCATTACCTCCACATTGCAACAGGCCGCGAGCAACCGCCTGGGCTTCGGTGTGAAGAAAACCATGATGATGGCCCAGCGTCTGTACGAAGCCGGCTACATCACTTATATGCGTACCGACTCCACCAACCTCTCGGCCGATGCCGTGGCGATGGCGCGTACTTATATTGAAGGCGAATTCGGCAAGAAGTACCTGCCGGAAACCCCAAACGTCTACAGCAGCAAGGAAGGCGCACAGGAGGCTCACGAAGCGATTCGTCCGTCCGACGCCAATACCGAGCCAAGCAAGCTGTCGGGCATGGAGCGTGATGCCGAGCGGCTTTACGAGCTGATCTGGCGCCAGTTCCTGGCGTGCCAGATGCTGCCGGCCCAATACCTGTCGACCACGGTCACCGTCGGTGCCGGGGACTTCGAACTGCGTGCCAAGGGCCGCATCCTGAAGTTCGACGGCTACACCCGCGTCATGCCGCAAATCACCAAGCCTGGCGATGACGACGTGCTGCCGGACATGGCCCAGGGCGACGCGATGAAGCTGATCAAGCTTGATCCGACCCAGCACTTCACCAAGCCGCCGGCGCGTTACTCGGAAGCGAGCCTGGTAAAGGAAATGGAAAAGCGCGGCATCGGTCGTCCTTCGACCTACGCGGCGATCATTTCGACTATCCAGGACCGCGGCTACGTGGCGCTGCATAACCGTCGTTTCTATTCGGAAAAGATGGGCGACATCGTCACCGAGCGTCTGGCCGAGAGCTTCTCCAATCTCATGGACTACGGCTTCACCGCCGGCATGGAGGAGAATCTCGATGATGTGGCTCAGGGCGAGCGCGACTGGAAAAACGTGCTTGACGAGTTCTATGGCGACTTCAAGAAGAAACTCGAAGTGGCCGAAGGCACCGAAGGCGGTATGCGTGCCAACCAACCGGTGATGACTGATATTCCTTGCGTGGTGTGCGGTCGTCAGATGCAGATTCGTACCGCATCAACCGGCGTGTTTCTTGGTTGCTCGGGCTATAGCCTGCCGCCGAAAGAGCGCTGCAAGGCCACCGTCAATCTGGTGCCGGGCGACGAAATCGCCGCAGACGACGAAGGTGAGTCCGAGTCGCTGGTATTGCGTGGCAAGCATCGCTGCCCGATCTGCAGCACGGCGATGGACGCTTATCTGCTCGACGAAAAACGCAAGTTGCACATCTGCGGTAACAACCCGGATTGCTCTGGTTACGAAATCGAAGAGGGCACCTATCGCATCAAGGGCTACGAAGGTCCGAGCCTGGAATGCGACAAGTGCGGCAGCGAGATGCAACTCAAGACTGGTCGTTTCGGCAAGTTCTTCGGTTGTACCAACGCGACGTGCAAGAACACCCGCAAATTGCTGAAAAGCGGTGACGCGGCGCCGCCGAAGATGGATCCGGTGAAGATGCCTGAGCTCAAATGCGAAAAGGTCAACGACACCTACATCCTGCGCGACGGTGCTTCCGG
Organism: Pseudomonas frederiksbergensis; assembly: GCF_017114915.1. Classification (GTDB taxonomy): domain Bacteria; phylum Pseudomonadota; class Gammaproteobacteria; order Pseudomonadales; family Pseudomonadaceae; genus Aquipseudomonas; species Aquipseudomonas frederiksbergensis_I. The sequence continues at coordinate 27,068 of NZ_JAAUOE010000035.1, forward strand.
CCTGTTCCTGGCGGCCAGCCAGTTCCCGAAAAACCGCGAGACCCGTGCTCCGCTGGTCATGGAAATTGTGCCGCACAAGGATGAGATCGATCCGAAGTATCACTTCCTCTGCGAAGCACCGAAGAAAGATCCGGACGGCCTCCCTGCCGTGATCCGTTACAGCCGCAAGACCAAAGAGCAGTATGTGCAGACTGAGGTCGACGGTAAACCGACTGGCTGGAAGGCGTATTACGACGGCGGCAAGTGGACGGTTGAAGACAAGCGTCCAGCAGCCAAGGCTTAAAAGCCGCTGTACATAAAAAGGCCGCATGACAACCCTCGGGTTTTCATGCGGCCTTTTTGTTTTGGGCTTGCGGTGAGCTTGGGTGATCCACGACACTGTCAGACCTGCGTGAAGCAATTATTTCGTTGTGGAGGCTGCCGTCATGGCCCACGAACTCTATACCCGTACCAACCAGAAGATTTATTTCGCCGGCCTGTCGCTGGAAGCGCTCGCCAAAGCCGAAGAGGGGCGTGCGATGAACTCCCTGGCGCTGATTCAGGCCGGGCGCGAATCAACGTTATTTCACCTGTACGGAGCGCTGTTGGGGTTGTGCCATGAAATCGCCGGTTTCTATCGCTTGCCTCAGGCCAATGCGCCGCGGGCAGAGATGCTGCTGACCCGCGAAGTGCTCGAAACCATCGCTATTCCGGAAATGGCCGAGATGGTCGAGTTGGCGCAAAACCCGGAAACCTGGCTGGCCAAACTGCTATCGGCTTATGCCGCATTGTTTCAGCCGCCTCGCGCGCCGCACAAACCCAAGGGCGATGTGACGCAGCCGCTCATTCTGGCCGTTAATCTGGACGAGGAAGAGGTGCCTGAAGAATTGAGTCGGGAAGAACTGGAGAGTTGGCGCCAGAACCTGAAAAGCCTGGCGATTCGTTTTCGCGAAGGGTTGAACGAGTGCTGAGGGATTGAGTATTTGACGAATGCTCCGCTCAAGGAAGCGTGTTGTCAGAAATTTCTCTTCGTGATGGCATCTGGTCAAGATCCCGAGCGAAGCTTGGCCGATGCCTATATAATCCCCGCCTTTCGTGGAGAACAGACCTTTATGCCAACGTCCTTTCTAGAAATTGTCGAGTTACCAGACGGCCGAATCGAGCTGCGCAGGGCCGAGGACGAGGGTTCTCTGGTTACTTTGGATTTCTCCGAGGATGCGAAGGCTTTTCTGCAAGGCCAGCATGTGGAAGTTGCCAAGGCGATGTTGAGCGTCGGTGTTCAGATGGCAGGGCGCCTGGTTGAAGGCGAATTTGATAAGGAAGAGGGGCCACGGGTTCTTCATTGATCCCGCTTGTCGGATTTTGCGAATGCCTCTACAGATCGGCTTCTCTATCCCTGGAGAAGCCTCCCGTGCTGTTCAGCGGGCACAGTGTCTGCCAGTTAACCCAGTCGAATATTCAGACTTTGCGCATCCCCGATACGGGCGGCGCTGATCAGTTGTTGCCGCGACGATGTACTCAACGGATTTAACCAGCTAACGACCGTATGGCTGCGGCCAAGTCGCAAGGCTTCACAGGTCAACTGCTGAGCGCTCTGTGTGCCGCGTGGTTGTAGCAGCAGAATGCGTTCACGGTTCAGGCCGGCGTCCCGTAACCATGCTTGGGTCAGGCTGGCAGGCGGAGCGATCAGTGTCAGCCAGCGTGCATCCTGATCCTGGCTCAGCTCCCTGAGGATCGGTGCCAGAAGGTTCAGGCAGTTCCCGGCCGCGCCGCGCAGTGACAATTCGCTGAAGACTTCGGGTTCGGCGCTCCAGGGCGATTCGACCACGTCTTTCAGGATCGGCGCCAGCGGTTGCGCCATGAACGCCTCGAACAACGGCAGTTGGGCTTGCTGTGAGGTATGTGGGAACTGCATAAAGCCTCCTTTAGCGGCGAATCACGCCGACACTCAAGCCTTCGATCACCAGTTCCTGATCTTTCAGGTTGACTTCGATAGGGGCGAATTCAGGGTTTTCGGCAATCAACCAGACCTTGCTGCCGTCGCGCTTGAAGCGTTTGACGGTCACTTCGTCGCCGATCCGCGCCACTACGATCTGGCCGTTACGGGCTTCACGGGTGGTGTGGACGGCCAGTAGGTCACCGTCGAAAATGCCGACGTCCTTCATGCTCATGCCATGGACCCGCAGCAGATAGTCAGCGCGAGGGTGGAAGAACGAAGGGTTGATGTTGCATGATTCTTCGATGTGCTGCTGGGCGAGGATCGGCGCACCGGCTGCCACTCGGCCGATGATCGGCAGAGTGGACTCGTCGGCCTTGGCTTCAAAGCCAGGGATGCGAATGCCACGGGAAGCCCCCGGGGTCATCTCGATCGCACCCTTGCGGGCCAGTGCCTTGAGGTGTTCTTCTGCCGCGTTGGGCGACTTGAAGCCCAGTTCCTGAGCGATTTCCGCGCGGGTCGGCGGGTAGCCGTTGTCTTCGAGGCAACGTTTGATGAAGGCCAGAATCTCTGCTTGGCGTGGCGTCAGCTTTAGCATATTGATCGCTCTGTCTTTATATACAGTGACTGGGATTATATACAGTGAACTGGTATTGGCAATGCCCCTTTTTTTGTCGGCCGCTGGACGGTCATTCTGCTCGCGGGTTGAAGCGCTGCTGTTGTATGGTTAAATAACTGACCGACCATTCCCAAAACGAACCGCCAGACTTGACAAGGCCTGGGCTGAAACGTATGTTTCAAACAAGTGTTTGTCAGGCGGAGTAGTCATGGCCCAGTCGGAAACCGTTGAACGCATTCTCGATGCTGCCGAGCAGTTGTTCGCGGAAAAAGGTTTCGCTGAAACCTCATTGCGTCTGATCACCAGCAAGGCCGGTGTCAATCTGGCAGCGGTGAACTATCACTTCGGGTCGAAGAAGGCGCTGATCCAGGCAGTCTTCTCGCGTTTTCTCGGGCCGTTCTGCCTCAGTCTCGATAGAGAGCTGGAGCGCCGTCAGGCCAGGCCCGAGAACAAACCGACCCTTGAAGAGTTGCTGGAGATCCTCGTCGAGCAAGCCCTGGTGGTGCAACCACGCAGCGGCAACGACCTTTCCATCTTCATGCGTTTGCTGGGGCTGGCTTTCAGTCAGAGCCAAGGGCACTTGCGTCGTTATCTGGAAGACATGTACGGCAAGGTGTTCCGCCGTTACATGATGCTGGTCAACGAGGCCGCGCCGCGCATTCCACCGATCGAACTGTTCTGGCGCGTGCACTTCATGCTCGGTGCTGCGGCGTTCAGCATGTCGGGGATCAAGGCTCTGCGCGCGATTGCCGAGACCGATTTCGGCGTCAACACTTCCATCGAACAAGTGATGCGTCTGATGGTGCCGTTCCTGGCCGCGGGCATGCGTGCTGAAACCGGCGTTACCGACACCGCCATGGCCACCGCGCAGTTGCGTCCACGCAGTAAATCGGCCCTGGTGGCCGCCAAGGTTTAACCGCACACGGGTGGGCGCGGCAGCTGACATCCGCTAAGCTAGCCGCCCATGCCGACTCTCGTTCTGAACCCGCTCCTCATTGATATCGCCGACCTGCCGGGCTCAGCCCATGGTGGCGAATTTGTGCGAGCCGGGTTTATCGTAATCAAGGAATCTCTATGACTGCTGGCCTGCAAGGCTCGTTGATGGTGGACGTCGCCGGTACCTGGCTGACGTCTGAAGATCGCCAATTGTTGCGCCAGCCCGAAGTGGGCGGCCTGATCATTTTTGCCCGCAACATCGAACACCCGCGTCAGGTGCGTGAGTTGAGCGCGGCGATCCGCGCCATTCGTCCCGATCTGTTGCTGGCGGTGGACCAGGAGGGCGGTCGGGTTCAGCGACTGCGTCAGGGCTTCGTACGACTGCCAGCCATGCGCGCCATCGCCGACAACCCGAATGCCGAATACCTGGCCGAGCAGTGCGGCTGGATCATGGCGACCGAAGTACTGGCAGTCGGCCTCGACCTGAGCTTCGCCCCGGTGCTGGACCTGGATTACCAGCGCAGCGCCGTTGTCGGCACCCGTTCGTTCGAGGGTGATCCCGAGCGCGCGGCCTTGCTCGCCGGTGCATTCATCCGTGGCATGAACAGCGCCGGAATGGCCGCCACCGGCAAGCATTTTCCTGGTCATGGCTGGGCCGAGGCCGATTCCCATGTCGCAATTCCCAACGACGAACGCAGCCTCGACGAGATCCGCGCCAACGACCTGGTGCCATTCGCCCGACTGAGCAAGCAACTGGCTGCGGTCATGCCGGCCCATGTTATTTATCCGCAAGTTGATTCCCAACCCGCCGGGTTCTCCCGCCGCTGGTTGCAGGACATCCTGCGCGGCGAGTTGCAGTTCGATGGTGTGATCTTCAGTGATGACCTGTCGATGGCCGGTGCGCACGTGGTGGGCGATGCCGCCAGTCGCATCGAAGCGGCATTGACCGCCGGCTGCGACATGGGCCTGGTGTGCAACGATCGTGCGGCTGCCGAGCTGGCCTTGAGTGCTGCCCAGCGATTGAAGGTCAAGCCTTCGCCGCGCATTGCGCGAATGCGCGGGCAGGCGTATGCCAACACCGAATACCGTCAAGATCCGCGCTGGCTGACGGCCGTTGGCGCGCTCAAAGAAGCTCAATTGATTGATTAAGGATTTTTCGTTATGACGGTTTACGCGATTATCGGTGGCACCGGCCTGACTCAGCTCGAAGGCTTGAGCATTCGTCAGTCATTGGCGGTGGATACCCCTTATGGCGCACCTTCGGCCGAGGTACAGATCGGTGAATACGCCGGCAAGGAAGTGCTGTTTCTCGCGCGTCACGGGCATCCACACCGTTTCCCGCCGCATCAGGTGAACTACCGCGCCAATTTGTGGGCCTTGAAGCAAGCCGGTGCCGAGGTGATTCTCGCGGTCAACGCGGTAGGCGGGATTCATGCTGCGATGGGCACCGGGCATTTCTGCGTGCCGCATCAATTGATCGACTACACCAGCGGTCGCGAACACACCTATTTCGCCGATGACCTGGAACAGGTCACACACATCGACTTCAGCTATCCCTACAGCGAACCCCTGCGTCAGCAATTGATCGCAGCGTTGGCGGCTGAAGGTGTCGGCTACAGCAGCCATGGCGTGTACGCCTGCACCCAGGGGCCGCGCCTGGAAACAGTCGCTGAAATCGCGAGGCTGGAACGCGACGGCTGCGACATCGTCGGCATGACCGGGATGCCGGAGGCTGCATTGGCGCGTGAACTGGAACTGGATTACGCCTGTCTGGCGCTGGTGGTGAACCCGGCGGCGGGCAAGTCGACGGCGGTGATTACCATGGCCGAGATCGAGCAGGCGCTGCATGATGGGATGGGTAAGGTGAAGTCGACGTTGGCGCGGGTGCTCAAGGGCTGAGCCTGGTTCATTACCGAGTTGCCTCTTTCGCGCAAGCCTCGCTCCTGCAGGATTTGTACGGTCCGGTTGGAGCGAGGCTTGCCCGCGAAGGCGATCTATAAATCGACGCTACTTATCAATTTTTTCCGGCAGCGGCGCAAACAACGCCTCGATATCATCACTCTGCAGCTTCCAGTCCCCGGTCTGACGCCCGTCCAGCACACCAGCGGCCAGATCGGATTTTTCCTTCTGCAGATGCTGAATCTTCTCTTCCACCGTGCCCCTGGCAATCATCTTGTAGACGAATACCGGCTTCTCCTGACCAATGCGATATGCGCGATCCGTCGCCTGATTTTCCGTTGCAGGGTTCCACCACGGATCGTAGTGAATCACCGTATCGGCCTCGGTCAAGTTCAGACCCACACCACCGGCCTTCAGGCTGATCAGAAAGATCTGACGCTTGCCACTCTGAAACTCCTTCACCGGCGTGCGTCGATCCCGGGTCTGACCGGTCAGGATCGCATACGCCACGCCGCGTTTGTTCAGCTCGTCCTCGATGAGCGACAGCATTGAGGTGAACTGCGAGAACAGCAGAATCCGCCGACCTTCCTCGAACAATTCTTCAAGCATTTCCATCAGGCTATCGAGTTTGCCGGAGGTGCTGCCGCGAGCGGGCAGGGTGGCCTCGTTGACCAGGCGCAAATCACAGCACACCTGACGCAGCTTCAGCAGCGCCTCAAGAATGATGATCTGGCTGCGCGCCACGCCCTTGCGGGTGATTTCGTCGCGGACTTTCTTGTCCATGGCCAGACGCATGGTTTCGTACACATCACGCTGGGCTTCGTTGAGCTCGACCCAATGGACGATCTCGGTTTTTGGCGGCAGTTCGGTGGCCACCTGTTCCTTGGTCCGACGCAGCAGGAACGGTTTGATCCGACCGTTCAGGTGTTGAAGTCGTACTTCACTGGCACGTTTTTCTATCGGCACGCGGTAATCGCGGTTGAAGCTTTTCACGTCACCGAGCCAGCCCGGCAGCAGGAAGTGGAACAGTGACCACAGCTCGCCCAAGTGATTTTCCAGCGGTGTGCCACTCAGGCACAGGCGCTGGCGAGCATTCAGTTCACGGGCGGCATGGGCGGCCTTGCTGTTGGGGTTCTTGATGTACTGCGCCTCATCCAGCACCAGTACGTGCAACGGCTGCGCGGCCAGGCGTTCGACGTCCTTGGGCAGCAGTGCATAGGTGGTCAGAATCAGATCGCAATCAGCCAGATTGTCGAAATGCTTTTTGCGACTGACGCCGTACAGCGCCAGCACTTTGAGCTGCGGCGTGAAATGCGCCGCTTCGTCGAGCCAGTTCGGAATCAGGCTGGTGGGCATCACCACCATGCACGGCCGATCGAGGCGCCCGGCATTCTTCTCGCTGAGAATGTGCGCCAGGGTTTGCAGGGTTTTGCCCAGGCCCATGTCGTCCGCGAGAATCCCGCCGACTTCCAGTTGCCGCAACGACTGCATCCAGCTCAGGCCTTCGAGCTGATACGGGCGCAAGGTGGCATTCAAGCCTTCAGGCGCGGCGGCGGTGTGGTCCTTGATGTCGCGCAGGCGCTGGGCAAAGGTACGGATCTGCTCGCCACCTTCCCAGAGCAGCGGCAGGCCTTCCAGCGGGTTCAGTCGCGTGGCGTCGGCCTTGCTCAGGCGCAGCGTGGTTTCGCCTGGCTCCTGCAGATAAAACTCGCCGAGGGTCGCCAGTACCGGTTTCAAGCGGCCGAAAGGCAGGGCGACCTGTAGCGGGCCCTGGTCGGTGCTGCGGCGCTGTGGAATGTTCACCAGGATCAGTTCGTCGTCACGACGTCGGGCGAGTCGTTCCGGGTTGAGGAGCTCGGTGTGGGAGCGCATCAGGTTCAACAGGATCGGCAGCAGGCTCAGCCGTTCGCCGTTGACGATGATCCCCAGTTCCAGATCGAACCAGTCGCGTTCCGGTGCCTGCTCGACGGTGGCGTACCAGTCGTCCACGACCGTCAGGTCGAAACCGAAATCCTCGTCGATCTGCAACTCCCAACCTTGGGTGCGCAACTTCGGCAGTTCGTTGAGGGTAAAGGTCAGCCAGGCGCTGTCGTTGACCATCTCGTAGAGTTCGCCGGCACTTTCCGGCAAGGCCTTGCTTTGTCGGGTGGCGACTTTGAAGCCGAGGATTCGCAGCTGTTCCCTGTAGGCCTGTTCGACTTCCGGGTGACGTTTTATCCGCAACGTCTGTGTTTCCTGACGAATCAGGATGTCAGCGTTCTTCTGTCCGCTGACGTATTCGTCCAGATAACTGAAGGACAGCGCCGCGCGATGCTGGATGTATCGCTGCATCTTGCCGTTGCGCGGTTCGAAGGCACTGAACTCGATGCTCGCCAGCCACAGGCGCGGCACCGGTTGCACGTTGTCCACCAAGACTTGCGGCGGCGCCTTGGGGCTACGGTTTTCCAGTACGGCCTGAAGTTTTTCCAGCAGTTCGGCGTCTTTCGCGGCAGCCGGATACGCGAGGGTTTCCTGCACTTGCAGCAACACTGCCGCGCAATGTTTGCAGTTGCTGTGAACCGGGCAGGTGCACGTCGCGTCGATCATCAGCAAGGTGCCTTTGGCCGACTCGCGCAGGCGAATGGTCTGACGGTAAACGTTACCGCCAGAGCCTTCGCAACTGGCGGTGATGGTGGCGTCGCCGACTTCGACGATCCTGACGCGGTTTTCCAGTGCGTAGCGTCGGCCACGCTCCAGGCTCTGTTCCTTGAATCGGCTGACCCAGGATGTTGCCAGGGGTTTGCTCAGGGTCGCGGAGGACATAAGGGCTTCAATCAGTCCGGAATTTCATCGGGGACTGGCCGAGGCGCAGGGGCGGTCAGCGAGGTGATCTTGATCAACAGGCCCAGGTGACCATTGTCGAGGAAGTTCAGCAAGCCGTTCTTGGTGTGGCTTTCCTGCTTCAGGCGCTCGCTGGCGATGACCATGCCATTGGCGTCAATCCGGTTGACCCAGAAGTCGGCGTCGACGTCAGTGAAGCGCCCCAGTTTCAGGTTCAACGTGCCCTCGATCGGGAACTGGCCAAACTGTTCCTTGCCTTCGCTGATCGCTACTTTACTGGCTTCTTCACCCAGGCTCTGTTGCCAGGCCTTGTGCAGCAACACCGTGTATTCGTTGCTGGCGGTGAGTTTTTCCACTTCGGCATTCAGGCTGGGTGTGCGAAAGCTGTCGGGGCTGATGCGTTGGGCGCCGGCATCCCAGTCTTCCGGTGCAGCCCGGCTGACGATGGCGGGCACGGCGTTTTGCCGCACCAGAATCATTTCAACCTGATACAGATCATCGGCAAACGCGGTCGAGGCGAAAGGCGACATCAACAACGTCATCAACAAGGTCAGTGAGCGAAACAGGCGCATGCGGCGTCCTTCAAGCAGTGGTCGGAATGAGGCGCTCGAACAGCGCCTCTACAGTATTAAAGCGTTCTTCCGGGCGCTCCATCGGCACGAGGAATTTGAACATCGTGGCGCCTTCGAATTTGTAGCGTTTGGGCTGGCTCTGGATCAGTTTGATCAGTGTCAGCGGATCGACCGGCGTCTGTGCCGCGAACTCGATACGACCGCCTTGCGGACCGCCGTCGACTTTCTTGATGCCCAGCTGTTCGGCCTGCAATTTCAGCGCCGTGATCCGCACCAGGTTCTTGGTCGGCTCCGGCAGCAGACCGAAACGGTCGATCATCTCCACTTGCAGGTCCTTGAGGCTTTCCTCATCGGTGGCCGAGGCAATGCGTTTGTAGAGAATCAGTCGGGCATGAACGTCCGGCAGGTAGTCTTCGGGAATCAACGCCGGTACACGCAGATTGACTTCCGGGCCGCCACCGAGCGGCTGATCGAGGTTCGGCTGTTCGCCCTTGCGGATCGACTTCACCGCGCGCTCGAGCATTTCCATGTACAGCGTGAAGCCCACGGCCTGGATCTGCCCGCTTTGGCCATCACCCAGCAGCTCGCCGGCGCCACGGATTTCCAGGTCGTTGGTGGCGAGCACGAAGCCCGCGCCGAGGTCCTGGGTATTGGCGATCGCTTCCAGACGCTTTTCCGCGTCGGGAGTGATTTGCTGGCGTGGCGGTGTCAGCAGGTAAGCATACGCCTGGTGGTGGCTGCGACCGACCCGGCCACGCAACTGGTGCAACTGCGCCAGGCCGAATTTGTCGGCGCGCTCGATGATGATGGTGTTGGCGCTCGGCACGTCGATGCCAGTCTCGATGATGGTCGAGGCGATCAGCACGTTGAAGCGTTTGTGATAGAAGTCGCTCATCACCTGTTCGAGTTCACGTTCGCGCATCTGCCCGTGGCCGATGCCGATCCGCGCTTCCGGCACCAGCTCGGCGAGGTCAGCGGCGCATTTCTCGATGGTCTTCACGTCGTTGTGCAGGTAATAGACCTGACCACCACGCAGCAACTCACGCAGCAGGGCCTCTTTGACCGTGCTCTTGTTCTGTTCCATGACGAAGGTGCGCACCGACAAGCGACGAGCCGGCGGCGTGGCAATGATCGACAGGTCGCGCATGCCCGACACCGCCATGTTCAGCGTGCGCGGAATCGGCGTGGCGGTCAGCGTCAGGATGTCGACTTCACTGCGCAGTGCCTTGAGCTGTTCTTTCTGACGGACACCGAAACGGTGTTCTTCGTCGATGATCACAAGCCCCAGGTTTTTGATTTTTACGTCGTCTTGCAGCAGCTTGTGCGTGCCGATGACGATGTCGATCTTGCCTTCGGCCAGGTCCGCAACCGCGGCGTTCACTTCCTTGGCTGACTTGAAGCGGCTCATCACTTCCACGGTCACCGGCCAGTCGGCAAAGCGGTCGCGGAAGCTGTTGTAGTGTTGCTGGGCGAGCAGGGTGGTCGGCACCAGAATGGCTACCTGACGACCGCCATGCACCGCGATGAACGCCGCGCGCATGGCCACTTCGGTCTTGCCGAAACCGACGTCGCCGCAGACCAGTCGATCCATCGGTTTGGGCGCGAGCATGTCTTCGCGCACCGCTTCGATGGTGGTCTGTTGGTCCGGGGTTTCTTCGAACGGGAAACCGGCGCTGAAGGTTGCGTAATCGGCTTTCGGGTCGGCGAAGGCATAACCCTCGCGAGCGGCGCGGCGAGCATAGATGTCGAGCAGTTCGGCGGCCACGTCGCGCACCTGTTCGGCGGCTTTGCGTTTGGCTTTCTGCCAGGTCTCTGAGCCCAGGCGGTGCAGCGGCGCCAGGGCATCGTCGCTGCCGGTGTAGCGGGCGATCAGGTGCAGGTTGGCCACCGGCACGTACAACTTGGCGCCTTCGGCGTATTCGAGAGTCAGGAACTCGGCGGCCTGGCTGTCGATTTCCAGGATCGTCAGCCCCAGATAACGGCCGACACCATGATCGATGTGCACCACCGGCGCGCCTTCGCGCAGTTCGGTGAGGTTTTTGATCACGGCGTCGTTGTTGGCGTCGGCGCGTTTCTCGCGGCGACGGCGCTGCATCACGCGCTGCCCGAACAATGGGCTTTCGGCCACCAGGGCCAGGGCGGGATCGTCCAGCAACAGGCCTTCGTCGAGCGGCGCAATGGTGATTGCCAGGCGCTCCTTGCTGGCGACAAAGTCCGGCCAGCTGTCGACGGTTTTCGGTCGCAGCTTCAAGCGTTCGAGCAATTCCAGCAGCACTTCACGACGGCCCGCGGACTCGGCGGTAAACAGCACGCGGCCGGGGAATTCGTCGAGGAAACCGGCCAGCGCCGCCAACGGCTGAGTGGCCTTGGCTTCGATGGCCAGGTTCGGCAACGGCTGAGCCGGGAAGCGCTCGCGACCGACACCGGTTTCGACGTCCTGTTGACTGGCCACCACACGGGGCCAGCTCTTCAGGCGGGCAAAGCAGTCTTCCACCGGCAGGAACAACTCGGCCGGTGGCAATAAAGGACGGGACGGATCGACGCGGCGCTCTTCATAGCGGTTGCGCACGTCATTCCAGAAATTCTCCGCAGCCTGTTCGATGCCCGGCAGGGAAAACACTTGCGTCTCCTGGGGCAGGTAATCGAACAGCGTGGAGGTTTCCTCGAAGAACAGCGGCAAGTAGTACTCGATGCCCGCCGGTGTAATCCCGCTGCTCAAGTCCTGGAAAATCGGGCAGCGACGGAAGTCGACATCGAAGCGCTCGCGAAACCGCGCCTTGAAGCGGGTCACGGCTTCTTTTTGCAGCGGGAATTCCTTGGCCGGTAACAGCTTGACCGAGTCCACCTTGTCGATGGAGCGCTGGTTTTCCGGGTCGAAAGTGCGCAGGGTTTCGATTTCGTCGTCGAACAGGTCGATGCGATAAGGCAATTTGCTGCCCATCGGGAACAGGTCGATCAGCGAGCCGCGCACGGTGAATTCGCCGTGCTCATAAACGGTATCGACGTAGCGATAACCGGTGGCTTCAAGCCGGGTGCGCATCTGCTCGACATCGAGTTTTTGGCCGACATCCAGCACCAGGCTGCTGCCGAGCAGGAATTTGGTCGGCGCCAGGCGGTGCAGGGCTGTGGTGATCGGCACGACCAGAACGCCATGTACCAGCTCCGGCAGCCGATACAGGCTGGCGATGCGCTGCGAGATGATGTCCTGGTGTGGCGAAAACAGGTCGTAGGGCAGGGTTTCCCAGTCGGGGAAATGCAGAACAGGCAAATCCGGGGCGAAGAAACTCAGCTCCTGTTCCAGCCGTTCGGCACTCTGGCTGTCGGCGGTCAGTAGCAGGGTAAAGCGCTTGGCAGCGCTGGCGGCCTCGGCGATGGCCAGGCTCAGGGCGGCACCGGGCAGGTTGCCCCAGTGCTGTTTACCTGCCGCGGCAGGGAGAAGCGGTAGACGCAGAACGGGCACGGAAGGTTGAGCTCCAAGCGTTGCGACAAAGTCGACAATTGTAACGGTCTCGGGTGCCGGCTGTCAGTTGCAGACTGTGTCTATATACACAGGTTGGGCGAAATGTAGTGGTTATGACAAAAACTGGTGGTTCATTACGGGAAATGTAGTGCCAAAATCGCTCAGTGTTACGGAGGGTTACGGACACAGTAGCATCATCGTCGAAAAATTGACTGTGCTGAAAGCCCCGTATTTACTGGGCTGGCGCGGGGCGTGATTTTTTTGAACGGGATTTTGTTACCGCTTGTGCGACAGGCGCGCATTGCTACGGGAGGGACTCGGCGGCATAATGTAGCCCCTTTTTTCTGCCCCTACATGTGGAAGGTTACCGTGACTCAGAAGCCCGACCAGTGTCTTGGTGAATGGATCGACCGTGAAGCACTCGCAGAAGCGATGATTCCGCTTATCGGTCAGCTCTACCGCAACAACAACGTGGTGAGCTCGATCTATGGCCGCAGTCTGATCAACCAGTCTGTCATCGCGATCCTCAAAGCCCACCGCTTTGCTCGCCATCGCCAGTCCGATGACAGCGAATTGTCCGTCCACGAAACATTCCCGCTGCTCAAGGCAATGAGCGAGCTCAAGCTCGGCGCTGCTTCGGTAGACCTGGGCAAGCTGGCCGTCAAGTTCAAGGCCGAAGGCAATGGCCGCACCGCCGAAGCGTTCGTCCGTGACGAACTGGCTGATGTGGTCGGCAAGCAGAATGGTTCCGGCCGTACCGGCACCGACGTTGTCCTGTATGGCTTCGGTCGTATCGGTCGCCTGCTGGCGCGCATCCTGATCGAGAAAACCGGTGGTGGCGACGGCCTGCGTCTGCGCGCCATCGTTGTCCGCAAGGGCGCCGAGAACGATCTGGTCAAGCGTGCCAGCCTGCTGCGTCGCGACTCGGTGCACGGTTCGTTCAACGGCACCATCACCATTGATGAAGCCAACAACACCATCACCGCCAACGGCAACCTGATCCAGGTTATCTACGCGAAGAACCCGACTGAAGTGGACTACACCCAGTACGGCATCAAAGACGCGCTGCTGGTGGACAACACCGGTGTATGGCGTGACGCCGATGGCCTGGGCCAGCATCTGGCCTGCCCGGGTATCGACCGCGTTGTTCTGACCGCGCCTGGCAAAGGCAAGCTGAAGAACATCGTTCACGGCATCAACCACGGTGAAATCACCGCTGACGACAAGATCGTTTCCGCCGCTTCCTGCACCACCAACGCCATCGTGCCGGTGCTCAAAGCTGTCAACGACAAGTTCGGCATTGTCAACGGTCACGTTGAAACGGTTCACTCGTACACCAACGACCAGAACCTGATCGACAACTTCCACAAAGGCAATCGTCGTGGTCGTAGCGCCGCGTTGAACATGGTCATCACCGAGACCGGTGCTGCCACTGCCGCCGCCAAGGCGCTGCCTGAACTGGCCGGCAAGCTGACCGGTAACGCGATCCGCGTTCCGACGCCAAACGTGTCGATGGCCATTCTCAACCTGAACCTTGAGAAAGCCACCACCCGTGAAGAGATGAACGAGTACCTGCGCTACATGGCGCTGCACTCCGATCTGCACAAGCAAATCGACTTCGTCAACTCGCAGGAAGTGGTTTCCACCGACTTCGTGGGCTCGCGCCACGCAGGCGTGGTGGACGCTGAAGCGACCATCTGCAACGACAACCGCGTTGTTCTGTACGTCTGGTACGACAACGAGTTCGGTTACAGCTGCCAGGTAGTCCGCGTGATGGAAGACATGGCCGGTGTAAACCCGCCAGCATTCCCGCGCTAAGCCTTAGCTGCACATGAAAACGCCCCGACCTTGGTCGGGGCGTTTTCGTTTGTGGCGCCAATCCCTTGGAAGAAAATCCCGGCAGCCGGTTAGCCGCAAGCCTTCATATCTACAGGGCCGACAAACTCGTTGCCGCGGCCCATTACGCACGCCACGCTCTGGTTGCGCTGACGTTCCCAGGTCTGAACCGGGTAGGTTTTGTCCCAGGCTTCGTACAATTGGCGATCCTGTTTCGACAGGCGCAAGCCGTACTGCTTGCTCATGTAGAAATACGTCCGGGCGATCATGCCGCGAATGGAAGGGCGGGGCATGACCTTTTTCGCCTTGAAGTCGACCTGGGTCAGGCACGAGCCGTATTGGCCCGACTGCACGGGCAGCCAACCGAAACTGAAGTTGCTGCGATCACCATTCACCTCACCGATGCTTGGCACCAGGTTGTGCAGGTCGGCCTCGGCTTTTTGATAGGTTGGATCGTAGCGCGTGCAGTTCTTGCGACCTCCTTCTTGCCAGCACTGGCGCTGATGGCCGATCTGCCACGCCGGGACAATGTGCTCCCACTCGATGCGGGATGCGCGCTTGGCGTTTTTGCGCGGCACATAACCACAGGCGGCGAGGTCCACACGGTTGCCGGTGTATTTGCAGCCACAATAAAACTCGGTCGATTGCGGGGCATACAACTTCCAGGCGACTTTCTTGGCTTCGTCGAAGGTGCGTGGGGCGCCAGCCTGGGCGCCAAGGGTGATGCACAGAAGCAGTAAAGCAAACCAGCGGACACTCATCGACTCAATCTTCCTTCGGCACAACCCAGAAAATCTGCACGCCGCCATCGTCGCGATGGGCGAGGGTGACGTTGTCGTTCTCGTCGATTTCTTCGAGCAAGCGCTCCCACTCATCCACGGGTTCGTCCGGAAGACGGAAGATCAGTGCAGCTTTGGCTTTCTGGGCAGTGGGGGAATTGATGATTTTCTGAACGCGCATACCCAGGCGTTCGTAAGCGTCAGGAGAGGCAGAGGTAGTGGCCACGGAGTTATCCTTATTAAGCTGTACGTGCATACAGTATTTAACTGTAGGCATTTTCGCAACTGCTTAAAATTCAAGAAAATCCTCTGACAGTTTTTTTTTCTTTTTGGTGTAGGACGGCGGGGAATTTGGAAATCGAAAATCGGTGCTAAAGAAACCCGCGTGCAGGTCGATGCTCCCTTGCAAGGGATCTTTTTTCAGGAGTTCACATGTCGTTTAGTGTCGGTTTCGCAAATGCAGGCGCAATTACTATCGGGGGTAAGTCCCCGGCGACCATCAGCGACTTGAGTGAAGCAACATCCGACGCCCAAGCGCTGGGTGAAGAGCAGGGTAGCGACAACCAGGTCAGAACCGGTGGCGGTGCAGCGGCTCAGGGCGAAAGCAAATCCGAGAAAACCAGCAGTCAAAGTATTGCGGTGCAGGTGTTGCTCAAGCGCATGCAGGAACTGCAGCAGCAACTGCGCGAACAGCAGCAACAACTGGCGGCCGCTCAGGCAGCGAATTATCCGACCCCGCAAGCCAAGGCCACCGCTGTCATGACGATCCAGGGGCAAATTGCCGATACCAGTGCCGCGCTCGCGCAAGTGACAGGCAATCTGGTCAAGGAGCTGGCCAAGGGCTCCAGCAGCGGCAGCCTGGTCAACACCACTGCGTGATGCGAGACGGGTTGGTTTTTGCCAGCCGAGATACAGAACGGGCCGTTGACAAATCTCGACAGGGTTCGCATAGTTCGGTCTACGCAAACGTTTGCGCGGTCGCCGTCGATGGTTAATCCATTGAGGTTGATCCATTGAAGATCCAGCGCAATCGTTGCTCAGAATAATCATAAGATCGGAGTGAACCCATGAAGCTGCCATTCGCTGGACGTCTTTTCGCTGTCGCTATGCTGGCTGCCGCATCCGCCGCGCTGCCTGTCTCTTCGGCGTTCGCCGAAACCCCTGAAAAACCTAAAGTCGCACTGGTCATGAAATCCCTGGCCAACGAGTTCTTCCTGACCATGGAAGACGGCGCCAAGGCCTACCAGAAAGACCACTCCGGCGACTTCGAACTGATCTCCAACGGCATCAAGGACGAAACGGACACGGCCGGCCAGACGCGCATCGTCGAGCAAATGATCCTGTCCAAGGTCAACGCACTGGTCATCGCTCCGGCAGATTCCAAGGCCATGGTCCCGGTCATCAAGAAAGCCGTCGATGCCGGCATCACCGTGATCAACATCGATAACCAGCTGGACCCGACTGTCGTCAAAAGCAAAAACATCACCGTTCCATTCGTAGGTCCGGACAACCGCAAAGGCGCGCGTCTGGTGGGTGAATACCTGGCCAAACAGCTGAAGGCCGGTGACGAAGTCGGCATCATCGAAGGCGTGTCCACCACCACCAACGCCCAGCAGCGCACTGCAGGCTTCAAGGATGCGATGGAAGCGGCGCAGATCAAAGTCGTGTCCCTGCAGTCCGGCGATTGGGAAATCGACAAGGGCGGCAAGGTGGCCTCGTCGATGCTCAGCGAATACCCCAATATCAAGGCCCTGCTGGCCGGCAACGACAGCATGGCGGTCGGCGCGGTCTCTGCCGTGCGTGCCGCGGGCAAGGCCGGCAAGGTGCAAGTGGTCGGTTACGACAACATCAATGCGATCAAGCCAATGCTCAAGGATGGCCGCGTCCTGGCCACCGCCGACCAGTTTGCTGCCCGGCAAGCGGTGTTCGGCATCGAGACCGCGCTGAAAATCATCAAAGGCGAAACAGTCGATAGCGGCGCCAACGGCGTCATCGAAACTCCAGTAGAGCTGGTTACCCAGTAGTTTTCTGGCGACACAATGGTGCTCGCCTCTTGGGGCGAGCACATGGAGAGTTTTTATGTCAGTTTCCGCCCCGAACGCTGTCCTCTCGGTCAGCGGTATCGGTAAGACCTACGCCCAACCTGTCCTGACCGGCATCGACCTGACGCTGATGCGCGGCGAAGTGCTGGCGCTGACCGGCGAGAATGGTGCCGGCAAAAGCACGCTGTCGAAAATCATTGGCGGACTGGTCGCGCCGACCACCGGCCAGATGCAATTCCAGGGTCAGGATTACCGCCCTGGCAGCCGCAGCCAGGCCGAAGCGCTGGGCATCCGCATGGTCATGCAAGAACTCAATCTGTTGCCGACATTGTCGGTGGCGGAAAACCTGTTTCTCGACAATCTGCCCAGCCTCGGTGGCTGGATCAGCCGCAAGCAACTGCGCAGGGCGGCGATCGAGGCCATGGCTCAGGTCGGTCTCGACGCCATTGACCCGGACACCCTGGTCGGCGAGTTGGGGATCGGTCACCAGCAAATGGTGGAGATCGCCCGTAACCTGATTGGCGATTGCCATGTACTGATCCTCGACGAGCCGACAGCGATGCTCACGGCCCGTGAAGTCGAAATGCTCTTCGAGCAGATCACGCGTCTGCAGGCGCGCGGCGTGTCGATCATCTACATTTCCCACCGCCTCGAAGAACTGGCGCGGGTGGCTCAGCGCATCGCGGTATTGCGCGACGGCAACCTGGTCTGTGTCGAGCCGATGGCCAATTACAACAGCGAGCAACTGGTCACCCTGATGGTCGGCCGTGAACTGGGCGAACACATCGACATGGGCCCGCGCAATATCGGTGCTCCGGCCTTGACGGTCAAAGGGCTGACTCGCTCCGATAAGGTTCGCGATGTGTCCTTCGAAGTGCGCGCCGGCGAGATTTTTGGGATCTCCGGTTTGATCGGGGCAGGGCGTACCGAGTTGCTGCGCCTGATCTTCGGCGCCGATACCGCCGACAGCGGCACCGTCGCGCTGGGGGCGCCGGCTCAGGTGGTGAATATTCGTTCGCCGGCCGATGCGGTCGGTCATGGCATCGCCCTGATCACCGAAGATCGCAAGGGCGAAGGCCTGCTGCTGACGCAATCGATCAGTGCCAACATTGCCTTGGGCAATATGCCGGTGATTTCCAGCGGCGGCTTCGTCAACAACGCTGATGAAATGTCGCTGGCCCAGCGTCAGATCAACGCCATGCGCATTCGCAGTTCCAGCCCGACGCAACGGGTCTCGGAACTGTCCGGCGGCAATCAGCAGAAAGTCGTGATCGGCCGATGGCTTGAGCGCGACTGCACGGTGATGCTGTTCGATGAGCCGACCCGTGGCATCGACGTTGGCGCCAAGTTCGACATCTATACCTTGCTCGGTGAGTTGACCCGTCAGGGCAAGGCGCTGGTGGTGGTGTCCAGCGACCTGCGCGAATTGATGCTGATCTGTGACCGCATCGGCGTGCTGTCGGCAGGGCGTCTGATCGACACCTTCGAGCGTGACAGCTGGACCCAGGATGATTTGCTTGCGGCCGCGTTCGCCGGCTACCAAAAACGTGATGCGTTGCTCAATGAAGCGGCGCCTAGGGATCTTCCATGAATACTGCAACTCTGGTCGGCAAACGTAGTGGCAATTTTTACGGCCTCGGCACTTACCTGGGCCTGGCGGGTGCCTTGCTGGCGATGGTCGCGTTGTTCTCGGTGTTGAGCAGCCATTTCCTGTCTTACGACACCTTCAGTACCCTGGCCAACCAGATCCCCGATTTGATGGTGCTGGCGGTCGGCATGACGTTTGTGTTGATCATCGGCGGTATCGATTTGTCGGTGGGGTCGGTGCTGGCGCTCGCGGCGTCGACGGTCAGCGTGGCGATTCTGGGCTGGGGCTGGAGTGTGCTGCCGGCGGCGTTGCTGGGAATGGGCACCGCGGCACTGGCGGGCACCATCACCGGTTCGATTACCGTGGCGTGGCGGATTCCGTCGTTCATCGTGTCCCTCGGAGTGCTGGAAATGGCGCGGGGCCTGGCGTATCAGATGACCGGTTCGCGCACCGCTTACATCGGTGATGCCTTCGCCTGGCTGTCCAACCCGATCGCGTTCGGCATTTCGCCGTCGTTCATCATTGCCTTGCTGATTATCTTCATCGCCCAGGCCGTGCTGACGCGCACCGTCTTCGGTCGTTACCTGATCGGTATTGGCACCAACGAAGAAGCGGTGCGTCTGGCAGGGATCAATCCGAAGCCCTACAAGATCCTGGTGTTCAGCCTGATGGGGCTGTTGGCTGGCATCGCTGCGTTGTTTCAGATTTCTCGCCTGGAAGCGGCGGACCCGAATGCCGGTTCCGGTCTGGAGCTGCAAGTGATCGCCGCGGTGGTGATCGGCGGCACCAGTCTGATGGGCGGGCGCGGTTCGGTCATCAGCACCTTCTTCGGTGTGCTGATCATCTCGGTACTGGCGGCCGGTCTGGCGCAGATCGGCGCGACCGAGCCCACCAAACGCATCATCACCGGTGCGGTGATCGTGGTGGCGGTGGTGCTCGATACTTATCGCAGTCAGCGCGCAAGTCGGCGGACCTGAGTCATGGCAACCATCAAGGATGTAGCGGCACTCGCGGGCATTTCCTACACCACGGTTTCCCACGTGGTGAACAAGACGCGGCCGGTGAGTGAAGAAGTGCGGATCAAGGTCGAGGCGGCGATCAAAAGTCTCGACTACGTGCCCAGTGCCGTGGCCCGCTCGCTGAAAGCGAAAACCACCGCGACCATCGGCCTGCTGGTGCCCAACAGCCTCAACCCGTACTTCGCCGAGTTGGCCCGTGGCATCGAGGATTACTGCGAGCGCAACGGCTATTGCGTCATTCTCTGCAATTCCGACGACAACCCGGACAAGCAGCGCAGCTACCTTCGCGTGCTACTGGAAAAGCGCATCGACGGTTTGATCGTTGCGTCTGCCGGTGGTGACAGCAGCCTGGCCGAAGGCTTAACGGGCGTGCGTACGCCGATGGTGATCGTCGACCGAGACCTGGAAGGCGTCGATGCCGACCTGGTACGCATCGATCACGAATACGGTGCCTATCTGGCGACCCGGCACTTGCTGGAGTTGGGGCACCGGGACATCGCCACGATTGGCGGGCCGGCGAGTACCAGCGTGGCGCAGATGCGTCTGGCCGGTTATTGCCGCGCCTTGAAAGAGGCGGGCGTCGAAGTGCCGCGCGAGCGCATGCTGGAAAGCGACTTCACCAGCACCGGCGGTTACAACGCCGCCGCGATCCTGCTGGAAAAGAACCCGCCCAGCGCAATCTTTGCCGGCAACGACATGATCGGCATCGGTGTGTTGCGCGCCGCTGCCGAGCGCAATATTCGTGTACCCACCGAGTTGTCGGTAATCGGCTTCGACGATATCCAGATGAGCCGTTACGTCTATCCGGCGCTGACGACCGTGGGCCAGTCGATCCTGCAACTTGGCGAGATGGCGGCCGAGGTGTTGTTGCGCCGGATTGCCGCGCCGCATCTGGCGACCGATCAGCGCATCGTGACGCCCAGTATTGTCTTGCGGGAATCGACTGCGCCGCTGACCGGTGTGTTTGCCCAATACCGCTGAAATCGAATTGATGAGTAAAGATGTATGCCAGCAAAAGTAGTGGTAATAGGCAGCCTCAACATGGACCTGGTAACCCGGGCACCACGGCTGCCCCGTGGTGGTGAAACGCTGATCGGCAAGTCATTTGCCACGGTTTCCGGCGGCAAGGGGGCGAACCAGGCCGTGGCCGCGGCGCGCCTGGGAGCGCAGGTGTCGATGGTCGGTTGCGTGGGCAACGACGCTTATGGCGGAGCGCTGCGCGGGGCGCTGTTGGCCGAGCGGATCGATTGCCAGGCGGTCAGCACCGTCGAAGATTCCAGCGGTGTGGCGCTGATCGTGGTCGATGACAACAGTCAGAACGCGATCGTGATTGTCGCGGGTGCCAACGGCGCGCTGACCCCCGAGGTGGTCGACCGTTTCGACAATGTATTGCAGACGGCGGATGTCATCATCTGTCAGCTGGAAGTGCCGGATGCCACGGTCGGCCATGCTCTGAAACGCGGACGTGAACTGGGCAAAAAAGTGATCCTCAATCCGGCACCGGCCAGTCGCCCGTTGCCGGCGGATTGGTATGCGGCCATCGATTACCTGATCCCCAACGAAAGCGAGGCCACGGCCTTGAGCGGTTTGCCGGTGGATTCCCTGAACACTGCCGAAGCCGCCGCGACCCAGCTGATCGCCATGGGCGCTGGCAAAGTGATCATCACCCTTGGCGCGCAGGGATCACTGTTCGCCGATGGCACACGCTTTGAACATTTCCCGGCACCGAAAGTGAAGGCGGTCGATACCACCGCGGCTGGCGACACTTTCGTCGGTGGTTTCGCCGCAGCCCTGGCGGCCGGCAAAAGCGAGGCCGAGGCGATTCGTTTCGGTCAGGTCGCCGCTGCGCTGTCGGTCACCCGGGCCGGCGCGCAACCTTCGATTCCTACCTTGTCCGACGTACAGGCCTTTAAAGCACCATGAAAAAGACTCCTTTGCTCAACGTCGCGCTGTCGCGGCTGATTGCGTCCCTGGGCCATGGCGACAGGGTCGTGATCGGCGATGCTGGCTTGCCGGTACCACCCGGCGTCGAACTGATCGACCTGGCCTTGACCCACGGCATTCCGGATTTCATCAGTACCTTGAAGGTCGTGCTCAGCGAAATGCAGGTCGAAAGCCATGTGCTGGCCCATGAGATTCTGGACAAAAAACCGTCTGCCTTGAGCGCGCTGGATGAGCTGAATGCCGAGGGTGCGCTGGGTCGGCGCGAATTGCTCAGCCATGACCAATTCAAAGTGCTTAGCCGACAGGCACGGGCGATTGTTCGTACAGGCGAATGTCAGCCGTACTGCAACATTGTTTTGGTCGCTGGCGTAACGTTCTAGCTTTCCGTTCTTCCCACGCACAAGGAGTGCCCTATGCACCGCTATGCTCAGAAACTGCACCACTTGCTTCGGAGTCTGCTGCTTTTGTCCCTGATTACCGCAACAAGCGCCCACGCGGCGGAAAAGATCGACTTGATCATCGACACCGATCCGGGCGCCGATGACGTGGTCGCCTTGCTGTTTGCCCTGGCCTCGCCGGAAGAACTGAACATTCGTGCGCTGACCACCGTCGCTGGCAACGTGCGTCTGGACAAGACCTCGCGTAATGCGCGTCTGGCCCGCGAATGGGCGGGCCGCGAAGAGGTGCCGGTTTACGCAGGCGCACCGAAACCGATGATGCGCACGCCGATCTATGCCGAAAACATCCACGGCAAGGAAGGTCTGTCGGGTGTCACCGTGCATGAGCCGAAGAAAGGCCTGGCCGAAGGCAATGCGGTCAATTACCTGATCGATACCCTGAAGGCCGCCAAACCCCACAGCATCACCATCGCCATGCTCGGCCCGCAGACCAATCTGGCCCTGGCGCTGATCCAGGAACCTGAAATCGTTCAGGGCATCAAGGAAGTGGTGATCATGGGCGGTGCGCATTTCAATGGCGGCAACATTACCCCGGTGGCCGAGTTCAACCTGTTTGCCGACCCACAGGCGGCGGAAGTGGTGCTCAAAAGTGGCGTCAAGCTGACTTATCTGCCGCTGGACGTGACCCACAAGATCCTCACCAGTGACGCGCGCCTGAAACAGATCGCCGCACTGAACAACAATGCCAGCAAGCTGGTAGGCGATATTCTCAACGAGTACGTCAAAGGCGACATGGAGCACTACGGCATTCCGGGTGGCCCGGTGCATGACGCCACGGTCATCGCTTACCTGCTCAAGCCGGAACTGTTTACCGGTCGGTCGGTAAACGTGGTGGTCGACAGTCGTGAAGGGCCGACCTTCGGCCAAACCATCGTCGACTGGTATGACGGCCTGAAGGCGCCGAAAAATGCCTTCTGGGTTGAAAATGGCGACGCTCAGGGCTTCTTCGACCTGCTGACCCAGCGCCTGGCTCGCTTGAAGTAAGCCATGGACCCGCAGGTGCCAGCCTGCGGGGTTTTCCGCTACTCGGTATCCGCGCCCATGTAATCGGCAGGGTACCTCTCGAGAACCTGAGTGATGAAGGTGTGGGCGGCCTGCGTCCCCAACTCCTTGACCAGCAAGTCGATACCAATGATTGCCAGCTCTTCCGGACTGCCCGGGCTGTAAGAGCTGTGGCCTTGTGGCCACTTGATGGTGATATTGGCGTCGATGCTTACGGTGGTCATGATGGCGCTCGTGAAGTCGGGAAAGTCTGAGTGGTCGAGTTAACCATTTTGCAGGGCATTTGACACTCCGACTTAGGCATCAGGAGAGGGCTATGCGACACTTGGTCTTTGACGAACTTTCAAGGATTGTGCTGTGCAGATCGATTTGAACACTCCTGACGGCTTGACCCTCGAAGCAGTGCGTCAGCTACTGGCCTCTGCCAGCGACGATGAGCACACCCAGTTGCGGGTCACCAAGGGCGGCATCGCCTATATTTCGTCGGGCGTCGTGGGCGGTACTGATATCGACGGGCTGCTGTTTCGCCTGGAAACATGGGCCAAGGGTTCGGGTTATGTCGGACGGGTCGCGGCCAGTGACGAAGTCTGGGTCATGCAGATCTTCAATGCGCTCAAGCAGAACTGGCCAAAGCCGCCTTTCGATTACATCGACGTCTATTGAACGCTGTTCATATTCAGTCACGATTGAGGGATGAACGGCAGGTAATGCTCAGGCACACTCGCCGCTGTCAGGATCGAGGGCGGGGCGATAGTTTCTGTCTGGAAACCTAATGCCAAAATGGCTGTCGCACGATCTCAGCTTAACTATTTGGAAAAAAGGAGGCTTCATGCCTTGGAAGCTCGCGTCATTGGGTACTTTGTTGGCCGCCACTCTGTTGGTCGGTTGCAGCAATACACCCACCGAGTCGGCAAAGGACCCTGTGGCGACCGATACCGGCCACAGCCGTTGTGAAGCAAAGGCTGCCGAATTCACCATTGGCAAAAAAGCTTCGCCCGAACTGCTGGAGCAGGCACGTGCCCGCGCAGGCGCGCAGAATGCCCGGTTCCTCGAGCCTAATGACATGGTGACCCTGGAATACCGCTCCGATCGCCTGAACCTGAACACCGATAACAACCTGGTGATCACACGCGTCAACTGCGGCTGATTGCCCCAGGCGTTTGTTTCACCCATAAAAAACCCCGTCACATGGACGGGGTTTTTTTAGCGCGCCGGGAAATTACTCTGGGCGAACTTGTGCAGCTTGCATACCCTTTTGGCCTTTCTCAGCCACGAAGGAAACGGTCTGGCCTTCTTTCAGGCTTTTGAAACCGTCGCTTTCGATAGCTTTGAAGTGTACGAACAGGTCGTCACCGCCACCTTGAGGAGTGATGAAGCCGAAGCCTTTTTCATCGTTGAACCATTTAACGGTGCCGGTTTGGCGATTAGACATGGTGTATCTCCAAGAAACATATATTTTCAGTAGTACTGTGCTGCTCAGGCCAACTGGGCACACCGGAGTATCATAGTCGAAATGTTCGCTTTGGGAGCCCCCCGGACGTGCTGTTTGCCCTACAGTCGCGTTCTCTTTGTTGCTCTGTATGGCTGAAAGCCCCGTTTTAAAAGGCTTTCAGCCGAAAGTAAGGACAATAAAAAAAGCTGTAAAACCTGCATAAATCGTACGAAAAAGCTGAAATCCATCACTTTTTATCAGCGTTGGGCCGAGTCAAAAGGACTTTTTCCTCACTTTTTCGCCGGTGGATTGGCCTTGCATTTGGCGATCTGGCCCAGTGCCTTCTGTTGCAGTTCGGGGCTGGCCTTGTTGTCCATCAACGACTGAATATCGCTGGCCGGGTAGGATTTGATCGCGTCGGCCCCACATGCGCAGTGTGACTTCGCAGCCGCAGCGCCGATCTGCGGAGAGGCCGCCTGAGTGCACTGAGCCATGTACTTCTCGCGCTCGCCCTTTGGCCAATCGGCATGGGCAGCCAGCGGCAGTAACAGGACGACGGGTGCGACGACGGCGAATAAACGATTCAGACGCATGCTGGGATGCTCCTTTTGGGTCAATGTCTTGTTATCTGAGAGGGAAAGCGGGCTTCAAGTTCAGCACTCTGGCATAAAAATGCCTGATTTGCCCCAGCAGAAAACCTCGGTGCATCGGCGACCGTTCATCTGTGCTAGCATGCCTCGCTCGGGCGTTTGCAGGCTCCGGATGACCTTCAGTCCCGGCAGCGGCAGAGGCGCGAATAATCCTGATTTGAATCCCAGTCACTCTGGTTCGGTTTTCCGGTTGGCCGCAAGGCTCCTGCCGCTGTAAGGCAGGCGTTCGTCATTGAATGGCCTGGATCGGATCTTGTACTGGCTCATCCCAACCCACGTGACCTTTGGTAGGGGTCACCACTAGGAGAGGAGGCGCCATGCCAACTATTACTCTTCCCGACGGCAGTCAACGTTCATTCGATCACCCGGTTTCCGTAGCCGAGGTCGCCGCATCCATCGGTGCAGGCCTGGCCAAGGCCACCGTGGCCGGCAAGGTCAATGGCAAGCTGGTCGACGCCAGCGACATCATCGACAGCGATGCTTCGCTGCAAATCATTACGCCAAAGGATGAAGAGGGGCTGGAGATCATTCGCCACTCTTGCGCCCACCTGGTTGGCCACGCGGTCAAGCAGCTGTACCCGACGGCCAAGATGGTCATCGGCCCGGTCATTGACGAAGGTTTCTATTACGATATCGCCTTCGAACGTCCTTTCACGCCGGACGACCTGGCCGCCATCGAACAGCGCATGCAACAGCTGATCGAGAAAGATTACGACGTGATCAAGAAAGTCACTCCGCGCGCCGAAGTGATCGAAGTGTTCAAGGCTCGCGGCGAAGACTACAAGCTGCGTCTGGTCGAGGACATGCCGAACGAGCAAGCCATGGGCCTGTACTATCACGAAGAATACGTCGACATGTGCCGCGGTCCACATGTGCCGAACACCCGCTTCCTGAAATCTTTCAAGCTGACCAAGCTGTCCGGCGCCTACTGGCGTGGTGATGCCAAGAACGAGCAGTTGCAGCGCGTTTACGGCACCGCATGGGCGGACAAGAAGCAGCTGGCGGCTTACGTCCAGCGCATCGAAGAAGCTGAAAAGCGCGATCACCGCAAGATCGGCAAGCGTCTGGGCCTGTTCCATACCCAGGAAGAGTCGCCGGGCATGGTGTTCTGGCACCCGAATGGCTGGACTCTGTACCAGGTGCTCGAGCAGTACATGCGCAAGGTTCAGCGTGACAATGGCTACCTGGAGATCAAAACTCCGCAAGTCGTTGATCGCAGCCTGTGGGAGAAATCCGGGCACTGGGCCAACTACGCCGACAATATGTTCACCACTCAGTCGGAAAACCGCGACTACGCCATCAAGCCGATGAACTGCCCGTGCCACGTGCAGGTGTTCAATCAGGGCCTGAAAAGCTACCGCGAATTGCCGATGCGTCTGGCCGAGTTCGGTGCCTGCCACCGTAACGAGCCGTCGGGTGCGCTGCACGGCATTATGCGCGTTCGCGCCTTCACGCAGGACGATGCTCACATCTTCTGCACTGAAGAGCAGATGCAGGCCGAATCCGCCGCGTTTATCAAGCTGACCATGGACGTCTATGCCGACTTCGGCTTTAAAGAAGTCGAAATGAAGCTGTCCACTCGTCCGGAAAAGCGCGTCGGTTCCGACGAGCTGTGGGATCGCGCCGAAGCGGCGTTGGCCGCAGCCCTTGATAGCGCGGGCCTGCCGTACGATCTGCAGCCGGGCGAGGGGGCGTTCTACGGTCCGAAGATCGAGTTCTCGCTGAAAGATTGTCTCGGCCGCGTTTGGCAGTGTGGTACCTTGCAGCTCGATTTCAACCTGCCTGTACGTCTCGGTGCCGAATACGTCTCCGAAGACAACAGCCGCAAGCACCCGGTAATGTTGCACCGGGCGATCCTCGGTTCCTTCGAGCGTTTCGTCGGGATTTTGATCGAGCACTATGAAGGTGCATTCCCTGCGTGGCTGGCGCCAACCCAGGCAGTGATCATGAATATCACTGATAAACAGGCAGATTTTGTCGCCCAGGTGGAAAAAACTCTCAACGAAAGCGGATTTCGTGCCAAGTCTGACTTGAGAAATGAAAAGATCGGCTTTAAAATCCGCGAGCATACTTTGCTCAAGGTTCCCTATCTTTTGGTTATCGGAGATAAGGAAGTCGAGATGCAGACTGTCGCTGTGCGTACTCGTGAAGGTGCTGACCTGGGCTCGATGCCCGTCGCCCAGTTCGCTGAGTTTCTCGCGCAAGCGGTTTCCCGGCGTGGTCGCCCAGATTCGGAGTAATTATTATTAAGCGTGAAATGAGACAAGATAAACGAACTGCACCGAAAGCCCCGATCAACGAGAATATCTCGGCACGCGAGGTTCGGTTAATTGGCGCTGACGGCGAGCAGATTGGCATCGTCTCGATTGATGAAGCGCTTCGTATTGCTGAAGAAGCCAAGCTTGATCTGGTGGAAATTTCCGCCGACGCAGTCCCACCGGTTTGCCGTGTGATGGACTACGGCAAATCGATCTTCGAGAAAAAGAAGCAGATTGCCGCGGCGAAGAAGAACCAGAAGCAGATTCAGGTAAAAGAAATCAAGTTTCGTCCAGGGACGGAGGAAGGGGATTACCAGGTAAAACTGCGCAACCTGGTACGTTTCCTGAGTGACGGGGACAGGGCCAAGGTATCCTTGCGATTCCGCGGCCGTGAGATGGCCCACCAGGAGCTGGGGATGGAACTCCTCAAGCGAGTTGAAGGTGACTTGCTCGAGTACGGTTCGGTCGAACAGCATCCTAAGATGGAAGGACGCCAGCTGATCATGGTCATCGCCCCGAAAAAGAAGAAGTAATCAACAGGGCACGGCAGGCCTTCTGATTATGTTTATCAACTGAATGCGGAGTATCCGAACATGCCAAAGATGAAAACCAAAAGTGGTGCTGCTAAGCGGTTTCTGAAAACTGCTAACGGTATCAAGCACAAGCACGCTTTCAAGAGCCACATCCTGACCAAAATGTCGACCAAGCGTAAGCGTCAACTGCGCGGTAGCAGCTTGCTGCATCCGTCTGACGTGGCAAAAGTCGAGCGCATGCTGCGCCTTCGTTAATTTTTGGATCAAGAATAGAGGAAGTAACTCATGGCTCGTGTAAAGCGTGGCGTCATTGCCCGTAAACGTCACAAAAAAATTCTGAAACTTGCTAAAGGCTACTACGGCGCTCGCTCGCGCGTATTCCGTGTTGCCAAGCAAGCGGTAATCAAGGCAGGCCAATACGCCTACCGTGACCGTCGTCAGAAAAAACGTCAGTTCCGCGCTCTGTGGATCGCTCGTATCAACGCTGGTGCACGTATCAACGGTCTGTCCTACAGCCGTTTCATCGCCGGCCTGAAAAAAGCGTCCATCGAGATCGACCGTAAGGTTCTGGCTGATCTGGCAGTGAACGAAAAAGCGGCGTTTGCTGCGATTGTCGAGAAAGCTAAAGCCACCTTGGCTTAAGTACCCCCGACAGTCACCCGGTCTCACCTCTGTGGGGCCAGGTGTTAAACGTCATAAATAGGGGAAGAGCCTTCAAGCTCTTCCCCTATTTTGTATCTGGAGTCTGTACATGGAAAACCTGGATGCGCTCGTCTCTCAAGCACTAGAGGCTGTGCAAAGCGCTGAAGATATCAATGCCCTGGAGCAAATCCGGGTTCACTACCTTGGCAAAAAGGGCGAATTGACTCAGGTGATGAAGACCCTGGGGAATTTGCCGGCAGAAGAGCGTCCGCAAGTCGGTGCGCTGATCAACGTTGCCAAGGAGCGTGTCACAGAGGTTCTCAATGCGCGCAAGGCACTGTTTGAGGAGGCTGATCTGGCCGCCAAACTGTCCGCCGAGTCCATTGACGTGACCCTGCCTGGCCGTGGCCAGACCTCGGGTGGTCTGCATCCGGTTACTCGCACTCTGGAACGTATCGAACAGTTCTTCACCCGCATCGGCTACGGCATTGCCGAAGGCCCTGAGGTCGAAGACGACTACCACAACTTCGAAGCGCTCAACATCCCTGGCCATCACCCGGCCCGGTCGATGCATGACACCTTCTATTTCAATGCCAACATGTTGCTGCGCACCCATACCTCGCCGGTACAGGTCCGCACCATGGAATCGAAACAGCCGCCGATCCGCATCGTCTGCCCAGGCCGTGTGTACCGTAGCGACTCCGATATCACCCACTCGCCGATGTTCCACCAGGTCGAAGGCCTGCTGGTCGACCGCGATATCAATTTCGCCGACCTGAAAGGCACCATCGAAGAGTTCCTGCGCGTGTTCTTCGAAAAAGAACTGGCGGTGCGTTTCCGCCCTTCGTACTTCCCGTTCACCGAGCCATCCGCTGAAGTCGACATGGAATGCGTGATGTGCAGCGGTAAAGGCTGCCGTGTCTGCAAGCAGACTGGCTGGCTGGAAGTGATGGGCTGCGGCATGGTTCACCCGAACGTGCTGCGTATGTCCGGGATCGACCCGGAAGAGTTTTCGGGCTTTGCCTTCGGCATGGGCGTTGAGCGTCTGGCCATGCTGCGTTACGGCGTGAACGACTTGCGTCTGTTCTTCGACAACGACTTGCGGTTCCTCGCGCAATTTCGCTAGTCGTAACGAATTCTTAGGAGAGCAGGATGAAATTCAGTGAACAATGGCTGCGTGGCTGGGTAAGCCCGCAGGTAAATCGCGACGAGCTGGTTGCTCGTCTGTCGATGGCCGGTCTTGAGGTCGATAGCGTTACGCCGGCCGCCGGTGAATTCAGTGGCGTGGTGGTGGGCGAGGTGCTGAGCACCGAGCAACACCCTGATGCCGACAAGCTGCGCGTTTGCCAGGTCAGCAGTGGCTCGGAGACCTTTCAGGTGGTGTGCGGTGCGCCAAACGTGCGCCCGGGCCTGAAGATCCCGTTCGCCATGATCGGTGCCGAACTGCCAGGCGACTTCAAAATCAAGAAAGCCAAACTGCGTGGCGTTGAATCCAACGGCATGCTGTGTTCCCAGGCCGAGTTGCAAATCGGCGAAGGTAACGACGGCTTGATGGAATTGCCGGCCGATGCGCCGGTTGGTCAGGACATTCGTGAGTACCTGAATCTGGAAGACGCCAGCATCGAGGTCGACCTGACCCCGAACCGCGGCGACTGCCTGTCCCTGGCCGGTCTGGCCCGCGAAGTCGGTGCGCTTTACGCCGCCCCGGTGGTGCGCCCGGCAATTGCCAGCGTTCCTGCCGTGCACGACGAAGTGCGTTCGATCGAAGTGCTGGCGCCAAACGCTTGCCCGCGTTACCTGGGTCGTGTGATCCGTAACGTTGACCTGTCCAAGCCTACGCCACTGTGGATGGTTGAGCGCCTGCGTCGCGCCGACGTGCGCAGCATCGACGCCGCCGTCGACATCACCAACTACGTGATGCTGGAACTGGGTCAACCGCTGCACGCCTTCGATCTCGCCGAAATCAATGGCGGCATCCGCGTGCGCATGGCCGAAGATGGCGAGAAGCTGGTGCTGCTCGACGGTCAGGAAGTCAGCCTGCGTAGCGATACGCTGGTGATCGCCGACCACACCCGCGCCTTGGCTATCGCCGGCGTCATGGGTGGCGAGCACAGCGGCGTCAACACTGCGACAACGCGCGATATTTTTCTGGAAAGCGCGTTCTTCGACCAGATTGCCGTCGCTGGCAAGGCTCGTTCCTACGGCCTGCACACCGATGCCTCGCACCGTTACGAGCGTGGCGTGGACTGGAAGCTTGCCCGTGAAGCCATGGAGCGCGCCACCGGCCTGCTTCTGGACATCACCGGCGGCGAAGCTGGCCCGATCGTCGAAACCGTCAGCGAGCAGCACCTGCCGTCGATCGCACCGATCACCCTGCGTGCCCAACGCATCACCCAGATGCTGGGCATGGAAATGGATTCGGCCGAAGTCGAGCGTCTGCTCAGCGCCTTGGGCCTGACCATTACTGCCGATGGGGCAGGGCAGTGGCGCGTTGAAGTGCCAAGCTTCCGTTTCGATATCAGCCTGGAAGTCGATCTGATCGAAGAGCTGGCCCGTCTGTACGGTTACAACCGTCTGCCGGTTCGCTACCCACAAGCCCGTCTGGCACCACAAGCCAAGGCCGAAGCGCGCAGCGATTTGCCTGAACTGCGTCGTCTGCTGGTGGC
Source organism: Pseudomonas frederiksbergensis (assembly GCF_017114915.1). GTDB lineage: Bacteria > Pseudomonadota > Gammaproteobacteria > Pseudomonadales > Pseudomonadaceae > Aquipseudomonas > Aquipseudomonas frederiksbergensis_I. The sequence goes on from NZ_JAAUOE010000035.1 coordinate 58,138, forward strand.
CCGTGGTTATCAAGAAGCGATTACCTACAGCTTCATCGATCCGAAACAATTTGAGTTGTTTAATCCGGGTGTTGAGCCGCTGCTACTGGCCAACCCGATTTCCAACGACATGGCGGCCATGCGTTCGTCCCTGTGGCCGGGCCTGGTCAAGGCACTTCAGCACAACCTGAACCGTCAGCAGGATCGCGTCCGCCTGTTCGAAAGCGGCCTGCGTTTCGTCGGTCAGCTGGAAGGCCTGAAGCAAGAGCCGATGCTGGCGGGTGTGGTGTGCGGTGGCCGTCTGCCGGAAGGCTGGGCGCAAGGTCGCGATGTCGTGGATTTCTTCGACGTCAAAGCCGATGTGGAAGCCGTGCTGGGCTTCGCCGGCGCATTGGACGCGTTCACGTTCGTGCCGGGCAAACACCCAGCGTTGCACCCGGGTCAAACCGCGCGCGTCGAGCGTGAGGGTCGTCTGGTCGGCTACGTCGGTGCTATCCACCCTGAATTGTCGAAAACCCTCGGTCTCGACCGTCCGGTCTTCGTTTTCGAGCTGGTTCTGGCCGAAGTGGCTTCGGGTAAAATGCCGAAATTCCAGGAGTTATCGCGCTTTCCTGAAGTGCGTCGTGACCTTGCACTGCTGGCGGATACAGACGTTGCGGCCACTGCCGTACTGGACGTAATCCGTGAAAATGCAGGTGAATGGCTGACGGACCTCAGGCTATTTGACGTGTATCAGGGTAAAGGCATTGATCCGCATAGAAAAAGCCTTGCAGTTGGCTTGACCTGGCAGCATCCATCGCGCACTCTTAATGACGATGAGGTGAATTCCACGACGCAAAACATCCTCACCTCGCTCGAACAAAGGTTGAACGCCACGTTAAGGAAGTGACGTATGGGGGCTTTGACGAAAGCTGAGATGGCGGAACGTCTGTACGAAGAGCTGGGCCTGAACAAGCGGGAGGCCAAGGAATTGGTCGAACTGTTTTTCGAAGAAATCAGGCACGCGCTCGAAGACAACGAACAAGTCAAATTGTCCGGTTTCGGCAATTTCGACCTTCGGGACAAACGCCAGCGGCCTGGCCGCAATCCGAAAACGGGAGAAGAAATCCCGATCACGGCTCGCCGTGTGGTCACCTTTCGTCCAGGGCAGAAGTTGAAGGCCCGAGTTGAGGCTTATGCTGGAACCAAGTCATAACGACGAGCTACCCGTCATCCCGGGCAAACGCTACTTCACCATTGGTGAAGTCAGCGAGCTATGTGCCGTAAAACCGCACGTGCTGCGCTACTGGGAGCAGGAGTTTCCTCAACTCAACCCCGTCAAACGCCGCGGAAACCGCCGGTATTATCAGCGCCAGGACGTGCTGATGATCCGGCAGATCCGTGCGCTTCTTTACGATCAGGGGTTCACCATCGGCGGCGCACGTTTGCGTTTGTCCGGCGATGAGGCCAAAGACGACACCACCCAATACAAACAAATGATCCGCCAGATGATCGCCGAGCTCGAAGATGTTCTGGTGGTACTCAAGAAATAAATTCCTGCTTTTAAATACTTCCAGTTTTCAAAAGCTTGCGATATATTCTTGAGCGTTCCTCGAGATGAGGGACAGAGTCAACGCCTAGTCGGGGCGTAGCGCAGTCCGGTAGCGCACTAGCATGGGGTGCTAGGGGTCGAGTGTTCGAATCACTCCGTCCCGACCATATTATTCAAAGGGGTCGCGAGATTTTATCTCGCGACCCCTTTTTGTTTTTAAGTGTTTTTGCCCCTGTCCCGTCCTGAATCAGGTTAACACCTGTCTCAGGACTAGACATTGGCGCNATTCAAAGGGGTCGCGAGATTTTATCTCGCGACCCCTTTTTGTTTTTAAGTGTTTTTGCCCCTGTCCCGTCCTGAATCAGGTTAACACCTGTCTCAGGACTAGACATTGGCGCTGCCCTCGATCTGTGATGCGTGGAGTACATATGCGCTCCTTCTGGGTTTCCGGGCCAGAAGGGCTCGGGGAGGGGGGTTATTGCTCCATGATCACCCGGTACCGCTTTTGGTACTCCTCATACGACGGTGCAGATTTATTCAACTGCTGAATTTGTTGCAGCTTCCACTGATCCTTGCTGAGCGGCCCGCCCGGAGCAGGAGTTGCTGCAGCGTCGGCAACGGGCGCGGTGGCGGCCGGTGTAGTGGAAGCGCTGGAGGTGTTGAGGTTACCCAGGCATTGGTATTGGACAACTATCTGACCTGCAATGCAGGTACCGTAGCCATTCATCTGGTTGCAGTGCTGGGTTTTCCCTCCAAAGGCCTCTGCATCGGAGTAACCCCACAACACGCATTTCGATTTGGCAATTCTCTGGGCTTGCTCGACTCGAACCACAGGGGTCTCAAACTGCTGGAAGTCATATGCCATATCAACGACGCCATCAGCTCGGCTTCCCCCTTTGGCGTAAAAGTCCTTGTTAGTGGCGCAACCCGCGAGGGTTGCTGACAATGCGAGGGCGAGAGCTACCGATAACTTGCGCGCAACAGGGTTCGATGCTGAGAAGGTCATATATTATGGACTCCGTTCATCTTTAGAGCAGTCCGCAAACGACCACTTGCGCAATGCCCAGCAGGGTCTTGCGATGTGAGGT
>NZ_JAAUOE010000036.1 GCF_017114915.1 Pseudomonas frederiksbergensis
ATCGGCACAATCAGGATCGCCAGCATCACCACCGCCAGCGCTGACGCCACCGGCCAGTCACGGTTGTTGAAGAACTCTTGCCAGAGCACTTTACCGATCATCAGGGTTTCCGGACCGCCGAGCAGTTCCGGGATCACGAACTCCCCCACCACCGGGATGAACACCAGCATGCAGCCGGCGATGATGCCGTTTTTCGACAGCGGCACGGTGATCTTCCAGAAACTGTTGAAGTTGCTCGAACCCAGGTCCGATGCGGCTTCCAGCAGGCTGGTGTCGTGTTTGACCAGGTTGGCGTACAGCGGCAGGATCATGAATGGCAGATAGGAGTAAACGACCCCGATATAGACGGCGAGGTTGGTATTGAGGATCTGCAGCGGCTCGTCGATCCACCCCATGGTCATCAGAAAACCATTGAGCAGACCGTTGTTGCTGAGGATGCCCATCCACGCATACACGCGGATCAGGATCGCGGTCCAGGTCGGCATCATAATCAGCAGCACCAGCACCGTTTGCAGCTCTTTGCGGGCGGTGGCAATGCCATAGGCCATCGGGTAGCCGATCATCAGGCAGAGGATGGTGCTGAACAGCGCCATCCTCAGCGAGCCGAGGTAGGCGGCGATGTACAACTCGTCGTCGCCCAGCATCGCGTAGTTGGCCAGGTTGAGCAGCACCTGCAGTTTCTGGTCAACGAAGGTGTAGATTTCGGTGTACGGCGGAATGGCCACGTCGGCTTCGGCGAAGCTGATCTTCAGGACGATGAAGAACGGCAGCATGAAGAACAGGAACAGCCAGATGAACGGAACCCCGATGACCAGCTGACGGCCACCGGGCAGTATTCGATTGAGCCGGCGTTTGAGTTTGCGCATGTTCATGAGCGAAGTACCACGCCGCTGTCGTCTTCCCACCACACGTAAACCTGGTCACCCCAGGTCGGGCGCTGGCCACGGCGTTCGGCGTTGGCGACGAAGGACTGCACCAGCTTGCCGCTCGGCAGTTCGACGTAGAACACCGAGTGGCCGCCCAGGTACGCGATGTCGTGCACCTTGCCGCTGGACCAGTTGTGTTCGCAGGTCGGCATGTCGGCGGTCACCAGCAGTTTTTCCGGACGGATCGCGTAGGTGACGGACTTGTCCTGCACCGAGGTGCTGATGCCGTGGCCCACGTAGATGTTGCGGTCCAGGTCCTTGCAGGTGATCAGCGCGTGGCCCTCGGCGTCGTCCACCACTTCGCCTTCGAAGATGTTGACGTTGCCGATGAACTCGCAGACCAGGCGGCTGGTTGGGGTTTCGTAGATGTCGATCGGGCTGCCGATCTGGGCGATCCAGCCCAGGTGCATGATCGCGATGCGCTCGGCCATGGTCATGGCCTCTTCCTGATCGTGGGTCACCATCACGCAGGTCACGCCCACGCGCTCGATGATCTCGACCAGTTCCAGCTGCATTTGCGAGCGCAGCTTCTTGTCCAGCGCGCCCATCGGTTCGTCGAGCAACAACAGCTTCGGCCGCTTGGCCAACGAACGCGCCAAGGCCACACGCTGACGCTGACCGCCGGACAATTGATGGGGTTTGCGCTTGGCGTACTGACTCATCTGCACCAGCTTGAGCATTTCGGCCACGCGGGCATCGACCTCGGCCGCAGGGATCTTGTCCTGCTTGAGGCCGAAGGCGATGTTCTGCGCCACGGTCATGTGCGGGAACAAAGCGTAGGACTGGAACATCATGTTGATCGGCCGTTCGTACGGCGGCATGTCAGTGATGTCTACGCCATCGAGGAAAATGCGCCCCTCCGTGGGCCGTTCGAACCCTGCCAGCATCCGCAGCAAGGTGGATTTGCCCGAACCCGAGCCGCCGAGCAAGGCGAAGATTTCGCCTTTCTTGATTTCCAGGGACACGTCGTCCACGGCAATCGTCTCGTCGAACTTTTTGGTGACCCGGTCGATTTTGACCAGCACCTGTTTAGGTGACTGGTCGCCCTCGAGGGCTTTCTTATAGGCGCCGGAGGCAACTGCCATTTACGAAACTCCCAACAGAATGTGCAGTTCGCTTAACGTGGCGAACCTGGATAGGTTGACGCTATTTGCCTGACTTGATCTTGGTCCAGCTGCGCGTCATGAGTCGTTGAATCTTGGGTGGCAACTCTGAGTTGACATACAGCTTGTCGACAACAGCCTGCGTCGGATAGACCGCCTCATCCGTGCGTACGGCCTGATCCATCAGTTCGCCCGCCTTCGGGTTGGGGTTGGCGTAGCCGACGGAATCACTGACCTTGGCGATCACCTCAGGCTTGAGCAGATAGTTGATGAAGGCATGAGCCTCTTTGATATTGGTGGCGTCCCGGGGAATGGCCAGCATGTCGAACCAGAGGTTGCCGCCCTCTTTGGGAATCACATAAGCAATGTCGATGCCCTTGCCGGCTTCGGTCGCCCGGGCCTTGGCCTGGAACACATCGCCGGAGAAACCGGCGGCCACGCAGATCTCGCCATTGGCCAGATCGGAGACGTATTTGGACGAGTTGAAGTAGGTCACGTAAGGCCGGATTGCCAACAGTTTGGCTTCGGCTTTCTTGTAATCTTCAGGATCCTCGCTGTTCGGCGACAGGCCCATATAGTTCAGCATGGCCGGAAGCATTTCATCCGCCGAGTCGAGGAACGCTACACCGCAACCGGAAAGTTTCTTGATGTTTTCCGGCTCGAACAGCACGGCCCACGAGTCGATCTTGTCGACCCCCAGCGCGGCTTTGACTTTCTCGACGTTGTAGCCGATGCCGTTGGTGCCCCACAGGTACGGCACGGCGTACTGGTTGCCCGGATCGTTCTTCTCCAGGCGCTTGAGCAGCACCGGGTCAAGGTTGGAATAGTGGGTCAGCTTCGACTTGTCGAGCTTCTGAAAAGCCCCAGCCTTGATCTGTTTGCCCAGGAAGTGGTTGGACGGCACGACCACGTCATAACCGGTGCGCCCGGCCAGCAACTTGCCTTCCAGGGTTTCATTGGAATCGAATACGTCATACACCGGCTTGATGCCGGTCTCTTTCTGGAAGTCGGCCAGGGTGGTCTCACCGATGTAGTCCGACCAATTATAAATATGCACTGTGCCGGCGGCCTGAACACTGACAGCAAGTGTCAGCCCAGTGCCGATCAGCAGGGCATTGCGCAACAAAGAAAAAACAGGCAAGTGGAGGTCCTCTAAAATGAGTTGGGCCCAAGTTGCCCCGCGTTACATGACAGCCATGGCGGCCTGACAACAAAACCGGCGCGCAACTTACCCTCGAAAAACCGTTCCAGCAAACTTTATAAAGATTCCTGTAGCAGCTGCCGCAGGCTGCGTTCAACTGCGAAGCAGTTGTGCTGTCGAAAAGCGGAGGTCCTTCAGACCTCAACGCAGCCTTCGGCAGTGGCTACAGGTTTATTACTTACTTACCGGATTTGATCTTGGTCCAGCTGCGAGTCAGGTCACGCTGGGTGGCGGCCGGCAAATCAGCGATCGCATACAACTTGGCCTGTACTTCAGGAGTCGGATAGATGCCCGGATCCGAAGTGATGTCCTTGCTCACGTACTGGGTCGCTTCAGCATTACCGTTAGGGAAGCGCACAGCGTTGGTGATCTCAGCCATCACTTTTGGTTGCAACAGGTAGTTCATGAACTTGTAGGCCCCTTCGACGTTCTCCGCATCCTTGGGGATTGCGACCATGTCGTAGAAGGTGCCAGCGCCTTCTTTTGGAATGGCATAGCTGACTTTCACCTTGTCACCAGCTTCTTCCGCGCGGGACTTGGCTTGCTGGATGTCACCCGAATAGCCGACGGCTACGCAGATGTTGCCGTTGGCCAGGTCCGAAATGTACTTCGACGAGTGGAAGTAGGTCACGGAAGGACGGATCTTCAGGAACAGCTCTTCGGCTTTCTTGATGTCTTCTTTCTTCTGGCTGTCGGTTGGCAGACCCAGGTAATGCAGGGCGACCGGCAGCATTTCGGTAGGCGAATCCAGGAAGCTCACACCGCAGCCCTTGAGCTTGGCAATGTTTTCAGGCTTGAACAGGACGTCCCAGGAATCGATCGTATCGACACCCAGCGCTGCCTTGACCTTCGCGGGGTTGTAACCGATACCGATCGAGCCCCACATGTAAGGGAAAGCGTGTTTGTTGTCCGGGTCGCTGACGGAAACCGCTTTAAGCAGTGATTTGTTCAGGTTGCCGTAGTTGGACAGCTTGGACTTGTCCAACTCCCGGTAAACCCCGGCCTTGATTTGCTTGGCGAGGAAGTTGTTCGACGGCACGACGATGTCGTAGCCGGACTTACCTGCCAACAACTTGGCTTCCAGGGTTTCGTTGCTGTCGAAAACGTCGTACACCACCTTGATCCCGGACTCTTTTTCGAAGTTCGCGACGGTGTCCGGAGCAATGTAGTCGGACCAGTTGTACACGTGCAGCACTTTGTCGTCGGCCTGAACGGCGCCCGCCATCACGCCCATCAGGGACATGGCGAGGAGGGTCTTGCCAGTTATCTTCATACCTAATGCCTTCATGGGTAATGCTCCAGTTTTTCTTTTTAAGCACGTGCTCGGCGGCCTGTTACCGGGGCGTCCGAACAACCGTTAGTCTGGCAAGATCCAAGGCAGGCTTTCAAGGAAAGCCCCATCCTTTGTTTGCACTGAGCGAAGTGCAAACATTGCACCTCGCTCAGAGCCTAGCACTTAGCCCTGCAACGCACTCAGGGTCAGGTCCAGGCACTTGCGTGCCTTGGTCACCAACTCGTCGATTTCAGCCGGTGTAATCACCAGTGGCGGAGCAATGATCATGGTGTCGCCGACCGCACGCATGATCAGGCCGTTGTCGAAGCAGAACTGCCGGCAGATCATGCCAACGCCCTTGCCTTCGTAACGTTTGCGAGTGGCCTTGTCCTGAACCAGCTCGATAGCCCCCAACAGACCGACCCCACGCACTTCCCCCACCAACGGGTGATCGTTCAGTTCCCGTAGACGCTTTTGCAAATAAGGTGCCGTTTCTGCCCGCACGTGCTCGACAATTTTTTCATCGCGCAGGATACGGATGTTTTCCAGCGCCACCGCAGCGGCCACCGGGTGCCCGGAATAGGTAAAACCGTGGTTGAAATCACCGCCTTCGTTGAGTACCTCGACCACATCGTCACGCACGATCAGGCCACCCATCGGGATGTAACCGGACGTCAGGCCTTTGGCGATGGTCATCATGTGGGGTTTGAGGTCGTAGAAATCGGTACCGAACCACTCACCGGTACGACCGAAACCGCAGATCACCTCGTCGGCCACGAACAGAATGTCGTACTTGGCGAGGATTTCCTTGATCCGCGGCCAGTAGGTATCTGGCGGAATGATCACGCCGCCAGCGCCCTGGATCGGCTCGGCAATAAAGGCGCCGACGTTGTCGACGCCAACTTCCAGAATCTTCTCTTCCAGCTGATTGGCCGCCCAGATGCCAAACTCATCCGGCGTCATGTCGCCGCCTTCACCGAACCAGTACGGCTGGGCAATGTGAACGATGCCCGGGATCGGCAAGTCGCCCTGTTCGTGCATATAGGTCATGCCGCCCAGGCTCGCGCCGGCCACGGTGGAGCCGTGATAGCCGTTCTTGCGACTGATGATGACCTTCTTCTTCGGCTGGCCCTTGATCGCCCAGTAGTGACGAACCATCCGCAGCATGGTGTCGTTGCCTTCGGAGCCGGAACCGGTGAAGAACACATGATTCATGCCTTCAGGCGCGATTTCAGCGATGACCTTGGCCAGCTCCAGCACCGGCGGGTGAGCGGTCTGGAAGAACAGGTTGTAATAAGGCAGCTCGCGCATCTGTTTGCTGGCGGCATCGGCCAGCTCATCGCGACCGTAGCCGATCGCGACGCACCACAGACCGGCCATGCCGTCGAGGATCTTGTTGCCTTCGCTGTCCCAGAGGTAAACGCCCTTGGCGTTGGTGATGATCCGCGGGCCTTTCTCTTTCAGCTGCTTGAAGTCACTGAACGGGGCCAGGTGGTGCTCGCTGCTCAGGATTTGCCACTCACGGGTTTGCGGGTTGTTGCTGGTCATGCGAATTCTCCTTGGATTCCAGTGAAGGCGTATCAGACGGCAAAAAGCAGGAACTCCCGCTCCCACGAACTGATCACGCGCTTGAAGTTTTCATGCTCGGCCCGCTTGACCGCGACGTAGCCCGTGATGAATTTCTTGCCCAGGTACTTTTCGATGGTCTTGCTGTTTTCCATGCGGTCCAGCGCGTCTTCAATCGTCAGTGGCAGGCGCAGGTTGCGCCGCTCGTAACCACGACCCACGACCGGAGCACTCGGGTTATGCCCTTCGAGCATGCCGATCAGGCCACACAACAGGCTGGCGGCGATGGCCAGGTAAGGGTTGGCATCGGCGCCCGGCAGACGGTTTTCCACCCGACGGTTCTGCGGCCCGGCATCCGGCACCCGCAAGCCCACGGTGCGGTTCTCTTCGCCCCACTCCACGTTCACCGGTGCCGAGGTATCGGGCAGGAAGCGGCGGAACGAGTTGACGTTGGGGGCGAACAGCGGCAGCAGTTCAGGGATGAATTTCTGCAAACCGCCGATGTGATGGAGGAACAGTTGGCTCATGGTTCCGTCTTCATTGGAGAAGACGTTTTTGCCGGTTTCGATGTCAATGATGCTCTGGTGCAAGTGCATGGCACTGCCCGGCTCGCCGGTCATCGGTTTGGCCATGAAGGTCGCGGCTACGTTGTGCTTGAGCGCGGCTTCGCGCATGGTGCGCTTGAACACCAGGATCTGGTCGGCCAGGGACAGGGCATCGCCATGACGGAAGTTGATTTCCATCTGCGCGGTGCCGTCCTCGTGGATCAGCGTGTCGAGGTCCAGCTCCTGCAGTTCGCACCAGTCGTAGACGTCTTCGAACAACGGGTCGAATTCGTTCGCCGCTTCAATGGAGAAGGACTGGCGACCGGTTTCCGGACGACCGGAACGGCCAATCGGCGGTTGCAACGGGTAGTCCGGGTCATCACTGCGCTTGGTGAGGTAGAACTCCATTTCCGGCGCCACGATCGGCTGCCAGCCGTGGTCGGCGTAGAGTTTCAGCACCTTCTTGAGCACGTTGCGCGGCGACAGCTCGATCGGGTTGCCCTGCTTGTCGTAGGTGTCGTGGATCACGATGGCGGTGGGCTCGATGGCCCAGGGCACCAGAAACACAGCGTTCTGGTCGGGGCGGCAAACCATGTCGATGTCGGCCGGGTCGAGCAGTTCGTAATAGATGTCGTCTTCGACATAGTCGCCGGTCACGGTCTGCAACAAAACGCTTTCGGGCAGGCGCATGCCTTTTTCGGCGATGAACTTGTTGGTCGGCGAGATCTTGCCCCGGGTGATGCCGGTCAGGTCGCCAATCATGCATTCGACTTCTGTGATCTTGTGGTCTTTCAACCAATCGGTGAGCTGGTCGAGGTTGTTACTCATAAATGCCTCTTAGGCTGAGTTTCCTGACTCTTGTAAGTCAGGCGTTATTTGACGCATCGGCGTCGCGTTGTAATGCGCGCTTGCGGCAGGCATCGGCAGTACCCGACGCGCTGGCCGGGCCGTTGTAGTGAAACGGTTCTATATTAGAAGGAGAGCCTGTAAAAAGAATGCCGTCCAGAGCGTCCAGAATATCGGACGGCGCCAGTCGATCCGCCAGGGATGGAAGAATCAACGGCAGGCCTTTGGCAGCTGAAGCCATGGCGCGTACGTATTTGTCGCCACTGATGTGATAAGCATGCAGACCGACCTGTTTTGAGCAGGCGGTGACGCCGATTAACGGCAGGCGAGACATGAAGCACCCCGGTATTATTGCTGTTATGGGTTTAAATCGAGCTTAGCCTTGTTCATTTTTTTACACAACACCCCCGTAAAAAATACAACACGGCCCGCTCAAGCCCGCGGGGGCCAAGGCGTCAGAAGGCAAAAAAACGCCCCAAAGTGCCTCAAAAAAGCCACAGCAGCGCTTTTTCAGGGCAAAAAAGGCCTCGCTTGACTTCGGCATGCCGTTCGGGTTGACTGGAATCCGAAGAGATCAATGATTGATATTTTTAACAACAAAGGTGTTGCATCATGTCGGTACCCCCGCGTGCCGTTCAGCTTAACGAAGCGAACGCGTTCCTTAAGGAACATCCTGAGGTTCTGTACGTTGACCTTCTGATTGCGGATATGAATGGTGTGGTGCGCGGCAAGCGCATCGAACGCACCAGCCTCCACAAGGTTTACGAGAAAGGCATCAACCTGCCGGCCTCTCTATTTGCTCTGGATATCAATGGCTCGACGGTGGAAAGCACCGGCCTGGGTCTGGACATCGGCGATGCTGACCGAATCTGCTATCCAATCCCCGACACCCTGTGCAATGAGCCCTGGCAGAAGCGCCCGACCGCGCAATTGCTGATGACCATGCACGAACTCGAAGGTGACCCGTTCTTCGCCGATCCGCGCGAAGTGCTGCGTCAAGTGGTGACCAAGTTCGATGAGATGGGCCTGACCATCTGCGCCGCGTTCGAACTGGAGTTCTACCTGATCGACCAGGAAAACGTGAACGGTCGCCCGCAACCGCCGCGCTCGCCGATCTCCGGCAAACGTCCGCACTCGACCCAGGTCTACCTGATCGACGATCTGGACGAATATGTCGACTGCCTCCAAGACATTCTGGAAGGTGCGAAAGAGCAAGGCATCCCTGCCGACGCGATCGTCAAGGAAAGCGCCCCGGCGCAGTTCGAAGTGAACCTGCATCATGTGGCCGACCCTATAAAGGCCTGCGACTATGCGGTCCTGCTCAAGCGTCTGATCAAAAACATCGCCTACGACCATGAGATGGACACCACCTTCATGGCCAAGCCTTATCCAGGCCAGGCGGGTAACGGTCTGCACGTCCACATCTCGATTCTTGATAAAGATGGCAAAAACATTTTTGCCAGCGAGGATCCCGAGCAGAACGCCGCACTGCGTCACGCGATCGGCGGTGTGCTCGAGACCCTGCCGGCGCAGATGGCTTTCCTCTGCCCGAACGTCAACTCCTACCGTCGATTCGGCGCGCAGTTTTATGTACCGAACTCGCCCTCCTGGGGCCTGGACAACCGCACCGTTGCACTGCGGGTGCCGACTGGCTCCTCTGACGCAGTCCGCCTGGAACACCGCGTTGCCGGCGCCGACGCCAACCCGTACCTGCTGATGGCTTCGGTGCTGGCGGGCGTGCACCACGGTCTGGTCAACAAGATCGAACCGGGCGCGCCCGTGGAAGGCAACAGCTACGAGCAGAACGAGCAAAGCCTGCCGAACAACCTGCGCGATGCACTGCGCGAGCTGGACGACAGCGAAGTCATGGCCAAGTACATCGATCCGAAATACATCGATATCTTCGTCGCCTGTAAAGAGAGCGAGCTGGAGGAGTTCGAACACTCCATCTCCGACCTCGAGTACAACTGGTACCTGCATACCGTGTAAGCGGTCGCTATAAAAAAACAACGCCGCCGGCCTTACAGCCCGCGGCGTTTTTTATGCCCGAACACACAGCCTTTGGGGTATGGACCATCTCTGCGCTCTGCGTACAATGCCCGCTGCCCCGCAGGAGACTTCAATGACCCGACTCGCTACCCCACGCAAACCCCGCGCACGCAGCCAGGCCCGGATCGACTCGATACTCGATGCCGCCCGCACGCTGCTGGCCGCCGAGGGCGTGGCCAGTCTGTCGATCTACAGTGTCGCTGAACGCGCCGAGATCCCGCCCTCCTCCGTCTACCACTTTTTCGCCAGCGTCCCGGCCCTGCTCGAAGCCCTGACCGCCGACGTCCACGCCGCGTTTCGCGCCTGTCTGCAAGCGCCCATCGACCACAATGCCCTCAACGGTTGGCGCGACCTGTCGCGACTGGTGGAACAGCGCATGCTCGCCATCTACGACGAAGACGCCGCCGCCCGCCAGTTGATCCTCGCCCAGCACGGCCTGACTGAAGTCACCCAGGCCGACCGTCAGCACGACATCGAACTCGGCGACCTGATGCACAAGCTGTTCGCCCACCACTTCGAACTGCCGAAGCTGCCGACGGACGTCGATGTATTTGCCCTGGCCATGGAGCTGGGAGATCGAGTGTACGCGCGCTCGGTGCAGCAGCATGGGCAGATCACGCCGCGCATGGCTGAAGAAGGGATGCGGGTGTTTGATGCCTACCTTGGGCTGTATCTGCCGCCGTACCTGCCCAAGCGCGCCGCGCTTTGATCGTTCCCACGCTCCGCGTGGGAATGCCTCTTCGGACGCTCCGCGTTCGGCTTTTGGGACGCAGAGCGTCCCGGGCTGCGTTCCCACGCAGAGCGAGGGAACGATCAGGCGATCAGGGCTCACGCCCTCCGGGGTTGTCGTTGGCGCACGCGCTTACAACTTGGCGATCGACACCTCGGTGGATTTCACAAAAGCGATCACTTCGCTGCCGACCACCAATTCCAGCTCTTTCACCGAGCGGGTGGTGATCACCGAGGTGACGATACCGGATGCAGTCTGCACGTCGATTTCCGAAAGGACATCGCCGAGTACGATTTCCTTGATCGTGCCTTTGAACTGGTTACGAACGTTGATGGCTTTGATAGTCATAGCATTTCTCCTAGGATCGAAATGAGCGGCAAGTGGCAAGCGACAAGCCGCAAGCAGAAGCAGAGCGCTTTTACTTGCAGCTTGAAGCTTGAAGCTCGCAGCTGCTTCATTGCGCCCAGCGCAGCTGCGCAGGCAAGGGTGAAACAGGTTCCGGTTCCGGCGGTTGGCCGGGTAGCGACAGCACGCGGTTGAGCACTTCGGTTTCCAGCGCCGCCAGCCGATGGGAGCCGCGGACCCGAGGACGCGGCAGTTCCACCGCCAGGTCGAGACCGACTTCGCCTTCTTCAATCAGGATTACCCGATCGGCAATCGTCACCGCTTCGCTGACGTCATGGGTCACCAGCAACACGGTGAAGCCATGCTGTTGCCAGAGCCGTTCGATCAGTTGCTGCATCTCGATCCGGGTCAAGGCATCCAGTGCGCCCAGGGGTTCGTCGAGCAACAGCAGGCGCGGTTGATGGATTAGCGCGCGAGCCAGGGCCACGCGTTGCTTCTGCCCGCCGGACAAGGCTGCCGGCCATTCGTTGGCGCGATCCGCCAGGCCGACCGCCTCAAGGGCTTCCAGTGCTTGCGGCCGCCAGTTGCCCCTGAGCCCGAGACCGACGTTGTCGATGACCTTTTTCCACGGCAGCAGACGCGCTTCCTGGAACATCAGTCGGGTGTCCTCCCGAGCGTCACTCAGCGGCGCGGAACCGCCAAGCAACTGGCCAGCCGTGGGCTTGTCGAGACCGGCGAGCAAACGCAGCAAGGTACTTTTGCCGCAACCGCTACGCCCGACCACCGCTACAAACTGCCCGGCCGGAATGTGCAGGTCGATTTCACGCAGCACTTGCCGCGAACCGAAGGTCTTTTGCAGCTTGCGCACTGCCAGCGGAATACCGCGCAGCAGGCGTGGAGGTTGTTGAGCCGTCATGCGGCACCTCCCCTGGCAACCTGATAGGCCGGATGCCAGCGCAGCCACACGCGCTCAAGTCCTCGGGCCGCGAGATCCGCGAGTTTGCCGAGCACGGCGTACAACAGAATCGCCAGCACCACCACGTCAGTCTGCAAGAACTCCCGAGCATTCATCGCCAGGTAACCGATGCCGGCGCTGGCGGAGATGGTTTCAGCGACGATCAGGGTCAGCCACATGAAACCCAGGGCAAAACGCACACCGACCAGAATCGAAGGCAGCGCACCCGGCAGGATCACCTGCCGGAACAGGCTGAAACCGGACAGGCCATAACTGCGGGACATTTCCACCAGCGCCGGATCGACATTGCGAATGCCGTGGTAAGTGTTGAGGTAGATCGGGAACAACGTGCCCAACGCCACCAGGAAAATCTTCGCCGACTCATCAATGCCGAACCACAGGATCACCAGTGGAATCAGCGCCAGGTGCGGCACGTTGCGGATCATCTGCACCGAACTGTCGAGCAGGCGCTCGCCCCATTTCGACAGACCTGTGATGAAGCCCAGGGTCAGGCCGATGCCGCCACCGATGGCGAAACCGAGTGCCGCGCGCCAGCCGCTGATGGCCAGGTGAGTCCAGATTTCACCGCTACGGAACAGGCTCACACCAGCTTCGATCACCGCGCTCGGCGCCGGCAGAATCCGCGTCGACAACCAGCCCGCCGACACCGACAACTGCCATACCGCCAGCAACAGGACCGGCAATGCCCAAGGCGCGAGGTTGTGGGTAATTTTCTTCATGGCAGCGCCTCAGCTCTGGGACGCGGCTTTGGGAAGAATGTCGTTGGCCACCATCTCGCCGAATGGGCTGACGTAACCGGCGCTTTTCGGCAGTTCAGGACGCTCGACGTCCAGGTGCGGGAACAGCAACTCGGCCACCCGGTAGGACTCTTCCAGGTGTGGATAACCGGAGAAGATGAACGTGTCGATGCCCAGATCGGCGTATTCCTTCACCCGAGCGGCCACGGTCGGACCGTCGCCGACCAGCGCCGTACCGGCCCCGCCGCGCACCAGACCGACACCGGCCCAGAGGTTGGGACTGACTTCCAGGTTGTCGCGACTGCCGCCATGCAAAGCGGCCATGCGTTGCTGGCCGACCGAATCGAAACGCGCCAGAGAAGCCTGGGCACGGGCGATGGTGTCATCGTCCAGATGAGAGATCAGTCGATCCGCGGCCTGCCACGCCTCGGCGTTGGTTTCACGAACGATCACATGCAGGCGAATACCGAAGCGCACGGTTCGACCAAGCTTCGCGGCTTTGGCACGCACTTGTTCAATCTTCTCGGCAACGGCGGCCGGTGGCTCGCCCCAGGTCAGGACCATTTCGACCTGCTCTGCCGCGAGGTCTTGCGCCGCTTCCGACGAGCCACCGAAGTACAGCGGCGGACGCGGTTGCTGGATCGGCGGATAGAGCAACTTGGCGCCCTTCACGCTGATGTGCCGGCCGTCGTAATCGACGGTTTCACCTTCCAGCACCCGGCGCCAGATGCGAGTGAACTCCACCGAAGCCTGATAGCGTTCTTCGTGACTGAGGAACAAACCGTCGCCGGCCAATTCTTCCGGGTCGCCACCGGTGACCAGGTTGAACAGCGCACGACCGCCGGACAGACGATCCAGGGTCGCGGCCTGACGCGCCGCCACCGTCGGGGAAATGATCCCGGGGCGCAGGGCGACAAGGAATTTCAAACGCTGGGTCACCGGGATCAGCGATGCGGCCACCAGCCACGAATCTTCGCAGGAGCGCCCGGTGGGAATCAGCACCCCGCCGAAGCCCAGACGATCCGCCGCTTGCGCGACTTGTTGCAGATAACCGTGGTCGACGGCGCGAGCGCCTTCGGCGGTACCAAGGTAATGGCCGTCGCCGTGGGTAGGCAGGAACCAGAAGATATTGAGGCTCATGGAGTGGTCTCCTTGGAAAGTCGAATTACGGCGCTTTGGCCACGGCCGCCGGTGGCGTCCAGATCACGTCTTTGATGCTCAGGGGCTTGGGAATCAGCTTGAGCTGGTAGAAGCTGTCGGCGATTTTCTGTTGGGCGGCGACCACCTCAGGGGTCAGGAACAACGCGCCGTAGCCCTGGCGTTTCACCGAGGTCAGGGTGATGTCCGCTGGCAGGCCGAGCAGTGGCGAAACCTGCGTTGTTACGTCTTCGGGGTTGGCCTTGGACCATTCGCCAACCGCGCGCACTTCTTCCACCAGGGTCTTGATCACTTCAGGATTTTTCTGCGCGTAAGGCTTGGTCGCCAGGTAGAACTGGTGGTTGTCGACGATGCCCTGGCCGTCGCGCAGGGTGCGCGCTTGCAATTGCTGTTCGGCGGCGGCCTGGTACGGGTCCCAGATAACCCAGGCATCGACACTGCCACGCTCGAATGCAGCGCGGGCATCGGCGGGCGGCAGGAATACGGTCTGGATGTCGGTGTATTTGAGGCCGGCGTCTTCCAGCGCACGCACCAACAGGTAGTGCACGTTGGAGCCTTTGTTCAGGACGACTTTTTTACCCTTGAGCTCGGCCACCGATTTGATCGGCGAGCCCTTCGGCACCAGGATCGCTTCACTGTGGGGCGCTGGCGGCTCATAGGCGACGTAGAGCAAATCAGCACCCGCCGCTTGGGCGAACACTGGCGGCGTTTCACCGGTGACACCAAAGTCGATGGAGCCGACGTTCAGGCCTTCGAGCAGTTGCGGGCCGCCGGGGAATTCCGTCCATTGCACGTCCACGCCTTGGGCGGCGAGGCGTTTTTCCAGCGTGCCTTTGGCTTTGAGCAGCACCAGGGTGCCGTATTTCTGATAGCCGATTCGTAGAGTCTCGGCCTGAGCTTGAGTAATGGCGCCGAAGGACACAGCCGCAGCAAACAGAGCGACCAGACCACGACGCAAAATGACAGGGCGCATGGCGCTCTCCTTTTTGCAGTTGGGTTTTGGCTGCACCTGCTTGGCCGTTAGCGGCTGAGTAAGGTGAGTACTTCAAATTCAGGTGTGGCTTAAGTGCTGGCTTAAATGCTCCAGCGAGCACTCAACAAACGTTCGTTCAACAGGTTCGGATCGAGCGGCTTGGGCCGTCGCGCCATGGCGCTGAAAAACAACTCCAGCGATTCGTTCAGTCGTTGTGCAAGCTCGGGGGCCAGCTGCGCCTGGGTGCTGCCTTCGCCGTAAGCGATCTGGCTGTCTACGGCGAAAATCCCGTGGAGCATTTCCTGGGCCTTCAGCGCCGACAACACCGGCTTGAGCGCGTAATCCACCGCCAGCATGTGGGCGATGCTGCCGCCGGTGGCCATCGGCAGAACCACCTTGTGGCTCAGGGCGCGCTCGGGCAGCAGGTCTAATACGGTTTTCAGCGCGCCGGAAAACGACGCTTTGTAAACCGGCGTGGCAATCAGCAAGCCATCGGCGTTTTCAATCTGTTGCAACAGGTCGATCACCTTCGGGCTGTCGAAACGGGCATGCAGCAAGTCTTCGGCCGGGAAGTCCCGTACCTGGTAACTCACCACTTCCACACCTTGCTCTTGCAACCAGCGTTGGGAGCGCTCCAGCAATACCCCGGAACGGGAGCGCAGGCTGGGGCTGCCACCCAGTGAGACGACCAGCATTCAGACAATTCCTTGAACAGTGTTGGTGATTCGCGGCTTGCGATCTCGCGTCGATGGAGTGACATTAACAGATGATTTATATATCCATAAATCATATTTATTCATTTGTTTATGCTCTAAATGAATATGAAAATTGTCTTTTTCCGGGTAAAAAACAGGCCGTCGAAACGGCCTGAAATCCCCTGCTTTATGGATACACACAAGCCTCGCTCTTACCGATTGGGCTGCGGCGTCAGACGCAGATACGGTTTAACCGCGCGATACCCCTTGGGAAAACGTCGCTGGATTTCATCTTCATCCTTGAGCGATGGCACGATCACCACCTCATCACCATCCTGCCAGTTGGCCGGGGTGGCCACCTTGTAGTTGTCGGTGAGCTGCAGCGAATCGATCACCCGTAGAATCTCATTGAAGTTACGGCCGGTACTCGCCGGGTAAGTGATGGTCAGACGAATCTTCTTGTTCGGGTCGATCACGAACAGCGAACGCACGGTCAGGGTGTCGTTGGCATTCGGGTGGATCAGGTCGTACAGGTCGGACACTTTACGGTCCGCATCGGCAAGGATCGGGAAGTTGACGATGGCGTTCTGGGTTTCGTTGATGTCCTCGATCCACTTGTGGTGCGAATCCACCGGGTCCACGGACAGGGCAATGGCTTTGACGCCGCGCTGGGCGAAATCTTCCTTGAGCCTGGCGGTAAAGCCCAACTCGGTGGTGCATACCGGGGTGAAGTCCGCCGGATGGGAAAACAACACGCCCCAACTATCGCCCAGCCATTGGTGGAAACGAATAGTGCCGGCACTGGAATCCTGCTCGAAGTCGGGGGCGATATCGCCCAGTCTGAGGCTCATGGTGCTGCTCCTGGTGAGTGCTTGTTGAGCTCAACTGTGCCTGCGTTCTTATTTAATTAAAAAGAATAAATATCGATTTATTTAGATTTAAAATGAATATTAAAGATCTGTTCACTGGACCAGAACAGCCATCGGGACGAACATCGACCACAAGGTTCGAGAAGGCCTTGAGTTGCTGCAAAAGAGGGAAATTTCAAGGAGGGTTTACGGGGGTGAGCCCGCCTTGAAAACGTAAAAGCCCCGCCCGGCGTGATGCCGGGCGGGGCTTTTTTACATCGGTTATGCGATCGCTATTACAACAGCGGGATCGAATAGCTGACGATCAGACGGTTTTCGTCCTGGTCGCGCTGACCTGGGATGTCGGTGCGCCATGTGGCGTTTTTCCAGGTGAAGCCCAGGTTTTTCAGCGTACCTTCTTGCACGACGTACGCCAGGGTCAGGTCGCGTTCCCACTCGGAGCTGTCGGTACTTGCTGGCGAGGTAGTGTCGATATTGTCGCCATGCAGGTAAACCATACCAGCGGTCAAGCCAGGCACGCCGACTTTGGCGAAGTCGTACGAGTAGCGGGCTTGCCAGGTACGTTCGCCGGCACGGGCGAACTTGGCGATCTGGCTGTCGGTAGTTATGTAAGCCGAGGCGCCGTCACCCTGGTTCAGGTAAGGGAAGTCGCTGCTGCCGTTGCTGACCTGATAACCGCCACCGAAGGTGTGACCGGCAACGCTATACAGGAACAGGCCGCTGTAAAGGTTGTTGTCAACTTTACCCTTACCGTTGGAGGTGCTGTCGTAGTTACCGTTGCTGTAATAAGCCGGGGTATTACCATTCAGACCGTCATCGGAACTGTTGAAATAACGGAAATCAGATTTCAACACGCCCGGACCGATCGACCAGTTGTGAACCAGGCCCAGGAAGTGTTGCTTGTAGAAGTCTTCCAGGTTGCCGTAGTAGTACTGGGCAGTCAGGTCTTTGGTGATTTTGTAGTCACCGCCGCCGTAGATGAACTTGTTGCTGTCACGACCAGCAGCAGTGTGAGCGTTCGCACCAGCAATCGACAGTTCTTCGTTGTTGCTGGAGTTACGGCCCTTGGCGTGCTCGATCTGACCGCCGACCAGTGTCAGGTCTTTGATTTCGTTCGAGGTGATCTGACCGCCCTGGAAGGTTTGCGGCAGCAGACGACCGTCGTTGGTCACGATCACTGGCAGTTTTGGCTGCAGGGTGCCCAACTTCAGTTCGGTCTGGGAGATCTTGGCTTTGGCAGTCAGGCCCAGGCTGGAGAAGTTATCAACCGCTTCGCCGTTGGATTTGCTTGGGAAAACAGTACCACCGTAAGAAGTCGAAGTTGCGCCGTTAGTACCGCCGCCCGAATCCAGGCGCACGCCCAGCAGGCCGATGGCATCGAGACCGAAGCCGACAGTGCCTTGGGTGTAACCGGAAGTGAAGCGCAGATCGAAGCCTTGGCCCCATTCTTCGTTCTTGTTCGCACCGGCCCCATTACGGTTATCCGTGTTGATGTAGAAGTTACGCAGCCCCAATGTAGCCTTGCTGTCTTCAATGAAACCGGCGGCGCCTGCCTGCTGCGCCAAAACCCCTACGGCCACTGCCAGGGCCAAGGTGGACTTCTTCATGTTTCGCTCCTCTCGTTCTAATTTTTGTGTTCTTTGGTCTCGGGTCTAACGCCCAAGATCCACAGATGCGCGATTAGCACCGGACCGTGACTGACAAGTCAATCGTAACCATGTGTGTCTACGACCAAGGTCTAACCGCAGTGATTTGGTCCCTGCAGGGTAATGATTTTCTCATAAGCCCAAAAAGAATTATTTCGTTCTTTTTAATACCATTTAGGAATATAGCTTGATGTCAACGATCCGAACCGGATCGCAGAGGTATCGGCTCATAAGCTAATTCCTAAACGGTATTTGTTAGAATTTTTTTAGATCAATTAGCGTTGACGCATCCCCTTACACGTCAACCACTTTCGAAAAAGCGACGCCATCATGGCCAAACGCGCACTATCTAGTCAATTTGTTACAGTTTGTGTATCGCTAATATTTTATTTTTCGACCAGGCGGGCTGAAGCATTGGGGCCGAAAGGGAGAGGTCGAGACGGTGCTGCCGGGTTATTCGCCGTATGTCAGCGCCAAATTTGTGGCCGAGTGATGATCGTTCCCATGCTCTGCGTGGGAACGATCAAGCCCACAGCCACTCAGTCAGAGGGCCTTTTCGAAGATCTTCGAATTACGCTGGTAGTTGTACAGCGACGCCCGCGCCGACGGCAGCCGCTCGACGCTGCTCGGCACGAAACCCCGCTCGCGGAACCAGTGAGCGGTCCGGGTAGTCAGCACGAACAAGGTTTTCAGCCCCTGTGCCCGGGCGCGGGTTTCGATGCGCTCCAGCAGCTCATCGCCGCGACCGCCGTGGCGGTACTCCGGGTTCACCGCCAGACACGCCAACTCCCCCGCCTCCGAATCGGCAATCTGATACAACGCCGCGCAAGCGATGATCATGCCTTCACGCTCGACCACGCTGAACTGCTCGATCTCACGCTCCAGCACCTCGCGGGAACGACGTACCAGAATGCCCTGCTCTTCCAGCGGGCTGATCAAATCCAGCAAACCGCCGACGTCCTCGATGGCCGCCTCGCGCACCACTTCGAATTGCTCCTGGGCCACCAGCGTACCGCCACCGTCACGGGTGAACAGTTCGGTCAGCAGCGCGCCATCTTCGGCATAGCTGACGATATGGCTGCGCGCCACCCCGCCCCGGCAGGCCTCAGCGGCCGCATCCAGCAACTCGGCCTGATAGTTGCTGCCCAGGCGTTGCAGATGCGCCGGTACTTGTTGCGGACGCAATTCGCGAACCAGACGACCATTTTCATCCAGCAGACCGAGTTCGGCGCCAAACAGCAGCAGCTTGTCCGCGCCCAGGTCGATGGCGGCGCGGGTCGCGACGTCTTCGCACGCGAGGTTGAAGATCTCGCCCGTCGGCGAGTAACCCAACGGCGACAGCAGCACGATGGAGCGTTCGTCCAACAGGCGATTGATGCCCTTGCGGTCGACCCGGCGCACTTCGCCGGTGTGGTGATAGTCGACACCTTCGAGCACGCCGATCGGCCGTGCGGTGACCAGATTGCCGCCGGCCACCCGCAGGCGCGAGCCTTGCATCGGCGACGAGGCCATGTCCATGGACAACCGCGCTTCGATGGCGATGCGCAGTTGGCCGACCGCATCGATCACGCACTCCAGCGTCGCTGCATCGGTGATGCGCATGCCGTGGTGGTAGTGCGGGGTCAGGCCGCGAGCAGCGAGGCGGGTTTCAATTTGCGGACGCGAACCGTGAACCAGCACCAGTCGCACGCCCAGGCTGTGCAGCAGCACCAGGTCGTGGACGATATTGCCGAAGTTCGGGTGCTCCACGCCGTCGCCGGGCAGCATGACGACGAAGGTGCAATCGCGGTGGGCGTTGATGTAAGGCGAAGCGTGACGAAGCCAATTGACGTATTCGGGCATGAACCTGGGCCTGTAATAAATAGCAGCCGAGAAAAAGAGTAACGCAGTAAACGCACAGCGGGCTGATGGTTATCGTCGGAACAGGCTTGGCGACACGCGCGCTCTCCTCATAAATACGGGTTGTGACACGGGCAATTTATACGAGCGATGCCGGCGTCAGGCAGTAATGTTCGATCAGTTGACGTAATAGATGCACGGTAGGCTGCAAACGTGACATTTCGAGGTATTCCCCCGGCTGGTGGGCACAGGCGATGTCACCGGGGCCCAATACCAATGTTTCGCAGCCAAGACGCTGAAGATAAGGCGCTTCTGTGCCGAACGCCACTGCTTCGGCGCGATGGCCGGTGAGCTTTTCGGCGACTCTCACCAACTCCGAGTCCTCGGCCTGCTCGAACGGCGGCACTTCGGGGAACAGCGGCGCGTAATCGATCTTCACCTGATGCCGCTCGGCAATGGGGTTGAGCTTCTGCAAAATCGCCGCGCGCAGGGCGTTGGGATCCATGCCCGGCAGCGGACGCAAGTCAAACTCCAGGGAGCACTGGCCGCAGATGCGATTGGGGTTGTCGCCACCGTGAATGCAGCCGAAGTTCATCGTCGGCTGCGGTACGCTGAACTGCGGATTACGAAATTCCCGCTGCCACGCCAGACGCAAGCCGCGCAGTTCGCCGATGGCATCGTGCATGGCTTCGAGGGCGCTGTGGCCCAGGCTCGGGTCCGAGGAGTGGCCGCTCTGGCCGAGGATGTCGATGCGCTCCATCATCACGCCTTTGTGCATCCGGATCGGTTTCAACCCGGTCGGCTCGCCGATTATCGCCGCGCGACCCAATGGCCGCCCGGCTTCGGCCAGCGCGCGAGCACCAGACATCGAGCTTTCTTCATCGCAGGTGGCGAGGATCAGTAATGGCTGCTTGAACGGTTGATCGAGCAAGGGTTTGACGGCTTCGATGACCAGGGCGAAAAAGCCCTTCATGTCACAACTGCCCAAGCCGACCCAGCGGCCGTCCACCTCCGTCAACTTCAACGGGTCGGTCTGCCACAGCGCCTCGTCGTACGGCACCGTATCGCTGTGACCGGCCAGCACCAGACCACCGGGGCCAGAGCCAAAACTGGCCAGCAGGTTGAATTTGCCGGGGCTGACCTGCTGGATGTCGCAGGCAAAACCCAGATCCCCGAGCCAGGTCGCCAGCAAGTCGATGACCGGTCGATTGGTTTGATCCAGGCGAGGTTGGGTACAGCTGACAGACGGCGCGGCGATCAGCGCAGCGAACTGATCTTTCATGGACGGCAAAGGCATCGCTGACTCCCAACTCCCGAATTGAAGTCCATCATAGAACCATCCGGCGACAGGAATAAACCGTCGCGGCACGTAGGACGTATGAGTCCTGTACACTGCACGACCTTGGCAGCCACACATTCCCCCGGCTGCGCTCCCGATCCTGGATTTTCCGGCCATGCAGAAAGAAACCGAAATCAAACTCCGCGTCAGCCGCGAAACCCTCGCCGCCCTGCGCGAGCACCCGTTACTGAAAAAACGCAACAAAAGTGGCTGGGAACGCCGTGAGTTGATGAACCAGTACTTCGACACGCCCGAGCGCGACCTGGCCCGCGCCAAGGTTGCCCTGCGCCTGCGCCGCGATGGCGACGAAGTGATTCAGACCCTCAAGACCCGTGGACAGAGCGTCGCCGGTCTGTCCGAGCGTCACGAGTACGACTGGCCCCTGCCCAAAGCCAAACTCGATGTGAAGAAGCTCGACGGCGAATGCTGGCCCGAGCAGCTGGCCGAGCTGGACAAGAAAACCCTGAAAGCCATCTTCACCACCGATTTCGTGCGTGAACGCGCGGAAATCGCCTGGGGTCGTGGCAAGACCAAAGTGGTCATCGAAGCCGCGCTGGACCTGGGCCACGTGGTAGTCGGCAAACAGAAAGAAGAAATCTGCGAGCTGGAACTGGAACTGCACGAAGGCGAACCGGCCGCGCTGCTGGAACTGGCCGCCGAACTGGCTGCGACCCTGGCGCTAATGCCGTGTGACATCAGCAAGGCCGAGCGCGGTTATCGCTTGTTCGATGCCAACAGCTACTCGCTGAGCTTGCCGGCACCGCAGATCAGCGCCGAAATGCCACTGGACGATGCGTTCGCCGCCCTGTGCTGGCATTTGCTGGGCAGCAGCCAGCGCCTGGCCGAGCAATATCGCTTCAATGGCCACTGGCGCCTGCTGCAGGACTGGGTCGAAAACCTCGCTGAAATGCGTGCGCTGATCAGCAGCCTCGGTCAGGCCGCACCGCGTCAGTCGACTCACGATCTGCGGGTCGCGCTGGATGCCTTGCTGGAAGACTGGCGTCCGCTGGTACAAGCCGGCCTGGACGACGAAGACGTGCGCAAAGCCGCGCCGGAGCAGTTCCTCGAAGAGCTGGAAGACCCGCGCTGGGGCCTGTTCTCGCTGAACACTTCGCGCTGGTTGCTGGCCCGCACCTGGGCTGCCGATCGCAACACCCGCGGCAATCGTCAGGGCGCCGCCCAACTGAGTAGCTGGCTGCCACGCCTGCTGGGCGAAGAAGCCAACTCGCTGCAATTACAGCGTTACCAGCAACAGCCGGAAGACCTGGCCGAGCAACTGCCGCGCATCGAGCGCATCCAGGTCTGGCTGCACCATGCCCGTGGCGTGCTGGACATCCCGGAAATGGATCGCCTGTACGGTGAGCTGAAACAGCTTGCCCTGCTAGCTAACGAGCCGATTACCGATGAGTCGCTGGATGCGCGTAAGCAGCAGGCGATTGCGGTGTATCAGAACCGTGCCTGGAAAATGCTATTGCGCATGTAATACCGCGATGATGATCGTTCCCACGCTCCCGCGTGGGAACGATCAGTGTCAGCGCAACACCGGTAAACTCGTGGTGGATTTGATTTCCGACAACGCCACGATCGAGTTGACCTCCTGTATCCCCGGCACCATCGACAGCTTCTCGAAGAAGAAGCGCTCATAAGCCTCGATGTCCGCCGTGACGATCCGCAACAGGAAATCCACCGATCCCATCAGCACATAACATTCCAGCACTTCGGGAAAGCCGCGGATCGCCTCGGTGAACTCGGTGAAGTTCGAGCGCCCGTGGGCGTTGAGTTTGATCTCGGCGAAGATTTGCGTGTTGAGGCCGATTTTCTTGCGGTCAAGCAACGTCACCTGACCACGAATGATCCCCTCCTCCTTCATCCGCTGAATCCGCCGCCAGCAGGGCGACTGCGAGAGCCCCACCTGTTCGGCGATCTGCGCGCTGGAGAGCGAAGCGTCCTCTTGCAGCAACGCGAGAATCTTGCGGTCGTAGCCATCCAGCTCGCTGTGCATAGAAAAACCTATTGTGGGTACTAGATCGAATTGATCAATTCGATAAATGGTCAATAAGCCCAATCATAGATAAGAAATACCCGGCACCGAATGTAAAAATTCCTCCAGTGATTTTGGAGACCGACCATGCCGCATTTAGAAGCCGTGAACACCCCACCCGCCCGCGCCGATGTCTGGAACGTCGGCAACGCCCACTGCCGCGTTCAATACCAACTGCTGGCCGAGGCCGAGCCGGATCTGCTGTGCCGCGCGCTCAACCTGTTCGCCTTGCAGTTTCTGACGCCGCAGCAGGTCAACGTGCAGCGTATGGACGATCTGCTGTCGGTCGATATCGTCATGGACGGCCTGAGCTGGCACCGTGCTCAAGTGATCGCGGAAAAATTACGTAACCTGATCAGCGTCTGCTCGGTGAACCTGCAAGCGGCTGATTCTGCGTGGCAAGAGCCTGCTCACGCGACAGGCTGAAAAAACCCGACACGTGTTGGTCGGGTAGTGGCCCAACGGTCTGCGGGTGCGCGGCTATCCTTTGCGAACGGTTGTTCATAAGGAGCCCGCATGTCCGTTCAACTCGCCACTCAGGACCGCTGGCTGGACCTTAACGATTTGCTGCGTGAACTGGTCGCCCAAGGCTTTATCAGCCAGGATTCAGCCGAACACGCACTCAACGCCCGCCGCCGTCACGCCATAAATGGTCAACAGCACCCGCTGGAATTCATCGCCAGCCAGCACCTGGACGACCTCAGCCGTCCCGGCAAACACCTCGATCTGGAAAGCCTGACGCTCTGGATGTCTCAGCAGGCCGGCCAGCCTTATTTGCGCATCGACCCGCTGAAAATCAATGTCGCGGCCATTACGCCGTTGATGTCCTATGCCTTCGCCCAACGCCACAAGATTCTGGCGGTGTCCATCGACCGCGACGCCGTCACCGTGGCCAGCGCCCAGCCCTTCGTCAGCAGTTGGGAGGCCGACCTGACCCACGTGCTGAAGCTACCTATCAAGCGCGTGGTGGCCAACCCGGTGGACATCCAGCGCTTCAGCGTGGAGTTTTTCCGCCTGGCCAAATCGGTCACTGGCGCCACCAACGCCGATCAGCAAATAAGCACCCTGGGCAACTTCGAACAGTTGCTCAACCTCGGCGCCAGCGACCAGGAGCCAGACGCCAACGATGCGCACATCGTCAACATCGTCGATTGGTTGTTCCAGTACGCGTTCCAGCAACGGGCCAGCGATATCCACATCGAACCCCGGCGCGAGCAAGGCACGGTGCGCTTTCGCATCGACGGCGTGCTGCACAACGTCTATCAATTCCCGCCGCAGGTGACCATGGCCATCGTCAGCCGCCTGAAAAGCCTGGGGCGGATGAACGTCGCGGAAAAGCGCAAACCCCAGGACGGTCGAGTCAAAACCAAAACCCCGGATGGCGGCGAAGTCGAGTTGCGGTTGTCGACATTACCGACGGCGTTCGGCGAAAAAATGGTCATGCGGATCTTCGACCCGGAAGTGCTGCTCAAGGACTTCGATCAGTTGGGATTTTCCGCCGATGACCTGCGCCGCTGGCAAGACATGACCCGCCAACCCAATGGCATCATTCTGGTGACCGGGCCGACCGGTTCGGGCAAGACCACCACGCTGTACACCACCCTCAAGAAACTGGCGACGCCGGAGGTCAACCTCTGCACCATTGAAGACCCGATCGAAATGGTTGAGCCGGCGTTCAATCAGATGCAGGTCCAGCACAACATCGACCTGACCTTCGCTGCCGGCGTGCGTGCGCTGATGCGGCAAGACCCGGACATCATCATGATCGGCGAGATCCGCGACCTCGAAACCGCCGAGATGGCGATTCAGGCGGCACTCACCGGCCACCTGGTGTTGTCGACGTTGCACACCAACGATGCCCCGAGCGCTATCAGCCGCCTGCTGGAACTCGGCGTGCCGCATTACCTGATCAAGGCCACGGTGCTCGGGGTCATGGCTCAGCGTCTGGTCCGAACCCTGTGCCCGCATTGCAAGGCGCCGCTGACCTTGGGCGAGGACGACTGGCAAACCCTGACTCGACCCTGGCAAGCGCCACTGCCGGGCAATGCCCAGCGCGCCATCGGTTGCCTGGAATGTCGCGAAACCGGCTATCGCGGCCGCGCCGGGGTTTACGAAATCATGCAGCTGACTGACGGCATCAAAACCCTGATCAACCCCGACACCGATTTGCTGGCAGTCCGGCGTCAGGCCTTCAAGGAAGGCATGCGCAGTTTGCGGTTGTCGGGGGCGCAGAAAGTGGCGGCGGGGTTGACCACGATCGAAGAGGTGTTGCGAGTGACGCCGCAGAGTGAGCAGAAGTAGACCTGATGCCGACTAACGTCACGGAACTCGATTGGGTTATTGGCAATCAAAGCCCGCAGTTAAAACCCAGTGGAGTCACCTTTTATGCGTCTCAAACTTGCTGTCGCTACCTTCGCCGTGTTGTCCCTTCCAGTCGGTTCGGCGATGGCTGATGACAGCTTTTGGCAGAGCGTCCTTACTTCCGGTGCCACCACCGGTTCGTCCTACCTGACCTCCAGGGATCACAAGCTGGTCGTCGCCGCCCAGGACGACGCCGGCAGCTTTGTCGCCAGTGACGGCGCCATTCGCGGGCCGTACCTGGAAGCTGCGATGCAGAAAGTCCGCGCCAACAACCCTGGCCTGCAAGCCACGGACATGGAGTTGGCGAACGCTATCCTGGCGAAGAATGCCATCGCCTCGAAATAAGGTTCGTTGCTTAACTGAATGCCGCTCACATGAGCGGCATTTTTTTGCCCCGTATTTGTCGATGATCGCTCCCACGCTCCGCGTGGTAGCGCCGCCATGGACGCTCTGCGCCCGCTCTTGGGACGCGAAGCGTCCCGGGACGCATTCCCACGCAAAGCGTGGGAACGATCAGCGCGCCCCTATCAGCGGTATTCGTCCACCGGCACACACGCGCAAAACAGGTTGCGGTCGCCATAGACATTGTCCACACGGTTTACCACCGGCCAGTACTTATGGGCCTTGGTGTGGGCATCCGGCGTCACCGCCTGCTCGATGCTGTACGGTCGCTCCCAGACGCCAGTGATGTCGGCCAGGGTGTGCGGCGAGCGCTTCAGCGGGTTGTCCTCCGCCGGCCAGTTGCCGTTCTGCACTTCGTTGATTTCCGCGCGAATGCTCAGCATCGCGTCGATAAAACGGTCCAGCTCCGCCTTCGACTCGCTCTCGGTCGGCTCGACCATCAATGTTCCCGGTACCGGGAACGACATGGTCGGCGCATGGAAACCGTAGTCCATCAGCCGTTTGGCCACGTCTTCTTCGCTGATCCCGGTCAGCGTCTTGAGAGGTCGCAAGTCGAGGATGCATTCGTGGGCTACCCGATCGTTGCGCCCGGTGTAGAGCACCGGAAACGCCCCGGACAAATGCTGCGCCAGGTAATTCGCGGCAAGGATCGCCACCTCACTCGCATCCGCCAGTTGCGGTCCCATCATGGCGATGTACATCCAGCTGATGGGCAGAATGCTTGCACTGCCCCAAGGGGCCGCGCTCACTGCGCCGTTCTCCGGCAGCGGACCTTCGATCGGCACCACCGGGTGATTGGCGACAAACGGCGCCAGGTGCGCCCGAACCCCGATTGGCCCCATCCCCGGCCCGCCTCCTCCATGGGGAATGCAGAAGGTTTTGTGCAGGTTCATGTGCGACACGTCGGCACCGATGTCTGCCGGGCGCGCCAATCCGACCTGCGCGTTGAGGTTGGCGCCATCCATGTACACCTGACCGCCATGGCTGTGGATAACTTCACAGATCTGGCTGATGCCCTCTTCGTAGACCCCGTGGGTCGAAGGATACGTCGCCATCAGGCAGGCGAGATGGTCCCCCGCCTCTGCGGCTTTGGCTTTCAGGTCATCCAGATCAACGTTACCCGCCTCGTCGCACTCGACGATCACCACTCGCATCCCGGCCATTTGCGCCGAGGCCGGATTGGTGCCGTGGGCCGAAGACGGGATCAGACAGATATCCCGCGCGCCCTGATGGCGGCTCGCGTGATATTTGCGGATCGCCAGCAACCCGGCGTACTCGCCTTGAGCGCCCGAGTTGGGCTGCATGCAGATCGCATCGAAACCGGTGATCGCGCAGAGCCAGCGTTCCAGCTCCTCGATCATCAACGAATAACCCACCACCTGCTCTTTCGGCACGAACGGGTGCAGGTTGGCGAACTGCGGCCAGGTGATGGGGATCATCTCGCTGGTGGCGTTGAGCTTCATGGTGCAAGAGCCCAGCGGGATCATCGACTGATTGAGCGCCAGGTCTTTGTTTTCCAGCTGCTTCAAGTAACGCAGCATTTCGGTTTCGCTGTGATGAGCGTTGAACACCGGATGACGCAGATAGGGCGTACTGCGCTGCAACCCTGCAGGAATACCGGATACCAAGGCTTCAGCGTCCAGTTCGTCGACGTTGAGCCCATGGTCGGCACCGAGAAACACATCGAACAGCTTCGCCACGGTGGTTTCGTCACTGGTTTCGTCGAGGCTCAGGCCCAACCGCCCGCGCCCGAGAATGCGCAAGTTGATCTGCGCCGCCTGGGCACTTTCGATGATCGCGGTCTGAGTGCCACCGACCTCCAGGGTCAGGGTGTCGAAGAAGTGTGGGTTCACACGTGTAATGCCGTGGCGCTCCAGGCCGGCGGCGAGGATGCAGGTCAGCCGATGGACACGCTGGGCAATATTTTTGAGCCCTTCCGGACCGTGATAGACCGCATAGAAACTGGCGATATTGGCCAGCAACACCTGGGCGGTGCAGATATTGGAGTTGGCCTTCTCCCGGCGAATATGTTGCTCGCGGGTTTGCAGGGCCATGCGCAAGGCCACGTTGCCGCGAGCATCTTTCGATACGCCGATGATCCGCCCGGGAATCGCCCGCTTGTATTCATCGCGGCTGGCAAAAAACGCTGCGTGGGGGCCACCGTAACCCATGGGCACGCCGAAGCGCTGGGATGAACCGAACACCACATCGGCGCCCAACTCTCCCGGCGGAGTCAGCAACAACAGGCTGAGCAGGTCGGTGGCGACGCAAGCCAGAGCTTGTTGGGCATGCAAGTGATCGATCAGAGGACGCAGATCGCGAATTTCGCCATGGGTGTCGGGATATTGCAGCAACGCGCCGAACACCTGGTGCTGTTTCAAGTTATCCACAGCGTCGACGATCAGCTCGAAACCGAACCCTTCGGCCCGGGTCTGCACCACGGAAATCGTCTGCGGATGGCAGTTTTCGTCGATGAAGAACAGATTGCTTTTGGACTTTGCCACGCGCTTGGCCAGCGCCATGGCCTCGGCTGCTGCCGTGGCTTCATCCAGCAACGAAGCGTTGGCCAGTTCCAGGCCGGTCAGGTCGATGGTCATCTGCTGGAAATTCAGCAACGCTTCGAGCCGACCTTGGGCAATCTCCGGTTGATAAGGCGTGTAGGCGGTGTACCAACCGGGATTTTCCAGCACGTTGCGCAGGATGACGGCCGGCGTGAGGGTGCCGTGATAGCCCATGCCGATGAGGCTGGTCCAGACCTGGTTCTGCTCGGCATAGCTGCGCAGTTTGGCCAGCGCGGCTTCTTCGTCGAGGGCCGGCGGCAAGTCCAGCGGCCGGTTGAGGCGGATTCCCGGCGGCACCGTCTGCTCGATCAACTCGACGCGGCTGCCAAGGCCGAGGCTGTCGAGCATTGCCTGCTGCTCGGCGGCATCGGGGCCCAAGTGGCGGCGCAGGAAGGTATTGGGGTCGCGTAACTGGCTCAAGGACGGCAACTGGGACATGACGGGCTCTCTCTTGACTGGCGCTCGGCGTCGATGCAATGCGGTCAAACCAGCATAGCAGTCGATGTCGGGGAGCCATGAAGAAGGAGTCGGTAAACGAGGCAGGAGCTGCCGAAGGCAGCTCCTGCCTGGCGAGGATTACTCGCCGATGGCGGCCTTGTAGCCCACCGGGTCGAGCAGGTTGTTCAGTTCCGAGGTATCGCTTGGCTCGAGTTTGAAGAACCAGCTGTCATAGGGCGCACTGTTGACCAGTTCCGGGCTATTGGCCAACTCTTCGTTGACGGCAATGACTGTACCGGAGACGGGCGAGTAGATATCGGACGCGGCCTTGACTGACTCGACGACACCCGCCGCCTCGCCGGCAGCGAACACTTTGCCGATTTCCGGCAGCTCAACGAACACTACGTCACCCAAGGCTTCCTGAGCATGGTCTGAAATACCCACTTTCACGCCGCCATCATGGTCTAGACGGGCCCATTCGTGACTTTCGGCATAACGCAGGTCGACAGGGATTTCGCTCATGTTCTGTGTCCTCAAGAAAAATGTCGGCGGTCATTGCCCGCCAAAAAAGGTTAGATCAAGGTTTTGCCGTGGCGTACGAAGGTCGGTTTGACCACTCGAACCGGGTACCACTTGCCACGGATTTCCACTTCGGCGCGGTCGGCGGTGGCCGCCGGTACGCGCGCCAGTGCAATCGACTTGCTAAGCGTAGGAGAGAAACTACCACTGGTGATCTCCCCTTCGCCAACATCAGCGATGCGGACCACCTGATGAGCACGCAAAACACCACGCTCTTCAAGGACCAGACCGACCAGTTTGTGCTGCACGCCAGCGGCCTGCTCGGCTTCCAGGGCCGTGCGGCCGATGAACTGGCGCGTAGCCGGTTCCCAGGCAATGCTCCAGGCCATGTTGGAGGCCAATGGCGAAACGTCTTGATCGATGTCCTGACCATAGAGGTTCATGCCGGCTTCAACCCGCAAGGTATCGCGCGCCCCGAGGCCAATCGGGGAAATACCAGCGCCCACCAGATCGTTGAAGAAGCCCGGCGCCTGCTCGGCCGGCAGCACGATCTCAAGACCGTCCTCGCCGGTATAACCGGTGCGCGCGATGAACCAGTCACCGTCGGCCTGACCTTCGAAAGGTTTGAGTTGCTGGATCAGCGTGCCGCGGGACTGGGTCACCAGTTCGGCAATCTTGTGCCGGGCATGAGGCCCTTGAATGGCCAGCATCGCCAGCTCGGAGCGCTCGTTGAGCTGCACATTCTCGTTGAGCTGCGCATTGAAGTCGGCGAGATGAGCCTGCATCCAGGCCAGATCCTGATTGCGGGTGGAGGCGTTGACCACCAGCCGATAGCCGTCCTCGAGACGGTAGACGATCATGTCGTCGACGATGCCGCCGTGCTTGTTGAGCATGGCGCTGTACAAGGCACGGCCGGGGCTGTGCAGACGTTCGACGTCATTGGCCAGTAAATATTGAAGCCAGGCCTTGGCTTGGGGGCCGCCAACATCAATCACGGTCATGTGGGATACATCGAAAACCCCGCAATCGCGGCGCACCTGATGGTGTTCCTCGACCTGCGAGCCGTAATGCAAGGGCATATCCCAACCGCCAAAATCGACCATCTTCGCGCCGAGGGCGAGATGAAGGTCATACAGAGGCGTACGCTGTCCCATGGGTTTCTCCTTCCGGGCGTGGCGAAGGTGCGGACAGGCGTTGAACGGGGTGAAATGCCTTGAAACAAAGGCTTTCAGCCGATTTCAGCAACCCGGTCTCGAAGACGGACCGCACCGAATGCCGCGCATTGTAGCCGCAAGGTGTAGGACTGGCACAGCGTCCTGTCTCGCGAATCCGTCCCGCGTTTGACGAGTGACTGTTATTGTCAGGCAAGGCGCCGCGACGAGTCATAGCTCGCTATGGCGAGGAGCGGCAACGCAGCATGGCAATAATAGGCGCTGTCAAAACGGGACAGTGATTCGTGAGACAGGACGCCTAAGTGTTTCGATGTGCCGACCTTCTGATCAATCCGATGACCGGTAACAGCCCGACCAACACCAGGGTCAATGCCGGTAACGAGGCTCTGGCCCACTCGCCTTCGCTGGTCATTTCAAAGATCCGCACTGCCAGCGTGTCCCATCCGAACGGGCGCATCAGCAGGGTCGCGGGCATTTCCTTGAGCACGTCGACGAACACCAGCAACGCAGCGCTCAACGTGCCCGGCAGCAGCAGCGGCAGATACACTTTGAAAAACAGTCGTGGCCCACTGACGCCAAGGCTACGTGCCGCTTCGGGCAAAGAAGGCCGTATTCGCGCCAGGCTGCTTTCCAGCGGCCCATAAGCCACGGCAATGAATCGCACCAGATAGGCCAGCAACAACGCCGACAGACTGCCCAGCAGTAATGGTTTGCCCGCGCCGCCAAGCCAGCCCGACAGCGGAATCACCAGTTCGCGATCCAGGTAACTGAACGCCAGCATGATCGACACCGCCAATACCGAGCCCGGCAAGGCATAGCCGAGGTTAGCCAGGCTGATGCCGGAACGGATGGCCCGGGTCGGAGCCAATCGACGGGCAAAGGCCAGTACCAGCGCGACGCTGACGGTGATCAGTGCCGCCATGCCGCCCAGGTACAGGGTGTGCACGATCAACCCGGCATAACGCTCGTCCAGATCGAAGCGCCCGCGTTGCCAGAACCACACCACCAGTTGCAGCACGGGAATGACGAAAGCGCAGGCGAACACCAGACCACACCAGCTCATGGCCGCCAGCGCCTTAATCCCGCGCAGGTGATACAACGCCTTGACCCGTGGCCGTTCATTGCTCGCCCGATTGGCTCCCCGAGCGCGGCGCTCGCCATACAACACGACCATCACCACCAACAGCAACAGGCTGGCCAGTTGCGCGGCAGTGGAGAGACTGAAAAAGCCATACCAGGTCTTGTAGATAGCGGTGGTGAACGTATCGAAGTTGAACACCGACACCGCACCGAAATCCGCCAGGGTCTCCATCAGCGCCAACGCCACCCCCGCGCCGATCGCCGGACGCGCCATGGGCAACGCAACCCGCCAGAACGCCTGCCACGGGGATTGCCCGAGGACTCGCGCCGCTTCCATCAGGCCTTTGCCCTGGGCCAGGAATGCGGTGCGCGCCAACAGGTAAACGTAGGGATAGAAGACCAGCACCAACACCAGAATCACGCCGCCGGTGGAGCGCACTCGCGGCAGCCTCAGACCGTTGCCAAACCACTCGCGCAGGAAGGTTTGCACCGGGCCGGCGAAATCCAGCAGGCCGACGAAGACGAACGCCAGCACGTAGGCAGGAATCGCGAACGGCAGCATCAACGCCCAATCCAGCCAACGCCGCCCGGGGAATTCGCAGAGGCTGGTGAGCCAGGCCAGGCTGACGCCCAGCAGCGTTACGCCGATGCCAACGCCGATGACCAGAGTGAGGGTATTGCCCAGCAGCCGCGGCATCTGTGTATCCCACAGGTGGGACCAGATCTGCTGATCGATGGTTTGCCAGGAAAGAAGCAGGACGCTCAGCGGCAGCAGGACCAGCGCAGCAATGGCGAAGACCAGGGGATACCAGCGGCGTTGGGCGGGGTGGGCCAAGGAAAGTTCTCGTTTAAATGATTGTGCCCACGCTCTGCGTGGGCACACCTCTTGTGACGCTCTGCGTCACGCCTCGACGCGGAGCGTCGGTGGATGCATTCCCACAGTGCGTGGGAACGATCGGGCCAGCGCAGTATATCGACAGACTCAGTTCCAGCCAGCCCGATCCATCATCCGGATCGCTTCAGCCTGACGCTTGCCCGCGATCTCCACCGGCAAGGTATCGGCGACAAACTTGCCCCAGCTCGCGACTTCAGCTGAAGGCTGGACAGCAGGGTTGGCCGGGAACTCCTGGTTCACGTCGGCGAAAATCTTCTGCGCTTCAGGCGTGGTCATCCACTCCACCAGCGCCTTGGCGGCTTCCGGGTGCGGCGCATGTTTGGTCAGGCCAATGCCCGACAGGTTGACGTGCACGCCACGGTCGCCCTGATTCGGCCAGAACAGTTTTACTGGCAGGTCCGGCTTCTGCTTGTGCAGACGACCGTAGTAGTAAGTGTTGACGATGCCGACGTCGCACTGACCGGCGTTGATTGCCTCGAGCACGGCGATGTCGTCGGAGAACACATCGGTGGACAGATTGTTGACCCAGCCCTTGAGGATCTTCTCGGTTTTCTCGGCGCCATGGACTTCGATCATGGTAGCGGTCAGCGACTGGTTGTAGACCTTCTTCGCCGTGCGCAGGCACAGGCGGCCTTCCCACTGTTTGTCGGCCAGCGCCTCGTAGGTGGTCAGCTCACCGGGTTTTACCCGGTCGGTGGAGTAGGCGATGGTCCGCGCCCGCAGGCTCAGGCCGGTCCAGGCATGGGAGGACGCGCGGTATTGCAGCGGGATGTTGGCGTCGATCACCTTGGACGTGAACGGCTGGAGGATGCCCATCTGCTCGGCCTGCCAGAGGTTGCCGGCATCGACGGTCAGCAGCAGGTCGGCAGTGGCGTTTTCGCCCTCGGCCTTGATCCGCTGCATCAGCGGCGCTTCCTTGTCGGTGATGAACTTCACCTGCACGCCGGTTTTCTGGGTGTAGGCATCGAAGACCGGTTTGATCAGCTCATCGATCCGCGAGGAGTAAACCACCACCTCGTCGGCGGCCTGGGCGGCAGTACTGCCGATCAGGGTCAGGGCCAGTGCAGTCAGTAGACGCTTGGGTGCCAACATGGAAGCGGTCTCTCGAATCAGGGAAGTGAGGACAAATGATAAGGACTCACATTTAGCTTCTCAATCGAACAGTGGGTGGAGGCGTTACCAGATGTTGCACGATGGACATTTGCGGTGAATGTGCCGGCCTGCTCGCGATGAGGCCATCAGCGTCAATGAATACCTCAGGCCTTGGCCAATGCCGGCAGATCCCCGATCAACCCAAGCGCTTCGCGCACGAACAACGCTTTGGCTTCAGGCATCTGGTCAACCATCTTCAACCCTGTATTGCGCAACCAGCGCACCGGCAACGGGTCGGCCTGGAACAAACGCTCGAACCCTTCCATCGCCGCCATCAACGCCAGATTGTGGGGCATGCGCCGACGCTCGTAACGACTGAGCACTTTCACGTCCGCCAACCGCTCGCCGCGCGCGGCCGCTTGCAGCAGCACTTCGGCCAACACCGCGGCATCGAGGAAACCGAGGTTTACGCCCTGCCCGGCCAACGGATGGATCGTGTGGGCCGCATCGCCGATCAGCGCCAGGCCTTCAGCCACATAACGCTTGGCATGGCGTTGACGCAGCGGCACGCACAAACGCGGGTCGGCGCTGAGGACCGTGCCGAGGCAGCCTTCGAAGGCCCGTTCCAGCTCCTTGCAGAAGCCTTCGTCGTCCAGCGCCATCAGGCGTTCGGCTTCGCTTGGGGTGGTCGACCAGACGATCGAACACCAATCGTGCTCGCCATTGCGTTCCAGCGGCAGAAACGCCAGTGGACCATTGTCGGTAAAGCGCTGCCAGGCAGTCATTTGATGAGGTTTTGAGCTGCGCACACTGGTGACGATTGCGTGGTGCATGTAATCCCACTCGCGGGTCGCAACGCCGGTCAGACGCCGCACCGCCGAGTTGGCGCCATCCGCCGCGATCACCAAAGGCGCCCGCAACGTGCGGCCATCGGCCAGAGTCAGCAGCCAGTCGTCACCAGAGCGGCGCATCTGCTCCAGCCGTGCATTGGCCAGCATCCCGAGGTCGCAGTCGTGCAGCCGGTCGAGCAAGGCGTCCTGAACCACGCGATTCTCGACGATATGCCCAAGCACGTCGGCATGCACACTGGTCGCCGAGAAATGGATCTGCCCGGTGCCGCTGCCGTCCCAGACGTGCATGTCGGTGTAGGGGCTGTTGCGCCGGCTGACGATGCCGTCCCAGACGCCCAGGCGTTCGAGTATGCGCTGACTGGCCGCCGACAAGGCGCTCACCCGTGGTTCGAACGGTGCCTGCCCATCGAAGGGTTTGACGCTCAGGGGGCTGCCATCCAGCAGCAGGACTTCGAGCCCGCTGTTCTGTAACGCCAGCGCCAGGGCGCTGCCGACCATTCCGGCCCCGACAATCAGCAGATCTGCGCGCATTTCCATGCTTTAAGCCTGTCTCGCTTGCGGCCTGAGCCGCACATAAAGGTTTTTTTCGACCCGCGCCACCAAAGTGCCCGCGCCGTCGTGAATAACAACTTGCAGGTGCGCTCGCTTAAACATCGGGACGCGTCCCCAACCCCATGGCCTGCCGGGCAAACCAGCGCTTGGCCGGGGGCAGCAGATCAAGGCCGAGCAGACCGATGTTGCGGCCCAGGGAAACCAGTGGCTGGGTGCTGCCGAACAACCGGGTGACCTGATCGGAGAAACCCACGGTCAGGTTCTGATCCATTCGCTGATGCTCGCGGTAAGCCTGCAAGGTAGTGAAGTCACCGAGCGCGGCCTCGCTGCCCAACAACGTGTCGGCCAAGGCCTGGGCATCGCGCAGGGACAGATTGAACCCTTGCCCGGCAATCGGGTGCAGACTGTGGGCGGCGTTGCCGAGGATCACCAGATGCGGACGAACTTGCTCCTCGGCTTCAATCAGCGACAGCGGATACAAGTTCCGCACGCCGACTTGTTTCAATGTGCCGAGGCGATAACCGAACACACCCTGCAACTCGCTGAGAAAGCTGCGTTCATCAAGGGCCGCCAGCCGTTGCGCATCCAGGCCAAGACGGGTCCAGACCAGAGCGCAGCGGTTTTCCGGCAGCGGCAACAAGGCCATCGGGCCGTCGTCGGTGAAGCGTTCGAAGGCCATGCCGTTGTGCGCTTCGCTCGGGGTGATGTTGGCGATCAGCGCGCTCTGGTTGTACGGGCGTTTCTTGATGCCGACCCCCAGTTGTTCACGCAGGCCCGAACGACCACCATCAGCCAACACTGCGAGGTCGCAATCCAGCAGGGTTTCATCGTCGAGCGTCAGGCGATAGCCGTCGGTCAACGGTTCCATGCCGGTGACTTGCGCCGGGCACCGCCAACTGACCACGTCCGTGTCCAGACTTTGCCAGAGGCATTGGCCGAGCCAGGCGTTTTCCACCACATAACCCAACGCCGGAACGCCCTCTTCCATCGCCGACAACCGCGCGGTGGAAAAACGTCCACGGTCGGAGACATGAATCTGCTTGATCGGCTCGGCGCGGCGGGAGATTGCCTGCCACACGCCCAACCGCTGATAAATCTGCCGGGCGCCGAACGACAGCGCCGAAGAACGGGCGTCATAGCTCGGTTGGTACGTGTGGCCGGGGGCAAACGGTTCGATCAGCACGATCTTCCAGCCACGGGCCTTGGCCCCGGCCTGTAAAGCCAACGCCAGGCTGGCGCCGACCAGGCCACCGCCGATGATTGCCAGATTGACTCGACTCATGCCGCTTGTGTCCGCGCGGCGGCCATCAAGGCCTCGATCTCGGCGACCGTTTTCGGCACGCCGTTGGTCAGGATTTCACAACCGGTTTTGGTCACCACCACGTCGTCCTCGATGCGCACGCCAATGCCGCGCCATTTCTTCGCCACGCTCTGGTTGTCCGCGGCAATGTAAATGCCCGGCTCGACCGTCAGCGCCATGCCGACCTCCAGCACGCGCCATTCGCCGCCGACCTTGTACTCGCCGACGTCATGCACATCCATGCCCAGCCAGTGGCCGGCGCGGTGCATGTAAAACGCCTTGTAGGCTTCGCTGGCGATCAGTTCGTCGACATCACCCTGCAACAGACCCAACTTCACAAGGCCCGCGGTAATGACCCGAACCGTGGCCTCGTGCGCCTGGTTCCAGTGTTTGTTCGGCGCGATCTCGGCAAACGCCGCTTCCTGGGAAGCCAGCACCAGCTCGTAGATCGCCTTCTGTTCCGGTGAATATTTGCCGTTGACCGGCCAGGTGCGGGTGATATCGCTGGCGTAGCAGTCGATCTCGCATCCGGCGTCGATCAGCACCAGATCGCCGTCCTTGAGCACCGCATCATTCTGCTGGTAATGCAGGATGCAGCTGTTGCGCCCGGCGGCGACGATCGAACCGTAGGCCGGCATCTTCGCCCCGCCCTTGCGGAACTCGTAATCGAGTTCGGCTTCGAGGCTGAATTCATGCAAACCGGCACGGCTGGCCTGCATCGCCCGAATATGGGCCTGGGCGGAAATCCGTGCGGCTTCGCGCATCACTTTCACTTCTGCCGCCGATTTATACAGGCGCATGTCGTGAAGCAGATGATCCAGGGCAACGAATTCATTCGGCGGCTGGGCGCCGAGGTGCGCTTTGGAGCGGATCACGTTGATCCAGTCCATCAGATGCCGATCGAACTCCGGGTTGCTGCCCATGGCCGAATACACCCGGTCGCGGCCTTCGATCAGGCCCGGCAGGATGTCGTCGATATCGGTGATGGGGAATGCGTCGTCGGCGCCAAAGTCACGGATAGCGCCTTCCTGGCCAGCGCGCAAGCCGTCCCACAATTCCCGTTCGGCATTACGTTCCCGGCAAAACAGCACGTATTCACCGTGCTCACGGCCGGGCATCAAAACGATGACGGCCTGAGGTTCGGGAAAGCCGCTGAGGTACTGGAAGTCGCTGTCCTGACGGTAAACGTGCTCGACGTCACGGTTGCGAATGGCAACCGCAGCGGCGGGCAGAATGGCGATGCTGTTGGGTTCCATCTGCGCCATCAGCGCCTTGCGGCGACGGCTGTATTCCGATTTCGGGATATGAATCATGGGCAGATGGCTTTTCCTGGCTCGCGATTAATGCAACGACGGTTTGGCGGCTGCTTCGTCGGTTTTCTTGGTTTCGGTGAACAGCAGCAGCGGCGCGACCCGCAGGTACTCCATGACTTCCATGTAGTCGCTTTCGCCGTCGTCGGACTCTTCCAGGGCGTCTTGCACCTGAGAAATGGCGGCCAGATCCTGCAGCACTTCGGTGGCTTCAGAGCTCAAGGCATACTCGCGGCGGGTCAAACCGAAGCCGGTGAGGAAGCCCTGGCACCACTGGCCCAGTGCAGCCGCACGCTCGGTGAGCGGCGCGTCGTCGCTCGGCAGCAGCAGAACAACGGTCATGTCGTCGCTGGTGAGCTCGCCCTTGACCATCTCTTGCAGGCCGATCAAGGCGTTGCGAACGTTGTCTTGCGGCTCGCCTTCGAGTAGCTCGGCGGCGTCTGCCAACCAGCTGTCGGCTTCGAAGCCGGCACCGGCGCAACTGCGACCGAGCAACAGGCCGTGCAGTTCGGCAGGCGAGACGGGATGGCCGCTGGTGCTCAACAGGGTGGCAAAAGCTTGGTACGGAGAATTCTTAATGGGCATGGGCAGCTAGGCGCCAGACGGCGCTATGTCTAGAATGAAGGCCTTGTATCCTACATCGACAGACTCGCCAAGACTATTAAAGGCTGTCCGGCTGTTACCACCCATCAGTCACAAATTCAGTGGACACAATGGAAGACACCGACCTGCAAGCGCTGATGGCCAGACTCGAGCTGCTGATTACCCGAGTCGAGCAACTAAAGAGTCAAAACGCACTCTTACTAGCTCAAGAAAAAACCTGGCGCGAGGAACGCGCGCACCTCATTGAAAAAAATGAAATCGCCCGGCGTAAGGTCGAATCGATGATTTCGCGCCTCAAGGCCCTGGAGCAAGACTCATGAGTTCAAGCAATAGCGTTACCGTGCAGATCCTCGACAAAGAATATTCGATCATCTGCCCCCAGGAAGAGCGCAGCAACCTGGTGAGCGCTGCCCGTTACCTGGACGGCAAGATGCGCGAAATCCGCAGCAGCGGCAAAGTCATCGGCGCCGATCGAATTGCCGTGATGGCCGCGCTGAATATCACGCACGATCTTCTGCACAAGGAAGAACGCCCGGATGTGCAGGCCAGCAGCTCGACCCGAGAGCAGGTTCGCGACCTGCTGGACCGCGTCGATCTGGTGCTGTCGACCGATCCGGATGTCACCAAGGGCTGATTCGCCGGGCCGCTTGAGTTATACTCGCATCACTCCCTGGGGTGCTTGCCAGTTGACGACGTCCCTGAGCCGATTCGCACTACCCTGGAGGTTGCACGTTGGGCTGGTGTGCATGTCCGCTAGACGGAAAGCCTTAAAGCCTACTGCATCTTCCACCTTGAACTTTCGGGTTCAAGGGCTAAGTCGACAGCGGTTCATCCGGGGAGCCTGATTTCAATCCGATGCCGGTTTTTATACCGGCATCGGTGTTTTTACGGGTACGCTTTCAGTACTCGCACTTCCGAAGCCTGAATCCATGACCGAACCTGCGCTGCTGCCCCGACCGCAACTTCGACGCATGCTGCGCAAGGCCCGCCGCGCACTGACGCCCAGTCAGCAGCGCGAGGCGGCTCGCGGGCTGTATAAGCAATTGGCCCAACACCCGCAGTTCCGCCGCGCGAAACACATCTCCCTGTACCTGCCCGCCGACGGTGAAATCGATCCGCGCCTGCTGATGCGTGCCGCGCAACGTCGGGGCAAGGCGACGTATTTGCCGGTGCTCAGTGCCTGGCCGCAAACCAAAATGGTGTTCCAGCGGATCCGTCCCGGCGAAAGATTCAAACCCAACCGTTTCCGTATTCCTGAACCCCGCTACAACGTTGCCCGGCAACGCAAGGTCTGGGCGCTGGATCTGGTGTTGTTGCCGTTGGTGGGATTCGACGATGTCGGCGGACGCCTGGGGATGGGCGGCGGCTTCTACGACCGAAGCCTGGCGTATCTGGCGCGCCGCAATAACTGGCGTAAGCCGACCCTGCTGGGCCTGGCCCACGAATGTCAGAAGGTTCAACGATTGGCTCAGGCGAGCTGGGATGTACCGCTGCAGGGAACGGTCACGGACAAGGCGTGGTATTTCGCGGGCTAGACGCCACTGACATCAGCGGCGTCCAAGCGACAGGTTCAGCGCTTGAAGGCTGACGGCTGTTGCTGCGCGATCTCGACGGGAGCATCGGGTTTGTTGTTCCACAGGCTTTGGGCATAGCCGGTGGTCACGACACCAAGGCCGAATAAAATAACCAAAATCCATAGTAAATCCGGTTTGCGTTTCATCGATTGCCCCCCAAAGGCACATCAACACGATGACAGCAGCGGTTTCCGTTGTAGGTGTAGGCCGTGCAGCAGCGTCAAGCTAAGAAGGCCGGCATTTTGCGACAACGTGAACCGACACGCAAACGCTGGCGTCAACCGACTGTCGGTTTGTCATAAAATTGCCCGACCGCTTGCCCACTCACCTCGCAAGGAGCAAAACCATGGCCTATTGGCTGATGAAATCCGAACCTGACGAGCTCTCGATCAGAGACCTGGAGAAGCTTGGCCGAGCGCGCTGGGACGGGGTTCGCAACTATCAGGCGCGCAACTTTTTACGGGCGATGGCGGTGGGCGACGAGTTTTTCTTCTATCACTCCAGTTGCCCGGAGCCGGGAATTGCCGGAATCGGCAAGATTGTCGAGGCGGCGTATCCGGACCCGACGGCGCTGGAGCCCGAGAGTCATTACTTCGACCCGAAGGCCACCGCCGAGAAAAACGCCTGGAGCGCGATCGATGTCGCTCACGTCGAGACGTTTTCCAGGGTGCTGAAGCTCGATTATCTGAAACAGCAAACAGTGCTGGCCGAAATGCCACTGGTCCAGAAGGGCTCGCGGCTGTCGGTGATGCCGGTGACAGCCGAACAATGGGCAGCGGTGCTTGATTTGCGTTAAATAGTGCACAACCGCCGGTCACTCTGGCTTACCTTGCCAACCGGTCAGGCTTGCCACTCAGTTGACTGACATCAAAGTGCTCAAGCGCTTTCCTGTCAGACTGGGACGCAATAGACGCAGGATGCCGACATGTCGACGCACAGCCGTTCTTCGCTTTTCTTCGTTTTTTTACTGGGGGCTTTGCTACTGACCGCCGGGGGGTTTGGTTATTGGCGGTCGACCGTTAACCGACTGCCCGAAGGGTTGTATGTGGGCAATGGTCGACTTGAAGCCACAGAAGTGCAGATCGCCAGCAAAACACCCGGTCGATTGGCTGAAGTGCTGGTGAACGAAGGCGACAAGGTCACCCAGGGTCAACTGTTGGCCCGCATGGACACCCGAACCCTCGAAGCCCAGCGCAACCAGGCTGAAGCCGAAGTGATACGCGTCCGGGAAAATCTTTCCGCCGCCCAGGCCAATGTGAAACTGCGCCAGAGCGAGCAACTGCTTGCCCAGCAAGAGCTCAAACGCTCCCAGGCGTTGTTCAATCGCGGTTTCGCCAGCGGCCAGATCATCGACCAACAGCAGTCACGCTTCGACACCGCCAACGCAGCTGTTACTGCGGCCCGCGCTCAGGTGTCCGCCGTCGGCGCAGCCATTGGCGCGGCACAGGCGCAAGTGGCTCAGTTAACCAGCGAAATCGACGACAGCAGCTTGCGGGCTCCCATCGACGGGATCATTCAGCTTCGCATGGCCGAACCCGGAGAAGTGCTCGGCGCCGGTGGGCGAGTGTTGCTGCTGATTGACCCGAACGACCAATACATGAATCTCTACCTTGCAGCGTCCGTCGCCGGACGCCTGGCGGTCGGCGATGAAGCGCGGATCCTGCTGGACGCCCTGCCCGACCAGCCATTGCCGGCAAAAATCAGCTTCGTGGCGGCCAAATCGCAGTTCACACCCAAAGAAGTCGAGACCCGCGACGAACGTCAGAAACTGGTGTTTCGGGTCAAGCTACACTTGACCCACCCCAGCGCCGTGCCCCAGGCCAAACCGGGGATGCCCGGCAATGGCTACGTGCGCACCGCTCCCATTGACTGGCCGGCCAATCTTCAATGACCGGCCTGGCACTGCACGCCACCCGTCTTCAGCACCGCTACGGCGAACAGCATGCGCTGACCGACATCACGTTCAGTCTGCCCACCGGTACCCGGTGCGGATTGATTGGCCCGGATGGCGCCGGTAAATCCAGCCTGCTGGGATTGATCGCCGGTGTGAAGACGCTACAGGAGGGTCAACTGGAAGTGCTTGGTGGCTCGATCCAGGACCGGCGCCACCGCAACAGCCTCTACTCGCGCATCGCGTTCATGCCTCAAGGCCTGGGCGGCAACCTGTACCCTGATCTGTCGATCCGCGAGAACATTCACTTCTTCGCCACACTGTTCGGGCTGTCCGGGGCCGAAAGCGATCAGCGCATGCACAGCCTGCTGCTGGCCACCGATCTACTGCGGTTTGCCGAGCGCCCGGCCGGCAAGCTGTCGGGCGGAATGAAACAAAAGCTCGGCCTCTGTTGCGCGTTAATCCATGAACCGGATTTGTTGATCCTCGATGAGCCGACCACGGGCGTCGATCCCTTGTCCCGACGGCATTTCTGGGAGTTGATTGATGACGTTCGGCACCAACGCCCGCAACTGACGCTACTGGTCGCCACCGCGTATATGGAAGAGGCCG
Organism: Pseudomonas frederiksbergensis; assembly: GCF_017114915.1. Taxonomy (GTDB): domain Bacteria; phylum Pseudomonadota; class Gammaproteobacteria; order Pseudomonadales; family Pseudomonadaceae; genus Aquipseudomonas; species Aquipseudomonas frederiksbergensis_I. Next base: position 42,071 of record NZ_JAAUOE010000036.1, read on the forward strand.
AGCAGTTCGAACACTGCCTGATGCTCGACGGCGGCAAACTGATCGCCGCCGGCTTGAGCCGCGATCTGGGGGCGGCAATCCCCAGCGGCAAACTCGACGAAGCCTTCACCCACTTTCAGGGCGACACCGGCCACGACAACCAGCCGCTAGTGATCCCTCCCCGAACCAACGCTACGGCCAATATCGCCATCCAAGCCCATGATCTGACCCTGCGTTTCGGCGACTTCACGGCGGTGGACAAGGTCAGCTTCGCCATTGGCCGCGGCGAGATCTTCGGGTTTCTAGGCTCCAATGGGTGCGGCAAAACCACCACCATGAAAGTGCTCACCGGGCTGATCCCGGCCAGCGAAGGCAGTGCCACGCTGCTGGGCAACCCGGTGAACGCCAAGGATCTGGCCACCCGCAAGCGCGTCGGTTTCATGTCTCAGAGTTTCTCGCTCTATGGCGAACTCAGCGTGCGGCAGAACCTGGACTTGCACGCGCGACTGTTCGATCTGCCCAAAGCCGACAGCGCTCAGCGCATCGACGAACTGATCCAGCGTTTCAACCTGGCCAGCGTCGCCCATCAGCCGTCCGGTGCATTGCCGCTGGGTCTGCGTCAGCGGCTATCCCTGGCGGTAGCCGTGTTGCACCGCCCGGAAGTGCTGATCCTCGACGAACCCACCTCCGGCGTTGACCCGGCGGCGCGGGACGATTTCTGGCGACTGCTGATCGAACTGTCCCGCGAACAGGACGTGACAATCTTCCTGTCCACCCATTTCATGAACGAAGCCCAGCGCTGCGACCGCATCTCATTGATGCACGCAGGCAAGGTACTGGCCTGTGACACGCCGGCAGCACTGCAACAACAGTTCAATGGCCAGACACTTGAGGCCGCATTCGTCACCTGCCTGGAACAGGCCCAGAGCCCGGTCGCAACAGCAGCGCCACCAGTGCCCGGCGACACAACGCTCGCACCCGCCACATCGATGAAAGACCGCCGCTTCAGTTTTGGGCGGCTGCGGGCACTGGCGAGTCGTGAAGGCAAGGAACTGCTGCGCGATAGAGTACGCCTGGCCTTCGCTCTGCTCGGGGCAATGCTCATGATGGTGATTTTCGGCTACGGCATTTCCCTGGATGTGGAGAAACTCGCCTTCGCGGTTTACGACCAGGACCAGACCGCGCAGAGCCGGGCTTATCTGGAGGCCTTCCGCGGCTCCCGCTACTTCGAGGAGCAGGCCCCGATAGGCGATCCGGCGCAGTTGCATCGACGATTGCAGCGCTCGGAAATCAAACTGGCGCTGGAGATTCCCCCTGGATTCGGTCGAGATCTGTTCGCCGGTCGCCAACCCACGGTGGCGGCCTGGTTCGACGGCGGTATGCCGTTTCGCGCCGAAACCAGCCGCAATTATGTGGAAGCGGTACACCAGGCCAACCTGGAGCAATTGGCGGATCAGTCCAGTCCCGCGCCGCCCCGGCAAGCGCCAGCCAAACTGGAAACTCGTTTCCGCTACAACCAGGATGTCGTCAGCGTCAATGCCATCGGCCCCGGAGTGATGGCACTGGTCCTGGCGTTCATCCCGGCCATGCTGACTGCGCTGGGCATCGTGCGGGAGAAGGAACTGGGCTCGATCACCAACTTCTACGCCACACCGCTGACCCGCCTGGAGTTCCTGTTAGGTAAACAGGTGCCGTATCTGGCCGTCAGTCTGATCAATCTCGCCGTGCTGGCGGCCATGAACCGCTGGCTGTTCGGCGTACCCTTCAAGGGCAGCGCATTGACCCTGGCCTTCGGCGGGCTGCTCTACGTGCTGGCGACCACCAGCATGGGGATGTTGATTTCGGCGTTCACCCGAACCCAGATCGCCGCCATTCTCGGCACCATGATCATCACCAGTTTGCCGACCATCCAGTTTTCCGGTTTGATCGTGCCACGGTCGTCCCTTGACGGTGCGGCCGCGGTCATGGGGATGCTGTTTCCGGCGGGCTACTTTCTCGATATCGCTGTCGGCACCTTTACCAAGGCGCTGGATATCCGGCAGTTGTGGCCGCAATGCCTGGCGCTGTTCGGGTTCTTTCTCGGGTTCACCGGGCTCAGCCTGGCCATGCTGAAAAAGCAGGAGGTCTGATGCATAAGCTTGCGCACATCCTGCGTCTTGGCCTCAAGGAACTCACGAGCCTGCAACATGACAGTGTATTGCTGCTGTTCCTGTTCTACGCCTTTACAGTGGCGATCTACATGCCGGCCGCAGGCTCAGTGATCGGTGTGCACAACGCCAGCGTGGCCATGGTCGACGAAGATCACAGCCCCATGTCACGCCAACTGGCCCAAGTCCTGCGGCCGCCGGAATTTCAACCGCCGGTGCCGCTGCCTTATGGCCAACTGGACGAGGTGCTGGACAGCGGGCGGTACACCTTCGTGATCAATGTTCCAGCCAATTTTCAGGCCGATCTGCTGGGCGGCCACCAGCCAGCGGTGCAGGTCAACGTTGACGCCACCGCCATGAGCCAGGCGTTCATGGGCGCAGGCTATATCGGGCGGATTTTCCAGCGCGAGCTGCTGACCTACAGTGGCCAGGGCGATGCGGCGAGCCAGACACCCGTGCTGCTGACGACACGAGCGCTGTTCAATACCAACCTGGAGGGTGGCTGGTTCCTGGCGGTTATTCAGATCGTCAACAACATCACGATCCTGGCCATCATCCTGACGGGCACAGCGCTACTGCGTGAACGCGAGCACGGCACCCTCGACCATTTGCTGGTACTGCCGCTGACGGCACTGGAAATCATGTTGGCGAAAGTCTGGAGCAACATGCTGGTGGTGGTGCTGTGCACCTGGGTGTCGCTGGAAGTGATTGTCAAAGGCGCCCTCGGCGTACCGCTGGCCGGTTCCCTGAGCTTTTTCTTGCTGGTAACGGCGGTTTATCTGTTCGCCAGCACGGCGCTGGGAATATTCCTCGCGACCCTCGCCCGCTCGACACCGCAGTTCGGCTTGTTGGCGATTCCGGTGATTATCCCGATGTTGCTGCTTTCCGGGGGCAGTACGCCCCTGGACAGCATGCCGCAATGGCTGCAATGGGTGATGCAGGGCTCGCCATCAACGCACTTCGTCAGCCTCAGCGCCGCGATATTGTTTCGCGACGCCGGCATCAGTGTGGTCTGGCCAGACTTGCTGGCCTTAAGCGCCATTGGCCTGCTGTTCTTCACCGTTGCGCTGATGCGGTTTCGCAAGAGCCTGGCGTCCTGAAGGACCGAGTCGCGCCCTTCGCGGGCCAGCCCGCAATGAGGCCCGCCCGGACAGCAAAAGGCTTATTGAATGATCAGGTTGTTGAACAACAGATCCTCAACCACCGGTTTGCCGGTTTCGTCATTCATCACTTGCTGGGTCTGCTTCAAGGCTTCCTGACGCAGCTTTTCCTTGGCTTCGACGTTGTTCATGGTTTCAGTGGTCTGCTGGGCAAACAACGCAACCAGTTGATTACGGATCAATGGCTCATTGGCCTTGACCGCCTTGGTCGCCTCGTCACCGGTCACCCGCAACGCCACATCGGCCTTGTAGACTTTGAACTTCGGCGTGCCGTCGAGCCCATAGTTGCCCACGAACGGCGGGCTCAGGGTGATGTAGTTGACCTTCGGGGCTTCACCTTCTTTAGCTTCTTCGGCCATCGCTGCCACAGGCAGAGACAGGGCCAGCAACAACATGATCCACGCTTTCACAATTCGCTCCTTATCCGGTTTGCGGCCTAGCATAACGACCCGCCGCTCAAGCACAAGCTTATGGCTGACTATCAGGGCCGGGCATGCTCGTTGACCCGTTGACTCACACACCTACACTTATCGGCCATCACTCCCAAAGGAATAGCCCTGATGAAAGCCGTGCTGTGCAAAGCCTTCGGCCCTGCCGAATCGCTGGTGCTGGAAGACGTCGCCAGTCCTGTCGCGAAGAAGAATGAAATCCTGCTGGACGTGCACGCGGCTGGGGTGAATTTCCCGGACACACTGATCATCGAGGGTAAATACCAGTTCAAACCGCCCTTCCCGTTTTCACCGGGTGGTGAAGCGGCCGGCGTGGTCAGCGCGGTGGGCGAAAAGGTCAGCCACCTCAAGGTCGGTGACCGGGTCATGGCCCTGACGGGCTGGGGCAGTTTCGCCGAACAGGTCGCGGTGCCGGGCTACAACGTGCTGCCGATCCCGCCATCGATGGACTTCAACACCGCCGCCGCCTTCAGCATGACCTATGGCACTTCGATGCACGCCCTCAAGCAACGGGGCAACCTGCAGCCCGGCGAAACCTTGCTGGTACTCGGCGCGTCCGGCGGCGTCGGCCTCGCTGCAGTGGAAATCGGCAAAGCCATGGGCGCCCGGGTGATCGCTGCCGCCAGTAGCGCGGAAAAACTCGCGGTGGCCAAGGCTGCCGGCGCCGATGAGCTGATCAACTACAGCGAAACCAGCCTCAAGGACGAAATCAAACGCCTGACCGACGGCCAGGGCGCCGATGTGATCTACGACCCGGTGGGTGGCGACCTGTTCGACCAGGCCATCCGCGCCATCGCCTGGAACGGTCGTCTTCTGGTGGTCGGTTTCGCCAGTGGACGCATTCCAGAATTGCCAGTGAACCTGGCGCTGCTCAAAGGTGCAGCGGTGATCGGCGTGTTCTGGGGCTCCTTCGCCCAACGCCAGCCACAGGACAACGCGGCGAACTTCCAACAACTGTTTGGCTGGTTTGCCGAGGGCAAGTTGAAGCCGCTGGTATCGCAGGTTTATCCGCTGAGCAATGCGGCACAGGCGATCAATGATCTCGGCCAGCGCAAGGCGGTCGGGAAGGTTGTTGTGCAGGTTCGCTGATGGTTTTCCAGTCGGGTCGCGATCCTGCGACCCGGCTCCGTCATCTCTATACCGACCTTCATTTATATCTGAGCGACATGTTCATAAAGGAACATGCAATCTCCAACATTTCCGCTGTTTTGCCGATGTGAAGCGGTGCTATTTTCGGTAACGAAACTGTAACATTCGCATCCGCAGTCAAAACAAGAAATCTGGAGCTCTTGAATGTTTGCTTTCTTTCGTCCTGCCGCACATCAGGCTCCATTGCCTGAAGAAAAAATAGACAGTACCTATCGACGCCTTCGCTGGCAGATCTTCGCCGGGATTTTCATTGGCTATGCGGGTTACTACCTGCTGCGCAAGAACTTCTCCCTGGCCATGCCGTACCTGATCGAAGAGGGTTACACCCGTGGTCAGCTGGGCCTGGCGATGTCGGCGATCGCGATTGCCTACGGCCTGTCGAAGTTCCTCATGGGCCTGGTGTCCGACCGCTCCAACCCGCGCTACTTCCTGCCCTTCGGCCTGCTGGTGTCGGCCGGCGTGATGTTCATATTCGGTTTCGCGCCGTGGGCAACGTCCAGCGTGACCATGATGTTCATCCTGCTGTTCATCAACGGCTGGGCCCAGGGCATGGGCTGGCCGCCGAGTGGCCGGACCATGGTGCACTGGTGGTCGCAGAAAGAGCGCGGTGGCGTGGTGTCCGTGTGGAACGTGGCACACAACGTCGGCGGCGGGCTGATCGGCCCGTTGTTCCTGCTCGGCATGGGGCTGTTCAACGACTGGCACGCCGCGTTCTACGTGCCAGCGGCGGTGGCTCTGGCGGTGGCGGCGTTTGCCTTCGTCACCATGCGCGACACCCCGCAATCGGTAGGCCTGCCGCCGATTGAAAAGTACAAGAACGATTACCCGGAAGGCTACGACGCCAGCCACGAAGAGGAATTCAGCGCCAAGGACATCTTCGTCAAGTATGTGTTGCGCAACAAGATGCTCTGGTACATCGCCATGGCCAACGTGTTCGTCTATCTATTGCGTTATGGCGTGCTGGACTGGGCACCGACCTACCTCAAGGAAGCCAAAGGCTTCACCGTGGATAAAACCTCGTGGGCCTATTTCTTCTACGAATGGGCAGGGATCCCGGGCACGCTGCTGTGCGGCTGGATGTCGGACAAGATCTTCCGGGGCAACCGTGGCCTGACCGGCATGGTGTTCATGGCCTTGGTGACGGTGGCGACCCTCGTGTACTGGCTCAACCCGGCCGGCAACCCGACTGTCGACATGATCGCGCTGTTCTCCATCGGCTTCCTGATCTACGGCCCGGTGATGCTGATCGGCCTGCAAGCGCTGGAACTGGCGCCGAAAAAAGCCGCCGGTACTGCAGCGGGCTTCACGGGTCTGTTCGGTTATCTGGGTGGTTCAGTCGCTGCCAGTGCAGCAATGGGCTACACCGTGGACCATTTCGGCTGGGATGGCGGTTTCGTGCTGTTGGTGGGCGCATGCCTGCTGGCAATGGCCTTCCTTGCGCCGACTCTGTGGCACAAGCAAGTCGCCAGTCAGGGCCGCGAAGCGCTCGCCTGATCAGCCTTTGATTTGCAGCGTTTGAGCCGCGCCTCCAGATTCCGGTCTGGCATGGCGTGGCTACGCAGGGCGTGGGCGGTCTGCTCGACATATTCGCGAGTGGTGCCGTAACGCCCGCAAGCGTTTTCGAACACCTGGCTCAGCACATGATCCGGCAAGTTGCCGGCATAGCTGGGCAGGTGCCGCTCCAACACGAATCCCAACGCCTGAACCTGGTTTCCGTCTTCAAGACGGCAGTTGAGCCAGTGTGGACGATAGGACGGGAATGGCATTTCACGCTGCCACAGCGCATAAAGCGAAGCGTCGAGTTGTTCTTCGGGCAAGCGATAAGCGAAGCCGCTGCACGAGCCGCCGCGATCCAGGCCAAATACCAGCCCCGGCACTTCCGGCGTGCCGCGATGCTCGTGGGACCACAGGTACAAACCGCGATGGTAACCATGCACGCGACCGCGCACGCGCTCAACCGCCGCACATTCAGGGCGCCAGATCAGCGAACCATAAGCGAACAACCAGACCGGCCCACCCTTGTGGCGCGCCATGGTCGACTGCATCGAGCTGAGCAATTGTTCGTGCGTAAGCTGCGGCCCCAGATCGAGCCGCGGAGGGTAAGCCAGATTCAAAAAAGCAGATTCAATGGCGCTCATGGCGAATAGCGTTCAGCTCCCCGCGAGTGAAGAATTACTTAATAGAACGCACCGCTGTAACAATAAGGCACATAACGTTTAAGGCAATTTAAGTGCCATGGCATGAGATATAACCTACCGGCATTTATATAAATTCATAAATACCGATAGGCTATATAGAGAGTTATAACGATCAGGATCGCGGATCAAGATCGCGGCGCGTAGGCGAATACATCCGCGCGCATTTGATGGGCATCCATTCCCGCTTCAACCAACGCATCCAGCGTGCCATAGACCATGGCCGGAGAACCGCTGGCATAGACGTGCAGCGCTTTCAGATCAGGGAAATCTTCACACACCGCCTCATGCAACATGCCGCAGCGCCCCTGCCAGCCGCATTGATCGCTGACGACTTTATGCAGGAACAGATTGGGCAGTTTCTCCCATTCATCCCAATGTTCGATGTCGTAAAAGTCTTCAGGTCGGCGCACGCCCCAATACAGATGCACTGGATGCTTGAAACCCGTGGCGCGGCAATGTTCGATCAGGCTATGGATCTGGCCCATGCCGGTACCGGCGGCAATCAGTACCAGCGGACCGTTCGGCAGTTCCGCCAGATGGGTGTCACCGAACGGCATTTCAATTCGCACCATCGAGTTGCGCTGAAGCTGTTCAATCAGGTTAAGTGCACTGCTTTCGCGCGCCAATACATGAATTTCCAGGTCGCGGCCGGAATGCGGAGCAGAGGCCAGGGAGAAAGCGGACTTCTCGCCGTTCTCACGCTCGATCATCAGGTACTGGCCGGCGTGGTAGCGCGGCGGTTTGCCCGCTGGCGCACGCAGACGCACGCGCCAGGTGTCGCCGCCGACGCCCCTGCATTCAATGACCTGACACGACATGCCGCGCACCGGCAGTTCTCCCAGCGCGAGCACGCCATCCCACAGCACGATGCAGTCTTCCAGCGGCTCTGCAATGCAAGTGTAGAACTCGCCATGGTCGCGCACATCGCCAGCCTGTTCGACCCGCCCTTCCACCAGCAGCGCGCCGCACACATGGCAATTGCCGTTGCGACAGCTTTGCGGGCATTCATAGCCCAGGCGCCGCGCGCCATCGAGAATCCGCTCGCCGGGCAGAATCTCAAGCACTGCTCCGGAAGGCTGCAAGGTTACACGCATCAATCTATTCCTAACTGATTCCAGATGGCATCGATCCGTTGGGTAACGGCTTCATCCTTGACGATGACCCGGCCCCACTCACGGGTGGTTTCGCCTGGCCATTTATGCGTGGCATCGAGCCCCATCTTCGAACCCAGGCCGGAGACCGGCGAGGCGAAGTCCAGGTAGTCGATCGGCGTGTTGTCGATCATCACCGTGTCACGCTTGGGGTCCATGCGCGTGGTGATGGCCCAGATCACGTCGTTCCAGTCCCGTGCGTTGATATCGTCGTCGGTGACGATAACGAACTTGGTGTACATGAACTGTCGCAAAAACGACCAGACACCGAGCATTACCCGCTTGGCATGCCCAGGATACGACTTCTTCATGGTCACGATGGCCATGCGGTACGAGCAGCCTTCGGGCGGCAGGTAGAAGTCAGTGATCTCCGGGAACTGCTTTTGCAGGATCGGCACGAACACTTCATTCAGCGCCACACCGAGAATCGCCGGCTCATCCGGCGGACGGCCGGTGTAGGTGCTGTGGTAGATCGGCTTGATCCGATGGGTGATGCGCTCGACGGTGAACACCGGGAAGCTGTCGACTTCATTGTAGTAACCGGTGTGGTCGCCGTACGGACCTTCATCGGCCATTTCGCCCGGATGGATCACGCCTTCGAGGATGATTTCGGCAGTGGCCGGCACTTGCAGGTCATTGCCGCGGCACTTCACCAGCTCAGTGCGGTTGCCCCGCAACAGACCGGCAAACGCGTATTCGGAGAGACTGTCCGGCACCGGCGTCACGGCACCAAGGATGGTGGCCGGATCAGCGCCCAGGGCCACAGACACCGGGAACGGCTGGCCGGGGTGTTTCTCGCACCACTCACGGTAATCCAGCGCGCCGCCACGGTGACTCAACCAGCGCATGATCACCTTGTTGCGGCCGATCACCTGTTGACGGTAAATGCCGAGGTTCTGGCGATCCTTGTTCGGACCTTTGGTGACGGTCAGACCCCAGGTGATCAGCGGGCCGACGTCTCCCGGCCAGCAGGTCTGCACCGGTAACATCGCGAGGTCGACATCGTCGCCTTCGATGACCACTTCCTGGCACACCGCGTCTTTGACGACTTTCGGCGCCATCGAGATGATCTTGCGAAAGATCGGCAGCTTGGACCAGGCATCCTTCAGGCCCTTTGGCGGCTCGGGCTCTTTGAGGAACGCCAGCAACTTGCCGATTTCGCGCAGCTCGCTGACCGCTTCCGCGCCCATGCCCAGCGCCACGCGCTCAGGCGTACCGAACAGATTGCCGAGTACAGGGATGTCATAACCGGTAGGTTTTTCGAACAGCAGGGCCGGGCCCTTGGCGCGCAATGTGCGATCGCAGACCTCGGTCATTTCGAGCACTGGGGACACCGGAACCTGGATGCGCTTGAGTTCACCGCGCTTTTCCAGGCCGCTGATAAAGTCGCGCAAGTCGCGATACTGCATGCGTGAGCCTCGTATTGGCCGTGGCGTTCGGGGGCAGGCAGTTTAGCGCCGAACCCCTCTATTCAGAACAACGAACTGCCGTTGATCAAAAATCAGATAGCAAAAAGCCGGGTTTCCCCGGCTTTTGCTGACTTTCTGCGATTTACTTGCGCTTCATCGACAGGAAGAACTCGTCGTTGGTCTTGGTCTGTTTCAGCTTGTCGACCAGGAACTCGATGGCAGAGACTTCGTCCATCGGGTGCAGCAGCTTGCGCAGGATCCACATACGCTGCAGTTCGTCGTCGGCGGTCAGCAACTCTTCGCGGCGAGTACCGGAACGGTTGATGTTGATGGCCGGGAACACACGTTTTTCAGCGATCTTGCGATCCAGAGGCAGTTCCATGTTGCCGGTGCCTTTGAACTCTTCGTAGATCACTTCGTCCATCTTCGAGCCGGTTTCAACCAGCGCGGTAGCGATAATGGTCAGCGAACCGCCTTCCTCGATGTTCCGCGCAGCGCCAAAGAAACGCTTCGGTTTCTCCAGGGCATGAGCATCGACACCACCGGTAAGCACTTTGCCGGAGCTCGGGATCACGGTGTTGTAGGCACGCGCCAGACGGGTGATGGAGTCGAGCAGAATCACCACGTCCTTCTTGTGTTCGACCAGGCGCTTGGCCTTCTCGATCACCATTTCGGCAACCTGCACGTGGCGGGTTGGCGGCTCGTCGAACGTCGAGGCAACCACTTCACCGCGCACGGTGCGCTGCATTTCGGTCACTTCTTCCGGACGTTCGTCGATCAGCAGCACGATCAGATGAACTTCAGGGTTGTTACGCGCGATGTTCGCTGCAATGTTCTGCAGCATGATCGTTTTACCGGCTTTCGGCGGTGCAACGATCAGGCCGCGCTGGCCTTTGCCGATCGGGGCGCACAGGTCGATGACACGACCGGTCAAGTCTTCGGTGGAACCGTTGCCGGCTTCCATCTTCATGCGCACGGTCGGGAACAGCGGGGTCAGGTTCTCGAAGAGAATCTTGTTTTTCGCGTTCTCGGGACGATCGAAGTTGATCGTGTCGACCTTGAGCAGCGCGAAATACCGCTCGCCTTCCTTTGGAGGGCGGATCTTGCCGACGATGGTGTCACCGGTGCGCAAGTTGAAGCGGCGGATCTGGCTCGGCGAGACGTAGATGTCGTCCGGGCCGGCGAGATAGGAAGCATCAGCGGAGCGCAGGAAGCCGAAGCCGTCCTGGAGAATCTCCAGCACGCCATCACCGGAGATTTCCTCGCCGCTTTTAGCGTGCTTTTTGAGCAGGGAGAAAATCACGTCCTGCTTGCGCGAACGGGCCATATTTTCTATGCCCATCTGTTCGGCCAATTCGAGCAGTTCGGTGATCGGCTTTTGCTTGAGTTCAGTCAGATTCATATAGGAATGACGTAATCATTTATGGAGGGGGGAAATTAAGCTTTTGGCTTAATGAGGCCGCGCCGCGGAGAAGGCGACAGGATCGCGTACTTATTCGAAAAGGAGTGCGTCGGCGACGGCTAGCAGGGGGCAGTGGAGAAACCAGTGCGGGGCCGAATGTACCACCTGAGTTTCAGAGCGTCTAGCCCTCAATAACGAAAAGGCCCCGCAATATGCGGGGCCTTTTCATGACGCTTTATAACAACGCTTAGATGTTGGCGTCGAGGAAAGCGGCCAGTTGCGACTTCGACAGCGCGCCGACCTTGGTGGCTTCGACGTTGCCGTTCTTGAACAGCATCAGCGTCGGGATACCACGCACGCCGTGCTTGGCCGGGGTTTCCTGGTTCTCGTCGATGTTCAGCTTGGCAACGGTCAGTTTGCCTTTGTAGGTCTCGGCAATTTCGTCCAGAACAGGAGCGATCATTTTGCAAGGGCCGCACCATTCAGCCCAGTAGTCGACCAGTACAGCGCCTTCGGCCTTGAGTACGTCGGCCTCGAAGCTAGCGTCGCTAACGTGTTTGATAAGATCGCTGCTCATGGAAGTCTCCAGGTTGTAAGCAAAAAAACGTGGCCCATCATAGCCGCCCTTCCCCCGTTCAGGAAGCCGCAGATGATTGAGTCTCGCTATGGTGCCCCATGAATTTGGGTATAGCTCAAGTCACGAGGTGGCGGGAGCGACGAACGCAATTCCGGTGCGCAGGGCGGCGTTGCGCACATGCTCCTGCATCGCCTTCTGCGCGGCACCAGAGGCCCGGCGGGCCAGCGCGCGGAGGATTTTACGGTGTTCCTGCCAGGTTTCCATGGCCCGTTCGGCCCGGATGAACGGTAGCTTCTGGCTCTCCAGAAAGATGTCGGCGCTGGCCGTCAGGATACTCAGCATCGCCTGATTGCCGCTGGCCAGGAGGATGCGCCGGTGAAACTCGAAGTCCAGTCGCGCCGCCCCATCGAAGTTGGCTGCACGCAGTTCGTTGCGCATGGCGGCGACGTTGTCTTCCAGGGCATCGAGATCCTCGGTGCTCAGGGTCACGGCCGCCAGCCCGGCGGCAAAACCCTCCAGCGCGTAGCGCAACTGAAAGATGTCCAACGGCGATGCCTGGGCCGCGAACGGCCAGCCCGGCGCCGCATCGCCCCGGGGCAGATCGACCGGTGACTGCACGAACACGCCCTTGCCTGGCTGGATACTGATCACGCCCAACGCACTCAGGGATGACAACGCCTCGCGCAGCGACGCCCGACTGACCCCCAATTGCACCGCCAGGTCCCGTTGCGATGGCAAGGCATCCCCCGGCCCGAAACCTTGTTCGGTGATCAGTTTGCGGATGGCTTGCAGCGCCACTTCGGGTACTGCGCGGGAGATCGAGTTCATGGTTTTTCAGACGAACCAGGCCAATGAGCGGCTAGTTGTAAAGCTATTCGCGACGTCCGGCAAGTCGTGCCCCATGGGGGTTCGGCAATTTTCCCGGATGCGCCATCGGAGTGCGAAATGCTACCCGACTGTTCAGACCAGTAAGACCGAACGACACCAGTAAAACCGTGGCCTGCGCCCCCCAAAACCGAATCTTGGCATGGCCCGTGCTGTGTCGATCCGCAGAAATCACTTCCCGCCGATCCGGAGATTTGCCATGACCCAGCGTTACAGCGCCCTCCTCGCCGCCCTGTTTGCCAGCCTGATGCTGAGCCAGGCACCCGCCCACGCCGACGGTCTGGAGGATGTGGTCAAACGCGGCACCCTCAAAGTTGCCGTGCCCCAGGACTTCCCGCCGTTCGGTTCGGTCGGCCCGGACATGAAACCTCGCGGCCTGGACATCGACACCGCCAAACTGCTCGCCGACCAACTCAAGGTCAAACTCGAACTGACCCCGGTCAACAGCACCAACCGCATCCCGTTCCTGACCACCGGCAAGGTCGACCTGGTGATTTCCAGCCTCGGCAAGAACCCCGAGCGCGAGAAAGTCATCGACTTTTCCCGTGCCTACGCGCCGTTCTACCTCGCCGTGTTCGGCCCGCCAGAGGCCGCCATCAGCGGTCTGGATGATCTCAAGGGCAAAACCATCAGCGTCACCCGTGGCGCCATTGAAGACATCGAGTTGACCAAAGTCGCCCCCGAAGGCACGACCATCAAACGCTTTGAAGACAATAACTCGACCATTGCCGCCTACCTCGCGGGGCAAGTCGACCTGATCGCCAGCGGCAACGTGGTGATGGTGGCCATCAGTGAGAAAAACCCGAAACGCGTGCCAGCCCTGAAAGTGAAGCTCAAGGATTCGCCGGTGTACGTCGGCGTGAACAAGAACGAGCCGGCGTTACTGGACAAGGTCAACCAGATCCTTACCACCGCCAAGGCCGATGGCGCCCTGGAGAAGAACTCCCGGACCTGGCTCAAAGAACCGCTGCCGGCCGATCTCTGATCGGTCGCGCGGGAGACGACTCATGGCTTATCAGTTCGATTTCTTGCCGGTGGTGGAAAACACCGATCTGCTGCTGCGCGGTGCGCTGTTCACCCTTGAACTGACGGCCATCGGCGCGCTGCTCGGGGTGGGCGTAGGCATCGTCGGGGCGCTGGTGCGGGCGTGGAACATCCGCCCGTTCGCCGGCATTTTCGGGGTTTACGTGGAGTTGATCCGCAACACGCCCTTTCTGGTGCAGCTGTTTTTCATCTTCTTCGGTTTGCCGTCGCTGGGCCTGCAGATTTCCGAATGGCAGGCGGCGGTGCTGGCGATGGTGATCAACCTGGGTGCCTATTCGACCGAGATCATCCGCGCCGGCATTCAAGCGATCCCCCGCGGGCAGCTGGAAGCCGCGGCCGCCCTGGCGATGTCCCGCTTCGAAGCGTTCCGCCATGTGGTTCTGCTGCCGGCGCTGGGCAAGGTCTGGCCGGCCCTGAGCAGCCAGATCATCATCGTCATGCTTGGCTCGGCGGTCTGTTCGCAGATCGCCACCGAAGAGTTGAGTTTCGCCGCCAACTTCATTCAATCGCGCAACTTCCGCGCCTTTGAAACCTATGCCCTGACCACACTGATCTACCTGTGCATGGCGCTGCTGATCCGCCAGTTGCTGAACTGGATAGGCCGGCGCTACCTGGTAAGGAGCAGCCAATGAGCGATTTCACCTTCTGGGACATCCTGCGCAACCTGCTCACCGGCCTGCAGTGGACCCTGGCGTTGTCGCTGGTGGCGTTTATCGGCGGCGGGGTGATCGGTTTGCTGATCATGGTGATGCGGATTTCAAAAAAATCCCTGCCCAGCCACTTCGCCCGCACCTACATCGAACTGTTCCAGGGCACGCCGCTGTTGATGCAGCTGTTTCTGGTGTTCTTCGGCGTGGCGCTGGCCGGCGTGGAAATTTCACCCTGGATGGCGGCGGCGATTGCCCTGACGCTGTTCACCAGCGCCTACCTGGCGGAGATCTGGCGCGGTTGCGTCGACTCGATCCCCCACGGCCAGTGGGAAGCCTCGTCGAGCCTGGCGCTCAATCCGCTGGAGCAATTGCGTTACGTGATCCTGCCGCAAGCCCTGCGCATCGCCGTGGCACCGACCGTGGGGTTCTCGGTGCAAGTGGTCAAAGGCACCGCCGTCACCTCGATCATCGGCTTCACCGAACTGACCAAGACTGGCGGCATGCTCGCCAATGCGACCTTCGAACCCTTCATGGTCTACGGCCTCGTCGCCCTCGGTTACTTCCTGCTCTGCTACCCCTTGTCCCTCAGTGCGCGCTACCTGGAAAGGAGACTGCATGCCTCTGCTTAGAATTTCCGCCCTGCATAAATATTACGGCGACCACCATGTACTCAAAGGCATCGATCTGAGTATCGAGGAAGGCCAGGTGGTGGCGATCATCGGGCGCAGCGGCTCGGGCAAATCCACTTTGCTGCGCACCCTCAATGGCCTGGAATCGATCAACGATGGCGTGATCGAAGTCGACGGCGAATACCTCGACGCCGCCCGCGCCGACCTGCGCAGCCTGCGACAGAAAGTCGGGATGGTGTTCCAGCAGTTCAACCTGTTCCCGCACCTGACGGTAGGCGAGAACGTCATGCTCGCGCCGCAAGTGGTGCAGAAAGTGCCAAAAGCCAAAGCCGCCGAACGGGCGCGGCAGATGCTGGAACGGGTGGGGCTGGGGGAGAAATTCGACGCCTTTCCGGATCGACTCTCTGGCGGCCAGCAACAGCGGGTGGCGATCGCCCGGGCGCTGGCCATGTCACCGAAAGTCTTGCTGTGCGATGAAATCACCTCGGCCCTCGATCCGGAACTGGTCAACGAGGTGCTCAGCGTGGTCCGGCAACTGGCCAAAGAAGGCATGACATTGATCATGGTCACCCATGAAATGCGCTTTGCCCGCGAGGTTGGGGATAAGTTGGTGTTCATGCATCAGGGCAAGGTGCATGAGGTGGGGGATCCGAAGATTCTGTTTGCCAACCCGCAGACCGCGGAGCTGGCGAATTTCATTGGGACCGTGGAGGCGGCGGGCTGATAGATCTTCAGCGTGTGTGAGGCCGCCTTCGCGGGCAAGCCCGCTCCTACGGGGGGACGCGGTCATCCGTAGGAGCAGGCTTGCCCGCGAAGGGGCCAGCAGCAACACCACAAGAGCCCCCGTGCTAAAAGATCGCAGCCTTCGGCAGCTCCTACGCGTTGGCGCGAGCGTTTGATCGTGGCAGGATGTCGGGGTTATCGACCGAGACCCCNGTTGGCGCGAGCGTTTGATCGTGGCAGGATGTCGGGGTTATCGACCGAGACCCCCTGACCATGCCGCTATCCCAAGCCAAGAATCTGTCCCTGATCGCCGCAATCGACCTGGGCTCCAACAGCTTTCACATGGTCGTGGCCAAGGCCCAGAACGACGAAATCCGGATTCTCGAACGCCTCGGGGAGAAGGTTCAGCTGGCCGCCGGCATCGACGAAGAGCGTCAACTGAGCGAAGAATCCATCCAGCGCGGGCTCGATTGCCTGAAGCGTTTCGCCCAACTGATCAACGGTTTGCCGCCCGGCGCTGTGCGGATCGTCGGCACCAACGCCCTGCGCGAAGCCCGTAACCGTGGCGAATTCATCCGTCGCGCCGAAGAAATCCTCGGCCATCCGGTAGAAGTCATCTCCGGCCGTGAAGAAGCGCGCCTGATTTACCTCGGCGTCTCCCACACCCTCGCCGACACCCCGGGCAAACGCCTGGTGGCCGACATCGGCGGCGGCAGTACCGAATTCATCATCGGGCAGAGATTCGAGCCATTGTTGCGCGAAAGCCTGCAAATGGGCTGCGTGAGCTACACCCAACGCTATTTCAAGGACGGCAAGATCACCCCGGCCCGCTATGCCCAGGCCTATACTGCGGCGCGGCTGGAGATCATGAGCATCGAACACGCCCTGCACCGCCTGACCTGGGATGAAGCCATCGGCTCCTCGGGCACCATTCGCGCCATCGGCCTGGCGCTGAAGGCCGGCGGGCATGGCACGGGCGAGGTCAACGCCGAAGGCCTGGCCTGGCTCAAGCGCAAGCTGATCAAACTCGGCGATGTCGAGAAGATCGACTTCGAAGGCATCAAGCCTGACCGCCGCGCAATCTTCCCCGCTGGCCTGGCGATACTCGAAGCAATCTTCGATGCCCTCGAACTGCAACGCATGGACCATTGTGAAGGCGCCCTGCGCGAAGGCGTGCTCTATGACCTGTTGGGCCGTCATCATCACGAAGACGTCCGTGAGCGCACGCTCAGCTCGCTGATGGAGCGTTACCACGTTGATCTGGAGCAAGCCGCGCGAGTCGAACGCAAGGCGCTGCATGCCTTCGATCAAGTGGCCCAGGACTGGGACCTGCATGAGGGCGTCTGGCGCGAACTGCTGAGCTGGGCAGCCAAGGTCCATGAAGTGGGCCTGGACATCGCCCACTATCAGTACCACAAGCACGGCGCCTACCTGATCGAACACTCGGACCTCGCCGGTTTCTCCCGCGAAGACCAACTGATGCTCGCGCTGCTGGTGCGTGGCCATCGCCGTAACATCCCCAAGGACAAGTTCGCCGAGTTCGGCGACGACGGCATCAAGCTGATTCGCCTGTGCGCGCTGCTGCGTTTTGCGATTCTGTTCCACCACATCCGTGGCACCCAGCAAATGCCGCAGGTGGAGCTGAATGCCGATGGCAACAACCTGGAAGTGGTGTTCCCGGAGCACTGGCTGGACGACAACCAGCTGACCCAGGCCGACTTTGCCCTGGAAGCGGAATGGCTGACCCGCGTCGGCTTAGTGCTGAACGTTCGATAAAACAACCGAACACAATCCTGTAGGCGCCAGCTTGCTGGCGAAGGCGTCCTTGAAATGGACGCATGAATTGAAAGCCATTCGCTGGCAAGCCAGCTCCTACAAGGGACGGTGGTGGAAATGAAAATGGCGATCCGCAGGGATCGCCATTTTTATGCCTCGCGAGGGTTAACGCACCGCCAGAATCGGGCTGCCCAAGCGCTCCAGCAAGGTGGCCTGGGCACTGCGCGGGTTCTGGTTGCCGGTCGGCGTGTTGCGAATGTAGCGACCGTCCGACTGCAGGCTCCAGCTGTGGGTGTTATCGGTCAGATAAAGCTCCAGCTCTTTCTTGACCCGCAAAATCAGCTTCTTGCCCTCGACCGGGAAGCACGTCTCGACGCGCTTGTCGAGGTTGCGTTCCATCCAGTCGGCGCTGGACAGGAACATCTGCTCTTCACCGCCATTGAGGAAGTAGAAGACCCGGGTGTGTTCCAGGAATCGACCGATGATCGAGCGCACATGGATGTTGTGCGATACCCCGGCGATACCCGGTCGCAGGCAGCACATGCCCCGCACTATCAAATCGATACGAACCCCGGACTGACTGGCCTTGTACAACGCGCGGATGACCTTCGGATCGGTCAACGAGTTGAACTTGGCGATGATGTGCGCCGGTTTGCCGTCGAGGGCGAACTGCGTCTCCCGGGCAATCATGTCGAGCATGCCCTTCTTCAACGTGAACGGCGCGTGCAGCAGCTTCTTCATGCGCAGGGTTTTACCCATGCCGATCAACTGGCTGAACAGTTTGCCGACGTCTTCGCACAAGGCATCGTCGGAGGTCAGCAGGCTGTAGTCGGTGTACAGACGGGCGTTGGCGGCGTGGTAGTTGCCGGTGCCCAAGTGGGCGTAGCGGACAATCTCGCCGGCCTCGCGACGCAGAATCAGCATCATCTTGGCGTGGGTCTTGAAGCCGACCACGCCGTAAATCACCACCGCACCGGCCGCTTGCAGACG
>NZ_JAAUOE010000037.1 GCF_017114915.1 Pseudomonas frederiksbergensis
AAATCAATACGACGTAATAAGTCGAGGTTGTACTTCATGTACTGGTTCCGCCGTTACCGTCGAAGCCTATTGCACCTCACCCTCGTGGTATGGGTGTTAACTGTGGCCGTGATGGCAATCCAGGGTTGTTTGGTGCAACCGAATCACAATATAGCCGGGCCACACCATGCCGAGCAGTACGTGGTGGATGGGCATGCTCTCCATACCAGTGGTTGCCTTCAAAGCTGTGAGGACACTGTCACGGCGATAAAACCTGCATTGCAGACGCCAGCAGCGGATCCTGTCCACTGGGCCGCCCTGTTACTGCTCACTGCGGCAGTCCTGATTATGGTGCTTGATCCTGAGCAAAAATCCTCTCTCGCCACTCTTGTACTGAAACGTCCCGCGCCGCCGGAAAGCCCGTTACGGCTGACTTTCGTCCGTTTCAACGATTAACCCCTATCTCAGAGTGGCAGAGCACTGGTTGCTCCGTCCTGCTGCGCCGCTTTTTCGCGCCTCAGTTATTCCTGCTTATCCCCTCACCATCTCAGGAGTTCATCATGCATAAGCATTCCAAATTCGTTCTGGCTGCCGTCTTGGCTAGCGGTGCATTCATGGCCTCTGCCGAAGATGCGCATCACCCGGCCGACGCGCCGGCCGACTCAACCGTGAGTACAGCCCCAACGTCGACGGCCGTGACTAAAGCCATGACCGAGCAAATGGAGAAAATGCAGGCTGCACATGACAAAGCGGCAGCGGCTAAAACTCCCGCCGAGCGCCAGTCCGCCTTGCAAGAAGGCATGAAAGCGATGAAGGACAGCATGGCCATGATGAGCAACGAGCAGAGTGCAATGGGTTGCATGGGTATGCCTGGTGCCAAGGACGGCGCAGGCAAAGGGATGATGGGCATGATGATGCAAATGATGGAGCAGCAGTCGTCCATGATGGAAATGCCAATGAAACAATAAATGTGCGGTAGCGCTGCTGCAAATTACCTGGTTCTGGTGACTGCAGACCGCACCCGTCCGATGTGTGTGTTGTTAAGGAGCACCCACCATGAACCATACTGAATCGGCCTACGGTCTCTGGTCGCTGGTTATCATCAACTCATTGGTGTTTATCTTGTTCGCCTTCAGCTTCACCCGGCCCAGGACGAGCCGCGATTGGCGCTCATTCGGTATGTTCTCGGCATTCCTGGTGGCGCTGTTTACCGAGATGTACGGTTTCCCGCTGACGATCTACCTGTTGATGCCCTGGCTCACTCGTTACTTCCCAGGCATCGACTTCCTCTCGCACGACGCTGGGCATTTGCTCGAAACAGTGATGGGGTGGGAGGTCAATCCACACTGGGGTCCATTCCACATTGTCAGCAACCTGCTGATCGCCGGCGGCTTCTGGTTATTAGCGGCCGCCTGGCGTGTGCTCTACAAGGCCCAAAGCACTGGCCAACTGGCACTCGACGGACCCTATGCCCGGATCCGTCACCCGCAGTACGTCGGCTTCGTGCTGATCATGTTTGGCTTTTTGCTGCAATGGCCGACATTGATCACCCTGGCAATGTTTCCAATTCTCCTGTTGGTCTACGCCAGGCTGGCGAAGCGCGAAGAGCGGGAGATGCTTGTGCACTTCGGTGATGCCTACCGAACTTACTGTGAACAGACTCCGGCATTCCTGCCCTGGTCAACCCCCCACAGCCCCAACACGCCTACTGGTGTCCCTCCAAGCTCAGGAAAACAACCATGAACGCTCCCTGGAAAACCGGCATTTCTCTGGCCTTGACCATGGCCATTTCCTACACCATCTGTGCGTTGCTCTATGCGCTATGGCCGGCGCAGGGTATTGCCTTTCTCAACGCCTTGTTTCATGGACTCGACTTCGGTCGTCTTCAAGCTCCGCAAGACTACAGTGTGACGACTTTCGTCGGACCACTGCTGGTCTTGAGTGTATGGGGCGCGGTGGTCGGTACCTTGTTTGCGTGGCTGTCCGCCAAGCTCCATGGCAGGCCTTGATAACCGCTTCGAGCAGGAGGCCGCGATGAGCGAATCACACATGCAGCACAGCCAGCACCAGCAGGCGCTTGCATCAGGGAAAATGGCGAAAGATCCGATCTGCGGGATGATGGTTGATACGACCATGGCGTTGTCACGAGAACGTGGCGGGCGCACCTATTACTTTTGCAGCGATAGTTGCCTGCGCATCTTCGAGTCGCCAGAAAATGAACTGAAGGCGATGAAAACCCGCGTGACTATCGCCCTGACCGGTGTACTGGCCTTGGCACTGCTGCGTGCGGGCGCCTTCATCGCGCTGGCCGCGGGTGCCACCTTGCTGACGTGGGTGCCGATCCCGGCGCTCCCTTGGTTCACGTGGGGTATCTGGCTATTTCTGCTGGTAACGCCGGTGCAGTTCATCGGTGGCTGGAGTTTCTACAAGGGGGCGTGGAACGCCATTCGCACCCGTAGCATCAACATGGATTTTCTGATCGCCCTCGGCACGTCGGTCGCCTATTTCTATAGTGTCGCGGTGTTGTTCTTCCCGGACGTGCTGCCGGTCAAGGTGGCCGAGCGCGACGTCTATTTCGAGGTGTCGGCGGTGATCATCGCCTTCGTACTGCTTGGCAGGTACATGGAGGAGATCATCAAGAGAAAATCCTCAGCGGCGGTACGGCGCTTACTTGATCTCAAGCCTGCGATCGCGCATGTGATTCGTGACGGGCAAGAGGTCGACTTGCCCGCTGAAAACGTCATGGCCGGGGAGTTTCTGGTGGTCAAGCCTGGCGAGAAAATCCCCACCGATGGCGATGTCAGTGAAGGTCAGTCAACGGTGGATGAGTCCATGCTGACCGGTGAGTCGATGCCGGTCGACAAACACCCGGGCAGTCCGGTGATCGGAGGGACGCTCAATGGCAGTGGGGTGCTCACTTTCAAGGCGAGCAGGATCGGTGCCGATACCGCACTGGCGCAGATCATCAAGATGGTTGAGGAGGCACAGACCAGCACGGCACAGATCCAGCGGTTGGCCGATCAGGTCACGGGCTACTTTGTGCCGGCGGTGGTGGCGGTCGCGATACTGGCCCTGATCGGCTGGTCTGTTGCGGGGAGTTTTGCGCAGGGGTTGTTGGCCTTTATCGCGGTGCTGATCATTTCCTGCCCCTGCGCCCTGGGCGTGGCGACGCCCGCCGCGTTAATGGTCGGTGTTGGCAAGGGGGCCGATAACGGCATCCTCATTCGCGGCGGCGAAGTGCTGGAGCGGGCAGAAAAACTGAGTACGGTGGTGTTCGACAAAACCGGCACGATTACCCGGGGCGAACCCAATGTAACCGATGTGATTTCGCTAGGCACCGCGTCGGAACACGAGGTGTTGATGCTCGCCGCCGCCGTGGAGTCCGGTTCGGAACATCCGCTTGGTGCCGCGATAGTGCGCGCCGCCCGGCATCGCGATATCAGCCTGCCGAAAGCGAGCGACATCAATGGGATCGCCGGTCACGGCATCGAAGGCAAGGTCGATGATCGCACCCTCTGGCTGGGCAACCGGCGTTTATTCGCCCGCCAAGGCATTTCGACCGAGGCTGCCGAGGAGCACCTCATCCGTCTGGAGGCTGATGGCAAGACCGCCATGCTGGTCGGAGTCGATGACCGTTTGCTCGGTGTGATTGCTGTGGCCGATACCATAAAACCTGAAGCGGCCGAGGCCGTTGCGGCGTTGCAGGCCAGCGGCATCAAGATTGTGCTGCTGAGCGGTGACAACCACCGTACCGCCGAAGCGGTCGCACGCCAGGTGGGCATCGAGCGAGTGATTGCCGAGGTTTTACCGAACGACAAGGTCGCAGTGATCCGTCAATTGCAAAGCGAAGGGCAGGTCGTGGCCATGGTGGGTGATGGTGTCAACGATGCGCCTGCCCTGGCCACCGCGGACATCGGCATCGCCATCGGCTCGGGTTCCGATGTCGCCAAGGAAACCGGCGGCATCATCCTGCTCAAGAACGATGTGCGTGACGTGGTGACCGCGATCAAGCTGTCACGCGCAACCATGGTCAAGATTAAACAAAACCTGTTCTGGGCATTCATCTACAACAGTATCGGCATTCCAATCGCGGCCTTTGGACTGCTTAACCCCATCATCGCTGCCGCCGCCATGGCACTGAGTTCATTGTCTGTGATCGCCAACTCCGCGTTGCTGAAACGTGCCCGTATTGGCTTAAGTCAGGAGGCCAAATCATGAAGCGCGAAGTTCTGATTATCTGCCTCCTGGTGAGTGTTGTGGGTATCGCAACGGTGGTTTACCTGTTGGGGCTGACGGGCAAATCGTTGGCCATCGCCGCGATTTTCCTCGTGTGCCCGGTCTTGGTCGGGGTGCAACTTTTTCGCGGAGTCCGCCAATTCGATAAGGACATGGCCGAGGCTCATCGCCAACTCAAAAGGAAGAAACTGCCTTGACACTTAATCCGACCTCCAAGGAGTACTGTCATGAATCAACATAACTTGCCCCAACACCGCGCAAGGGGCACCAACGGGTACTTTTTAGGCTTCCTTGCCATCGTTGGTTATTTCCTATTCACCGAGCACAGGGCCCACGTCATTCCGTATCTGCCATTCCTGCTACTACTGGCCTGTCCACTGATGCATTTTTTCATGCATCGTGGGCATGGGCATGGCGGACATGAACACGGTGAACGTGGTGAACATGGCAGTTGCTGTGACCATCAGCACACCCGTCAGGAGCATGATGGTTTACCCGATAACAAGGCGAAATATCCCGATCGCCCTGTATAAGCGATTCGTCGTATATGAGTCATGCCATGAAGCTAAGCAGTGGGTCAGGTCGGCTGTTGCCAATTCCCTGAAACTGTNTCAGGTCGGCTGTTGCCAATTCCCTGAAACTGTTCAGGGACGCGTGCGGCAAAACAGTCCACGCAATCAATGACTTTGAACACCTCTGATCGGGGGACCGTTGCCCGGTAGCCAAGGTTCCGGATCTATTCTGGAGGATTTCATGAGTGATTTTCTGAGTGCTGAGCAGTTGAAAGGTATCGATGCCTACTGGCGGGCTTCCAATTACCTGGCCGTGGGCCAGATTTATCTCAAGGAAAACCCATTGCTGTGTACGCCCCTCAAACTGGAGCACATAAAGCCGCGGCTGCTGGGCCATTGGGGTACGACACCGGGGCTGAACCTGATTTACGTTCACCTCAATCGGCTGATCAAAACCTATGACCTGAACATGCTCTTCATCACCGGTCCTGGCCATGGTGGTCCGGCGATTGTTGCCCAGAGCTACCTGGAAGGGACTTACACGCAATTCGATCCTTCCGTGGAGCAGAACGTGAATGGGCTGACCCGGCTCTTTCGGCAGTTTTCCTGGCCTTACGGGCTCTCCAGCCACGTATCGGCGCAGATTCCCGGGTCGATACACGAAGGTGGTGAGCTGGGATATTCATTGGCCCATGCCTATGGGGCGGCGTTCGATAACCCGGATCTGATCGTTGCCTGTGTGATCGGCGACGGCGAGGCCGAAACAGGCACATTGGCCGCCAGCTGGCACTCCAACAAATTTCTCAATCCGGAACGTGATGGGGCCGTGCTGCCCATTCTCCATCTTAACGGTTACAAGATCGCCAATCCGACGGTGCTGTCCAGAATCAGCGAAGATGAGCTGTCGGCGCTGATGTATGGTTATGGGTACGACCCGTATTTTGTCGAGGGAGACGATCCCGAGCAGGTCCATCAACTGCTGGCCAAAACCCTGGATACGATGCTGTTGGAGATTCGCGAGATTCAGCGCGTCGCGCGAAACCGTTCACAGACCCATGAGCTGGAGCGTCCACTTTGGCCGATGCTGATACTGCGTACGCCAAAGGGCTGGACGGGCCCGAAATTCGTTGATGGCAAACAGGTTGAAGGTACCTGGCGTGCGCATCAGGTACCCCTCGGCGACTTCCAGCAACCGTTTCACCTGTTGCAGTTGGAACAATGGCTCAACAGCTACCGGCCTCAGGAGCTGTTCGACGCCAATGGCGCTTTGCTCCCCACCATTGCTGCGCTGGCGCCAACCGGGCATCGGCGTATGGGCGCTAACCCCCATGGCAACGGTGGTCTGCTGTTGCAGCCGCTGGACCTCCCCAGGTTTGCCGATTACGCAGTGGAACTCCCCGCACCGGGTTGCCTGCGTGCGGAGGCAACCCGGGTATTAGGCGGTTGGCTCAGGGATGTCATGAAGAACAACCTGCAACAGCGCAATTTTCGCGTCTTTGGTCCGGACGAAACCGCCTCCAACCGTCTCGATGCCATCTATGAGGTCAGCGCAAAAGAATGGATGGGCGCCCGGGAAAGTGAAGATGTCAATCTGACCGCTGACGGTCGGGTGATGGAAATTCTCAGTGAACAGGTGTGTGAGGGCTGGCTGGAAGGCTATTTGTTGACCGGTCGTCACGGGCTGTTTTCCTGCTATGAAGCTTTCATTCACATCATTGATTCGATGTTCAATCAGCATGCCAAATGGCTGAAAATCGCCGCTGAAGTCCCATGGCGCAAACCGATTGCCTCACTCAACTATTTGCTCACGTCCCATGTCTGGCGACAGGACCACAATGGTTTTTCCCATCAGGATCCAGGGTTCATCGACCATGTTGCGAACAAGAAATCCGACGTGGTTCGGATCTATCTGCCCCCTGATGCCAATTGCCTGCTGTCAGTGACTGACCATTGCTTGAGAAGTCGCGGCTACATCAATGTCATTGTCGCCGGCAAACAGCCCGAATGGCAGTGGCTGGATATCGATTCGGCCATTCGTCACTGTATGGCCGGGATTGGCCGTTGGGACTGGGCCTGCCATAACGATGAGGACCCGGACGTGGTGATGGCGTGCGCGGGGGATGTTCCGACGCTGGAAACACTCGCCGCCGTGACATTGCTGCGCGAGTACGTGCCGGATATCCGGATTCGGGTTGTCAACGTCGTGGACTTGATGGTGTTGCAGCCTTCATTTCAGCATCCTCATGGGCTCCAGGACCGAGCGTTCGATGAACTGTTCACCGTCGATAAACCAGTGATTTTCGCGTACCACGGATATCCGGCGCTCATTCACAAACTGGTCTACAAACGAAATAACCACGCTAACTTTCATGTCCGAGGATTCAAGGAGGAGGGCGCCACCACGACACCGTTCGACATGGTGGTGATCAATAACCTTGATCGTTATCAGCTGGCACTGGACGTCATTCAACGGGTTCCCCGCCTGCAAGGCCTGGTTGCAACAGCCACGGCGCGGTATTGGGAAACGATGGAGAAACACAAGCTCTACATCATCGAGCATGGGCAGGATATGCCCGAGGTTCTGCAGTGGCGCTGGACATCTTGAAAATCCTTTACAAGGGTTTGATATGGATCAACGCCAAGGAGATTCCAAGGGAGGAGTCTGGGTCAACGCTGGTGCTCAACCCAGCGAGGACGCGACGACTGACCATCGGCAAGGGGCATCGGCAGGCGTCGAAGCCCAACCTTTCTGGAGTCGGATCATGAGCCAGTATCAACGATTATTGCTGATCATCAACCCGGTCCTGCGCCATTCTCCTGCGATACACCATGCTACTGAGCTGGCCAAGGTCACCGGGGCGAGTTTACACATTGCGGCGTTATTACCATCGCTGGATGTTCTCTCACTGCTCGAACAAGGCGACCGGCATAAGGCTCGGGAGAGTTACCTGCAGGACCATCGCGATTGGCTCAAGGACCGGGCAAAAAATATCCATCGCAAGGGTATCAATGTGACAACCGAGGTGGCGTGGGCCGATGACGTGCAGCAGGAAATCCTTCAGCACGTCACGGAAATGCAGCCCGATCTGCTGATCAAGGAAGTACAGCATGAACCTGTGCTCAAACGCGCGTTCATCACCCCTATGGATTGGCACTTGTTGCGTCACTGTCCGGTGCCGGTCTATCTGGTGGGGGGCAGTGGCCATGCCTTGCCGCGCAAGGTAGTGGCGGCGGTTGATGCTTCGGGTACCGATTCAGACAGCGAGCTGAACGACCGGATCATCCAACAGGCTCTCGGCCTCGCCCTGCAGTGTGACGCCGAGCTGCATCTGCTGTATGCATGTGACATTTCGGTAGCCTGGCTGGCTGATCTGGGTGGCGGTCTGACGCTGTCAGAGCTTACCCGGGAATTGCGCAGGGACCTGGAAAAATCTTTTCTTGAATGGGCTGAGCGCTACGGTGTGCCTTCTGACCGTCGACATTTCGTAAAGGGGCAACCGGTCTCGGCGCTGAGTGAGTTTGCCAACGAGCATCAAGTGGATGTGATCGTGATGGGCAGGGTCCAGTCCCGTGGGCTGCATAAGCTTATCGGCAGCACGACCGAGCATATTCTGTATCAGGTGCCCTGCAGCGTTCTGGCGGTCTAGGTTCGGGTCATCATTGAGCCCGATCTTTTGCAACGCGCTGGCGCAGAGCATCCGGTACGCGTGTTTCCGGTCAGGAGAACTCCAATGTTTGAGCTTCGCTATCGAAAGCTGGACCTGGGGAACGTGGAGCTGTCTGCCGACCTGCGTCTGCCGGCGCACGCTGGTGGTCTGGTGGTGTTCGTTCATGGCAGCGGCAGTGGTCGTTCAAGCCCGCGTAATCAACAAGTTGCGCTGTCTCTGGCTCAGCGGGGGTTGGGCACGTTGCTGTTCGATCTGCTCACGGAGCCGGAGCAGTACCTGGACAACCAGACCCGGGAGTTGCGTTTCAATATTGCGCTGCTGTCCAACCGACTGGTGAAGGTGATCGACTGGATTGGTCGGGACGCCGAACTGCAACCACTACCGATCGGATTGTTCGGCGCAAGCACCGGTGCTGCGGCGGCACTATTGGCCGCGGCCGAGCGGGTGGACGTGGTGCATGCGGTGGTGAGTCGGGGAGGGCGGACCGATCTTGCGGGTGCGGCGCTGCCTCGCGTGAAGGCGCCGACCTTGCAGATTGTCGGTGAGCTGGATCCGGTGGTGCTCGATCTCAATGTGCAAAGTGGTCGCGCCCTGCAGTGCGAACAGCGCCTGGAAGTGGTGGCGGGCGCGACACATCTTTTTGAAGAACCGGGAACCCTCGAAGAAGTCGCCAGACTGGCCGGCGACTGGTTCGAGACGTATTTGCGACGGTAGTCATCCGGCGCGGACAACCACCGTCTGGCCTGTCATACGCCAAATGGAAAGGTTTCGTCTTCCGGTTCCAGCGCCTGGCTTTTCGGCAGGGGCAACGCGGTGACCGGTTGCGTCTGTTCAATCCAGACCATGGCGTCGAATTGTTCGGTCAGCACTGACTCGAAGTAGTGGCTGCTGCGCTCGCTGGCGGGTCGATAGATCACACCGATGGCCCGCTCCAGCAGCGGTTTGGACAGGGCCTGGCGTAGCTCTTTTCGCTGCGGATCCCGCCAGTCGGTCAATGAAGCCGGGACGCCGGCGTTGAGGAACTGGCGCTCCCAACTGTCTGGCCGGGACGGCCGGATATCCTTGATAAGCATCTCGCCATCCCAGTCATCGGCCGCGGCCACTTGGCCACGGTCGGTGCTCATGCCGATCAGCACCACATCGCGCCCATAGGCATGGCGGCACAGCTGACCGATATTGAACTGACCCTTCCAGCCCATTTCCGTGGCGGCCGCATTGCCGATATGGGAGTTGTGCGCCCACACCACGGCCCTGGCTTGCGGGCCACGGTGTTCGAGCAGCGCACGTAATGTGTCGAACATGTGCCTGTCGCGCAGGTTCCAGGAGGCCGTCGAACCTCGATAAATCGCTCGGTAATATTGTTCCGCCGCCTGGATGACCCGGGCGTTCTGGGTCGCATCGAAGAACGCTTCATCATCCTTGATCGCCCCGGCCAGTTGCTCGGCCAGCATGGCATTGAGCTGTTCGACCACCGCATGTTCGCAGGGCATGATGCCGTCGCGTTCGACAAAGTGGCCGTACAGCGCAGGATCATCCTGCCACGGGGTTAAACAGCCATAACGACGCCGTGCTTCGTGTGCCAGCTGCGGGTCGACACGGTCCAGATAGCTCAGCACCTCGTGGATGGAATTGCGCAAACTGTAAACGTCCAGACCGCGAAACTCGACGCGATGTTCAGCCTCGTGTTGGTGGTTGTACTGATGCAGCCAGTGGGTGAACGCTCTCACATCGGTGTTGCGCCACATCCAGGTCGGGAACCGGCTGAAAATGTGTCGTGCCCAGGCCGAGCGCGCCAGCCCCCGGGCATAACGGTCCACATGACCGGCGTCTGGCCAGTCTGCTTCAACGGCCACGATATTGAACCCGTGCTGCTCGATCAGCCGTTGGGTAATCGCCGCCCGGGTCCGATAGAAATCACTGGTGCCATGGCTGGCTTCCCCGATCATCACCACGCGTGCATCCGCGTAGCGGTCGAACATCTCACCCAAGGCTGGAGAGTTCAGTTCCGGCAGGGGTTCGGCGTATTGACGCAAGAGCGGAACGATCGAGGCCTCGTCTATGTGGGTATGCGTGCCATACAGGTGGTCCAGCATGTTTTGGGAAGGTGTGTTCATGAACGTCATCCCCCTATAGGCGGATCCGGTCCCTCTCAGAAAAAAGCCCCCTGCCGGTTGCCCGGCAAGGGGCCGGGCCAGTGGTCAGTCGGCTTTGATCGGCACGACTTTGTCCGCTTTCATGGCTTCGGTTTTTTTCGGCAGCGAGATGCTCAATACGCCTTTGCTGAAGCTTGCTTCGATCTTCTCGGCATCGACCCCTTGGGGCAGGTTGAACACCCGTTCGAAGGAGCCATAGTGACGCTCGCTGAGGTGATAGCCCTTTCTCTTTTCTTCCTTGTCCTCTTTCTTTTCTCCTTTAATGATCAGGCAACCGTTGGACAGTTTGAGCTCGATGTTCTTCTGATCCATGCCAGGCAGTTCGGCAGTGATTTCGAAGCTCTTGTCTTTCTCGGTGATGTCCACGGCAGGCACGGCATAGCCTGTCAGTTCCTTGCGCCAGAGCGGCTCGACATCAAACAGTCCGCGACCGAATAGCGACAGCCCTGTACCGCGGCTGAAGTCTTCGAACACGTGATCGATCTGTTGGCGAAGGTTTTCAAAGGGACGCCACAGCTCGGTCGACATTGGCTGCACAGCGGTTTTTTTTTCGGTTTGCGTCGGCATTTTTTTCACGGAGCTGGCCATTTCATTTCTCCTCTTGGCGAATAAGGTGAACCGCGAACATGGGGTTTGCGGCCCACCACGACAAAACAAGAACCCGACACTCGCCCTTGCAAGGGCAGTGTTCCCGGACCGCAACATCCAGCCGGAAACGAAAGCGTGGGTGCCGACCGCAGATACGGCGGCGTTAACGCTGACTCTCAATGTCTACGTAATCGGCCAATGCCTGTTTGATTTAGATCAGAAAGAAAGCAGACGGCGATTTTCTCCCGCAGCAACCATTGCGCTAACGCCGGGCGAAGCTTCAATTGATAACGCGCAGCGAACATGCCAGGCATTCGAGACCTAAGCTTTACCCATCACGGCGATGAGTCGCAGGCGTTTGTACAACGAGGCTGCGGAGCGCTTTTTGAGGAATCTGCATCGATGCTCAGCAAGTGGCTGGACCCGGTTTTATTGCTGCTCACCACCCTGACCCTGCTGGCCGGGGGCATTGCGCAGGTGGCTCAAAAGTCTGACTGGGCATCGATTTGCTGGGCCGCGGGCAGTCTGGTGATGGCCCTGGTGCTGCTCGTCGAGATTGTCAGGCGCCTGGCCCGGCGCGAGGCCGGGGTGGATCTGATCGCTCTGCTGTCGATCGCCGCCGCGTTGTTTTTTCAGCAGACGCTGGTGGCGGCGGTGATTGCCTTGATGCTGGCGTCGGGACGCATCCTGGAGTTCTTCACCCAACAACGCGCCGAACGCGAACTGCGTGCGCTGGTCGACCGGGCGCCACGCGTTGCCTGGCTGCAGGAGAACGGCAATTTACGGCAGGTTCCGGTCGAGCAGATCCAGCCGCATCAGACACTGCTTGTGCGCCTGGGAGAGGTGGTGCCGGTCGACGGCCGTCTACTCAGCCCCACGGCGATTCTCGACGAGTCGGCGCTCACCGGCGAGTCATTGCCGGTCACCCGCCGGGAAGGAGAGCTGCTGCCCAGTGGGGTGACCAATGTCGGCGCGCCAGTGCTGCTGACAGCCACTCGAACCGCAGCGCAGAGCACCTACGCTGGCGTAGTACGCCTGGCTGAAGCCGCACGGCAATCGCGCGCGCCGTTTGTGCGTTTGGCCGACCGTTACGCGTTGTTCTTCATTCCGCTGACTTTGCTGATTGCCGGCATCGCCTGGTACATGAGTGGCGACTCGTTGCGCGCGCTGGCGGTTCTGGTGGTGGCCACGCCTTGCCCGCTGATCCTGGCCGTGCCGATTTCGATCATGTCAGGGATTTCCAGGGCGGCGCGGCGCGGGATCCTGATCAAGGACGGCGTCACCCTGGAAGCGCTGGCCGAGGTCAAGCAAGTGTTTCTCGACAAGACCGGCACGTTGACCAGCGGCCACGCCCGTCTGCAATCGATCGAGACCAACGGAGCGCTCGATCCGCAGCGTCTGCTGGGCCTGGCCGCTTCGCTGGCGCAGGCCTCGACGCACCCCATCTCCCAGGCCATTGTCGAGGCCGCCTGTCAGCGTGGATTGCCGCTCAGCGTGCCGCAGGCGGTCGAGGAAAGCCCGGGCGCTGGTCTTTGCGGGTTGATCGATGGCCTGCGGGTGCGTTTCGGCACGTTGTCCTTTGTTCAAAATGAGTCACCGGTTGGCGACTGGGCCGCCACCATGCTGCGCCGCATGGATTACCTGGCGTGCAGCGGCAGCTTCGTTGAAGTGGACGGGGCGCTCGCGGGGCTGCTGATTTTCTCGGACAAACTGCGTCGGGAAACCCCGCTGACCCTGCGCCGACTGCGCAACAGAGGCATCGAGCGGATCGTCATGCTCACGGGTGATCGTGTGGAAACCGCCGAGATGATTGCCTTGTCGGCCGGGATCGACGAGTTGCGCGCCGGGTTGAGTCCTGGGGACAAGGTGCGTGCGGTACAGGATGCCTGCCTGCACGCCAGCACGCTGATGGTCGGTGATGGCATCAACGATGCTCCCGCACTGGCGGCAGCGAATGTCGGGGTGGCCATGGGGGCGAGCGGTGCCACGGCGTCCGCGCAAGCAGCGGGTGTGGTGTTGCTGGTGGATCGTCTGGATCGTCTGGTCGAGGCGTTGGACATCGCCCGTCAGACTCGCCACATCGCCCGTCAAGGCGTATTGGCCGGCATGGGCATGTCGGTGCTGGCCATGGGGGTAGCCGCCTTCGGCTACCTGCCGCCGCTGGTCGGTGCCGTGGTGCAGGAGGGCATCGACGTGGTGATCATCTTCAATGCCTTGCGTGCATTGGGGCCTTTGCCAGGTCTGCGCCAACGCAAGCTGGCCGCCGAGCATATCGATCACCTGCAAGACGAACACGACCAGCTCGCTTCGGTACTCTGCGATCTGCACCAACTGGCAAGCGACTTCGCCCAGCGCCCCCTCGAGCAAGCGCAGAGCGACTTGCTGGCGCTGGTAAAAAACCTGCAAGAATCGCTGGTCCGCCATGAACGGGACGACGAAAACACCCTGTACCCGCTGTTGACGCAAAGCCTGCCCGGCGAGGACCCCATGTCGGCGATGAGCCACGTCCACCGCGAGATCTTCCGTCTGATCCATTTACTGGCGCGCATGAGCACGGATTTCAGTGCCGACCCTGCAACAGCTTCTGTCGATGAGATACAGCATCAGTTGATTCGCCTGGATACCCTCGTGCGGCTGCACTTTGATCAGGAGGAGGAGCTTTTTCGTTACCTTGATAAGCGTTGAAAAGCCATGCAGTGTCAGTGGAGGACCGCCGAATGGCAACCTACGACCAGTTGCTTGAGCCCGTGCATGTTAAGCACCTTGACTTCACGACCGACTATTTCCACCAGTTCCTGTTCCCGCAGATGGGCGATACCCCGGCAGATGGTTTCCAGGCGCAACCCCAGGTAGGAGCCTATTTCGTCGCGCCGCATCTTGAGTATGAATTCGCTGGATGAGTAGCCACGCATGCTCAAGCGCTGCGACAGGTTCAGCAGAAAGGCGGCCAGACGCTCATCCGAGTTCATGTTGCCCAACATCATCAGCAGATCGTGATCGCGGACGATTTCACGGCTCAGAAACCTGTTCAGGTTGTGTTGCAGTGCCGGCAGCTCCCGGGCGAGTTTTTCCAGCTGAGAAAAATGGATGGGGCAGACTTCACTGTCCTCCAGGGCAAATGCATTACAGGTGTGCTCATCGGCGCTGATGGCGTCCAGGCCGAGCATCTCGCCGGGCAACTGGAACCCGGTGACCTGCTCGCGGCCATCGAGCGACAGCACGCTGGTCTTGAATGAGCCAATACGGATCGCATACAGCAAACGCAAGGGATCGCCTGCGCGGTAGAGGGGGGCGCCTTTCCTGACCTTGAACCGTTGCAAAATCAGCTTGTCCAGCCGCTCGAGTTCCTGTTTGTCGAGACCAAAAGGCAAGCAAAACTCTAATACACTGCAATTGGAACAGGCAGCCTTGAGGTGTTGACCCTGAAGCAGGCGGACTTCAGTCATGTCAATGGCGCCTTGGGGATTTATATATAAAGCATAGGTGTTGTGCACGTGGGCACCGATTCCGTTCGGAAGATCGCCGGGAGCAATTGACGAACGGGTAAAGCCCGTTGAACCGCCGCAGTCCTTGATGCCCGGGGAAATGATGGTTTCCCCGGGCTCGTTGACTCAGGCGATGCGCAGATGATCATCAACTTGCCTCACACCCGGTACTGACCAGGCGGCACGTTCGGCGATCTGACGCTCACGCCACAAATGAACTTTGCCTTCAAGCTTCACCACATCGCCTTCGACTTTGATGTGAATTGCCTTGGCATCGACTTCGGCATTGCGTTTGAGGGCTTCTTCGATACGACGCTGGATATCGTCCACGTTCACCTGCGGACGAAGGACGAGCCGATTGTCCACGCCTACCACTCCCGACAGCTTGCGCACAGCCATCTCGGCGGTTTCTTTCTGGTACTGCCAGTCCACTTCGCCCTCAAGGGTGATCCACCCCTTCTGCACAATGACTTTGATGTCCTGCTCGGGAATGTCGGAGCTCCAGGTGAGGATATTCAAGGCGCGGGAGGCAATGGCGTCGTCTGCCGTGCCGGCGCTTTTCATCGGCCTGACCTGAATTTCTTCGGCCACGGCGCGTACCCCTTTTATGCTTTTTA
The DNA here is from genome assembly GCF_017114915.1 of Pseudomonas frederiksbergensis. Taxonomy (GTDB): domain Bacteria; phylum Pseudomonadota; class Gammaproteobacteria; order Pseudomonadales; family Pseudomonadaceae; genus Aquipseudomonas; species Aquipseudomonas frederiksbergensis_I. The sequence continues at coordinate 15,239 of NZ_JAAUOE010000037.1, forward strand.
CCGCGCGTTCCGCCCTGATTTTTTGCGCGTAGCTTTTAACGTGCCCAGTGAGCGTGACGACGCCATTGTCCACGGTTACCCCGATGTTGGCGGCATCGATCTCAGGCTGGAACTCAAGCTCGTCCATAATGCTCTGGCGCAGACTCAAGTCGTTCATGGTGATGTCCTCTGTCTGATGCGTTGATGGCAATGGACCGCAAGCCCGGTCCGCTCAGTTTTTTCTACACTTGAACAGCGCAAGGACATTGAGCTAAATCAACAAGGCTTCCGAGAGATGAGCAGAACAGTTGAGTCTGGCAGCCCCCGTATCGCGCCCCCGTACCTTAAAGACGTGGAGACGATTGCCCGTGAGCTGGACACAGACATCGGCGTGGGCTTATCCAGCGCGCAAGCCCAGGCCCGGTTGAACCGTGACGGGCCCAATGAGTTACGGACCCAACCGGTCAAACCTGCCTGGCATTATCTTCTGGCGCAGTTTCGCGATCCGCTGGTGTATCTGCTGTTCGCCGCGGTGGCCATCACTTTGGCCACCTGGTTCCTGATGGATGGCCGCGATTGGCCTGTCGATGCGTTGGTCATCGTGCTGATTGTGCTGGTTAATGCGTTCCTGGGGTTTTTCCAGGAAACCCGTTCACAACGAGCTGTTGCGGCGCTGGCCAAACTGACTCAAACCTCTTCTTCAATCATCCGCGACGGCACCGTGGCGCGTATCCCCAGTTATCACCTGGTGATCGGGGATCTGCTGGTGTTGTCCGAAGGCGACTCGGTAGGCGCCGATGCTCGCCTCATTCAGGCCAATGCCTTGCAGGTAATGGAAGCTTCGTTGACCGGCGAAAGTGAATCAGTTTGCAAAAACACGCTCCGTCTGGACAGCGAAGTGCCCTTGCCAGAGCGCGCCAACATGGTTTTCAAAGGCACGGCTATCGTTCAGGGTTCGGGGCTCGGCATTGTCACGGCGGTCGGCATGGCGACGGAAGTCGGGGCGATAGCGCACCTGATGGATGTCACACCCGAAGAGGTGACACCTTTGCAAAAGGAGGTGCGTGAGATAGGCAAGATGATTGGCCTCGCGGTGCTGGTTATCGCCTCGGTCGTCGTCGCGACCGTGCTGATGCTCACTGATATTCAGGGTGTCGACGATGTATTGCGGGTTCTCCTGCTGGGTGTGTCCCTGGCGGTGGCTGCGGTGCCAGAGGGACTGCCCGCCGTTCTGTCACTGGTGCTCGCGTTCGGCATGCTGCGGATGGCCCGCAACAAAGCCATCATCAAGCGACTGTCTTCAGTGGAGACCTTGGGCTCTGCATCGGTCATCTGCACCGACAAGACCGGCACGTTGACCCGTTCTGAAATGACCATCCAGCAAACCATGACCGCCTCAGGCAAAGGGGTGGTCAGCGGTGTCGGTTACGCCCCGCAGGGGCAGATTCATCATCAGGACGTGCCCCTGAGCGGTGGTCCGGTGTACAGCGAAAACGTGCTGTTATTGCGCGGCGGAAGCCTGGCCGGCAATGCCACGCTTGCACAGCAGGAAGATGGCACCTGGGTGATTCAAGGCGATCCGACGGAGGGCGCCTTTCTGGTGGCGGAGCGCAAGCTGGATGCACCCGCACGCCGCCTGGAGCGCTTCGAGCGCGTGGCTGAAATACCGTTTACCTCCGCTCGAAAAATGATGTCGGCCGTGGTCATCGATCATGAGCATAACGATGAGCGCTTGCTGATCAGCAAGGGCGCGCCCGATGTGCTGCTTCAACATTGCAAACATATTCAAGTCGGCATGGATGTGGTGCCTCTCACCGACGATTTGCGTGCACAAGCCGTGGCTGATGTAAATGAGTTGTCGGGTGAGGCATTACGTACGCTTTCCGTGGCGTACCGTTCTTTGGCGCCTGGCGAGGATGTCACGGCCGGTGAAGCCCTTGAGGCAGCGCTCGTTTTCATCGGTACGGTGGGCATCAGTGATCCACCGCGTGAAGAAGTCGCGCCGGCTATCGCCCAGGCCCATCGTGCTGGTATCCGCATCATTATGATCACTGGCGACCATCCGCGAACGGCCACCCGCATCGCCGAGGATCTGGGCATCATTCAGGCCGGTGCCGGGGCGTTGACCGGTGCCGATCTGGATAAGCTGGACGATGCGGCACTGGCCGAGGCCGTCAAATCGACATCGGTTTATGCACGCGTGGCGCCCTCGCATAAGCTGCGGATCGTCGATGCGCTTCAGGCCCAGGGGCATGTGGTGGCAATGACCGGGGATGGCGTGAACGATGCTCCGGCACTGAAGTCGGCCGATATCGGCATTGCCATGGGCATCACCGGCACGGAAGTGAGCAAGCAAGCTGGAAAAATGATTCTGGCTGACGATAACTTCGCAACCATCGTGTCGGCTGTTCGTGAAGGGCGCGGGATTCTGGACAATATCCGCAAGTTTCTCCGTTACTTGCTGTCTTCCAACATGGGGGAAGTACTGACGGTCTTTTTTGCTGTCATCGGTGCGGGCGTCATCGGCCTGGTTGATGAACGGGGCGGGATCGTCCTGCCGCTGCTGGCCACCCAGATTCTGTGGATCAATCTGATTACTGATGCGGCACCAGCCATCGCCATGGGGCTTGATCCGCATGATGAGGGTGTGATGAGGCGTAGCCCACGCAAGTCCACGGATCGAATCATCGATGCAAACATGTGGCGTGGTGTGCTCCAGGTCGGTCTGGTGATGGCGTTGGCGAGTTTGCTGACGGTCGACTGGATGCTGCCCGATGGTTTGATACCGGGGCATGAATCGCTGGTTCAGGCACGCACTGCCGGTTTTACCGTCCTTGTATTGGCGCAGCTGTTCAATGCGCTGAGTGCTCGCTCAGAGTCGGCCAGTGCATTTATCGGGTTGTTCTCCAATCGGTGGCTCTGGGGGGCAATTGCGCTGGCGCTGACGTTGCAGGTTGCCGTGGTGCACTGGTCGCCACTCAATAAGGCGTTCAGCACGAGTGCATTGACACTGAGCCAGTGGGGGGGCTGTTTTGCCATGGCCAGTGCTGTTTTCTGGTTCAGTGAGCTGCGCAAACTGGTTATGCGTTCGAGGAACCCTGAGCATCATGTTGCTGTTCAGCGCCCGGCAGTACATCAGTAGTGACCGAGCGCTGGCGCAAGTTATGTGGTGGTGGCTGTGCGAAACAGCGCTCTACAGTACTTCAGGTGAAACCACCCAGACACTGCACGGCATCTTGTACAGCAGATGCTCCACCGTGCTGCCCACCAGTCGGCCCACGCCTCGGTGGCCGACCCGGCCCATGACAATCACGTCGATGTCGTAGGCGTCGGCGTATTGGGTAAGAACCTTGGTCGGGTTGCCCATGATCATGTGCTGTTGCTCTGGCGCAATACCGTTGCGCTCGGCCAGTTCGCGGAAGGCATCGGCCTGAGCATCAAATAACGTCTTGGCTTTGCCTGGGGCAAACAGCGCTGAGCTACTGTCGAAATCGAACTCGTCCGCACTGAGGGATGAAAGATCGTGGGCGTAGATCACGTCGAGCTGAGCGTTACAGGTGCTGGCCAGTTTCGAGGCCTCGCGCAAAATCCTGTCGTTGAAATCCTTGTACTGAGTGTTGCTATGGAAGGGATCGACCGCGGCGACGATCTTGCGCGGCAGCGCGTGCTTCACGTGGCTGACAAAATGCAGCGGCACCGGGCATTCGCGCAGTAAATGGATGTCCAGGGGCGTGAACATGATTCGTGACAGCAGCGACTCGTATTCCAGTGCCTTGATCAGTACCGCCATGGGCTGTTCTTTGAGATGAATGAGGATTTCCTGCAAAGGTCGTTCAACCCAGATCACCTCCGTGGTGACGGGCACCCCGATTTTACGCAAGGGGCGGGCCTGTTCTTCGAGCCATTGCCGATGGCGCTCGACATACCCCAGCCGCAGCTGCTCCAACGCTTGTTCGTTGACCATGCTCGCCGTTGCCAGGCCTTCCAGGTAATCGAAGGCGACGATGTGCAGGGCTGCGCCCGCGGCCTTGGCCAACGCGGCGGCGCGGTCGAACGCGGGGCTGTTTTCCATGAGGGGCGAGACGACCAGCATGAAGCGTGATTGCTCAGACATGACCAAACTCCCGTCAATAACCGTAGAAATTCCAGTGCTCACTGGCCCCCTGCGTTTGCGCAGGAGCTGGCTTTTATCCTGCCGCCGACCGGGGGAGAGGGATTGATCTTTATCAACCAGGCGAGTGATGCAGCGGGCGGTCCGACGTGTGGTGAGTCGCGCGTCCATCTACAAAACATTGACCATTATCAACCTCTCTTGCGTCACGCCGGCGCAGTCTGGGGCTTATGGCTAACCCGGACGCAATCGCATGAACGACACCTTGGGCCTGGCAGGCGCGGCGGCTGCGCTGGGGATTGGCATGCTCATCGGCCTTGAACGTGAACGGCACAAGGGGCGGGGGGACAGTCGTGCCTGTGCCGGATTGCGCACGTTCGCGATTACCGCATTGCTGGGTTATGTGGCGATGCAGATCGGCGGTGGTTTGCTGGTGGGCATCATGGCGATTTCTGTGGCCTTGCTGGTCACCGTGGCTTACTGGCGAAGCCTGGGCACTGACCCTGGTGTCACCAGTGAAGTGGCGTTATTCACGGTATTGGCTCTGGGGGCGTTGTGTAACAGCGCGCCCGAACTGGCCATCGCCATTGGCGTGGTGGTGGCGGGGCTGCTGACGTATCGCCAGAAACTGCATCATTTTGCGCGCAGCCAATTGACTGAAGGGGAGATGCGCGACGGTCTGGTGCTGTTGGTCGCCGCCCTGGTGGTGTTGCCCTTGGCGCCGGATCGCTTTATCGGCCCCTATGCCGCCATCAATCTGCGCACCATTTGCACCCTGACGGTGTTGCTGATGGCCGTCGGGGCAATAGGGCATATTGCCGTTCGTACCTTGGGTGCCCGTTACGGCTATGTGGTCAGCGCCATCGCCTCCGGGTTTGCTTCCAGCATCGCGACCATCGCCGCGATGGGTCACCTTGTCGCCAAGGAGCCAGGCAACATCAAAGTCCTGAGCGCGGCAGCGATGCTGTCCAACCTGGCGACCATCATTCAGGTCGGCCTGATCCTGGGGGCGGTCGACGCCGGTCTATTGCGGCACATGTGGGGGCCGCTGTTGTTGGGGGCCGCTGCCACGGCGCTGTATGGCTTGAGCCTGATGTTGCGCAAACCCGAGAGTGGCGCCAATCAGCCGGTCAAGGTCGGTGGGGCGTTCAACCTCAAGCTGGCGTTGGTCATCGCACTGACCATGACCGGCATCACGTTTGTGTCTTCGATGGTGCTCAGCCACTTTGGAGAAGTGGGCGTGATGGTCACGACGACGCTCACCGGTTTCGCCGATGCACATTCTTCGACGGCGTCCATTGGCGCCCTGGCCAAGGCTGGGCTGTTGCCGTTCGACGCCATTGCCGCGCCCACACTGGTTGCCGTCAGCAGTAACTCCCTGAGCAAATGCCTGGTGGCCTGGGTCAGCGGCGGGCGACGGTTCGCCGCGTATGTCATTCCCGGCCAGGTCTTGCTGACGTTGGCGATGTGGGCGGGCATGTTGCTGCATTAACGTGCTTCCGCGCGCTGTAGCTGACAAAGATCAAGTCGTCCGATTCTGCTGCGATCATTCTAGGGTTCTACTCACTTCATCGAGATGGCCGCGTGCCGAGGTGTCCCATGTCGCAGACTCAGCGTTTACTGTTGATCGCCCCCCAATCCATGACCCGTACTCCGGCGTTCGACCGGGCCGCCGCGTTGGCTCGCGCGATGCAAGCGCCGCTGCACATCGTGGCATTCGATTACTTGCAGGCCCTGGCCGTCGCCGGCCTGTTTGCCCCCGAGCAGATCGCCCAGGCCCGGGACGGTTATTTGCAAACCCATCGGCAATGGCTGGCCGAGCAGGCCGAATTGATGAAAAAACACGGCGTCGAGGTCACCAGCGAGGTGGTGTGGGTACAGCACCCTTACGAGGAAATCCTGCAATTCGTCAATGAGATGTCGCTGAGCCTGATCATCAAGGACGCCCAGGAAGAGTCGGCGTTGAAGCGGGTGTTTTTCACACCGCTGGACTGGCAGTTGTTGCGCGATTGTCCGGTGCCGGTGCATCTGGTGACCAACGCGCTGAATGCGCGGCCACGCAACGTGCTGGCCATCGTCGATGTGTTGCGTAGCGAAGAGCAGGACCTGGTATTCAATGACCAGATTATCGACGCCGCCACCAAGCTGGCTGAACAGTGTGAGGCGCAGATCGAGTTGGCGCATGCGTATGACTGGACAGCCGTGTATGCCCTGGACATGGGCGTTGGCGCACTGCCATTGGCCTCCGGTCTTTACGAAGCCATGGGCACGGCGCAACACCAGGCGTTCACGGCGTTGGCCGAGCGTCACGGCGTGCCGTCGGAGCGTCGGCACTTCATCGAAGGTGCGCCAGTGCCGAGTATTTGCAAGTTCGCCGAGGACCATCGCACCGATGTCATTGTGATGGGGACGGTGCAGCACTCGGGGTTGAACAAGCTATTGGGGACGACTGCCGAACAGCTCTTGCACCGAGCCCCTTGCAGTGTGCTGGCGATCAAACCCGACAGGTCTACGTCGCTGGACTGATCTGGATCGGACACCCGTCACGAGGGCGTTCATTGGCGGGTATTTGATGTAAATCAACCTGGGGGAGGGGGCCATGAGCGCAGTCTTGGGCAATGCCGGCGGATAAGGACCGGCTTAGAGCGGAGGTGTGTGATGGGTCAATATCAACGTTTGTTGCTGATCGCCGACCGAACCCTGCATCCGTCCCCTGCCTTGCTCCGTGCCGTCGCGCTGGCCAAGGCGAGCGGGGCCGCGCTGGATGTGCGGGCCTTTGTCGATCCGGCACCGATTGTTCACCTGTGGGATGAAAAAATCGATGAGGCAGGGTATCAGCGCTATCTGCGCCATTGTCATCGATGGGTGGCCGACGAGGTCGAGCGGCTCAGCGGGCAGGGTGTGGCAGTGACGGTTGAAGCCATCTTCACCACCCATCCGCTGCTGGATATTTTGAAGACCGTCGAAGACCTCAAGCCCGACCTGCTGATCAAGGACGTCACCCTGGAACCAGCGCTCAAACGGGTGTTCATCACCCCCCTCGATTGCCATTTGCTTCGCGAATGCCCGATCCCCGTGCACTTGGTCAACCAGGTCCGTTACGGGCTGCCGCACCGGGTGGTGGCCGCCGTGGACCCGTTCGATCCGGCGACGCAAATCAGTGGCCTGAACGACACCATCATCCAGACGGCCAACGCACTGGCGCTGCAATGCGACGCACCGCTGCACCTGCTGTACGCCTACGACTTGTCGCCTGCATTCAACGGCGATGCGCCGCTGATCGCCGGTGGCTGGAGTGTGGACTTCGTCGAGGAACTGCGCGAGTCCCTGCACCGGGCGTTTATCACCCTGGCGGACCGCTACGGTGTTCCTCCCGAGCGTCGGCACTTTGTCATGGGCCTGCCGGTGCCGGTCATCAGTGAGTTTGTCGAGCAGTACCTGGCGGATGTGGTGGTGATGGGCACGGTGCATCGCGTGGGGATCGACCGCCTGATCGGCAGCAACACCGAGCGTGCGCTGTACTCGGTGCCGGGCAGCATTCTGGCGGTCAGGCAGCCGGGCTCGAGCGTCAGGCGGCGAGCCGATGGCTAGTCGGCCATTAGTTGATAAAAATCAGAGCCTCACGGCGAGAGTCCCCCGATACTTGAGTCAAACCTGAAGCTATCCAGATGAGGTGGGTGAGGGTGAAAATTCAACGTTTGCTATTGATTGCCCCGACCGAAATGGTCCGCACCCCGGCGTTCGAACGAGCGCGAGCCTTGGCCTGTGCAACCGGTGCGATGCTGCACATTGTCGCTTTCGATTATGTCCAGGCGCTGGCGGCGGCCGGCCTGTTTGACCATGACGCCATGGCCCAGGCGCGGGAAGGTTACTTGCAGGTTCATCGTCACTGGCTGGAGCAGCAGGCCCGGTTTCAACGATGCGAAGGCGTGCAGGTGAGCACTGAAGTGGTGTGGGCCAGACCGACCCTGGCGCATCTGCTGGAGTACGTGAATGACTTCCATGCAGACCTGGTGATCAAGGACACACACCACGTATCGGCGCTCGATCGCGCCTTCCATCGGCCGCTGGACTGGCAGTTGCTGCGCGACTGTCCGGCCCCCTTGCACCTGGTCATCGATGCCACAAACCCCAAGCCGTTGAGCATACTCGCGACCATCGACTTGTCCCATCTGGAGGAGCTGACCCAAGGGCTCAATGACCGGATTCTTGACCTGGCTTCGAGCCTGGCCGAACCTTGTGGCGCCACCGTGCACCTGCTCAACGTCGACGGCTGGTCGGAGTTAGGGGAGTCCGAGATGAACGTGCCGACAGCGACACTGGACAGCAGTTTGAGAGACGCGGTCAGCGATGCTCAGTTGGAGTCATTTGAGGCGCTTGCCGAACGCTACGGAATCGAGAAACAACAGCGGCATCTGCTGCTTGGCATCCCCGCTGAGGTGATCGCACATTTCGCACAACGACATGCCTTTGACATGGTAGTCCTGGGAACGACCTACCATCGCGGGATCGATCTATTCATCGGCAGTACGGCCGAAAGTGTATTGAACCGGTCACCCTGCAGCCTGACGATCGTCAAGCCATTGCCCCGGCTCGACTGAAAAGATGAACCCGTGCGGCCTGGGTTGATAAAAATCAACTGCCCATGGGCGTAAAGGAGCGATCAATAGCACTCCATGAATGCGCAAGGAAACGGCCATGCAAATGACATTTCTCGGAGCTGCGGGCACGGTTACTGGCAGCAAGTACCTGCTGGAACATCGCGACCAACATGTGCTGATCGATTGCGGCCTGTTCCAGGGCTATAAACAACTGCGCTTGCACAACTGGGACCCGTTCCAGCTGCCGGTTCGCGACCTCGAAGCCATTGTGCTGACCCACGCTCACCTGGATCACAGCGGCTACCTGCCGGTGTTGGTGCGCAACGGTTATCGCGGTCCGGTGTATGCCACGCCTGCCACCTGTGAGCTGGTGAAAATCCTGCTGCGCGACAGCGGCCGCTTGCAGGAAGAAGAAGCCGAGTTCGCCAATCGCCATGGTTTCTCCAAACACTCTCCGGCCTTGCCGCTGTACACCGAACAAGACGCTGAGCGGGCATTGAAATTGCTGCGGCCGGTGCTGTTGCACCACCGGGTCGATATTGTTCCGGGGATGAGCATTCTGTTGCGCGGTGCCGGGCATATTCTGGGCGCAGCGACGGTGGAAGTCGTCGCCGATGGCGTCACGCTTGTGTTCTCCGGGGATCTGGGGCGGCCGAACGATCCGTTGATGTTTGCCCCGGAGACGATCGAGCAGGCCGATTATCTGCTGGTGGAGTCGACTTACGGTGACCGTCGGCATCCCGACGAATCCCCGGAGGATCAACTGGCCGAGGTCATCACCCGTACCGCGCTGCGCCATGGCATCACGCTGGTGCCATCGTTTGCGGTCGGTCGCGCGCAGTTGCTGATGTACCACCTGTATCGCTTGCAACAGAAACACGCGATTCCCGACCTGCCGATTTACCTCAACAGCCCCATGGCCACCGACGTTACGCGTTTGTATCAGCGCTTTCGCAGTGAACACCGGTTATCCCCGCAAGAGTGCGAAGGCATGTGCCATGTCACGCGTTTTGTGCGTTCCGCCAGGGACTCCATCGAACTGGACCAGCAGCGCACACCGGCGGTGATCATCGCCGCCAGCGGCATGGCCACTGGCGGGCGGGTGCTGCACCACCTCAAGGCGCTGGCGCCCAACCCGATCAATACGCTGCTGGTGCCGGGTTTTCAGGCGGGCGGCACCCGCGGCGCGCAGATCATCGCAGGCGCCCCGTCGGTACGTATTCACGGTAAAGACGTGCCAATCCGCGCCGAAGTGGTGCCGATGGAAACCCTGTCCGCGCACGCCGACGCCGATGAAATCATGGCGTGGTTGCGCGGCTTCAAGCGGCCACCAAAACACACCTATGTAGTGCATGGCGAACCCAACGCCTCGGATGTGTTGCGCCGGCGCATCAGCCTGGAGCTAGGCTGGTCGGTCTCGGTACCGGAGTACCGTGATAGCGTGGAGCTGACGAGTTCTCTTTAGTAAGGCAGGCCATTTTTGCGTTACCTGCAAATGGCGAATGATCACCACATTTATTCGTAAGCCTCGTATTTTGCTGGTGGACAGTGTGTGAAGAATACCGAATAGCCACCGGTGCCAGCTGTTGCAGCCCTGAGTTGAAACGCCCCTCGGAGAGTCAATGACGGCGAGGGGCATTTTTTACAGATAGAGAGAGTGAATGACCTGACGGCTGTCATCGGGATCGTGGCGGGTCTCGAAGCCCAGGGCATGGGCCAGATCACGCATGGGGGCATTGCTGGCGGCGTCGACGGAATACATCTGGCGAAAACCGTTCTTGCGCGCGGCCTTGATCAAGTGCTCCATCAGCGCCGTTCCCAGGCCCAGATGCTGGTACTCGTCAGCAACCGTCACGGCGCATTCACACTCATGGTCGCCGGTGGCGGCATAGCGGCTGACACCGATTTCAATCAACTGGCCGTTGTTGTGAATCAGGGCGATGTAGGCCATTCGCTTCTTGCCGTCGACATCCATCAACTGGTCGAGCATGGCCTTGCCGGGCTCATTGACTTGCGCCAGAAAGCGCATGTGCCGCGACTCTGGGGACAGGCGCTTGATAAAGGCGTATTCACGTTCGCGGTCTTTCTCCGCCAACGGTCGGATCAGCACATGGCGCCCGTCCCTGAGCGCTTCAATCCAGTACTGTCCGGTTACGGCGGCGTAAGCGGCTGCGGCTCTGTCGTTATGATCTTTAACAGTGAGCATGGTGCAATTCTCCATCTGGATTGAAAGGCTTGCGCGTAGCAACGAATCACGCGGTTCATTCCCTTTTTACGCCACTGGCGGCACTTGAATCTGATCTGGATCAGACTCTCGTGACAGGTCCCAAGAACCCGAATCTGATGTGTAAATCAACCTGGGGAGGAGGCAACGGGTACAGTTTGGGAACATGCTGACGCTTTGGACCGGCGCCGAATCGAGGTGTGTGATGGGTCAATATCAACGTGTGTTGCAGATCGCCGACCAGACCCTGTACCAATCCCCGGCCTTGCTGCGCGCCGTCGCCCTCGCCAAGGCATGCGGAGCGGTAGAAGGTGCATTCACCACAGGTCCAGCCGAGCCAGGGAACGCCGACACGCTTACCAACCCAGTCGGATGCGACGTCAGTCCCAACGTGTCAGAGGGGCGGCTCCCGGTGACAGCCGGCGACCAGCTGCTTGAGACCGTCAAGATTCAGGACTTTGACGTTACGCCCGGAAATCTCGACCAGGGCAAGATCGCGCAGATGAGCGATGCCGCGGCAGATGGTTTCCAGGCGCAGGCCCAGATAGGAGCCGATCTCTTCGCGACGCATCTTCAGCACAAAGTCTCTGGACGAGTAACCCCGCACGCTCAGCCGTTGCGACAGGTTCAGCAGGAAGGCGGCCAGGCGTTCATCGGAGTTCATGTTGCCCATCATCATGAGCAGGTTGTGTTCACGCACGATTTCCCGGCTCAATATCTTGTTCATGTTGTGCTGCAACGAGGGCAGTTGCAGAGCGAGCTTCTCCAGCTGGGCGAAGTTGAAAGGGCAGACTTCGCTGTCCTCCAGGGCAAAGGCACTGCAAGCGTGCCGATCGTCGCTGATGGCGTCCAGACCAAGCATTTCGCCGGGTATCTGAAAACCGGTGACCTGCTCGCGACCGTCGACCGACAGCATGCTGGTCTTGAATGAGCCGATCCGTACCGCGTAAAGCGAGCGCAACGGATCGCCAGCCCGGTACAAGGTTGCGCCTTTTTTAACCTTTACCCGCTGAGCGATCAGGGTATCCAGCCGTTCGACCTCCTGGCCGGTCAAGCCGATCGGCAAGCACAACTCCAGGACGCTGCAATTGGAGCATGCGGCCTTCAGATAATGATGTTGGTATGGCCGGATTTCAGGCATGTCAAAAGGCCCTTAACAGAGGGTTTAAGCATAGTTCGGATCATGGGCTCACTCGGGGCTCTATCGGAAGAATCGACGAGTGGGGAAGGGCTTGGCCGTTGTTCAAGCCAGCATAGAGCCGGATGGGCGGCGTAAGAACTTGATGTAGATCAACGCTTGCGCGGTGCAGACTTCCAGAATCTACGCATGTTCCCCTGGTTTATCCGAGGCCTTGGCGGAGGGATGTCATGATGCAGGAACTTAAGTTTTACCTCATGGAAGGGGTTGATGCAGGCAAGGTGTCGAGGCCGCCTTCTAGCGCATGGCCAGCATCGCGCCAAACACCCCGACGACGATCCTGAAGCGGCTCCAGAGTTTAAGCCTGGGCAGCCAATCGTTCAGGCGCAACAGGCATTCGTAGTGGATCACCACTGTGACAATCACCACCAGCGTATTGATTAACGTAATCGAAAGCATAAGGTGCCTCGAACATCCAGAAGCTATTGCCGCGAATTTACAGTACGCGGAAGTAAATCTTCAGACACAGCTTGCGAACGTCAAATCTAATAAAATCAACCAACCGCAGCTATGTCCTACATCTCGTTGGAGATCAGAATGTGTGTTTGTTGACCATTTTTCCGTCAGTAAAGAGTAGAAATGGAGAAAGGATGCAGCAAAGAGCAGAAATGGGGGAAGGATGCAGCAAAAAATAGAAATGGGGAGTGAACCCTCTGGTCGCCTCAAATAACTTGGCCCTCAGGTGTCCGGGATTAGTTGACCTCTACACTGTTCCTGCGCCGGACAACGTGGCCGCTATGTCCGCGGACTCATGTATGTCTTCGATGCTGACAATCAACTTGGCGCCTGCACGTCCTAGCTCCCAAGCAGTCGCCAGCCCGATTCCTCGCGTTGCGCCAGTGATAAGTGCTGTTTTACCGGCGAGAGAGAACAATTCGCTCATACAGCACCTATTGCAAAAGGGCGTTTCGGTTCAGCATTCAATTCAGGAAAGAGGCGCATAAAATGGGCCATCTATACGTCCTCGCTCTTGTAGTGCGTTCACACCCAGGGGACGGAAGCATGTGCTTTGTAACTGACGGCGTCCTGATTCTCCTCTTCAAGGTTGGATGGCTCAGAGTTCGCTACTTCTTTTGCTTCGCCCACACGCTGTGGAAGAAGGAAGTAAGCCAATGCGGGCAGTAGCACCAGAGCGCCGACCATGTTCCAAACGAACATAAAGGCAAGCAGTACACCCATGTCTGCCTGGAACTTGATTGGGGAAAAGATCCATGTGCCTACGCCGATCGCGAGAGTCACACCGGTCAGCATGACAACCTTGCCGGTGAACAGAAGCGATTGGTAATAGGCTCTGGACAGACTTTCACCTTGGCGAAGCTGTGCCAGCACGATGCTCATGACATACAGCGCATAGTCGACGCCGATGCCTACACCGAGGGCGATGACTGGCAGGGTGGCAACCTTGACGCCCATGCCTAACGCGACCATCAACGCCTCACAGAGAATAGAGGTGAGCATCAGGGGTAGTACCGCACAGAGCACTGCTCTCCACGAGCGGAAAGTCACAAGGCATAGCAGAATGACTGCTCCGTACACCCACCACAGCATGTCGTGGTTCGCTTGTTTCACGACTATATTGGTGGCCGCTTCAATACCCGCGCTGCCAGCGGCCAGAAGGAACGTGGCGTCTTGAGACGTATTGCTCTTGGCAAAGCTTTCAACATTCTCGACTACGTTGGTGAGCGTGTCAGCCTTGTGGTCTTTGAGGTAGGCATAGAGTGTCAAAAGGCTGCAGTCATCGTTATACAGCCCGCGTGGAGCCCCCGCGGTGACCATGTTCAAGGTCGCCTGGTTGTTCACAATCTCATACCACTTTGGGTTGCCCTCCGAGAGCCCAACCAGCACACGGCGATTCAATAAGGCCAAAGAGTTTGTCGAATCGACACCCTCTAGTCCGCGAAGCTGCCAATCCAAGTCGTCAACTCGCTTTAGTGTGCTGTACGACGAGCACTCACCCGCAGCTGTCTTCACCATCACGGCGAATACATCGCTACTTGCACCGTAGTGCTGTGTTATGAACGCGTTGTCACGGTTGTAACGAGAGTCGGGGCGAAGTTCTGGAGCGCCGGCATCGAGATCTCCGACCTTAAGCTTCAGGCTTACCGCATACCCGCCGCAGGCCATGAGCGCCGCTACAATCACGCATACAGTTGCCCAACGCTTGGTGGTGAAAAGGTCAAGAAAGCGCCATACAACATGCTTCTCCGCGCCACTCGCCTCGGCTTCCTCGCCGCGAAGGCTGCGTCGAGCCGCTTTCGGGCTAACGCCGATATAGGAGAGCAGTATCGGAAGCAGAATTAAGTTCGTGAAAATGAGGACGGCTACACCAAGACTGGCGATTACTGCCAGATCTTGGATGACCTGGATCTTGATGATCATCAGAACCGCAAACCCCACCGCGTCGCACAGCAAGGCGGTCAGCCCGGCCAAGAACAGTCGGCGGAATGTAAAACGCGCAGCAACCAAGCGGTGCATCCCGCGCCCCATGTCTTGCATGATGCCGTTCATTTTCTGCGCGCCATGGCTCATGCCAATTGCGAACACCAGGAACGGCACTAGAACAGAGTACGGATCGAGCTCGTACCCGAGCAACGGCAGTAAACCCAATTGCCAAATCACTGCAACCAAAGAGCATGTCACCACTAGGAGCGTGCTTCGTACGCAACGGGTGTACCAATAGAGCACTGCCGCGGTGATCAGGATGGCCGCCGCGAAGAAAATCAGAATCTGCTTGAGGCCGTCGATCAGGTCACCGACGACTTTCGCAAAACCGGTGATATGGATCTCAACACCTTGCGCTTGGTACTTGCTACGCAGCTTTTCAATCTCGTGAGCGAAGACTGTGTAGTCCAGCGGCTGACCATCTGGAGTCCGCTCCAGCAGAGGCACGTAAACAATGCTTGAGCGTTGGTCGAAGGCCACCAATTGTCCAATTTCGTTGGAGCGCTCGACGTTCCGCTTAAGGGATTCCAAGCTTGCAGTGCCGCCGTCGTACCCATCTGGTATCACCGGGCCTCCTTCCAGCCCCTCCTCGGTGACACCCGTCCAACGAGTAGAAGGAGTCCACAGCGACTTCATCGTTGCACGGTCAACCCCTGGAAGCAGATATACTTCATCGTTGAGTTGCTGGAGTGTGTGCAAATAATTTTTGTCGTAGATGCTTCCCGCTGGATTCACTACGGCAATGCGTACAGCATTTCCGAGACCGGCCAGTTCCTGGCGATGCTCAAGATAATTGGCGATGTAAGGATGCTCACGCGGGATCATCTTCTCGAAACTGGCATTGAGCGTCACATGTGTCGCCTGCCATGCCAGCAGAAGTGTCGCGGCCAGGCATAGCAGCATAAACAAGGCGCGATGGTTAAACAGCGCGCGCTCCAGTAGGGAACCAGAGGCGCTGTCAAAATCGTTGAGACTGCCTGTCGACGGAGTAGGGGAGGTCTGTACGTGCATGGCTCAGTCCGCGATCTTGGTGAGGGAGGATGGTGCTAGGCGCCGCGCGCCGGCTACACCAACAGCGACCAGGGCACCATCGGCTGTGTTAGTAGCGGCGGTCAAAGGAAGTCCTTCGGATACCGCGATTGATTGGAAGCGCAGGTCTGTAAGTCCGCTTCTCAAGAGGATGCCGGCCTGATTGACCAACAGCAGGTTTTGCCCCGCGATGCGAATTGCATTGAGGGAGGCTGGAATAGGGTTGTCGACAGGCTGGAAGCTCATGCCGCCGTCATCTGAGGAGAAAAGCTTACCCCTCAGACCGCCGACCAGGATCCGCTTGTTTGGAAGTATCGCAGCGGCAAAATAACTACCTTCATAGGGCCCTTGCAGGGCTTCGAAATTGACGCCGCTATCGATGGAACGCAGCAGCAAACCTTGTTCCCCAGCAATGATTATTTCATCGCCATTACGAGCCAGCGAATAAAGATGCAAGCCTCGTGGATTTGGAAGATTGCTCATCCAGGACTGCCAGGTTTTGCCTCCATCCTTGGTAATTAGAGCAAGGCCGTATGCCCCAAGGACAACACCATGCGTTGCATCAACAAAGTTCACTACCAGTAGAGGTTTGTCCGCACCGTCGGCTGACAATCTTTGCGCTGAAGCGATCCGCTTTGCATCCCCCGAGCTTTCCGCGGCATGCAACTCAATGGCAGCCGCTTGCTTTCCGTTTAGCTGTAGTTGCCAGCTTTCACCGCCATCGCCGCTATACAGCACGACACCGGAGTGCCCTACTGCCCAGCCATTCCTAGCGTCGACGAATTGCACGCTGGTCAACGTGGTGCTGACGGGACTGGCAGATTGTCGCCAATGCTGGCCATCATCATCTGACAGCAGCACAACTCCGCGCTCGCCAACTGCAACCAGCCGCGAACCGGCTTGATTAATGTCCAGGAGCACCGCATGGAGTGCTTGAGATCCCAGCACGGCCTTTTGGGAAAGGACATCTACCGTATCTGCTGCCCAAACTGGCAGCCAGGCGCAGCTTACTGCCATTAGCAAACTGGAGATTATCTTCTTCATCGCACACAACCTTTTCTGTTCTTATTTGAAGCAGGCGGGGCTTACGCCCCGCCAAGATCACCGGACGCCTTCGCCAGCCATCGCGTCGGCGGTGAAAACCGACTCCTTATAGGGTGGGACGATGCGGTATTGCTCGCTCTTCCCCGCAAAAACGTCACCGACAAACCATGCACCGGAGAGCAGGTCGTAAAACCCGGTAGTGACTGATGCGGTGCCTGGGAGGTCAGGCAGAGCAACTGGCGAAGTCCACAACACTTTTGCGAGCTGCCCCCTGGCGTCGTAGCGATCACCCAAAACCGCAGTCCAAGTATCCTCGTCGAGGTAATAGGTGCTCTTTGGCATAACGTGCCGTGCTCCGTTCTTCAGGGTGGCCTCAACTACCCAAACACGGTGCAGTTCCCAACGCACGGCGTCGGATTTCATGTGGTGCTCATCGAAAAGTGCTTCGGGACTGGAGGCGGTGAATACCCGGTTCGAGTTGTATGGGATATACATTTCTTTCTTGCCAACCAGCTTCCAGTCGAAGCGGTCAATTCGGCCGTCGTACACAGTCAGTTCGTCGAAACTCATCACCCCAGCGGTCGCAGGGGTAGGGGTGTCGCAGCAGGCGTTAGGAAGACGGCGCACTCGACGCTGGCCAGGCAAGTAAGTCCAGCCTGAGGAGTTTTCGGCGTTGATATTCTGTAGACCTGTAATTGCCTCTCCGGCGCGCAGTGGAGGGCCGTCGTTTGTCATCCGGATTGCCCAGTACACACCTTTGCTACTGCTGAAGTCGGGAAGGTACCAAGGCATTTGCTGGTCTGCCCGGGAGTCGTTAGTCAGTACATGCTTTCCATCTGCAGTGGTGAGGTACTGAGTGAAATTGGTGTGCCACGAAGCTCCGCGCCACCGCAGGAGATGGTTCCAGATGGCTTCTTCACCATTCTGGGGAATCGGGAACGGAATACCGCCGGCAGCGCCTTCTGGCATGGCCCCAGCCGTGCCATTCACCAGCTTACCGCCGGTGGCATTCGCGAAAGTTGCATCGTAAACCGACTGTGGGGCAGCGGCACTTCGGTGGGTGGGGTACACCACGACTTTGTAGCTGTCCGGGTACTTTTTCAGCATGGCCTGGATGCCGGGCGACAACTTATCTGCGTGCTGAGCCATATTCTGGGCCGTAATGGTCAGCTGTGCCTGGTCGGCCGCGAATGGATCGCTGCGTTTACCGCCATCCTTGAATGAGGGATCGGCTTTAGTGAGGCCGCCTTTCCACTCGGGAATGCTACCGTCGGCATTTCCTGCGCGTTCCGCGCCGAACGGAGTTAGCGTCGACTTCAATTTTGCCGCTTCATCGGCGGAGACTGCAGCCATTACCCCGTGTGCAAAAAACAGCGAGGCACTCAAGGTAGTAAGCAGGGATACAAATTTCTTATTGTTTATCATCGAATAATCCTCAGTCAGAAGGTGCGGCCGACAGTGAAGGCAAGGAAGTCGCGGTCTTTAAGCGACTGTTCGAAGGTGTAGTTATTGTTGGCGTCCAGGAAGGTATTTTCTGGGCCGTAGTAATGCGTGTATGTCAGTCCCAAATTCCAAGTATTCAGGTAATTGCCTTTAAGTCCGATATTGAGGTCACCGCCATGATCAGCACCGAAACCGGAACCTAAGGCTTCGGAAGCGCCGTTTGTGTAGCTAGCTCCGATCGGAACAGACAAATCCAGACCTGGCAGGAACTGGCGATACATAGGCTCGTAAACGAGACGAAGACTGGTTGCATCGCGGTCTGCATTCGGGTCAATAGCGTCGCTATTTTTGCTGACGCTCATGACCCTGTTCCAAGCAATTTCACCGAGGAAGTTGGCTTCCGGGACGATGAAGTTTGGCTCGAGGCTGGACAGCCAGGATATGTTCGCGTGCAAAGTTTTCCCTGTCGCATACAGGGGGGCATCGTCGTTGTTGATCGACTCGCCTGGGGCAAGGGCGTGTTGATTGGTTGATGCCAGAGGCTGGTTCCAGCGCGTGGAGACTTCGCCAGCAATGTTATAGTTGCCAACAGTGGTCGAGAAGCTTGCGCCCAGAGACTCAATACCTTCCGGATAGACCCAGTAGTACTCGCCGGCTTTACCCGACTGAGGGTTCAGATTAGCGAAATCCGGACGGACGTTTAGCTGAGGGTTCTTATCATGGAAGCGGATGGCATAGAGGCCCCAGTCCACCGATTCGGTACGCCAGCGAAGTTGAACGCCGCCTTGTCCGGAGTCTTTCGCCTCTTTGTCGTTGCCGTGATAGAGAGCCAGCGGTTGGGCACCCGGAAACAGCGGTGCGCCAATGAACAGACGTTCGTTGCCGTCTCCGAAAGTGTCAATGGTTGAGAAGTAGCTGCCGGCGGCCGGCAGGCGGTTAGCTTCCCACTCGAATTGGTAATACGCGCCGATGGATACATCCGGCGTCAGTTGGAGCTGGCCCGAGATCTGTTGGACTGGACGGATCAGTTCCTTGAACTGGGTATTGGGTACCGACAAGGCCTTGACTACATCGATGGGCGCCATGCCACCGGCGATACCATTCATCCCGTAGAAGAGACTTTCACCCCACTGCATTGCGTACTGACCAACACGACCTGAGGCTTGCATGTCCCCGATATCGGTTTTGCCGAAAAGAAATGCATCCAGCAGTTCACCCTTACTGCCATGCAGAGTGCGGGTATCATCGGTGAACTCGTCATAACTTACGGAGTAGCTGTTAGCACGGGTTGGATCGTTATTGTCCGTTCCGCGATTGTAGACGTCGTCGTACCATGCGGCACCGCTCAGGCGAGCTCCGACGTTTTTGTACGAGATGTCCATTTCCGAGAGCAAATCCAGACGATTGGATATAAGCCCCTTATCGAAGTTACGATCACCGTCATCCAGATTGAGCGCTGTTTGGCCTTTGATCAACTTGTCACTCTGACCTGTTGTGCGCCACGCCGCGCTGTATTTCAGGGTGTTATCCCAGCGCGCTCGAAGATCGGGACTCCCCGTATCGAATTCGAATGCGTGAGCATCAGGTAATCCTGCGGTGATCGCTAACATAGTAATAGCGAATGCAAGAGGTTTGAGTGGTGGAAACGGTCGAGTGGGTGCGCGCTTGCGAGAAAGCATTTAAGTCACCTCATTATTGTTTTTTTAGGTCAGTGTTGGTTTGCGAACGGGTGCGCCAAAGGCTCGGCGCACCGCCGCGGTATCAAACAGGGCGTGCGGTGACCTCCAACATTTGCTTAACCAGCACAATGCGGTCGAAGTCACGGACTTGTTGCATCTATTTTTACCAGCGAAGAGGGACTTCTCGCTAAATAACTTTCATTAATGGTTCAGGCGCGTAATGAGCTATTGCTGAAAGTCGTCGTATATAGGCTTTTCTTCAGCGATAACTGAAAACGAATTAATTCGATCCACGAACTGTAATCCGAATTCTAAAATATTCTCTGTCGCAGAGTATTCTCGCTGGAATTTTACTAAAGCCTCGTAGCTCTGGAACCAAGTTTCGACGACACCATCGTAGTCCGACGCGACTCCAAAAGGGTTGCTGCCCGTAGGCAACGCACCATTCCACACATGAGCTGTGACATTTTTTTCATAAGCTTGGCTGGCGACGAGTGCTTTTTCGTAATTTTGTAATCCTGATGAGAACTCTTCCGGAGATATCCCCTGTTTGCGTTTTACAAAGTCGAACGTTTTGACCTTCGCTGGTTCGTTGGTAACTGCAATCAATGCATTAAGGTGTTTGTGCCCTTCATGAGTTGCTAGAATGATAAGCTTGCTCAAATCGTTGAAACGCGCTTCGTCAGGACGAACTACGTCCGCATAGCTGGGTGCAGACATTAGATTCCAAAACATTTCATTACTATCAAACCACAGTTCGATTACTGAATCACGTGTCTCGAGGTGCGGATAAACGGTATTGTTTGGGGCGAGATCTTCTTTTAAGCGAGTGTGATTCTGAACGTACTTACGGACATATTGTTTGATTCCAGGAATACTTTGCACCAGGGGAGCATGGACGTTAGAGAGGTGGTTGAAAAACTGTGCCCGGGACATAGATGGGTGCTTGGTCGAAGACAAGATGACCTTGAGTGGTCTCGAACTAGCTACGTGTCCGTTATTTTCAGAATCAGTGCTCATTGCCGTAGGCAAAGCTGTCTCTTTGGCAGAGCTTTCCATATGACGCTGCTGATTTTGGGTAGGCGTTTCGAAGAGCAAATCGGATTTTGTAGTTTTCACGATATCTTCCTATTGTCAGTTTCTACATGATAATAGTTGAGCCTGAGATATGTTTTTGTCTAAAAGTGCGGTGATATTTGCCTGTTCTTTATCCAAAACACCTAGAGGCCGCGTCGATCTTTGACGCGGCTGGCCCATCGAGCGTTACGAGCTGAGTAGCATTTTTTATGGATTGGTCTGGCAGGTGTAACGGCACCTATTCCCGAAGGCACGTACGCTTCGATTGCATATCCTTCGGAATAGCGCCAGCGGCAAGCCTGTGGTGATGTAATTGTGCGTTACGCGGACGACAGCGTGGTGGGTTTCAGGACAAAAGTGCAGGCTTAGCAGTTTCTGGTGCAGGAACGGTTAGCCAGGTTCGGTTCATCGCTCAATGCCTCGAAAACACGACTGATCGAGTTCGCTCGGTTTGCTGCGAGAAATCGTAGGAAGCGAGGTTTTGGTAAACCGCCTTTGACTTCCTGGGCTTCACACACCGTGTAGTACCAACAGAAACGGGGGGCTTTCAAATACTGCGACTGACGGTCAAGAAGTGAATGTGTGCGACGCTGCTGGCCATTCGGGACGAGCTGAAACGTCGACGTCATGAGCCCATTCGGGCTCAAGGGCATCTAACCACACATTCAGGTCGATGACATCGATCTTGCAATGGGAGAAGCGCAGTATGAGACGACGATCCTGCGTCAGTTTGCAGGTTTGAGCCTGGAACGAAGCCCTGACGAATCCACCATGCTCAACTTCCGTCGCCTACAGGAAATACATGAACTGGCGGGGCGGGAACTTTGGCGTGATGAACGGTTACCTGGGCGACCGGGGTCTGTCGCTGCGCTAGGGCACCATCGTCGATGCCACGTTGACTCATGCGCCCAGTTCGACCAAGAACAAGGACGGCAAGCGCGCCCCAGAGAGGTATCTGGCTGCCGGGCCACGAGCCCATTGATCCCACACTGTAAGAGGAAGGCAATAGTGCAACAAGACAAAGAACAAACCTGCGGGCAGCTCATCCGCAGTCTTGAGAATCAGCGGTTCCAGGCGGTCATTGACGGCGACTTTGATCAATTTGCGGCTCTAGCGCACCCAGAGCTCGCCTACGTGCATTCGAGCGGCACAGTCGACACGCTGAGTAGTTACCTGAAAAAATGCCACAGCGGCTGGTATGTGTACAAGTCCATCGATCACCCAGTCGATGAAATCCGCGTGTATGGCGAATCCGTGCTGGTCATCGGGGAAATGAACACCGAGATGATCATCAACGGTGCGGCGCGTTCGATGCGCAACAAAAGTCTTGCCGTATGGGTGAAGCTGGACGGGCATTGGAAGTTGGCCGCCTATCAGGCCACGCCGATCAGAGCTTGATCCTCGGCGGCGCCCGACAGGTGTGCCGCCGTTCATCCACTGACTGAGCGGTTCAGTGCAGGCATAATTTTGCCTATTTTCTCCGACATGTACTCCACTAGCACTCGCACACGCAATGGCACGTAACTGTTGCTGGGCAGTACAGCATAAATTCCAAGAGGCGAGGGCTCGAAGGCTTCCAGCACGGCCTTGAGTTCCTGGTTCAGGATGTGTGGTGCGACGATGAAATCCGGGAGCAGTGTGATACCCAAGCCTTTTACCGCTGCCTGGGCCATGGCATCGCCATTGTTCGCCTGCAGCACGAAGGTGGGGTAGAACAGCTCCGGCTTGCCATCTATGGAATACGCCCACGGGCGATTGTTCACTTGGGGGGAATAACCCAGGCACGCATGACGGCTCAAGTCGGCCGGGTGCTCGGGTGCTCCGTGCTCAAGCAGGTAGGAGGGCGAGGCGACAGTGAGCAGACGCGCTTCACCGAGCTTGCGAACGATCATAATGGGATCGAGGTAGCTGGTGATCCGGATCGAAAGGTCGATGCCTTCTTCAGCCAGATTGACCGTCCGATCGCTGAAGTCCAAGGCAAGACGGATGTCGGGATACTCCCGTTGAAAATCCATCAGCAGCGGTAGCAACGTACTGAGGCCGAAGCTCAATGGCAGGCTGATTCGCAGGCGTCCACTGGGTGTGTGCCGCTCTTCCATAACCCCGGATTCTGCCTCTTCCAGCAACGACAGAATCTCCCGACATTTCTCCAGGTAAACCAGTCCCGCAGAGGTGAGCGAGACGTGTCGGGTCGTACGCACCAAGAGTTTGGCACTGAGGAATTTCTCTAAGTTGGCGATTTGGCGAGTGACCATAGAGCGTGCAATGCCGAGCTGCGAAGCAGCAGCAGAGAAGCTTCCGAGTTCGGCTACCCGGGCAAAGACATTCATGGCCTCAATGCGGTTCATTGTTTACTCCGAAGTGAACAGACATTTCCGCATTGTCTACTTTTTAGCACCAATCATTGGCGGTAGAGTGGCTCCTGAATCGACAGCTGTAAAGCTCGGCTGTAGAGAGAGCCTGTACCGTGAACACGCATTACACGAAAACTGCTAACGCCTTGCAACGGACTATCGCCGTCATGATATTAGGTCTGATCGGCCTTGGCTTATACATGCATACGGTCTCGCTGGCTTCGCTGCACTCATAAGAATAAAAGCATGGAGTTGTCCAATGGATCGACTACTGAGCATTGAGGCATTTGTTCGTGTCGCTGAGACCGGCAATTTCGCCCGTGCTGCGCAGCAGCTTGGTGTGACCCGCTCCGTGGTCACGCACCGTATTCAACAGCTGGAAGCGTTCATAAAAGCTCCGCTGTTTCACCGCAGCACACGCCATGTCCGGTTGTCCGAGATTGGTACCAATTACTACCGCGAATGTGCGGATATGGTTGCAGGGTTCAATGCCCTGACCGAGCAGATGCGCGATCAGCGCGCCAAGCCTACCGGCAAACTTCGGGTGCAGATGCTGCCCGGTTTTGCCATTAACCATTTCGGCAAATTGCTTGCGGAGTTCACTAAGCTCTATCCCGATATCGAACTCGACGTCATCGTCAATGACCGCGTCGTAGACCCGATCGAGGAGGGGGTTGATGTCGCCTTCCAGATGTTCCCGCCCCAATCCGAAACACTCATCGAGCGTAAGCTCTTCAGCGTACGCAGATTGTTCCTCGCCACACCTGGCTACCTTGAGCTGAACGGTGTTCCAAAGCACCCCGAAGACCTTTTGAATCACTGTATCGCGTTGTATGAGGGTTACCCGACCCGCAACCGCTGGCACTTCCATCACAGCACGGGCGTGATCGAACTCAGCCTGCCTGGCCACATCCGTTCCAATTCCGTGCACCTGCTCAGGGATTACGCCCTAACCGGCGAGGCGCTGGTTTGCCTGCCCACGCTGGTTGCCAGCCCCGATTTGCTCAGCGAGCGCATGGTGCCCTTGCTCACGGATTACCCGCTTACGTCTTTCAACTTCTCGGCGGTGTTCCCGGCAACCCAGCGCAACGCTCTAAAGGTGCGCACGCTCATTGATTTTTTGCTTGAGCGCATGGCGGACGAACCTTTCTGGGATAAGCCTTTGCTTGAAAAAGGCTGGATTCGCTAGGACTTAGGGCCAGCCATTAGGCCTGATGCGCGCGCGTCTCGGTTGTTTGGATTTCGCAAACACTGAGGTCGGTGGATATGGGATTGTTGGTGATCCTTATGGGATTTACCTTTGACTCACGAATACAACAACAAAGGTAATCCGACATGAGTGCTGCCTATCGCACTGTCTTCGGTTCTCTGGCGAACTACCGCAAGGGCACCATCGAACTGATTAAGGGTGATGCCCGTCATTACGCATTTTCCAACGTCTTTGAGGTCGCCGATAAGTCGGCCCCATATGAAAAAGTCATCGTTGGCCTGAACCTTGGCTATGTGATGGAGGTGCTCCGGGCAGAGGGGCGCTCGCCGTGGTTCACCTGTGCACATGATGAATTCGCGATCTGCATGGACGGCGATGTGCGCATCGACTTCCTCAAACTTGATCAGCCATTCGAAGGTGCCGAAGGCACTCAACTGGCGGGTAGTGAGCCCAAAGGTCGCCCCATGGGCTACGTCATTCTGCGCCGTGGCCACCAAGCCCTGCTGCCAGCAGGCTGTGCCTACCGTTTTGAAAGTCCACGCCCAGGCGTGATCCTCCAGCAGACTATTCAAGGCTCTCTCTCCGTCGAGAAGTGGGCAGAAATCTGCCTGAAGTAATCCGACTTTTAATGACTAAGGAGAACGCAACATGGCCATGCTTGAGACTGCAGAACACACGCTTCCACTGCTCGAAGAAGTTGATGCCAGTGCGCCCGACGCTGTTACCGGCTATCGAACCTTCCGCCTGGGCGCTTTCACCATCTCCCGCGATGAATACTTCGCGCGTATCGAGTGGCCGGCTAAGGGCCAAGCCCGTTCGCACTTGATCCCGGCAGATGCATTCCTGCGTGCGCTGATGCGTGACGTTGCTTGGGGCTTCTTCTACGGCTGGGTCAACTTTGACTCCGTGATTGGCACCCAGAACCACTACGGCAAAGTCGACCTGTACGCCGGCACCTTCAACGGCGTGCTGCGCGATGCCGGCGTTGACTACGTCGAGCAGTTCGAAACGCCGAAGATCATGGCAACCTTCAAGGCTATCCTGCGTGACTGGACGAACGAAGGCTTCGATCCATTTGCCGCGCCGGAGGAAACCGGTAGTGCATTCGGGCGTAAGCACGGCGACAACATTGAGGCCATCGAGCGCTTCCGCATTGCTACCAAGCGCATGCCTGGTCTGCCCGGCGATTCGCCGCTGCGTAACGACCTGCCGGTCAACCGCCATTTTGAAGATGTCGTCCAAGATGAACCTGAGGTGCACGTCGCCGCCGGTTTTGAAGGCCAGCTGCATGCCTTCAACCTGTTCAAATACCTGTCGCGCTCAGACGTTACTTGGAACCCATCGGTCAGCTCGGTCTGCAAGGCCAGCTTGTTCTGTCCAACCACCGAGGAATACATCCTGCCGATCTTCCACGGTAACGACCGCGTTGAGTGGTTCCTGCAGATGTCGGACGAAATCATCTGGGATGTGTGTGACAAGGACGATGGTAATCCGCGCGCTCGTTTGACCATGCGAGCCGGCGACATCGCCGCCATGCCTGCCGACATCCGTCACCAAGGCTACTCCACCAAACGTTCGATGTTGATGGTGTGGGAGAACGCCACCCCGAATCTGCCTCAGCGCTACGAGAGTGGCGAGCTCAAGCCATATCCCGTCGACTTCTGATTTTTTCGTTCCGCCGAACTTTTTGAACCACGCCGCAGCCCTTGCGGCGTAGGGAGAGTTATTGCCATGCAAAACCAACTTTTCATCGATGGACGTTTTGTACCTGCCATCAAAGGCGGCGAAATCGATGTGATGAGCCCCGTCGACGGCTCGCTGCTCACTCGGATCGCTGCCGCCGAAGCG
The DNA here is from genome assembly GCF_017114915.1 of Pseudomonas frederiksbergensis. Classification (GTDB taxonomy): domain Bacteria; phylum Pseudomonadota; class Gammaproteobacteria; order Pseudomonadales; family Pseudomonadaceae; genus Aquipseudomonas; species Aquipseudomonas frederiksbergensis_I. The sequence goes on from NZ_JAAUOE010000037.1 coordinate 41,478, forward strand.
GAAGATGTTGATCTGGCTGTTGCTGCTGCGCAGCGTGCCTTCCCTGCCTGGGCAGCGCTCTCGCCGGCTGAACGCGGTCGTTTGCTGCTCAAGCTAGCTGATGCCATTGAAGCTAATGCCGAAGAGCTGGCACAGCTTGAGTCGCGTGACACCGGTCACCCTATCCGCGACTCGCGTAACCTGGATGTGCCACGCACTGCCGCATGCTTCCGTTACTTCGGCGGCATGGCGGACAAGATCGAAGGTTCGGTGATTCCTGTCGAGGCGGGCTTCCTAAACTATGTCCAGCGTAAACCGATCGGGGTGGTGGGGCAGATCGTGCCTTGGAACTTCCCGCTTATGTTCACCAGCTGGAAAATGGGCCCGGCCTTGGCAGCGGGTAATACCGTTGTAATCAAGCCGTCCGAGATCACACCGCTGTCCACGCTTCGCATCGCCGAGCTCATGAAAGAAGTCGGCTTCCCAGACGGTGTCGTTAACGTGGTGCCGGGTTTCGGTCATACAGCTGGCCAACGGCTGGCTGATCATCCCGACGTGGGCAAGATTGCCTTCACCGGTTCGACGGCCACTGGTAAAAGGATCGTTGAGGCGTCCAAGGCAAACCTCAAGCGTGTTCAGCTCGAACTGGGCGGCAAAGGCGCAAATATCGTCTTCGAAGATGCCAATATCGACGCGGCAGTGAACGGGGCAGCCTGGGCCATTTTCCACAACCAGGGCCAAGCCTGTATTGCGGGTTCTCGTCTGATGCTGCACGAAAGCATCGCCGATGAGTTCCTGGCAAAATTCATCAAGCTGGCCGAATCCATCCGCTTGGGTGACCCTATGGATCCGAACACCGAGATGGGCCCGCTGACGTCGGCCCTGCACCGTGATCGCGTCCTTTCCTTTGTGGCTGTAGCCCAGGAGGAAGGCGGGAAGATCCTCACCGGAGGCCGCGCGCCAACCGCACCTGGTCTGGTAGATGGATACTATGTCGAACCGACTGTCGTTGAGGCCCTGCCGCACCACCGTGTATCGCAGGAGGAAGTGTTCGGGCCGTTCGTGACGGTGATGCGGTTCTCCACTGACGAAGAAGCACTGGCCATTGCCAACGGCACTGCCTACGGCTTGGGCAGCGGTCTGTGGACGCAGAACCTGCAGCGCGCCCACAAGATGGCGTCCAAGATCCGCGCCGGCATGTGCTGGATCAATTGCTACAAGCGTGTTAGCCCAGGTAGCCCATTCGGCGGCGTGGGGCAATCCGGCTATGGCCGTGAGATGGGCTTTGAGGCCATCCATGACTACACCGAGGCGCACTCGGTCTGGGTCAACGTGGATGCCACCATCCCGCCGCATTTTAAACGCTGAGGTCGCCATGAAGTCTTTCACGTATCAAGGTAACCCCAGTCGCGTTGTGTTTGGCACGGGTGCGCTGGAGAAATTGGCGGAAGAAATCGAGCGCCTGGGTGCTGAGCGCGCACTCATTCTCACCACTCCAGAGCAACGGGACTTGGGCGAGGAAATTGCCGAACTGATTGGTCAACGCAGTGCTGGTGTATATGCAGAAGCGGTCATGCATGTGCCATTGGAGGTTGCACAAGCGGCTCGCGCGGAAGCTGCCAAGCATGGAGCAGATTGCTGCGTGGCGGTCGGTGGCGGCTCCACCATTGGCCTGGGCAAAGCCATCGCGCTGGACTCCGGTCTGCCGATTGTCGCGGTGCCCACGACGTACGCTGGCTCGGAAATGACGCCCATCTGGGGCCTGACGGAAAACCGCCTGAAGAAAACCGGGCGCGACAGCCGCGTCCTGCCAAAGACGGTGATTTACGATCCTCGACTCACCCACACCTTGCCGGCTGAAATCTCAGCCTGCTCGGGCATGAATGCGATGGCCCATGCAGTGGAGGCACTGTATGCCCAGGATGCGAATCCTGTGATCAGTCTGATGGCTGAAGAGTCCATTCGGGCCCTGGCCAATGCGCTACCTGCGGTAGTGGCTAATCCTCATGATGCATCGGCGCGCGAGGAGGCACTTTACGGCGCTTGGCTGGCGGGCATCTGCCTGGGGGCGGTTGGGATGGCGATCCACCACAAGCTCTGCCATACCCTGGGTGGCACCTTCAATCTGCCCCATGCCCAAGCTCACGCGATCATGTTGCCGCACTCGGCCCACTACAACCGAGATGCAGCAGCCTCCCAGCTCAGGCGCGCTGCCCGCGCATTGGGCGGCGTGGAGGCGGAGGAGGTCGGGCCTCTGATCTACGAGCTGAACCGCAAGCTGGGAATCCTATTGGCATTGGAGGCCGTTGGCTTCCCAGTCGAGGGGCCGGCTGAAACGGCGCGGATTGCGTGCGAAAGTCCTTACTACAACCCTCGACCATTTGAGCGTGCGGCGATTGAGCAGATGCTGCAGCGGGCAAGGTTGGGTATGGCACCAGCCTAACGTATTCACCTTTTGGCGCAGGCTTCCATGCGGAGAGCCTGCGTCTTTTTTATCAGGGAGCCAATAACAATGAAACAGACCCCTGCAGAAGCGACGATCACCGAAAAGGCGGTCGCCAGCTTCAGTACGACACCAGATGCCAGGCTCCGCGAAATAGTGCAAAGTCTCGTTCGCCACGTTCATGCGTTTACCCAAGAGGTGGAACTGAGCGAGGAGGAGTGGCTGGCGGGTGTTCGCTTTCTAACCGCAACTGGCCAGATGTGCGATGGCCTGGTGCGCCAAGAATTCATTCTCCTGTCGGATGTGCTCGGGGTGTCGATGCTGGTCGACGCTATCAACCACCGAGCTCAGCACACGGTTACTGAAAGTACCGTGTTCGGGCCGTTCTACATCGAGGGCATGCCTGATCGTGAGTTTGGCGAGAACATGGCCTTCACACCAGGTGTTCCCGCACTGGTGACGGGCAAGGTCACCGACGCTGACGGATGCCCTTTGGCGAATGCGACCCTCGATATCTGGCAGACCGCTACCAATGGTATGTACTCCGGTCAGGACATCGAGCAGCCGGTGGGAAATCTGCGCGGGCGCTACCACACCGATGAGCAAGGTCGTTACGCCATCCGTACCGTAGTACCGGTGAGTTACCCGATTCCCACCGATGGCCCGGTGGGGCAACTGTTGTCGGCCACTGGCCGGCATCCATGGCGTCCTGCTCACCTGCACTTCATGATTGAGGCACCGGGGTATCGAACCTTGGTGACGCACCTGTTTAATCACGACGACCCTTATTTGGATTCCGATGCCGTGTTCGGCGTTAAAGATTCGCTGCGGGTGGCCTATCAGCCGTGCGAGTACAACAACCCCCTGGCCAAGACGTTTGGCTTCAAAGAGGCGTTCCAACACGCCACCTATGATTTTATCTTGCCCCGGGTGTCATCGTGAGTCAGTACTTCGCCGTTTTCGCCACTGACAAACCTGAACAGCGGCAAGTTCGAGAGCGCGTACGTGCAGCCCATCGGCACTACCTGCGCAACCCTTCACCGCATTTTGTCGTGGTCAGGCTTGGCGGGCCAACCTTGGAATGCACGGGCGGGAAGATGAATGGCACGCTGCTGGTAGTCGAAGCCAACTCGGTTGAGGATGTTCAAGCCTTCCTGGCGGATGATCCCTACATGCAGGCTGGCATCTTTGAACAGGTGGTGGTGAGACCCTGGAGCTGGGGTCTGGGCAACCCGGAGTTATCTTGATGACGGACGTTCAGATGATTCTCTGCCGGCTGGATGAAATTCCTGAGGGTGGGGCGAAAGCGTTGGGGGCAGTTATCAATGGAAAGCAGCAGCCCCTGGTAGCGATGAGGCGAGGTGAGCAGGTTTGGCTGTACCGCAACTGCTGCCCTCATTTCTCTGTGCCGCTGGATTACAATCCTGGTGAGTTTTGCACCTACAAGAACCAGTTCATCATGTGCGCGCACCACTCGGCGATGTTCCGATTCGAGGATGGCCTGTGTGTGGATGGCCCCTGCGCCGGGGCGCGTCTCGAAAGCGTGCCCTGCAAGATTGAAGGTGGTGCGCTTATCATGCTTGAGTGCAACGTTGTCATCGTGAAGGTCGGGTAGATAGCGCCCCGTCAGCAGAGGGTGGCATGCGGGGTCGCGCCCTCTGGCTACTGGAGCGCGTCATGCCTATACACCGTCCAATCGCCACAGTTGCTACTCGCCAGTTACTGAAAAACCTTACCCGAGACTCGCGTGTTCCTGATGATTTCAGGGAGACCGTGCTGCGGCTGTTGGAACACTACCCGACGGCCCAGGATGTACTGACACTGGGGGAGCGCGAGAGCTACCTGCAAGAAACGGTGTGTATCAGTCACACCCTTTCCGCCCTCGGTGAAGGTGAGGAAGGAGGAAAACTGCAGGCTCCCTTTTTTCCCGGCACCTGAAGAGGCTCGTGTTGCACGTACCGCAGTGCAATCGATCATCCATGTGTCTAGATCGATCAGACCTTCCCGGTTCAGTCGAATGTGCAGACGCTCCGAAAGCGATCGGCAGAGCACACCAGGCGGCTCCCGAGCACAGGATTCCATGGAAAACCAGGCGATCATCTCTGCGGGGGCGACCCATTTCTGCTCTGGAGAGACCAGATCCTTGATCAATTCCTACGGTGCGTCGGAGACTTCGTAACGCTTTGCCATGCGGGCCTGCAGCCAGTCACGGCAACAATCCAACCCGCACCGACTTTTCGTACAGAACCTATAACGTCACAGAGCGACCGGTTTTTTGAATTGCTGCTGAGTTTTACCGCTTTCAGGCAGAGTCAATATGACCAGAGCCGATAGGACGAAAAAGCCCGCGCAAACAAGAAGCCCTGCTGCCAGGCTGTAATAAGTTGCAATGCCGCTGAGCAGGATAGGAGCGAGTGCTGCGACCCCTCTTCCGGCGTTAAAGCAGAAGCCTGCACCCATGGTGCGGACTCGAGTGGGATAGAGCTCGCTGAAATAGGCACCGAAAATACCGGGGAAGGCTAGGAAGAAAGCGTACACTGGCCCAATCCAGAAAAGGTATTCGCTGTTTGAGGTGAAGAGGTAGATAGGCACTAGCATCGCTGTAAGTAGCAATGAAAGTATAATGCTCCTGCGCTTACCAAGCTTATCTCCAACGTACCCAAAAAAATTCAGACCAAAGAAATTTCCGAGATTCAGCATTGCCATAAAGCCTGCCATTGCGCTCAGACTCAAACCACGGTCTTGAACAAGATAAGTAGGAAGCCATGTACTACTGCCCCAGTAACCGATCAGAGCAAGGCTCGCAGCCAACGTACCAAATATTGTCGAGTGTCGAAGTTCTCCGACAAAAATTTCCTTTATCGATACTCTTTCGGTTTTCTCGCAGCGTTGTGCTTTCTGAGCGATCCAGGTCGGAGATTCAGGTACCCAGAAATAGATGTACAACACCGGCAAAATTACCGCTACACCCGACCATAAGAACATCGTTCTCCATTCGGGTAGTAGGAATTTGGCGCCGAAAGCTGCAACCATAGCCCCAATCGGAAATGCGCTGACAACAAAAGAGGTAGCGCGTGCGCGCTGGTACGGTGGCCAAGTTTCCACTACGTAAGTGGATACGATGCTCCATACCCCACCTAGTCCTAATCCTGAAAGAAACCGCAGAGCGATCAATACGTAGAGATTGTGCATGTTGCTGATCACCGCGGTAAGAACACCAAACGTGATCAACGAGGCGAGTAAAGCGTTACGTCGTCCGAAGTTGTCAGAATACCAACCAGTGGTGATGCTGCTCACGCCAATGCCTAGTAGTGTTGCTGTGGCGAGCATCGCTGCTTCGTTGATACTAAAACCAAGGTCTTTGCTGATGACGGACAATGAGAGTGATAATAAAATAATTTCCATGGCATCGAACAGATAGGCAATGAAACCACCGATCAGTACGTGCCATTTTGAAATTTTAGCCATGGTGTTTATCTCTTTATTGTTTTGGGCTTGAGTCGGAGGCCTGATAAGTAAGCTTAGTGCTCTGCGCTAATTTATTAGGAGCTTAAAAATGATAGGCAGCTTGCAACCAGAGGCGATCACCTGCGGCTCGATTTTCGACTTTAGTTTCGTGTTGCCATTTCAGAACGAAACCGACTCCCGAGCTCTGGTATTTGACCGACGGGCCCACGGCGAGCACCTGGCCGCGGTTTCCATTTGGAGAGACGGACTCACCATGTTGCTCATCGTCAGTCAGCTGCTTATAAATGTAGCCGTTCAAGCCAATCTGCCATTGCTTGTCGATATTGTAACCAATATTGTAGTCAGCAATAAATTCCTGGCCAGATTTGTAATGGGTGGCCGAGTTTTCAGTGTTGACGACGTATGCAATCTTCGAGCTGATTTCAATATCCTCGACAGGATAGGCTGTAAATGAGTACCACGGTGCATATGACCATGTGTTTCGGCCCGGATTGAATAGATGCTCCTTATCGTAAGCGCCTATCGGAGCATAGATCTCAACTCCCGTCATTTGTTGGACAAGGGGTGAGCTCCAACCCAGAATTATCGGTACGATTGTCAAATCGCCGATTCCTTGTTGATTATCACTACGATGCACTCTGCCCGCTGAGGTATTCACATCGAAGCTGATGTCGCCTTTAATCATGGGCAGGGCAATGCGACTGGCAAGCTTCGCTCCCAGGAGTGTGTAGTCTGTATAAACGTAGTCCAACCGAGCAGAAATGGCTTGAACATTGATTTCAAAATCATGAACGCCGGCTTTGCGATTACCCGAATCATCCATGGTCTTGTTAGCTTGATAATCGGATAAGTATAGAAACCCGGTCAGGCCCGGCGGTGGCATTCTGCCGGCGAGCACTGTGTTAACCCCCAGGGGATAGACCGTGCCTCCTCCTTCGGTTGCATACGAAGATTGAATCAACGACAACATTCCAAGTACTACGGCGCTATTGATTAGCTGTATTTTTTGTGGTCTTGTCGCAGGATTGGTTTTCACCTTAAAATTCCTATTGTTTTTATAGTTTGCAAGTAGTTAATGCGGGCACGCTTGGTGGATGGCAGATATCGGGGGTCGATAGCTTGTAATTTACTAAGGATTGCTTGTGACTATTTTCTTTTTAATTGGTATCGACAATCTCTTCAAATGGGCGTTTATCGTAATTATGATCAAGATGAATATTAAATACGTTCAGGGTCATTGCCACCAAAGCGTAATAACCTAATAGCCCCGTTAGCTCGACGACTCCTGCCGTGCCAAAGCGCATTTCCACATCCCTATAAAGCGCGGCATCAACTCTGCGGGTGCTGTACAGGCGTTGAGTGAAGCGGTACACCAGCTCTTCATCCGGCTCCACGAAAGGAGGTGGTGTCCCGGCTAGGATCGCATCGATCACATCACTGGAAATACCATTTTCTCTGGCGATGGGCTCATGAATCTGCCATTCCGCCTGCGATCGCCACCACGCCGCGGTCGTTAATATTGCAAGTTCTGTCAAGCGCGTGGGTAATTGCGTGTCGTAGCGACAAAAGGCACCTAAATGTTGTGCTCGATTTGCCAGTTCAGGGCTATGAATCCAGGCTAAAAACGGCCCGTCAAGGTTCCCCCTGGGCCCTTGCAGGATTTCTTGCAATATCTGCTTTTGCTTTTCGTTGAGGTCTGCCTCAGGCAGGACGGGCAGCCTAGATCCATTACTCATACTTTCCTCCGGGTGATTTTCAGGCAGGTTCTGCCAGCATTCTGAGGGTGCTTTCTACCAGTTCGGTTTGCGCGCTGATGGGTGCACCAGCTTGCTCTCGGCGGCCAATTTCCAAGGAGTTATCCACGACTAGCCGGCAACGTGGATAACGGCGCTCCATGTAGCGCTGCAACACGAGCTCAATGGCGTCGCCTTTGGCTATTTCCTGGCTCAAAACGATTCCATCTTCAACCGCCATGCCTGCGCCAGAGGCCAGTTGAGGTGTAGTTGGATGTGCAGCATCACCGATCAACAGGACTCTTCCAAGATACCAAGGCGCCGGCAAGACTAATCCCTGCAGTGGTCGCATAATGATTGCAGACTCGACACTAAGTTCTTCGCGTAAGGCGCCTATCACCCCACCATAGGGGATTAACAATTCACGTAGTCGAGAGTGAAGTTCTGGTTCGCTAAATCGATTTGCAGAGGACGAGTTCTCCAAGAGGAACATGTACATGTTCTTGTCGGAAACTGGACTCAGTCCAACTTTTACGGGGCCCCCAAGAAAATAATGTCTGCAGTCAATCTCTGAGGGGCGAGGTGCTACAAGTCGCCACGCATTCTGCCCCGTGAAAAATACTTCGGGTGCTTGCGGGAAAATCAACTTTCTGACTTTGGAATTGATGCCGTCAGCCCCTACGACTAAGTCGTACTGCTCAGTGCGGTTATCGCTAAACAGTACATTGACATGATTTAACTCCTGATCGAGTGAATTTACTGTGATGCCCAGTTGAACATTCACGCCACTGGAGAGAGTGAGGTCGGCAAGTATTCGATGTAGGTCTGGACGCATGATGCCTCCACTTCCACATACGCTAGAATCCGCAGGCATTGGGGTTGGCAATTCAGCTAGCTGCTTGCCTGCAATATCGCAAACTCGAATGCCGTGACCCGTGTATGCAATGGCTTTCACTTTCTCGTAGATACCTAGCTCTTGGAAAGCGCGCAGGGTAGGGCCGGTAATTGTAATGCCCGCGCCATAGACTCGCCAATTGGGATCTATTTCCACCAGATCGACTACGATACCAAGACGAGCTAGCGATATTGCGCTCGCCATTCCACCAATACCTCCTCCTACGACAAGTGCTTTTTGTATCGCGCTCATGAACCTGCTCCTATAAAGATAGGGCGAGATTACCGCGAGGATGTCATGGCAAATTGATTCACTTAGCAGTCGAAATTGTTTCGGCATGCGCGGAGTCGAATTGCGCTGATCGAGTCAAAAAGCAATGCGGTCAGGGCAAAGATTACGTGTATCACAGTTAATACCATGGGGGCTCACTTTTGAATTGGAAAGATAGTAATGAGCAACCTGCCGCTTACTGACTTCGATGTACAAGGGCGTCCGAAGACATTGGCCGAAGTCAAACTTTGGATGAAGGATCGCCTTCAAAAACGCGTGCACCCCATGAACATGCTCGACTCCGATGAAGGGCCGCTATTGATCGATAGCCTCACTGGGCTTGATGGCGCCGCTTGGGCTGCCGTCTGGTTAGGGGCGGGCAATACTGTCGGTGAACAAGCCAAGCGTGCAGAAGCTTCGGGCGATACAGAGCTGGCAAGTGCTCTTTACATGAAGGCCAGCGGTTTGTATTTCCTCGGTCGCTTCCCATGCCCAAACCATCCTGATAAAGAACGCTGCGCTAGCCTGGAGCGTGAGACTTATCTGGCGGCCAGTCGTAGTTGGAAAGAGCCGATTCAACGAATCGCTATTCCATTTGCAGGTCGAGCGGAGGAAGGAGCGGAAGTCATTGGCTATCTGAGAAAACCTCTAGGTATCAAGTCACCACCCTTGATTGTGATGTGGGGAGGTGTCGATGCATGGAAAGAGCAAATGACAGCCGCTTGTAACGCCTTTCTCGCACGAGGCGTGGCCACTCTGGCGCTCGATAATGCGGGTACTGGCGAGTCCCCCGTAAAAGGTGTTGTCGATGCTGAGCGACAATTTATAGCGGCATTGGATTGGGCTGCAGAGCAGGAAGATTTGCAAGGTGATCGAGTTGCCTTGCTGGGTCGTTCGTTTGGTGGATATTGGGCCACGAAGCTCGCGCACACTGCCGCCTCCAAAATAGCGGCTGCCGTAAACTGGGGAGGTGGTGCGCATCATATGTTCGAGCGCTCATGGGTTGAAGCTTCGCGATACCCAGACAGCTATTTGATGGAGCTGGTTGAGACCCGCTGCCGCATGCTGGGAGCCAATAGTGATGAAGAGTACATCGCAGGTTTCAAGCAACTGTCACTTCTAGATCAAGGCCTCCTCGATCTTTCGAGTGCTCCTTTGTTGCTGGTCAACGGGAAACATGACCGTCAATGCCCAATTGAAGATATCCAACTGCTCCTCGAACATGGTTCACCAAAAAGCGTTCGTCTGTTTCCTGGCGGACATATGGGCAATACACCGCAGACATTGCCAACCATTGTGGACTGGGTCGTAAAGCACCTGGGGGTGACGAAATGAGCGCGAGCAACTGGCAACAAAATATGCCAACCCCCGAAGCTTACTGGATGAACCGAGTGTTGTTCGACGTGCATCACAAGCCCGATCATTTGGAGCGTTATTTACAGAGTCCTGACTTGTACATGGCCGATATCAATCTTGGCGTGGAGCAACGCGACGCAATTCGTGATAACGATATCGGAGCAATGTATCTCGCGGGCGTCAACCCTTATCTGTTGCGTGCCCATTGCCTGGGCTTACATATTCCAGAGCATGAATTTCTGGCATCACTGCGAAAAATCAAAGGGGAAGTCAACAATGGCTGAGCTCGTAGGTATATTCGCGGCGAGTCATACACCCGTGATGCTCAACTTTCCCGAGGCTATTCCAGACGATCAACGACTGGAGATCTTCGACGCTTTCAAGTCACTTGGTCGGCGCATTCGGGAGGCTCGTCCGGATATTCTGGTAGTCATTTCGGACGATCACCTTCACAACTTTTTTCTTGATAACCTGCCTCCATTTTGTGTTGGGGCAGCGGATAGCTACGCCACTCCGATCGAGCATTGGTTAAAGGCACCAAAGCGCCAATTGCGTGGCGCACCTCAATTTAGTGCCCATTTGATCTCGACCGCTTTCGAAAACGGCTTCGATCCGTCTCTGTCGATGGATCTCACGCTGGATCACGGTGTACTCACACCGCTTGAGCTGTCAGGGCTGTCTGGCGAGGTTTCCATCGTTCCACTACTGGTAAATTGTGTACAGCCACCCTTACCGACCATGACGCGTTGCTTACAATGGGGCGGGTTACTCAGGCAGTCCATCGACAGCTACCAAGTGCCTGTGCGCGTGGCGATCTTAGCGACAGGAGGCATTAGCCACGATATCGCGACACCACGTATGGGCCTGGTGAACGAAGCGTTTGATCGCAGGTTTCTCGAATTATTAGAGGGTAACGATAATGATGCGTTGCTCAAGCATGCAACCGAAGAAGTGCATACCGCAGGTAACGGGGCTGAAGAAATCAGGACTTGGCTTATAGCTCACGGTGCGGCGCAAGGAATACCAGGGGTGCGGAAGTTCTACCAAGCCGTTGCCAATTGGTACACAGGAATCGGCTTGATGGAGTGGGCTTGCGAGGAATATCAATGACAAGTAGGCCCTTTCCGGGAGTGTTCATCAAGGGGGATGCTTCTAAACCGACATTGGTTCTTCTGCATTCAATCGCTACCAGCAGCGAGATTTGGAAGCCGCTGACGTCACTCTATACAAGTGCTTTTCATGTAGTCTGTATTGATATTCCGGGGCACGGAGACGCGCCACGGCTCAAAGTAGCCGCCGATATGAAACACTATGCCGATTACGTACATGAGGTACTTGAGACCTTGCGGTTGCGTCCTCAGGCGATGCTCGGAATTTCTCTAGGCGGAATGATCGCCCAAGCTTTTGCCGCTACGTCAGAGAGTTTGCAGGCTGTGGTCTTGGCAAACTGTTCGAACTATACCCCCGAACTCGTGAAGCGGCTTTGGGATCAACGTTTAGCGAGTGCTGAGCGCAGTGGTATGGAGGGACAGGTTGAAGCGACGTTGGAGCGCTGGTTCACACCAGGATTTTCTTCCCGGTCGCCACTGTGCATGCGGTGGATTAGCAGTCTGATAAGTAACACTTCCACCGAGGGGTATGCCGACGCCATTCGTGCGATACAAGCATTGGATCATCGACAATCGCTTAAGTCTTTGGAGCTGCCAGTATTAGCAGTCGCTGGTCTGCACGATCTTGCTGTTCCCGTATCGGTGGTGGAGACCATGGTTGAGGGGCTGCCACGGGGCCAATTGCTGACGCTCGCTGATTCTGCGCATCTAAGTTGTGTCGAAACTCCGATAGCGTTCGCTGAAAAAACCGCTGAATTTTTACTCGAGGTGTTGAGGTAATAAAGCACCGTCATTGATTTTCAGCAATGACGGTGGATGACCTAGCTTGCTATGAAACGCTTGCGCCAATCCCGTGGAGTGCAGTTGAATTTCTCACGAAAGGCTCGGCTAAAATGTGCGACATCGCTGAATCCCCAGCGAAAGGCGATTTCGCCGATAGATCGATTACGGAGCTGATCGTTGTTCAGATCTGCTCCACATCTATCAAGTCTTAGGCGCCAAACTGTTCTCATGAGGGTTTCCGGTTCTTTCGAATAGAGCTCATACACGTACCGGGTGGACAGGCCGATTCCTCTCGCAATTGCTTCGGCGTCTAATTCAGGGTCATCAACGTGAGCATCGATGAACTGATGGATACGCTGCCGATGCATTTCCTTCAGTCGATCTGGAGATAGGTCATGGCTTTGTTCCAGTGACAGCAACGCTGTCGATAATAGGTGCGGTAAGGTTCCAGCAATTCGATCCGCGACGCCTTCACTCAGTGTTGGTGCTAACTCAAACAACTGGTCGAGAACTCTACCGAACAGCGTTCCCACGCCCTGTCTTGCGTCTATGGCAACTGCTGTAAGGTCATCAATTATCGGTACTAAAGCGCGTAATGGTGCGATGGGCAGATACACTGAGCGCGTATGGATTTGCCCAGTTTTTATGTGAAAAGCTCGGCTGGGATCCACTATGAAAATTTGCCCGGCCTGGATATAGCTTGTCCTTCCACCTTGGGAGACCTCTGCTTCACCTTCCTGCTGAAGTGTGACGAGTAATCTCGATGGAGAGCGCAGATGGATGTCTGAGGGGGCGCTAGAAGTTGAGTGCGCCGAGAACCTCAAAGACGCGAACTGCAGGTTACGACCACAATAAGCGGAAAATTCGCTACAGAATGGCTGTGAATCCGTGGGTCGTACGGACAATCCTATGGCAAAGTTATCAGCCA